>CAWJFY010000007.1:0-415193 GCA_963842295.1 uncultured Actinomycetota bacterium | reverse complement strand
TTGCTGCCGTTCAGCGATAGTTCGTGAATTGCAGCGCGAGACCGAAGTCCCCCTCCTTGACGGCCCGGATCGCCGACTGGAGGTCGTCCTTCTTCTTGGCAGGACACGCGATCGGAGACCCCTGGAATCTGGGTCTGCGTCTTGGGAACGCTGTTGCGGACGAACTTGGAGGTACTCCTTGGCCTTCTCGTCGGGGATCCCCCCGACCCCCGTCGATGGTCTGCCGTACCGTCCCCTTGGCGGCCTGCTCGACCTGTCCGGGCTTGAGCGACTTCAGTGGGACCTGTCGCTTGACGGCCTTCTCCTGGAGCACCTGCCATGCCGCCTTCAGCCGATCCTCCGTGCCTGCTGCCATCTCGATCTTCTCGTTTCTCTAGGGAGACCGAGGTGCCGGTGCCCTTGAAGTCGAACCGTTGTGAGATCTTGCGCGCCGCCTGGTCGACGGCGTTGCGGACCTCCTGCAGGTCGACCTCCGACACGATGTCGAACGAGAACTGGTCCTTCGCCATGCGCCCAATCCTAGAAGGCCGGCGGTCCTATGCGTCCGGTGATCGCCGACTCCGGCAGAAGCGGTGGTTGCTATCCTCGAGCGGTGTTCCCGGGAGGATGCCCGAGTGGCCAAAGGGAGCGGCCTGTAAAATCGCCGGCGTAGCCTACGGAGGTTCGAATCCTCCTCCTCCCACCACCCACCACCAACCAACCAACCCACTCACCAACCGACCGGCCGACCATTCGGAGACCTCGCCGGACCCGCGACCTTCGGCGCGACAGGTCGTGTCGGCCGAGAGACGTCCGTCGACGAACGCCTCGGACGGCCACATTTGTAGCGATCTTCCTCTGCCGCTTGGCAACGCACGCTGCAGTCAGGTCGGGCGGATTCACCAATGTGATCGTTGTCATTTCACTGTCGGCGCCGCTTGATTTTGGAGGGCCGTAGGCGGGGCGGTTCGCCTCGTGCTACTTCGGGATAGGCTCTTCCTCGGACGACCGGAGCTACGCGAGTGTCCGTCTTGAAGCGCCGGGTCGACGGGAGGTGCCGTTCAGCGATAGTTCGTGAACTGCAGCGCGAGACCGAAGTCTTCCTCCTTGACCGCGCGGATCGCCGTCTGGAGGTCGTCCTTCGACTTCGCCGAGACCCGCAGCTGCGAGCCCTGGATGTGTGTCTGAGCCTTGGGGACGGTGCCCCGGACGAACTTGGAGATCTGCTTCGCCTTCTCATCCGGGATGCCCTGGATGATCGTGACGGACTGCCGAACCGTCCCCTTGGCAGCCTGCTGGGTCTCCCCGGGCTGGAGCGACTTCAGCGGGACTTGGCGGCGCACGGCTTTCTCCTGAAGCACCTGCCACGCGGCCTTCAGACGGTCCTCGGTGCCGGCGGCCATCTCGACCTTGTCGCCTTCAAGAGAGACGGAGGTGCCCGTGCCCTTGAAGTCGAACCGCTGGGAGATCTCGCGGGCCGCCTGGTCGACGGCGTTGCGGACCTCCTGCATGTCCACCTCCGACACGATATCGAACGAGAACTGATCCTTCGCCATGAGCCAATCCTAGAAGGGAGTGGGGTCTGCCGTCCCGGAGCCTCTCGGCTTCACGGACGTGACGCACCGGTTGCTATCCTCAGCGATGATCCCGGGAGGATGCCCGAGTGGCCAAAGGGAGCGGCCTGTAAAGTCGCCGGCGAAGCCTACGGAGGTTCGAATCCTCCTCCTCCCACCAACCACTGACTGACTGACTGACTCAGGGGTGTACTCAAGACTGAGGCACCGTTGTCGATCCGCTGACGGACGGCGCCGAAACCGGACCAGTGACGGTGCGTATCCGCCGGGAGCCGGGCGCAGGTCCCGCTGGCTGGTGCACAACCCTGGCGCTCGGTGTCGTCCACAGTCTTCACAGGCGTCTACGATGCGACTCAACCTGTGGAAACGTGAACCCTGAATCCGGAGGAGCAGCAACCATGTCGATCGTCCGCGTCCACAACTTCTCCATCTCGCTCGACGGTTTCGGGACCGGCGAACCTCAGAGCCACGACGCACCGTTCGGCCACGCCGGCGAAAGACTGCACGAATGGATGTTCACGACCCGGTATTGGCGCGAGATGGTCGGCGAGCCCGGCGGCACCCGCGGCCTCGACGACGCCTTCGCGCGGCTGCACAACCCCGGGATCGGCGCCGAAATCATGGGTGCCGGGAAGTTCGGCTACCCAGGATGGCACGAGGACCGGGAGTGGAAGGGCTGGTGGGGTCCCAATCCACCGTTCCACACACCGGTCTTCGTCCTCACCCATCACACGCGTCCGCCGATCGAGATGGAAGGCGGGACGACGTTCCACTTCCTCGACGTGTCGCCTGTCGAAGCGCTTGAGACCGCTCGGGAGGCTGCGGGCGGACAGGACCTGCGCATCGGTGGAGGCGCCACCGTGATCCGCGACCTTCTCGCTGCGGGGCTTGTGGATCACATGCACACCGTCGTCGTCCCCATCCTTCTCGGCCGCGGCGTTCGGCTTTGGGACGGACTGGAGGGCGTCGAGAAGGACTACCAGGTCGAGGCCACCTCCTCGCCCAGCGGGGTCACACACGTGACCTTCACCCGCGCGGGCGTCTAAGCCGCCACCTTCCACGCACATTCCGTGGTCACACGACGGGAATCAGTCCGAGCACGGTCGAATACCACTTGGGGAAAGTGTTCCGGAAGCTCGATGTGAAGTCGCGAACCCAGCTCGCGAGCCACATCGCGTAAGAGAAAGGATGGACGAACCATGCCGATGATCGATGTTTACGCGGCGGCCGGCACGTTCAGTGACCAGCATGCGTTGGCTCAGAAGCTGGCTACCGAACTGATGACGATCGAGCAGGTGCCCGATATCCCGATGTTCCGCAAGAACACTGCGGCCTTCGTTCACGAACTGCCGTCGTCGGGCCTCTCGAACGTCGACGGGGACAGCACCTACGTGCGGGTCCAGGTCCTCACGAACGCGAGCGCCCTCGATCGTGACAAGCAGCTCGCCGTCGTGAGCCGCCTCACCGCGCTCGTCGCTGAGGCCGCCGGTGATCCCTCGCTCGCCGAGCGCACCTGGGTCCTCTTGACGGAGGCACCCGACGGCGGGTGGGGACTCGCCGGGCACGCCAACACGAACGAGGAGCTCGTCGCTGCGGCTCGTGCTCAGATCGCTGAGCTGCAGGCCAAGAAGCCGAACGACTGAACGCCGAACGCCGGTACGCTGCATGAACCGATCACGCGGAGGGATCATGAGCGAGGCAAACGCCGCACGCCACGCCACACCGCTCCCGGCGGGGAGTCGCGCCCCGGATTTCGAGCTGCTCGCGACGCCGGATCAGACGGTCATGCTCTCCGACTTCCGGGGACAGCCCGTGATCCTGGTGTTCTACCCCGAGGACTGGAGCCCCGTCTGCTCCGACCAGTTGGGTCTGTACCAAGCGGTGCTCCCCGAGTTCCAGAAGTTCGGAGCCGAACTCATCGCGATCTCTGTGGACAGCGCCTGGAGCCACCTTGCCTTCGCCAAGGATCGCAACCTGCACTTCCCGCTGCTCGCCGATTTCGAGCCGAAGGGTGACGTCGCACGCGCCTTCCGCGTCTACCGCGACGGGGCCGGGACGAGCGAGCGGGCGCTCTTCGTGGTCGACGCGGACGGCGTGATCCGGTGGAGTTACGTCTCCCCAGTTGGGGTGAACCCCGGCGCCGACGGCATCCTCCGCGCGCTGGAGGAGCTGAACGGAGAGGAGACCACATGAGCAGAACCGAATGGGAGGCAGCCCTCACCCTCCCGGTGGACGAGGAGCGCGATCACGTGCGCGGACCGGCCTCCGCGGCGGTGACGCTCGTTCAGTACGGCGACTACGAGTGCCCGTACTGCGGCGAGGCGTACCCGATCATCAAAGACGTGCAGGCCCGGATGGGGGATCGGCTGCGGTTCGTGTTCCGCAACTTCCCGATCTCGACCTCGCACCCGCACGCCGAGCACGCGGCGGAGGCGGCGGAGGCGGCGGATGCTCAGGGGGAGTTCTGGCGGATGCACGACCTCCTCTACGAGCGCCAGCGTCACCTTGCCGACGAAGATCTCCATGCGTACGCGGAGGAGCTCGGACTCGACATGGAACGCTTCGACAAGGAGATGGCCGAGCACGTGCACGCCGCGCGCGTCCGTGAGGACTTCATGGGCGGAGTGCGGAGCGGGGTGAACGGGACGCCGACCTTCTACATCGACGGTGTCCGCCACGACGACTCATACGAAGCCGAGGTCCTCCTCGAGGCACTCGAGCGGGCCGCCGCAACTCCATGAGCGTGGACCCGTCGACGGAGCCCGGCGCCGCGGCGCCGGGCTCCGTTCGTGGCGTCAGCGGGGCGATCTGAAAGCGGCATCGGATCAACCGAGCGAGATGTCCTACGCTGCAGGTGTGGGTACTACCCTCCTGAACCTGTGAGTACTACCGCCGCCGATGCCCGTTCCCGCGGGTCACCGAGTTCTAAGAACACCCCACCACTCACCCGCCCTCCACCACCAACCTACCCACCAACGAACAACCGACCGAGCGGCGCGGATCAGCCAGAGGGGGATGCAGCGCCGGTACTACTTGCGGACGTGGAACCGGAGGATGGTGACGTCTCGCGACCGCGAGCTACTGACTGGTTCCAGGTCGATCCTGGGGAGGCCCGGGGGGGAGAAGCGGATGCCGTCGCCGAGCAGCACCGGCATCACATACACCAAGATCTCGTCGACGAGCCCCCGCCGCAGGCACTGGCCGGCCACGTCGGCGCCGAGGATCTCCAGGTTCTTCCTGCCCGCAGCGTCCAGTGCCGTGGCGACCGCTTCCCCGATATCACCGGTGAGGAACGTGACCTCCGGATCCGGCGGGTCCGGTGGCTCGTGGGTCAGGACGAAGAAGGGTCCGGAAAAGGGGTAGTCGACGCTGCCTGGCTCGTCGGCCTCCATCCTCTTGCCCACCTCGTAGGTCCGCCGGCCGATGAGCATGGCGCCAGTAGCGGCCGCGATCTCCTGGAGATCGTCCGGTGCCACGAAGTCGGCGAGAGGGCGACCAGCGCCCCAGTCCATCGTGTGGCCGGGACCGGCGATGAAGCCGTCAAGCGACATCGACCTGTTCAGGACCACCTTTCCGGTGCTCGTATCGCTCACCCTGTACCTCCAGAAGCGTGGATGTTCCCGTGGTTCGTTCCGGCGCATCTTCGGCCGCCATGCTAGTCATCCCCTGGCGGTCGGCTCCTTGGGGCAGTACGACTGACTTGCAGAGTAGGTCCCGAACTCTTGTTGAGCCTCAGAACGTAGGTGCGAGATCCATGAGCAGGCATCCCTTCTTGTACACACCTGAACGGATCACTGCCCGGCCCATCAACGAAGTCCCCCGCTGCTGCCGCTTCGTGGTTCCGGAGCAGAGAACGAACTGGGCGGGTGGAACGAAGTGGGAACATGAGTCTCTCGCGCTGGGTGCGACGACGAACCTTCGCGAGCACCGCGCGCCTATGCTCTTCACGGGCTCCGGCCTCTTCGACGGCTGAGACAGCACCGGGTAAAGGAGGTCTTGATGACTCACATTTCAGCCACCACTGCAGCGGTCGGTACACAATGAACGCCCCCGCGTCTATCACCATCACGCCGGTCCGCGTTGCCGACCTGCTCGCCGAGGGCGAGCGGATGCCGGTCTACGTGCACGTCATCGACCATCCCGATGCGCGCGTGCTGGTCGACACCGGCATGACGGAGCTGCATCCGGCGGTGGCCGACCTCGATCCTCGCCTCCTTCCATTGAGCAAGCAGGACTTCGACCTCGGCGGCATCGACATCGTCGTCAACACGCACCTGCACTTCGACCACTGCGGCGGCAACCACCTCTTCGCCGGCAGGCCGATCCACGTCCAGCGTCGGGAACTCGACGACGCGCGCAGCGAGGACGACTACACCATTCGCGAATGGGTCGAGGCGCCTGGCGTGCGGTACGTGCCGGTCGACGGCGAGCTCGAGCTGCTGCCCGGGCTCCGGCTCGTCCCGGCGCCGGGCCACACACGCGGCATGCAGGTGGTCGTCGTCGAGACGGGCGAGCGTCCGATCGTCATCGGCGGCGACGTGGCGGTTTGGTTCGGCGAACTCGATGAGCCGCACACCGAAGGCCAGCTGCGGGTGCGCGCGCTCGACCCCGAGCTGGTCTGGCTCGCGCACGAGCACGAGCCGTGGCGACCCCGCACCGTCTGACTCGAACCAGAGAATCCTCCCAACGGGTTCGCACGACACGGACGGAAAGTACAGGTGGATGGAGCGAGGTGAAGCTGACGCTCCGCCAACTCCACTCGTCGGGTCGAGGGCTATTCGCCGGAAACAAGCATCGATCGGCAGGCTATGCTCGGTACATGCGATCGTCGTGCGGCATGTCGTGTCCAGCGATGACGAGTTGACGCCGTCGATCGAGACGGAATGGCAGTTCGACGCTGTCCACTTGGCTCCGGTCCAGCGATGGTTAGGTCAACACGCTGAGGGAACGATCAGGGTCGAACCCGCCGGGACGCGGAGCCTGGTCGACACGTACCTCGACACATCCGACCTTCGGATCTATCGCGCGCGGCGTTCCCTCCGTCTGCGGCGGATCGGCCGGCGGACCGAGATGACGCTGAAGACGCATGCTCCTGCAGTCGCTGGGGTTCGTTCGCGTGAGGAGATCACGGAGCGCCTACCCGTTCCGGACGTGGCCGCGCTCGGTGCCGACGGTGAAGTCGGTTGGCGGGTCCGGGCCCTGATCGGGCGGCGTCAACTCACGGAGCTCTTCGAGGTCCGAACGCGACGCCAGGTCTTCACGCTGCAGCACGGTGCGCGGCGAGCGGGCGAGTTGGTGCTGGATCGGACCGTGATCGGCATCGGTCCACGGCTCGAGCCAGCACGGTTACGAAGGGTGGAGGTTGAGGTCGCGGACGCTACGGAACCCGAGATCGCCACATTCGTCGAACGTCTTCGGCGGGAGTGCGGGCTCCTGCTCGCTACGCATACGAAGTTCGAGTCCGGGTTCCTCGCTCGCGGACTCGAGGTCCCGCTCGCAGGAGACCTCGGGAGCACCTCGTTCAACCTGCACAGCTCCACGGGGGAGCTGGCGTTCGCGGTACTCCGGGGGCGTTTCATCGAGATGCTCGCGCACGAGTCGGGCACGAGACTCGGGGAAGATCCTGAGGAGCTCCATGGGATGCGGGTTGCGACGCGGCGGCTCCGCGCGGTCCTTGGGAACTTCCAACCGGCGCTCCCGATCAGGGCGAGCCGGTTCCGGGCGGAGCTCGGATGGCTGGGTCAGGTCCTGGGCGCAGTTCGAGATCTGGATGTTGGGATCGGGCAGCTCCGTGGAGGTGCGGATGAAGGGATCGGCGGTGGGGAGGTAGCTGCTTTGGATGCGCTGATCCACGTGCTCGAGTCGCGCCGCAGCGACGCACGCGCCGTTCTCCTGGAGGCATTGGATTCTCGCCGGTACGATCGATTGGTCGACGGCTTCGCGGCGTTCCTCGCTCACGGACCCCTTCGGCGCTCCGCCGCCTCGACGGCGCCAGCTGCAGGGAGCGTGGCGGGGATCGCAATCGAGCGGTACCGCAAGGTCCGGAAGCAAGGTCGGCGACTCGATGCGAGCTCCGGGCCCGGCGAGTTCCACGTGCTGCGCATCCGGTGCAAGCGACTGCGGTACGCGCTCGAACCGGTTGCGGAGCTCTACGGCAAGCCCGCTCGCGTGATGAATCGCCGTCTGATCGCGCTCCAGGACGCACTCGGGTCCCATCAGGACGCCGTCGTCGCGCGCCAGCGGCTCAGGTCGCTGGCGATCGATGAGGGGCACGACCTTCCGCCCGCCACGGTGTTCGCGATGGGCGAGCTGACCGCTCGGTACACGGATCGGGCAGAACGGCTGAGGTCCGAATTCCCTCCGCTGTTCCGCAAGCTCGCAGGGCCCTGGAAGGAGCTTCGTCGCGTGATGGAGGCTGCGGCATCCGAGATCCCCTCGACCCGAACGTCACCGAGCGGTCGATCTCTTGCCACGCAAAGCGTGGGGGCGGTGGAGCTGGTCAAGTCAGAGGAGTCGGCCCACGTCCTCGAGCGTCCCTAGTCTGACTCGCAAAGACCAGTACAGCCGGCTGACCGGGTGGCCCATCGTGTACGCCGATCCCGACTGGTGCTCGGTAGGGGAGAGCGAACAGGCCGAGTTCCATCTGTCCTTTCAGCGAGCTCCCGGACACCAGCCCCCGACGTGGCCGGACCCGGCGTCGTCCATGCAGCTTCACGTGCACGTCCGGGTCGGCGACCTCGAGGAGGCCGAACGGGCGGTGCTCGCTCTCGGCGGCACGAAGTTCGATCCTCAGCACCAGTCCGAGCGATCGAGGGTGTTCGCTGATCCGGCCGGCCACCCCTTCTGCCTCGTGCCGATGAAGCAGTCGTCCACAGGCTGATCCATGAACGTCGGCAAGGCGCAAAAGTGCACAGTGTGATGAGACACCTCCCCGCGTTCGCGACTGTCAAACTCGCGCAAGGAGCTCAGCGAGCGGGCGGGGAACATTCGAAAGATCGAGAGCTTCGACCAGTCGAGGTGCGTAGTCGATCTTGCGGCTCGCGTTGCCAAGGAAGCGCCGGAGCTGCTGCTCGATGGGTCGCTGACGCCAGTCCGGTTGCTTCTGGAGTGTTCGGAGCGGCCCGAGCTCACCTCGCGACTCGATCTCTGCGATCACCTCCTCAGGACCGAGCGCACGGATCAGTTCGTCCTCGAGGTCTTCGACGCAAGCGTGGAAGCCGAGCCGTTCGATGTCGACTCGCGATAGGCCAGATCCGAATCCCGTCCGCTCGAGACCTCGGCGGAAATCGGGTTCCTCCGCCTCGTCGTACAACCCGGCCAGGGTGAGACCCAGCCCACGAGGTCCGAACCGGTCCAGGAACCGACCGATGTTCTTCGCTCCACCCATGGCGATGACCGAGATACCTTCGGCGTTCAGGACGCGTCCGGATCGTGATGCGAGTGCCTCAACCGCGAGCTCGTCGCTCTTCCCTTCGACGAGGATGACCGTACGAACGTTCGTCGCTCGTTGCTCGGTCACGTCTCGAGCCGACTCCATCATGCGTGCAGCATCCCAGGTGTTGGCGCAGCAGGTTCCCGCGTGAGCCGAAGGAAGGCACTTGACCTGCTGTGGGAGTACCCCTCTCGCCTGAGAAGGGTCCGTCCGGCGAGCTCCGTTCCGTATGGTAGGAGCGCTCTGCGAACACTCCACCGCCGACCAACGGATCAACCATCCGCCAAACCAGCCAACCCGTCCCCAGGGAGGTCTGACGTCTGACCCGTGGGGCTGGTGCGGATCGTGCGCGCGGGATAAGGTCCGTCCGCCGACCGTTGCCGGATCGCACGTTGAAGGAGTCACCGATGTCATTCGTGTCCAGCGTGATCGCGTCCGCGTCGTTGCTCGCCTACCAGATCGGGACGCTCACCGTGGTGTTCATCGTTTTCGGGGTCGTGCTCGCGGGCTACGCCGTCTACTGGATGATCTTCAAGGTGGGGAAGGACTAGCCCCTCCCACCGAGGCCGGCGACGCGCGTGCTCGCCCCCGCTACATCGCGGCGGGCGGGGGAGTGCCGTGGATGCCCCCGGTGGAGACCTCCCAGCGGTTGTACCGCTCGATCTCGTAGCTCTGGTTGACCTGGAACTGGAAGAGCATGCCGACCGCGGCGACGACGGCGAAGATGATGAGCCACAGTGGATGGTCGTCCAGCACCCTCTTCGCTCCGCTTTCGGCGAGACTCGCGGGCGTGGCAGACGTGAAGAGGAACAGGAACGTCCCCACGATCGTCCAGGCGCCGATCAGCGCGGTGGAGACGATCACGATCGCCTTCTGAAGGTTCAGGACGATCGCGGCGATCGCGAAGGCCACGCCGACGACGACGCCGACGATCCAGACCAACACGTCAAGGTCGGCGCCGAACAGGCCGAAGAAGCCCGCCACCAGGCCGTACCCGAGCGAACCGGCCATCAAGGCGACCGCGAAAGACCAGAACAGGTAGGAGAGCAGAGCGAACAAGAGTCCGGCGAAGAACCCGACCACCCAGCTCGTCGTGGTCGACAGGAAGCCGTCCCCGAACAGCGCCTGGACCGAATGCGCTCCGAACGACAGCCCGAAGAAGAAGCCATAGATCGGCAACAGGATCAGGAAGAGCCGATACCCCCCGAACGCGATGAGGCTGCCCAGGAACAGGAGGAGCCCTCCGGCGAGGAGGGTTCCGAGGATCGATCCATCCATGAGATCACTCCCTGGTCGAGCGGCCGTGGCCGCGTCCGTGCTGCATCAGCGGAATCGTGACACGCGAGGCGACCGTGGGCCAGCACCTTCCCCTTGAGACTGGATGAGGCGCCAGCTGGGGTCGATCGGCATCCTCGCGCAGATCGCCTCTTCGCAGGTCTCTTCAGCCCTTCCCCGGAGCTGACCTCATCTCGCGAGACCTGGTCAGATCAGAATCTCCCGTAGAGCTCGCTCGCCGGGTCGAAGAACCCGTCGGTGGGTCGCGCGTGCGCGTGCCAGTGATCGGGGATCCGGCGACGCTCGGGATCGATCCAGAAGCCGTCCCGGCCATAGCGGTCGCCGGCGATTCGCTCGAGACGACCCAGTAGCTCGGCTTCGAGCTCGGCGTCGGGGAGCCCGTGGAGCCTCCATACCACCATGGGGGTCCGGCACACGATGCACTCCGCCACCCAGCACTCCTCGTCCTCGTGCAGCCACGGTGTCACTCGGTCGGCGGAACAGAGTAGGCAGTCATCCATACGCGGCCACCCGGAGCTCCGCCTTGTCGCCGGCTTCGATGCCGTGCTCGTCGAACCAGCCGAGGTTCGCCTCGATCGCGAGAACGTAGGGCTCGTCAACCCCGTAGTTCGGGCATGGATCGGACCGACATGGCTGCATGTCGCGCATCCCGATCACCTGGTCGCTCTCGTCGACGAACGCGATCGACAGGGGGATGAGCGTGTCCTTCATCCAGAACGTGGAGTCCGTGGGCTCGTCGAACACGAAGGCCATCCCCTGGTCGGCCGGCAGCTTCTCTACATCCATGAGTCCTCGACGTTGCTCGACGGGTTCGTCCGCGACGTCGACGGAGAGGAGCGCGTCGGTCCTCTCGAACGCCACGGTCGAGGGTGGCTGGTTCGGAGAGTCCGCGATCGTGTCTCCGGCGCAGCCAGTCAAGAACGCCACAGAGGCGAACGCGAGGACGGTCCTCTTCATCTGCTCATCGTGCCATGGCCCGCGGGCAAGCCATTGCTATCATCGCCCCTGCCGCCGGAGTAGCTCAGTCGGTAGAGCGCCTCCATGGTAAGGAGGAGGTCAGGGGTTCGATTCCCCTCTCCGGCTCAGTGCCTCGACGACGCCGGGGTTCCCCGGTGAGCCGGTGCCATTCCTGGAGGCCGGCACCATCACGACGACACGAGAGGCCGTTCCGCCGATCCCGATCGATCCGCCGATGGCGTGCGAACAGCTCATCGTCCGGGCGGGAAGGGAGTACGTCGTGATCCCGATCCGCGACATCAATCCGACGACGAGAACCGCGTGGCTGACGATCGCGATCATGGCCGCCAACGTTGCGGTCTTCCTGCTGTGGGAGCCGACGTTCGCGGGGCAGGCGGAGCAACAGGAGTTCTTCTTCTGCAATGCACAGATCCCGTACGAGCTCACCAATCAGACGACGCTGGCCGAGGGAGGTGCGGAAGCGCGACGCGCGATCGCGGAGACATTCGGTGCGGGGGCAGGCCAAGCGGCCGCGCTCCAAGACTTCCTCCGGCAGACCTGCCCCGACAAGAGCTGGCTTGCGTCGGTCTTCGTGTCGATGTTCCTCCACGCAGGTTGGCTCCATCTCGCCGGCAACATGCTGTTCCTCTGGATCTTCGGGAACAACGTGGAGGACCGGCTGGGACGGGTCACCTTCGTCGCTCTCTACGTCCTGGGGGGATCGGCCGCGACCGCTCTCCAGGTTGGGTTGTCCCCGAACTCAGCCGTCCCCAACGTGGGTGCCTCGGGAGCGATCGCAGCGATCCTGGGCGCGTACCTGGTCCTGTTCCCGCGGGCGCGGATACACACCCTCGTCATCTTCTTCTTCATCACGTTCCTCGAGCTACCCGCGAGCTTCGTGCTTCTCGCGTGGTTCGTCCTGCAGTTGTTCAGCGGGGTGGGTCAATTGGGGAGTCAGGTCGGTGGTGGTGTTGCCTACTGGGCGCACGTGGGTGGCTTCGTCTTCGGGATGGCGGTCGCCTGGCTCTTCTTCCGATCGCGAGGACGACAGCCCCCGTACGAGCTACCACCACCACCATCCCCTTCTCCATACTGATCGAGCGGTGGCGAGCGTTCATGCCGCATCGGCGGCCTCGCAGGTAGACTGGGCGACCGCCGGGCGGGGTAGCTCAGTGGTAGAGCAAGCGGCTCATAATCGCTGTGTCGGCGGTTCGATCCCGCCCCCCGCTACGAGCAAGAGTGTCCGAGAAGGATCCCCGAGGAGACAAGAGGAATGGGCAAGAAGAAGTTCGAGCGTACGAAGCCCCACGTGAACATCGGCACGATCGGTCATATCGACCACGGCAAGACGACGCTCACGGCGGCGATCACCAAGCGCCAGGCCGAGAAGGGCATGGCCGACTTCACCCCGTTCGACGAGATCGACAAGGCCCCTGAGGAGCGTGAGCGCGGCATCACGATCGCGATCGCCCACGTCGAGTACGAGACCGACAGCCGCCACTACGCCCACGTCGACTGCCCGGGCCACGCCGACTACGTCAAGAACATGATCACGGGAGCCGCTCAGATGGACGGCGCGATCCTCGTGGTCTCAGCCGCCGACGGCCCCATGCCCCAGACCCGTGAGCACGTGCTCCTCGCCCGCCAGGTGGGGGTGCCTTCGATCGTCGTCGCCCTGAACAAGTGCGACATGGTCGACGACCCGGAGCTGCTCGACCTCGTCGAGCTCGAGGTCCGTGAGCTCCTCACCTCCTACGAGTTCCCCGGCGACGATGTCCCGGTGGTCCAGATCTCCGCGCTCAAAGCCCTGGAGGGCGACGACAGCTGGGGCGACAAGATCGACGAGTTGATGGCGGCGTGCGACGCGTACATCCCCGAGCCCGTGCGCGACACCGACAAGCCATTCCTGATGCCGATCGAAGACGTCTTCTCGATCACCGGACGTGGCACGGTCGTCACCGGTCGCGTCGAGCGCGGGACACTCAACAAGATGAGCGAGATCGAGATCGTCGGGATCAAGGACACGCGAAAGACGATCGCGACCGACCTCGAGATGTTCCGCAAGCTCCTGGACGAGATCCGAGCGGGGGACAACGTGGGGGTCCTCCTCCGCGGCATCGACAAGGAAGAGGTGGAGCGGGGCCAGGTACTGGCGAAGCCCGGCTCGATCACACCGCACACCGAGTTCGAGGCGCAGGTCTACATCCTGTCCAAGGACGAGGGCGGCCGCCACACCCCGTTCTTCGACGGCTACCGGCCGCAGTTCTACTTCCGGACGACGGACGTGACCGGCCAGGCCCATCTGCCCGAGGGTGTCGAGATGGTGATGCCAGGCGACAATGTCGAGATGAAAGTCGACCTGATCGCTCCTATCGCCATGGAAGAAGGTCTCCGCTTCGCGATCCGCGAGGGCGGGCGCACCGTCGGCGCGGGCAGGGTCACGAAAGTCGTGAAGTAGGCGAGCGATGGCGAGGAAAGAAGGGAACCGCCCGAAGATCACGCTCGCCTGTTCGAACTGCAAGCGCCGCAACTACAACACGGTGAAGAACCGGGTGAACGATCGGGACCGGATCGAGCTCAAGAAATACTGCCGCTGGTGCCGGGCCCACACGCTGCACCGGGAAACGCGCTAGCCGGGGGATCAGGACGCGTCGACGTCGGTCTGCGGGAGCGAGTCGTTCGTCTTGACCTTGCCGAACCGTATCGCGGCGACCACGGCGTCGGTCTTCGAATGCACCCCGAGCTTGGTCAGCACGTTCTGGATGTGGGTCCGCAGCGTGTGGCGGCTCATCCCAAGCTCCTCGGAGATATCGACGGATGCCTCGCCCGCCGCGACGCGTTGGAGGATCTCGAGCTCTCGAGGGGTGAGACGTTCCACGCGCTGAGCGAGCTCACCGTCGGTCCGTCGCTGCATGCGGAAACGGGCGAGCGACAGCTCTACCTCTCCAACGGCATGAAGAGGTTCCCCTCGAGAGGCGCGCCGGATCGCGTCCGCCAGCTCGGAAACGGCCTGCGTCTTCCGTAGGAACCCACGGGCGCCGGCCTCGACCGCTCGAGCAAGGACCACATCGTCGTCGTGGCCGGACAAAAGGATCACTTTGGTGGTGGACGCTTCGCGATGGATCCGCCTGGTTGCTTCGAGGCCGTCGACCCCCGGCATCTGGACGTCCATCAGGAGCACGTCCGGGTGCTGCTCCTGCGCCGACTCGATGGCGGATTCACCGTTCGTCACGACCTCGATCACCGTGAGGTCGTCCTCGTTATCAAGCGCGATCTGAAGCGCTTCGCCGAAGGAACGATGATCGTCGGCGATGACGACCCGGATGTCCCCATCCGCCGTCCCAGAAGCCTTCCGGTCCTTGGGTCTGGTGCGGGCAACCATCATCGGCGCATCGTAGGCTTGCCGGTCGTCGGAATCACGTACCCCCAGCGAGGGATTTCGCGTGTCCCCCGTCGGAGGGACGGATGTCAGCCGTTGGGGAGGATGACCGACCGATGAACGCGGCGGTTGCCGGAAAGGTCTACCCGGATGCTCACTTCACGGTGGATCCCGACCGCGTCGCCGCGTTCCGCGCCGTGTTCGACGACCCGATCGGCGTGCCGTCGACGTTCGTGACCGCTGCCGAGTTCATGGTCATCCCCGACATCGTCGCCGATCCTGAGCTCAACCTCGACTTCTCACGCGTGCTCCACGGAAGACAGGAGTACGAGTTCCAGCGTCCGCTCGAAGAAGGAGAGACCCTCGTGGTCAGGAGCCGGATCGAGTCTATCCGCGAGATGGGGGCCAACGCGTTCCTCGTGCTCGTGACCGAGCTGCTCGAGCCGAGCGGGGTCGTCGTCTGCACCGCGCGGTCGACACTGGTCGAACGAGCGGCGAGCTGATGCCGTCGGTGCGCGATGTCGCGGTCCGCTCCGACATCCCCTCGCTCTCGCGAGTGGTGACGCGCGAGGACGTGAAGGCCTACGCCGACGCGGGCGGAGACCAGAACCCATTGCACCAGGACGAGACCATCGCACGCGCGGCCGGGTTCCCTGGGATCGTCGCGCACGGGATGTTCACGATGGGTCACCTCGCCACCTGCGTGTCCCGATGGGCGGGCGGGCCGGAGCGCATCCGCCGACTGACCGCGCAGTTCCGCGCGCCCGTCTACATGGGAGAGGAGATCGTGGCGGCAGGTCGCGTGAAAGCCGTCGACGTCGAACGGGGCGTCGCGCTGATCGAGTGCTGGGTCTCCGTCGAACGGGACGGCCTGACGGAATCGCCGATCAAGCGCGGTGAAGCTGAGGTGCTCTTGGACGCCTGAGGCGAGTTCGCCCGGCTACGCTCCGATCTGTCCCTGCGCGTCGCGACGTGGCGTCCGCCCCGACATCGCCTGGATCGCCTCGCTCATCCGGTCGACGACGATCGCGACGTCGTTCCCGTAGCCCTCGTCCACCATGACCGAGACGCGGTCGATCTTGTCGCTCAACCGCTCGGCCACGTTGACCATCGCCTCCGTCGTCGACTGCGTTTCCTTGTGGAGCTGGTCGGCCATCGACTGGAATCGGCGATCCACCGAACTCAAGACGTCGTTCGCGAGGCCCGCGTGCAGCTCCTTGATCGACCGCAGGGTCTGACGCAGTAGCTCCGCATCGTCGTTCGCAGGGCCGCCCGGAGCGAACCGAGCGGCGAGCGTCTGATTGTCCGAACGGACCAGCCGTGCGATCGCGGTCACGCGGTCGTCCACATGCGCCCGCATCCGTTCCTCGAAGGCTTGCTGCTGCTCCGCCAGCATCGCGTCGATCCCCACGATCGAGCCCACCGAGGCGTTCATCCGTTCGACTGTCTCGCCGATCGTGGAGGCGATCGCGTCTTGCGCGGCCTCCGCCGTCTTGTCGACAAGGGCCTCGCCCACCAGGATCATCCGTTCCTCGACGGTCTCTCGGAGCACTCCCTCCTGCTCCGCGGTCTTCTCCTCGATCATCTGGCGGAGGGCCTGGGAGTCGCTCCGGATCAGCTCCGCCAACCCACGGACGCGTGCGTCGATGAACCGCTCCGTCGCGGCCCTGAGGGCGACTTGGTCCCGAGCACTGATGCCCATGCCTTCGGACATCAACTCGAGCTGCTGTCCGACGGCCTGGACCTCTTCACGCACCGTCGCGCCGACGTTGGCCGTCAGCTCCCCGTCCTGGCTCACGAATGATTCCGCGTGCTCCTCGACCCGCTGGGCGAGTCGTCCGACCGCCTCGGCGCCCCCTTGAACGTAGCCTTGCATCGCCTCGACCACCCGGGAGGTCTCGCGAGCCACCATCTCGCCGTGCTCGTGAACCTGTTGGAGGATCGCCTCGGTGAGGGTTCTGTCGCGCTCCTCGAGGGTCGAGAAGGTCTCGGCGATGTGGCGCTCGACCTGTTCCAGCTGAAGACGCACGGTTTCGACGCCGTGCAGCGTTGGCGAGTCGGCGATCTCGCGGATCGACGCGACCGAGGACTCCATCGCTTGCCTGGTCGCCCGACCCGTCTCGGCGAGATCGCCGAGCGCATCCTCTACGCGGGCCGCGCGAGTGGACAGTGCCTGGAACCGCTCGTCGCTCGATGAGATCAAGCTCCGGATCGCCTGGTCGCGTGAGAGGAGGCTGACGATGCGCTCTTGCTCGGGACGCACGTCTTTCGCCGACGACCGCCACAGCTCCGTGGCGACCTCCTTCATCAACATCGTCGCCTGCTCCTCGAGCGCCTGCAGGCCTTCCTCGATGCGTTCGTCGACCGCGTTCGTCAATGCGTTCGCGATCTCTTCCTCGGCGGGCGAGAGCACCGTCGGCTCGGGCTCCGGCTGCCGCGTGAACAAGGGGGAACGCCTACGGCCACCGGCTCCTGCCGGCCGTGCGGTGCGCTGTTCGTTCATGCGTGTGCCTCGCGATCCGGGGCCGCTGCGGCACGTCTTGGCTCGAAGGATAGGTCAGGTGCGGCCGTGCTCACGTATCTCGCGAGGAAATCCCCCTCGGGTCCCGCCGGCCGGGGGACACGCGGATCCGTCGCCGCGGGTCGTTCCTTTGCCGGGCCAAGGAGGCGACCATATACTGAGGTCTCCGAACGTCCCGCCTCAGCCGGGAGCCCGGAGCCCAGGGGCGTAGCTCAATTTGGTAGAGCACCGGTCTCCAAAACCGGCGGTTGGGGGTTCAAGTCCCTCCGCCCCTGCAAGGGAGCACCCATGAATCGACAGACGAAGCGGATGCAGGAGCGCCAAGAGCGCGCGCAGAAGCGCGCCGGCACCGGGCGTCCCACCACCCCGTCCGCCGCGACCAGGAAGGCAACCGTGCAGGAGAAGCGGAAGCGGACGGGCGCCCGACAGTTCCTGAAGGAGGTCCGCCAGGAGCTCACCAAGGTCGACTGGCCGACCCGCCGGGAGCTCGTCTCCTATTCGATCGTGGTGCTCGTGACCATCACCGTCCTCACCACCTACGTGTTCGGGCTCGATTCCCTGTTCACGAGGTTCGTGTTCAACGTGCTCGGTGATTGATGAGGACCGACGAGTTGGACGAGACCGAGAGCACCGAGAGCACCGAGATCGAGCCTGTGCGACCCGAGGCGGAGAACGCGGAGCTCGAGACGGAGATGCCCGAGCCCGAGCAGGCGACGGTCGAGGCGGAGACGGTCGAACCCGAACCTGTCGAACCCCAGCCGGAGCCCGTTGAGCCGGATCCCGAACCGGTCGAGCCGGATCCCGAACCGGTCGAGCCCAAGGCGGAGACGGTCGAACCCGAGTCTGTGCCCGCGGAGGACCCGTTCAGGGGCCATGGAGACTGGTACGTCGTGCACACGTACTCCGGCTATGAGAACAAGGTCAAGGCCAACCTCGAATCGAGGATCCATACGATGCAGATGGAAGGGAAGATCTTCGGCGTTCACATCCCGATGGAAGACGTCATGGAGATCAAATCCGGGAAGAAGCAGGTCGTGAAGAAGAAGCAGTTCCCGGGGTACCTGCTCGTCCGGATGATCTACGACAACGACTCCTGGTACGTGGTTCGTAACACGCCAGGCGTCACGGGATTCGTCTCCGCGGGGACCGGCTCAAAGCCCACACCTCTGTCGAAGCACGAGGTCGACAAGATCCTCACCGTGAAGAAGGAGGAGGCTCGCCCGCAGGTGCGCCTCGGCTTCGAGGAGGGCGACATCGTGCGGATCACGTCGGGGCCTTTCGCGGACTTCAACGGCACGATCAACGAGATCAACGCCGATCAGGCCAAGCTCAAGGTGCTCGTGAACATCTTCGACCGGGAGACACCGGTCGAGCTCTCCTTCGACCAGGTGTCGAAGGTCTAGACCTCAAGAAGCGAAGCGGTAGCGCAACATACGCAACAGAGGACCCTTAGACGCGGGAGGCCCGGAAGGCCGCTCGGACCGCAGGAGGTGTGAAGGATGGCAGCGAAGAAGAAGGTGCTCGCGACCGCGAAGCTCCAGATCACGGCCGCGCAGGCGACCCCGGCACCCCCCGTGGGCACGGCGCTGGGTCAGCACGGCGTGAACATCATGGAGTTCTGCAAGCAGTACAACGAGGCGACTCAGCAGTTCGCCGGCCAGATCATCCCGGTCGAGCTCACGATCTACGAGGACCGGTCGTTCTCGTTCGTGTTGAAGCAGCCACCGGCCTCCGAGCTGATCCGCAAGGCAGCCGGGATCGAGAAGGGCTCCGGTGAACCCAACCGCGACAAGGTCGCCAAGCTCTCCAAAGGGCAGGTCCGCGAGATCGCCGAGCGCAAGATGGTCGATCTGAACGCCAACGACATCGACAACGCGATGCGGATCATCGAAGGGACGGCGCGGAGCATGGGTGTCGAGGTGGCATCGTGAGCTCGACGCCCGGGAAACGCTACCGCCAGGCCATCGAAGCATTCGACCGGAGCCAGGAGTACTTGCCGGCTGAGGCCATCAAGATCCTGAAGTCCCTTCCGGACGCGAAGTTCGACGAGACGGTGGAGATCGCCTTCCGGCTCGGGATCGACCCGCGTAAGAACGAGCAGGCCCTGAGGGGCACCGTTGCGCTGCCGCACGGGACGGGTAGGTCGGTTCGAGTGGGTGTCTTCGCGGTGGGTGAGAAGGCCCGCGAGGCCCGCGAAGCCGGGGCCGACGTCGTGGGCGGCGAGGAGCTGGTCGAGGAGGTCATGAAGGGTGTGATCGACTTCGACGCGGCCGTCGCCACTCCCGACATGATGGCGTCGGTGGGGAAGGCTGGCCGCGTCCTCGGCCCCCGTGGTCTGATGCCGAACCCCAAGACGGGCACGGTGACGAACGACATCGCCAAGGCCGTCGCCGACATCAAGGGGGGGAAGGTCGAGTATCGCGCCGACCGGACCGGCAACGTTCACCTGATCATCGGGAAGAAGTCCTTCGACGAAGGGAATCTCCTCGAGAACTACATGGTGGTCGTCGACGAGCTCCTGAAAGCGAAGCCCTCCTCCGCGAAGGGCCGCTACATCAAGTCGCTGGCGGTTTCCTCGACCATGGGCCCGAGCATCCGGATCGACCCGGCGAAGCCACGCGGTTTCCAGGCCGCCGCCGCGTCGTAGGGAGATCCGACCGGTCAGATCCTGTGGTGGCGGGCCTGCCTGCTATCCTCGGAACGCCGCAGACAGCAGGGGCGCGTGCGCGCGCGTAATCCCTCCGGGGCACCTGCCGAGGCGAGGTTCGTGCGTGGCGGACACGCACCACCTTCCGGAGTTGTCGCGCCGCTCGCGCGTCTCCGCTGTCTGCGGGGACGCGTTGTTCATAGAGGAGGCGCGATGCCGAGTACCAAGAAGGTCGAACGGGTCGCCGAATTGAAAGAGCAGATCGACGGGTCTACAGCGCTGCTGCTCACCGACTACCGCGGCCTCACGGTGTCTGAGATCACGGAGCTCCGGAAGTCCCTGCGAGACGGTGGCGCGAGGTTCGCGGTCATCAAGAACACCCTGATGCGCCGTGCCCTCGAGCAAACGGATGCCGCCGGGCTCGGGTCACTGTTCGAGGGCCCCAGCGCCGTGGCGTTCGTTCAGGAGGATCCGGTCGCCGCAGCCAAGAGCATGACGGCGGCCGCCAAGAAGTTCCCCGCACTCGTGCTGAAGGGCGGGTTCGTGGAGGGCCGTGTGCTCTCCGCCGACGAGGCGAAGGCCCTCGCCGACCTCGAGTCGCGCGAAGTCATGTTGTCGAAGCTGGCGGGTCTGATGAAGAGCGAGATGTCGCGCGCGGCCGCCACGTTCCAAGCGGCGCAGGTGCGGTTCCTGTCACTGCTCGAGGCGTTCAAGGCGAAGATTCCGGAAGAGCCGGCCGCCGAAGCAGCACCCGAGGCCGAAGCACCTGATGCCGAAGCACCTGATGCCGAAGCACCTGATGCCGAAGCACCTGCTGCCGGAGGGGCGCCCGACGAAGTGTCCCAAGAAGAAGGGAAGGAGTGAACCGTGGCGAAGTCGAAGATAGGCACCGAGGATCTGCTCGATCAGTTCAAGGAGATGACGCTCCTGGAACTGTCCGAGTTCATCAAAGCGTTCGAGGAGGCATTCGACGTTCAGGCCGCAGCGGCCACCCCGATGATGGTGGCGGGCGCGACGGCAGCAGGAGGGGGCGGCGCCGAGGCCGAAGAGGAGCAGTCTGAGTTCGACGTCATCCTCACGGCCGCCGGCGACAAGAAGATCCAGGCGATCAAGGAGGTTCGCGCGCTCACGAGCCTCGGCCTGAAGGAAGCGAAGGATCTCGTGGACGGCGCTCCCAAGCCGGTCCTGGAGAAGGTGACCAAGGAAGCGGCCGACAAGGCAAAGGAGCAGCTCGAAGCGGCAGGCGCGACCGTCGAGGTCAAGTAGAACGACCCGATCCTGGGGCGCCGGCTTCGCCGGCGCTCAGGTTCCCTTCGGTGAATCCCCTGTGCTAACGTGCGGCCACGTTCGAAAGCGATGGGAGAAAAACGGCATGCGGCAAAGCGATGGGAAACACTTCGGTCAGCGACTGCGCGAAGCTCGGGTTGCCGCCGGTCTGAGCCAGTCGGAGCTCGAGGACATCTCAGGCATCCCGAAGGCCCGTCTCTCTCGCTATGAGAATGGTCATGTTGAGCCGTCGATCCAGACGCTCGCCCGACTGTCGAGCGCCCTGAACGTGTCCGAGGCGTCGCTCCTGGGCGATCAGCGCGCGATCCTGGAGGACTTCTTCCAGATCCTCTACGACCGGGGCGTTCGGATCACTTCGAGTGACCAGGGCGCGCGGATCGCCCACGCGATCGCCGACCTCCTGGAGGCGCTGGCCGTGAAGATCGACTCGGTCGAAGCCGAGGAGACGTCGTTCCCGCCGGTGTCGGACGGACATGAGCCGTCGCTCGCCTCACAGGTCCTCAGCTAGTCCTGCCCCGCCCGGAATCGGAGCGCGAGATCCGTCGTCGCGTCCTGGACACCTGAGAAGACAGCGGTGTCGCCTCGCCCATGGAGCCCAGGAGAGGCGGACATGATGGTCGAGCCGTCGGGAAGGACGATCCGGATCTGGAAGCGAACTCCCTTCAGGGTCGGCTGGGGCATCAAACGGAGCGCAACCTCTCTCGCACCATCGACCGTCCGAACGGCATCCGGAACCAGATACGTGACGGTCAGCGTCGTCGAATCGCCCCCCCGGACCGCGACCGAGCCCATCACCGTGACGAGTCCGAGGTCCCGACCGACCCTGATCGGGCTGGGGCGGCTCGTCTCCGCGGCGATGTCTTGGGCGTTCTTCGGCAGGTAGAGGGTCACGTCCGCCGCGAAGGTCCCCACGGGCAGTCCGCCGATCGGCCGGCCCAGCAGAACCGAGGGGGGATCCGTCCCTGCGCCGTTCTCGAACAGAACCTCAGCGTCCACCGATGCCGACCCGTTGGGCCGGACCGTGATCGTCTGTTGAACGGTCGTGCTCACGAGGGCGCCCACGTGGGAGTTCCCCAGCGTGCTCCAGCTGGCGACGACCGGGAGGATCCCTGGATCGGGCAGCCACGTTCGTCCGTTGAGGCCCAGAGCATTGACAAGGCGACCCTTGCCTCCAGGAAGGTAGACAGAAAGATGCCCTCCGCGCGTGTCAGAGGCCATCGCGAGCGCGAAGGATTCGACACCGGGGCGCCGTTCGAGGAACGCTCGCAGGATCTGTGAGACGAGGTCGGCATGGAGCTCGGCGGCCCTGATCGGGGCGTTCCCCAAGAACGCGTCGATCTCCAACGCCGAGGTCGTGGTCTGGTCGGACAGCGCGAGAGGCAGGCCTTCCACCTCCACGTCGCCGACGGTCCATACGAGATCTTGGAGCGCGACCGCGTCGATCAGGATCACCCCATCAACACCCGCGATCCCGGACTCCTCGGCCGCCTCCATAAGGGCCCGTGCGGTCTTCGGCCATCTGAGCGAGACATCGGTGTCGGCGAGGGCCTTCGGAGCAGGCGTCGTCCGCCTGAGTTCGAGTGATCCGTCGTCCACGAGAAGGACCGCGACAGCGGTGGGGGCTCCTCCGCCGGGTCGGGGCCTGCCGAGGGCCGGCACGCAGACAAGGTATCGGTGCTCGCCCGCGAACATCGCCGTCACGAGGCGCATGGAGTCGCGGAAGCGGCCGGCCAGATCCGCTCGGCGGGAGAGACCGTCCACGGCGTCCCGGTAGCCGGAGGCGACGGGCCCTAGGAGTCCGTCGCCTCCGGCCGCCTGGAGCGGGACCAAGGCTTCTCCGAGCTCACGGGCCACCGATTCCATGCCGGGCAGGGCGGCCTCGAATGCCTCGATGTCCAGTCTGCCGGCCGCACTCGAGGCCGGGATCCGGATGTCGGTCCAGCCCAGGTCGCGGGCCACCTCGACCATCGTGCCGCCCGCTGCGGCCGTCGCCCGTGAGGCTTCGGCAACGGCCGCCGCCGCCTCGATATTGCCGCCTGCGAGGGGCAGGAGTCCGGTGATCCCCATCGCCGGATGACCCACCGCGCCGAGCGCTTCGTCGGCGGCGCGCTCTGCGGCGACGAAGTGTGGCGCCGCCGCCTCAGGGTCCCCGGTGACGATCGACTCGATCGCCACCGTCAGCTCCGACCGAGCGCGCGTGAGTCCCCTGACCAGGATCCTGCCGGCCCACAGCCCGTCCAGGACCAGCAGGAGCACGAAGGTGGCGAGGCCTGCGCCGACGGCCAGGACGACCCGTCTCCCGCGGGTCGTTGGGCGCCACCGGCCAGACCGGACGGGGTGCGAGGCCATCGTCGCCGAACCCTACCGCCGGGGCCGTCGCCACACCATCAACCGGCCTCTCGGCAGTCGGTGGTGCTCGTCGAACCGATCTTTCCGCGGGTTGACCGGTCGGTAGGAGGGGCGTACCCTCATCGGAACCCGCCGTTCCGGGCAGGCTCCGTTGACGGTGCCCGCATCTCCTCGTAGACTGCCGTTTGCCGTGTCGTCCACCGCGCTCTGCCGTGCGCTCTCGACGTCTCCCGGGAGGGGTTCTGCTTGCCTGACCAGCTCGTGCCTGTTCGGAATCGTGTCAGTTTCGCCAAGCTCGACGAGGTCCTTCAGCTTCCCGATCTCGTTGCGATCCAGAAGGACTCCTTCGATAGGCTCCTGAACGAAGGCCTGAAGGAGGTTCTCGAAGAGGTTTCGCCCATCGAGGACTTCACAGAGCAATTCCAGTTGTACTTCGGCAAGCATGAGTTCCGAGAGATGAAGTTCTCGGAAGAGGAGTGCCGGGACAAGGACATCACCTATTCCGCTCCATTGTTCGTCGAGGCGACCTTCGTCAACAAGGTCACTGGCGAGATCAAGGAGCAGGAGGTTTTCCTGGGGGACTTCCCCATGATGACCGACCGAGGCACCTTCATCATCAACGGCACCGAGCGCGTGGTCGTCTCCCAGCTGGTGCGCTCGCCCGGTGTCTATTTCAGCAAGGAGCTCGACAAGACGTCCGACAAGGACGTGTTCATCGCGAAGATCATCCCGTCCCGCGGGGCATGGCTCGAGTTCGACGTCGACAAGAAGGACACCGTCGGCGTTCGGATCGACCGCAAGCGTCGGCAGAACGTGACCGTGTTCCTCAAGGCGCTGGGGTTCAGCGCCGACGAGATCCTGAAGCTCTTCGGCAACGCCGTCTCCATCCAGAACACGCTGGAGAAGGACCACGTCGAGACCCACGAGGAAGCGCTCGAGGACATCTACCGCAAGCTCCGCCCCGGCGAGCCGCCGACGGCCGAGAGCGCGAAGACCCTCCTCGAGAACCTGTTCTTCAATCCGAAGCGTTACGACGTCGCCCGGGTCGGCCGGCACAAGGTGGACAAGAAGCTCGCCGCCGCCGAGGGCCTGCTCCTGAGGCAGCTGCGAGCCCATCACAAGGGGCTCGGCGAGCTCGACAACCCCGACAAGAAGGCCTGGGAACAGAACCGGTATCGGGTCTTCTCCACGATGCAGAAGGAGGAGGCCGCCGGCCAGGGAGCGCCCAAATACAAGGCGGTTCTCACCTTCGAGGACATCCTCAAGACGGTCGGATACCTCGTGAACCTGCACGCCGGCCAAGAGGGCTATGACCCCGACGACATCGACCACTTCGGCAACCGCCGGCTTCGATCGGTGGGCGAGCTGATCCAGAACCAGATCCGGATCGGTCTGTCCCGTATGGAACGAGTCGTGAAGGAGCGGATGACCACGCAGGATGTCGAGGCGATCACGCCGCAGACCTTGATCAACATCCGTCCCGTCGTGGCCTCGATCAAGGAGTTCTTCGGGACGTCGCAGCTATCGCAGTTCATGGACCAGACCAACACCCTGGCGGGGCTCACGCACAAGCGACGCCTCAACGCCCTGGGCCCCGGCGGGCTGTCCCGCGAGCGCGCGGGGTTCGAGGTCCGCGACGTCCACCCGTCGCACTACGGTCGGATGTGCCCGATCGAGACGCCCGAAGGTCCCAACATCGGCCTGATCGGATCGCTTTCCAGCTTCGGGAGGATCAACGAGTTCGGCTTCATCGAGACCCCCTATCGGCGGGTCGAGAAGGGCAAGGTCACCGCGAAGATCGACTACCTCTCGGCGGATGAGGAGGACAAGCACGTGATCGCGCAGGCGAACGCTCGCCTGGCCTCCGATGGCACGTTCCAAGACACGCAGGTCCTGGTGCGCCGCAAGGGAGGTGAGGTGGATCAGGTCCCCCCCGAGGAGATCGACTACATGGACGTCTCGCCCAAGCAGCTCGTCTCCGTGGCGGCGGCCCTGATCCCGTTCCTCGAGCACGACGACGCGAACCGTGCCCTGATGGGCGCCAACATGCAGCGCCAGGCGGTCCCGCTGCTCCGGGCCGAGGCTCCGCTCGTCGGGACCGGCGTGGAGTTCCGCGCCGCCGTGGACGCGGGTGACGTCGTGCTCGCCGAGGACTCGGGCACGGTCGAAGACGTCTCGGCCGAGGTCATCGTCGTGAAGGAGCGGACCGGGACGCTCCGCACCTACGACCTGATCAAGTTCCGACGGACCAACCAGGGGACCAACTTCAACCAGAAGCCGGTGGTCGAGATCGGGGACAAGGTCGCGAAGGGTCAGGTCATCGCCGACGGCCCGTCCACCGACGCGGGCGAGATCGCCCTGGGGAAGAACCTGCTGGTGGCGTACATGCCGTGGGAGGGACACAACTACGAGGACGCGATCATCATCTCGCAGCGCCTGGTGAAGGACGACGTCCTCACCTCGATCCACATCGAGGAGCACGAGGTCGATGCCCGCGACACCAAGCTGGGAGCCGAGGAGATCACCCGGGACATCCCCAACGTCTCGGAGGAGATCCTGAAGGACCTCGACGAGCGAGGGATCGTACGCATCGGCGCCGAGGTCAATCCCGGCGACTACCTCGTGGGCAAGGTCACGCCGAAGGGCGAGACGGAGTTGACCCCCGAGGAGCGGCTCCTCCGCGCGATCTTCGGGGAGAAGGCGCGTGAGGTGCGAGACACCTCCCTGAAGGTCCCCCACGGCGAATCGGGCAAGGTGATCGGCGTCCGGGTCTTCAACCGGGACGACGGCGACGAGCTGCCGCCGGGCGTGAACCAGTTGGTGCGCGTCTACGTCGCGCAGAAGCGCAAGATCTCCGACGGCGACAAGCTCGCCGGGCGGCACGGGAACAAGGGCGTGATCTCCACGATCCTGCCCGAAGAGGACATGCCGTTCCTCGAGGACGGCACGCCGGTCGACATCATCCTGAACCCGCTGGGCGTTCCCTCGCGGATGAACCTCGGGCAGGTGCTCGAGGCCCACCTCGGGTATGCGGCGATGGTGGGGTTCGAGAAGGATGGGGACGATCACTCGGGGCCTGTCCACGTCGCCACGCCGGTCTTCGACGGGGCCAAGGAGGATGAGATCCTCGCGGCCATCAGGAGCTCCCACGCGGGCGCCGACGGGCAGAGGCTCGTGAACGAGATCGGCAAGGCGCGACTGTTCGACGGGCGCAACGGGCAGCCCTACGCGGAGCGGGTCACCGTGGGTGTGGCGTACATCCTGAAGCTGCTTCACCTGGTCGACGACAAGATCCACGCCCGGTCGACAGGCCCGTACTCGATGATCACGCAGCAGCCGCTGGGCGGGAAGGCCCAGTTCGGCGGCCAGCGGTTCGGCGAGATGGAGGTGTGGGCGCTGGAGGCGTACGGCGCCGCCTACGCGCTGCAGGAGCTGCTCACGATCAAGTCCGACGACGTCCTGGGCCGCGTGAAGGTCTACGAGGCGATCGTGAAGGGCGAGAACATCCCCGAGCCGGGGATCCCCGAGTCCTTCAAGGTGCTGATCAAGGAGATGCAGTCGCTCTCGCTGAACGTCGAGGTCCGCTCGGCGAGCGGGGATGAGATCGAGCTGCGCGAGACCGATGAGGACGTCTTCCGGGCGGCCGAGGAGCTGGGTATCGATCTCAGCCGCCGGGAGCCGGCCGGGGCGGACTTCGATTGAGGCGCAAGGGGAATACGGAAGCGTTCAAGGTAGTGCGGGGACGGGTTGAGGAGGCGGAGGCCTAAGTGCTGGATGTGAACTACTTCGACGAGCTTCGGATCGGGTTGGCGACGGCGGACCAGATCCGCGCGTGGTCCAACGGAGAGGTCAAGAAGCCGGAGACGATCAACTACCGCACGCTGAAGCCGGAGAAGGACGGCCTGTTCTGCGAGCGGATCTTCGGGCCGACGCGGGACTGGGAGTGCCACTGCGGCAAGTACAAGCGTGTCCGGTTCAAGGGGATCATCTGCGAGCGCTGCGGAGTGGAGATCACCCGTTCCAAGGTGCGCCGCGACCGCATGGGCCACATCGAGCTGGCCGCTCCCGTCACCCACATCTGGTACTTCAAGGGCGTTCCTTCGCGCCTCGGTTACCTGTTGGACATCGCTCCGAAGGATCTCGAGCGCATCATCTACTTCGCCGCCTACGTGGTGACGCGGATCGATGACGAGCGCCGCCACAAGGACCTTCCCGGCATCGAGGAGGAGATCGAATCCGAGAAGCGCGAGATCGAGGCCGACCGGGACGATCAGGTCAAGCGCCGGCTCTCCGAGCTCGAGGACCGGTTGAAGGAGCTGGAGGGCGAGGGAGCCAAGGGTGCGCAGCTCTCGGCCGCCAAGCGCGAGGCCCAGCGTGACGTCGAAAGGATCCATGAGGCCGCCGCGCGAGACGTCCAGCACCTGGACGACATGGTGTCTGCCTTCAAGAGCTTGAAGCTGAAGCAGCTCGTCGCGGACGACGCCGTCTACCGGTCGCTGCGTGAGCGTTTCGCCGACTACTTCGACGGTGGCATGGGTGCCGAGGCCATCAAGCGGTTGCTGCAGGACTATGACGTCGTGTCCGAGGGCGAGGCGCTGCGGGAGACGATCGAGAACGGCAAGGGGACCAAGCGCCTCAAGGCGATCAAGCGCCTCAAGGTCGCCTCGAACTTCGTGGAGGGCCGTTCCAACCCGATGGGCATGGTCCTGGACGCGATCCCGGTGATCCCGCCGGACCTCAGGCCGATGGTGCAGCTGGACGGTGGTCGGTTCGCGACGTCGGACCTGAACGACCTCTACCGACGCGTGATCAACCGGAACAACCGGCTGAAGCGACTCCTCGACCTGCAGGCGCCGGAGATCATCGTGAACAACGAGAAGCGGATGCTCCAGGAGGCCGTCGACGCGCTGTTCGACAACGGCCGTCGTGGGCGTCCGGTCACCGGTCCGGGCAACCGCCCGCTGAAGTCGCTGTCCGACATGTTGAAGGGCAAGCAGGGTCGTTTCCGTCAGAACCTCCTGGGCAAGCGCGTGGACTACTCGGGACGGTCCGTGATCGTGGTCGGGCCGGAGCTTCGACTGCACCAGTGCGGGCTGCCCAAGCAGATGGCGCTGGAGCTGTTCAAGCCGTTCGTGATGAAGCGCCTCGTCGACCAGAACCTCGCGCAGAACATCAAGAGCGCCAAGCGCATGGTCGAGCGCGCCCGGCCGCAGGTGTGGGACGTGCTCGAGGAGGCTATCCGCGAGCATCCGGTCATGTTGAACCGAGCGCCGACCCTGCACCGGTTGGGGATCCAGGCGTTCGAGCCGGTGCTGGTCGAAGGCAAGGCCATCAAGATCCACCCGCTCGTGTGCGCCGCGTTCAACGCGGACTTCGACGGGGACCAGATGGCGGTCCACGTCCCCTTGTCCGCGGAGGCGCAGGCCGAAGCCCGGATCCTGATGCTCTCGACGAACAACATCCTGTCGCCGGCGCACGGGCGTCCGATCGCCACTCCGTCGCAGGACATGGTGCTGGGGCTCTACTACCTGACCCTCACGCAGAACGAAGACATGAAGGACGAGGAGATCCCGACGCTCGGCTCGACCGCCGAAGCGTTGCTGGCGCTCGACCGCGGTCATCCGCTCCACGATCCGGTACGTGTCCGGCTCACGGGGAAGGCGCTCCCGGAGGAGCTCTTGCCGGAGGGGTACGACCCCAAGGCCGAGGGGTGGGCGGGCCGAACGCCGGTCATCCGCACGACCATCGGCCGGATCGTCTTCAACACGGCCTTCCCGGACGATTTCGAGTACCGCAACGAGCCAGTGTTGAAGCCGGACGTGGCCCGTCTCGTCGATGAGGTCGTGCACCGCTACGATCGAGCACAGACCGAGATCGTCCTCGACAATCTGAAGAACCTCGGGTTCGACTACGCCACCAAGGCGGGCGTGACCCTGGGCGTCGAGGACGTCACCACGCCCCCGGAGAAGCAGAAGATCCTGGACGAGCACGAGAAGCGCGCACAGAAGGTTGAGCAGCAGTATCGCAAGGGCATCATCACGGACGACGAGCGTCGTCAGGAGCTCATCGAGATCTGGACGCAGGCCACCGATGAGGTCAAAGACGCGATGGAGGCCCAGTTCACGAAGACCAACCCGATCTACATGATGGCCAACTCGGGTGCGCGCGGGAACATCATGCAGATCCGCCAGCTCGCGGGGATGCGAGGCCTCGTCGCCAACCCGAAGGGCGAGATCATCCCTCGTCCGATCAAGTCGAACTTCCGAGAGGGCCTGTCGGTCCTCGAGTACTTCATCTCGACGCACGGGGCTCGGAAGGGCCTCGCCGACACGGCGCTGCGCACGGCGGACTCGGGCTACCTCACACGGCGTCTCGTCGACGTCGCCCAGGAGGTCATCATCCGTGAGGAGGACTGCGGCTCCGACCGGTCGATCACGGCGACCGTGAACATCACCCGACCCGACGGGACCACCGTCAGGGCCGCCCATACGGACACGTCGCTGTTCGGACGCGTCCTCGCGGAGGACGTGAAGGTGGGCGGGAAGAAGATCGCCGCCCGCGGCGCGGAGCTCTCCGACGAGCTGGCCGCGTCGGTGATCGACTCCGGCGTGGAGAGCGTGCGGGTCCGTTCCGTGATCACCTGTGAGGCCGACGTCGGTGTGTGCCAGGCGTGCTACGGACGGTCGCTCGCCGCGGGCCGGCTCGTCGACATCGGAGAGGCGGTCGGCATCATCGCCGCCCAGTCGATCGGTGAGCCGGGCACCCAGCTCACGATGCGAACCTTCCACACCGGCGGCATCGCCGGGGAGGACATCACGCACGGCCTCCCGCGCGTGGTCGAGCTGTTCGAGGCTCGCAATCCGAAGGGGATGGCGCAGATCACCGAGCTGTCGGGCGAGGTGACCATCGAGGACGATGACGAGAAGCACGTCCGACGCCTCCGAGTCACCGATGAGACGGGCGACATGGTCGAGTACCAGGTGTCGTTCCGCGCGCGCCTCACGGTCGCGAACGGCGATCAGGTTGAGGTCGGCCAGCAGCTCACCGAGGGTTCCGTGAACCCCCACGAGAAGCTGCGGGTGGAGGGCGTCCTCGCGCTGCAGCTGCACCTCGTCGACGAGGTCCAGCAGGTCTACCGGTCGCAGGGCGTGACGATCCATGACAAGCACATCGAGCTGATCGCCCGCCAGATGCTCCGGAAGGTGCACATCATCGAGCCGGGCGAAACGGATCTGCTGCCAGGAGACCTCGTGAATCGCCGGGTCTTCGAGGACACGAACCAGGAGGTCGTGGAGGCGGGCGGCGTGCCGGCCTCGGCTCGACCGGTCCTGCTCGGGATCACGAAGGCCTCGCTCGCGACGGACTCGTGGCTTTCGGCCGCCTCCTTCCAGGAGACGACCCGGGTCCTCACGGACGCCGCCATCCAGAGCAAGGCCGACCCATTGCTGGGGCTCAAGGAGAACGTGATCATCGGGAAGCTGATCCCGGCAGGCACGGGCATGAGCCGGTACCGCAACGTCGCGGTCAAGATCAAGCCGGACGCGATCCCGGAGTACTGGCTGACACGCCAGCGGGAGCTCGCCGAGCTGGCCGAGGGGGGCGAGCCGGCGCTGGTCGGTCTCACCCGACAGCAGGCCGAGAGCATGCTCGGGGGTGTCTCCGGGGCCGAGGACGAGTAGGTGTCGGGAACCCGACCCGCCGGGTAGGCTAGCGAGCGCATCCGCGCAGGCCGGCCCTCACGCCGGGTGGTACCCACGCGGTTGACATCTCGTGCTCACGACCAGTAGCTTTGGCGGTCGCGCCCGAGTACGGCGAACATGTCGGGCGTCCGGCTCCGGTCGGAGCGACAACCCCGCAGGGTCGCGGCGTTCGCGCTGCGCCCCAAAGGGTTCGGCCCGAGGCTCCCACGCCTCGGTGAATGAAAAGGAAAGAGTGCAGACGAGAGAGCCATGCCCACCATCCAACAACTCGTGCGGAAGGGCCGGTCGAGGCCCAAGAAGCGGACGAAGAGCCCCGCGCTGAAGGGCTCGTCGCAGCGGCGTGGCGTCTGCACGCGCGTCTACACGATGACCCCGAAGAAGCCGAACTCGGCCCTTCGGAAGGTCGCCAGGGTCCGGCTGACCTCAGGGATCGAGGTCACGGTGTACATCCCGGGCGTGGGGCACAACCTTCAGGAGCACTCGATCGTGCTCGTCCGCGGAGGTCGCGTGCGCGACCTTCCCGGCGTTCGCTACAAGATCGTCCGGGGCACGCTCGACACCGCAGGCGTACGCGACCGCCGCAAGGCCCGGTCGCGCTACGGCGCCAAGAAGGGTGGCGAGTAGTCATGCCCCGGAAGGGCCCTGCCGTACGCAGGGGGATCACCCCCGACCCCGTCTACCAGAACCCATTGGTGACGCAGTTGGTCAACAAGGTGCTGTTGCACGGGAAGAAAACCGTGGCCGAGCACATCGTCTACGAAGCGCTCGAGCAGATCAGCCAGAAGACCGCGAACGACCCCGTGATCACCCTGAAGCGCGCCGTCGAGAACGTGCGGCCGATGCTGGAGGTGAAGTCCCGCAGGGTCGGAGGCGCCTCCTACCAGGTACCCGTGGAGGTGAAGCCGACCCGCGGCACCACGCTCGCGTTGCGATGGCTCGTGAACTTCTCGCGCGCCCGGCGCGAGAACTCGATGGCCGAACGATTGGTCTCGGAGATCATGGACGCCGCCAACGGCCAGGGGGCATCCGTGAAGCGGCGGGAGGACATGCACAAGATGGCCGAGGCCAACAAGGCGTTCGCGCACTACCGATGGTGATCGAGGAGAGCCACGGCACCGGCCCTCAGGGGCCGGTTTCCCGTGTGGAGGGGACCCCTTAGATGGCGGTCCCCGCGGAGAGGATGCAGGTGGCGACGACCGAACAGAAGGTCAAGGACGGCGGCAAGGGGCTCGCGATCCGCGAGTACCCCCTCGCTCGCACGCGCAACATCGGCATCATGGCTCACATCGACGCGGGCAAGACCACCACCACCGAGCGGATCCTGTACTACACGGGGAAGGCGTACAAGATCGGCGAGGTGCACGAAGGCACCGCCCAGATGGATTGGATGGTGCAGGAGCGCGAGCGTGGCATCACGATCACCTCGGCCGCCACCACCTGTCAGTGGAAGGGCCACTGGATCAACATCATCGATACCCCCGGTCACGTCGACTTCACGGTCGAAGTCGAACGATCGCTCCGTGTGCTGGACGGCGCCGTTGCGGTCTTCGACGCCGTCGCGGGGGTCGAGCCGCAGAGCGAGACGGTCTGGCGACAGGCCGATCGATACAAGGTGCCGCGGATCTGCTTCATCAACAAGATGGACCGGACCGGGGCCAACTTCGAACGCACCGTCGAGATGATCGTGGACCGACTGCAGGCGACCCCGCTCGTCCTGCAGCTTCCCTGGGGTACCGAGTCGGATTTCCACGGCGTGATCGACCTCGTCCAGATGAACGCCCACTACTGGGAGGGAGAGATGGGCGAGGAATGGCACGACACGGACATCCCGGAGGGATACCGGGAAGCGGCCGAGTCGGCGCGCCACCAGCTCTTCGAGAAGCTCGCCGACCACGACGAGTCGGTGATGGAGAAGTTCGTGCACGAGGAGGAGCCGACGACGGAAGAGCTGCACCGCGCGATCCGTCGCGCGACGCTCGGCGGGTTGGGGGTTCCGGTGCTGGTCGGATCCGCATTCAAGAACAAGGGTGTCCAGCTGCTGCTCGACGCGATCGTCGCCTATCTCCCGTCCCCGGCCGAGGTACTTCCCGTGCAGGGTCATCTGCCGAACGACGAAGCAGCCCACGTCGAGCGGAAGCCTGAGGACTCCGAGCCGTTCGCCGCACTCGCGTTCAAGATCATGTCGGACGCCTACGTCGGCCGTCTCACGTACCTGCGGGTCTATTCGGGTGTGCTCCGAGCCGGGACCCACGTGGCCAACGCCACCAAGGACCGCAAGGAGCGGATCGGGCGGATCCTGCAGATGCACGCCAACCACCGTGAAGACATGGCGGCCGCCTACACGGGCGACATCGTCGCCGTCGTCGGCTTGAAGCACGCGACGACCGGTGACACGATCTGCGATCCCGACCACCAGGTCGTCCTCGAATCGATCAGCTTCCCCACGCCCGTCATCTCCGTGGCGGTGGAACCCAAGACGAAGGCTGACCAGGACAAGCTGGGGAACGGCCTCGCCAAGCTCGCGGACGAGGACCCGACGTTCGTCGTGAAGTTCGACGACGAGACGGGACAGACGGTGATCTCGGGGATGGGCGAGCTCCATCTCGACATCATCGTGGACCGCCTGAAGCGAGAGTTCTCCGTCGACGCCAACGTCGGCAAGCCGCAGGTCGCCTACCGCGAGACGATCCGCCGCGAGGTGCACAAGGTCGAGACCCGCTTCGTCCGGCAGACAGGAGGCCGCGGACAATTCGCGCATGTTGTGATCAACCTGGAGCCGACCGGTCCCGGTGGGGGATACGAGTTCCTGAACAAGATCGTCGGCGGCAAGATCCCCCGCGAGTACATCCCCGCTGTGGACCAGGGGATCCAGGAGGCGCTCGACAACGGCGTGCTGGCCGGGTACCCGATGGTGGACGTCCGGGCGACCCTGATGGACGGCACCTTCCACGAGGTCGACTCGAGCGAGATGGCGTTCAAGATCGCCGGTTCGATGGCGCTGAAGGAGGCGGCCCGCAAGGCCGATCCCGCACTGCTCGAGCCCGTCATGGAGTTCGAGGTGACCACTCCCGAAGACTTCATGGGAGAGGTGATGGGCGACGTGACGGCCCGGCGCGGCCGGATCGAGCGGATCGACGACTCGGGGGGGCAGAAGGTGATCAGGGTGCTGGTGCCGCTGGCCGAGCTGTTCGGCTACGCGACCGACCTGCGCTCGCGGACCCAGGGCCGCGCCGCGCACAGCCCGATGCAGCTTCACGCCTATGCGGAGGTGCCGGCGCAGGTATCGAAGGAGATCATCGCCCGGGTCTCGGGCGAGTAGGGCCCGATAGGAGCGGAAGAGGAGAGGGATCATGGGCAAGAAGAAGTTCGAGCGTACGAAGCCCCACGTGAACATCGGCACGATGGGCCACATCGACCACGGCAAGACGACGCTCACGGCGGCGATCACCAAGCGCCAGGCCGAGAAGGGCATGGCCGAGTTCACGCCGTTCGACGAGATCGACAAGGCCCCTGAGGAGCGCGAGCGCGGCATCACGATCGCGATCGCCCACGTCGAGTACGAGACCGACAACCGGCACTACGCACACGTCGACATGCCGGGCCACGCCGACTACGTGAAGAACATGATCACGGGCGCCGCACAGGTGGACGGCGCCATCCTGGTCGTGTCCGCGGCCGACGGCCCCATGCCACAGACCCGTGAGCACGTGCTCCTCGCCCGCCAGGTGGGGGTGCCTTCGATCGTCGTCGCCCTGAACAAGTGCGACATGGTCGACGACCCCGAGCTGCTCGACCTCGTCGAGCTCGAGGTCCGTGAGCTGCTCACGTCCTACGAGTACCCGGGTGACGACGTGCCGGTGATCCAGATCTCGGCCCTGAAGGCGCTCGAGGGCGACGAGACGTGGATGGCCAAGGTCGACGAGCTCCTGGAGGCGTGCGACACGTTCATCCCCGAGCCCGTGCGCGACACCGACAAGCCATTCCTGATGCCGATCGAAGACGTCTTCTCGATCACCGGCCGTGGCACGGTCGTCACGGGCCGCGTTGAGCAAGGCGTCCTCAAGAAGATGGAGGAAGTCGAGATCGTCGGATTGCGGGAGACCCGCAAGACGATCGCGACCGACCTCGAGATGTTCCGCAAGCTCCTCGACGAGATCACGGCAGGCGACAACGTGGGGGTGCTCCTCCGAGGCATCGACAAGGACGAGGTGGAACGCGGCCAGGTGCTGGCGAAGCCGGGCTCCATCACCCCTCACACCGAGTTCATGTCGAACGTCTACATCCTGTCCAAGGAGGAGGGCGGCCGCCACACGCCGTTCTTCGACGGTTACAAGCCCCAGTTCTACTTCCGGACCACCGACGTGACGGGCGTGGCGCACTTGCCGGAAGGCGTCGAGATGGTGATGCCCGGGGACAACGTGGAGATGCGGGTGGAGCTCGACAAGCCCATCGCGATGGAGGACGGTCTCCGGTTCGCGATCCGCGAGGGCGGGCGCACCGTCGGGGCCGGACGGGTCACCAAGGTCCTGAAGTAGCCAAGAAAACACAGAGGGACATCGAGAACCGAAGGCGAGGGGACGAGGCAGTGGCGGGACCGAAGATCCGGATCAAGCTCCGGGCGTACGACCACCGGATGCTGGACGTGGCGGCGCGCGACATCGTCGAGCACGTGACGCGCACCGGCGCCAAGGTCGTCGGGCCCGTTCCGCTGCCGACCGAGCGATCGATCTACACGGTGATCCGCTCGCCGCATAAGTACAAGGACTCGCGTGAGCACTTCCAGATGCTCACGCACAAGCGATTGATCGACATCGTGGACGCCACGTCCAAGACGGTGCAGGAGCTGCAGCGTCTGAACCTGTCGGCCGGGGTCGACATCGAGATCAAGTTGTAGGAGCGATGGCTGAGACGAAAGGCATCTTGGGCACGAAGCTGGGGATGACCCAGATCTTCGACGACACCCGCGCCGTGCCGGTCACGGTCATCAAGGCGGGGCCGTCCGTCGTGTCCCAGGTGAAGACGAAGGAGACCGACGGCTACGACGCCGTCCAGCTCTCGTTCGGTACGGTCCGGCCCCGCGACCTGACAGGGCCGATGAAGGGGCATTTCGAGAAGCACGACGCGGCGCCGGGCCGCCACGTGGTCGAGCTGCGGACGGACGACGCCGGGAGCTACGAGCCGGGCCAGGAGATCACGGTCGACGTGTTCAGCCCCGGCGATCGGGTCGATGTGGTCGGTGTCTCCAAGGGCCACGGCACGACCGGGGTGATGAAGCGCCACGGGTTCCACGGGCTGCGCGCCAGCCACGGCACCAAGCGCAAGCACCGAGCGCCCGGCGCGATCGGTGCGTGCGCGACCCCGAGCCGGGTGTTCAAGGACATGCCGATGGCGGGTCAGTACGGGAACGTGCGCGTGACGGTGTTGAACCTCGAAGTCGTGCGGGCCGACGCCGAGCGCGGCCTGCTGCTCATCAAGGGAGCGGTACCCGGGCCGAACGGGGGCCTCCTCATGGCGCGTTCGGCGGTCAAGGCTCCATCCGGCAAGTCTTCGGCGGGGAGTGGCGCCTGATGGCCTCGATCGAGATGCGCGACCTCGCCGGGAAGAAGACCGGATCTCGGGATCTTCCCGCCGAGATCTTCGAGTCGAGGGTGAGCGTGCCACTGATGCATCAAGTGGTCGTGGCGGGCCTCGCCGGGATCCGCGCGGGCACGCACTCGACGAAGACGCGAGGCGAGGTCCGCGGCGGCGGCAGGAAGCCATGGAGGCAGAAGGGCACCGGTCGGTCCCGACAGGGCTCGATCCGGTCTCCCCAATGGGTCGGCGGCGGGGTGGCCCACGGTCCGACGCCGCGCGACCACTCCCAGAAGGTCAACAAGAAGATGCGCCGGGGAGCGCTCCGATCCGCCCTCACCGACGCCCTGCAGAGCGGCAAGCTGGCCGTTGTCGACGACCTTGCTTGGGACGAGCCGAAGACGAGTCAGGCGGTGGGCGTCCTGGATTCGCTGGAGCTCAAAGGCCGGATCCTGTTGGTCCTGCCCGTTCCCACGGAGTCGGGCGCGGTCGAGAAATCCTTCCGGAATCTCACGAGCGTGAAGATCGCCTACGCGAACGGTCTCGGGACCTATGACGTGCTATTGGCGGACCGCGTGCTGTTCACCGACGCTGCTATCGACGGCCTGACGCGGGCACCGCGCGGATCGGCGACGGCGTCCGAGACGAAGACGGAGACGCAGGGGAAGACGCGAGACAGAGCGCCGAAGAAGGACGAGGTGGCGGAGTGAACAAGTCCCCTCGCGACGTGATCTTCCGCCCCATCGTCTCGGAGAAGTCCTACGCGGGCATCGAACACAACACGTACACGTTCTTGGTCGACCCGCGCGCGAACAAGACGGAGATCAAGGAGGCGGTCCAGACGATCTGGGACGTCCAGGTGGTGTCGGTCAACACGCTGAAACGCCGCGGCAAGATGAAGCGGCGCGGGTACACCCGGGGCCGACGTCCCGACGAGAAGCGCGCCGTGGTGACGCTCGCCCAGGGCGACAGCATCGAGATCTTCGAGGGTGGGGGGTCGTAGCCGTGGCTGTTCGAAAGTACAAGCCGACGACGCCGGGCAGGCGTGGGGCCAGCGTGTCCTCGTTCGACGAGATCACGCGGTCGACGCCCGAGAAGGCGCTCCTGACGAAGGGGCGCAAGAAGGCCGGGCGGAACGTGCACGGCCGGATCACGACGCGGCACCAGGGAGGCGGCACGAAGCGTCGCTACCGCGTCATCGACTTCCGTCGCAACAAGGACGGCATCCCGGCCAAGGTAGCCACGATCGAGTACGACCCCAACAGGAGCTCGCGGATCGCCTTGTTGCACTACGTGGACGGCGAGAAGCGCTACATCCTCGCGCCGGACGGTGTACGGGTCGGCGACATGCTGATGTCCGGGGACGGCGCCGAGATCCGCCCCGGGAACTCCCTGCCGCTCCGGAACATCCCGGTCGGCACGGTGGTGCATGCGGTGGAGCTGAAGCCCGGCGCCGGCGCACGCATGGCGCGTTCGGCCGGGACCAGCGTCCAGCTGATGGCCAAGGAGGGGAAGCTGGCCACGCTGCGGCTTCCCTCGGGCGAGATGCGCACGGTCCCCTCCGCCTGCAAAGGCACGGTGGGGGTCGTAGGGAACGCGGAACACGAGTTGATCTCCCTCGGCAAGGCAGGGCGCAACCGTTGGAAGGGCAAGCGGCCGTCGGTGCGCGGCGTGGCGATGAACCCGGTCGATCACCCTCTCGGTGGCGGCGAAGGCAAAGCGTCGGGCGGCCGCCACCCGACCTCGCCCTGGGGGAAGAAGGAAGGCCGTACCAGGAAGAAGAAGAAGGCGTCGAACTCGCAGATCATCCGGCGTCGTGGGAAGGGGCGTGGCTGATGGCGAGGTCCGTGAAGAAGGGGCCGTTCGTGGACGAGCACCTCATGGTCAAGATCGCCGGGATGAACGAGCGCGGCGAGAAGAAGGTCGTGAAGACCTGGTCGCGACGCTCGACGATCGTGCCCGACATGATCGGTCACACGATCGCGGTTCACGACGGTCGCAAGCATGTTCCGGTGTTCGTGTCGGAGTCGATGGTCGGGCACAAGCTCGGCGAGTTCGCCCCCACGCGCACGTTCCGCACGCACTCGAGGGAAGAGCGAAAGACGGGACCCCGGTAGATGGAAGCTCGAGCCACGGTCAAATACGTCCGCACGTCGCCGCGGAAGATGCGGCGGGGTGTGGACCTCATCCGCGGCCAGCACGTGGAGGAGGCCAGACGCATCCTCCGCCTGTCTACCCTCGGCGCCTCTCGCGACCTCGAGAAGTTGCTGAACTCCGCCGTCGCCAACGCGGAGCAGCGTCCCGGGGTGATCGCGGAGAACCTGCTGGTGACGAAGGCCTGGGTAGACGAGGGACCGACGTTGCGCCGCTACCGCCCGAGGGCCTACGGCCGCGCGACGAGGGTCCGGAAGCGCACATCGCACGTCACGGTCGTGGTCGAAACGATGGGAGACGAGGAGTAGTGGGACAGAAAGTTCACCCGTACGGGTTCCGGCTAGGGGTCATCTATCCCTGGAAATCGAATTGGTACGCGAGCCGGCGCGACTACATCGAGGCGCTCCACGAGGACGTCTGGATCCGCAAGCACATCCGCTCGCGGTTGTCGCGGGCCGGCATCTCTTCGATCGACATCGAACGCAAGGGCGACCAGATCTGGGTCTACATCCGCACCGCACGGCCCGGCATCGTGATCGGCCGCAAGGGCGCCGAGGTGGATCGCTTGCGCAAGGACGTCGAACGGTACACGAAGAAGCGCGTGGACGTGAAGGTCGAGGACATGAACCAGGCCTCCAGCGAGGTGCGGCCCGACACGGATGCCGCGCTCCTGGCGCAGGGGGTCGCCGAGCAGCTCGCCGGAAGGGTGGCTTTCCGCCGGGCGATGCGCCGCGCGGTCCAGACCGCGATGCGCGCCGGCGCCTTGGGCGTGCGCGTCGCGTGTGCAGGGCGGCTGGGCGGGACGGACATGGGTCGTAAGGAGTGGTACCGCGAGGGACGGGTGCCGCTGCACACGCTCCGAGCCAAGGTGGACTTCGGAACCGCTGCAGCCAAGACGACGTTCGGTGCGATCGGCGTGAAGGTGTGGGTCTACCACGGCGACGAGGTGCCGCACCGCGAGCAGGAGACCGAGCGAGCGATGGCTCGTGCCCACGCGCGAGCCGAGAAGGGCGAGCGAGCCACGAAGCCGGCAACCCGCGCGAAGGCCGCGCCGAAGCCCGAGCCCCAGGAGCTCGAGGCGGCGCCCGAGGCAGCGGAGGCCGCGCAGGCGGCGGGCGACGCGGAGGCCGCGCAGGCGTCGGCTGACGCGCCGACCGAGGCGCCGCCCGTGGAAGCGCCTGCTGAGACGGTCGCGGAGCCGGAAAGTGGTGACGCCTGATGCTCGCGCCGAAGCGTGTGAAGCACCGGAAGCAGCACCGTGGCCGCATGCGCGGTCTGGCGAAGGGTCACACCGACATCCAGTCGGGCGACTACGCGATCGTGGCGATGGAGCCTGGGTGGATCACCAACCGCCAGATCGAGGCAGCCCGCGTCGCGATCACGCGGCATATCCGCCGCGGTGGGAAGGTGTGGATCACGATCTTCCCGGACAAACCCGTCACCAAGAAGCCGGCGGAGACCCGGATGGGGTCGGGCAAGGGGAATCCGGAGGGTTGGGTCGCGGTCGTGAAACCCGGCCGGGTGATGTTCGAGCTGGCCGGAGTGAACGAGTCGCTCGCTCGCGAAGCGATGGGTCGAGCCCAGCACAAGTTGCCGATCAGAACCAAGTTCATCACGAGGGTGGGGGAGTAGAGCGATGGCGAGCAAGACCGCCGAGCTTCGCGAGCTGACCCACGAACAGCTCGTGGAGCGCGCGGAATCCGCGAAGGAAGAGCTCTTCAACCTGCGGTTCCAGCTCGCGACCGGGCAGCTCGACGACTCGTCGTCGATCAAGAAGATCCGGCACGAGATCGCACGGGTCGCCACGGTGATGCGGGAACGTGACATCGAGGCGACCTCGGCCGCGGCCGCGGCCAAGCAGGCGCCGACTGAGCCAAGAGCGGAGAAAGAGCAGTGAGCGACGAGCAGTTGACGCAGGAGCGCGGTCGCCGCAAGGTGCGGACCGGTGTGGTGGTCTCGGACGGCATGGACAAGACCGTCGTCGTTCGGATCGACCGCTCCTTCCGGCATCCCCTCTACGACAAGACGGTGCGCCGCTCGAAGAAGCTCTCGGCGCACGACGAGTCCAACGATGCGCATGTGGGCGACCGCGTGCGCGTCGTGGAGACGCGGCCACTGTCGAAGACGAAGCGCTGGCGGCTCGTCGAGATCGTGGAGAAGGCGAAGTGATCCAGCAAGAGACACGATGCCGCGTGGCGGACAACACGGGAGCGAAAGAGCTCCTGGTGATCCGCGTGCTCGGCGGCTCCGCCCGGCGCTACGCGAGCATCGGCGATACGGTCGTCGGCACGATCAAGGACGCTCTCCCCGGCGGTGGCGTCAAGAAGGGCGAGGTCGTGAAAGCCGTTGTCGTGCGAACCTCGAAAGAGCGCAGGCGCCCCGACGGCTCCTACATCCGGTTCGATGACAACGCCGTGGTCCTCCTCACACCCGATTCGAGGAACCCGCGAGGGACACGGATCTTCGGACCGGTGGCCCGAGAGCTCCGCGACAAGCGGTACATGAAGATCGTTTCGCTCGCTCCGGAGGTGCTGTAGCGATGCCAGGAGTCGACATCAAGAGAGACGACACGGTCCGGGTGATCTCGGGCAAGGACCGCGGCCGGGAGGGCCGGGTCGTGCGCGTGCTTCCTCGCGAGGGCCGAGTGATGGTGGACGGCGTTGCGCTGGCCAAGAAACACCAGCGCTCGTCCGGCCGTCGCGCTCGCGGCAGCTCCCAGCAGCTTCAGCAGGGGGGGATCATCGACGCCGAGATGTTCGTGGACATCTCGAACGTGCAGGTCGTGTGTTCGGCCTGCGGCAAGGCGACCCGTATCGGGCATCGGATCGAGGGTGACCGGAAGGTTCGGTTCTGTCGCAAGTGTGAGACGGAGATGTCATGAGCGCGAAGACGGACGACTACACGCCACGCCTCCGGAAGCGGTATCGGGAGGAGCTGGTTCCGATGCTCAAGGAGCAGTTGGGACTCGCCAACTTGATGCAGGTGCCCAGCGTCGAGAAGGTCGTCATCAACATGGGCGTCGGCGAGGCCGTCAAAGACGGGCGCCTCCTCGACGCCGCGCTCGAGGATCTGGCCACGATCACCGGGCAGAAAGCGGTCGTCACGAAGGCCCGCAAGTCGATCGCGGGCTTCAAGCTCCGCGAGGGCATGGCGATCGGCGCCAAGGTGACGCTCCGGGGCGCCTACATGTGGGAGTTCGTGGATAGGCTCGTATCGTTGGCGCTCCCGCGCATCCGAGACTTCCGGGGTCTCAGCCCGGCAGCGTTCGACGGGCACGGCAACTACACGCTCGGCGTGACCGAGCAGTTGATCTTCCCGGAGATCGACTATGACAAGGTGCTGAAGGTCACGGGCATGGACATCACCATCGTGACCACGGCTGAGACCGATGACGAGGGACGAGCCTTGCTTGCCGCCCTGGGCTTCCCGTTCGCCCAGGTGGCGGCGGAAGCGAGCTGAGGACGAGACCATGGCGAAGACAGCACTCATCAACAAGCAGAAGAAGCAGCCGAAGTTCCGCGTGCAGGGCTACACGCGGTGCATGCGGTGCGGCCGCGCCAGGGCGGTCTACCGCAAGTTCCTGCTGTGCAGGATCTGTTTCCGTGAGCTCGCGCACCTGGGCGAGCTGCCGGGGGTGACCAAAGCCTCATGGTGACGAAGACGGCGACGAAGTTCTCCTCGAACGTATCCGATCCGGTCGCGGACCTACTGACCAGGATCCGGAACGCGAACCTTGCGTACAAGGATGACTTGGTGGCACCCGTGTCGAAGCTCTCCGACTCGGTGCTGAAGATCCTGGATGCGGAGGGATACATCATCGGCTACGGACGGGAGGGCGAGGGCGTGCATCAAGCCTTCCGGATCCGACTGAAGTACGGGGTGAGGCGGCGCAGGGCGATCACCGGGCTCAGGCGCATCTCGAAGCCCGGGCGAAGGATCTACCGCGGTCGCGACGAGCTCCCGCGTGTGCAAGGGGGGCTCGGCATCGCGATCATCTCGACCTCGCAAGGCGTGATGACCGACAAGGAAGCGGCTCGAAGGGGTTTCGGTGGCGAAGTGCTGGCCTACGTCTGGTGATGGTGGAGAAGTGAAGGCATGAGCAGGATCGGAAGACGACCCGTGGAGATCCCGGATGGGGTCGAGGTGAAGGTCGACGACGTCAACGTGGTGACCGTTCGCGGTCCCCGCGGTGAGCTCTCCCAGACCATGCACCCGACCATGCGCATCCTCACGGAGGAGGGCGCCGCACGGGTGGAGCGGCCCGACGACATCGGGTTCAGCCGCAGTCTGCATGGGCTCACGCGATCGCTCCTCGCCAACATGGTCGAAGGGGTCACCAAGGGCTTCGAGAAGCGGCTGCAGATCGTGGGCGTCGGCTACCGCGCCGTGCTCAAGGGCAGCGACGTCGAGCTCCAGGTCGGTTACTCACACCCCGTCCTCGTGCCTCAGCCGGAGGGTATCGAGTTCGAGGTCCCCATCCCGACCCAGGTCGTGGTGCGGGGCAACGACAAGCAGCAGGTCGGCGAGGTCGCCGCCAACATCCGCAAGATCCGGAAGCCCGAGCCGTACAAGGGCAAGGGGATCCGCTACGAGAACGAGTATGTCCGCAAGAAGGCCGGGAAGGCAGCGAAGGGGGCGACCGCGTGATGGACGCCAAAGCGAGGCGCGAAGCGCGCGTCCGCCGTCACGCGCGCGTGCGCAAGAAAGTTGCGGGGACGGCGGAGCGGCCGCGCCTGGCCGTGTACCGCTCGAACCGCCACATCTATGCGCAGCTGATCGACGATCGCGAGGCCGCGACGCTCGCCTCTGCGTCCGACGCGGAGATCGACGGCACGAACGGCAAGACCGATCGCGCGAAGGCGGTCGGCAAGCTGATCGCCGATCGGGCGAAGGGCGCGGGGATCGAGCGGGTCGTGTTCGACCGGGGCGGGCGGCGGTTCCACGGCCGTGTCGCCGCGGTCGCCGAGGGTGCGAGAGAGGGAGGACTCCAGATCTGATGTCGCGACGCTATGACGCGAGGGACCAAGAGAAGAGCCCGTACGAGGAGCGGGTCATCTTCATCAACCGGGTGGCGAAGGTCGTGAAGGGCGGCCGACGCTTCTCGTTCGCCGCGCTGATCGTCGTGGGCGACGGCGCGGGCCGCGTCGGCGTCGGCTACGGCAAGGCCAAGGAGGTGCCTGCCGCCATCGCCAAGGGCGTCGAGCTGGCGCGGCGGAAGATGTTCGAGGTCCCGATGATGGGGACGACGATCCCGCACGAGATCGTTGGTCAGGCGGGAGCGGGTCGCGTCTTGTTGAAGCCCGCCGCACCGGGGACCGGTGTCATCGCCGGCGGTCCGGTCCGGGCGCTCGTCGAGGCGGCCGGCATCAAGGACATCCTGTCGAAATCGATGGGCTCCTCGAACCAGATCAACATCGTGAAGGCGGCCGAGGCAGGGCTGAAGGCGTTGCGCAAGCCTCACGAGGTCGCGCTGATGCGTGATCGCGAGGATCATCAGGTGGCGCCCAAGCCGATGCTCGAGGCGGTGGCGGCCGCCGAGGCGCACGCGCAAGCGGCTCGCGCCGAAGCTCTGACGGAGGTCTACGGTGACCAAGCTTAGGGTGACGCAGACCCGCAGCGTGATCGACCGACCCGAGGACCAGAAGGACACGGTCCGCCGGCTCGGCCTGCGGCGCATCCGTCACACCGTGGTCAAGGAGGATCGTCCCGACATCCGGGGGATGCTCGCGAAGGTCAGGCACCTGGTGAGCGTGGAGGAGGTCGACCGATGAAGCTGCATCACCTCCGCCCCGCGAAGGGCGCGAAGACGGAACGCACCCGGGTGGGTCGCGGGCGCGCGGGCACCCGTGGCAAGACAGCCGGGCGGGGCATGAAAGGCACGGGCGCCCGCGGCAAGATCAGGGCTGGGTTCGAGGGCGGCCAGATGCCTCTCATCCGGCGCGTCCCCAAGCTGAAGGGCTTCACGAACCCCAACCGGGTCGAGTACGCGCCGGTGAACGTCGAGATCCTGGCCAAGTACTTCGACGACGACGTGACTCCCGAGGCCCTGTACCAGCACGGCCTCGCGCACAAGGGATCGAAGATCAAGGTCCTCGCTCGCGGAGAGCTCGACAAGAAGCTCTCCGTGAAGGCGCACGCCTTCTCGAAGGCGGCGAAGCAGAAGATCGAAGCGGCCGGAGGGACCGCCGAAGTCCTCAGCTGAGCTACCCTTAGACGACCGTGCTCAAGGCGTTCCTGAACGCGTTCCGAGTTCCGGATCTTCGCGCGAAGATCCTGTTCACGCTGTTCATCATCGCCGTGTTCCGGCTGGGCTCCTATCTGCCGGTCCCGGTGGTCGACATCGGCATCTTGCAACGCGAGCTCGAGCGTCAGGGCGCCGGAGGGTTCCTCGGGATCATCAACCTGTTCTCGGGCGGCGGCCTGTCCCGGCTGGCGATCTTCTCTCTCGGGATCATGCCCTACATCACCAGCTCGATCATCATGCAGCTGATGACGGTCGTGATCCCCAAGCTGCAGCAATGGCAGGAGCAGGGGGAGACCGGTACGAAGAAGATCAACCAGTGGACGCGCTACGTCACCGTCGTGCTGGCGCTACTGCAGTCCACGGGGCTCGTGTTCCTGTTCCACAATCCGGCGGCCTCCGGCATCCCCGACGTCTTCCCCCCAGGCACGTTCACGGGTGCGAACGTCGCGTTCATCGTCTTGATCATGACCGCCGGCACGGCGCTGATCATGTGGCTGGGCGAGCTGATCACCCAGCGAGGTGTCGGGAACGGCATGTCGATCCTGATCTTCACGAGCGTGATCTCGACCCTTCCGTTCGAAGGGCGCGTGATCCTGGAGCAGGGCGGAACGGGCAAGTTCATCACGATCATGCTGATCGGCCTCGCGATCGTGGTCGCTGTGATCTACGTCGACCAGGGACAGCGACGCGTGCCGGTCCAGTACGCGAAACGGGTGGTCGGCCGCAAGATGACGTCGGGTGGGAGCACGTACCTTCCACTGAAGGTGAACCAGGCAGGTGTGATCCCGATCATCTTCGCCACGTCTGTCATGTACTTCCCGGCGCTGCTGGCGAGCGTGTACCACGCCGAATGGTTCCAGAATTTCGTCCAGAACCATCTGCAGAACCAGCGGAGTATCGTCTACATGGCGCTCCTCGCGATGCTGATCATCTTCTTCTCGTACTTCTACACGGCGATCCAGTTCGATCCGACCCGCACCGCCGACAACCTACGGAAGAACGGCGGGTTCATCCCGGGCATCAGGCCCGGCCCCCCGACCGCGGACTACCTGAACCGGATCCTGATCCGGATCGGACTGCCGGGAGCGATCTTCCTCGCGGTGATCGCGCTGATCCCGACGATCGTGTTCGCGTTCTGGAGCCTCGCGCAGTTCCCGTTCGGCGGCACCTCGATCCTGATCGCGGTGGGCGTCGCCCTCGAGACGATGAAGCAGATCGAGTCCCAGCTGCTGATGCGTCACTACGAGGGCTTCCTCGGATAGCCGATGCGGCTCGTGCTGCTCGGCCCCCCGGGCGCGGGGAAGGGGACGCAGGGGGTCCTGCTGTCGGAGCGGTACGGGATCCCGCAGATCTCGACAGGCGAGATCCTGCGCGATCACGTGCAGCGAGGAACGAAGCTCGGGATCCGCGCTCGCTCGTTCATGGATCGCGGCGAGTACGTGCCGGACGACGTGGTCGTCTCGATGGTCATGGACCGGCTGGCGGAGCCGGACGCCGACAAGGGATTCATCCTCGATGGGTTCCCACGAACCGTCGCGCAGGCCGAGGCGCTGGAGCGGGCGCTCGACGAAGCCGGCGAGCCCCTCTCCGCCGTGATCAAGTTCTCGGTCGGTGGTGAGGTCGCCGTGCGGCGGCTCCTGGGCCGCTACACGTGTCCCAACTGCGGGCGGACGTACCATGTCGAGTTCAAGCCACCCGCCCAAGAAGGGGTCTGCGATGTCTGCGGCGCCGAGCTCGAGCGTCGGGCCGACGATGACGAACTCACCGTGCGGCGTCGGATCGCCGTGTATCGGGAACAAGCCTCGCCGCTCGAGCAGTTCTACGTGGAGCGCGACCTGCTCTTCCAGGTGGACGCCGAAGGAACCCCCGACGAAGTGATCGAGCGAACCATGCAGGTCTTGGAGGGTCTCGAGTGATCATCCGGAAATCGGTCGACGAGATCGAGAAGATGCGGAAGGCCGGGCGGATCGTGGCCGGCACGATCGAAACGGTGCTGGCTGCGGTCGAGCCCGGGCGTTCCACGCTGGACCTGGACCGCGTGGCGGAGCGTTTCATCCGGGAACAGGGAGCGATCCCTTCCTTCAAGGGGTACCGGGGAACCTACCCGGCCTCGATCTGCACCTCGATCGACGCCGAGATCGTCCACGGGATCCCGTCGGGGACGAGGAAGCTCAAGGAAGGGATGGTGCTCTCACTGGATTTCGGGGCGATCTGGGAGGGATTCCACGGCGACGCCGCGGTGACGGTGTTCGTGGGCGGCCAGGCGCCGTCAGAGGAGGCGGCGAAGCTCGCGAAGGAGACCGAGCATGCGCTCTACGCGGCGATCGACGCGATCCGGGTGGGCGGCAGGCTCTCCGACATCGGCCACACCGTCGAGTCCGTCGCCGATGCCGCGGGATTGGGTGTGGTCCGGGAATACGGTGGCCACGGCATCGGCCGGAGCATGCACGAGGAGCCGTTCATCCAGAACTGGGGCCCGCCGGGACGGGGCCTGGAGCTTCGGCCCGGCCTCACGATCGCCGTGGAGCCCATGTTCACCCTCGGAGGCGAGGAGAACAGGGTTCTCGCCGACGGGTGGACGGTCGTGACCACGGACGGATCGATCGCAGCTCACTTCGAGCACACGATCGCCATCACCGAGGACGGTCCGGAGATCTTGACGATCCCAGCATGAACGACCGAGATAGCCTGCAGCCCAATTCTCGTGGACATCTCGCAGCGCTCGCCCGTATACTATGCGTCCGCCCCTGCTGGAGGCCGTGTTCGCATGTCCGGCCAGCAGAGGAGAACCCGTTCGAAGGAAACAGTGGAGCGTGCCGAAAGACGACGCTATCGAGGCCGAGGGAACGGTCATCGAGCCGTTGCCCAACGCCATGTTCCGGGTGGAGCTCGATGCGCCGTACAGCGGGCACAAGGTCCTGGCTCACATCTCGGGGAAGATGCGGATGCACTACATCCGGATCCTTCCGGGGGACCGGGTCAAGGTGGAGCTGTCGCCGTACGACCTCACGCGAGGGCGCGTGGTGTTCAGGTTCAAGTAGGTTCAAGCACAAGTAGGTTCACACTGGAGAGCAGATGAAGGTCAGGCCGTCCGTGAAGAAGATGTGCGATCGGTGCCGGGTGATCCGGCGCCGGGGCGTCGTGATGGTCATCTGCTCCAACCCACGGCACAAGCAGCGACAGGGCTAGGAGGCTCGGGCATGGCACGGATCGCAGGCGTCGATCTTCCGCGAGACAAGCGGCTGGACATCGCCCTCCGCTACATCTACGGCATCGGCCAGACCCGCGCATACGAGATCGTGAACGGCTCGGGTGTCGAGGGAGGGACCAAGGTCCGGGATCTCTCCGAGGACGAGGTGCTGAAGATCCGCGCTTTCATCGATCAGAACCTGAAGGTCGAGGGAGACCTCCGCCGAGAGGTAGCCCAAGATATCAAGCGGAAGATCGAGATCGGTTGCTATCAGGGCATCCGGCACCGCCGGTCGCTCCCGGTCCGGGGGCAGCGCACACACACGAACGCGCGCACCCGCAAGGGCCCGAAGAAGACGATCGCGGGCAAGAAGAAGGTTCAGGCGAAGAAGTAGCCAGAGCGAAGGACGAGCGGAAAGGGATCGATGGCGAAGCCAAAGGCGAAGAAGGCACGGCGGCGGGAGAAGAAGAACGTCGTCCACGGCCAGGCGCACATCAAGTCCACGTTCAACAACACGATCGTCACGATCACCGACCTGCAGGGCAACACTCTCTCGTGGGCGAGCGCCGGCAACGTGGGTTTCAAGGGTTCCCGGAAGTCGACGCCGTTCGCCGCCCAGCTCGCCGCTGAGAAGGCCGCGCGCCAAGCGCAGGAGCACGGACTGCAGAAGGTGGACGTGTTCGTGAAGGGCCCGGGCTCCGGCCGAGAGACCGCGATCCGTTCCCTCGCCGCCACAGGTCTGGAGATCTCAGGCATCTCAGACGTCACGCCGGTGCCGCACAACGGCTGCCGGCCACGCAAGCGCCGCCGCGTCTAGCGGTCGGCGAGCCCGGCACCGAGGGGGTGTCCGGGACGCATCACGACGCGGGGTAGGAATGGCTGATCCCCCGCCGGAGGAGGAAGCACGTGTTCATCGTCGCAAGACCACAGATCTCTGAGAACGAGATCTCGCCGATCCGTTCCAAGTTCACGATCGAACCGCTCGAGCCGGGATTCGGCTACACGGTTGGGAACTCGCTCCGTCGCACGCTGCTGTCGTCGATCCCCGGAGCCGCGATCTCGTCGGTCCGCATCGACGGTGTGCTGCATGAGTTCTCGACGATCCCCAAGGTGAACGAGGATGTCACCGACATCATCTTGAACCTGAAGGAACTGGTGCTCCGCTCCGATCTCGAGGAGCCCACCACCGCGTACCTGAAGGCCAAGGGTCCGGCCGAGGTCACCGCGGGAGATGTCGCGCCACCGGCGGGGATCGAGATCTTGAATCCCGACCTGCACCTCGCCACGCTCGGCAAGGGTGCGTCACTCGAGATGGAGCTGACCGTGGAGCGAGGCGTCGGCTACCGCATGGCGGATAAGAACAAGAAGCCGCGCGACCCGATCGGCGTGATCCCTGTCGACTCGATCTTCTCGCCGGTCCGCAAGGTCTCCTACGCCGTGGAGGACACCCGCGTCGAGCAGATGACGGACCGTGACCGCCTGATCCTCGATGTCGAGACCGACGGCTCCGTGACGCCGCGCGAGGCACTCGCCTCGGCCGGCGGGACCCTGCTCGAGCTCGTCCAGCTCTTCTCGGATCTGGCCGAGGCGGCGAGCGTCTCGGTCGGTCCCGCGGAGGACGAGGACCAGCCGAGCGACTACGCGATCACGGTCGAGGACCTCAACCTCTCTGTTCGTTCGTATAACTGCCTCAAGCGAGAGGGCATCAACACCGTGGGCGACCTGGTGCAGAAGTCGGAGTCCGAGCTGATGGACATCCGCAACTTCGGCCAGAAGTCGATCGACGAGGTCAAGGCCAAGCTCGAGGAGCTCGGTCTCGGGTTGCGGGAGGAATAGGCGCTGTGCCGAAGCCGAAGAAGGGGCCTCGCCTGGGCTCGAACCCTGCCCACCACAAGCTCCTGTTGTCAACGATGGCCGCGCAGCTGTTCGTGCACGAAGGCATCGAGACGACCGAGGCGAAGGCGAAACAGCTCCGGCCGTTCGCGGAGAAGCTGATCACGTTCGCGAAGCGTGGGGACCTGGCGGCGCGCCGCCAGGTCCTCCGCGACATCCCCGACCGTGATGTGGTGGCCAAGCTGTTCCACGAGATCGGGCCACGGTTCGAGGAGCGAGAGGGCGGCTACCTCCGGATCCTGAAGCTTGGACCCCGCAAGGGCGACGGCGCCCCGATGGCGCGGATCGAACTCGTAGAGCGCGAGGAGCTCTAGACGCCTATTCGCGAGTCGCCGCGGTCACGGCGATCCGCGGCAACGCTTCACCCGCGCCGCGATGGCAGGGCGTGGTTGCGTCGACCCCACCGAGCGGCGCGGCCTCCGATGTTGCCGCGTCCCGCCGCGACCGCGGCATGCAGATGCTGGCGGTCCTCTCGCCGCCGCTCCGCCCATACTGCTTGCGTGACTCGCACGATCCGGCTCACGTTCGCGTACGACGGGACCGGGTTCCGGGGATGGGCGCGACAGCCGGATCCCTCGATACGAACCATCGAAGGTGCGGTTGCGGCACAGCTCGAACGCATGCTTCGGGAGCCGGTGAAGCTCTCGGTGGCCGGGCGCACGGATGCGGGGGTCCATGCGCGAGGTCAGGTCGCGTCGCTCGTCACGGCAACGTCGGTGCGGCCCCAGCGGCTCCAGAAGGCATTGAACGGCGCCCTCGCGCCGGAAGTGGTCGCGACCGATGCCGACTACGCACCCGATGGCTTCGACGCGCGTTTCTCGGCCAAAGCCCGTGAATACGTGTACCGGATCCACGAGGCCACCCTGCCGGATCCGTTCACCGCGCGGTTCGTCTGGCACCGGCCGAGACACCTGCAGACGGGACATCTCCGGCTGGGTCCGATGCGCGAAGCCGCTCGGCTGCTCGTCGGCAAGCACGACTTCGCGAGCTTCTGCCGTCACCCCGGAGGCGAGCGGTCGACCCTGCGGGACCTTCGGCTCCTCACCGTGGGCCGCCGTCGCGACGAGCTGTCGATCAGAGCTGTGGCGAACTCGTTCTTGCATCAGATGGTTCGGTCACTCGTCGGCACGCTCGTGGCGGTGGGGGAGGGGAAGCTGGAAGCCGGTGCGATACCGGAGATCCTGGATGCCCGGGACCGAGGCGCCGCGGGCCGCCCCGCGCCGGCCCGCGGCCTCACCCTCGAGCGGGTCCGCTATCGATCCTGATCGGAGGTTCCCCTCGCTTTGACGGTGGCGCGTTTCCGCAGGTAGCATGGGCCGTCGGCCCCGTCGGGCCGGCATCTTTCACGATGAAGACCTACTCGCCCAAGCCTGACCACATCGAACGCCGCTGGTATGTCATGGACGCCGGCGAGCAGGTGCTCGGGCGTGTCGCCTCGGAGGCCGCGGTGATCCTGCGTGGCAAGCACAAGCCGATCTTCGCCCCGCACATGGACGTCGGCGACCACCTCATCATCATCAACGCTGCCAAGGTCGTCCTGACCGGCGGCAAGGAGACCAAGAAGGTGGCCTGGCGCCACTCCGGGCACCCGGGCGGGATCACGGGCACCCTCTACGAGGACCTGCTCGCGAAGAAGCCGGCGTTCGCGGTCGAGAAAGCCGTTCGAGGCATGCTCCCGAAGACACGGCTCGGCCGGGCGATGATCAAGAAGCTTCACGTCGTCCCCGGTCCCGAGCATCACCACCAGGCTCAGAAACCTGTGGACTGGACGATGGGGACGAGGCCCGCATGGGAAGGTCTTCCGACGCCCGTGACCGCGCCTGCGAACGGGAACAGGAAAGCCTCGACGAGGAAAGCCCCCCCGAAGCCCGAGGCACCGAGCGAGCCGGCCGCGACGGAGACTGTCGCGAAGAAGAAGCCGACCACCACAACTCGGAAGTCCACGGCGTCGAAGAAGCCCACGGCAACCACCCGGAAGCCGACGGCTCGGAGGACCGCGACCAAGAAGACGACAGCGACCAAGAAGCCGGCCACGAGGAAGACCGCGGCCAAGAAGCCTGCTGCCACGTCGACGACGAAGAAGAAGGAGACGTAGGTGGCGACACCCATGAAGCTCACGACCGGACGGCGCAAGGAGGCCATCGCTCGGGTGCGTCTGGCGCCAGGTACCGGGGAGTTCCGCATCAACGGCCGGGTGCTCGACGAATACTTCCCGACGCGGGTTCACCGGATGATCGCGCAGTCGCCACTCCGCTCGATCGGTCGCGACAAGGAATTCGATGTCGTCGCCACGATCACCGGAGGAGGCGTGAACGGCCAGGCGGGCGCGCTGCGGCTGGGCATCGCCCGTGCGCTGCTCGAGCTCGACCCGGAGCTCCGTGCGCAGCTGAAGGCGGAGGGTTTCCTGAGGCGCGACGCGCGTGAGAAGGAGCGGCGGAAATACGGGCTGAAGAAGGCTCGGAAGGCTCCGCAGTACTCGAAGCGCTAGTTCGCGCTCGCCTCGATCGCGAGTTCGTCCCCCGACTCCAGGGCCAGCGAACCCTCCTCCGATGCCGAGATGAGCTCTTCCGCGCGATCGCGGGCATCGTCCGGCACGAACAGGATCACCGGTCCCATCCGGTACGGGCCGGCGCCCTCGCCCTTGGCAAGCACGTCGATCCCCTCCGCCTCCAGCAGTCCGCCGACGAGCAGACCACGGATCGGGTCGAGGGTCTCGTACACGCGGACGAGCTTCACCCGTCCATCATCGCCTGGGCCGGGCGAAGCGTCCACGGACGTTCGCCTCACCTCCCGTTCGTTCGCCCGAGGCCCTCGAGCGGACTATCCTGACGCTCGGATGGAGCGAACCACCATGTCGGACCCGCCCGAGGTCCTGTTCGTCTGCGTGCACAACGCGGGGCGCAGCCAGATGGCGGCCGCTCTGCTCGAGCGGCACGCCGCCGGCCGCGTGCGGGTGCGGTCGGCCGGCTCGGAGCCGGCGGACCGCCTCAACCCCGCGGTCGTCCAGGCGATGGCCGAGGTCGGCATCGACATCTCGGCCGAGCGACCCAAGCTCCTGCGGGAAGAGGTCGTACGAGACGCCCACGCCGTGATCACGATGGGATGCGGAGACGCGTGCCCTGTCTTCCCCGGCATCCGCTACGAGGACTGGGAGCTCGAGGATCCCGCCGGGAAGCCCCTCGAGGAGGTGCGCATGATCCGGGACGAGATCGAGCGCCGGGTCCAGTCGCTGCTCGGCGAGCTCACCGGTCAGGGAGAAGAAAGCGCCGAGCGGAGCGAGGCGAGCGGTTCAGGCCGGACCTTGAAGTAGACCCACTTCCCGCGGCGCTCGCGGTCCAGGAGCCCGGCCTCGTGGAGCACCTTCAGGTGGTGGCTCACCGTGGGCTGTGACAGGCCGATCGGCGCCGTGAGGTCGCATCCGCACGCCTCGGAGTCCGGGCACGAGGCGATCAGGCTGAGCAAGCGCAGCCTGGCCGGATCGGCCAAGGCCTGCAGAGCCGTCGCCAGGGTGACGGCGTCCTCCTCGCCCAGCGGGGCGGACAGCAGGGGAGGGCAGCAGGTGGCGTCGATCTCCTGGAGGAGCTTCACGCAGGTCATATTGACACAGGTCCATATGTAAGGCAACATATCGACCTCCATCGATACGACCGCGTACTCGACAGGAGGTGAGCCCACATGAACGATCCGTGCTGTCCGCCCGACTGTTGTCCGCCGGGTTGCTGCTGAACGAGACGAGGCGCCCGGACCGCGGGGCCGGCAGGCCCCGCGGTCCCGGCGCCCGCAAGTAGCATCACCTGCCCATGGGGCGTCTCTTCGGGACCGACGGCGTCCGGGGTGTCGCGGGCTCGGAGCTCACCACAGAGCTCGCTCGCGGGCTGGGCCGGGCAGCCGTGACCGTGCTTGCTGTCGAAACCAGGCACCGTCCTGTCCTCGTGTTGGGTCGCGATCCTCGCGAGTCGGGCACCTGGCTCGAGGAGGCGCTCGTCGCCGGCATCCACGAAGCCGGGGGCGATGTGCTCCTGGCGGGGGTCGAGCCCACGCCTGCGGTTGCGTTCCTGACCATCGATGTCGCGCGCCGACGCAGGCGTCGTCATCTCTGCGTCGCACAACCCACCCGAGTACAACGGCATCAAGTTCTTCGGACCGAACGGCATGAAGCTGCCGGACAGCGTCGAGGACAAGATCGAGGCCGTTCTCGGAGACCCTCCCCCTTCGTCGGCGGAAGAAGGTTCGATCCGGGAGCTTCAGGGCGGTCGCGAGCGATACCTCGCGCATCTCGAGAAGGCGGCCGGCGCCCGGCTCGATGGGATGTCGCTCGTCGTGGACTGCGCCAACGGGGCCGCCTCCGGCCTCGCCCCGGTCCTGTACGAGCGGCTCGGCGCCGTCGTCCACGCGATCCACGCCTCCCCCGACGGGCGCAACATCAACGTCGGCTGCGGGGCTTTGCATCCCGAGGTCGCCGGTGCGGCGGTCGTAGATCTCGGCGCCGACGCGGGCGTCTCCCACGATGGCGACGCCGACCGGGCCCTGTTCGTCGACGATCGCGGCCGCGTGATCGACGGGGACCAGGTCCTGGCCGCGTGCGCCATCTCGATGAAGGAGTCGGGCTCCTTGTCCCACGACGCCGTGGTCACGACCGTCATGGCGAACCTCGGGTTCCATCGGGCGATGAGGGAGGCCGGCATCACGGTCTCGGCAACGAAGGTAGGCGATCGTTACGTCCTCGAGGAGATGCTCGAAGAGGACGTGATGCTCGGCGGCGAGCAGTCCGGCCATCTGATCTTCCGGGATCACGCGACGACCGGTGACGGCCTACTGACGGCCGTTCGATTCCTCACCCTCGCGGCGGGCAGCGGCCGGACCGTCGCCGATCTCGCTGGCGTCATGAAGCGCTTCCCCCAGGTGCTCGAGAACGTACTCGTGAGGAGCATCGCGGAGCTGGACGGTTCCGTTCCGGTCTGGGAAGCCGTGCGGTCGGCAGAGAACGAGCTCGCAGACTCGGGCCGCGTGCTGGTGCGCGCCTCAGGTACCGAGCCGCTCGTCCGGGTCATGGTCGAGGCGGAGACGGAAGACGTCGCTCGCCGCCATGCAGAGGCCATCGCCCGTGAGGTGCGCGAGCACCTCGGCGCCTGACTTCCGCTGCGCGGCACCATCCACCGCGCTGCTACGCTCATCGTCCCTATGTGTGGCATCGTGGGCTACGTGGGCCCCGACGAGGCCCTCCCGATCGTCCTCGAAGGGCTCCGACGTCTGGAGTACCGCGGGTACGACTCGGCGGGCGTCGCCGTGCTCGATGGAGACCTGACCGTGGTCAAGCGGGCAGGCAAGCTCTCCGAGCTGCAGGACGCCCTTGATGGCGACGGGCATCCGGCCGGCACGGTGGCGATGGGGCACACGCGATGGGCCACACACGGAGCGCCGACAGACCGAAACGCCCATCCTCACCTCGATTGCTCCGGGACCGTCGCCGTGATCCACAACGGGATCATCGAGAACTTCCAGCAGCTCCATACCCGGTTGGAGAAGGACGGTCACACGCTCGTCTCCGAGACCGACACCGAGCTGGTCTCCCATCTCGTCGAGGAGCGGCTCCGGGAGGGTGAGTCCCTGTTGGAAGCCGTTCGGAGCACCGTCAAGGAACTCGAGGGCGCCTACTCGCTCGTCGTGCTGTCGTCGGAAGCGCCCGGCATGCTGGTCGGCGTGAAGGTCGCCTCGCCGTTGGTGGTCGGGGTCGGCCAAGGCGAGATGATCCTCGCCTCCGACATCCCAGCCCTGTTGGGGCGGACCACCACCGTGATCCCGGTGGACGAGGGTCGGATCGTCGAGGTCCGGGCGGACGGAGCCACGTTCACGGACTTCGAGGGCAACCCGGCGCACCCCGAGTCGATCACCGTCGACTGGGACGTCGCGCAAGCGGAGAAGGGCGGCTTCGACACCTTCATGCTGAAGGAGATCCACGAGCAGCCGGGCGCGATCCGGGACACGCTGGTCGGGCGCGTGGACGAACGCGGGCAGCTCGCCCTGGACGATCTTCGCATCCCCGACGATGTCCTGAGAGAGGTCGACAAGGTCTTCGTCGTTGCCTGCGGTACGGCCTACCACTCGGGTCTCGTCGCGAAGTACGCGATCGAGCACTGGACCCGCCTGCCGGTCGAGATCGATATCGCGAGCGAGTTCCGCTACCGGGATCCGGTCCTCGGGCCCGACACGCTCACGCTCGCCGTCTCGCAGTCCGGCGAAACGATCGACACGCTGGAGGCCGCCCGGCACGCGCGTCGTCAGGGCTCCAGCTTGCTGGCCGTGACGAACACCGTCGGCTCCTCGCTCGCGCGCGAGGCCGACGGGGTGATCTACATGCACGCCGGTCCGGAGATCGGCGTGGCGGCGACGAAAACGTTCGCGACCCAGATGGTGTCGCAGTACATCCTCGCGATGTACCTGGCGCAGGTCCGCGGCTCGATGTTCCCGGAAGAGATCGTCGAGGTGCTGGCGCGGATGGACGACCTGCCGGCGCAGGTCCAGCGGACGATCGCGCTGGACGCGCAGGTCCAGGAGCTCGCCGGGCGGTTCCAGGACTCGCGCGACTGGCTCTTCATCGGGCGGCACACTGGGTTCCCGGCCGCGCTCGAAGGAGCTTTGAAACTGAAGGAGATCAGCTACGTCCATGCCGAGGGCTATCCGGCCGGCGAGCTGAAGCACGGCCCGATCGCGCTGGTCGAGGAGGGCGTCCCCGTGGTGGCCGTCGCGACCAAGTGCCATGTCTATCCGAAGATGCTGTCGAACATCCAGGAGGTGCGTGCGCGCGGCGCCGAAGTGATCGCCGTCGCCACCGAAGGTGACGAGCAGATCCGCGGGGTGGCACAGCACGTCCTGGAGGTCCCGGAGACGCCGGAGCTGCTGTCGCCGGTCGTAGTGACGGTGCCGTTGCAGCTGCTCGCCTACCACGTGGCGAGGCTACGGGGTTCCGATGTAGATCAGCCGAGGAACCTCGCGAAGAGCGTCACGGTCGAGTAGCTGGACTAGCCTGTCCTCGTGGACATCGTCGGGCTCGGCGTCGACATCTGCGAGATCGCGCGGATGGAGCGCGCGATCTCGCGCCATCCGACGCTTCGAGATCGCGTCTTCACCCCCGAAGAGATCACGTATTGCGATTCGAAGGGGAGATCTGCCGAGTCGTACGCGGGCCGCTTCGCGGCCCGCGAAGCGACGATCAAGGCGCTCGGCGGCTACCGTGGACGGCTCTGGCAGGACATCAGTGTCACCCGTCATCCATCCGGCGCCCCCTCGATCCGGCTCGACGGCAACGCGAAACGCCGAGCGGATGCGCTCGGCGTCACCGAAGTCCTGATCACGTTCACCCATGAGAAGACGAGCGCCGTCGCGTTCGCGATCGCGGTCCGATGAAGCCGGTTCTCACTCCCGAGGAGGCGTCGATCCTCGATCGCGAGACACAGGCGCGAGGCATCGGGGCCGAGGTGTTGATGGAGCGGGCCGGGCGCGCCGTGGCACGAGCCGCCCGCGAGCTCGCGGGCGGTTCGTACGGTCGCCGAGCGGTCGTCGTCTGCGGGAAGGGGAACAACGGCGGGGACGGTCTGGTGGCCGCGCGCCAGCTGGGTCGCTGGGGGGTTCGGACGACCGTCGTCCTCCTCGAGGACCCCGGAGCGCTCCGGGAGCCGGCGGCCGCGAACGCGAGGCGTCTGGCTGAGGTGCCCGGCATCCGTGTGCGGACCTTCCACGAGCGGGGCCTCCGACGGGAGCTCGATCGTGCGGACGTTGCCGTGGACGCGATCTTCGGGACGGGGTTCCGAGGCATGCCCGAGGATGACTGGGCCGCGGCGATCGCGAGCCTGAACGGGGCCCGCGCACCGATCGCGGCCGTCGACATCCCCTCCGGGGTGAGCGGGGCGACGGGGGTGATCGAGGGGGAAGCGGTCCGGGCGAAGCTGACCGTCACGTTCGGAGCGGTGAAGCTCGGAGCGGTGTTGATGCCGGGCGCCGAGCACGCCGGGGTCGTACGGGTCGTCGACATCGGGTTCCCCGACGACCTCGTCGATGCTCACGCCTGGCTGACGGAGCCCTCGGACGTGGCCGCGTGGCTGCCCTCCCGTCACGCCGATACCCACAAGCGGGCGTCGGGCGTCCTCGTCGTGGTGGCCGCGTCCCGGGCGATGACCGGCGCTGCCCGGTTGATCGCGCTGGCAGCGGGCAGGATGGGGGCGGGCCTCGTCACCGTGGCAGCCCCCGAGGGAGCGATGCCGCAGATCCAAGCGGGCCTGACCGAACCGACGTTCCTTCCATTGCCGGAGACGGCCGGAGGGACGGTCTCATCGGAGGCGGTCTCGCCCTTGTTGGAACGGCTGGAGGGCGCCGACGCCCTGGCGATCGGTCCAGGTCTCACGACGAACGAGTCGACCGTGGCGTTCGTCCGGGACACGGTGCGCCGCTCGCCGGTCCCCTCGGTCCTCGATGCGGACGGCCTGAACGCGTTCACCGGCGACGGAGTGGCGTTGCAGGACCGCCAAGCCGAGGTCGTCCTCACGCCGCATGTCGGCGAGTTCGCACGACTGACGGGTGTGAAGCCCCGCGACCTCGATGCCGACCGGCCCGCCCATGTCCGCGCGTTGGCGGAGCAGACCGGCGCCGTGACGCTCCTGAAAGGGAGCCGAACCGTGATCGCCCAGCCGGGCGGGCGGCTGTTGGTGAACGTGACCGGGTCGCCGGTCCTCGCCACGGCAGGGACCGGCGACGTCCTGACGGGCATGATCGGCGGCCTCCTCGCCCGCGGTGTCGCGCCGCTCGAGTCGGCCGCCGCCGCCGCCTATCTCCACGGGTTGGCGGGGCAGTTCGCGGGCAGGGATCTGGGGGAGGGAACCCTCGCGGGCGACGTCCTGGCGCGAGTCCCCGATGCCGTCGCGCACGTGGAGGGCGCGTGAGCGAGGGGTTCCGGCCCACATGGGTCGAGGTGGACCTGGAGGCGATCCGGCACAACGCCAGGATGCTGAAGCCCGAGAACGCCGAGCTGATGGCGGTGGTGAAGGCGAACGGCTACGGCCACGGCGACGTGGAGGTGGCCCGGGCCGCGATCGAAGCCGGCGCCACGTGGGTTGGCGTCGCATCCGTCGAGGAAGGCCTGAAGCTCCGCGGCGCCGGCATCGAAGCGCCGATCCTCGTCCTGTCGGAGCTGCCCGTCGGATCCGAGGCGGTCGCGCTGGCCCACCGGCTCACGCCCTCGCTCTACTCCGATAACGGACTCGAACGGCTCTCGGGGGCCGCCCGCGGTCCCGTGCCCGCCCACGTGAAGATCGACACGGGGATGCACCGCGTCGGCGTCTGGCCGCCGGAGGAGGCTCCGGGGTTCGCTCGCCGGGCCCAGGAGGCGGGTATCGAGGTCGAGGGGCTCTTCACGCACTTCGCCCGCTCCGAGGAAGACGAGGTCATGACGAAGGAGCAGCTCGACCGCTTCCTCGAGGCCGTCGACGCGGTTCGAGCCGCGGGGGTGTCCCCACGGCTCGTGCACGCGGCCAACTCGGGCGCCACGATCCTGCATCCCGAGTCTCATCTCGACCTCGTCCGACCTGGGATCGCGCTCTACGGGATCGAGCCGGGCCCCGGAGTGGGCACGCATCTCGGTCTGCGGCCGGCGCTCACCTGGCGGAGCCAGGTGAGCGCCGTGAAGCGGCTGGCCGCCGGCGAGGCGATCTCCTACGGGCATCGCTACCGGCTGGAGCGAGACGCTTGGGTCGCCACGGTGCCGGTCGGCTACGCGGACGGCTACCCTCGGCAACTGACGAACCTGGGAGAGGTCCTGATCGGTGGTCGCCGCTGCCGGGTCGCGGGGACGGTCACGATGGATCAGCTCATCGTGGACGCTGACGACGCCGAGGTTCGGGTCGGCGAGGAGGTCGTGCTGATCGGGAACCAGGGGGACGAGACCATCGAGGCCGACGCGATCGGCCGGCTGTTCGGGACGATCGGGTACGAGATCGTGAGCAGGATCGGCGAACGCGTGCCGAGGCGGTACGTGTGACGAAGCGGACCACGGTCGTCTCTGCGAGCATCGCGGCGGGGGCCGTCGCCGCCGGCCTCGCGGGAGGGGCGCTCTGGCGCCGCCGCCGGCCGGCCGGCGGCGACACGTGGGCTCCGCCACCCGAAGACCTCGGGCCGGTCGAGGCGTTCGACGGGACGAAGCTCGCCGTGCGCGCGGCCGGTCCGCCTGAGGCGCCGCTCCTGGTGTTCTCCCACGGGTTCAGCCTCGACATGACGACGTGGCGCGAGCAGTGGTCCGACCTCGGCGACGAGTTCCGGTGCGTCGCGCTCGACCACCGCGCGCACGGCCGGAGCGAAGTGCCTCCGACCGGCGACGTGACCCTGCGGTCGATGGGCAGGGATCTGGCGACGGTGCTGGACGCTATCGCGTCTGAGAAGCGCGCCGTCCTCATCGGTCACTCGATGGGCGCGATCGCGATCCTGGCGCTCGCTGAGCAGCGACCTGACCTGTTCGGCGAGCGGATCGTCGGCGTGGCGCTCCTCGGTGCATCGGCCTCGAACCTCCTGCGAGGTGCGATGGGCGGCGTGACCGACCTCCTGCGGCCGCGGCTCGGTTCCGTCGCCGCGGCCGCTCGCCGCGTCGATCGCCTCCGCAAGGCGATCCTCGCCGGACCGGGCGACGTCCCTGCGATCGTCGCCCGCGTGACGCAGTTCGCCCCGGAGGCACCGGACGACGTCGTGAACCACGTCCTGCACCTGGCCGAGCGAACGTCCTCCCTCGTGTGGACGGACGGCCTCTCGGAGCTGATCGGCATGGACTTCAGGCATGCCCTGCCGAGGATCAGCGTGCCCGCGTTCGTCGCCGTAGGAGATCAAGATCGCGTCACGCCGCCCGCCGCCGCCGTCGAGCTCGCCGCGGCACTCCCCGAGGGTCGGCTGTTCATCGTCGAAGGGGCAGGTCACATCGCGATGCTGGAGCGCCCCGAGCGGCTCAACCCGGAGCTGCGGTCCTTCGCACGCGAAGCGATGGGGCTCGGGAAGGCGCCTGAACGCAAGGGGCGAAGGGGGGCGGCGTGACCCGGCTCCTGGCTGACGTCGCCGCCGAGGCGGCAGGCTGCACGAGGTGTGGGCTCGCGAACGGCCGCACCCAGGTGGTCTTCGGCGTCGGGAACGCGAACGCGGACGTGATGTTCATCGGAGAGGCTCCGGGGTTCCACGAGGACAAGCAGGGAGAGCCGTTCGTCGGCGCCGCCGGCCAGCTTCTGACACGGATGCTGGGTGAAGTCCTCGGCATCGCTCGTGAGGACGTCTACATCGCCAACGTGATCAAATGCCGACCTCCCGGGAACCGCGACCCGCAGGAAGATGAGATCGAGTCGTGCACGCCGTGGCTGGTCGAGCAGGTTTCCCTCATCCAACCGCGGGTGATCATCACGCTCGGCAACTTCGCGACGAAGTTCGTTCTGCAGACCGCACAGGGCATCACGCGGATGCGTGGGCAAGCCTACCCGTGGCACGGTCGGATCGTGATCCCCACCTTCCACCCCGCCGCGATCTTGCGGGGCGGTGGAGAGTCCTCGCGGCAGTTCCTCGAGTTCCGCGACGACTTCGAACTGGTTCGGGAGACCCTCGCAACGCTCAACCTGGAGCCGCAGCCCGTCTCCGCGCAGGAACCCGTCACCGTGCCCGAGGCCGAACCCGCGCCCGAGGAGCAGCTCGAGCTGTTCTGACCATGGTCATCGAGATCGAGACGGAGACCGCCGACCGGACGCGCGAGGTCGGACATGCCCTCGCCACCGTGCTGCAGCCGCGCGACACGGTGATACTCACGGGCGACCTGGGAGCGGGGAAGACGACACTGGTCCAGGGGATCGGGCTCGGTCTCGGCGTGGTCGACCACGTCGCCTCCCCGACGTTCACGCTGGTGCGCGAATACACGGGGCGTCTGGACGTCGTCCACGTGGACGTCTACCGGCTGGAGCGGGTCCAAGACGTCGTCGACCTCGGATTGGACGAGATGGGCGGTCCGGGACGGGTGCTCGTGGTCGAGTGGGGGGACGCCGTGCAGGACCTCCTCCCCGAAGACAGGCTCCGCGTGCAGCTCACGACGGACCGGGCGGATGCGGAGACGCGCCGGATCGTGATCGCCGCCCAGGGGCGATCCTGGTCTGCGCGGTGGGAGAGGCTGGAGGCAGCGTTGGAGCCCTTCCGCGGCATCGACGGAGAGGTTCCGGCGGATGGGGCGACGCGATGATCGTCGTCGGGATCGAGACCTCGACGCCGCAGACCTCGGTGGCGATCGGGACGGACCGCGAGTTGCTCGGCATGGTCTCCGTGGCGGGGAAGGCTCGGCAGGAATCCGTGACGCCGGCTCTGGACCAGCTCTGCGGCTGGACGGGGATCGGTCTCTCACAGGTCGGAGGGATCGCGGTCGGGATCGGGCCCGGTCTCTTCACTGGGCTCCGCGTCGGCATCGAGACGGCGAAGACCCTGGCCCAGGTCCTCGCGGTGCCGATCGTCGGGATCACCAGTCTCGACGCGCTTGCCTTCTCCGTTCGCCACACCCACAAGCTCATCGTCGCCGCGATCGACGGGCGGCGAGGCGAGGTGTTCTACGCCGTCTACCGCGCACTCCCCGGCGGCGTCGTGAGGGGGAGCGACTACTCGGTGGCGACCCCGGACCATCTCTCCGCCGAGCTCGAAACCTTGCCGGGAGAGATGCTTGCGGTCGGCGACGGTGCCATCCTGTACAGGAACCAGCTCGAGGAGCTGGGGAGCCGCGTCGAGTTCGCCTCGACGATCCGTGCACACCCGGAGGCCGCTGCGTTGGTCGAGCTGGCGGTCCCAAGGTTCCTCCGGGAGGAGCACGACCGGCTTCATGACGTGGTGCCGATGTACCTGAGGAAATCGGATGCGGAGATCGCGTGGGACAAGCGGGAGCGAAGCGCCGGCGCTTGAGGTGACGCGCATGCGCCGCAGGCACCTGCGTGGCGTGATGGCCATCGAGCGCAGGGTCTACGCGCGTCCCTGGAGCCCCAACCTCTTCGCGGCCGAGATCACCGATCCGAACGGTCGCTGCTATCTCGTGGCTCGAGTGCACAAGGAGGTCGTCGGGTACGGCGGTCTGATCTGCTACGGCGACGAGGCGCACATCACGAACGTCGCCGTGGATCCGATGCACCAGGGCCACGGGATCGCGACCCGCCTCCTGGCGGAACTGATCCCGCAGGCGATGGAGTTGGGCGCCGGGGCGGTATCGCTCGAGGTCCGGGTGACGAACTGGGGGGCGCAGCGGATCTACGCACGCTTCGGCTTCCGTCCGGTCGGGATCCGGCGCAACTACTACCAAGAGGTGAGCGAGGACGCGCTCATCATGTGGACCGACGACGTGAGGACGGCGGCCTACCGGCGGCGCCTCGACGAGATCGAGGAGACTCTTCCCGAGGGCGTGCGGCCCGCGTGATCACCCTCGGCATCGAGACCTCGTGCGACGAGACCGCCGTCGCGCTCATCGAGGACGGCTTCCACGTCAGCGCGAACCTGATCGCTCGCCAGGAGCACCTGCACGAGCGCTACGGGGGAGTCGTCCCCGAGGTCGCCGCGCGGGCGCACGTGGAGTCCCTGAATCCGTTGCTCGAGCAAACGCTGCGAGAGGCGGGCGTGGGGTTCCGGAACGTCGACGGGGTGGCCGTCACGGTGGGGCCTGGCCTTGTCGGGGCGCTGCTGGTCGGGATGGCCGCCGCGAAGGCCGTCTCCCTCGCCCTTGGGGTGCCGCTGATCGGGGTCAATCACCTCGAGGGCCACATCTGGGCCAACTTCCTCGAGCACGGCAAGCCCGACCCGCCGTACGTCGCTCTCGTCGTCTCGGGCGGCCACACGATGCTCGTCCACATGGCCGAGGTGCATCACCACGAGCTGCTCGGGCAGACCCTCGACGACGCGGCGGGAGAGGCTTTCGACAAGGTCGCGAGACTCCTCGGCCTGGGCTTCCCCGGCGGGCCCGCTCTGGATGCGATGGCCGCCGAGGGCGATCCGACGGCGATCCGATTCCCAAGGGCGATGGAGGACTCGGGCGATCTGGACTTCTCGATGAGTGGCTTGAAGACCGCCGTCCTCCGATACCTCCGCACCGAGCAGGCCGCCGAGCGCGACGTCTCGCTCCCCGACGTCGCGGCGTCGTTCCAGGAAGCGATCGTGGACGTCCAGGTCTCGAAGACGATCGCGGCTGCGAAGGAGCGAGGGGTGGACACGGTGCTCCTCGGGGGCGGCGTCGTCGCGAACACCAGGCTGCGCCGGCGGATGACGGAGGAAGGGAACTCCGAAGGGCTGCGGGTGCTGTACCCCTCGCTCGAGCTCTGCACGGACAACGCGGCGATGATCGCCACGGTGGGCGCGGCGAGGCTCGCTCGAGGGGAGCGGTCCTCGCTGGACATCGCCGCGGACCCCAACCTAATGTTGACCTCGTGACGACCGTCCTGGTGACCGGGGGCGCCGGGTTCATCGGCTCACAACTCGCGGAGCGCCTCCTCGCCGAGGGCCACCGGGTCATCTCGGTCGACGATCTGTCGACGGGGAAGATCGCGAACCTGGTCGAAGCCCGTGGCTACGGCAAGGAGTTCTCGTTCTTCAACATGGACGTCCGGGCCGAGGGTCTCGCGTCGCAGTTCGAGCGCCATCGACCCGAGGTCGTGTTCCATCTCGCGGCGCCGGCGGGCGTTCGGCCCTCGCTCGCCGATCCGGTTCACGACGCGAGCGTGAACATCATGGGTCTGCTGAACGTGTTGGAGGCCTCGGCGCACATCGGCGCGCGCAAGGTCATCTATGCGGCGAGCGGCGGCACGATGTACGGAGAACCGCGCCGCCTTCCGACGAAAGAGACGGCGGCGCAGGGCTCCCGGCCGCTGTCGCCCTACGGCGTTTCGAAGAAGGTCGCCCTCGATTACCTCGCCTACTTCCAGCGGTACCGGGGCCTGGACTTCACGGCTCTCGGGCTCGCGAACGTCTACGGACCGCGCCAGGACGCGGAAGGGGAGGCCGGCGTCGTGGCCATCTTCACCGCGTCGATGCTGACGGGCGAGGCACCCACGATCTTCGGTGACGGCAACCAGACCCGCGACTTCGTCTTCATCGACGACACGGTTCACGCGTTCGTGCAGGCGATGGACCGCGGATCCGGGAAGCTCGTGAACATCGGCACAGGTCTGGAAACGAGCGTGAACCATGTCTTCCGGCTGCTCGCCGAGCTCACCGGATTCGCGGGGGAACCGGAGCACGGGTCGCAGACCCCCGCGGAGCTGCGGCGGATGGCGCTCGATATCTCGGCGGCGACGTCGGCGATCGCATGGAAGCCCTGGACCCACCTCGAGGACGGCCTCGCGGAGACGGTCGCTTACCTCAAAGGCATCTGAGCCCTCGCGTGGTTCCCGCCGGCTCGACACAGGAAGGAACGTCACAGGAGAAAGGTCATCGTGAACAACAGCCTGACGCTCGATGGCGTGATGCAGGCACCGGGCCGGCCCGAGGAGGATCTCCGCGGCGATTTCGAGCACGGCGGGTGGGCGCAGCCCTACTTCGATGAGGTCATGGGCAGCATCGCGGCTGAAGGGATCGCCAAGGGAGGATCCCTGTTGCTCGGGCGACGGACCTACGAGGATCTCGCCGCCTTCTGGCCCACCCAGTCGGACGACAACCCTTTCACGGCGGTGATGAACGACTTCCAGAAGTACGTTGCGTCAACGACGCTCGAGGAGCCCCTCTCGTGGAACAAGTCCACGCTTCTCAAGGGCGACGCTGCGGAGGCGGTGGCCGCGCTCAAGGAGCAACCTGGCAAGGATCTCGTGGTGCTCGGCAGCGGAGAGCTGGTCCAGTCGTTGATGCGGCGCCGCCTCATCGACGAGTACGTTCTCCTGATCCACCCGCTGATCCTGGGATCCGGACGCCGCCTTTTCACCGATGGCGGTTCATCCGCCGAACTCCGGCTCGTCGACACCAAGACGACGACCACCGGCGTGGTGATCGCGACCTACCAGCCACTCGACGTGAGGGCGCGGGAGACCGCCTGAGGGGCCATGGTGGAGCAGACCGGCGGTCCGGTGGCCTTCGATCGGATCTCACCTGGCGTTGACCCTTCGGCGCTCGCGCGGCTATCCTGCTAGCACTCAGGCAGGGCGAGTGCTAACGGCGCCCGTGCCGAAAAGGCGAGGAACAGGCCCAAGGAACAGGGCCAAGGGACAGGGGAGGAGATCCAGGAATGGCGAAGGACTTCAAGCTCAAGCCGCTCGAGGACCGGATCATCGTGCAGCCCGCCGAGGCAGAGGAAACGACGGCCTCCGGCCTCGTGATCCCCGACACGGCGAAGGAGAAGCCCGTCATGGGCACGGTCGTCGCGGTGGGCCCCGGGAAGTTCAACGAGGACGGGGACGCCCGCATCCCGGTCGATGTGGCCGCCGGCGACACCGTCATCTATTCGAAGTACGGCGGCACGGAGTGGAAGGGCAGCGACGGGATCGAGTACCAGATCCTCTCGGCTCGCGACGTCCTCGCCGTCGTCGGGAAGTAGCAGAGATCTCGAAGCGGGCGGGGCTCGCGGAACGCGAGACCCCGCCCGATCTTTCATCGAACAAAGGAGGACACCGGTGGCTTCCAAGCTGCTGAAGTTCGGCGAAGAGGCGAGGCGCGGCCTAGAGGCCGGCGTCGACAAGCTCGCCGATACCGTCGCGATCACGCTCGGTCCGAAGGGGCAGAACGTGGTGCTCGACAAGAAGTGGGGTGCGCCGACGATCACCAACGACGGCGTGACGATCGCGAAGGAGGTCGAGCTGGAGGATCCATGGGAGAACATGGGCGCCCAGCTCACCAAGGAGGTCGCCACCAAGACGAACGATGTCGCAGGTGACGGCACGACGACCGCGACCGTGCTCGCGCGCGCCATGGTGAAGGGCGGCATGCGCAACGTCGCTGCCGGCGCCAACCCGATGGCGCTCAAGCGCGGCATCGAACGCGCGGTCGAGGCAGCCGTCGAGGCGATCAAAGCCCAGGCGCGCGATGTCGAGGCCAAGGAGGAGATCGCGAGCGTCGCGTCCATCTCCGCCGGCGATCCCGAGATCGGAGCGACCATCGCCGACGCGTTGGACAAGGTTGGCAAGGATGGAGTGATCACGGTCGAGGAGTCGAACACCTTCGGCATCGAGCTCGAGTTCACCGAGGGGATGCAGTTCGACAAGGGTTACATCTCGCCGTACTTCATCACCGACCCGGACAGTCAGGAGACCGTGCTCGAGGATCCCTACATCCTGGTGGTCAACAAGAAGATCTCGAGCGTCCAGGAGCTGGTGCCCGCCCTCGAGAAGGTCATGCAGGCCGGCAAGCCGCTGGTCATCATCGCGGAGGACGTGGAGGGCGAGGCGCTCGCCACGATCGTCGTGAACAAGATCCGAGGCACCTTCTCCTCCGTGGCGGTGAAGGCGCCCGGGTTCGGCGACCGCCGCAAGGCGATGCTCCAGGACCTCGCGATCCTCACGGGCGCGCAGGTCATCTCCGAGGAGGTCGGCCTGAAGCTCGAGAACGTCACGCTCGACCTGCTGGGCCAGGCGCGAAAGGTCGTGGTGTCGAAGGACACGACGACGATCGTCGAGGGCGCGGGTTCGAAGGAGGACGTCCAGGGCCGGATCAATCAGATCAAGGCCGAGATCGAGAACACGGACTCGGACTGGGACCGCGAGAAGCTGCAGGAGCGGCTGGCAAAGCTCGCGGGGGGCGTCGCCGTGATCAAGGTCGGCGCGGCCACCGAGGTCGAGCTCAAGGAGAAGAAGCACCGGATCGAGGACGCCGTGTCGGCGACCCGTGCAGCCGTCGAGGAGGGGATCGTGCCCGGCGGCGGCGTCACATTGATCCGCGCGGAATCTGCTCTCGAGAAGCTCGATCTCGAGGGTGATGAGGCGACGGGTGCGACGATCGTCCGTGAAGCGCTCGCGGAGCCCGCCCGCCGGATCGCCCAGAACGCCGGGTACGAGGGTTCGGTGATCGTGTCGCACATCCGCGAGGAGGGGGACGCCCGAGGTTTCGATGCCGCCACCGGCGAGTGGACCGACATGGTGAAGGCGGGGATCGTCGATCCCGCCAAGGTCACTCGGTCGGCGCTGCAGAACGCGGCCTCGATCGCCGCCCTCGTGCTGACGACCGAGAGCGCCGTGGTCGAGAAGCCCGAGGAGGACGAGGAGACGGCGGCCGGTCACGGCCACATGCACTGAACCTCGCCCCAAGACCGGAACACGAGGCCGCCCGGAAGGGCGGCCTCATCCGTTCTGCGAAGCGATGACGCCGCCGCCTAGACTCGGAACGTGGCGTTCGAGGAGCTGATCGGCGACTGGGACGGTGAGCAAGTCGTCGTGCACCACGATCGGCCGACGTCGGCCTGGATGTTCATCGGCGTGCACAGCACGCTCATCGGACCCGCGATGGGCGGGACACGGCTGAAGTCGTACGGCTCTCCCTCGGAGGCGCTCGACGACGTCCTTCGGCTCTCGAGCGCGATGACCCTGAAGCACGCGGCCGCCGACACCCCCTTCGGTGGCGGCAAGGCTGTGATCGACATCCGGGAGGTCCCCACACCTGGAAGCGAGGACCGCCGCACCCTTCTTCTCCGCTACGCGGAGCTGGTGAGGTCGCTCCGCGGGACCTACGTGACGGCCGCCGACATGAACACCGGCGAGAAGGACATGGACACGATCGGCGAGCGGACGTCCCACGTCCTCGGCCGGTCGAAGACCAACGGAGGCGCGGGCGACCCCGGCGCCGCGACCGCGCGGGGGGTCTTCCATGGGATCGAGGCGGCGGTGCGACACGCTTTCGGAACCGATCTCGTCGGCCACTCGGTGCTCGTCCAGGGTCTCGGTTCGGTCGGCGGGCGCCTGGTCGAGCATCTCCACGACGCGGATGCCACGCTCCTCGTCACCGATCTCGATGCCACTCGAGCCTCTGCCGTCGCGGATCGGGTGGGTGCGAGGGTCGTTGCGCCCGAAGACGTGAACGGCACGGAATGCGATGTCTTCTCGCCGTGCGCGACCGGCAAGGTGCTGACGGATGCGACGATCCCACTCTTACGTTGTCGGATCGTCGCCGGCGCCGCCAACAACCAGCTCGGCGTCCCGGAGGACGGCGAGCGCCTCCGCGACGCCGGCATCCTCTTCGCACCCGACTTCGTGATCAACGCGGGCGGCGTGATCCATCTCGCGGGGTACGAGACCCTCGGTTGGGACGATGCCACGATGGCCAAGCGGCTGGAGGGCATCGGGGACACGCTGCTGGAGGTGTTCGAGTTGGCCGGGCGCGACGGTCTCTCCACGGCGGCCGCCGCCGACCGCATGGCTCGCGCCCGCGTGGACGCCGCCCGGGGATGACTGGAGTCGGCATCAGGGCTCTCGGCCCGCACGATGCGGACGCATGCGACCGCATCGTGGCGGGCCTCCCGTACCACTTCGCTCTCGAACAGGGCAGGCTCGACTGCGCGGTCGCGGTTCGCCGCGACCCGGGACTCGTCGCAGACGAGGATGGCGAGGTCCTGGGATTCCTCACCTACGTGTACCGTTTCGACGAAGCGGCGGAGATCACATGGATGGCGGTCCGCGCCGACCGCCGGCGCAGCGGCATCGGTCACGCGCTGATCGACCGGCTCGCTGAAGAGCTCGCCGCCGAGGGCCGACGGGTCCTGATGGTCCTCACGGTGTCACCGAGCGACCCCGGTCCTGAGCCCGAAGATGGATACGGATCGACTCGGGCCTTCTACCGCTCGACGGGCTTCGTGCTCGGGCGAGACCTGCGCGGCGAGTGGGATAGCGACACCGCAGTCCTGATGGTGCGTGCCCTCTCCACCGAACCCATGCCGATCAGGCGAACGGCTTCTCCTGGCCGGCTTTCGCCAGACCCACGACGTACAGTGCCGTGAACAGGACACTGATCGCTCCGTACGCCCACCAGGGCCATCCGGACGACTCCGCCGGAACGGCTACCGCAGCATGGGTGATGACGATCACGGAGGACAGCCCGTCGAAGATGACGAAGGCCCACGCCCACCACCAGAGGTCGTCGAGCTTCCTGAGGAGCAGCACGTGGAACAGCGCGAGGGCGATGCCCGCGGTCCCGAAGAGCCTGATCCAAACCTCCTCGGTGACCGGCGCCTGCCCCAGGAGGCCCTCGACGATCGTCCGAGGGATCAGGACGAGCGGAGCGGAGAGTGCGAGGGTCACCACGGCGCCCACACCGAGCACACGGCGCAGCAGGCTCATCGAAGCGGCATCTCCGGGAAGCTCTTGGTCGGCGTTTCGGGCGGGTTGGTAGCATACGAGAACCGTTGAGCCGCCCCGCGTTCCGACGCACTCGGCTCCGGTTTCGACCCTCGATCCCGGCGAAAGAAGTCAGGCTAGGAGCCAAGGAAGGACGACGTCGACATGCAACAAGGTCCCCGGGTCGCGGTCATCGGTCTGGACTGCGGCACCCCGCAGCTCCTGTTCGATGATCTCGCCTCAGAAGTTCCGAACATCTCCAAGTTGATCTCGGAAGGGATGTACGGCGACCTCGCCAGCATCACCCCGCCGATCACGATCCCCGCCTGGGCCTGCGCGATGACCGGCAAGACGCCGGGTGAGCTGGGCATCTACGGGTTCCGCAATCGCAAGGACACCAGCTACGAGAACCTCGCGATCGCGCACTCCGGCTCGATCAAGGCGCCCGCGGTGTGGGACACCCTCGGCGCGCAGGGCAAGTCCTCGCTCTTGATCGGGGTGCCGCCCGGCTTCCCGCCACCCAAGGAGTTCCCGGGCTGGCGGGTCGGGTGCTTCCTCACTCCTCCGTCGGCCGAGCACTACGCGTTCCCGCTTGAGCTCGAGGTGGAGATCGAAGAGGAGCTGGGGGGGAAGGGTGAGTACATCTTCGACATCCCGAACTTCCGCCGGCAGGGGATGGAATTCGTCCTCGAGCAGGTCTTCAAGATGACCGAGCGCCGATTCAAGGTGGCGCGGCGACTCGTGAAAGAGAAGCCCTGGGACTTCTTCATGCTGGTTGAGATGGGCATGGACCGACTCCACCACGTGTTCTGGCACTATTTCGACCCGACGCATCCCCTCTACAAGCCGGGCAACGCGTTCGAGGACGCCTTCCAGCGCTACTACCGGGCACTCGACGAAGAGGTGGGGACGTTGCTGGAGCTGCTCCCAGAGGACGCGATCACGATCGTGATGAGCGATCACGGTGCCCGCCCGATGATGGGCGGGATCTGTTTCAACGACTGGCTGATCGAGACCGGTTACTTGACGCTGAAGGAGCCTGTCTCCGAGATGACTCCGATCGCGAAGGCCGGGATCGACTGGGGTCGCACGACAGCGTGGGGCGATGGGGGGTACTACGGCCGGTTGTTCCTGAACGTTGCCGGCCGCGAACCGCAGGGCGTGATCGAGCCCGCTCAGTACGACACCGTGCGCGACGAGCTCGCGGCGAGATTGGTCGCGATGCCGGGTCCGAACGGCGAGCCGCTCGGCACCACGGTGCACAAGCCGCAGGACGTCTACCCGGAGGTCCGTGGTGTGGCGCCGGACCTGCTTGTCTATTTCGGGGACCTGGCCTGGCGATCCGTCGGCGCCGTCGGAGGCGGAGGCATCTACACGTACGAGAACGACATCGGGCCGGACGGCGCGAACCATGACCGTACCGGCGTCTTCGCGATGAAAGGGGCCCCCGGACAGCCGATCGGCAAGGTCGAGGGGCTCGATCTCGTCGACGTAGGTCCGTCGATCCTCTCGCTGTACGGGATCGAGGCACTCGAGGGGTCCACCTCGAGGAGCTTCCTTTGATCGCATCCGAGCAGAAGGGGTTCACGGTCTGGTTCACCGGCCTCTCCGGCTCCGGGAAGTCCACGATCGCCGAGATGCTGTACCACGAGCTCCAGGCCCGGATGCTGAAGACGGAGATCCTCGACGGCGACGTGGTGCGGCAGAACCTGTCGAAGGGTCTCGGGTTCTCCAAGGAGGACCGGGATACCAACATCCTGCGGATCGGCTTCGTTGCGGACCTCTTGACCCGCAACGGCGTCGCCGCGATCTGTTGCCCCATCTCGCCGTACAAGGAGGCTCGCGACACGGTGCGGGCCCAGATCGGCGCGTTCGTCGAAGTGTACGTCCATGCGACGGTGGAGGAGATCGCCGCCCACCGCGACCCGAAGGGCTTGTACAAGAAGGCGCTGGCTGGTGAGATCACCGGCTTCACCGGCGTCGACGATCCCTACGAGGCGCCGGAGACCCCGGAGCTCGTGGTCGATACCTTGGTGGAGACGCCCGAGCAGTCGCTGCAGAAAGTCATGGACACGCTGCACGGGCTCGGTCATATCGAGGACGCGACCCTCCTCGTGGAAGGGGATCGCGTTCACTCGGGACTCACCGATCTCCGCGTGACCGATACGGGGTACGTCGCCAAAGAGGACTGAGTCGCGAGCCACAGGTAAAGTCGGGTCGTGGACGCTCCCTCGTCACCGGACCCGATCTCCGAACCGAAGGCGTACCAAGACCACCTCCTTTCGCTCCTGGCGGATGACGATCCGAAGGCCGTCCAGACAGGGACCGCCGATCATTGGCGCTCGCTGGTGCGCGATGCGGGAGACGAGGGTCACGTTCGTCCGGAGGTCTCGGAGTGGTCGGTGATCGAGTGCTTGGGGCACGCGGTCGATGCTGAGGTGGTCTCGACGGCTCGCTACCGATGGATCCTCGCCCATGACGAGCCGCCCCTGATCGGCTACGACCAGGATCTATGGGTCGACAAGCTTCACGCGCCGCGAGAGGAGGACCCGAACGAGCTCCTGCGGCTGTTCGAACCCCTCCGGGCGGCCAACCTCGTGCTGTGGGCGCGATCCTCCGAGGAGGAACGCGCCCGCGTCGGCATGCACGAAGAACGCGGTCCGGAAAGCTTCGACCTGCTGTTCCGGATGATCGCGGGACACGACCGATTCCACCTCGCACAGGCGAGGCGAGCCCTCGACGCGGTTTCCGGAGGCTGAGCGAGCGCGTCAGGGCCTGCTGGTACGCTGAGCCCATGCATCGGTCAGACGCCCATCCGGGGTTCCGGATGGGCGTCTCGCGTTTCGGGGGGTAACCGCGTGGAGTTGGAGATCGGTATCGGCAAGACGGCGAGGCGGGCGTACGGGTTCGACGAGGTCGCGATCGTCCCGTCACGCAGGACGCGGGATCCCGACGACGTCGACATCAGCTGGGAGGTCGATGCCTACAAGTTCGGGCTCCCGATGATGGCGTCGGCGATGGACGCGAGCGTCTCGCCGCAGACCGCGGTGCTGACCGGGAAGCTCGGAGGGCTCGCCTGTCTCAACCTCGAAGGGCTGTGGACGAGGTACGAGGATCCGGAGCCGATCTACGAAGAGATCGCAGCCCTGACCGACGACAAGGCGACGCGCCGGATGCAAGAGCTGTACCGGGAGCCGGTAAGCCCGGAGCTGCTCGGCAGCCGGATCGAGGAGATCAAGGCGGGCGGTGTGGTGTCGTGCGCGTCGCTCACGCCCCAGCGCGTCGAGCGATTCGCGCCGATCGTGCTGGAGGCTGGGCTTGATGTCCTGGTGATCCAGGGGACGGTGGTCTCTGCGGAGCACGTCTCCACCCACGCCGAGCCGCTCAACCTGAAGGAGTTCATCGCCGGGTTCGACCTGCCGGTGATCGTCGGCGGTTGCGCCTCGTATTCGACGGCGCTGCACCTGATGCGGACCGGGGCGGTTGGCGTGCTGGTCGGTGTCGGGCCTGGGAACGCCTGCACCACAAGAGGTGTTCTTGGGGTGGGAGTGCCGCAGGCCACCGCGATCGCCGACGCGGCGGCGGCCCGGCGCGAGCACCTCCACGAGACGGGGCGCTACTGCCACGTGATCGCCGACGGTGGGATGCGGACAGGGGGCGACATCGCGAAGGCGATCGCCTGTGGAGCAGATGCGGTGATGATCGGTTCGCCGCTCACCCGCGCGTACGAGGCACCCGGCCGCGGCTACCACTGGGGGATGGCGACGTTCCATCCCACGCTGCCGCGCGGGGCGAGGGTGAAGACGCAGCAGGTCGCGTCCATGGAAGAGATCCTGGTGGGACCGGCTCACGAGAACGACGGAACCTTCAACCTGTTCGGTGCCCTCGCCACCTCGATGGCCACCACGGGCTATGCCACGATCAAGGAGTTCCAGAAGGCCGAGCTCGTCATCGCGCCTTCCATCAAGACCGAGGGGAAGACCTACCAGGCGGCGCAGCGGGTGGGGATGGGGCACTAGTTGGAGCCAGGGTCACACACGTCAACATCAGGCACAGAAGATCCCTCGAGGCCGGTCCTGGTCGTCGACCTCGGAGCGCAGTACGCGCAGCTGATCGCCCGGCGTGTCCGGGAGGCGCACGTCTACTCCGAGATCGTCCCGCACGATGCCACTGCCGCGGACCTCGCGAAGCGCCGTCCAGCAGGATTGATCCTCTCGGGAGGGCCTGCCTCGGTCTACGAGGAGGGAGCGCCTGCCGTCGACAACGCTCTGTTCGACATGGGCGTCCCGGTCCTGGGCATCTGCTACGGGCACCAGCTGATGGCGCAAGCGCTCGGCGGCGAGGTGGCAGCCACCGGGCAGCGTGAGTACGGCGGAACGACGTTGGCGGTCGATCAGCCAGGCGGGGTGTTGCTCGCCGACTTCGGTCCCGAGGAGCAAGTCTGGATGAGTCACGGCGACGCGGTCATGCGCGCGCCCGAGGGCTTCCGCGTGACCGCTCGCACGGAGCAGATCCCCATCGCGGCGATGGAAGACCCGGAGCGGGTCCTGTTCTCGGTTCAGTTCCACCCCGAGGTGTCGCACACGCCTCGCGGGCAAGACGTCTTGAAGCGGTTCCTCTACGAAGGGTGCGGCCTCCTGCCCGACTGGACCCCCATCAACATCGTCGAGGACGCGGTGGCCCGTATCCGCGCACAGGTCGGGAGGGCCGAGGTTCTGTGTGCGCTCTCCGGAGGGGTCGACTCCTCGGTCGCCGCGCTCCTCGTGCATCGCGCCGTAGGAGACCAGCTCACGTGCGTCTTCGTCGACCACGGCTTGAACCGAGAGGGGGAGCCACAGCAGGTCGAGGAGACCTTCGGTCGCCACTTCGGCGTGCCGCTCGTGCACGTGAAGGCAGAGGACCGCTTCCTGGCGAAGCTCGGGGGTGTCACCGACCCCGAGCGCAAGCGCCGCGCGATCGGAGAGGAGTTCATCCGCGTCTTCGAGGAGGTCGCCCGCGAGCACCGAGGAGCCCGCTTCCTCGTCCAGGGGACGCTCTACCCGGACGTGATCGAGAGCGGCTCACGCACCGCGGCCAACATCAAGAGCCATCACAACGTCGGCGGCCTCCCCGAAGAGATGGAGCTCGAGCTCGTGGAGCCCCTCCGCGACCTATTCAAGGACGAGGTCCGGCAGGTCGGCGCCGAACTGGGACTGCCAGAAGAGGTCGTGCAACGCCAACCCTTCCCTGGCCCCGGGCTCGCGGTGCGGATCGTGGGCGAGGTCACGGCCGAGGATCTCGAGAAGGTTCGAGGGGCCGACCGGGTGGTGCGGGAGGAGATCCGCCGTGCCGGACTCGAACGGGAGACCTGGCAGGCGTTCTGCGTGCTGCTCGCCGACACGAAGACCGTGGGCGTCATGGGTGACGGGCGCACGTACGAGAGTCCGGTGATCGTCCGGGTCGTGACGTCGGAGGACGCGATGACCGCAGACTGGGCGAGGCTGCCCTACGACGTGCTCGACAGGATCGCCTCGCGGATCGTCCGGGAGGTGCCGGGCATCAACAGGGTTGCGTACGACGTCACCTCGAAGCCCCCCGGCACGATCGAGTGGGAGTGACGCGGCCGCCAGCCGCGCTCGGAACCTGCCCTTCAGCTTAGGGCCCGCTTAGGGATGGCTCCCGTAGCCTGGGAGCTTCTATGACGATCGAGGGCACGGTGGTGGCCGACCGCTACGCGGTCGGCGAGCTCCTCGGGCGCGGGGGCATGGCCGAGGTCTACCTGGCGACCGACCGGGTTCTGGACCGGTCGGTCGCCGTCAAGACCCTGGGCATCTGGCTGGCGAGCGATGCCACCTTCGTCGAACGGTTCCGGCGGGAGGCGCTGGCTTCGGCCCGGATCTCACATCCCAACCTCGTGGCCGTTTTCGACGCCGGCTCCGAGGGCGGCGTGCATTACATCGTGATGGAACACGTACCCGGGGAGACCCTCGCCGACGTGATCCGTCGGGAGGGGCCGATCCGACCCGACCGCGCGAGGAGGATCGGGAGGAACATCGCGGCTGCGCTCGGTGTGGCGCATGCCGCCGGGATCGTGCACCGTGACGTGAAGCCCGCGAACGTGATGCTGACGCCGGACGGCCGCACCAAGCTGATGGACCTCGGGATCGCTCGGGGCATCGAAGGAGAGAGCATCACGCGCGCTTCGTCGATCCTCGGAACGGCCGGCTACATCTCGCCCGAGCAGGCTCGGGGCGATCCCGTCGACCATCGCTCCGACGTGTACTCCCTCGGTTGCGTGATGTACGAGATGCTCACGGGCCGCCCGCCGTTCACCGCCGGCGATCCGGTGGCCGTGGCGTACCAACACGTGCACGAGGCTCCCGCACCCCCGAGCTCCGTGGAGCCGTCCGTCCCGCCGTCCCTCGAGGCGGTGACCCTACGCGCGATGGAGAAGGACCCGGCGGCGCGGTTCCAGAGCGCGGCAGACATGTACTCGGCCTTGGGCGACCGGACGGGCCAGATCACCCCGGTCACGGCGACCACGCCCTTGGTCGCGGTCGAGGGGACGAGGCCGCTTCCTGTCGTGGCGCCACCCGAGACCGTTCCCCGGCGGACCGACAGGCCGCCGCGCCGGCGTCCCGTGGTCCCGATCCTGCTCGGCATCGTGGCGCTGGTCCTGCTCGGGAGCCTGGCGTACGCGCTCTTCGCCGGGGAGGAACCGCCGGCTCTCGGTCCGCCGGGATCGCCGAGTCCCTCGCCTTCGCCCACGTCCTCGACCACGTCCTCGCCCTCGCCCTCGCCGTCGCCCTCACCGAGCACAGATCCGATCGATCCGGTCCAAGCGGGCGTCGCAGCTCTGCAAGCGGTTGTCACCGAGGGTATGAGCGAAGGGAACATCTCGGAGAACGCAGCCGAAGAGATCCAGAACGGGCTCGACGACGCGCTCGACACGTTCGCCGGGGGTGACATCGAAGAGGCCGTCGAGAAGCTCGGCAACTTGGAGGGCTTGATCGACGAACTCGTCGACAGCGACGAGATCGCCCAGTCCGAGGACCACAAGCTGGAGAAGGCCATCGAAGATCTGGCCGAGCAGATGTTCCTCGCATCCGAGGGCGGCGACTGAGCGCTACGTCTTCGGGGGCCCGTCCAGGAGCGTCGCCGTGACGATCAGCCGCTCGCGGCTTGAGTACTTCGGATGGCAGGTCGTGAGAACCAGCGTGGGCCGTTTCGTCTGCTCGAGAACCACGCCGGAACCCGCCTCCGGACGCTCGAAGTTGCGGTCGACCTCGTAGATGAAGGTGCCGTGCTCGGTGATGAGCTCGATCACGTCGCCGGCTCGGACCTGATCGAGGTTCAGGAAGGGATGGAGGTACGTGGTTCGATGCCCTGCGATGCCCACCCGGCCCGTCCCGTCCCAGGGGTCGGCGGTGTCCGGATAGTGAGCAGGGCCCTTCTTGAGGGTTTCCGTCCACTCGGATGACCGATAGGTGTCGTCGTCCGGACCCTCCACCACGATGAAGTCGATGTCGATCGACGGGATCCTGATCGCGGCGTAGGCGTCTCCCGGGAGATACCGTTCCGGCTCACGTGGTGGCGTGGGCTCTCCGAAGAGGGGTTCGGCCTCGCTGCGGAGCTGGTCTTGGGCACGCGCCGTCTCCAGTCCGGTTCCCCACAACAGCCACGACACGTAGCCGCCGAGCCCGGCCGCGGTCATGAGACAGGCGAAGCCGAAAGCTCGAACCACGACGCGGATGCGCGATCGTCCCTGCATCACGCAACCGTAACCGTGCGACCGGTCACCGACATCTGCCGAAGGTCCCAGGTCAGAGCTCCCTTGGCTGGTGGAGTCGCGGGCCCGCGCTAGCATCGTCGCGTGAGCGTCACCTCCCCCCTCCTCGATGGCCTGAACGACATCCAGCGTGAGGCCGTCTTGCGGACCGAGGGGCCCGTGCTGATCGTGGCGGGCGCGGGTTCCGGCAAGACCCGTGCCTTGACCCATCGGATCGCCTACCTGATCCGGGAGTGCGGCGTCTCTCCAGGTCAGATCCTGGCGATCACCTTCACGAACAAGGCCTCCCGGGAGATGGCGGAACGGGTCGGGGAGCTCCTCGGGGGTCCGATCTCCCGGGGGATGTGGGTCCTGACGTTCCACTCGGCCTGCGTGCGGATCCTGCGGAAGGAGCACGCCCACCTGGGTGTGCCTTCGAACTTCACGATCTACGACGACGGCGATACCGAACGACTGATCGCCGGGATCTCACGCGACATGAACATCGACCCCAAGCGTTTCCCGGCGAAGGCCGTCGCCTCCGCGATCGGCAAGGCCAAGGACCGCGTGATCGGTGCGACGGAGTTCGCCGGGATGGCTTCGAGCCTGTATGAGGAGACGGTCGCGGGGATCTACACGGAGTACGAGCGGCGGAAACGAGACGCGGGAGCGCTCGACTTCGATGACCTGATCAGCGAGACGGTCCGTCTGTTCCGGGCTCACGCGGAGGTCCTCGAGCACTACCAAGAGCGGTTCCGGTACATCCTGGTCGACGAGTACCAGGACACGAACCGCGCTCAGTACGAGCTGGTCAACATGCTCGCGGCCACGTATCGGAACGTCTGCGTCGTGGGCGATGCCGATCAGGGCGTCTACTCCTGGCGCGGGGCGACCATCCAGAACATCCTCGACTTCGAGCGCGACTATCCCGACGCGGCCGTGTTCTTGATGGAGCAGAACTACCGCTCGACGCAGAACATCCTCACGGTCGCGAACGCGCTCATCGAGAACAACGTTCAGCGGAAGCCGAAGAACCTTTGGACCGAGGCGGGGTCAGGCGACCCGGTCGTGCGCGTTCGAGCCAACGATGAGCACAGCGAGGCGTACTTCGTCGCACAGGAGGTCGAACGTCTTCGAAGCGAGGAGGGGTTCCGCTACCGCGACGTCGCGATCTTCTACCGAACGAACGCGCAGTCGCGGGTTGTCGAGGACGTCCTGATGCGGGTCGGGATGCCGTACCGCGTGTTCGGCGGGGTCCGCTTCTACCAGCGGAAGGAGATCAAGGACGTCCTCGCGTATCTCCGGCTCCTCACCAATCCGCAGGACGTGATCTCGTTCCGGCGAGTGGTGAATACGCCGAAGCGGGGGATCGGCGACGCCACGGTGTCCGCGCTGGAGGCGTTCGCGCGCGATGAGGGCATCGAGGTGATGGAGGCGTGCCGCCGGGTGGACGAGATCGCGTCGCTCGCCTCTCGTGCCAAGGGAGCGGTGGCCGGGTTCACGTCGGTGATGACGGCCTTGGCCGGTCATCTCGCGGAAGGTGCCGGACCGGCCCGGATGGTGGAGTTCGCGGCACAGGAGTCCGGCTACCTGGCTGAGCTCGAAGAGGAGCGTACCGTCGAGGCGCAGGGGAGGATCGAGAACATCCAGGAGCTGTCCGGTGTGGCTGCGGAACTGATCGCCCGCGACCCTGACGCCGGTCTCGACCAGTTCCTGGAACAGGTGTCCCTGATCGGCGAGCAGGACAGCTACGACGAGGAGGAATCCTCGGTCACGCTGATGACGCTGCACATCGCCAAGGGTCTCGAGTTCCCGGCCGTGTTCATCGTCGGCCTCGAGGACGGGATCTTCCCGCACTACCGATCGATGACGGACTCCGCCGAGCTCGAGGAGGAGCGCCGGTTGCTCTACGTCGGCATCACCCGGGCGCAGAAGCGCTTGTACCTCTGCCACGCGTGGGGCAGGACGCTGTTCGGGCAGACCAATTACAACCCGCCGTCACGATTCTTGAACGAGCTGCCGGCGAGCTTGCTGGACGTGCGCGAGGAAGGGGGCGGGTCCGGTCGGAGCCGTCCGGGCACCCGCGACCCGTCCCGCGGAGGGAGGGCTCGGAGACCCGAGGGTGGCTACTCGGTCATGGGGCTGCCCGGCAAGGGCAACGTGGAGGTGCCCTCCTCCGGATGGAGCCCACCGCGGGTGCCCAAACGAGAGGTTCCTTCCGTCTCGGAGGGCGACACCGTCCTGCACGAACGATGGGGGGAAGGGGTCGTCCTCACCGTGAAAGGTCACGGGGAGGACGCCGAGGCGACGATCGCCTTCTCGGAGGCGGGCGAGAAACGGCTGCTCCTTTCCTACGCGCCGCTGAAGCGGGTCGGCTGAGCGTCAGTCGGCGTCCGGGAACGGGAGCACTCGGGTCCCACGCCTGGCGTCCCATGCGAGAACGGTCTTCGGTTCCGCGAACGTGATGAACCCCGCCGACTCGACGTCGATCGAGGAATGCGTGGAAGTTCGGCTCGTCCGGCGCCCAGTCGATGCGCTCTCTCACCGTCTCGCGATAGGTCTGGCGCAGCTCCGGATCCTGCACGTCGAGCGCTCGGCCGTAGAGCTTCGCGTCGCCTTCGGTCCCCATCCGGTCCGTCGTGCAGGTGTGGACGACGCACCGAGGGTCTCGGAGGAGGTCCAACGCCTTCCGGCTCTGCCACATCATCCCGAGGATCAGGTGTCCGCCCGCGAAGTCCAGCTCGCAGGGGCTGACCCTCGGCGACCCGTCCGATCGGAGCGTGCCGAGCATGCAGAGCTCCTGGCGTCGGAACCGCTCGGCCGCCCGATCCGCGATCTCCGGGCAGGCCCCGGCGAACTCGTTCCAGTCCATGCTCGCGAGCGTAGCTCTCAAGCCGAGAGGCGTTCGAGGACATTCTTCGTGATCCGTCGCACATCGGGATCGCCGCCCTCGATCCCGTAGGTCCAGTCGGTACAGCCGGCGTTGAAGACCGTTCCTCCGCCGAGAACGGTGAAGCACCCGACCACCGCGTGGTTGTGCTGGATCTTGTGGACGTTCGCATCGGCGAACTCACCCCACACTGCCGCCGCCACGTGTTCGAGCTCGCCGGGCTCCGTCGCGTACCGCGAGGGCTGTTCGTCTCGCGACCATAAGTGGGCGGGCGCCGTCGCAAGCACCTCGAGGGTAGCGGGCGCTCCGTCGTCGTGCGTCGGCACCGGGAGACCATCCAGCATGGTCAGGTCGCATCCGTCGACCTCGTACCCAACGATGGCATCGGTCAGGCCGAGCGTGTCCCCGTAGCGAAGGTCCGTCCCGGCGAACGCCCAATGATCGGGTCGCCAGACCGTGTAGCCGCCGCTCGCCCGTGGAACGCCGAGTCCGTATCGGGAGTAGCCGCCACGCGAGAAGGAGAGGCCTGTCATCGAAGGTTCCGGCCGCCCGATCCTCCGATCGGACCACGACCCGGTGAGGAGGCGCTGCTCGTCCGAACCGACGACGGGGTCTTCGTCGGCGCGGTACTTGAAGCAAACCATCGTCCCGTTCTCGAACCGCACCTGCCACCAACAGGTGTTCCCACCGAAGAATGCGGCGTGACCGCCGCCGGCCACGAACCCTTCGACGGCGTCGCGCATCCCCCAGGACCAGTACTCATCGTGCCCGACCGAGAGGACGAGCCGAGCCCCATCGAGGACTTCGGGGTGGCGGTCGAGATCCTGCGACACGGCGACGTCGATCGCGAAGCCCTCCCGTTCTGCCCACGCGATGAACGGCCGTTCCCAGGTCCACCATCCCGAACCGCCGCTCCAGGGAGAAAGCCCTTGCTCCTCGGCCCACGTGAAATACCCGAGCGCTTCCCGGTCGGGCACCGCCTGCGCCTTCCTCACGGCCGGTTCGGGTTTGGCCAGGAAGCCGCGGGCCAACGGGCGCTCGAAGGACACCCGCGTCCCGCCCGTGTAGAGCGACGGGCCACCCCAGTCGTTGTAGGCGTTGTACGTGGCCGTCGACAGGACGAGGAGGATGGGGGAGCGATCCCTCTCGGCTCGGATCACGAAGAAGGCGTCCGCCCGCTCCTCTCTCGAGGTGAGTGCCACCGAGTAGAAGCCCGATCGCCAGTCGTCGCCCACCGGGATCGTGAGCGTGGCCGGCCACCCGCAGCCGTCCGCGGACGCGCCCGCCGGAACCGGATGCTCGGTCGCGGAGATCGCGTCCGCCCGCCACACGACCTCGCGTTCGGCGCCTTCACGCGTCACCTCGACGGCGAAACGGCCCGAGGACGAGACGTGGAGGGCGACCTCCTCGCCGGGAAGCGCGCTCTGGGGCCAGCAGTACCCGTCGAGCACGGTCCTACCGCGTCAGGATGATCAGGCCGGCGACCACGATCACGATGCCGGCGATCAAGGGGGCGATGACCCATGCGAGGCCGAGACGTCCTCGGTACGGGCCGAGGGTGCCCACCTTCGTCGTGGGCTTCAGACCCGGAGGCCGGAACTGCACACGCTTCTTGGCCACGGGCGAAGTATCGCAGGCACCGGCGTGGGTCCGGGACCCCTCGGGAGGTGGGTCAGACGACGACCGCGCCGCCGTCCACGACGAGCTCCGTGCCCGTCACGTACGCGGCCTCGTCACTCGCGAGGAACAGCGCCGCGTTCACGATGTCCCGTACGGTCGCGAGCCGGCCCAGCGGGATCTCGGCGGTCGCGGCCTCGACCCAAGCGGGGTCCGCGGTCCGCACCGTCTGCATCGGGGTGTCGGTGAACCCCGGATGGATGCAGTTCGCCCGGATCCCGTGCGGCCCGAATTGCACGGCGAGGTTCCTGGTGAGCGAGATCACCGCGCCCTTGCTGGCCGTGTAGGCGTCCTGCGGGATCGCGTCCCCGAGCAGCGCCGAGGTGGACCCGACGTTCACGACGGCCCCGCCGCCCCCGGCGAGCAGGTACGGGATCCCGTACTTGCAGACCCAGACCATCCCCTTGAGGTTGATCGCGAACACGCGATCCCAGACCTCTTCGTCCGTCTCGAGAACGGAGACGTCGCGATCGCGCCAGAGGACGCCAGCGTTGTTGTACAGGACGTGGAGCGCGCCGAAGCGCTCGATCGCGCCCTCGACCGCCTCGCGCACCTGATCCTCGACCGCCACGTCGGCCACGAATGAGGCGATCTCACCGTCGGTGGAGCGGACGGCCGCCTCGGTTCCTTCGAGCAGCTCCCCGTCGATGTCGACGGCAGCGATCCGTGCGCCCTCCGACGCGAAGACCGCGCAGGCCTCCCGTCCCATCCCGCTCCCGGCACCCGTGATCAGCGCGACCTTGCCATCCAGCCTCCCCGTCACGGCACGACACCGTACAGGTGCCAGCGATCGGGGATCCCCTTCAGGTCGTGCTCACCGCGGTCCTGGAAGACGAGACCGGACCCGGCGACGAGGTCCTTCACGGTCGAGGAGACGAGGACCTCCGAGGGGCGCGCCACCCCACCGACCCTCGCCCCGATGTTCACGGCGATGCCGCCGACCTTCCCGTCGATCGTCTCGACCTCGCCCGTGTGGATCCCGACTCGGACCTCGAGCTCGAGCGCTCGAACGGCCTCCACGATCGCCTGCGCGCAGCGCACGGCGCGGGCGGGTCCGTCGAAGGTCGCGAAGAAGCCGTCTCCGGCGGTGTCGATCTCGACCCCGTGGTATCGCCCTAAGATCGCGCGGACCGTGGCGTGATGGCCTTCGATGGTCTCCCGCCATCGCCGGTCGCCGAGCTCGACCGCCTTCTCGCGTCGATCCCACGATGTCTGTGAACAAGACCGATGCGAGCACCCGATCGAACGATGCCTCCTCATCCCTGACCGAGCCGAGGAATCGGCCGATCTCCTCCATCACCTTCGCCATGTCGCCGTCCCCCGGGAGGTGGTCCGCGCCCTCGAGCTCGACGAGCCGTGCGCCCGGGATGTGTCGAGCGAGATAGCGACCCTCGTCGACCTGATAGACGCCTTCCTCCTTCCGATGCATGACGAGCGTCGGAGCCTGGACCGTGCGGAGCACGGGTCGGACGTCGGTCTCCCGTTCGAGCCGGTTCAGGGCGGCGGCCATCCCCGGACTCGCAGCCTGGCGGTAGTAGCTGGTCCAGCGAGAGATCGACTCGGGATCTCGGCGCGTCGTGGGGCCGAGGTATTCGCACGAACGATTCCACGTAATCGGGTTGGCCCCATCGCTCCTCGACCTCGCGATCGTGCGCCTCCCACTCCTCTGCGCTCCAGGCCCACGGGTAGTCCTCGTCTCGGCAGGCCGCACGCGAACGTCCCGAAGAGGACGAGCGCGGCGGTGCGGTCCGGATAGGTCGCCGCGAAGAAGATCGCCAGCGGTCCCGTCGAGTCCATGCCGAAGACAACCGGTCGCTCGGAGCCCGCTGCGTCCATCACCGTCAGGGCGTCGGCCACGCGCGTCTCCAGCGTCGGAAGCCGATCGACCGTGAGCGGGTCGGAAAGACCCGCGCCGCGAGGGTCGAAGAGCACGAGGCGAGCGATCGACATGAGGGTCATGAGGAACGGACCGAACGAGGGGATCGTCCAGAACAGCTCGATGTTCGAGTAGGCCGGCGCGATCATCAGAAGGTCGATCGGGCCGTCGCCGGCGACCTGGAACGCGATGTGGGTCCCGTCGGCGGATCTCGCGTAGTGGATGTCGGGCACCTGCACGCGCCTATCCTCTTCCGCTCCGATCGGGCCCCGCAAGCTGACGGAGCGATCGTCGGTAGACTCGTCGCCATGGCCGAGAAGCTGCGGGTGATCGTCGCGAAGCCGGGCCTCGACGGGCACGATCGCGGCGCCAAGGTGGTCGCGCGGGCGCTCCGCGACGCCGGCTTCGAGGTGATCTACACGGGGCTCTTCCAGACCCCCGAGCAGATCGCCGAGGCCGCGATCCAGGAGGACGCGGATGCCGTCGGGCTGTCGTGCCACTCCGGCGCGCACATGACCCTGTTCCCCAAGGTGGTGAAGGAGCTCCGCGCGCGGGGGGCCGACGACGTCGTGGTCGTGGCCGGCGGCGTGATCCCCGCCGACGACATCCCCAAGCTGAAGGAGGCCGGGATCGAGGCGGTCTTCACCCCTGGAGCGAACACGGGGGACATCGCGACCTGGCTACGCGATCGGTTGAGCGCGAAGGCCTGAGCGGGAGCCGAGTGGACCTCTACGAGCACATGGGCAAGGACCTTCTCCGCGCCCATGGCATGGAGACGCCTCGAGGCATCGTCGCATCCAGTGCCGACGATGCCGCTTCGGCTACTCGCGAGCTCGGTGGGCGTTCCGTGGTGAAGATCCAGGTGCAAGTCGGGGGGCGGGGAAAGGGTGGCGGGGTGGAGCTCTGCGACACGCCGGAAGCCGCCGCCGCGGCCGCCGACCGGATGCTCGGCACCGAGTTCAAGGGCCTCCCGGTGACGCGGGTCCTCGTCGAAGAGTTGCTGCCGATCGCGCGGGAGTTCTACACGTCGATCCTGCTGGATCGCTCCCGGGGCGACTACCTGGCGATGATGACGGCAGAGGGCGGGATGGACATCGAGGAGCTCGCCCGCACGCGACCCGAAGTGCTCCGACGCGTCCACATCGACCCGATGCTCGGGCTCCGCGCCTATCACGTGCGCGAGCTGATCGGGACGCTTCCGGTCGAGGCCTGGGAGGGAGCGGGTCTCGCGCTCCGGAAGATGTACGAGCTGCTCGTCGAGCGCGATGCGACCCTGGTGGAGGTGAACCCGCTCGTCCTGCTCGACGACGATCGGGTCGTGGCCCTCGACGCGAAGGTGACCATCGATGACAACGCCTTGTGGCGTCATCCGGATATCGCGGAGCTTGCGGAGCAGTTCCCCATCGACGAGGTGGAGGCGCGCGCGAAGGAGAAGGGCCTCCAGTACGTGAAGCTCGAGGGAGAGGTGGGGATCATCGGCAACGGCGCCGGGCTGGTGATGTCGACGCTCGACGTCGTGGCGCAGGCGGGCGCCCGCGCCGCGAACTTCCTCGACGTGGGTGGCGGGGCGTCGGCCGATCAGATGGCGACCTCGTTGGAGGTCGTCCTGTCGGACCCGGCCGTGAGAGTCGTGCTCGTCAACATCTTCGGAGGGATCACGCGGTGCGACCTGGTGGCGCAGGGCATCCTGGAGGCGTTGAGGCGTGTCGAGGCCCGCGTACCGATCGTGGTTCGGCTCGACGGCACCAACGCCGAGGACGGCCGGCGGATCCTCTCGGACGCTGCCGATCCGAGCATCGTTCCCGCCGCGAACATGCTCGAGGCGGCCGAGGAGGCTGCCGATCTCGCGGCGGCGGCCCCGTGAGTATCCTCGTCGACGAGCGGACGAGCCTGGTGGTCCAGGGCATCACCGGGAACGAAGGAACGTTCCACACCCTCCGGAACCGCGACTACGGCACGAACGTCGTGGCCGGCGTCACGCCGGGCAAGGGCGGGCAGGACGTGGAGGGGATCCCCGTCTTCGACACGGTGGCACGAGCCGTGGCCGAGACGGGTGCGGACACCTCGATGATCTTCGTTCCGCCGCGCTTCGCCGCGGAGGCCATCCTGGAGGCGGCCGACGCGGGCGTTGGTCTGGTCGTCTGCATCACCGAGGGCATCCCCGTCCGCGACATGGCGAACGTCCACAGCTACCTCGAGGCATCGAGGACGAGGCTGGTCGGGCCGAACTGCCCGGGAGTGATCTCGCCCGGCGCTGCCAACGTCGGGATCATCCCGGGCGAGATCTGCGCTCCGGGCAACGTCGGACTCGTCTCGAGGAGCGGCACCCTCGTGTATCAGATCGTCCACGAGCTCACGCAGCGCGGCATCGGTCAGTCCACGTGCGTGGGGATGGGCGGCGATCCCGTCCACGGCGTCGGTTTCGTCGAGGCGCTGGAGCTCTTCCAGGCCGATGCGGAGACCGCGTTGATCGTGCTCACCGGAGAGATCGGTGGTGACGACGAGGAGAGGGCCGCGGCCTTCATCGCCGAACGGGTGACGAAGCCGGTCGTCGGCTACATCGCGGGCTTCGAGGCGCCGCCGGGGAAGCGCATGGGCCACGCGGGTGCGATCGTGACCGGATCGGCAGGGACGGCGGTGGCGAAGGCCGAAGCACTCGAGGCCGTCGGAGCGGCGGTCGGGAGGAACCCGACCCAGGTCGCGGACCTGGTCGCGGAGCGCCTGGGGTGACGGAGGACGCGTCCCCGGGCCGCTCGGGGGCGCTCGCGGGGGCCGGTAGGGCGGTGGGAAGTGCCGCTTCCGGGGGGACGGTGGCGTTCGTCGTCCTGGTGGCGCTGTGTCAGCTCCTCGCGGTGGCGCAGTTCCTCCTCGTCGGGACGTTCGGGCTCTGGACGTGGGTGAAGGTCGGCCTCCTCACGGCTCTGTTGTCACTCCGCGCCGACGTGGTCGCGACGGTGGAGGACCCTCCGATCTTCCAGGCTGCGACCGACCACGTGACCGTCCGCTGGCACTTCGTCCCGATGCTGCTCACGATCGGGTTCCTCTGGCTCGCGGCGCGCGCCGGCCGCCGCGCCGCGCGGACGAGGCCGGATCGGGCCCCGCTCGTCGCGTCCGCGCTCGCGGCGGCCGGCGCCGGCGTGCCGGTTGCCCTCCTCTCCGCGGCCTGTTCGGCCCTCGTGCATCTCTTCCTTCCCGCTCTCGGACTCCGGCTTCGGGTCGACGTGTCGACCGCGGCACTCTGGGCGGGGGTTCTTGCCGCGGCGGGCGCCGGCACAGGCGCGTACTTGGAGGCTGCCCGAGGGGGGACGTCGGCGGCAGTGATCAGAGGGGGTCTGGCCGCGTACGGCTGGGCGCTCGGGTTCCTCGCCGTGGGTGTGTTCGTGGTCGCGACGCTGGAACCAACCGTGACCCGCGACTACGTGGACGGCTTGACCGGCCTGGGTGGCGGCGGTGGCGTGCTCTTCGGGTACCACCTACTGGCGCTCCCCGCACAGAGCGCCCTGTTGCTCGCGCCCGCCTCGGGTTCCTGCCTGGAGATCATCGGAGAAGGTCCGATACTCGATCTCTGCCCGTGGCGCCTCGTTGCATCGGGACCTGCGGGCGATCTCCTCCTTCCGAAGTCCCTCTCGTTGTCCCCTTGGCTCTGGGTCCTGAGCGTCGTGCCATCCGTCGCCGCGGTGCTCGGCGGCCGGCGAGCCGCGACCGGCGCGGCCGTCGTCGGCGGGCGAGCCGCAGGTGCCGGCGTCGGCGCCGGGTTGATCTTCGCGCTGCTCGCGATCGCCGGGGGCTGGTTCGCCGCCCCCGAGCTTGTCGCGTCCTTCGGCCCCGTCCCCCGGGTCTCGATGCATCCCGAATGGGGTCGTACGGTCGTCACGGCCCTGGTCTGGGGAGCCGCCGGGGGCGCCGTGGGGGGCTGGCTGGCCGGGCGGCGTTACGAGCCCGAGCTGCCGAGGCCGACCTCGGCGTAGTTCGACTCGATCGTCGTGAAACGACGCCAGGCGGCTGCCCACCCGGCGTCGTCCCGCGGGAACCGCTCGAGTGGCCTGGAGGGATCGCTCCGCAGCCAGATCCCGAAGAACGTTTGCCCGTAGCCCAGCAGGTAGCTCGAGCCCGAATGGGTGTACTGGAGGACCTGGTCGTCAGAGGGATCGGGCGCGGGAGCGTCGTGCGGGGTGCTCTGCGGACCCGTCGGCGACGCGACAGGTTGCTGACCCGGTGGTCCGACCGGCACGTGGTTGGGCTCCATGCCTACGAACCGGATCCAGGCGCCCCGCCAGCCGTCGTCGGTCCGCGGGAAGGTTTCGACCGGACCACCGGGGGACTGCCGGTCCCAGATGCCGAAGCTCTCCGCGCCGTAGCCGAGGACGTACCGGAAGCCCGAGTGGGTGTACTGCACCGAAGCCGGCGGATCGGCCGGGGAGCTCATCGGTGCAGAAGGGGTCGATCCGGCCGGTGCTTCGTCCGCGGAGGGTGACGCGGTGGCCTGGGCGGCCGGCTCGGGCCGCTGCTGCATCGCGGTGTCGGCGCCGCTCCGAAGGTCGCTGAAGCAGTAACGGCACTTGATCGCATCCTCTTGGATCTCTTCGGCGCAATAGGGGCACTTCTTCACGGTCGCCCTTCCGATGGTGAGGTCGAAAGGCTACCCCGAAAACGGAAAGGCGGGCTCGCGCGGAGCGGGCCCGCCTTTCCGAGAGTGCGTGTGGGTCAGCTCACATGTCCGTGGAGCCGGACGGTGGCATCCCTCCGCTCGGCGGCGGCGGGCTCGGCGGTGGGCTGCTGGGGGGAGGTGCGCCTCCGCCCATGGTCCCGCCACCGGTGCCGCTCGTCTGGAAGCCGCCGCTCGACTGCACCTTCTGCCAGGCGCCGTACCCGATCGCGGCCAGCAGCACGAGACCGACGAAGGCTGCCCAACCCGGAGAGTTCGTCACGACGAGGATGAACTTCAAGAGCCCGAACCCCGCGACTCCGAGGCCCAGGAAGCCGATGACCTTGTCGGCTGACATCGAGCCCATGTTCATGCTCGCCATCGAGCCGGTCATCGAGAGCACACCGGCGACGACGAGCGCGATCGCAAGGAGCCCGGCGAGGACCCCGAAGATACTGCCGCTCCCCTGCCACATGTTGATGGAGTTGTCGATGCCGCCGATCAGGTCCTCGAGCCCGCCGAGATCGACGGACTGCCAGGGGAAGAAGCTGTCGATCAGGAGCAGGATGCTGCCTCCCGCCAGGAGTTTCTCGGCGGTCGACATCTTCGACATGTCGAAGCCGGACGAGCCAGAGCCTTCCATGCATCGCTCCTTTCAACCGCCGCGCGCACGCGCGGCCGGGTGCTTCTCTTCGGATATCCAAGAGGCGACCAGTGCCCGAGTCAAACACCCTGCCTCGGATACCGTTCCATGAGGATGTTCGAGGCCGCGCCGGTCAGGGCGATGGCGCCGCCGACCGCGGTCACCCACGGGCTCCACGAGGCCGCCTGGAACGTCGGCGGGAACGCGATCGCGAGTACCGAGGCCGAGACCACCGTCATTCCTCCGAGCATCACGAGGACCGCGCCGGAGAGGGAGCCGTGTGCGCGGAACCACCACGCCGCCGGCAGCAGGGCGATCGCCGCCACCGCGGCGACCATCGACCACCGGAGGCTCGGGACCCACGCACCGAGCAGGCGGTCGCCGGCGCCGGTCCTCGTCCAGGGGCCGGCCGTGGCGAGAAGAGCCACGACGGCGCCCGCGACCGCCGCCCCCGACCCGGTGATCGCTCGGTCGGGCTCGGGCGGCGTGGTGAGCGCGGGATCGCCCAGGTCGGCGAGACACTCGGGACCGAGCACACGGCCCCGCACCGGCACCGCGCACCAGAGACAGACGGGCTCCTCACAGGAGCTGCAGAGGGCGACCGCCGCTCTGCTCGGGTGGTGGACGCATCGCTCGTGAGCCGGCACTGCGCTTCCATCCGCGCGAGCAGGCACATCGCCCGCCGCCCCCGGCACCGTCGTCGGGTCCGCGGCCCGGGGCCGTTCGGGCGTCCCGTGAGCCCGTTCCTCAGCCTTCACCCGGATAGCGTACGGCGGGAGAGGGGGCCTCTGGTAGCGTGGCCACGTCCATGGGGGAGCGGATCGCGGTGCTCGTGTCCGGCTCCGGGACGAACCTGCAGGCCCTCCTCGACCATCCTGTCTGCGGCCCCCGGATCGCCCTCGTGCTCTCGGACCGCCCGGCGGTCAAGGCGCTGGAACGGGCGGAAGTGCACGGGGTCGAGTCAGCCGTGCTCGAGCCGAGGGACTTCGACGGACGAGACACCTTCGACCGGGCGGTGGCGGATCTCCTCCGCGATCGGGGGATCGACGTCGTCGTGACCGCCGGGTACATGCGGCTGCTCGGCTCCGCGGTGCTCGATGCCTACCGCGGCCGCTGGTTGAACGTGCATCCGTCGCTCCTCCCGGCGTTCCCCGGGACGCGAGGTGTGGCCGACGCTCTCGCCTACGGCGTGAGGGTGACCGGAGTGACCGTCTTCCTCGTGGACGAAGGAACGGATACGGGGCCCGTCGTCCTGCAGGAACCCATCGAGGTCCGCGACGACGACGATTGGGCTTCGCTGGAGGCGCGCGTACATGAGGTCGAGCACCGTCTCCTCCCCGCGGCCACCGCTGCGTTGGTCGAGGGACGCCTCCGGCTCGACGGCCGGAAGGTGACGATCGACCGGGAGTCGGTGTGACGGACGTTCGCGAGGTGCGCCGAGCTCTGCTCGCCGTCTACGACAAGGCCGGCGTCGTCGAGCTGGCCCAGGGTCTCGCCGAGTTGAGTGTCTCGCTCGTGTCGTCGGGAGGGACCGCGGCCACTCTTCGTGAGGCAGGGTTGGAGGTCACGCCCGTCGAGGAGGTGACCGGCTTCCCCGAGATGCTCGACGGGCGGGTGAAGACGTTGCATCCGCGGATCCACGGCGGGTTGCTGGCCGACAGCCGAAAGCCCGAGCACCTGGCCCAGCTGACCGAGCATGGGATCGAGCCGTTCGATCTCGTGGTCGTCAACCTCTACCCGTTCCGGGAGACCGTTGCGTCCGGCGCCGGCGTGGACGAGGTGATCGAGAAGATCGACATCGGCGGGCCCGCGATGGTCCGCGCCGCCGCGAAGAACTTCGAGTCCGTGGGCATCGTCGTCGACCCGGCCCGCTATGAGGACGTGCTCGAGGAGCTCCGCGTCCGCGGCGGGCTCTCACGCGACACCCGCGAGCGCCTCGCCGCGGCCGCATTCGCCCACACCGCCGCGTACGACGCCGCGGTCGCAGGATGGTTCGCCGAGAAGGGCGACACGGATGCGATGCCGCGGTTCGTGGGACTGGCGCTCGAGAAGGTCGGCGACCTCCGCTACGGGGAGAACCCGCACCAGCGCGGCGCTCTCTATCGCGATGCGGGCATTGCTTCTGCCGGACCGCTCGGGGGTGCCATCGTTCACCAGGGGAAGGACATGTCCTTCAACAATTGGCTCGATGCGGACGCGGCGTATTCCCTCGCGGCCGCGCTCCCGCCGACCGCCTGCGTGATCGTGAAGCACAACAACCCGTGCGGCGTGGCCGTGGCGGCCCATCCGGACGAGGCCTACCGACGGGCCTTCGAGTGCGACACGGTCTCGGCCTTCGGCGGGATCGTCGCCTTCGCCGCGCGGTGCACCGGGGCGGCCGCAGAGGCGATGCGAGACGTTTTCACCGAGGTCGTGATCGCGCCGAGCTACGAGCCGGAGGCGCTGACCGCGTTCGGCGAGCGCCAGAACCTCCGGGTGCTCGAGGCGCCGCTCCCGGAACCGGGCGGCCTGGATGTGAGGACGATGCCGGGTGGAGGCCTCGTGCAAGACCGCGACATCGTCACCGAGCGGCGCGAGAACTTCGAGGTGGTTTCCTCGCGTGAGCCGACCGACGACGAATGGGGGGACCTGCTCCTTGCCTGGACGATCGCCTGGCGCGTGAAATCGAACACGATCGTGCTCGTCCGCGACCGGGCAACCGTCGGTATCGGCGCCGGGCAGATGTCCCGGGTGGACTCGTCGTGGATCGCGACTCGGAAGGCGGGCGATCGCGCGAAGGGCGCCTCTCTCGCGTCGGACGCCTTCTTCCCGTTCCCCGATGCGCTCGAGGTCGCCGCCGACGCCGGCGCCACCGCCGTGATCCACCCTGGGGGATCGAAGGGCGACGAGGCGGTGCTGCAGGCAGCGGAGGAACGAGGCATGGCCGTCGTGCTCACCGGCCGCCGGCACTTCCGTCACTGACGCTCCCCTTCCCGGCGCGACCAGCCGATAGCATCCGGGGCCGTGACCGCCCGCATCCTCGACGGGAGAGCCGTCGCCGCCCAGATACGCTCGGAGGTGTCCGAGCGCGTGCGGGCGCTCGCCGACCACGGGATCACTCCCGGCCTGGCCGCCGTCCTGGTGGGGGACGATCAGGCGTCCCGCATCTACGTCGGTGCCAAGCACAAAGCCTGCGCGGACGTCGGCATCCACTCAGAGCAGGTCAACCTGCCCGGCTACGTGACCTCGGGCGAGATGCTCGCCACGATCCGGCGCCTGAACCGCGACCCGGAGATCCACGGGATCATCGTGCAGCTGCCGCTCCCCGCCCACCTGAACGAGCTGGAGGTGCAGCGGACGATGGCGCCGGACAAGGACGTCGACGGCCTCCATCCTTGGAACGTCGGGATGGTCGTGCGCGGCGAGGCCACGTTCCAGCCGGCGACCCCTTACGGGATCGTGGAGCTGCTGCTGAGGAGCGACATCCCCCTCGAAGGCGCAGAGGTCGTGGTCGTCGGCTACGGGGACCTGGTCGGCGCGCCTCTCTCGATCATGCTGGCGCAGGACTCGATCCGCGGGAACGCGACGGTGACGATCACGCACGTGAAGACCGCCAACCTCGTGACTCATACGCGCCGGGCGGACATCCTGGTCGCCGCCGCCGGGGTTCCCAGGCTCATCACCGGCGAGATGCTCAAGCCGGGCGGCACGGTGATCGACGTGGGCGTCCACCGGACGGACGAAGGACTCGTCGGCGACGTGCACTTCGATGAGGCCGTCGAGGTAGCGGGTGCCATCACGCCGGTTCCCGGAGGGGTCGGCCCGATGACGGTCGCGATGCTCCTGGTGAACACGGTCACGGCTGCCGAGACTCAGGCCTACGGGGCGTGAGTCTCAAGGGTGGCCGGTTGGCCGCGCTCCTGGACGCGGGCGAATTCGTCGTCACGAGCGAGGTCGTGCCGCCGCGCTCGGGGGCCGGGGCGAAGGTCCGCGAGGCCGCTCGGGGACTGGTCGGGTATGTGGACGCCGTCAACGTCACCGACAACCCCGCCGCATCGCCGCACATGTCCCCGCTGGCCGGAGCCCGCTTCGCCCACGAGGCGGGCGCCGAGCCCACGCTCCAGCTCGTCTGCCGGGACCGCAACCGCCTGGCGATCACCGCAGATCTGCTCGGAGGCTGGGCGCTCGGCGCGCGGAACCTGCTCATCTTGGGCGGGGACCCGATGGATGTCGGTGATCATCCCGACGCCAAGCCGGTCTTCGACCTGGGGCCCAACGAGGTCGTTGCCCTCTCGCGACGGATCCGCGACGAGGGCACGACGGGCGCGGGCGCGGAGATCGTGGATCCGCCGCGGTACCTGATCGGTGTCGCCGACGTCCCTCTCTCCGATCCCTACGATCCCGCGAAGCTCGAGGCGAAGCTCGACGCCGGTGGCGACGTGGTCTGGACCCAGATCGTGTACGACGTCGACCGGCTGGCGGAATGGGCGGATCTCGTCCGGCCGAGGGGGATCTTCGAACGCGCCAAGGTGATCGTCGGCCTTGTTCCGTTGCGGAGCGTCAAGAACGCCCGGTTCTTGGACGGTCTCTTCGGCGTCCACGTGCCGCAGGCCGCCTTCGACGTGTTGGAGACAGCGGGTGACGACGCAGAACGAGCCGGATTGGGTTTCACGTTGGACGTGGTGCAACGCATCCGCGGTATCGAGGGGATCTCAGGCCTGCACCTGTTGGGCATCGGTCGCGACGACCTCGTTCGCACCGTCGTCGAAGCCGCAGGTCTGTTCCCCCGCCCCACGGGTGGCTGAAAGATCGCCTCTCGGGACGGCCGCCCGTTCTAGGAGCGCTCCTCGAGCGGAGCCCATCTCCGGTCCTTCGGGCCGATGTAGCGCGAGCCGGGCCGGATCACCTTGTTGTCCGCGTACTGTTCGCGCACGTGAGCGGTCCAGCCTGCCATCCGCGCAGAGGCGAACACGGGCGTCATCAGATCCGTCGGGACACCCAGCACGTGGAACACCGCGGCGGCGTAGAAGTCGACGTTGGGGTAGAGGCCTTTCTGCTCGAAGGTAGCCTCCTCGATCGCCTCGGCTATCTCGTGCAGCTGCGCTTTGCCGGCCCGTTCGCAGGCTTCCTTCGACAGTCGTTTCAGCACCTTCGCCCGCGGGTCGTACGTCTTGTAGACCGCGTGCCCGAACCCGAAGATCTTCTCGTGCCGCTCGAGGCGGTCGCGGACGTATGCCTCCGCATTCTCGGGCTTCCCGACCTCCTCGAAGCTCTTCATGGCCTCCTCGTTGGCACCTCCGTGCAGCGGCCCCTTGAGCGTGCCGATCGCGGCGGTGATCGCGGAGAACATGTCTGCCAGCGTCGACGCGACGATCCTCGCAGTGAACGTCGAAGCGTTCATCGTGTGATCCGCGTAGAGGATGAACGTGATGTCGAGCACCCGGGCGTCCTCAGGGTTGGGTTCGGCGCCGTGCAGCATCCACAGGAAGTCCGCCGCGTGGGACAGCGCTGGATTCGGCGTCACCATCTCCATGCCCGTGCGCAGTCGGTGGTACGTGGTGATCAGCGAGGCCGTCTTCGCGATCAGGCGAAGTGCCTTGCGCGCCTGCGCATCCGCGGACTCGTCCCACCCGTCGGGATCGAACGCCGAGGCGGCGGAGATCGACGTCCGGAGCATCGACATCGGCGAGGTCTGCTCCGCCAGCGTTCTCATCAGCTGCACCTGGAAGGGGTGGAGATCGCGTTCTTCCGCGAGGGACGTGGCCAGCCCGTCGAGCTCCGGCGCGGTGGGCAGCTTCAGATGATGGAGGAGGTAGATGACCTCCTCGAATGTGGAGTGTTCCGCCAGGTCCTCGATCTCGTAGCCGACGTACGACAGGGTGCCTTTCTCCCCATCGATATCGGAGAGCTGGGTGTCGGCGGCGATGACCTCTCGGAGTCCCTTGTCGGCCACGATCCTCCGTTTCTCGGGCCCGTTCGGACGGGTCCCTGCGGGCCTGCCAGGATAGTCGCCGCCCCGTTCCGCTGACCCCGACGTTCAGGGAGGCATCCGTTGACCCACCGCGTCACGCTGATCCCGGGGGACGGGATCGGGCCCGAGGTCGTGGATGCCGCGCGCCGATCGGTGGAGGCGACGGGCGTCGACCTGCTCTGGGACCGCCAGGACATCGGTCACCGAGCATTCGAGCGGACGGGCGAGGTGATGCCCTCACGGTCTCTCTCGTCCATCAGGGAGAACGGGGTCGCTCTGAAAGGACCGATCGAAACACCCCCGGGTGCCGGGACAAGGAGCGCGAACATCGCGATGCGCCAGGAGCTGGATCTCTACGCCAACGTTCGGCCGTGTAGACACTATCTCGGCGTGCCGTCCGTCTGGGAGGACGTCGATCTGGTCGTGGTGCGAGAGAACACGGAGGATGTCTACACCGGCGTCGAGTTCGAGGTGGGGACCGCCGAGGTGAAGGAGCTGATCGCCTTCATCGGAGAGACGACGGGGGTGCGGATCCGTGAGGACAGTGGGATCTCGGTGAAAGCGATCTCGGTCGAGGGGAGCGAACGGATCGTCCGCTTCGCGTTCGAAGAGGCGAGACGGCGCGGGCGGGCGAAGGTCACGGCAGCGCACAAGGCGAACATCATGAAGTTCTCGGACGGACTCTTCCTCGAGGTGGCGAGGCGTATCGCGGCGCAGTACCCGGACGTCGCCTTCGACGACAGGATCATCGACGCGCTCTGCATGCAGCTCGTGCAGGCGCCGGAGCGGTTCGACGTCCTGGTTCTGCCGAACCTGTACGGGGACATCGTGTCGGAGCTGGGCGCGGGATTGATCGGAGGAACCGGGGTGGCTCCCGGCGTCCAACTGGGCGACGACGTCGCTGTGTTCGAGGCGACGCATGGGACCGCGCCGCGACTCGCGGGTCGCGACCGGGCGGACCCGGTCGGCGCGATGCTCTCGGCGGCGATGATGCTCCGGCACCTCGGGGAAACGGATGCCGGCGACCGGCTCGAGGAGGCGATCGCCGGCGTGCTGGCCGACGGTGTCGACGTGACGGCGGACCTGCGAGGACCGGGGGATGAGCGGCCCGCGGTCGGCACGACGCGGATGGCCGCGGCCGTGGCCGATCGGCTGAGTGGCACCTCGGTAGCATGACGTCCTCATGCCAAGTTCCCGAGGAGCGGATGGGGCCGTGAAGGTCACCGTCGTCGGCAGCGGCTTCGTCGGGCAGACGACCGCGATGCGGATCCTGGAGAAGCGTCTCGCGGAGGTATGCCTGATCGACATCATCGAAGGGAAACCCCAGGGTCTCGCCCTCGACCTGAAGCAGGCCGCGCCGATCGAGGGCTACGAGCCGTCGATCGTGGGGACGAACGACTACGCGGACACCGCCGGGTCCGACATCGTCGTGATCACGGCGGGGTTCCCCCGGCAACCGGGTATGAGCCGGATGGACCTCCTGGCGAAGAACGCCGGGATCATGCGCGATGTCGTCGGCAGGGTCGTGCCCGACTCGCCCGGGGCCATCATCATCGTGGTCTCCAACCCACTCGATGAGATGACCTTCCTGGCCGCGGAGGCGTCGGGCTTCCCGCGGGAACGCGTGATGGGGATGGCGGGCGTGCTGGACTCCGCACGCCTGCGATCCTTCATCGCCGAGGAGCTGCACGTCTCGCCCAACGTGGTGGAGGCGATCACGCTGGGCTCGCACGGGGACTCGATGGTGGCGCTGCCTCGCCACGCCACGGTGAGCGGCACCCCGTTGCCCGAGCTCGTGGACGAGGCCACGCTGGAGCGCCTCTTCCAGAGGACCCGTGACGGCGGCGCGGAGATCGTGGCGTTGTTGAAGTCGGGGTCGGCCTACTACGCGCCCAGCGCCTCTGTGGTCGCCATGGTTCGCGTGATCGTGCAGGAAACGAGGGAGGTCCTCCCCGTGTGCGCCTGGACCAGTGGCGAGTACGGGATCTCCGACGTCTACGTGGGCGTGCCGGCGCGTCTGGGGGCCAAAGGCGTCGAGGAGATCGTCGAGCTCGATCTGAACGACGGCGAGCTGACGAAGCTTCGCGCGGCTGCCGAAGGCATCCGCGCGAAGTGCGCGGACCTGGCCGCCCTCTAGGGCTCGACGGCGGCCGGTTCGCCGCGCCGGGTCCACGCGAGGAGTGCGGCAGCCCCCACGACGACCAGCGCGCCGCCAGCGAGGGTGAGCCAGATCCCAGGACCCAGCTCCGATCGAACCGCGAGCGAGGGATCCTCCCGGACGAGTTCGGTGGCTTCCTCGATCGTGAGTCCGCCGGTCCGGGCCGCCACCTCGGCCATGCTCTCGACCGCGCGCTCCTCGGCGCCGATCGCGACCGAGAGCGGCATCGCCACGATGACGACCCCGGCGAGGAGGAGGCCGACACCGAGACGTCCCCGCGCCCGCCCGGTCGCTCGGCGGAACAAGGCGAGACCGCTTAGCGTCAACACCGCGACGACGAAGGCGATGCTGCCACCGACGAGATCCAGCCCGCGGAACTCGAGATCCAGCACCCCTTGCGTGTCGACTCGAAGTCCCAACGTGGTCCAGGCGAGGGTCGAACCGATCCCGGCGACGAGCGCGCCGGCGATCGTGAGCACGGTTCCGGCGACGCGGAGCCTCATCGGGTGGGGCATCGGCCGAGTCTCGCATCCGATGGCGTGCCGGCCAAGCACTAGGCTTGCGGGATGGCGTCGTTCGCTCGCCAACTGCGAGAGCACACGAGGAACTTCTTCACGAATTGGTCCGGATCCGATCTCCCGTTCGCCACGAAGGTGGCGCTCACGCTGCGGAACCGAGCGAAGTCGCTCGTGAACAAAGGGTGTTGCGGGCACCACGGCGAACCCGGCTGCTGACGGCTTCCACCGGACCCCGGTCGGGGTTCATCCTCTCGGACCGGCTAAGGACGCAGCGCGGCCGTGATCGCCTCGGCCACGTCCATCGTGGAGGAAGAGCCGCCGAGATCCGGGGTTCGCACGTCACCCCTGTCGAGGACCGTGTCTACCGCCCGCTCCACGGCCGCCGCGCCGACCTTCTCCCCGAGGTGGCGGAGCATCATCGCGCCCGAGAGGATCATCGCGATGGGATTCGCCACACCACGACCGGCGATGTCAGGGGCGCTCCCGTGCACCGGTTCGAACACCGCGTACTCCCAGCCGATGTTCGCCCCGGGGATCAGGCCCAGTCCGCCGACGAGCCCGGCGCACAGATCGGAGATGATGTCGCCGTAGAGGTTGGGGAGCAGGAGCACGTCGAACCGACGCGGTGCGCGAACCAGCCGGGCGGTCAGGTGGTCGATCTGCATGTCTTCGAACTCGACGTCGCCTCGATCGATCTCGTCTTCCCTCGCGGTCCGCAGGAACAACCCGTCCGATGTGGGCATGATCCCCGCCTTGTGCCCGAGGGTGATCGTGCGGCGACGGTTCGCCTTCGAATACTCGAAGGCGAACCGCACGATCCGTCGCGTGCCCGCGACGGAGATGGGTTTCACGGTGACGCCCGCGTCCGGTCGGATCTCGAAGTCGGCCAGGCTCCGGAGCTCCTCTCGGAGGGCTTCGGCCTGCGGCGATCCGGCCGCGAACTCGACCCCTTGGTAGAGGTCCTCGGTGTTCTCGCGGATCACGACCAGATCCACGGTGCGGTGTCGCGTCGGCACGCCCGACCACGATCTCGCGGGCCGCACCGCTGCGAACAGATCCAGTTCCTGACGGAGCGCGACGTTGATGCTGCGGAATCCGGAGCCCACCGGGGTCGTGATGGGTCCCTTGATCGCGACTCGGGACTCCCGGATCGCGACCAGCGTCTCCTCGGGCAGGAGGTCCCCGTACTCCGCGAGGGCCACGGAGCCGGCCTGGCGTTCGGTCCATCCGATGCCCGAGACTGCCGCGTCGAGCACGAGCCGGGCGGCGGCCGACACCTCCGGCCCGATGCCGTCGCCGGGGATGAGCGTGACCCGGTGCCGTCCCGTCACCTCGGCACCCTACTCGACCCTCTCGGTGCGCGGATCAGTCCCCCGCGCCGTACGGGAGATCGAGCTCGAACCAGACCCACGCGCCTTCTGTGCCGGAGACGAGGCCCCATCGGTCAGCCGTCCTGCTGAGGAGATGAGGGCTCCAACCTTGCGACGCGGGGCCGCGTTGCCTCCGGAGGCCTCCCAGCACGACTCCCGATCCTGAGTCCGTGATCTCGACTCGAACCGTGCGCGGGCCGGTGATCACTCTCACGTTGACGATCTCATCCCCGCCGATGATCGGCGGGGTATCTCCGCTCTCGAGCAGCCCAGAGAGCAGCGTCGTCACCCTGTCACGCAGGGGTGCGATCTCGTCCGGCAGGACCCGGCGGACGACCTCCCGCGCGTCGACCTCCGCCATCGCACTCAAAGGGAAAGAGAACTGACCGGAAACAGGATCGATCATCACCGTCTCACGTAACGTACGCGGGTGGTCTCGTCAACACCATCCCTTCCCGATCGAGGTCGGCCGATCACGCCTCACGGGCGGCACCCCTTACCCCGATAGCGCCGCGAGCTGGGCCCAGGTCGCGTCCCCTCGGGCTCGAGGACCACCGGTCCCGGCGAGCTTCCTCGAACGGTGCCCCGCAAGTGGGCCGCGGAGAGCTGCACTCTCAGACACGATCGAACAGGATGGCTCGCTTCACTTCCTGGATCGCCTTCGTGACCTCGATGCCTCGCGGGCAGGCATCGGTGCAGTTGAAGGTCGTCCGGCAGCGGAACACACCGGTCTTCTCGGACAAGATGCCGAGCCGTTCGCGTGGGGCACGGTCACGGGAGTCGAAGATGAACCGGTGCGCGTTCACGATGGCCGCCGGACCGATATAGGTCTCGTCGGACCAGAAGATCGGGCACGAGGTGGTGCAGGCGGCGCACAGGATGCACTTCGTCGTGTCGTCGTACCTCTCGCGCTCCTCCGGCATCTGGATCCGCTCGCGTTCGGTGTGCTCGTCGTTCACGAGGTAGGGGAGCACGGCTCGATAGCCGTCGAAGAACGGTTCCATGTCGACGATGAGGTCCTTCAGGACCGCGAGGCCGCGGATCGGCTCGATCGTCACCTTGGGCGCCACGTCTTTGACGAGAACCTTGCACGCGAGGGCGTTGCGCCCATCGATCACCATGGCATCCGAGCCGCAGATGCCGTGCGCGCACGAGCGCCGGAAGGTGAGGGTCCCGTCGTGATACCACTTCACCTGGTGGAGCGCCTCGACCAGGCGCTCGTAGGGGTCGACCTGGATCGTGAACTCGTCCCACCACGCCTCGTCGGAGACCTGGGGGTTGAACCGCCGGATCTTGAGGACGAGCGTCGTCAGATGCGTCGCGCCCACCCGGCGCTCGTCAGAGGTGTTCAGGATCTCGGCTGCGGTCGCCATCAATACTTCCGCTCCATCGGCACGTAGGGACCCATCTTCACCGGCTTCGTATCCAGGCGGATCGAGCCGTCCCCCTGCAGATAGGCGAGTGAGTGCTTCAGCCAGTTCGCATCGTCGCGGAGCGGGTGATCCTCGCGGTAGTGGGCGCCGCGGCTCTCGTCGCGGGCCTGCGCGGCCGCGACGAGCGCCGCGGCGCAGTCCAGGAGGAACCCGACCTCCACGGCTTCCATCAGATCGGTGTTGTAGACGCTGCCCTTGTCGCCGATCGCTATCCGGGCGTACCGCTCCCTGAGGCCGTCGAGGATCTCATCCATCTTCGCGAGGCTCTCCTCGGTCCGGACCACGAACGCGAAGTCGAACATCGAGTCCTGCAGCTCCGACCGGATGTCGGCGACGTTGTCGCCGGTCTGTCTGGTGAGGATCCCGTCGAGCATGTCGAGCGTCCGCGCGGTGACCTCCGTCGGCAGATCCGGAAGGTCGGTCTCGGCGGAGTGCCTCGCCATGTCATCGCCACCCCGGCGCCCGAAGACAACGATGTCCAGGAGCGAGTTCGTCCCCAACCGATTCGCGCCGTGGACCGAGACGCAGGCGCACTCACCCGCCGCGTACAGACCGGGCACGGGCGTCTCCTCCGGCCCCGTGACGACACGTGCGTGGACATCGGTCGGGATGCCGCCCATCGCGTAGTGGGCGGTGGGTTGGATCGGCACCGGCTCCCGCGTGGGTTCGACCTGGAGGTAGACGCGAGCGAACTCCGTGATGTCGGGAAGCTTCTCCTCGAGGATCCGCGGGTCCAGATGGGTGAGATCGAGGTACACGTAGTCGCCCCTTGGCCCCAGTCCGCGACCCTCCTTGATCTCCTGATAGATCGAGCGCGACACGACGTCGCGAGGGGCGAGGTCTTTGATGGTGGGGGCGTAGCGCTCCATGAAGCGCTCGCCGTCGCGGTTCCGGATCACGGCTCCCTCTCCGCGGGCACCCTCGGACAGGAGCACGCCCAGCCGATAGAGGCCTGTCGGATGGAACTGGAAGAACTCCATGTCCTGCAGGGGGATACCGCGACGGAAGGCGACCGAGGGCCCGTCGCCGGTCAGCGCGTGGGCGTTCGAGGAGACGCGGAACATCCGCCCGTACCCGCCGGTCGCGAACAGGACCGACTTCGCTCGGAACACGTGGAGCTCCCCGGTCGCCAACTCGTAGGCGACGACGCCGGCAGCGCGGCCGTCGTCGGAGAGCAGCAGGTCCAGGCAATAGAACTCGTTGAAGAACCGGACGTCGCGTTTCACGCACTGCTGATACAGGGTCTGGAGGATCATGTGTCCGGTGCGATCGGCCGCGTAGCACGCGCGCTTGACCGGGCGCTCACCGTGGTTCGCGGTGTGTCCGCCGAAGCGTCGCTGATCGATCAGCCCGTCCGGCGTCCGGTTGAACGGCAGTCCCCACCGCTCGAGCTCGTAGATCGCATCCACGGCCTCTTCCGTCAGGATCTGGGCGGCGGGTTGGTCCACCAGGTAGTCGCCGCCTTTCACGGTGTCGAAGGCGTGCCACTCCGGAGAATCCTCCTCGACGTTTCCGAGCGCCGCGCAGACACCCCCCTGGGCCGCGCCCGTGTGTGAGCGGGTGGGGTAGAGCTTCGAGATGACTGCCGTCTCCACACGGCCGGAAGCTTCGATGGCAGCGCGAAGCCCGGCGCCGCCCGCGCCGACGATCACGGCGTCGTACGTGTGGCTGATCGTCATGGCGCCGGCCACTTCGCGGGATCGAAGGTGACGACGATGATCGTGCCGAGGGCCATCAGTGCGGCGCCCAGCACCGTGAAGAACGAGTTGATCGCGAGCCGGAGACCGGCGGGCCTCACGTAGTCGAGGATGATGACCCGCAGTCCGTTCACCCCGTGGAGCAGAGCGAGCACGAGCATCAGCCAGTCCCATGTCTTCCAGAACGGGCTCGCCCACCGCAGCTGGATGAACGCGAAGTTGACGCGATCCACGCCGTTGCCGAACACGTGCATGATCAGGACGTGACCGACGGCGAGGACCAGCAGGACGATGCCGGAGATCCGCATGAACAGCCAGGTCCAGAGCTCGAAGCCTCGGATCGGGCGGATCCTCCCGGCACCGGGAGGCTTCGCGCTGGGGAGTGGCGGCTCGGGGCGGACCTCGGTCGTCGTCGCCACCGGGGTCAGCCTTCCAGGAGGAGCTCGACGATGGCCGAGCCCATGATCCACGTGATCGGGATCATCGAGCCCACGAACAGGAGGGCGGTGGCGATGCCGAGGGCCCGGATGTGCCTCGTCAGGCCCGGGAAGAAGTCGATCAGCATGATCTTCACGCCGTTGAAGGAGTGGTACAGGACGGCCGCCACCAGGCCGAGCTCGAGCAGCCGGATGAAGGGGTTGTGGTAGACGGAGGCCACCCGGTTGTAGGCCTCGGGACCCCAGCCGACCACTGCCGTGTCCACGACGTGGGCGAACAGGAAAAGGATGATCGCGACGCCGGTGACGCGGTGGAGGAGCCAGCTGTACTGGCCCTCGTGGCCCTTGTAAAGCGGGCCGAACTGGCCCTTCCGCTTGGTGTCGGCGCTCACCGTCCCCAGCTTATCGCCGGGCCGTCACACCGAAGCCGGGACGAAGGTCCGCTTCAGCCGACCCGAACGGCCACCATGAGTCCGTCACGCGTGGGAACGATCGTCGAGATGTAGCGCTCGTCCTCGGCGATCAGGCGGTTGTGTTCGAGGACAGCCTCCGTGTAGTGGGGACGGGTGTCCTCCGGGTCCTCGACCGCGACGCGCCCGTACCACAGGACGTTGTCGCAGACGTAGAGGCCACCGCGACGGATCCGCTCGCTGGCCGCTCGCCACGCGGCCGGGTAGCCGTCCTTGTCGATGTCGTTGAAGACGACGTCGAAATCATCCTCCAGGAGGCCGAACTCCGTGACCGCATCGCCGACGTGGAACTGCACGCGATCCGCGAGTCCTGCGCGCTTCAGGTAGTCGCCGGCCCTGATGGCGTTCTCGGGGTCGCCGTCGGTGAGGTGCACCTCGCCGACGGGGCCGACGGCACGGGCATGCCAGTAGGCGGAGTAGCCGAAGCCGGAGCCGAGCTCCATGATGCGCTCGGCTTCGACCGATCGAGCGAGCACCTCGAGTGTGACGCCGACGTTCCGACCCACGATCGGGAAGCCCCGTTCTTCCGCGTGCGCCTCCATCTCGAGGAGCACCGCTTCGTCGAAGCGCCGAAGCCGCTCCTCCATATAGGCCTCGATGCGGGGATCGACGATGTCCATGCGCCCGAAGGTATCGGTGGTGTCAACTCGTTGTCGACCGTCCATCCCGCCCCGTCGTCTCGAGCCCAAGCCCACTGACCGAACGGACCGGCGATAGGCTCCATGAGGTCATGGCCGAAGACGCTTCCCCTCGCACGACCGACTCGGGGATCGAGGTACGGCCGATCTATGGATCGACCGGCGCGGTCGACGACCGGGTGGGGGACCCCGGCTCCTACCCCTTCACGCGAGGCGTCTATCCGGACATGTACCGAGGACGGCTCTGGACGATGCGTCAGTACTCGGGCATGGGCAGCGCCGAGGAGACGAACCGGCGTTTCCGCTACCTCCTGGACCACGGGCAAACGGGTGTGTCCGTCGCCTTCGATCTGCCCACCCAGATGGGGCTCGACTCCGATCACCCCAGAGCTGAAGGCGAGGTGGGCAAGACCGGCGTCGCGATCGATTCGGTCGACGACATGGAGCGACTCTTCGAGGGGATCCCGCTCGACCAGGTCTCCACCTCGATGACGATCAACGCCACCGCGCCGATCCTCCTCCTCCTCTACGAGCTGGTCGCCGAGAAGCACGGCATCGAGCCCGCCATGCTCTCCGGCACGGTCCAGAACGACCTGCTGAAGGAGTACGCGGCGCGCGGGACCTACATCTACCCGCCGCAGCCCTCGATGCGGCTGATCACCGACCTGTTCGCCTACACGGGCGAGCGGATCCCTCGCTGGAACACGATCTCGATCAGCGGCTACCACATGCGCGAGGCCGGCGCGACGGCCGCGCAGGAGATCGCGTTCACGCTCGCGAACGGGATCGCGTACGTGCAGGCGGCCGTCGACGCCGGCCTCGCCGTCGACGACTTCGCGCCCCGCCTCTCGTTCTTCTTCGCGTGCCACATGAACTTCTTCGAGGAGGTCGCGAAGTTTCGGGCCGCTCGTCGCATGTGGGCGGCGATCATGCGCGACCGCTTCGGGGCGAAGGACCCGAGGTCCCAGACGCTACGGTTCCACACGCAGACCGGGGGAGCGACCCTCACCGCCCAGCAGCCCGAGAACAACATCGTGCGGACGTCGTTGGAGGCGATGGCGGCCGTCCTGGGCGGGACCCAGTCGCTGCACACGAATTCGTACGACGAGGCCCTCGCGCTCCCGACCGAGCAGGCGGTGAAGATCGCTCTCCGGACCCAGCAGGTGCTCGGGTACGAGACAGGCGTCGCGGAGACGGTCGACCCCCTGGGAGGCTCGTACTTCATCGAATCGCTCACTGATGAGTTGGAACGGCTGGCCGGCGAGATCGTGGAGAAGGTCGACGTGAGGGGCGGTGCCGTGGCGGCGATCGAGGCCGGCTACTACCAGGACGAGATCCACGAGGCGGCGTACCGCATCCAGCGAGGGATCGAGACAGAGGAAAGGATCGTCGTCGGCGTGAACCGGTTCGTGGACGCGCCCGGGAAGCCGGTGGAGCTCCAGCGGATCTCCGCGGAGGAGACCTCACGGCAGATGGAGCGGCTGCGCCAGCTCCGCGCCTCGCGGGATCAGCGCGCCGTGGATGTGGCGCTCGCCGACGTGGAGGAGACCGCGCGCGGCTCGGACAACCTCTTGCCGCGGATGCGGGAGGCGCTGCGGATGCGGGCGACCCTCGGGGAGGTGTCCGACGTCCTCCGCCGGGTCTTCGGTGAGTACCGGCCCACGTACTAGGCACTAGGCTGCGCGCCGTGGACGTCGCGGTGATCGGGGGGACGGGCGCGGAGGGCTTCGGCCTCGCGCTGCGGCTCGCGAAAGCGGGGCATCACGTGATCATCGGTTCGCGCGATGCCGGCCGAGGGGCCGAGTCGGCGGCGAAGGCGTCCGAGCTCTCGAGGGCGGCTCTCCAGGGAACCGACAACGCGAGCGCGACAGCCGCGGCCGGGAGCGACGGTGTCGTCGCCGTCACCGTCCCGTACGCGGGGCAAGCCGAGATCTATCGCTCGATCAAGGACGCCGTCGCCCCCGGCGCCGCGGTCCTCGACGCAACCAGCCCACTGGCAACCGCGGTCGGCGGCCGGCCGTGGCAGGTGCTTCGGCCCTGGCACGGCTCGGCCGCCGAACAGGCCCAAGCGATCCTCGGCGACGGCCCACGGGTCGTGGCAGGCCTGCATACGATCGCGGCCGAGGCCCTCCAGGCCCTCGATCGCGAGATCGACAGCGATGTGCTCCTCTGCGCCGACGACGTGGAAGCGAAGGCTCGCGTCGGTGCCTTGATCGATGGGATCCCCGGGATGCGTTGGGTGGATTGTGGGCGCCTCGAGATGGCTCGCGTGGCCGAGCCGCTCACGGCGCTGCTCGTCTCGATCAACCGGGCCTACAAGATCAAGGACTCAGGTTTCCGGATCGTCGGTCGCGACACCTGGGGCGCTTCGAGCGGCTAGTCGATCACGGCGAGGACCTGGCCGGTCTCGACGACCTGGCCGGCGTGGATCGGGAGATCGGTGACCTCGCCCTCACGGTTCGAGGGGACGTGGTTCTCCATCTTCATCGCCTCGAGGATGCAGATCACGTCGCCCGGCCGCACCTCCTGGCCCTTCTCCACGAGCACCTTCACGATCGTGCCCTGCATCGGCGCGAGGATCTCGCCGTGGACGTGCTCGCCATGGTGGGCGTCGGGCGCGATCGGGGGTCGCGGGGCCGGCTCCCGACGCTCGTCGAAGATACGCACCGGGATGCGACGCCCGTCGACCTCGACGAGGATGTCCGCCGGCCTGTTGGGAGCCGGGCCCGAGGTCCCGAAATCCGGATGTGCGGGCAGGTCCGCGCCGGCGAGCGCACGCTCCAGCCACGTGGTCGTGTGGGCGGCCGCTCTGAACTCCTTGGACTCGAGGATCCAGCGATGCACCGGGATCGTCGTCGGGACACCCTCGACGACGAACTCATCCAGCCCACGGAGCATCCGCTTGCGAGCTTCCTCCCGGTCGCGTCCGGCCACGATCAGCTTCGCGAACATCGAGTCGTAGTCCCCCGGGATCTCACGGCCCTGCTCGATCCCCGAATCCACCCGGACGAACGGGCCGGCCGGTTCCCGGTAACGGGTGACCCGACCGGGACCCGGAAGGAAGTTCCTCCCGGGGTCCTCGGCGTTGATCCGGCATTGGATCGAGGCGCCGCGAGGCGCGGGGTCCAACGCCAGCTTCTCGCCGAGCGCCACGCGGATCTGGAGGGCAACCAGGTCGAGCCCGGTCACCATCTCGGTCACCGTGTGCTCGACCTGCAGGCGGGTGTTCATCTCGAGGAAGTAGAAGTCCCCGTCCTCATCCATCACGCATTCGACGGTTCCGGCGTTCACGTATCCGGCCGCCTTCGCGAGACCAACGGTCGCCTCGGCGAACCGTTCGCGGAGGCGATCGTCGAACAAGGGCGCCGGCGTCTCCTCGATCAGCTTCTGGTGGCGGCGTTGCACCGAGCAGTCGCGCTCACCGAGGAAGAACACGTTCCCGTGGGTGTCGGCGATGATCTGCGCCTCGACGTGGCGGGCGCGATCCACGTAGCGCTCGAGGAAGACCTCGGGCCTTCCGAAGTAGGACTTCGCCTCGCGTGCGGCTCGCTTGAGCGATTCCTCCAGGTGATCCCCGTCACGAACGACATGCATGCCCTTGCCGCCCCCGCCGAACGCAGCTTTCACGACGAGCGGGAAGCCGATCCGGGCGGCCTCCTTCTTCGCCTGCGCGAGATCCACCGGCTCGCGGGTCCCGGGAACGATCGGCATGCCGGCGGCATCCGCGACGCGCCGCGCCGCAGCCTTGTCGCCGGTCGTCTCGATCGCCCGCGCCGGCGGCCCGACGAACGCCAGCCCTGCTTCCTCGACCGCCTGGGCGAACTGCGCCCGCTCGGCGAGGAACCCGTAGCCCGGGTGGATGAGCGTAGCCCTCGATTTGCGGGCGACCTCCATGATCCGATCGATCGCGAGGTACGACGCGGACGCGAGTGGCGGGCCGATCCGGAAGGACTCGTCCGCCATCTCGACGTGCAGCGCATCGCGATCGGCGTCGGAGTAGACCGCGACCGTCGCGATGCCGAGGTCGCGACACGTCCGGGCGATCCGGATGGCGATCTCGCCGCGGTTGGCGATCAGGAGCTTCTGCTTCCGCGCCATGTGGCGTCACGATATAGCGTCCAGCGGAGGTGGAAGCGTGCTGAGCGAAGATGCGCTACGGCGGGCGCTGGCGACGGCGGGACTCGCAGCGCCCGTCCGGTGGGACGAGGTGACCGAGTCGACGAACGCCACCGCGCTGGCGATGGCGGGGGAGGGATCGCCCTCGTGGACGCTCGTCGCGGCGGGTCACCAGACGGCCGGTCGGGGGAGGCAGGGACGTGCCTGGGTGGACCGGCCGGGATCGGCGCTCATGTGCAGCCTCGTGCTCAGGCCTTCGGTGGAGCCGGACCGCGTGGGACTGGTGTCGTTGGCGGCGGGCGCGGCGATGGCGGAGGCCTCGTCCGCGATCTCCGCCCGGGAGGTCCGGTGCAAGTGGCCGAACGACCTGATGGAGGGCGGGTCGAAGGTGGGCGGAGTCCTCGGGGAGACGGAGATCCGCGACGGGCGGCTCCTTCATGTGGTCGTCGGGATCGGCGTGAACCTCGACGCGCCGAAAGATGTCGTGGGTGGGGGGGCGATCGGTCGCGTGAACGAGGTGGCGCTCCTCTCGCGGTTCCTCCAGCTCTTTCGATCACTGATCGAAGGCCCCTCGACGGAGATCCTGGACCGGTGGCGCGCCGTCTCCGCCACGATCGGCCGACGGGTCGAAGCGACGACGGTCGGCGGCGACACCGCTCGCGGTGTCGCCGCCGACCTCGACGAGACCGGCGCCTTGCTTGTCGACACCGAAGCCGGCCGGTTTCGGGTCGCCTTCGGGGAGATCCACCACCTGGACGTCAATCAGGGTTGACACACGCGAACCTGTCAACCTAGGATGACGCCATGAAGAACGATGCGGTCGACTTGGCGTCCGATGCCACGGACGCCGACCCCACGGTTGGTCTCAGGGCGGTGGCGGCGTTGAGGAAGGTTCTGGAGCGCCTCGAAGCGCTCCAGGTCGACAACGCTCGGAGCATCGGCTGGTCCTGGCAGGCGATCGCCGACGAGCTCCACGTCAGCAAGCAGGCCGTGCACAAGAAGCACCGGGAGCGGCGCCTGTTCCGCCGGGGAAGGTGACGTGATGTTCGAACGATTCACCGCCGACGCCAGGCGGACCGTCGAGCTCGCGGTGGAGGTGGCCGAGGAGATCGGCCATGGCTACCTGGGGGCTGAGCATCTCCTGATCGCGCTCGCCGGCACGGGCCCCAGCATCGCGACCGAGGCGCTCATCGCCTGTGGCTTCGATCCGCGCCGAGCACGCCGCGATCTCGAACGGATCGAGCCGTCGGGGGGGTCCGGTCTCAGCGAGGCCGACGCCGCCGCTCTTCGTGGGATCGGCGTGGATCTGGACGAGGTTCGCCGAAGGGTCGAAGCCTCGTTCGGTCCTGGTGCACTGGACCGCCGCCGTCGGTGGCACGGCCGCAGACGCGGGCGCGTCTGCGGCCTGCCCGTCATGCCGAAGGCCAAGCAGGCGCTCGTGCTCGCACTTCGAGAAGCGATCCGGCTGGGCCATCGTCGGATCGGGCCTGAGCACGTGCTCCTTGGGCTCCTCCGGCTGAACGCGATCTCGACGCAGCTCCTCATGGCCCAGGGCATCGACGCTGGCCGTCTCCGTGAAGAGGTGCTCCGCGGATCCGAAGAGCTCGGGCAGCGCGGAGCCTGAGCGTGTCGCGTTTGCAGGGGCTGGACCGGGAGCGCTAGGTTCCGCCCATGGCGTTCCCCACGCGGCTCCTCGTCGAAGGAGAGGAGCTCGTCTTCGACCTCCGACCCCATTGGATCGCCCTGATCATGCCGGCGATCGCGACGGTCGCGACGCTGGCCGTCATGCTCGTCCTCTACCGGACCTTCGAGGAGCCGGTGCTCGACATGGTCGTGGGCGTGGCCGGCACCTTGTTCCTCTTGGCGTACCCGGTTCGCAGGCTGATCGACTGGCTCACGTCGCATTTCGTGGTGACGAGCGACCGGATCATCCACCGGCGCGGATTCATCGCGAAGTACTCGATGGAGGTGCCCCTCGAGGCGATCAACGACGTTCGCTTCGAGCAGGGGGTCATCGACCGGGTCATCGGGGCGGGGACGCTGGTGGTGCAGTCCGCGTCCGAGGCCGGGCGCCAGGTGTTCGACCACATCCGCAAGCCCGAAGAGGTCCAGAAGACGATCTACCACCAGGGTGAGCTGAACCAACAGCGGATGATGAGGGGGAATGAGGGCAGGTCGTCGCACTCGGCGACCTCGGAGCTCGAGCGGCTCGCGGACCTGCGGGCTCGCGGGGTTCTGACGGAAGAGGAGTTCCAGGCGCAGAAGCGCAGGCTCCTCGGCTGACATGCAGCCCCCGGGGCCGCTCGAGGGGATCGACCACGTCTATTACTGGACCCGCGATATGGAACGGGCGGTGGCGTTCTACGAGGACGTCCTGGGACTCCCCGTGGCCCATCGAGCCGGCAACGAATGGGCGGAGTTCCAAGCGGGTCCGGTACGCCTCGCGCTGCACGGGACGGAGGAAACGTCGCTCCCGACGAGCGGCACGGTCGTCTTCCGGGTCAAGGATCTCGATGAGGCGAGATGGGCTCTGCAGCAACGAGGTGTGGTGTTCGATGGGCACGAGTCGGAGGTCCCGGGGTTCGCTCGGTTCGCCACGTTCCACGACCCCGACGGCAACCCCGTCCAGCTGATCGAATACCTTCTCTGACCGGCCCTCACTCTGTGGCCGTCTCTGGTGCTGGCGCCGAGCAGGGCGTCGGTCGTGGGCGCGCGGCGCGGGCCCGACGCTCTCAAGTCGCCCTCACTCGGGCCGAGGATGGTTGCAAGGGGACCGGGGACTTGGCAGGCTGTCCGGACCGGTCCGCCTACCTTCCCTCGGGCCGAAGGCGCTCACTACATGACAGAGACCGCTCGACACATCCCCGGACCGACTCGTGCTGCCCTGGTCGCGGCACTCCTGGCTCTGGTGTCCGTGATCGCGACCGTCGCCGCCGCGGCGCCCCCCACCCAGGAAGACGTCCAGCGCGCGAAGGATCGGCTCGAGCGGATCGAGGACAAGCTCGGCGACATCCAGAGCCATCTGAGCGCGATCCAACTCCGGTTGAATGACGCCGCCGCGGATGTCGAGCAGGACCAGATCGCGTTGGAGAAGGTCACCTTCGAGCTGGTCCGGACGCAGGCAGCCCTCGACCGTACGCGCGCTCGCCACGACAGGATCGTGGGACGGCTCAACGAGCGTGCCGTTGAGGCGTACATGACCGGCCCGGCGTCGAGCATGAACTTCCTCCTGGACGCCGAGAACGTGGCGGACCTGACCGATCGGCTCGCCTACGTCGACGCGCTCGCCCAGTCGGACGCGGAGCTGGGCGCGAAGGTCGCCAACCTGAAGAACATCCTCGCCGAGACCCAGGCCGAGCTCGAGAGGGATCAGGAGCTGCAGCTCCTCGAGCTCGAGAAGGCCCGTGCGAGGGAACGCGAGGTGGCCGCCCTCTTCGACGAGCAACAGGGGCTGCTCGACAGGCAGGAGCGACTGTTCGCCGCCGCAGCGCGCACCTTCAAGACGACGAAGGCCGACCGGGACGCGTGGCTCGCGCAGCAGCAAGCAGCCATGGGGAACGCGATCGGCGGTCGTGAGTGGGACGGCGGGCCATTGGCGTCCTTCGACCATCTCTTCCAGTTCTGCCCCGTCGGGCAGCCGCGAGCCTACGGCGACGGGTTCGGCGCGCCCCGCTACGCGGGCGGCTATCACCTCCACAAGGGGGTCGACATCGTCGCCCCGATGGGCGCGAAGATCTACGCGCCGTTCGACGGCCAGGCGTACACGAGCTCGAACTCCCTGGGCGGCAACGTCGTGTTCGTCGTGGGCGCGCAGGGCACGGTCTACAACGCCCACCTCTCCCAGTATTCGGAGAGCTCCAACAGCTCCGTCTCGGCCGGCGACGTGATCGGTTTCGTGGGGAGCACCGGATCGAGCACGACGCCGCACGATCACTTCGAGTTCCATCCGCACTCGATGCCCGGCGGCCTCTGGCCGCGGAGTGCCTACGGCTACTCGGTGATCGAGGACGCGATCAACCCATACCCGATGTTGATCCAGGGCTGCGGCTAGCCCCACCCTCCCTCCTGTTACCTATCCTGGCCCCGTGCGACCCAACGATGTCCATCACGTAGGGGTGGTCGGCGCCGGTCTCATGGGCTCGGGCATCATCGAGGTCTGCGCCCGCGCCGGTCTCCGCGTGACCTTCGTGGAGGGATCGGACGAGCTGGCGGTGGCCGGCCGCGACCGCATCGAGCGGTCGGTCGGGAAAGCGGTTGAGCGCGACAAGCTCGACGCGGCCGCGGCCCACGAGGCGCTCGGCCGGATCGAGGCGGCGACCGACCTCGGCGCGCTCGCCGACGCGGACCTCGTGATCGAGGCGGCGACCGAGGATCGGGGTGCCAAGGCCGCGATCTTCGGCCGGCTCGGACAGCTCACGCGTCCGGAGGTCGTCCTCGCCTCCAACACGTCGTCGATCCCGATCCGCGAGCTGGGTGCCGCGAGCGGGCGCTCCGACAAGGTGATCGGGATGCACTTCTTCAATCCACCCCCGGTGATGGCCCTGCTCGAGCTCACACCGTCGCAGGACACGAGCGAGGAGACGTACGGGTTCGTTCGAGCCTTCGGGACCGACGTCTTGGGCAAGACCTGCGTCCGGTCAGGCGACGAGGCGGGGTTCATCGTGAACCGGCTGCTCATCCCCTACCTGTTCGACGCGATCCGCCTGTATGAGACGGGCTTCGCGTCCCGCGAGGACATCGACACCGCCATGCGCCTCGGGCTCGCGCATCCGATGGGGCCGCTCACGCTGGCCGACCTCATCGGGCTCGACACGCTGCTCGCGATCGGGGACGTCCTGCGCGATGCCTTCCCCGGCGAATCGAAGTACGAGGCACCGAAGCTGCTCCGTGACCTCGTCGCCGAGGGCAGGCTCGGGAGGAAGTCGGGCGGCGGTTTCTACGAGGCCTGAGTGGTCATCGGGAGGCCTCCACGCACTCGCACCCCTCCGGGCCCACGGTCGCACTGTGCGACGTGCCGGGCCCAATATCCAGCCGGTCGCCCGCCGTGAGCTCGATGTCGCCGTCGTCGGTGCGGAACACGATCGAACCGCGGAGACAGAAGAGCACCTTGTGGAAGTCGTGGTCGTGCCTCCCGTAGCCTTCGTCGGGTCCGTTCCGCCAGAAACGTGGCGGGGAGCATCCCTCGGCCTCGAAGGCGGCCAGGGCGTCGGTGCGCGTCGCGTTCCCGGTTCGTTCCGTCGCAGCCACGTTCAGAGCTCGATCCCCAGGATCTCCCGGGCGCGGTCGAGCTCCTCGACGGGCACCAGGATCGCCGCTTGAGCCGCCGGGGAAGCGCGTTCCGCCTCGTCCGGGAGCTCGATCCGGATATCGACGCCGCCCTCACGAAGGCGGTTCGCCTGGGCACCCACGTCCTGCAGACGCGTCCAGGTGAGGATCGCCATGTCGTCCGCGGCTCCGTCCTGCTCGGGATCGGCGGCGATCTCGTCGACGAGCCGGACGTCACCCGTGAATTCGACGAGGACGGCTTGCGCGTCGATCAGGTTCGCGGCGTGCACGACGATCCCGACCCCATCGTCCGTCGGCTCCCCCCGCCGCGCCCCGATCTCTTCCCCGTCGAGCGCGAACAGGAAGGCATCAACGTCCTCCTCGATCATGGAGGTGAGCACGACCGGCTCCTCTTCGAGAGCGAATCGGTCGAGCGTTCTCGTCGCCGAGTCTTCCGCGCGCTCCCTCACTTCTACGCGGCCGGGTCCGACCTCCTCCTGCCCCTCGTGGACGGGAGAAGGGCCGGCCGCGAGCACCGAGCCACAGTCGAGACAGATCGTCGACCAGGCGCCGTACTCCGCCAGGCAGTTGGGGCAATGCGTGTAGTCGGCCGCGGTCGTCAACGGACGTCGCCGCGGCCGTGGACGGGAGGCACGCCCTTGCGTGCGAACTCCACCCACTGCCCGTGCCACGGCTCCCGGGCGAACCGGCGCACCTGGAGCGCCCCGAAGCCCGTCGCGTCGATCCGTCCTTGGAGCACCCAAGCCGGCGGCTTGGGGTTCTCGGTGGAGAAGTAGCGCTCGAGGGACATCAGGATCGCCCGCTCCTCTTCCGGGGAGATCCCCTCCGCCATCTCGAAGCGCCGCCCGTCGCCCGTGCCGTTCATCACGCGGCGCCGTTCATCGTCACAGAGGGATGTTCCCGTGCTTGCGCGCCGGGATCGTCTCTCGCTTGGTGGACAGCATCCGGAGAGCCTTGATCAACCGAGGTCTCGTCTCGGAGGGCTCGATCACGTCGTCGATGAACCCGCGCTCGGCAGCCGCGTACGGTGTCGAGAACTTCTCTCGGTACTCGCGGATCAGCTCCTGGCGTCGAGCCTCCGGGTCGGCGGCCTTCTCGATCTCCTTGCGGAACACCACGTTCACCGCGCCCTCCGCGCCCATCACCGCGATCTCGGCGGTCGGCCAGGCGAACGACACGTCGGCGCGCAGGTGCTTCGAGTTCATGACGAGGTACGCGCCCCCGTACGCCTTCTTCGTGATCACCGTCATCCGCGGCACGGTCGCCTCGGCGAACGCATAGAGCAGCTTCGCCCCGTGACGGATGATGCCGCCGTACTCCTGCTGTGTGCCGGGGAGGAAGCCGGGTACGTCGACGAACGTGAGCAGCGGGATGTTGAAGGAGTCGCAGAACCGCACGAACCGTGATGCCTTCTCGCTGGCGTCGATGTCGAGCGTGCCTGCGTTCACCTTCGGCTGGTTCGCCACGATCCCCACCGAACGTCCGTCGAGCCGCGCGAAGCCGGTCACGACCGTCATCGCCCACAGCGGGAAGATCTCGAGGAACTCGCCGTCGTCGACCACTCTCCGGATCACCTCGTGCATGTCGTACGGCTCCTTGGCCCGGTCGGGCACGACATGCGTGAGGCCCTGGTCCATCCGCTCGGGATCGTCGGTGGTCGCGTAGGCGGGCGGGTCCTCGAGGTTGTTCGACGGAAGGAACGAGAGCAGGTAGCGAACGCGGTTCAACACGTCTTCGTCGTCCTCGCCGATCAACGACGCGACCCCGGACTTCGTGGCGTGCGTCATCGCGCCGCCGAGCTCCTCGAAGGTGACCTCCTCGCCGGTCACCGTTTTGATCACGTCGGGACCGGTGATGAACATGTGCGAGGTCTCCTTGACCATGAACGTGAAGTCGGTGATCGCCGGCGAGTACACGGCCCCACCGGCGCACGGCCCCATGATCACGGAGATCTGCGGGATCACGCCGCTCGCGCGAACGTTGCGTTCGAAGATGAAGCCATACCCGGCGAGCGAGGCGGCGCCTTCCTGGATCCGCGCCCCTCCGGAGTCGTTGATCTGGACGAAGGGTGCGCCGGTGGAGATCGCGAGGTCCATCACCTTGCACACCTTCTGCGCGTGGACCTCACCCATCGAGCCGCCGAAGACCGCGAAGTCCTGCGATGCCACGAAGACCTTGCGGCCGTCGACGGTCCCGTAGCCCGTGATGACGCCGTCGCCGGGCGGGCGCTTGCGGTCCATCCCGAAGTCATGCGCCCGGTGGACCGCGAACGGGTCGGTCTCGACGAACGATCCTTTGTCCATCAGGAGCTGGACCCGCTCGCGGGCGGTGAGCTTCCCGCGCTCGTGTTGCTTGGCGGCGGCGTCCCTGCCTCCCGGTGTGAGGGCCGCTTTCCTGCGCTTCCGCAGCTCGTCGATCCGTTCCTCGACGGTGGTCGTCCTCACGGACTCGACGTTCTTGTCGGTGGTCGCCATAGGCGGAGTCTAGCCGTGGGTCGGTGCCGAAGGGCCGCTCAGCACTTCTTCGGAGGCCACCCGGCCCCCCGCCACGTTCCCGCTCGGACGACCATCCGGATCGTCACGATCGCGTTCGTCCGCCCGTTGAGGGCGCGATGCGAGAGCTCCCACGCGGGCATGGTGTGCGTGTCGTACCGCCAACGCCAGAAGTCCCTGTCGTGCTGATACAGACCCCGATACCGGCCCGTCGGCTCCGACGTTGTAGATGGGATCAGGCCGCTTTCGCGTCGTGCGATACAGATCGCACGTGCGGGGCCTCCTGGAACGGGACCGAACACATCGACCGCGCAGACGATCCTGCGTGTCGAGAATCCCTGGACGGTCTCGCCGTCCTCCCGGTGGAAGTCGCACGGGCCGGGTCGATGCGTGGCGGACGCGGGCGTCGCTCCGAGGAGGGTGCCGGCGATCACCAGGGAGATCGCGATCGCGGATCCGATCCTCATCGATGCGTCATCTCGCTCCTGAACGGACGTAACCGCCGATGGGAAGGTCCCGCCCGGCGGCTCAGCGCGGACACTACCCGCCTCCGGCTGGCGCGTCTATACGTCGACGCGCCCGCCGGCCCGCCAATAGACACCGCCTTCCCTGTCGAGGAACCCTTCGTCCACGAGAGAGCGGCGGAGCGCAGCGTGGTCGTTGAAGAAGGCTCCCACGATCGTGTTGACCTCGCGCTCGTCGTAGTGAACGCCCGGATCGAATTCGATCGCGATCCGCTCGAGGACGATCCGCCGCTTCGATGTCTTCGTCGGGATCTCGTTGAGACGACCGTCTCGGAAGAACGCGCGGAGCACCGCCTCCTCGTCCTCGTTCACCGCGCCCAACGCGATCCCCGCGTCGCGGGGAGGTCCCACTTGCTCGGCAGCGGATCGAAGCGTCTCTCGGTCGAGGCAATAGGTGCGCCTGTCTGGTTGCAGGCGGGCGACGCCGGCGGCCGCGAGACGGGTGAGATGCCGCCGCACGCGGGCGACAGGGAGCTCGAGGGTCTCGGCCAGGGTCGCGGCGGCGGCGTCGCCCGCCGCCAGGGCGCCGGCGATCCGCAGCCGCTCCGGATCAGCAAGCGCGCGAAGGATGTCGTCGGGGTGCTCGGTCATGTCGGTCTCGTTCCTTACCATGATGCGATGCTCCTCACCGACCCGCAGCGCCGGACGCTCGACCGGCTGATCGGCACAGGGGAGCGGCCCGTCTTCGCCACGGATCTCCGGCAGCGGCTCATCGACAGGATCGAGAGCGCGGCCCGCGAGCTCGAGCTCCAGGAGCCCCTCTGGCTCGGCAAGGAGGCCCTGAACCAGCTATCCCGGTGCGAGGGCCGGTTCGCGGCCCGGCTGGAGGGCGAGGATCCGCCGTTCGAGCATTCCGTCAACACGGCGACCGGGGTGCTCGTCCACAAGGCCATCGAGGTCGACGTGGGCGCCCGCGACGGGTTCGATCCACACGCGATCGCCGTCACGGCCTCGGAGCGGTTGACCGAACGAGAGGAGCGATTCGCCGAGTACTGGCGTGAGCGGACGGGCCCCGAGCAAGACGAGCTCCTGATGGACGTCGCGCGGAAGGTGACCCTCTTCCAGGGGTCCTTCCCCCCGCTCCGGGAGCTCCGCCGGGAGATGGCACCGGTCACGGAGCTCCCGGTCAAGGCACAGCTCCTCGGTGGGGACCTGACCCTCTCCGGCAAGATCGACCTCGTCCTCGGTGTGCCTGATCGGCTGGAGCCTGGCCGAGGCACCCGTCTCGCCGTCGACCTGAAGACGGGGGGCGCGTGGCCCGAGTACGCGGAGGACATGCGCTTCTACGCCCTTCTGATGACGCTGCGCTTCGGTGTCCCGCCCTATCGCGTGGCATCGCTGTTCCTCGATTCGGGGGAGTGGCAATCGGAAGAGGTTGCGGAGGAGACGCTCTTCCACGCGGCCGACCGGGTGGTCGCCGCCGCGAGAGCAGCCGGTGCCCTCCGTGGCGGTCGTGAACCGCTGCTCACGCCGGGCTCGTGGTGCGCCTGGTGTCCGCGCGCGTACGTGTGTCCCAGCGCGGAATCCCGGCCCGCCTAGTTCTGGGTTGGGTCCAGCGGCATCGTGGTCAGGAGCCGGAAACCGGGGCCAAGGCGCCCCACGGCCCTGGCCCAGAGGCCCTCCGGAGAGTCCGTGAAGATGTCGCCCGGGAGCGCGGGGGTCGCGTGCCACGAGTCCTCCGCCATCTCCGCCTCCAACTGCCCTGCGCCCCAACCGGCGTAGCCCGCGAAGACCCGGGCACGCCGCAGGCCACCAAGAGAGTCGGTATCGCTCTCTTCGGGCAGGAACCCGATCGAGTCGAGCGCGAGAACCCCTGCGCGGTCGGGATCTTCGAAATCCGCGAGCACGACGGCCGCCTCCGGCTGCACCGGCCCGCCACGGAAGAGCGTTTCGCCGGACGGCACCAGCGGGGAGAGTGGCGGCGCAGCCTCCTCCACGGTGGCGTCGAGGGGCTGGTTCAGGACGACGCCGACGGCGCCCTCGTCGTCGTGGTGGCCGACCAGGACCACGGTCCGCCGGAAGTTCGGGTCCCACAAGCCGGGACCGGAGACGAGCAGGTGACCTCTGAGGCTGTCCACGATGACATCGTCTCAGGGATGCGTCGCGGCGCGCATCCTCCGTTGCTAGGGTTCGCTTCCCCATCCCGCTGCGGAGGTGCCATGGCGAAGGACCTGTACGCGATCGGCGAGATACCCCTCCTCGGCGACGTGCCCGCTCACATGCACGCGCAGGTCGTACGCCCCGACGCCTTCGGCGAGCCGCGTGACGCGATCCGCGACGAGGTGATCGACGTTCCTGCGATCGGTCCCGAGGACGCGCTCGTGATGGTGATGGCGGCAGGCGTGAACTTCAACAACGTGTGGGCGGCTCGCGGCGTCCCGGTCGACGTGACGAAGACCCAGGCGCGCTGGGGCGAGCCGACCGACTTCCACATCGTGGGATCCGACGCCTCTGGGGTGGTGTATGCCGTCGGATCCGACGTGAGTGGGGTCGCCGTCGGCGACCACGTCGTGGTGCACGCAGGTCAATGGGATCCGGACGACCCCTGGGTCGTCGAGGGGAACGACCCGGGGCTCTCTTCGAGCTTCCGCGTGTGGGGGTACGACACGTGCTGGGGATCGATGGCCCAGTTCTCAAAGGTGCAGGCGCATCAGTGCCTGCCGAAGGCCGACCGACTCACCTGGGAGGAAGCCGCGGCTCCGACCCTCACGGGGTCGACCGCGTACCGGATGCTGCACGGCTGGGCTCCGAACACGGTGAAGCCGGGGGACGTGGTGCTCGTTTGGGGTGGGGCGGGCGGGCTCGGCTCGCTCGCGATCCAGATGATCGCGCTCGCGGGAGGCCGGGCGGTCGCGGTGGTTTCTTCCGAGGAGAAGGGCGAGTACTGCAAGGCTCTCGGCGCGATCGGTTACATCGACCGGAGGGACTACTCGCACTGGGGAGTGCCGCCGGCGTGGGATTCGCCCGACTGGAAGGCGTGGCTCGACGGTGCGAAGGCGTTCGGGAAGGCCATCTGGGACGTGGTGGGCGAGAAGACGAACCCGAAGATCGTGTTCGAGCACCCCGGGCAGGACACGATCCCCACATCGAACTTCGTGTGCGATCGCGGAGGCATGATCGTCATCTGCGCAGGCACCTCGGGCTACGACACATTGATCGACGTGCGCTATCTCTGGTACCTCCAGAAGCGGTACCAAGGTTCCCATCTGTTCAACGACGAGCAGGCGGCCGCGTTCAACGAACTCGTCGGAGAAGGGAAGATCCGTACGACCCTCGGCCACACCTACGGATACGGAGAGGCCGCCCTCGCGCATCAGCTGATGGCCGACGGGAAGCTTCCCGAGGGCAATGTCGCGGTGCTGATCAACGCCCCGGCGCCCGGTCTCGTGGGTCTCGGGTGAAGACGAAAAGTCGATCAGGGGACCTGCACGAGCTCGACGAGGACGCCTTCCATGTCCCTCGGATGAGCGAACGCGATCAGGGTTCCGCGCGAACCGCGCCTCGGGACGTCGTCGATCAGCCGGAGTCCCTCATCGCTGAGGTGGGCAAGCGCCGCCGCCACGTCCTCGACCCGGTACGCGACGTGATGCACACCGGGACCTCGCTTCGCGAGGAAGGCACCGACGGGCGTGTCGGGTCCGAGCGCCCCGAGCAGCTGGATGAACGAGTCCCCGACGGGGAACAGGACCTCCTCGACACCCTGATCCTCTACGCGTTCCCGGTGGGTGGGGGCGAGGCCGAGCGTTCGCTGGTAGAGCTCAACCGCGGCATCCAGATCCCGCACGGCGATCCCGACGTGGTCGAAGTCGATGATCATCGCTTCCTCCGAGCGCCGGGCTGCATCCGCGCGACCAGGTCGTGTGCGGAGGCCACGTGGTACAGAGGAAGTGTGAGGGCCCGCGTGACGGCCGCGACCCCTTGGGCGCGAAGATCGTCCTCTTGCTTCGCGCCGTCGAGGTGCGGCGCCCGGAGCACGTAGAACTCCACCAGGTCGAGGAACTGGGCGAGCGACGGCGTGAGTCCCCCTCGCTCGTAGGCATAGATCGTCTGCCGTGAGGACGGGGCCCCGGTGACGGCGGCGGCTGACTCGACAGACCGGTAACCGGTGGACTTCCGCAGCTCACGAAGCAACGCACCCACGACCAACCGGTCCTCGGCGCTGATCGCAGGCTGTTTGGTGCGGGCCATGGCCGCACGATATCGAACCACCCTGGGACTTTCGGCGGGGGGGCGTATCCCCCAGTTGGGGCCAAAGGTCGGATTCACGGGGGACAGCGAAGGGTATACCGTGCTCCGGAGAGGCCAGGACCCCACCAGGCCGGCCCATCTCGGAGGACACGGTGACGGAGAAGACACACAGCGCGACAGCCGCAGCCCTCCTCTCCGGCTCGACGACGCTCCGCGCGGGCCGCGCAGACGTGTTCCGCCAGCGTGAGCGGACGAAACGAAAGCGCCTGCTCCGCGCGATCGTCGTCGTGACCGCGCTGGACGCCTACCTCTGGTGGCGGTACTCGACAGGCCGGCCGCTCCGACTGCCCACCATCCCAGAGAGCTTCCCGTGGGAGGTCTACCTGCCCGCGATGTTGCTCATCGTGGCGATCGGACTCATGGTCGCTATGCCCTTGCTCTCCGGCCGTTCCCCGCACATCACGGTCTATCCGGAACAGGTCGAGGTCGGGCTGACGGACCTGAAGGGTCTCGATACGCAGGTCGATGAGGTGCTGCGCACGCTCGACGTGTTCCTCGGCTACGGGACGTTCCGAGACGAGCTCGGTGGCACGCCCCGGCGGGGGATCCTCTTCGAAGGACCGCCGGGGACTGGGAAGACGTACCTGGCGAAGGCGATGGCCAAGCAGGCGGGCGTCCCGTTCCTGTTCATCTCGGCGACGGCGCTCCAGTCGATGTGGTTCGGGATGACGGCGTACCGGATCCGCTCGTTCTTCAAAGCACTCCGCAAGGCGGCGCGCAAGGAAGGGGGCGCGATCGGCTTCATCGAGGAGATCGATGCGATCGCGCAGTCGCGTGACGGCGTCAGCCCTGCGTCACCGGACGGCATGGAGCGTTCCGTCAGCAGGTTCATGTCTTCGAACACGGGCGGGATGGTCAACGAGCTCCTGATCCAGATGCAGTCGTTCGACCAGCCGCGCCTCCGGACGCGGATCCGGGGCAAATTCCTCGGGTGGCTGAACAGCTATCTCCCGGCCAATTGGCAGTTCAAGATGCTCGCGTCCGAGTACCACAACATCTTGCTGATCGCCGCCACCAACCGGGCGGATTCGCTCGACACCGCGCTCATGCGACCCGGTCGCTTCGACAGGCGCTTGTACTTCGACGTGCCGACCCAGAGCGAGCGGGAGGACCTGGTCGACTACTTCTTGGAGCGGAAGAAGCACCATGCTCAGCTCGACGATCCCGCGGTCCGGACACGCATCGCGCACGAGTGCTTCGCGTACACGCCGGTCATGATCGAGCACCTCTTCGACGAGTCTCTGCTGGTCGCACTCCGCGAGGGCCGGCGGGAGATGAACTTCGCGGACGTGATGGAGGCGAAGTTCACCGAGGAGATCGGCCTCAAGCAGGCCGTCACGTACACCGACAACGACCGTCGCGCCGTGGCCGTGCACGAGGCGGGACACGCAACCGTCGCGCACTTCCTGGGGCAGAACCGCCGGCTCGAGGTGCTGTCGATCATCAAGCGGCGAGGATCGCTCGGCTTGCTCGCCCACGGTGACGAGGAAGAGCGGTTCACGAGGAACCGGACCGAGATCGAGTCCGGGATCGCGATCGCACTCGGCGGGATGGCGGCCGAGGAGCTCGTCCTGGGCGAGTCCGGCACCGGCCCAGCGAACGACCTGATGGTGGCGACCCAGCTCGCCGCGCAGATGGTCGGATCCTTCGGGATGGCCGGATCGCTGATCTCGTTCGACGCGGTCTCCCACGGTCCGATCGGCGGCGCGAACCTCGTCGCGAAGGTGCTGGCCGACGAGCACGGCAAGCAGAGCGTGGAGGACATCCTCGGGGCGCAGAAGGAGCGTGTGTTGGAAGTGCTCGAGGAGAACAAGGACGTCCACTCTTCCTTGACGCAGGCTCTGGTGGAACGCGACGAGCTCGTTCGGGACGAGATCCTTCAGGTCATCCAGGACGCGCTCGCGGCTCGGACCTGACCCGTCATCCCGAACCTCGCTCGTCCGATCGACAGCCGTAGACTCGAACCGTGAGCGACACCATCCGTTCCGTGATCGTCGGCGGCGCGCGGACGCCGACCGGGAGGTTCCGGGGCGCATTCTCCGGTGTGAAGGCCGTCGAGCTGGGAGCACACGCGATCCGGGCCGCCGTCGAGCGGGCCGACATCGCGGGCGAACAGGTCGACTACACGATCATGGGCCATGTCCTGCAGGCCGGCGCCGGACAGATCACCTCGCTCCAGGCCTCGGTCGGCGCCGGCCTGCCCAAGGAGGTTCCGGCGATCACGCTTAACAAGGTCTGTCTGTCGGGGATGTCGGCGATCGCGATGGCGGACCAGATGATCAGGGCCGGGGAGATCGAGGTCGCCGTCGCCGGCGGCATGGAATCGATGACCAACGCCCCCTACGTCCTTCCCAAAGGCCGGGAAGGGTCCCGGCTCGGCGATGCCGAGTTGATCGACTCGATGATCCACGACGGTTTGTGGTCGTCGTTCCTCGACCACCACATGGGCGAGGGCACGGACGAGGTCAGCGCGGAGCTCGGTCTCACCCGTGAGGAACAGGACGCCTGGGCCGCGCGGTCGCATCAGCGAGCCCACGCCGCGTGGACGTCCGGCCGCCTGACTGACGAGGTCGTGCCGGTCGAGGCTTCCACGGGGAAGGGTGTGTCCGTCACCGTGGATCGAGACGAGGGGATCCGGCCCGATTCGACACCGGACAAGCTGGCCGGGCTGAAGCCCGCATTCCGATCGGACGGCACGATCACGGCGGGGAACGCCTCCCAGATCTCCGACGGGGCATGCGCGGTCGTCGTGATGAGCACCGAGAGGGCCCATGAGCTGGGGGTGACGCCGCTCGCCGAGATCGTCGCCTACGGGATGTCTTCCGATCGGTATCCGTCGTTGCACACGGTCCCCGCGATGGCCCTGGAGCGCGCGCTCAAGAAGGCGGGGTGCGCTGCTTCGGACCTCGGTCTCATCGAGATCAACGAGGCCTTCGCGGCCGTCCCGATCCACGCCTCCCGGATGCTCGGCGTCGACGACGACATCGTGAACGTCAACGGGGGAGCGGTCGCTTTGGGACATCCGATCGGTGCCTCGGGGGCGAGGATCGTGCTGACGCTCGTCATGGAGATGCGCAGGCGAGGCATCGATCTTGGGGGTGCTGCGATCTGCGGCGGCGGTGGCCAGGGCGACGCCCTCGTGATCCGGCGGGTCTGAGACCTATCTCGCCTTGCCCTGCGAGAGCTCACGCAGCTCGCGAACGAGGGCCTGCTCGGCCTGCACCCAGTGGTTCGGCTCCTCGACGTCCTCCGTCACCTGATCCTCTACTTCCAGCTGCGGCGCGGGCATGCTGCCGGACCCTCCCGCCGGCAGGAAGACCTGGAACGCCGCGCCTCCGCCTTCGCGGGGCGCCACCTTCGCCCAGCCCCCCTGGACCTCCGCGAGCCGCCGCACCATAGGACTGAGGGAGATCTCCGAGGAGGATTCCGCGTCTTCCACCACGATCAGTGCCCCACCCTTGTCTCGGATGAGGCGCACCGTGATCGTCTTGCCCGCGGGGGTGCGATCGCCGGCGCTCCGCAGCAATCCCTGGAGGATCTGCTCGGTCCTCATACGATCGACCGAGATCGAGACCGGCTCGATCTCGACCCGCACGTCCAGTTCTTCTCCTATCCCAGATTCCTCAAGCACACGGCGGATCAGCGATTCGAGGTCGGTGTTCCGTAGCTCGAGGGAGATCGTGCCGGTGACCAGCGAATCGATGTCCGAGAGGTCGCGGATCGTGTTGCCCAGGCGCCGACCGTTGGCCGTGAGTTGCTGGACGAGCTGAGCCTGTTCCTTGGCACCCTGCTTGTGCTTGAGCAGCTGGGCGACACCCATCATCCGCGAGATCGTCTTCTGCGCGTCCATCGCCATCTCCTTGAGGAAAGGCGTGGCCGCGCGACGGTCCTCAACGGGAGTGGCGTCATCCGCCTCATGATGTTCGTGCTTCGCCGGCTGCAGCTCACGCATCTGCTCGGCCATCTGATGCTGCCGGAGCTGTGCCTCGAGTTCCTCGAGCCGCTCCGAATCCATTTCGGCCTGACGGTCCGCGTCGCGGAGTCGCTCCTCGGCCGCCATCAACTTCTCGCTCTGACCTGCGAGGCGCTCCTGCGTCGCCGTCAGGAGCTCATCCATGTGGGCGCGACCTTCATCCTCAGCGACCTCCAGCGCGCGCCTCGACTCGATCTCCTGGAGGCGGCGGTTCATCTCGGTGTTCGCCTGTGCCGCCGCCTCCAACTCTTCCGCCACGCGATCCGCCCGCTCGGTGGCACGGCGGGCCTCGACTCGTGTCTGGGAGCTCGATGCCTCCAGCTTCTCTCGCTCGGACCGTTCCTTCGTCAGCGATGCCTTCGTTTCCTCCAGCGCGGCACGGGTCTCTGTGAGCTCGGTGGCGAGCTCATCTCGGTCCGTCTGCGCCCGCTGCACCTCCCGGTCCGCGTCGTCGAAGTCTCCCTGCCGCTCCGACAAGCCTTGTTGCAGCACCTCGATCCGATCATGAGCAGCCTGCAGCTCCGCGCGCGCGCTCTCGAGGTCGACGGCTCTCGCCTCCGACTCCGACCTGGCGGCCTCGAGGTCGGCGCCTGCGGCAGCCACGCGCGCCCCCGCCTCCTCCGCGCTCTGAGCGGCCGCGGCCACTCGTTCCACGAACCCTCTTTCTGCCTCCGCGAGCTCCGTGCCATGACGAGCCTCTGCCTCGGCCACCTGAGCTTGGAAATCCTCGCGCACCGAGCGCACCTGCTCCTCCAGCTCCGCCTCGCGCTCGACGAGCTCTGCCTGATGCGAGGCTCGCGCGCTGACGAGTTCAGCCTTCGCGGTACGGAGCTCGTCGGTGAGCTCGGCGGCGCGCTGCTCCTCGCTCCGGAGCGCCCGCAACTCGTCTCGAACGTCGTCCAGCTCAGTGCGGGCGCTCCGGAGCTCTCCCTGCATCGATTCCATGGCGTCCCGGGAGTGCAGCGACTCGAGATGAGCGGCGTCCAGCTCTTCCTGTAGCTCAGCCGAACGCTCGGCCTGTCGCTGGAGGGACCCGAGTTCCTGGATCGTCATCGAGAGCTGGGACTGTGCTCCTTCGAGCTCCGCCCGCAGGTCCATCGCTTCGGCTTCCTTCTGCTTGAGGACCTCCCGGCCGGGACCTACGATCGCGTCCCGTCTCGCGAGGAGCTCACCGGCGATCCGGTCCCGCTCCACGGTCACACTGTGAAGGCGCTGCTCGAGCGATCTCATCGCAGCCTCGGCTCTGACCGCACGTTCCTCGAACTCCCGATCCGCGCCTTCCGGCTGGTTGCGCAACGACTGTTGCGCCGACTGCAGCTCTTCGAGGGTCGCGCGGTACTGGTCCTGCAACAGCGTCACGCGCTGCTCGGCCTCCTGCGCGCGGGTCTCGGCGCGCCGGCGGGCCTCTGCCTCTTCCTTCATCCCGGGCCGCGGTGCCTCGATCCTCCTCGCCGGCGCGCTGGGCTGGCGCGCAGGGATCACGGGCACACGGATCCGCCCGGACTCCGCCGCATCCGTCGTCTCTGCTCCGCGGAGCATGGGCGCACCCGCGGCGAGCAGAACGAGCGCGAGCGCTCCACCGAGGAAGAACGTGTTGGTTCGCCACGGCCCCGCTGCGCCGGCGATGTCGTTCGCCGGGCGCGACAGCTCGACGGCAGCGGTGCTGCCGACGCCCGACGGGAATCGCAGGCCCACGAGCACGGAAAGCGTCTCGTCGATCAGCTCGGACTGCGGTTGTCCCCGGTATGCCTGCTTGATCCGTTGACGCTCCCCAGCGAGGTGCTGGCCGATGTTGCCGTCTTCGGTCGAGAAAAGGATCTCGCCCGACGCAGAGAAAAGGGTCACGGTGGTGAAGTCGCTGGGATCGAGCACCACGTCGTCGATCGAACGGGACAGCTCCCTGATCCGATCCGCCGATGCCTCGTGCTGCAGGTCATCGGGCCGGAAAACGAGCGTGAGGGAGCTGTCCGCGATGACCTGAGCCTGCTCGACCGCCCGCTCCTGCGCGTTCGCACGTGCTCGCACGCCCATCCAGAACGAACCCGCCACTCCGACGACGAGTAGCGCGATGAGCGCAACGTGAACCCTTCGAGCCAGGCCGTTCCCAGTCAGCATGTGCGCGAACCAGCCCCCTGTCCGGTCTCCCGGGCTCGTTATCGGCACCATTCACGAGCGGGTTCAGTGCCGATGGGGGGATTCCTCTTGGTCATTCGGAGGGCGAATGGACCTAGGCCCTACGGTCTACCGCCAAGCCGATCCGGGGCGGCTGGGTCAGGCCTCGTTCGTGGACCGGCCCGTGACGCGCCACGACTTACCGGTCCACGCCAGTGTGGTCTCTCGCATCGCGCTGGGGCAGCAGTGCGCGTCTCCCTGGCGGTAGACGGATTCGGTCACCACGAGTCCAGGCGAACCGGGGGGCCCGGGGTCGATCCGACCGTCGCAGATCTCGCGTCGGAACGTCCCCTTGCGGCGGACGAGATCGATGACGAGCCACCGGCCGCACGTCCCCGAGCCGCCGACGCCCTCGAACACGAGAGCGTCATCCGAGCCGTCGCCAGTCATGTCGGCCGTCGAGATCTGTATCTCCTGGATCCCCTCGTTCGCGTCGTGTCGCTCGACCAGACCGACGCGCCAGTGTGGCGATGACGTATGCCGGCGCCAGACGGCGAAGCCGCGGGCGAGGCGGGCGAAGTCGGAACCCGGCTCCACCCAGGCGATCAGCACCATCATCCCGTCATCGGTGAAACCGAACCACTCGCCGGTCACGTCCGCGCCCACGGGGACCAGGTCCTCAGGAGGGAGCTCGGGCGGATCGACGTCGTCGGCGAACGTCATCGGCATCTCTCCTGGTTGCAGCTCGGGGCTGGGGGAGGGCTGGGGGGGCGGTGACGGACTCTCGGTCGGCGACGTGGGTATGGGGCGAGACGGGGCAGGCGGTTGGCCGCCGCACGCTCCGATCGCGAGCGCGAGGGCGATGACCCTCGTCCATCTCCGCATCGGCCGATGGTATCGGCGCTCCGTCCCTCACCCGGGAGCCCGCATAGGATGCCCATGTGTCCGATCTCGGTCCGCGCACCGTGTCCGACTCGAAGGTGACCCTCACACAGATGATGGAGGTCACGGACGCGAACGTGACCGGCAACGTCCACGGTGGCGTCGTCATGCGCCTGGTCGACACGGCGGCGGCTCTCGCCGCGATCAAACACTCGGGCGGCGTCGCGCTCACGGTGGGGATCGACGAGATGACGTTCCTCGAGCCCGTCCACATCGGAGAGGTCGTGGTCCTGAAGGCGTCCGTGAACGACGTCGGGAGAACCTCGATGGAGTGCGGCGTGCGTGTGGAGGCGCAGGATCCGCTCACGGGGACGGTCCGTCACGTGAACAGCGCGTACCTGGTTTTCGTCGCGGTCGACCAGGAAGGGAAACCCCGTCCGGTGCCTCCGTTGGTCGCGGAGTCCGAGGTGGAACGCCGGCGACAGCGGGAGGCGAAGCTTCGCCGAGAGCGACGGATCGCCCACAGGGAAGCGATCGAAGCCACGCGGGGCGAGAAGGAAGAGCAGGCAAGGTCCGAGGAAGCCTGAGCTCGGAGCGGTCTCCCGAGCTCGACCTGGGGTCCGAGTCGGCGCGTGGGAGTATGGAAGGGACGGCCAACCACCCCGGAGGACCGGTCTGATGACTACCGAACTCGCCGGCGCCCGGACGCGGCTGGAGACCGCGGACGGAAGCCTCGACATCTATTCGCTCCCTTGGCTCATCGAGGCAGGAGCCGGCGACGTGACCCGCCTTCCCCACACCGTCAAGATCCTCCTCGAGAACCTGCTTCGGCGCGCCGGCACCCGGGACGTCGCGGACGACGACGTGCGAGCGCTCGCTCGTTGGCCCCAACCTGCGGGGGACGTGGCGTTCATGCCGGGACGGGTCCTGATGCAGGACTTCACCGGCGTCCCTGCGGTCGTCGACCTCGCCGCGCTGCGGAGCGCGGTGGCCCGGGCAGGTGGTGATCCGGCATCGGTGAACCCGCTCGTGCCGGTGGACCTGATCATCGACCACTCGGTGCAAGTGGATCTCTTCAGGACCCCGGAAGCGTATGAGGCCAATATCGAATGGGAGTACCGGCGCAACGGTGAGCGGTACGCGCTCCTTCGCTGGGCCCAGCAGGCGTTCGACGGTCTCCGCGTCGTCCCTCCCGGCGCCGGGATCTGCCACCAGGTGAACCTGGAGCATCTCGGGCAGGTCGTGAGCGTGCGGGACGGGGTGGCATTCCCCGACACGCTGATGGGGACCGACTCTCACACCACGATGATCAACGGCCTCGGTGTGCTCGGGTGGGGGGTGGGCGGGATCGAGGCCGAAGCCGCCATGCTGGGACAGCCCGCGTTCCTCCCTCAGCCCGACGTCGTCGGTGTGCAGGTGACCGGCGCCCTCCCACCAGGCACCACGGCGACGGATCTGGTCCTCACCCTCACGCAGTTGCTCCGCGCCCACGGCGTCGTAGGCCGGTTCGTCGAGTTCTACGGAGCGGGTCTCTCCTCCCTCACGATCGCGGACCGAGCGACCCTGTCCAACATGTGCCCGGAGTACGGTGCCACGTCGGCCTTCTTCCCCGTCGACGAGCGAACGCTGGAGTACCTTCGCTTCACGGGGCGAGGACAGTTGATCGACCGGGTGGAGCGCTACACGAAGGGGCAGGGGCTCTTCCGGACCGACTCCGATGACGACCCGACCTTCACCGAGACGCTGGAACTGAACCTCTCCGGGGTCGAGCCCTCGATGGCAGGCCCCCGACGACCCCAGGATCGCGTGGCGCTCCCGAACGTGTGGGATTCATTCGTCGACGCGTTCGCCCGGCACCTCGAACCCGATCCCAAGCCGACGGAGGTCGGTCGGTTCCTCGACGAGGGAGGGAATCCCGACGCGAGTGTCGAGGGGAAGGAATGGGCCGAGGACGTAACCCCCAACGGACGCGACGTGGGACACGGCTCCGTCGTGATCGCGGCGATCACATCGTGCACCAATACGTCCAACCCGTCCGTGATGGTCGGTGCCGGGTTGCTCGCCAAGCGCGCGGTCGAAGCGGGCTTGGAGGCAAGGCCATGGGTCAAGACCTCGCTCGCGCCGGGCTCGAGGGTCGTGACCGACTACCTGGACCGTGCGGGGCTGACGCCCTACCTGGAGAAACTCGGTTTCGGCCTGGTGGGATACGGATGCACGACGTGCATCGGGAACTCCGGCCCGCTACCGGACGACGTGTCGAAGGCGATCGACGATCAGAAGCTGAACGTCGTCGCCGTCCTCTCCGGCAATCGGAACTTCGAGGGCCGTATCCACCCGCAAGTGCGAGCGAGCTACCTGGCGTCGCCACCGCTCGTCGTGGCCTACGCGCTCGCCGGGAGGATCAACTTCGATCCCACGACCGAGCCGCTCGGCGAGGGCGCCGATGGTCCCGTGTTCCTCCGTGATCTCTGGCCTGACCCGCACCAGGTCGCCGAGGTGATCGCGACCGCGATCTCCGAGGACCAATTCATCGAGCAGTACGGCAGGATCTGGGAGGGCGATCAGCGGTGGGCGGCGCTTCCGACGCCGACCGGCCCGGCGTACGAGTGGGATCCCGAGTCCACGTATGTCCGGGAACCGCCCTTCTTCTCGGATCAGCCTTCCGGCCCGGTCGGCGATGCCGAGGTCGAGGGGACACGTGTCGAGGCCGCCCGGATCCTCGTGAAGGTCGGCGATTCCATCACGACCGATCACATCTCACCTGCGGGCGCGATCCGTCCGGACTCTCCGGCCGGTCGATACCTCCTCGAACGAGGTGTCCAGCAGCGTGAGTTCAACTCGTACGGAGCCAGACGCGGGAACCACGAGGTGATGATGCGCGGAACGTTCGCGAACGTCCGGCTTCGGAACGAGCTCGCGCCGGAGACGGAGGGCTGGTGGACGACGCACCACCCGAGCGGCGAGGTGACCAGCGTCTACGAGGCAGCGATGCGCTATCAGGACGCGGGCACACCGCTCGGTGTCCTGGCGGGAAAGGAGTACGGGAGCGGTTCGTCGCGGGACTGGGCCGCGAAGGGCCCAGCGCTCCTTGGAGTGAAGTTCGTCCTGGCGGAATCCTTCGAGAGGATCCACCGACAGAACCTCGTGGGGATGGGGATCCTGCCCCTGCAGTTCAAGCCTGGGGAGTCCTCGGCGAGCCACGGCCTGACGGGCCGGGAGACCTTCTCGGTCCTGGGCCTTGAGATCGGGATCGTGCCGGGACAGGACGCGACGCTTCAGTTCACGCGCGAGGACGGGTCGACGGACGCGGTCATCGTGACGATCCGGATCGATCAGGCGGCGGAGGTGGCGATCTTCGGCCACGGCGGCATCCTGCCGATGGTGCTCCGCGAAGCACTCACAGGCCGATAGGGGCAGGCGGTCATCACCGGGAGCCGCCTCACGCGCCTGAGGAGCTTCGGAGGCTCGTGCAGCGGATCGGCCGATCAGGCGAGCTTGGCGGTGAAGACAGGGTCGGTGGTGGGCGCCTCCGGGCAGTCGCTGGATTCGACCGTGACTGCCATCAGCTCGGCGGATGCGAGATCGGTGTTGACGTAGGTGCCGACGACTCCCTCGGTCGGCGCGAGGCAGGCAGCGCGGACAGGATCGCCGTCCTCGAACATCCACAGCTCGTAGACGCGTCCCTGCCCCGGGTCGGGGAGGCCCGTACCCCACACGAGGACCCCTCGCTCACCGGGTGTGTAGGCGAGGGCCAGCTCCCCCGAGTCTCCCTCGAAGGGAACGATCGTCGAAGGCACGGCGAGGCCGTCATCAGGGTGCGTGGCCAGCACGATCGCGAGGATGAGCGCGACCGCCGCCGCGACGCCGAACGCCGCCTGCCACAGACCGAGGCGACGGTCTCGGCGCGCCGAGATCTCATCGACCGGCGCGGCGGCGGTCGCGCTCGGTCGCTGTGGCTGGGCGAGGATCCGATCCGCGATGCCCTCGTCCATGTGGCGGGGATCGAGCGCGAACGCCAACATCCCAGCGACCTCGGCGTGTTGGGCTTCCAGCCGACGGCACTCGACGCAGTCACCGTGGGCAGTCAGCTCGCGTTCGAGGCGCCTGGCATCGTCGTCGTCGAGGCCGTCGAGCGCCCGGATCGCCAGCAGGTCGTCGATCAGCGCATGTGATCGTTTCATCGCGTCGTCTCCCCGAGGTGCGCGCGAAGCCGCCGCATCCCAAGCAGCGTTCGGGACTTCACGGTGCCGAGCGGGAGCCCCGTCCGCTCGGCGATCTGCGACTGGGACATCCCCTCGAAGTACATCTGCTGGATCACGTCACGTTGCTCCTCCGGAAGCTCGGCGAGCGCTCTCCGGACGAGTCGGCGCTCCCGGGGGAGATCGATCGCCGAGAGAACCTCGTCCGTGAGGTCCTCCGCCACCCCTTGGCCCATGGCCGCCGCCTGATCGGCGCGGCGGCGTTGGGCCTGTTCTCGCCGCACCGCGTCGACGGCACGGTGGTGGACGGTCCCCATCAGCCAGGCGCGGACCGAACCTCTGGTCCGGTCGTACCGCTCCGGGCTCCGCCACACGGCGAGGAACGCCTCCTGCACGATCTCCTCCGAGACCTGCGCTTGTCTGACCAAACGGAAAGCGAGGGCGTGCGCGACGCCCGCGTACCGAGCGAAGAGCTCGCGGAACGCCCGTTCGTCCCCGGCGCCGACGCGCAGGAGCAGGTCTTCGTCAGCCCCTGCCGGCTCACCCGAGCTCATGGGTTCGGTCCGCGTTCCTCCCAGCGTCATCACTGCGCTCGTGGCCGCCGCCTTCCTGGAGAGATGACGATCTCGCCAGGTATTCGCAGGTCATCGGCCCTCGGATGAGTGCGGTCGCATCTCGGCCTGGGCGGTCCGGAGCAGGCCCTCCAGGCTGACCGGATGGGCCGGGTCGTAGATCGCGCTGCCGACCGAGAGAGCCAGGGGTTGCGGCTGGGGTCTGTCCGCATCGTGCACGGCGATCGCCTCGACGAGCCTCGACAACACGACCACCTCGGCACCCCTCGCCTCGCCGGACAGGAGCACGCAGAACGTGTCCTCGGCGATGCGCGCGGGAAGGTCCGAGTCGCGGATCGCGCTGATGAGCACCTCGGCGGCCTCGACGGCGAGCTGGTCCGCGATGCTGGGTTCTGCGTTGGCCAGGGCCGCGCGGTGATCGTCGAAACGGAGGAAGAGCAAGACGACGAGGCTCCCCGCTCGATCGGCCATCCGCAGCTGGTGCTCGGCGATCGCGACGAAGCCCCGGAGATTGGGTAGGCGCGTGAGCTCGTCAACCGTCGCGAGCTCACGTCGCAGCCGGCGCCGTTCGACGGCGTACCGGATCGCCCGCGGCAGCAGGCCCTCGGCGATCGAGCCACGGACGAGATGGTCCTCGGCGCCGGCGTGGAGGGCCACGGCGCCGTCAGCCTCGCGGTCGGATGTCGTGAGGACCAGGATGGCGGCGGCGGGTGTCTTGAAGCGGAGGGTCTCGAGCGCCTCGAGGGGGCCGGTTTCGTCGAGTGCCACGATCACCGCGTCCTGATCGGATCCCGGCCCGAGCGATGCGAGGTCCGTGATCCGCGTGAGCTCGAAGCCTTCGCCTTCGAGCTCGGTGCCGAAATCAGCGCCGGTACCCACCAGCAACACGCGGATCGACTCGCCTTCCACGTTCCACCCTTCCTCGGAACGCATCCTATCCCGAGGGGGATCGCGATCCGGAGCCGCTGATGTTTTCGAGCAGCGCGTCGAATCTCGGCAGGGCTCGTTCATCGCAATAGCCCTCTTCGAACGCCCGCCGGGCGTTCCTGGACAACTCCGCACAGAGAGCCGGATCGGCCCGAAGGCGGCGGATCGCGTCGGCGAGTCCCGCGACGTCCCCTTGGCGCAGCGAGTACCCGCACGCGTACTCGTTGATCGCCTGATCGACGTTGGTGCCCGTTGGCCCGGCGTAGATCACCGGGACGCCCATCGCCAGGCTGCCGTTCATCTTGCAGGGACTCATGATCCCGATCGAGCGATCGTCCAGTGAGATGAGTGTGCAGCCGGCTCCCGCCAAGACGGCGGGGGTCTGCTCTCTGTGGACGTAGCCGCGGAAGCGAACGTTGTCGACGTGTCGCCGCTCGGCTTCGTCCGCGAGCTCCGGGAATCGGGCGCCGCCGCCAACGAACAGGAAGGCTACGTCCTCGCCGGCGAGCGCCGCCGCAGCCTCCGCGATCGTGTCCGTGCGGTGGCCGAAGCCGAGGTTGCCGAGGTGGAGCACGATGAAACGTCCCGCGAGATCGGGCTCCTCGTAGGCGGCCCACCGGGCGGGCCGGTTGTCTCCGGGGAACAGTGCCACCGGCTCCCACGTGGGGATCACGGATCCTTCGGGTTCGCCGTCGCGCGCGTAGCCGGACAGCACGCGACGCAGCATCGCCGGATCGACGGCCACGACGTGGTCCACATGACGCATCAGCCACCGCTTCATCGCTCGGAGAGCTCGGGACAACATCCCCCCCGGACGGATCGTGCCGAACGCCTCGGCGGCGTCGGGGTAGACGTCGTGCGACCAGAGGATCACCCGTGTCCGCGGATGCAGGAGTCGGTGCGCGACGGCGGCGGCCAGGATGTACGGCGGGCTCGTGAGCGCGATCACGACATCTTGCCTCGGGAGGATCAGGAGCCGAGCGACGGCGCCGACGAGGAAGGCGACGTAGTCGCCCAGTCGTCGCGCCACGCTTCCTTTCCCCAACGAAGGCGTCCAGAGCCGGATCACCTTCGGTTCGCTCGGATCGCTCGGCCCTTCGGGAACGTCGGAGGTCGGCCCGTCGCGCCCGGAACCGCCGAGGTAGGAGCCTGTGCCGCACACGATGGTCACGTCGTCACCCAAGGTCGCCCGGTGTTCGGCGAGCGAGGCGGCCAGATGAGCGGACGGCGCGAGGTCGGGCGGATAGAAGAGATTGACGATCGTGACGCGCACGTGGGCCCTCCGGGCCAGGCGAACGGGGATCCGACGAACCCGGAGCCCGGGTCTGGCTAGAGTACCAGCCGTGTCTCCACCCTTCGGAAGCCATGCGTCGTCTGCCGCAGGTCATCCCACATGCGCGTCGCGGTAACGGTTGAACAGTCATGGCACGTTGTCCCGGGGGGGATCGCGATCTCGACAGTGGAGCTGCTCCGGGCCCTCACCCAACACGGCGATCTCGACATCGTCGGTGTCTCCGCCCGACATCGCGAGCCTCCCCAGGACGCGTTCCGCCCTCCCGTTCCAGTACGCCAACTCCCACTTCCGCGCCGAGCGCTCTACGAAGCCTGGCAGTGGTTCCGCCACCCCCTGGTCGAGCGCGCCACGGGCCCCGTGGACGTCGTGCACGACGCCGGATACGTCGTCCCGCCTTCGAACGCTCCCTTGGTCGCGACGGTCCATGACCTCCTGTTCCTCACCTATCCGGAGCACTACACATGGCACTCGCGGGCGGTCTTGCGCCGGGGACTCGCACTCGCCCGGCGCCACGCGAGGCTCGTGATCTGTCCGTCGAAGGCGACGATGGATGCGTGCAGGTCGGCGGGGATCGGATCGGAGCGGCTCCGGCTGGTCCCTTGGGGGGTGCGCGTGCGCACGCTGGACGCGTCGAAGGCCGAGGAGATCCGCCGCCGGTACGGGATCGAACGCCCCTACGTCTTGTTCTGCGGCACGCGGGAACCGAGGAAGAACCTCAAGCGCGTGCTGGAGGCGTTCGGGCGTCTCGATCGGCCCGGGTTGGATCTCGTGCTGGCCGGCCCGGAGGGGTGGAAGGAGGAACTCGCGGGGGGCATCGCTGCCCTCGAAGAGAGGGTCCGCTCGCTGGGCTTCGTTCCACCGGACGATCTCGACGCCTTGTACGCCGGCGCATCGGTGGTGGTGTATCCGAGCCTGGCAGAGGGATTCGGGCTCCCGGTCCTTGAGGCGATGGCGCACGGCGTCCCGGTCGTGACGTCGGCGGGCACGGCGACCGAGGAGGTTGCGGGCGACGCCGCGCTCCTGGTCGACCCCTTCGACACGGACGCCATCGTCGGGGCGATGCAGCGGGTTCTGGACGACCGCGAGCTCGCCACCGCGCTGGGTGCGGCAGCGAGGGAGCGCGCCGCGTCGTTCACATGGCAGCGCTCGGCCGAGCTGGTCGCCGCCGTCTACGTCGAGGCAGCGGCGATGAGCTCGTGAGCAAGCCGAGGGTCGGCATCAACCTGTTGTGGCTCCTTCCCGAGGCCGCCGGCGGCGCCGAGGAGTACGCGATCCGCCTCCTGCGCGCGCTCGACGAGGTCGCCGGAGACGGACTGGATATCACCGTGCTGTGTAATCGGCGGTTCCCCGCGGCATACCCCGAGTTCGCCGGGCGGGTCCGGATAGCGGTCGCACCCATCGAGGGAGGCTCTCGGGCCGCGAGGATCGTCGCAGAGTCAACCTGGCTGCTCCGCGAGGCTGCGAACGCGCGCCTCCATCTCGTCCATCACCTCAACAACGTCGTGCCCTGGCTGCGGAACCGGCTGAGCGTGCTGACGATCCACGACCTCCGACCGCTGGTCCTGCCCGAGACGCTCGGTCGGGCGCACGGCGCGTATCTCCGAGCCCGGCTGGGTCCTTCGGTGCGGCAGGCATCCATCATCACGACACCGTCCGAATTCGTCCGGCGGACGGTGATCGAGCTCCTCGGCGCCGACCCCGATCGCGTTCAGGTGGTCAGCGCGCCGCTCTTCCTTTCCGATGAGGCGCGTACGAGGTCGACCGGCTCGACAAAGAGGATCCGATTCCTCTACCCGGCGATCACGAGTCCGCACAAGAACCACCGCGCGCTGCTGGAGGCCTTCGCCAAGGTGATCACGGTTCGTGACGACGCCGAGCTCGTCTTGACGGGTGCCGCCGGGCCCGCCGAGGGTGCGGTGGCGAGCGCGATCGAGGAGCTCGGACTCACGAACAACGTCCGGCGGCTGGGGCGCGTCCCCGCTCAGGAGCTCGACGCGTTGTTCCGGGACGCGGTGGCGCTCGTGTATCCGTCGACGTACGAAGGGTTCGGGCTCCCGCTCGCGGAGGCGATGGCCGTGGGGTGTCCCGTGATCGCGTCCGACCGAACGGCCCTTCCTGAGGTGACCGGCGGGGCGGGGATCCTCCTGGCCCCCGGGGACGTGGACGGATGGGCGGACGCGATGCTGCGGCTCCTCGATGACGAGGGCCGCCGCGCGGACCTGATCGCCGCGGGCAGGGATCGGGTTCGTTCGTTCGCGCCGGAGGAGGCGGCGCGGCGGCAGGTCGCCGCCTACCGTCTCGCGTTGGAGACGCCCGGCCGCCGCGCCGCCTCTTGACCCTCTACGTGCTGGGGCACGTGCTCGATCCGCTCCCGCCGCCCTGGCCGGGTCGGACCAGCGTGTAGGAGGCGGGGATCACGATCGCGACCTGGGCGCCGCGCAGGTCGGCGGACGGGATCAGCTCGAGGTCCGGGAAATAGGCGGCGACGACCTGGGCGTTCGCGCTCGCCTCGGGCCGGAAGACGATCGCGGGACTACGGACGTCCATCGATGCCTCGGACGCCGGCCAGATGCCCGGAGAGACGTCGAAGCCCGCGTCCGCGAGCACTCCCTCGACCGCGGACGCCGTGCCTGCGGAGTTCGCGTCCACGACCACAACCTTCGTGTTCGCTTCCGACGGGGGCGTGTTGACGAGCGTCGTCCCCACGTTGCCGATCGGGCGGCCCTCTTTGATGGCTCGGAAGATCTCGTCCGCCGACGGATCCATCCGCAGCACCGCTTTCTCCTCGATCGTCGCCGCGACGCCGGGCACGGTCCTGAACTCGACCGCGCCCGTCGACAGACCACGGAGCTGACCGACCAGGTACACGAGGTCGCTGGGCAACAGGTCTGCGTCGCGGCGCAGGTTCCGGAGCACCGGCTCCACGAGAGCGGGCGCCTTCACCACCACGCTTGGCTGCAGCATCTGGTTCACGACCGCCCGCAGGAACTGCTGCTGGCGACCGATCCGTGCGAAGTCCGGGATGTGGTCGCAGGGCAGGTGGCGTGCGCGCACGTAGGCGAGCGCCTGGTCGCCACCGAGTCGCTGGCACCCGGGCGCGACGTTGAGGCCCGAGTTGGGATCCGCGATTCGGCCGGCTTGGCCGTAGTAGACCTGCGTCGGCTCGCCGTTCGGCGCGGTCGCGGTCAGGTAGCCCGGCGTGTTCACGTTGTACGCGGGGATGCACATGTCCACGCCGCCCAGCGTGTTGACCGTTCGGCGGAAGCCCTCGAGATCGACGTAGAGGTAGTGGTGGATCGTTAGGCCGGTCAGGTTCGCGACCGTCTGCGCCACCAGTTGCGCGCCCCCGTGGTGCAGTCCTCCTTCGAAGGCAGTGTTGATCCGGTCGTGGCCCCGGCCGGGGATCGCGACCCAGAGATCTCGGGGGAACGAGAGCACGATGGCCTTCTTGAGCCGGGGGTCGGTATGGACCAGCATGACGGTGTCGGCCCGGTTCGCGCCGCCGATCGACTCGTCGGTGCCGAACTGCTCCTGCTGCTCGGGCGTCAGACCGGCACGAGAGTCGGAGCCGAGCAGCAGGTAGTTGCACGCCTGGTCGACGCAGGGCCCGGCCGGCGTGCCCTCGGGCGCCACCGGGCCACCGCCCAAGCCCTGCGTCCCCACGTTGCGGAGCTGAACCCATCGAACGGTGAGTCCTGCGGTCCCGAGCCCGACGAGCAGTGCGATGGTGGCGGTCACCCCCACGAGGGCCCGCGCCAGTGTGCCGTGCCCGGAGATGCGTTCTGCCATCGGTCATTCCAGCCTAGCCGGTGCCATCGGTCTCCCCGTCGCGACGCTGTTGCGTTCCTATGTTCATCGTGAGCACGTGGTCTGGGGAGCCGCACCTTCACCGACACAGTGAGTCGCCGGCGTCGCTGCTACTCCGGAACCCCTCCGGTGTAGCCTGTCGCCGCGATGGGGGAGGATCGACGATCAGAGCGCGTGCCCGGTGCCGGACCCTGGGTGGGCAGCACCAGGGAGCTCGCGAGCGCGTTGCGGGAGCTCGTCACGCGCCTGCGGACGGACCAGGACCAGCGGTTGCCGGACGGCGATCCGTTCCTCGGCTCCTCCTCGCCCGTGAAGCGCCGCCTCAAGTCGATCATCTTCCGGTCCACGAGGCCTGCCACGCGTCGCTACGATCGCTTGTCTGCTGATCTCGCGACGGTGGCGGCCGACCTCGCATCCCGTCTCGCCGAGGCCGAAGAGGAGACGAAGAAGGCGCGGGGCGACTACGAGCGGCTCGAGCTGGCCCTTCGAACGCTCACGCCGACCGGAGCGGCGTCGAGCGCGAGCGCCGCGTGGTCGGAGATCCCGGACGAGTATTACTGGGCCTTCGAGCAGCGCATGCGCGGCAGCTCCGAGTCCGTGGAGGATCGTCTGCGTGGCTACGAGGAGCTCGTGCTGCCGTTGCTGGAGGAACTGCGGACCGATGAGGGCGATCGCCCCCGCTGGATCGACCTCGGAAGCGGCCAGGGGGAGTTCTGCTCACTGCTCCGCGAGTGGGGTTGGGATGCGGAGGGCGTCGATAGTTCACCCGGCGCCGTCGAAGCCAGTCGCGCGCGTGGGATCGATGTGACGCTCGCGGACGTCCTCGCCTACCTCGAGACCGGCCCCGACGACCCGGTCGGCGGCGTCAGCGCGATCCAGCTGATCGAGCACCTCCCGAGGCGCGCGTGGGTCCATCTCTTCCAGGAGATCCATCGGGCGTTGGGTCCCGGAGGTGCGCTCCTGCTCGAAACGATCAACGGCCAGAACGCGGACGCGGTGGCCGACTACTTCGTCGCCGACGTGACCCACACGTGGCCGGGGCACCCGGAGACGCTGAAGTTGATGGCCGAGCATGCGGGTTTCTCGAAGGTCGAGGTGCGTTTCGTCCACGAGGACCATCGCGGCCGCGCCCAGGACGTGGCCATCTGGGCGGTCAAGGCGGGTCCGTGAACGAAGGAGAGGAGCGCGCCTCGCGGCCGGAGGTCGGCGACCCACCGCCCACCGCGGGGGCGAGCGAGCCGCCGGCCGACGGAACGACCGCGTCTCTCGCTCGGGAGGTCTATTGGGCGGGGGATGGGGTCTCACGGCTGCCGAGAGACGTCGGCTCGCTTCGCGAACGGCTCGACGCCTTCACGCACCAGCTGCGGATCGAGCAGCGACAGCTCGTGCCGATCGGGGAGACGATGCTCGGGTCGGCCGCGGGCTGGAAGCGCGGCACCAAGGCTCTCGTGTGGCGGCTCACGCGGTTCTCGACGATGCGCTACGACCGACTTCTGGCGGACCTCGCCGAGATGAGCGGCGAGCTCGCCCAGCGCCTAAGCGAGACCGAGGAGGAGGTCGCTCGACTTCGAGAGGAGCTCGAACGCCGCGGGGGTGATCGCCCGTGAGGGTCGCCGTCCTCCACCCGCAGACGGCTTTCAGCCGCGGAGGTGCGGAGCTCCACGCGGAGTCGCTCGTGCGGGCGCTCCGCGCGTCCGGCCACGAGGCCGAGCAAGTGTCGATCGCGGGCAAATGGTACCCGGCGACCGAGCTCGCGCATCAGATGGCGGTGTGGCGCAGCTTCGATATCTCCGAGTCCAACGGCTTGAAGGTCGATGCGGTCATCGCATTGAAGTTCCCCGCGTACCTGGCCCCGCACGAACGCAAGATCGTGTGGCTGATCCACCAGCATCGTTCCGCGTACGAGCTCTGGGATCACCCCGACTTCGCAGACCTCTCGAGGCAGGAGGAAGGCCCCACGGTCCGGAAGCTGGTCTGGAACTCCGACAGGCTCGGGCTCGGCGAGGCGAAGCGGATCTTCACGAACTCGAAGAACGTCGCCGGCCGTCTCTGGGACTCCCTTCGTCTGAAAGGGGAGGCGTTGTATCACCGCTCGCCGGCCACCGATGCACTCCTCACAGCACGACCCGGGCGAGTTGGGCGACTACCTCTTCTATCCGAGTCGTCTCGAGATCTTGAAGCGGCAGTCCCTGGCGATCGACGCGATGCGGCACGTGACGACGCCGGTCAAGCTCGTGCTCGTCGGGCGTGGTCCCGACGAGCGCTCGCTCCGCTGGAGCATCCGCGCGAACGGACTCGAGGACAAGGTTCGGCTCGAGGTCGGGGTGTCGGACGAACGGCTGCACGAGCTCTATCGAGGCGCGCTCGGCGTCTTCTTCGGTCCGTACGACGAGGACTACGGCTACGTCACGATCGAGGCGTTCGCGGCGGGCCGGCCGGTCGTGACGCTCACCGACAGCGGGGGCCCCCTCGAGTTCGTTCGCGACGCCGAGTCGGGACTGGTCACGACACCCAAACCGAGGGCGATCGCCGCGGCGTTCGACCGGCTGTGGTCGGACCGGGAGGCCGCGAGGCGCTGGGGCCTCGAAGGGCACCGTCTCGTCCGCGAGACGGTGCCCGAGTGGCCCGAGGTCGTCGCTCGGCTGCTCGCATGAATCCGCGGCTGCGCAGGATCGCAGGGAGGGTGGCGCGCCGCGTCGGCCTGCGGCCGCCGCTGCCCGGGAGGCGGCCGACGAACGGCCGCCTGGCCTTCGTCGGCCCGATGCCGCCGGCGGCCACCGGGATCGCGTCCTACGACCGTGCGGTGCTCGACGGATTGGGTCGGATCGGCTTCTTGGAGCGGCACCGCACCGATGTCCTGTGGCCGGTGAGGGCCCATCACGAGCGATCGATCGGCAGGTACGACCTCGGGATCTATCAGCTCGGGAACAACGCCGGGTTCCATCGGCTCATCTATCGGCTCGCGTTCGCTTCGCCCGGGGTCGTGGTGCTGCACGACCTGGCGCTGGACGGGCTCGTGCGGAAGCTCGAGATGGCGGGAGACCCCCAGGGTCTCGACGCGACGCGCGAGGCCGCGGCTCTGCGGGGCCGCGTGACGGATCCCGACATGGCACGGCACGAGCCACTTCGGGTCGTGTGGTGCGCCGCCGTCGCCCGAGCCGCGCGCGGCATCGTGGTCCACTCGGAGTTCTGCAAGCGGTACCTCGAGACGGTCGGCGTGCGAACACCGATCTTCACCGTGCCGCATCCCGTCGTGGAGGACGGATCCTCGATGCGTCGCGCGGAGCCGCGCGCGCGCGAGCTCCGCGCGACGATCGAAGCCCGGGGAGCGCGCACCGTCGTCGTCGCGCCCGGGGACATCAACGAAGCCAAGTGCCTGCCGGCGCTCGTCGAGGCCGTTGCCTCGTTGCCGCGCGACGTGCACGCGGTGCTCGTCGGGCGCCGCATCCCCGGTACCGACATCGAGGCCGTGATCGCCGACCGTGCGGTCGGCGATCGCGTCACGGTGCATCACGACGTCTCAGACGACGACTTCCGCGCGTGGCTGGTGGCGGCGGACATCGCGGTGGATCTCCGTTTCCCGCATCGGGGGGAGGTGAGCGGATCCCTCGCGATGGCGATGGTGGCGGGTGTGCCGACGCTCGTGTCGGCCACGGGTACCTACCTCGATATCCCCGAGGGGCTGGTGGTCCGCGTCGCTCCGGGTCCCGCCGATCCGGCGGAGCTCGCCGCGAGGATCGGTGAGCTGCGAGACGATCCCCTTCGGCGAACGCGGATCGGCGATGCCGCGCGCGCCCACATGGCAGCGCTCAGCGGATCGGAGGCGACTGCGAGAGGGTACGAACACGCGATCCTCGCGACGCGGGACATCGTTCTCGACCCGGCGAGGACGGTTCTCGCTCGATGGGCGGAGAACCTCGCGGCGGTCGGTGTGGACGACACTCTGGTCGACGATGGGTATGGGGTCTCCTACGCGCGGGCCCTCGAAAGCTTCCGACGATCGCCATGATCGCTGGGCTGGATGGCGCAAGGCGGTTGCTAGACTCGCCTCCGTTCCCCTGACCAGGGTGTTTCCCGGCCGGGGGTGCGATCCGGCCCGGACGCACGCCCGTCGAAAGGAGTCAGCCATCACGTCGGTCCCTGCCGTCGAGCGAACCTCGGAGCCGCCCCGACTGCACATGGGTGCGCGGCTCCGCGAGCTGGTCGCGCACCGCGAGGTTCTGGTCAATCTCGTTCGCAAGGAGCTGAAGGTCAGGTACACCGCGTCGGTGCTCGGTGCGGTCTGGTCGCTGCTGAACCCGGTGATGTTCCTGGCCGTCTTCTCCCTGGTCGTCTTCGTCCTCGGGAACACCGTCCCCGATTTCCCGGTGTTCCTGCTGTCGGGGCTGCTCGCCTGGAACCTCCTCGCGAACGCGCTGCAGGCCGGGTCGCGGTCCGTGATCGACAACGCGAACCTCGTGAAGAAGATGGCGTTCCCACGCGAGATCCTCCCGCTGTCGGCGGTGGGTGTGGCCCTGTTCGACTTCATGCTCCAGTCCGTCGTCCTGCTCCTGTTCATCGCGATCTCAGGACACGGGTTCCGGTTGCCCGAGCTCTGGCTCTACCCGGTCGCGATCATCACCATGCTGGTGTTCGCCACCGCGCTCGCGCTCTGGGTCGCCGCGCTCAACGTCCGCTACCGGGACGTCGGTCATCTCCTCAACCTCGCGTTGCTCGTGTGGTTCTGGGCGACGCCGATCGTCTACCAGGGGTGGCTCGTGCAAGACAAGCTCCAGACGATGCGGTTCCTCGGCTTCGACGTGTGGTCCCTCTATCTCCTGAACCCGGTCGCGGTGATCGCGCTCGGGTTCCAGCGGGCGCTCTACTCGATCGTCGTGCCAGGTCCCGGAGAGGAACCGATCCTGCCACCGATGAGCCTCGGGACCTTGACCGGTCTTCTGCTCTCGGTCCTGGCGGTGTCGGTCCTGTTGCTCTTCCTCGCGTGGCGCTCCTTCTTCCATCGCTCCGGCGACTTCGCGGAGGAGATGTGACGACCGCCATCACGATCGAGGGCATCTCGAAGATGTTCCGGCTCTATCGAGAACGTCCGACCTCCCTCAAGCAGCGCCTGCTGGTCTCGCGCTCCCGCTCGGAGGAGTTCTGGGCTCTCCGCGACGTCTCGTTCGAGATCGCCGAGGGGTCCTCGCTTGGACTGGTCGGTCACAACGGCTCCGGGAAGACCACGCTCCTGAAATGCATCGCGGGGATCCTCCGGCCCACCTCCGGCACGATCCGATATCGAGGACGGCTCGCACCCCTCCTCGAGCTCGGCGCCGGCTTCCACCCCGACCTCACGGGGCGGGAGAACGTCTACCTCAACGCCTCGTTCCTGGGGCTGTCTCGCCGGCAGACCGATCGGATCTACGACGACGTCGTGGCGTTCGCCGAGCTCGAGGAGTTCATGGACAACCAGGTGAAGTTCTACTCCTCGGGGATGCTGGTCCGGCTCGGTTTCGCCGTCGCCGTCCACGTGGACCCGGAGGTGCTCCTGATCGACGAGGTGCTCGCGGTGGGCGACGAGTCGTTCCAGCGTCGCTGCCTCGATCGGGTACGGCAGTTCCAGTCGGAGGGCCGAACCATCGTGCTCGTGACGCATGCGCTCGACACGGTTCGGGAGGTCTGCGCTGAAGCGGTGATGCTCGAGCACGGCAGGGTGCACGCGATCGGCGCGCCGGACGAGGTCGTCCGCACGCTCCGGCACCGGCTGCTCAGCGACGACCCCGACTTCGTTCCGGAAGAGGGGAGCCGTGAGGTGGAGATCTCCGGCGTCGTGATCGAATCGGACGGCGGTCTGAGGGACACCGTGCACCGCGGCGAAGGATTCACCATCACCGTGGATCTGCGAGCGGACGTCCCGGTCCTCGATGCGGCGGTCTCGTTCGCCGTGGTGTCGGCTTCGTCGAACCGAGAGGTGCTCGACGGGAAGACATCGCGGCTGGGGGTCAGCCTGGGTCCCGTCGACGGGAAGAAGCGGGTCCGGTTCCGCATCCCGCCGGCGCCCTGGGCGAGCGGCGCCTATTTCGTCACCGTGGGGTTGGACTCGCCCGACGGCCGGCTATTCCACGTGCAGACGCAGCACTACCCGCTGACGGTCCCCGAGGCGGACCATCGCGCACAGCCTCTGGCGGTCCAGCCGACCGTGGAGGTCGAAGACCTGTGACCGAAAACCGATCCGATGCGACCGAAGACGGTCGCCTCACCCATCCCAGGGAGACGAGCCACGCCATGTTGATCGCGCTGATCCTGCTCTCCGTCACGCTCGCCGCTGTCGCTCAGCTCACGCTGAAGCACGGGGTCGACCAGGTGACCGCCGGCTCCGGGGCCCTGCGTCTCGGATGGGCGTCCTTCCGCGAGGTCGCCACGACGCCCGCGGTCTGGGCCGGGTTGGCCATGTTCGGTCTCTCGGCGATCGTCTGGCTCGCCGTCCTGTCGCGAACCTCACTCTCGTTCGCGTATCCGTTCGCATCCCTGACGTACGTCCTGATCCTCTTGGCCGATCGGTTCGTGCTCGACCAGGAGGTTCCGGGGCTGCGGTACGCGGGCGTGGTGTTCATCATCGTCGGTATCGTCCTGGTGGCGCAGACGCGCCACGCATGAGCCGCGCCAGATCCACTGCGGCCTGGCCGACGCCCGGAGGCCGAGGAGGGTCATGAAGGCGGTCGTTCTCGTGGGTGGAGAAGGGACGAGGCTCAGGCCGCTCACGGAGACGATCCCCAAGCCGTTGCTTCCTCTCGTGGATCGGACGATCCTCGATCACGTCCTCGATCATCTCCTCGTCCACGGCGTTCGCGAGGTGATCATGTCCTCGCCGTACCTCGAAGACACGTTCCACCCGTTCATCCAGGCGAGACGCGGCGAACCGGCGATCACCTGGGTCACGGAGCGGGAGGCGCTGGGGACAGGCGGGGCGATCGTGAGCGCGCTCGACCATCTCGGGGACCAGCCGTTCTTCGCGTTGAACGGGGACATCCTCACCGACCTGGATCTGACCGCGATGCTCGCGAGCCATCGCGAGCGGGGCGCGGTCGCGACGATCGCGCTGCATCACGTGGACGACGCTCGAGCCTTCGGCCTCGTGGCCGCCGATCCAACGGGGCGCATCACGGAGTTCCGCGAGAAGCCGCCCGATCCGGTCCCGGGCGACATCAACGCAGGCAGCTACGTCTTGGACCCCTCGGCTCTGCGGGCATGGCCGGCGGGGACCTATATCTGGATCGAGGGGGAAGTCTTCCCGGCGCTGATCAAGGACGGGGCACCGGTCTACGGGTTCGATCCCGGCGCCTACTGGCTCGATCTCGGGACCCCCGAGCAGTACCTGCAGGCCCATTTCGATCTGCTCGAAGGGAAGCTCGAGGGCATCTCGTACGACACCCCTTGGATCGGGTCGGGAGTCTCGCTCGACCTCACCTCACGGATCGGGAGGTCGGTGGCGATCGGAGAAGGGGTCCGATTGGGAGCGGGGGCCGAGGTGGATGAAGCCGTCGTGCTGGCCGGGGCCGTGGTGGGAGACGGAGCTCGCGTGGTGGCCTCCATCGTGGGCCCGAAGGCAGTCGTGGGATCGGGTGCGACGCTGGTCGATTCCGTGCTCGGCGAGCACGTGCAGGTGCCCCCAGGCGCGAAACTTGAGGGGGTCCGGCTGAGCTCCGCCCCGCAGTAGGAGAGAGTAGACGCGACAAGTCCTCAACCGTCGGGGTCCAGTGACCGATTGGGTAGGGTGTCCGATCCGACCTTGGGGCCTCTGATGGTTCGACGTGTTCGACCGCTCGCGACAGCGATGGTGCTGGTCGCCGTGCTGGTCGGTGGATCGGTCGCGCATGCCGCCGACAGCTTCCGCTTCCACGGGTCGGGCTATGGCCACGGCATCGGCATGTCGCAATGGGGCGCGTACGGACTGGCGCAGAAGGGCTGGTCGTACCGGCACATCCTCACGCACTTCTACTCTCGGACGCGGGTGATCGGGTCGTCGACCGTGCCGAAGAAGATTCGGGTGGGACTCACGAGCGGCCGTTCGACGATCCATCTCACGGCGAGGAACGGCCCCGTGCGCCTGTGGCTCGACGGGCCGGGCGTCACACCTGTCGCGACGATCCCCGGCGGGAAGACCTGGACGGTCTCCGCCGCACCGGCGTTCCGGAAGTACTCCATCCGAGATCACAACGGGGGGCTCGTGGGAGGCGTCCGTTGGGGCAGCCCCGCCCGGTCGCTCTTCGCCAACTACGCGGCGGGCGATCGTGTCTTCGTGCCGGAGGCGGACGAGGTCTGGCGCCAGGGATTCGCATACGCCTACGGGTTCCTCGAGTTCGATCTCCTCGGTTGTGCGAACCGCTGCGTCGAGCGGCTGACGATCGAGCTGCCGTTCGAGAGGTATCTGCGCGGGATGGGCGAGATGCCCAGCAGCTGGCCCGGCGCGGCGCTGCGGGCGCAGGCCGTCGCTGCCCGGACGTTCGCGACGTACAAGATCCGTAACTACGGGCTGCGGAGCGACTGCGACTGTCATGTCGCTGATGGTGCGAGCGATCAGGTCTACGTGGGGTGGAGCAAGGAGGTCGGGGTCGACGGCGATCGCTGGGTCGCCGCCGTGGCTGCGACGGCTGGCGAGATCGTGACGTACAACGGATCGGTCATCCAGGCGTTCTATGCGGCCTCGGACGGTGGCTACTCCGAAGACGTCGAAGACGTATGGCACGGTGGGAATCCGGCATACGCGATCCCATACCTCCGTGGCGTCTGCGATCCCGGGGAGAACACGTCGGCCAACCCCTGGACGGACTGGACGAGGAGCTTCACGCGCTCGGGCCTGTCATCGAGGCTGGCTCCTTATACGGGCCACATCGGCACGATCGGTCGGTTCACCAACGTGCGGCGGGGCGTCTCGGGCCGGATCGTGAGCGCGATCGCTCGTGGGACCGGCGGCTCCGCCTCCGTCGCCGGGAGCGAGCTGAGATCAGCGCTGGGGCTCCCGGACGGGCGGGTCTGGATCAACAGTGACCGCAACATCGTCGGGGCGGTCCGCGCGAAATACGACGCCGTGATGTGCCGACCGGGGCTGCCCAAGACCGGGTTGCTGGTCCTCGGCAACGGTTCCCGTCAGCTCTTCCAGCGGGGCGGTATCTACCGCAACACCCGGGTAGGGTTGACCGTGTGGTTCACAGGGGCGATCCACACCGAATACCTCGGCGCCGGTGGGGCTGGTGGCCACCTCGGCCTCCCGGTGTCCGGCGTCGTTCGCCCAAGGCTGAAGGCCGCGGCGGCGTGCTCCTCGTGTGGCCGTATCGTGCTCGAACGGGGGCGGATCTACTTCAAGCCGGGGCTTGGGGCGCACGCCCTATGGGGGAAAGTGCTCTCCACGTACCTCGCGCGCGGCGCAGCCCAGGGATCGCTGGGCTATCCCACGACACGGGTGCGTATCGCCTCCGGCGTGGCCCGAGCGTCGTTCGAGCACGGGGAGATCGCCTGTTCGAACGGGATCTGCCAGGTCAGCTGAACCTCAGCACGGCGACGCGCCGTTCTCGGGAGCTTCTCCCGTGCATTCGAACCCGGTCACGAACCCGTTCAAGATGATCGCTGCGGACTGCGGCGTGAGTCCGTCGCTATCCGATCCCCTCGGACAGGACTGCCGATAGTTCCACGCGGTAAGCGTGAGCGCGGTCTCGGACGTGAGATCCGGGTAGGGGGCGAGGAAGGTGGCGTTGTTGCCATCCGCGATCTCGCTCAGCCGATCGACCACGTCCTGAGCGATCCCGCCGTCGGCCTCAGGGAGGTAGTACACGAACACGGCGCCGTGCTCCAACGAGTGGACCGCCGCCGTCTCGTCGATCGGCGCGTCGTAGACCTTCGGACCGTCCGGCAGCGGCGACGGATTGTGCTGGCCAGAGGTTGCCGGCGGGTCCGGATATTCGACGGTCTGTCCCGGGGCGAGGTGCCTTTCGGCGGGTGTGATGTCGGGGCGCTTCTCGATCCCGGTGCATCCCGCCTGTTCCGCCGTCCGGATCGCGGCTTCGGGGATGTCGTTCGGACCGCCGAAGCTCCGGAAGATCGTGATCGCCGCCACGGCCGCCGCGGCGATCCCGATCGACAAGACGGTGCGGCGGAGCGACGCCGCGCGGCGCGCACGGCGTCGCTCCGCCTCCCGCAGCCGCCGGGCTTCTTCCTTGCGCTCGCGACGTTCGGTGTTCGCGCCACCACGCGCGGCGCCCCCACGCGCGGTGCCCTCACCAGCCGAGCCGCCTTGCGCCGGCGTCCGGGGCGCGGACGGTGGGCGCTGGCGCGGCCGCCTCTTCTTCTTGGCCATCAGATCGCGCTTCCCGGCTCGGGCGCCTCGCCCTGGTAGTCGCGACCCGCCGTCGTGGGGAAGCTGTACTGAGACGTGAAGTCGAACGCGACCGCCAGGTCCACGCTCGCGCACGTGCGGAGGCGGTGCCACGCGACGAGCGCCATCTGGGTACCGTCGGGCAGGATGCCCGCCGCAGCCCCCGGGAAATCATACGGAGCCACGATCACCCGATCCTGACCAACTTCGGCGTCCTGGAGACGGCGGTCGTAGTACTCGGTCAACTGCGCCACCTTGTCCGCCTTCGCGGCGGGGTCATACCAGATCACCGTAGCCCCGTGCTCGAGGGAGTGGATCGAGCGGTAGAGGTCCGAGATGGTCAAGGAGTCATAGACCCCGGCGGGAAGCGGCACGTCGGCGTGGGGACCGGATGCGGGCGGTGTCGTGGGGTAGGAGGAAAGGGGCGGACCGGCGACGGTGCCCCCACCGATGTGGGTCCGATCCTCATCGGGAGGGTCGAACGGAGGCGTCGTCGTCACGTCGCCGCAACCGGCGGTGTCGGCGGCCGCGGCGGCCCGCTGGAGGAGCTGGTCGGGGCTCGGCAAGTCACCTCCCGAGGGGAGCAGCGTCGTGACGAAGACGATCGCCGCGACCACCACGACGCCCACCGCGATGCCCAGCGTGCGTGCGCGCCGCTTCGATGCCAGCCGTCGCTGGAGCTCTTCACGCTCGCGCCGAGCCTGTTCCTTGCGTTCCGCCTTGGTCAGCCGCCGACCTTGGTCGGGCCTTCCTGGGACGTCGTCGGTCAACTGCACTCCTCGATCACGGGTCGCCGAAGCTTACCGGCCGTTCCTCGCATCGAAGGATGACTCGCGTTTGCGGCGCGCTGGGCGGCGTCCTATCCCGCTCGCGCCTTCCCCCTGGGTGCACGATCGGCCATCCGGCCGGGGGAGGGAGGCGCGTGTCAGACACCAAGCACGACCATGTGGTGAAAGTGCCCGCGGCGGAGGGCAGCGGCGGCCTCGACCGGTTCTTCAAGATCTCGGAGCGTGGTTCGAGCCCCCGCACCGAGGTCGTGGCCGGGATCACGACCTGGCTCACGATGGCCTACATCCTGTTCCTCAAGCCCGCGATCCTGGGCTTCGCCTCCGTCCCTGATCTGCAACCACTCGGTCTATCGTTCGGGCCGGTGCTCACCGTGACCGCGCTCGTTGCGGGTCTCGCGACGATCGCCATGGGTCTGTGGGCGAACTACCCGTTCGCCCTCGCTTCGGGCCTAGGGCTCAACGCGTTCGTCGCCTTCACGCTCGTCGCGGGCCAGGGTCTGTCCTATCCCGAGGCCATGGGCGTGATCGTCGTCGAGGGACTCGTCATCACCCTTCTCGTCCTCACAGGGGTTCCGAAACGCGGTGCTGAACGCGATCCCCATGGACCTGAAGCGAGCGATCGCGATCGGGATCGGCCTCTTCCTGATGATCATCGGGCTCGTGAACGCGGGAGTCGTCGTCCAGGGGCCGGGCAACCCCCCGCTCGGGCTCACGACCGACTTCACGACGCTTCGGATGCTCACCTTCGCGATCGGGCTCGCGCTCTGCTCGATCCTCGTCATCCGGAGGATCAGAGGGGGTCTGCTGATCGGGATCGTCGCCACCACCGTGATCGCGGCGATCATCAACGGGATCTGGGGCGACAACGCGATCTGGGCCGCCGTCGGGCCCGGCATCGCGCAGGTGCCTGATTCCGTCACGGCCGCGCCCGACTTCAGCCTCCTGGGGAACTTCTCGTTCGGGTTCTTCTCGACCTTGGGGTTCTGGGCGGCGATCGTCCCTGTCTTCGCGGTGATGCTGTCCGACTTCTTCGACACGATGGGCACGGCGGTGGCCCTCGGCGACGAGGCTGGACTGCTCGACGAGGACGGCCAGCTTCCGAACATGAACCGCGTCCTGCTCGTCGACTCACTCGCCGCTGCTGGAGGCGGTGCGGCGAGCGCCTCGTCCAACACGACCTTCATCGAGTCCGCGTCAGGGATCAGCGAGGGCGGTCGGACGGGTCTCGCTTCGGTCGTGACCGGGGTGCTGTTCCTGCTCTGCGTGTTCCTCTCGCCCCTGGCCGGCGTGATACCCCCGGAGGCGACGGCGCCGGTTCTCGTGGTCGTGGCCTACTTCATGATGAGGGGGATCGTCGAGATCGACTGGCGGGATCCCTCGATCGGGATCCCGGCGCTCCTCACGATCGGGATGATGCCGTTCACCTACTCGATCACGAACGGGGTTGGCGCCGGCTTCATCGCGTACACGACGATCCGCGTGATGCAGGGAAAGTTTCGCGACGTGCATCCATTGATGTACGTCGTGACGGCGGGGTTCCTCTTCTACTTCCTGAAGGGAGTGCTCGCCTAGCCACGCCAGTCGAGCGCGTGGGTCGGGACGGCCGGAGGGCGGGGCCGCGAGGCTCCGCCCTCCGGCATCGGGCCCACGGCCACCATCCCGAGCGGACGCCATCCCTCTCCGATCGCGAGCGCGGCTCGAGCGCCCTCGGCATCGAAGGGCCTGCGCGGGTCCCACGACCACCCGATGCGGTGCGTGTGCAGGGCGACCACGAGGGTACGGATCGCCGCCCCGGCGGAGAGCAGGATCGTTTCCTCGGACGTCTCCGCCGAGACCCGGACGCAGGGCAGGATGAGGATCGGCGCGGCCCGCAGGGCATCGTCCGCGCCAGCCCCGGCGACGATCCGGCGCCGAGCAACGGGTGAGTCGAGCGCCACGAACGACCACTCTCCGACAAGCGGAACGGCCGAGGCGGCGCTCACGGCGTCTTCGACGATCTCCCGCGACACCTGGCCGGGTCCGAACGCGTCGCTCTGCTCTGCGGCCGAGACGGCGATGAGCGCCGACTCCCGGAACAGGTCGTCCTCGGGCCGGCGCACCAAGGCGCTGGCGGGTCCCGGAGGCGCGTCACCGGTCGCCGCATCCAGACCTCGAACCAGCGCCGCCGGGACCCGCGCCGTCTTCGTCATGACGAGGCCACTCGCCGCCGCCACCGCGTCGGCGAGCGCCACCACGGTGGTCTCCAGTTCCACGCCGTGGTCGTCTCCGGTGCCTCGCAGGTCCACCAGCGCCGGGAGGCCGGCACAGCCGATCGCGACGTCCACGACGCCCTCGCGCCAGGGCCGACCGAACGTATCGGTCATCACCACCCCGAGCCGGGACAGGCCGAGTCGGGCGGACAGCTCCTTCTGCAGTCGCTGGGCGCTCGCGTCAGGGTCCTCGGGAAGCAGCGTGAGGAACCCTTCTCGGACGTTCGACGCGTCGACGCCCGCGTTCGCGCAGACGAAGCCGTGCCGCGTTCGCGTGATCACGAGGTCTCCGCGTCGCGCGACGACGTCCACCGTCTCCCGTCGCACCCAGGCCGCGCGATCCTCGCCGGGCACCATCCGCCCTTCGGCCTTGGAGACGATCTTCTGCGTGACCGCCACGACGTCGCCGTCACTCGCGGCCTTCGCTGCGAGCGCCGGCTCCAGGAGCGCAGCGAGGTCGTCGCCGGGCTCCACCTCCGGGAGTCCCTCCAGGGGGATCAGCTCGATCGTCATCGCAGTGACGCGAGGGCGGAACGGGCCAGTCGCTCCGCGATCTCGTCATCGAGCATCACCGTGTCGATGACGGTGACGCGGGGACCCACCTCGTCGCGCACGCGATCTGCCAGGCGTGCGTCGGCGTCGTCGATCACCCAGGCATCCAGGAGACCCGCGTAGGCACGCGCGGCGCCGACGGCGGAGACCTCCAGGCCCACGACCGGCATCAACCTGTCCGCCATGCCTGCAAGGGGGCGTCCACCGACGATCGGTGAGATCCCCACCACGGGCCTCCCGGCCACCGCCTCCCTGAGGCCCTCGACGGCGAGGATCGGGCCGATCGACACGACGGGGTTGGAGGGGCAGATCACGACGGCGTCCGACTGCCGGATCGCGTCGATCACGCCCGGTGCGGGCCGGGCTGCCTCGACACCTTCGAAACGGATCGCTTTCACGTCGTCCCGCGCGCCACGATGGACCCAGTACTCCTGGAAGTGCAGATCCATCCCGTGCCCGAGGGAGACGACATCCAGCCGGGTCTCAACCCGTTGATCGCTCATCGGAAGGATCGTGGACTCGATGGCGAACCGCCGCGCGATCCGCGCGGCCACTTCGGACAGCGACAGCCCGTCCCTCAGGGACCGCGTCCGGAACAGGTGGGTCGCCAGATCCAAGTCGCCCAGTCCGAACCATGCGGCATCGGGATCGAAAGCCCGGAGCTCTTCCGTCGCGCGGAACGTCTCGTCGCGCCGCCCCCATCCACGCTCGCGGTCGAACGCGTCCCCCAGCCAATAGGTGACCGAGTCGAGATCTGGACAAACGCGGAGGCCGTGGACGTCGAGGTCGTCGGCCGTGTTCACGACCGCCGTGACGTCGGCCGGCGACACCGCGCGGACGAGACCGCGCAGGAACTTCCCCGCGCCGACCCCTCCCGCAAGTGCGACGACCTTCACGAACCGAAGAGCGTAGTAGCCTCCGGTCGTGGCGGCGGTGACGACTCACGCCCTGCGCCGGGCGCTCGCGCGCGCTGAGCAGGGCAAGGCCCTGGCCGAGGGCGAGGCAGCGGCACTGATGGACGCGAGGGGTCACGACCTCGAGCTGCTGCAGTCGATCGCCGCACATCTCCGCGATCTCGGCACCGGCGATCGCATCACCTACTCGCGCAAGGTCTTCATCCCGCTCACGATGCTCTGCCGAGATCATTGCCACTACTGCACGTTCGCGAAGCCCCCGGCGAAGCTCGACGCACCGTACCTCACGCTGGAGGAGGTCCTCTCGATCGCCCGGGGCGGCCAGGCTCGCGCCTGCAAGGAGGCGCTCTTCACCCTGGGCGATCGGCCGGAGGACCGCTACGACGTGGCTCGTGAGTGGCTGCGCTCGCGCGGGTTCGCCTCGACGCTCGAGTACGTGCGCGCTGCCGCCATAAGGGTGATCGAGGAGACCGGCCTGCTGCCGCATCTGAATCCCGGCGTGATGAGCTACGAGGAGCTTGCCCGGCTGAAACAGGTGAGCGCGTCGATGGGCCTGATGCTGGAGTCCTCCTCGGATCGTCTCTCGATGAGAGGCGGCCCGCACTTCGGTTCTCCGGACAAGCACCCGGCCGTGAGGCTCCGAACGATCGAGGACGCCGGCAGGCTCGCGATCCCGTTCACCACCGGGATCCTCGTGGGCATCGGAGAGGATGCACGCGAGCGAGCCGCCTCGGTCTTCGCCATCCGGGATCTGCACCGAAGGTACGGGCACATCCAGGAAGTGATCGTCCAGAACTTCCGTGCGAAGCATGGGACGGCGATGGTGAGCGCTCCAGAACCCAGCGACGAGGAGTTCCTCGCTGCCGTGGCGACCACGCGGGTCGTCCTGGGGCCGCACATGAGCGTTCAGGCTCCCCCGAACCTCTCCGACACGGAGCAACAGCTCCGCCTGCTGGACGCCGGCATCAGCGATTGGGGCGGCGTCTCGCCGCTCACACCGGACCACGTCAACCCCGAGCGGCCATGGCCCGCGATCGAGTCGCTCGCGACCACGACGGCCTCGCGCGGAAAGTCCCTGCGCGAGCGACTCACGATCTATCCGCGGTTCGCGGGAAGCCCGGATCCCTACCTGGCGGGGAGGATGCGCCGTCCCGTCCAGGCCCTCCTCGGTGGCGACGGCCTCGCGATCGAGGGAGCGAAGCCCGAGCCGGCGAGCTGGCAGGACCCGGATGTCGCCTGGGCGCCCCGGACGATCGACCTCACGTTCGCGAAGGGGCCGGAGGCGGGTCTTCGGGCCGACGCCGACATCGTGTACGGGGAGATCCCTGCGGAGGACGCCGTGACCCGGGAATGGGCGGTGCGGGAGGTTGCGCCCGCTCGCCTGGACGACGACATCCGCCGAGCGCTCCGGCTGGCAGAGAAACATCGTCCTCTTTCCGACGACCAGGCGTTGGCGCTCTTCCAGGCCGAGGGGGTGGAGCTGGAGGCCCTCCGCCGAGTCGCCGACGGCCTGCGAGAGGAGGCCGTCGGCGACGTCGTCACCTACGTGATCAACCGGAACATCAACTTCACGAACGTCTGCTACGTCGGGTGCCGCTTCTGCGCGTTCGCGCAGCGGGAGGTCGATCCGGAGGCCTACACGCTCACGCTCGGCGAGGTCGCCGACCGAGCCGAAGAGGCGTGGGCCGATGGTGCGAGCGAGGTGTGCATGCAGGGGGGGATCCACCCCGACCTGCCGGGCTCCTTCTATCTGGACCTCCTCGATGCGGTGAGGGCCCGGGTCCCGGGCATCCACGTGCACGCGTTCAGCCCGATGGAGGTCCTGAACGGGGCCACCAAGATGGGCGTGTCCTTCCGTGAGTTCCTCACTGCCTGCAAAGAGCACGGCCTGGGGACGATGCCCGGAACCGCCGCTGAGATCCTCGACGACGAGGTTCGGTGGCTCCTCACGAAGGGCAAGCTCCCCGCCGACACGTGGGAGGAGATCGTGCGAACCGCCCACGACGTCGGGATCCGGAGCTCCTCGACGATCATGTTCGGACACGTGGACGCCCCCCCTCACTGGGTGGCCCACCTGCGCAGGATCGCGCGGATCCAGCAGGACACGGGTGGCTTCACGGAGTTCGTCCCGCTGCCGTTCATCCACCGGAACGCGCCCATCTACCTGGCCGGTCACGCGAGACCAGGGCCTTCCTTCGACGACAGCGTGCGCATGCACGCGGTCGCGCGGATCCTGCTCGACGGACTTATCCACAACGTGCAGGTGTCGTGGGTGAAACTCGGTGTCGACGCGTGCACGGCGATCCTCGAGTCGGGTGCGAACGACTTCGGAGGAACGCTGATGGAAGAAACGATCAGTCGGATGGCGGGTGCGGGATGGGGGATCCGGATGTCGCCCGAGGAGTTCGACGACGCGATCCGCGCGATCGGCCGAACCCCTGCCGTCCGAACGACGACGTACGATCGGATCGAGACCAAAGTCCTCTTCTGACCCGAACACGTCAGGCAACCTGACGGTAATGGTCATCTCGGCTGACGAGAGAGTTTCTTCCCCGAAAGGGTTGCACTCGCGCGTCCGCTTGGGGACGATTACATCCGATGAGGGTCGAGGCAGAGAATCACCTGAAATTCCCTCTTGCCAGGGAGGCGGTTCTTCCCTCAGAATCACAAGTATGTGATTTGGGGGGGAGAACGGCGTGCATCACTACATCCCATGGCAGGAACGGGCGAGGTGCCGAGACCACGACCCTGAGGTCTTCTTCCCCGAGAAGGGGGGATCGTCGAGGGAGGCCAAACGCATCTGCTCGGAGTGCCCTGTTCGGATCGAGTGCCTGAACTACGCGCTTCGCCGCGATGAGCGGTACGGCGTGTGGGGCGGGATGAGCGAACGGGAACGACGGCGCCTCAAACGGATGGCGTCGTAACCGAAGGACCCTTCGTATCCACGGAGGAAAGGGGGACGGGAATGGCAGCAAGGAAGACAGCCGCACGGAAGAGGCCCGCGGCGAAACGGTCTGCGGCCGCGAAGAAGGCCGCTGCGACCAGGAAGAGGGCCACGGCTCGGAGGAAGACGGCCGGCAAGAAGGCCGCCGCAACCAGGAAGAGGACGACGACTCGGAGGAAGACCGCCGCGAAGAAGTCGTCAGCCCGCAAGCCCGCGCGCAGGAAGAAGACGGCTGCTCGCAAGCCGGCACGCCGGAAGAGCACCGCGAAGAAGTCGTCAGCCCGCAAGCCCGCGCGCAGGAAGAAGACGGCTGCTCGCAAGCCGGCACGCAAGAAGGCCGCGGCTCGCAAGCCGGCCCGGAAGAAGACGGCCGCCCGCAAGCCGGCCCGCAGGAAGAGCGCAGCCAAGAAGCGCTGAGCTCGAGCTCGTCGCGTCACGAAGGGGGGCGGAGACGCCCCCCTTCGATTCTCTGGAGCACCCGCTGCTAGGCTCCCGCCGCGCCCAGGCGCCCCACGCATGATCTCGCCCGCCACCGCAGCCGTCGCGTCGACCGGCACGTCCACGCCCAGCGTGCTCGCGCTGATCGTGGTCGGCCCCGGTCCGATGCCGTGGCTGCGTGACTGCCTTCTCTCCCTCGCGCACCAGTCGTATCCGCGGGTCGGCGTTCTCGCGGTGGATGACGGTGCCGACCCGGGTCCAGGGGAGATGCTGCTCGGTTCGCTCGGTTCGCGCCGAGTCCTCAAGAACGAGAGGGGCATCGGATCGGCTCGTTCCGTCCGCGCGGCGCTCGATCTTCCTGTCGCGAAGGGCGCGGACTTCGTCCTGATCGTCGACCCTCGTGCATCGCTCGACAGGGACACGGTCGCTCGGTTCGTCGAGGCCGCGGTGGGGATCGGCGTCGAGGATGTCGGGATCGTCGGCGCGAAGATCGTCGATCGAGATGATCCCCGGTCGCTCCGGGACATCGGCCGGTCGTCGGACCGGTTCGGCCATCCCTCCTCGCCGCTGCAGCCCGGTGAGATCGACCAGGGGCAGTTCGATCGGGTGCTCGAGGTCTTGTGCGTGTCGTCGGCCGCGATGTTGATCGCGCGCGACGTCTGGGAACGCACCGACCTGTTCGACGAGCGGCTCGACGGCGCGCATGCGGATCTGGATCTGTGCTGGCGCACGCGCGTCGCCGGCTACCGCATCCTGATGACGCCGCTCGCTCGTGTGCGCCTCGCCGGCGGAACGGGAGAGGAGAGGCCGGGCGAAACAGCTCCTCGAGGCGGTCAGCGGTACGAGGAAGATCGCGCGGCCATCGCAGCGATGCTCAAGAACTACGGACTGCTCTCCCTCTTGTGGGTCGTGCCGGCCGCCGCCCTGCTCGGAGCCGTGCGCTTCGCCTATCTCGCTCTCGGACGGCGCTTCGAGGAGTCGTTCGACGTCGCGGCAGCGTGGGGCTGGAACCTTGCCCACCTGCCGGGCACCCTGTCCCGACGGCGACGGGCGCAGAAGGCTCGACGGGTACGAGACCGGGCACTGCGTCGCTTCATGGAGTCCGCCGGTCTCCGATCGCCGCGCTGGTTGGCGACGGCCGAACGGATCCTCGAGGAGCAGCGCGCGATCGACGAGGCCGACGAAGGCGAGCCGATCCAGCGACGGCTCCGTGATAGGACCGCTTCGCTGGTGGGGTCTCACCCGGTGATCGTCGGATCGTTCCTCGCGCTCATCGTGGGCGCGGTCGCGGTGCGAGAGCTGGTCGGCGCGGGGTCGCTCGCGGGCGGGGCCCTCCCCGCGTTCCCCGACCGTCCGGGGGACCTGTTCGCCGAGCTGGCTTCGGCGGTGCGATCGACTCCGCTCGGGGGGCCGCTCGCGCCGAGCCCTGCTCTGGGAGCCCTCGGGGCGCTATCCCTCGCGGCGCTGGGTGATCCACAGCTCGCGCAGAAAGCGATCCTCGTGGCGGGACCGCCGCTCGCAGCGATCCTCATGTACCGCGCGGCGGTTCGCCTGTCCGTCCGCCCGGGACCGGCGGTCCTCGCAGCCGCGGCTTACGCACTCGGGGCGCTCACGCTCTGGGCCTTCTCCGACGGCCGGCTGGGACTCCTGATCGCGCTCGCCGTGCTGCCGGCGGCGGCGGAGCGGATCGAATCCGCGTTCGCTCCCGGGGAGCCGCCGGGAGGCAGGCCGCGTTTCGTCGCAGGGACGGCCGTCACCTTCGCCGTCGGTGTCGCGTCGTACCCGGGCATCCTGCTCGCGATCACCGTCCTCGTCGCGATCCGCGTGTTCGCCGGTCCCATCCGAGCCCGCGGCCTCGCCCTGACCGTGGGCTCCGCCGTCGGCGCAGCGGTACTGCTCTTCCCGTTCGTCCCGGCGTTGCTCGCCGACGGGGGTCGCGCGCTCTCCTCTCTCGTGGGAACGACGCAGCTGGATCGGCTCGCGAGTCTGTCCCTCGGACCTGGTCCCGGAACGTGGCCCGTTGCAGCGTTCCTGCCGATCGCAGCCGTCTTGGGACTCGGCCTCGTTCGCGGCGCACTGCGAGGCCCGGCCACCAGAGCGGCGGTCGCCGCGGGGGCGGGCCTGCTCCTCTCGTGGCTCGCGACCGCGAACTACCTGCCCCTCGGACTCGCGAACCCCGCGGCATACGCGGCGCTGGCGGCGGTTTCGATGGCGAGCTTGATCGGGTTCGGCCTTACATCGTTCAGCGGATCGCTCCGACTCGAGTCCTTCGGACTCCGGCAGGTCGGCAGCGGGCTGCTCGCGCTGATCCTCGGTGCGGGGCTGCTCCTGCAGGCGCTTGCGGTCATGGTGGGAACGTGGGGAGTCGGTCGGCCGGAGGATCGGATCCCACCCGCATGGACGGTCGTCAGCGGGGCGTCCGCTGGGTCGTTCCGCGTGCTTTGGGTCACCGGGGATCGTGCCGATGGCCTTCCGCCCCCTGCTGGGGATCCGCAGCGCCGGCTCGAGGCGGGGGAAGCGACCATCCGGTACGCGCTGACCGACCGTGAGGGTACGAGCGTGCTCGATACCGGTCGACCGTTCTCCGGACCGGGTCCGGAGCACCTCGAGGTGGCCCTCGAGGAGATCCTCGGTGGCACCACCCGGCACGGAGGCGCACTCCTCTCTCCGTTCGGGATCCGATTCGTGGTGGCGGAGCGGGGTGTCCTGCCCGCCGATGCTCGAGCGGCATTCGACGCGCAGGTTGACGTCGACCTCGTCCCCGCCACCGGCTTCGTCATCTATGGGAACGCGGCGGCCATCCCCCCCGCGGCGATCCTCGAGACCGACCCTGCCGACCGAGCGATCTTGAACGCCGACGATCCTTCCACGATCGCGATGTGGCAGCCGGTTCCCGCCGTCCCGCTCGAAGACGTGTCGGGGGGGTGGAACGGACCGGAACTGGCGGGGACCGTCTTCCTGTCCACCGAGTACGACGCGCAGTGGAGACTCCAGGGAGCCTCCGGCGGTCCCGATGTCGCCTTCGGTTGGGCGACGACCTTCGAGGCCGGCGGTGAACCCGTGACGGTCCGACATGAGGGCCGGCTGCCGGCCCGCATCCAACTCGCGTTGCTGGCGCTGCTCTGGGTCGCGGCGCTGTGGGCCACCAGGAAGCCGGTGCCTCGATGAGTGCTTCCCGCATCCAGCCCCCTCGGGGGCAGACGCTGTTCGCTCTGGCATCGGTGGCGTTCTTCGTCGCGGCGCTGCTATGGCTCGATCACCTGGGTGTGCGCTCCGCGGGGGGCCTCGCGCCGGGCAGGGCTCCATCAGGGGCCTGGGTGTGCCCCCATGGGGGGGCGTCGGACGTGTCGCTGGCGCTGTATCTGGCGAACCCGGGATCGGCGGCGGTCGCGGCGAGGATCACCGGGCTCGGAACCGACGCGGCCGGATCTCCGGAGAGCTACGAGGTCCCGGCGGGGAGCACCGTACGGATCGACCAGGTTCCCCAGGATCGGGGGGCCGCGACCTACATCGAGTACTTCGGTGGTTGGATCGGCGCCGGGTGGGTCTCCTCCACCGATGGAGGGGTGGCCGCCGAACCCTGCGCGGCGGACGCGGCGCGTCACTGGTACCTGGCCGATGAGACCACGCAGCTCGACGAAGAGGCTTTCGTCGTCGTGGCCAACCCGTTCGCCGCTCCCGCGGTCCTGGACGTGGTCCTCTATACGGCGGATCGAGCTCCCATCCGGGACTCGGAGTGGACCGACCTCGTGATCCCGGCCCGCCGGAGCACCGCGCTGCATCTCAACACATTGGTCGAAGGAGAGCCGGCCTTGGCGGTCGCGCTCGAGGTCTCGGTGGGACGGGTGGTCGCCGCGTCCCTGGGCGTGAGCGACCGGACCAAGATACGCAGCGCGCTCGGCTGGACGCAGCCCGCGCCCGGCGCGACCTTCCCGCTGATGCAAGGGTCGGGACAGACCGAGCTCCTCCTCCTGTCCACGTCCGAGAGCTCGATCCGGTTCGGTGCGACCGGGCTGACCCAGGATCAGCCTCGACCCGTCGGCGGGCTCACGGAGCAAGAGCACGGCCCTGCCACCGCCCGTGCGTACGCGATCCCTGTGGAACCCGGGCCGGTCGGGATCCGTCTCTTCACGCTCGAGGACGCTCCGGTCGTGGGGGCGCTGCGCGCCCTCGGGCCGGGCGAGGATCTCGGAGCCACCGCCGGTGCGGTCGAAGGCTCGGACTCCTGGCTCGTGCTCCCGGCGACCTCGAGCGCCTCCGCTGTCCCGGGCGCGGTGCTGGTGAACGACGGCGACGTGGACGTCGAGGCGACCGTCGAGCTCCTGCCTCAGGAGGGGGACACGGCGGCCGCCCCGTTGACGGTCCTTGTTTCCGCCCACTCGGCGGCCGCCGTGCCAGCGGAGTTCTGGGCATCCGCGCCCGGCGCGGCGATGCTGATCCGCGCCGAGGGAGGCCCCCTCGTCGCTCTCGCGGCATCCACCTCACCCGGGAAGGGGAGCGCGGATGGGTTCGCCTTGAGCGTGGGCGTATCGCTCCCGCACGAGCCGTAGGACGCGCGTTCGAGGAGGTGGGTTGCGCCTTGGCGTATCATTTCCGTCCCGGGGCATGCGCCCCGGGACGGATAGCTTTCCCCCATGGCCAAAGGACGTCACGAATCGCGCGCGGCCCGCAGACGATGGCCGCTGATCGTCGGGCTCGTATCCGGCGTGATCGTGCTCGCCCTGGGTGGGGTCGCCTACGCCGCGTTCCGTCACGAGCAGGCGAACGCGAGCCGGATCCTTCCCGGAACCACGGTCGCCGACGTAGACGTGTCGGGCATGACACGCGCGCAAGCGATGGCGGCGGTGCGGACTCGGGCCAACGAGGATCTCGATCGAGAGATCGTCGTCTTCGTCAAGGGCAAGCGCTTCACCACGACACCAAGACAGCTCGGCCGACGTGCCTCGGTCGGCCGGGCCGTCGACGAGGCGATGAAGGCATCGGAGAGCGTCGGTTGGGTCGAACGCGCATGGAGGCGGTTCAGGGACGATCCCCTCGATGTCGACGTCGAGCTCACGCTCCGCGGCGACCGACACGTGAAACGGTTCGTGCGGCGGACCGCGCGAAAGGTTCTCGTGCACCCGCGCAACGCGTCCATCGGGATGGGGGAGGACGGGGGACTGGCCTTCCGCCAGGCGAAGGCGGGGTCGGCGCTGGTCGCCGGCCGCGCCGAGCGCCTCCTGTCGGAGGCGCTCGCCGACGGCTCCTCGATCGTCCGGTTCTCCGTGCACCCGGTGACAGCGAAGGTCAACGCGCGGACCATGGGACCCACCATCGTGGTGCACGTGGACACGAATCGTCTCGATCTGTATGAGGGGTTCGAGGTGTCGCACAGCTGGGACGTCGCGACGGCGAAGCCAGGGTGGATCACACCGACCGGCGAGTGGTCGCTGTACCAGAAGCGGGAGAACCCCACGTGGTACAACCCGGCGCTGGACAGCTGGGGCGCCGGGTTGCCGGCGGTGGTTCCCGGTGGGCCGGGCAATCCGATGGGCACCCGGGCTCTTTACATCACGGCACCCGGGTTGATCAGGATCCACGGGACCACCTCGCCGGACTCGATCGGGCGCTACGCCTCGCACGGCTGCATCCGGATGCACAACGAGGAGGTCGAGGCGCTGTACGACCTCGTGCCAGTGGGGACGAAGGTCATCATCGTGGGGTACCGACCCTCGTGGGCATCGGAATGGGATGTCCCGAACACCCCGGACGGATCGGATACCGTCGCCTGAACCAAGCCGGGGGTGCTTGCATCCGGTCGAACCGCGTCTAGCCTTCGGGCATGCGACGCTGCGCACGCATGAATTGCCCGGCGGAGCCCGTCGCCACGATCTCGCTCCGCTACGCCGACCGCCTGATCGTGATCGGGGGACTCCTGCCGCAACGGGACCCGCGCCTGCTCGACCTCTGCTCCCGCCATCTGGCCGCGATGACCCCGCCCGTCGGGTGGCAGGTCGGCGACGCGCGCCTCGTGTCGGCCACCGCAGAGCGCGACTGACTAGCTATTTCGGGCCAGACCGGAGGACTTTCGGCGTCCCGCACGCTTCCGGCGGGCGGAGGCGACGGGGGAGCCAAGAATGACTCGTGGGTGTCTGAAGCCAGGATCGGTCGCCCTGTTACGGTCGATCACCCGAACCGGAGTGTGGATGATGTCCAAGACGAACGACTGCCCAGAGTGCCGTCAGGGAGACGTGATCTCCATCTCGATGAACGTCAGCGGCCGCGACCTCTCCTTCTCGACCTGCCACGCCTGCGAGGCGAAGTGGTGGCATCGCGATGGCGAGCAGGTCGTGCTCTCAGACGTCATCGACACCGTCGTCCGGACCTAGCCTGACGTCCTCCGCAGCCCGTCCGTAGGATGGGCTGCGGTGGACCTCTCCCGCATCTTCAAGGCTTACGACGTTCGCGGTGTGGTCCCCGACGAACTGAACGCCGATGTCGTTCGGCGGATCGGCGCTGCGTTCGCGATGTGGAGCGGCGCGTCGGAGATCCTCGTAGGGCGCGATTGCCGGCTCTCGTCGCCCGACCTCGCAGCGGCTCTGACCGAAGGAGCCACGTCGCGCGACGTCGACGTCGTGGACCTCGGCCTCGCGTCCACCGATCTCCTCTATTTCGCATCCGGCTCTCTGGACCGGCCGGGGGTGATGCTCACCGCCAGCCACAACCCGAAGGAGTACAACGGGCTCAAGTTCTGCCTGGGGGGCGCGAAGCCCGTCGGAGAGGACTCAGGCCTCGGCGAGATCAGAGCCCTGACCGAGAAGGGTGAGGAGATCCTCGGGAACGGTCACGGTTCGGTCCGGCAAAGGAACGTGCTGGATGCCTACGTGGACCACGTGCTCGCGTTCACCGACGCTGAGAAGATGCGTCCGCTCACGGTCGCGATCGACACGGCCAACGGCATGGGCGGCCTCGTCGCGCCGGCGGTCTTCGAGAGGCTGCCCGTCACGCTCCATCACCTCTACGCCGAACTCGACGGAACGTTCCCGAACCACCCGGCGGACCCGATAGACCCCGCGAACCAGCGAGACCTGAAGGAGGCGGTGCTCGAGCACGGGGCGGACGTGGGCATGGCGTTCGACGGGGATGCGGACCGGGTGTTCCTCGTGGACGAGCGCGCGGAAGACGTGAGTGGTTCCCTCATGACCGCCCTCATCGCCGCTTCGATGCTGGAGCGAGAGCCGGGCGCGAAGGTCGTCTACAACCTCATCTGCTCGTGGACGGTCCCGGAGGTCATCCGGGAACACGGTGGTGTGCCGATCAGAACGCGGGTCGGGCATTCGTTCATCAAGGAGGTGATGGGGGAGACGGGAGCCGTATTCGGCGGCGAGCATTCCGGCCACTACTACTTCCGGGACAACTACAGCGCCGACTCGGGCATGATCGCCGCGGTGATCGCTCTTGGGGAGCTGTCGAGATCCCGGCAGACCCTCTCGCAGCTCCTTCAGCCGTATCGCCGCTATTTCTCATCCGGGGAGATCAATTCCCGTGTGGACGACCCGCAGGCGAGGATCGAGGCGATCGCCGATCTGTTCCGCGACGGCCGTCAGGATCGGCTCGACGGCCTGACGATAGAGTTCGACGATTGGTGGTGCAACGTCCGACCTTCCAACACCGAGCCGTTGCTACGGTTGAACGTGGAGGCCAGGACGCCGGAGCTCCTTGCCGTCAAGACCGAGGAGCTCCTCGCATCGATCAGGGGAGAGGCCGCAGAAAAGGCCACGGGAGAGGAAGGAAGGGACGGGACGTGACGCTCGACGCGGAACTGCTGGAGATCCTCGTTTGTCCCAACGATCGAGGGGACATCGACTATCGCGAGGACGAACAGGTGATCGTGTGCCGCACCTGTGGCTTCCGGTATCCGGTCCGAGATGGGATCCCTGTGATGCTGATCGACGAGGCGGAGAAGCCCGGCGGCGCCGCGGGACCCAAGCCGGGGCAGAAGCGAGGCACGAAGGGATGACCGTCGACCTCGACGATGGCAAGGCGGTTCGAGGCCACGACGCCGGCGGGATGTTGGCGGCCATCGGGGACCTGGGTTCGCAGTGTCGCCAGGGATACTCGAACGGAGCGGGTGCGAGCGGCCTTCCCGATCTCGCCGACGTACGGGGTGTGGTGTGCTGCGGCATGGGAGGCTCCGCGGTCGCAGGGGATGTCCTGCGATCGGTGTTCCGCGACCGGCTCGGGGTTCCGGTCGAGGTGAACCGGTCGCCGGAGCTGCCGGAGTATGCGGGCCCGCACTCCCTCGTCCTCATCTCGTCCTACTCGGGGAACACATCGGAGACGCTCGCAGCCTTCCGTGAGGCGACGAAGCGCGGCTGCCGCTCGATCGTGGTGACATCGGGCGGAACGATCGCGGACGAGGCGGCGGAGGCGGGTGTGCCGGTCGTGTCCGTGCCCGGCGGCTTCCAGCCGCGCGCCGCCGTCGGCTGGCTCGCGTTCACCGGGCTCGGGGCGCTGGAGGCCGCCGGGCTCCTCCCTCCGCTGGCCGACGATGTCACCGAGGCGGCGGGCGAGGTCGACGCGCGGGCCGCGGCCTCTGGCCCCGACGCGCCCGTGGGCGACGATCCCGCGAAACGACTGGCGGAGGCGATCGGTGATCGGATCCCGGTGCTTTGGGGTGCGGAGGGCATCGCGGCCACCGCCGCGGCCCGCTGGAAGACCCAGTTCAACGAGAACGGGAAGGTGCCCGCTTGGTGGGCCTCGATGTCCGAGCTGGATCACAACGAGGTGGTGGGATGGACCCCGCCGTTCGGTCGGTCGCACACGGTGATCGCCCTCCGGCACGAGGCCGAGGACCCCGGGATCGCCGCCCGATTCCCGCTCTCGCTCGAGATCGCCGCGGATGCGGGCGCGGACACCCATGAGGTGTGGGCGACGGGAAGGAGCGCGCTCGCTCGGCTGATGTCGTTGATCGCGCTGGGGGACTTCGTCAGCGCCTACGTCGCGATCCGCAAAGGCGTCGATCCCACTCCCGTCGACGTGATCCAGCGGCTGAAGGCCGCGCTCGTGTCGTGACCGAACCGCACGTCCCGTCACCGGGAGACGGCGTCGAGGAAGGGATCATGCGGGCGATCCGGGAGCGCACCAGCATCCAGCCGGTGGCCGGCGTCGTGTTGGGCTCCGGCCTGGGTGACGCGATCAAGGTCGCCTGGGAGCGCGCCGGCTCGGGGGAGCCCCTGGAGATCCCGTACGGAGAGCTGCCGGGATTCCCACCGCCGACCGTGCCGGGACATGCCGGCCGGCTCTGGCTCGGGACGATCGGCGGGCACGCCGTCGCGATCTTCCAAGGTCGCATCCACTTCTACGAGGGCCACCCGATGCGGCTGGCGTCGATCACGACTCGGGTTTCCCACGCGCTCGGGGCGCGCACGATGGTGCTGTCGGCCGCGGTCGGCGGTCTTGATGTGTCGTTGGCGAGTGGGTCGATGGTGGTCGTTCGCGATCACATCAATCTGATGGGTACCAACCCGCTCACCAGCTGGCGTTACCCGGATGGCTCCCCCGCGTTCGTCGACGTTTCCGGGATCTACGACGGCGATCTGTCCGGTGCCGCGTTCGCCATCCTGCGCGATCAGGGGACCGCCGTCGCGGAGGGTGTCTACGCGGCGATGGCGGGACCGTCCTACGAGACCCCTGCCGAGACGGAGATGCTCCGGCGGATCGGGGCGACGGTCGTCGGGATGTCGACGGTGCCGGAGGCCGTCGCCGCCCGGGCGTTGGGCATGCGTGTGCTCGGGCTAAGCTTCGTCACGAACGCCGCGGGCGGGGCCGTCTCTCACGAGGAGGTGCTGCTCGCATCCAAGACGGCGGCGGAGGCGATCGGCCTGGTGGTGGCCGAGCTCGCAGGCGCATTCTGACGGAGAGGATCCACGTGGGATACGACATCAGAGACAACGGACTCGCCGACCCGGGGCGGGGTCGGATCGACTGGGCTGCCGGTGAGATGCCGGTGACCGGGCAGATCCGCGAGCGCTTCGACAAGGAGAAGCCGCTCAAGGGCGTGCGCATCGCGGCCTGCCTGCATGTGACGACGGAGACGGCCAACCTCATGGAGACACTGGCCGCCGGCGGCGCCGAGGTCGCGCTCTGCGCCTCCAACCCGCTCTCGACGCAGGACGACGTGGCGGCCGCGCTGGTCGAGCAGAGCGGGATCGACGTCTACGCGATCAAAGGCGAAGACACCGATATGTTCTTCAAGCACATCAACGCCTGCCTGGATATCCGCCCGCACGTCACGATGGACGACGGCGCCGACATGGTGAGCGTGCTGCACAAGCAGCGCATCGATCAGATCACCGAGATCATGGGCGGCACGGAGGAGACGACGACGGGCGTGATCCGACTCCGCGCGATGGCCTCCGATGGTGCCCTGAAGTATCCGATCGTGAGCGTGAACGACGCGAACACCAAGCATCTGTTCGACAACCGGTTCGGCACGGGACAGTCCACGATCGACGCCATCATGCGGGCGACCAACCGCCTGCTCGCCGGTCGAGCCGTCGTCGTCTGCGGGTACGGGATGTGCGGGCGCGGTGTGACGTCTCGAGCCCGTGGGATGGGCGCGCACGTGATCGTCACCGAGGTCGACCCCACGGCCGCGCTGGAGGCCACGATGGAGGGCTATCGCGTCATGCCCCTGCTCGAGGCCGCCCGGGTCGGCGACGTGTTCGTGACGGTGACCGGCGACAAGGGCGTGATCCGCCGCGAGCACATGGAGCGGATGAAGGACGGTGCGATCCTCGCGAACTCGGGTCACTTCGACGTGGAGATCGACAAGCACGCGCTGGCCACACTGTCGGAAGGGCGGGTTCGTCGAATCCGCGAGTTCGTGGACGAGCACACCCTCGCCGACGGACGCCGGCTGAACCTCCTCGGCGAAGGCCGGCTGGTGAACCTTGCTGCCGCAGAGGGGCATCCGGCCGCCGTCATGGACATGTCATTCGCGAACCAGGCGCTCTGCGTCGAATGGCTCGTGAAGAACCACGGCGACCTCGAGGCAAAGGTGTATCCGGTCCCGACGGAGATCGACGAGGAGGTCGCCCGACTCAAGCTGCGGGGCATGGGCGTCGAGATCGACACCCTCACGCCCGAACAGGACGAGTACCTTCGCAGCTGGGAGGAGGGTACGTAACGCTGGAGGCTGTCAGTATCCGGGCGCACTTCGAGCGCTTCCCGGCATCGCTCAAAGGGTCATTCGTCATGCGGGGGGCCGACGGGGATCCGCATCAGGTCCGCCTCGACGACGCCCGAGCGGTCGAGCTGGCCGGGCACGGGTCCATCTCGATGGGCGTACGGCCCGCGACGCTGGAGGTCGCGCCGAACCGTGATCTCTTCGTCCCGTTCGAGTTCCCGGTCGCTGAGCTCGCTGCGGGCTGGTACGCGATCGAATGCGAGCTGGCGATCGATGGATCGCCGGAGACGATGCGTCCCGGCTCGCGGTTCGCCGTGCCTTGGCCTAGGGGTTCGACGAGACGAGATCAGGTCCGCGTGGGGAGATCGGTGGTGATCGGCGGAGAGAAGGTGCACGTCGACCAGCTCGAATGCCGCATCGATTCGGTGGGGCTCCGCTACGAGGGGTTGGAGGCGACGATGACGCTCGCCGCTGACGGTGCCCGCCTGCCCGTGCTCGAGACGACGTTCGACGCCGAGGCCGGATCCGGCTCGGTCACCGCCTACCCGCTGTTGAAAACCCAGCACGCCCTGACGATCGCTGTCAGGGGCGCGGGAGAACCGATCGAGGTCGCCCTGCCCTGATCGTGTCGGCGACACGACGTAGCGTGACGCCATGCTGGAGAAGGCGATCGACGTTCTCTTCCCGAGGGCCTGCGCCGGTTGTGGCGCAGGCCCGTGGCCCTTCTGCGCGACGTGCACGGGGGAGCTCCTCCCACTGACGCCACCGTGGTGCCATCGTTGCGGTCGACCCCTGCCCACGAACGTCGAGAGATGCGCGGACTGTCCTCCGGCGCCGATCGCGTCGGCGCGAGCGGCATTCGTCTACCGGGGACCGGCCAAGGCCGCGGTCCACCGGCTGAAGTTCTCCGGCTGGCGCGGGGTCGGCGAGGCATTCGCAGCCGCCCTGGCGGCGCTCGGCCCGCCGGCGGCCGACGCCGTGACGTGGGTGCCGCTCGCATCCCGGCGGCGGGCCGAGCGCGGCTTCGACCAGGCTCGGGTGCTCGCGCGGGCGCTCGCACATGAGCTGGATCTCCCCGCGGTCGCCTTCGTCCGTCGGACGAAGGCGACCGCTCCCCAGGCCCGCCGGTCCCGCGAGGAAAGGATGCTGGCGATGGCCGATGCGTTCGGATGCATCCCCCGTCGCTCCGCGCCGGCTCGCCTACTTCTCGTCGACGATGTGCTGACCACGGGCGCCACGGCTTCGGCGTGCGCTGCAGCGCTCCTCGAGGGGGGAGCGCGCGAGATCCATCTGCTCACCGCCTGTCGCTCGTTCACCGATCGGCCTCCCGGACCGCGTGGTTCGCGCCGTCCGTAAGGCCATGTCTATACTCGGGCGTGCTCCCGTCCGGGTCTGTGGTTGCCCGGGGACAAACCCCGGTAGTCGATGCCAGCCGCGGGCGAAACGACCCACGTAAGGCGACCGTTGGTCGCCGAGCATGGAGCGGTTTAGAAGTAAGCCCTGCCCCGGTCTCCGAGAGGGGCTCCGGGAGAGGATGCGAGTCGGCGGTTCAGATGGAACGCACGGACCGTCGGCGGACGCCCCTGCAGGCGAGTGTGGGGTCAAAGACCAGGTCAGCCGGGCGGGAGCACCCTTCACCGACGGGCCGTGCCACGGATCGCAGATGGATCTGACCTTCACGGGGCGCGGGCTGCCGGTCTCCGACGACATGCGCGAGCAGGCCGAGCACAAGCTCGCTCGTCTGGAGCGGCTCGAGCCGCGAGCGACGCGGATCGATCTCGAGTTCTTGGCCGAGCATCATCCGAGCCCCGACGGGCTGAAGATGATCAAGGCCGCGCTGAAGATCCCGCGCAAGACGTTCCGCGCGCGTGCCGAAGCGGCCGACGTGCGTACCGCCCTTGATCACGTGGCTGAGAAGCTCGAGCGCCAGATCCGAGATCACCACGGCAAGCGGCTCCGCCGGTGGCGCAGGGGGGTACCATTCCCGCGAGGTTCGACCCCGCCGCCTGTCGATGCGGACGAGTGAAGAGAACACGAAAAGGGTTGACGCGGAAGAGATGAAGCCGAAGAGATGAAACAGGAGGACAAGAGCACCAATGAGAGGCTTCGGGTGATGATCGTGGACGATCATGCACTGTTCCGCCGCGGGCTCGAGATGGTCCTTTCTGAAGAGGACGACCTGATGCTCGTCGGCGAGGCCTCCGACGGTGTGGAAGCGGTGGAGAAGGCCCAGGAGCTCATGCCCGACGTGGTCCTGATGGACGTGCGGATGCCGAAGCGCTCGGGGATCGAAGCGGCGGGGCACATCAAGGAGTTGCTTCCCCACGCGAAGATCCTGATGCTCACGATCTCCGACGACGAGGGCGACCTGTACGACGCCATCAAGGCCGGCGCGGCCGGCTATCTGTTGAAGGAGATCCCGATCGACGAGGTCGCCGACGCCATCCGGAGCGTGTGGGCAGGGCAGTCGCGGATCTCACCGTCGATGGCCTCGAAGCTCCTCACCGAGTTCGCGGCGATCTCGAAGGAGGCGGAGGAGCGGCCTCAGATGCCCGCACCGAAGCTCACCGACCGCGAGATGGAGGTGCTCCGCCTCGTCGCGCAGGGTCTCAACAACCGCGACATCGCGAAGAAGCTGTTCATCTCGGAGAACACGGTGAAGAACCACATCCGCAACATCCTGGAGAAGCTCCATCTGCACTCGCGTATGGAGGCCGTCGTCTACGCGGTGCGCGAGAAGATGATCGAGATCACGTGACCGGCCGCGAGCCCGCCTGATGCCCGACCCGACGATCGAGGCGGCCCGCGACATCTTCGACGAATCGGTGGATCACCTCCGCGAGGCGATCGAAGGGCTCTCGCAGGAAGCGCTGGCCTGGCGGCCCGCGGGCGAGGAGAGCAACCCGATCACGGTGCTGGCGGTCCACGGGATGCACAGCTCGAGGTGGTGGCTCACGATCGCGCGGGGCCTCCCGCTGCCAGAGCGCGACCGACCGTCCGAGTTCGAGGCGGAGTCGGCGAGTGACGCGGAGCTGCTGTCGTTCGTGGACGAGATGGCCGCCGACTGTCGCGCGCGGCTCGATGCCTCCGAGGCCTTCGACCCCACCGCGATCCGCTCGCTCCCCGAGGGGGAGTCCGTATCGGCAGCCTGGGCCCTGCTCCACGCCCTCGAGCATTTCCGTGAGCACGTCGCACAGGCGCAGCTCACGCGCCAGTTGTCACCACAGTCGACGTAACCGGCGCGAGGCCCGCTCACCAGCCGTTGCGGTGGATCTGTTCCTCGAGCGGACGACGCCCGTGCTTCATCCACGATCCCGTCGGCTCCTCGTTCTCGGCGCGATACCCGAGGCCGATGATCCCGATCGGGCGGAGATGTGCCGGCACGCGGAAGCGGTCCAGGAGCACGCGTTCCCCGTGGGTGATGCCGAAGAACCATCCACCGAGGCCCTCCTCGACGGCTGCCAGCAGCATCAGCATCGAAGCCATCGCGGCGTCGATCTCCCAGAACCGCACGGGCCAGTTCGTCTCCTCGTTCATGCCGAACTCGATCTTGTCCGGCTGCGAGTAGCGCTCGGTGTACCGGTGGGGATCCGGAAGCGGCAGGATCAGGACCGTTGGCCCGTGCGCGACGGTCTCGGCCTCCCAGCCGAACTCCGGATCGCGAGTCGTCTGCCAGAACGCGGAGATCGTTTCCGGCGTGTCGAACACGAGGAGCTCGAGCCCCTGCGAGAAGCCTGCCGATGGCGCGCGCCTCCCCACGTCGATGATGCGGTCGACGACGTCCCGGGAGACCGGCCGTTGGTCGAATCGGCGCACCATCCGCCGACGCCGCACCACATCCCGGAATTCCACGAGCCCGAGCGTAACGGCCGGGCCGCACGGGTAGCCTGACGGAGATGGAAGCCGCGCACGGCGCACGGACCGTGGCCCGCTTGCTCGTGGCGTGCCTCGAGAACGAGGAGGTCGAGTACGTCTTCGGTCTGCCGGGCGAGGAGAACCTCCACGTGATCGATGCGTTGGCGGACTCGTCGATCCGGTTCATCACGACGCGCGACGAGCGTGGCGCTGCGTTCATGGCCGACACGTACGGGGCGCTCACCGGCCGAGCGGGCGTGTGCCTCGCCACCCTCGGCCCGGGTGCGATCAACCTGATGCTCGGGATCGCGAACGCGCACCTCGACTCGCACCCGCTCGTGGCGATCACCGCACAGGCCGGCCTGCACCGTCTCTACAAGGAATCCCACCAAGCGGTGGACCTCGTCGAGCTGTTCCGTCCGATCACGAAGTGGGGCGGCATGATCACCGTCGACGAAGCCGTTCCCGAGATGGTCCGCAAGGCCTTCAAGCAGGCGCGGACCGAACGTCCCGGTGCCGCGTTCCTGATCCTGCCGGAGGACGTTGCCGAGCAGGAGACGGAGGGTGTACCGCTCCGCGTCAACGTGCCCGTCGATCCCGCGCCTGCGGAAGCGCAGGTCCGACGGGCGGCGGAGCTCCTGGGGGCTGCGACGGCGCCCGTGGTCCTCGCGGGACCGGGTGTCGCTCGCGACGACGCGATGAACGCGCTCGTCCGCTTCTCGGAGCGCTTGAACCTCCCGGTCGCCACCACGTTCCTCGGCAAAGGCGTCTTCCCCGACGACCACCCGAACGCCCTCGGCACGATCGGCTTCATGGTGCGCGACTACGCCAACTTCGGCTTCGACAAGGCCGACGTCGTGGTGGCGGTCGGCTACGACCTCGTCGAGTATGCGCCGGAGCGCTGGAACCCCGAGCGAGACAAGGCGATCATCCACATCCACCGGACGGTCGCCGAGGTCGATGAGGCCTACACGCTCGAGGTCGGCGTCCAGGGAGGCATCGGAGCCTCTCTGGATGCGATCGCCGACGCGGCGCCCGGGAACCCTCGTCGGGACCGAGAGCCTCCGGGCGAGCGACTCGTTCGGGAGGAACTCCACTCAGGCGCGGACGACGACGCGCTCCCCGTCCGGCCCCAAAGGATCGTCCACGACGTGCGGGAGGCGCTCGACCGTGAGGACATCGTGCTCTGCGACACCGGCGCCGTGAAGATCTGGATGGCGCGGCTGTTCCCGACGTACGCGCCGAACACGTGCCTGATCTCGAACGGCTTGGCGACGATGGCGTTCGCGCTTCCCGGCGCATTCGCCGCGAAGCTCGTCCACCCAGAGCGGAAGGTGCTCGCGGCGATGGGCGACGGCGCCTTCCTGATGAGTGCCGCCGAGATCGAGACCGCGGTGCGCGAGAAGGTGCATTTCGTCATCCTCGTTTGGGTGGACGGGGGGTACGGTCTGATCGGGTGGAAGCAGGACATCCACTTCGGCCGCAGGGCCGCCGTCTCGTTCGGGAATCCGGACTTCGTGCGGTTCGCCGAGAGCTTCGGAGCGAAGGGCTACGCGATCGGCGAAGCGTCGGAGCTGTTGCCCACGCTCAGGAAGGCCCTCGACGACGACGCCGTATCGGTCATCGCCGTACCCGTGGACTACGGTGAGAATGCCCGATTGGTCGAGCGACTCGGGGCGCTGACGGAGCCCCTGTGACCACCGGCGCACGCGGATGGCGGCTCGACGATCCGCCGGCGGAGCGCGATCGGCTGGTTCGTCGCAACACGATCCTGCTCGCCTTCGCGCAGGGCTTCGTGCAGACCACCTTCCCCGTGATGCTCGTGATCGGCGGGCCTGCCGCATCTCGCCTCACGGGACGGGACGGGGCGGCCGGCTTGCTGTGGGGCCTCTATTTCCTGGCGGCGGCCGCGGGCGCAGTGCTGATCGGACGATGGATGGATCGCGTCGGACGCCGGCCGGGTCTGATCCTTTCCTACCTCCTCGTGGGCGCCGCCGCGGCCGCCGCCGCCGTCTCGATCCGCGCGGGTTCGTTCGCAGGACTCATGGCGAGCACCATCCCCTTCGGCGTGGCGCTCGGCGGCGCGAACCTCGCGCGTGGCGCGGTGGCCGACATGTACCCGGCCGAGCGGCGGGGCCGCGCGGTCGGCATCCTCCTCGCGGCCGGCACGATCGGCGCGGTGGGGAGCCCGCTGCTGGCCGCGGTGATCGAGGAGGCGGCGGGAGAAGGATCCGTCCTTCCCTGGGTCGTGCCGATCGCGGGGGCGTTCGGCGCCCTCCTCTGCGCGCTCGCGGTGAGCCCCGACCCGCGCGACCTCGCGGTCGTCGAGCCGTCCGTCGAGCCGTCCGTCGAGCGTACGCGAGGGCGCAGCCCCCGCGACCTACTCCGCGTGCCCACTTTCCGAACCGCGGTGCTCGCCGGCGCCGTCGGTCAGATGGCGATGGTGGGGGTGATGGGCGTGACGCCGACGGCGCTCGATCATGCGCACCACGGCGGTACGACGATCTCACTCGTGATCAGCTCACACATCGCCGGGATGTTCGCGTTCGCGCCCCTGATCGGCCGCTGGATGGACCGCGTCGGGCGGCGAGCCGCACTGATCGCCGGATGCATCACCAGCATCGCGGGCGCTCTCTTGTCCGCGACCGAGGCGAACGCCTTCGTGATCGGCGTCGGCCTGCTCGCGATCGGACTCGGTTGGTCGGCGACCTTCCTCGGGGCCACCGCCGTGATCAGTGACATCACGGCGCCGAACGAGCGAGCCGGAGCCCTCGGGTTCACGGATCTCCTGGTCAGCCTCACTTCTGCGGCGGCAGGTCTGACGGGAGGGGTCGTCCTCGAAGCAGCCGGCTACGGCCCTCTCGGGGTGGGACTCGCCGTGCTGGTCGCCGCGGCGTTGATCCTGGTGGCGCGCCTGCGGGAGCCGACTCCCATCCGGGTCTGACGCGGGCGCCGGTAGAATCGAAGTCCCCACCTACGAAAAGGATCCACGTTGCCCCTGATCGACAAGTTCAGCAACATCGGCGAGGGCCGTCGGCGCAAGGAGCTCGAGCAGCTCGCCAAGCTCGTGAACACCTGGGAGCTCGAGATCGAGGACCTCCCGGACGACGAGCTGGCCCACAAGACCGTCGAGTTCCGGCAGCGTCTGGAGAACGGCGAACCCCTCGACGACCTCCTCCCGGAGGCGTTCGCCACCACCCGTGAAGCCGCCCGCCGCACGATCGGACAGCGCCACTTCGACGTCCAGCTGATGGGGGGCGCCGCGTTGCATCGAGGCAGCATCGCGGAGATGCGTACCGGCGAGGGCAAGACCCTCGTCTCGACACTGCCCGGCTACCTGAACGCGCTCGAGGGCAAAGGGGTCCATCTCGTCACGGTCAACGACTATCTGGCCAAGCGCGACTCGGAGTGGATGGGTGGGATCTATCGGTTCCTCGGGCTCGAGGTGGGCCTGATCCAGTCTCAGATGAGCCCCGAGCAGCGCCGTCCCGCCTATGCGGCCGACATCACGTACGGCACCAACAACGAGTTCGGGTTCGACTATCTCCGCGACAACATGGCGATGCGGTTGGAGCACACCGTGCAGCGCGGCCACCACTTCGCGATCGTGGACGAGGTCGATTCGATCCTCATCGACGAGGCGAGGACTCCGCTGATCATCAGCGGCATGGTCCAGGACAGCGCCAAGTGGTACCAGACGTTCGCCCGGATCGCCCCGCAGCTCACCCGCGACGAGCACTACGAGGTCGAGGAGGCGAAGTTCCAGGTCGCGGTGATGGAGGCGGGGGTCGCCAAGGTGGAGTCCCTGCTGAACATCGACAACCTCTACGACCACGAGAACACGATGCTGGTCCACCACCTTCACAACTCGCTGCGTGCGAAGGAGCTGTACAAGCGCGATGTCGAGTACGTGGTCCAGAGCGGCGAGGTGAAGATCGTCGACGAGTTCACGGGCCGGGTGCTGGAGGGCCGCCGGTATTCCGAGGGGCTGCACCAGGCGATCGAGGCGAAAGAAGGCGTGCGGATCAAGGAGGAGAACCAGACCCTCGCGACCATCACGATCCAGAACTACTTCAAGATGTACGACAAGCTCGCGGGGATGACGGGGACCGCCAAGACGCAGCTGACCGAGTTCGAGGAGACCTACACCCTCGGCGTCACCGAGATCACGACGAACCGACCGATGATCCGTGAGGACCTGCAGGACGCGATCTTCAAGAACGAAGAGGCCAAGTGGAACTCTCTCATCGAGGACATCATCGAGCGCAATGAGACGGGCCAGCCGATCCTGGTGGGGACCGTCTCGATCGAGAAGTCCGAGAAGCTGTCCACGATGCTCGATCGCCGTGGCGTGAAGCATCACGTCCTGAACGCCAAGAACCACGAGAAGGAGGCGATGATCGTCGCCCAGGCCGGCCGCAAGGGCGCGGTCACCGTCGCCACGAACATGGCGGGGCGCGGCGTCGACATCCTCCTCGGCGGCAACCCCGAGTACCTCGCGCGTCAGGAGATGGCCGCGCGAGACTTCGACAACGACCGCTACCTGCTGTTCGAGATGGACGAGGAGGAGCGAGCCGCCTACGAGGCCGAGTACGAGCCGATCTTCGCGAAGTTCAGGACGCAGACGGACGCGGAGCACGAGGAGGTCGTCGAGCTGGGCGGACTCTACGTGCTGGGCACCGAACGGCACGAGTCACGGCGGATCGACAACCAGCTCCGCGGACGGTCCGGGCGCCAGGGCGACCCGGGCGCGTCGGCGTTCTACCTGTCTCTCGAGGACGACCTGATGCGGATGTTCGCGTCCGATCGGGTCGCCTCGATCATGGAACGGCTGAAGTGGCCGGAGGACGAGCCGATCGAGGCGAAGATGGTCACGCGCGCGGTCCAGAACGCACAGGGGCAGATCGAGGAGCTCAACTACGAGCGCCGGAAGAACGTCCTCAAGTACGACGAGGTCATGAACGGGCAGCGCACGGTGATCTACGGCGAGCGCCGGAAGATCCTCGAGGGTGGGGATCTGAACGAGGAGGCGATCGGGTTCGTGCGTGATGTCGTGGAGGCAACCGTCGCGACCTACTGCCCGCCGGATGTCTTCGCGGAGGAGTGGGACCGAGAAGGGCTTCTCACCGCCATGTCGGAGATCTATCCCGTCTCCTTGACGAAGGAGCAGGTAGGGGAGATCGCCGACTCGGAGGCGCTGCAAGCGGCGTTCGTCGAGGACGCGCTGGCCGCCTACGCGGCGAGGGAAGAGGCGCTCGGCGAGACGATGATGCGAGAGCTCGAGCGGGTCGTCCTGCTGAACATCATCGACACACGCTGGCGCGAACACCTGTACGAGATGGATTACCTGCAGGAAGGCATCTACCTGCGGAGCTACGCCCAGAAGGACCCGATCACGGAGTACCGGCGCGAAGCGTTCGACATGTTCGAGGAGCTCACGTCCACGATCCAAACGGAGTTCGTGCGCTACATCTACCGGGTGGAGTTGGTTCGGCCGGAGCAGCAGCAGCGACGGGCATCCGCGCCCAAGGTGAACCGGGTCCGCGAGAGCCATGGGGACGAGGAAGAGGCGGCGGCATCCGGGACCGTGCAGGAAGCGAATCCCAACCAGGTCATCAGCGACAAGGTGCCGCGGAACGCGCCCTGCCCGTGCGGCAGCGGGCGGAAGTACAAGAAGTGCCACGGCGCCGTGGCGTAGTCGCGGCACGCTGAAAGGGCCGGCGCGTCGCGCCGGCCCCTTCGTGTGTCCGTGACGGGAGGCATCACCTGCACTGCATGCAGGCCTCGCCGTTCACGATGATCGGGCCCTCTGCCGGTGCAACGACCTCGGCCGGGTAGGCACCCGGGTTCTCGAGGCCGGGTGCGAAGGCCGGAGCCTCGGTGATGTAGGCGCCGGCGTACTCCAGGCCGGGCGCGTACGCCGGTGCCTGGGTGATGTAGGCACCGGGGTTCTCGAAGCCGGCGAAGCCCCGCGAGTGCAGCGACGGCGCCACGTGGGAGACGCCCACGGTCGCGGGGAGCATCGCTCCCTGCTCACGCACCGCTGCGCTCGAGTTCTCCAGCACCGTGAGATCGATCGGCCGGATCGCGGGGATCGCCGGTGCGACTGCCCCCTGCTCACGGACCGCGGCGGTGGAGTTGGCGAGCCGTTCGCTGTCCGTGACCGATGTCACGAACGTCGTCTGCCCCGCGTCCCTCAGCAACGTCATCCCGACCGCCGCAGCGACCGCGACGACCACGAGGACGGCCACGGGCCACATCGGCAGCTCGATGGTCCCTCGCCTCTGGAGGGTTCCTCCCTGCGCGCTCATGGCTCCCCCTTCCTCTCCGGTCCCCTGGGGACCTTTGCCTGATGAGGCGACCCTACGGACGGGTCGTCGTGAAGTCGGTGCCGACACGCACCGGCCGGTGGTGACGTTCGCCACACCGATCCGGTGCCGCCGCTCGGCCTCGGGCGCGTGGCGAGCGGGCGCCAGCGTGGGAGATCGGGCCTCCGGCCCGGGACCCATGGATCCGGCGCCGGACCTATGAAAAGGAGGCGGCCGGCCGGGCTCCTTCGGCCCGGCCGGCCGCCGATGAGAGGGGGGTACCTCTCGCTCTCAGGTCACGGGAGGCACTGCGGACAGGCTTCTCCGTTGACCACGACTTGTTCGTGCGGCGCCGCGAGTCCGTTGGTCTGCCGGCCCTTCGGCGCTCCTGGTTCCGACGTCTCGAACGCCGGCCAGAAGACCAGCGCGATGACGGCGACGATCACGATCATCAGTACACTCGCCACCCGCGTCGCGTTCCATGCGAACCCCGGGCTGATGGTCTCGATGCTTGTGCTCACCGGGTCGTCCTTTCGTGGTGACTGACCCCCGAGGATAGGGAGCCGGCCCGCGGCGGGCGGTGGTCCACGGCACCTCACGAGGGTGACGTTCATCACTCCCGACCCCGCGACCAGCGGGAACTCGAGGGACGACCACTAGAATCGACGGCATGAGCGATCACACCGAACGGCTCCGCAAGCTCCGGGACCGCATCGTGGCAGCCAAGGAGTTCCTTTGACGTCGACGGCAAGCGTGCCCAGCTGGGTGACCTGGAGCGACAGACCTCGGACCCCGGGCTGTGGGACGACCAGTCCCGCGCGGAGGAGCTGACCCGGCGCCTCTCCCGCTTGCACGAGCAGGTCGACCGCCACGACCGCCTCGAGAGCACCCTCCAGAACCTCGAGGCGATAGATGAGCTGCTCGCGGACGAAGCCGATCCGGAGCTGACGAAAGAGCTGGAATCAGGGCTCGACCGTCTCGAGCAGGAGCTCGAGACGGTCGAGCTCGCGGCGCTGTTCTCGGGTCCGTACGACGACCACGATGCGATCGCAACCTTGCAGGCCGGCGCCGGGGGCACCGAGTCGCAGGACTGGGCGGACATGCTGCTCCGGATGTACGCGAGGTGGGCGGAGAAGCGCGGTTTCCGGATGGAAGTGGATGAGATCCACCACGGCGAGGAAGCTGGGATCAAGTCCGCGACGTTCATGCTCCACGGGGCGAACGCCTACGGGCTCCTGTCGGCCGAGCGGGGCGTCCATCGTCTGGTCCGGATCAGTCCTTTCGACGCGCAGAAGCGGCGACATACCTCCTTCGCCGCTCTCGACGTGATCCCGCTGCTCGAGCGGTCCGAGGAGGAGGAGGTCGAGATCCCCGAGGAGGACCTTCGGATCGACGTCTTCCGCTCGTCCGGGCCTGGCGGGCAGTCGGTCAACACGACGGACTCGGCCGTGCGGATCACGCACATCCCGTCGGGGATCGTCGTGGCGTGTCAGAACGAACGCTCGCAGCTCCAGAACCGTGCGGTCGCGATGCGGATCTTGAAAGCTCGCCTGGCCGAGCTCGAGCGCCGCAGGCGAGAAGAGGAGATGAACGAGCTCCGGGGAGAGCGGAAGGCCGTGGACTTCGGATCGCAGATCCGCTCCTACGTGCTCGCCCCGTACCAGATGGTGAAGGACCATCGGACGGACGTCGAGGTGGGCGACCCGTCTCGCGTCCTCGGCGGCGAGATCGATCGGTTCATCGAGGGCGAGCTCAGGCGACGGGCGGCCGTGGGCGAGACGGCGTAGAGCGACGTGGAGCGATGTTCCCGGCAGCAGCGCGACGCTCGAGCATGAGCACGAGGAAGGGCGCGGCGAGGAGCGTCGCCCAGATCGCGGCGCCGAGCGCGAGGCCGAGCATGACCGCGTCGTCGTGATAGGTGAGTACGACCTCCCTCGCGCTCGGTCCGAGGACGACCCCTTGTAGGAATCCATCGACCGGAAGGGTGCGGGCCGGACGGCCGTCGATCTCGGCCCCCCATCCCGCGTCGTACGCGTTCCGGATCGTGAGGATGCCTCCATCCGTCGCCGGGATCTGGATCACCAGCTCGGAACCGGAGATCGTCCTGGTGGAGGCATCGGCGGGGGGCGAGCAATCGCCGACGCACGCGAACACATCGGAGGGCAACTCGATCACCGCCTGCTCCGATGGATCGAAGCCTCCCGTCGTGATCGCGCTCATCGCCGAACGCTGGTCATCCACGAACTCGATCACGGGAGAAACGGTCGCCGGGGGCTGCGCGTCGTCGAGTTCCCAGAGCGAATAGAGGTCGGCCTCCTCGACCACGCGGCCATCGACGGGGGGTTCCAATCCCGTCGGGACGATCAGGTACCGCAGACCGAGCAGACGGACGTCCTCGGCGGACGGCAGGTTGAGTACCGACGCGTTGTAGAACACCGAGAGCTCGTTGGTGGCGCGGATGAAGCGCCAATAGCGAGGAAGCTGCACGGGGTTGTAGCCCAGGGCGTCCGGGATGCCGAACAGCGTGCCTCGGGTGGGTGCGAGAGCCGGCCAGTCGGCCGGAGACTTCATCCAGAGGTAGCCCTTTTCGAAGTATGCCGCCGGGGGAGCCCAGGTGGCGTAGCGTCCGGGCTCCGCCCTGATGTGCTTCACGATCGGCGTGGGTGCGAGGAAGGTGGCCTCATCCAGCGTTGGATACCGGAGCACCTGTGGCACGAGGCTGGGATGGTCGCCCGTTTCCAACCCCGTGAAGATCGTGCCGCCCTCGTAGGACTGCGCGTAGACGGCGCTCACCAGCAACTCGACGGTGAGCACGCCGACGACGGCGGATGACGAGGCCCATCGCCATCGTCGCGTGCCCAACCCGTAGAGGAGCGGTCCGGCGACGAGGAGCATCGCCGCGATCATCGCGAACCGGACGAGATCCCCTCCGGCGAGGAGTGGCCAGACGACGAAGATGAAGGCCGCCGCGCCGAGCCAGGTGATCGCCGCACGAGCGGAGAGCGGGCGATCCACGAGTCCGTGGAGGCCCGCCGCAGCCAGGATCGGCAAAGCCAGCACGGCGACGTAGCGCAGGCGCCCCGGGTTGTGGAGATAGACGTCACCGAAGGGGATCTCGAGCACGAGGGTTCGGAACCAGGCTGCGCTCACGAGCAACGGGGAGGTGAGCACGTAGGCTGTGAGCGCGAGCCCCCCCGTCGCGACGACGAGCGTCCGCAGCCGGCGAGCGCGAGCCGCGAGGAGGGCGCACGCGAGCGCCGCCGCACCCGCGTAGGCGCCCGGCGCGGCGCCGAAGCCCAGGGGCCAGGCCGCCCAGATACCGTTCGAGCCGAGCGGATCGCCCACCTCCGACTGCCCCGTGTCTCCGAGCGCGCCGTAGCCGCCTCGAAGGCTCGACTCGCCGAGGAAGTCGATGTGGGGCACGAGGATCGGGAGGGCGGCGAGCGGCAGGACCAGGGCGAACAGCGCCGCCCGGCCCGCTGCGGATCTTGCGCTGACCGTCCCCGTCCGTGCGTCGGCGATCGCGGCGGCCGCCAGATAGGCGGTCGCGAACGCAGTCGCGATCACGAGCCCGTGGCTCATGTGCGCCGCTGCCACCTGCAGCCACGAGAACGCACCGAGCGCGAGCCAAGCGAGCCGGCCAGACCATCGCTCGGCCCTTCGGTAGCCCGAAGCGGCCACGAGGAGGAGGGTCGTCCAGGCCAGCGCTCCGGCGAACGGCAGTGAGATCGCGATCGTCGACGTCGACATCATCATGGCGAGGACCAGGCCCCCGGCCGATGCCGCCGCTCTCCCCAAAGCTTCCCTCCGAAGGAACACGTACAGCCCGAGACCGGCGAGCAGCGGGTTGAAGACGATGAACAGGCGCAAGGCCGACCCCGGCGAGAACAGCGAGAAGAAGAGCATCGGGGGGGCGTACAGCCACCCGCTCTGCGGGTCTGCGGCGAAGCGATACCCGGCCATCTCGAAGGGGTTCCACAACGGGATCTGACCCGCAACGACCGAATCGCCGAGGAAGGACCAGCGCGGCAGCCAGAATGTCAGGAGGTCAGGGTGCTGGTTGGTCAGTCCGCTTCCGAAGGCGAACCCGCGGAGGGCGAACAGGACGGAGCCGGCGATCAGGGCGGGCCCCAGCCAGACGGCGATCCGCGGTGCCGCGCGCGTCGCGAGCCTGCTCGCGTCCGCGGCGTCCACGGGATCAGCCTAGAGCACCTTCCCCGCTCTCGCGGAAGACCCTGGTACGGTGGGCCGACCCCTTTCTAGGTCGATTCTCAATGTCATGATCAGCCTCCAACACGTCACCAAGGTCTATCGGAACGATGTCACCGCCCTCGAGGACGTCTCGATCGAGATCGACAAGGGCGAGTTCGTCTTCGTCGTGGGCCCGTCCGGCTCCGGGAAGTCCACGATGATCCGCCTCCTCCTGAAGCAGGAGGAGGCGAGTCGAGGGGAGGTGTTCGTAGCAGGCAAGAACCTGTCGAGGATCACCTCGTTCAAGGTGCCCCATCTCAGGAGGAACATCGGCACGGTGTTCCAGGACTACAAGCTGCTGCAGGACAAGACCGCCTTCGAGAACGTCTCCTTCGCGCTCGAGGTGATCGGCAAGCCCAAGCACGTGATCGACCAGCGCGTGCCGGAGATCCTCGAGTACGTCGGGCTGGGGGACAAGCTGAACGCCTACCCGGACGAGCTTTCGGGGGGCGAGCAGCAACGTGTGTCGATCGCGCGGGCGTGCGTGAACAGGCCGCTCGTCCTGCTGGCCGACGAGCCCACGGGCAACCTCGACCCCAACACGTCGGTCGACATCATGCGGCTCCTCGACAAGGTGAACCGGATCGGCACCACGATCGTGATGGCGACCCACGACCAGGCCATCGTCGACGCGATGCGCAAGCGGGTGATCGAGCTGGACAAGGGGAAGGTCGTCAGAGACCAGTCACGAGGCGTCTACAGCTGATGGCGCCTCGGGTCGAGTACTTCTTCCGTGAGACCGCGGCCGGGCTCCGACGGAACGGCGTCGTGGCGTTCGCGGCGATGTCGACCGCATTCATCGCGCTCTTCCTGTTCGGTCTCTCGCTGTTGATCGCGCGGGAGTTCCAGCTCGTGACCACCCGACTGACGGGCAACGTCGAGGTGCAGGTGTACCTCACGGATCCAGTGAACACAGGGACCGTGAGCAGGCTGACCAACAGATTGCAGGAGATCGAAGGCGTCGCTCAAGTCGAGTACTGGAACAAGGAACGGTCGTGCCAGCATTTCGGGGATCTCTTCGAGAACCAGCCGATCTTCACGGAGAACACCCCGTGCTCGGTGATCCCGACGTCGCTCCGGGTGCGACTCTCGGAAGTGGCTCGCTTCGCGGAGATCACCGCGACGCTCGGATGCGAGTTCGTCGTCGAACCGGATGGCGACTCGCATCAACAGTGTGCCGAGCCCGGTATCCGCTACGTGGCCGACTATCAGGAGCTGCTCGACCGCCTCGACGCGCTCACGCGGGTCCTGTCGCTGAGCGTGTTCGGCATCGCGGTGATCATGCTGGCGTCCGCGATCGGGTTGGTGGCCAATACCCTTCGGATGGGGATGTTCGCCCGGCGCAAAGAGATCGGCATCATGCGATTGGTCGGAGCGACGAACTGGCGCATCCGTGTGCCGTTCTTGATCGAGGGTCTCGTCGAAGCGATGCTCGGGGCGATCGCCGCGATCGCCGGACTCTTCCTCGTGAAGGTCTTCGTCGTGGACAACCTCCGAGGAACCGCACCATGGCTGCCGCTCATCAAGAACAGCGATGTCGTCGCGGTGATGCCGTGGATCCTCATCGCGTCCGCACTCGTCGCCATCGTGGCGGGCACGATCGGCATGCGGCGCTTCCTCGACGTCTGAGGTCACCCGATGGGCCGCAAGGATCGCGAGGGCGAGAAGACGGTCGCCTCCAACCGCAAAGCGCGTCACGACTACTCGATCCTCGAGACGTTCGAGGCCGGCATCGCACTGACGGGCGATGAGGTGAAGTCCCTCCGCGGGGGACGGGCGTCGCTCGCGGAGGCGTTCGCTCGCGTGCGGGACGGCGAGGCCTGGCTGGAAGGGATGCACATCCCGCCGTATGAGCAGGGAGACAAGAAGTCGCACCTGCCCGTGCGGCCGCGGAAGCTCCTCCTGCACCGCCAGGAGATCTCGAAGCTCACGGACGCGCAGCAGCAGGACCGGCTCGCGCTCGTGCCGCTGCGTGTGTATTTCACCCACGGGCTCGCGAAGGTGGAGCTCGCGCTCGCGCGAGGCAGACGGAGCCATGAGAAACGTCAGGCCATCGCCGAGCGGGAGCATGAGCGCGAGATGCGACGAGAGCTCGGACGTCGCCGCTGATGTCGTAACGTCGGGCGATGTCACCCACGCCACCGGACGCGGACGAGCTGGATACGGTCCTCGCCTTCGTGGCGGATGAGGCTCGGAAGTACCTCGACGGCGTGGAAGATCGTCCCGTCCGCGATCCCCAGGCGGAGGACGCCGCGGCATCCTTCGTGGGATCGCTCCCCGAGGACGGCGTCGGAGCGATCGCGGCCTTGCAGGAGTTGATCGAGGGCGGCGGCGGGCTGGTGCACTCTGCCGGGCCGAAGTTCTTCCACTTCGTCAACGGTGGGACGACGCCGGCGGCCCTCGGCGCGGACTGGCTCACCTCGACATGGGACCAGAACCCGGGCGCCTGGGTAGCCACGCCGCTCGGCGGGCATCTCGAGTCGATCGCGCTCGGCTGGTTGAAGGAGCTGTTCGGGCTGCCGCAGTCGTGGGGTGGAGTCCTCACCACCGGCGCAACCATGGCGAACTTCACCGCGCTGGCCTGCGCCCGGCGATGGTGGGGGCTTCGACAGGGCGTGGACGTCGATGTGGAGGGCCTCGGCGGACTACCGCGGATGCCCGTCTTCGGCTCGGGCTACGTGCATCCGAGCGACACGAAGGCGCTCGCGATGCTGGGACTGGGGCGGGATGCCGTTCGGAAGCTCGCGGCGGACGGGATCGGGCGGCTGGACCTCGCGGCTCTGGAACGCGAGCTCAAGGCCCTCGGCGACGCGCCCGCCGTCGTGATCGCGAGCGCCGGAGAGGTGAACGCCGGCGACTTCGACCCGCTGGCCGCGATGGCCGACCTCGCGGAGCGTCACGGCGCCTGGCTCCACGTGGACGGCGCGTTCGGACTCTTCGCCGCCCTCTCGGATCGGTCGCTCCATCTCGTCGAGGGCGTGGAACGCGCGGACTCGGTGATCGCCGACGGCCACAAGTGGCTGAACGTTCCCTATGACTGCGGTTTCGCATTCGTGAGGGACCCGGCGCTGCAGGCGCCCGTCTTCACGTCCGGCGCTGCGTACCTCCCCGACCCATTGGGGCCGAAGCCGACCTGGGGGTTCCTTGGGCCCGAGATGTCGCGACGGGCACGGGCGTTCACCGTGTGGGCGACCCTTCGCGCGTACGGGCGGAGTGGCTACGAGGCGATCGTCGAGAAGCATCTCGACCTAGCGCGGCACCTCGCTCGGCGGGTCGACGAGGAGCCGGATCTCGAGCGGCTGGCGGACGTGCGTCTGAACATCGTGTGTTTCCGCTACCACCCGAGCGGCTACACGGAGGATCGCCTGGACGAGCTGAATCGCAAGATCGGGGAGGAGGCGATCCTCGACGGGCGGGTCTTCTTCGGCATGACCGAGTACGACGGGAAGGTCGCGTTCCGGCCGGCGGCGGTCAACTGGCGCAACCGTCCCGAAGACGTGGATCTGATCGTGGACGTGGTCCGGGAGCTCGGGGACACGTATCGATGACGATGGTCGGGCCGTATACTCGGATGACAACTACATACGGGGGTGTACTGGCTTCGAGCAGGGCGGTTATCGCCTGGGAGAAGCGGGCCGAGATCTCCGGAGTCTCGTAAAACGCCGGAACAACACAAGCGCCAACGAAGAGTACGCGCTCGCTGCCTAGCAGATAGGTAGCTGTCCGTCCGGGAGGGCCTGCGGCCCGGACAGGGCATCGCAAGCAGGCCTCACCGAGGAGGTTCCGTCCGGGGGCCTCCGAGGGACATCTCACCCGGGCTGGCCGAGGGCCCCTCCGCCGGTGGGAGGCCCGAGGCGAGATCTACCCACCGGATGCGCCCGGAGAAGATCCAGACGGTCGCCCTGTCACGCGGGTTCGATTCCCGCCACCTCCACGATCCGCGTCCTGCCGCAAGTCGCGCGAAGGCCCTCCCCTCGGGAGGGCCCTCGTTCGCGAGGCTCGCGGGACATCCTCCTGCGAGGAGTCGTCGATGATCGGTTGGGTCGGAGACATCGAACACCTGACGCTCGAGAATGAGACGTTCCGCACCGTGCTCTTCACCGGCGCACATTCCCAGCTCACCGTGATGCGCTCTCGCACCCGGCGAGGACATCGGCAAGGAGGTCCATCCCGACCGAGACCAGTTCATCCGGATCGAGGAGGGACAGGCCCGCGTCGAGTTCGGGCGGGACGAAGACGGGGTCGATGAGGCGCACGACCTCTCCGATGACTGGGCCGTCGTGATCCCGGCCGGCATCTGGCACAACGTGATCAACACGGGATCGGGTGAGCTCAAGCTCTACTCGCTCTACGCTCCCCCGGAACACCCCGACGGCATCGTCCATCACACGAAAGCGGACGCCGAGGCGGCCGAGCACGCCGAGTGAACTCAGCGGAACCTCGGTCGATCTCGCTTCGGCGGGCGCGGCAAGTCGCGGTCGCAGCCCAGATGCTCTCCTCACCTCGACCCCGATCGATCCTCGAGGTCGTCGAAGGGCTCGGCAGCGTGCAGATGGATCCCACCCGGAGGGTCGCGCGGACGGAGCACCTCGTCCTGTGGTCCCGGTTGGGGCGGAGGTTCCGCGTCGCCGAGCTGGAGCGTCTCCTCTGGCGGGACCGGTCGCTGTTCGAGTACCGGGCGTTCATCTTGCCGACGTCGCAGTATCCGGTCCACCGACAGACGATGCGGCGGTACCCGAGCGGGACGGGCGGCCGGCGCGAGTACGTGCGGCGCTACCTCCGAGAGAACCAGGCGTTCCGCCGGTACATCCTGGCCAGGTTGCGCGCCGAGGGACCGCTTCAGACCCGGGCGTTCGAGGATCGCTCCGCCGTCGGTTGGCGCACGGGCGGATGGAATGACGACGGGAGGAACACCTCGATGATGCTCGAGGTGTTGTGGGCCAAGGGCGAGGTGATGATCGCAGGACGCGCCGGGCAGGAGCGCGTGTGGGATCTCGCCGCGCGGCGTCTACCTCTCGACGAATCGCGCCTGACTCCGGGCGAAGAGGCTCGACGCCTGCTCGAAACGCAGCTCCGAGCCCTCGGCATCGCCAAGCTCACTGCGTTCGGGAAGACGTTCGAAGGCAGCCGGCCGCCGGGATGGGAACGGGCGCTGGCAGGACTCGAGCGCGGCGGGCGCGCGGTACGGGTGCGGGTGGAAGGGATCCCCGGCGAGCGATGGGCCCACGCAGACGTGCTGGAGCGGTCGTTCCGGCCGCGGACCGTGCTCCTGTCACCGTTCGATCGGTTGATCCATGACCGGATCCGGACGGAGGAGCTCTTCGACTTCCGGTTCCGACTCGAGATCTACGTCCCGAAGGACAAACGTGAGTTCGGATACTTCGTGATGCCGATCCTGCACGGCGATCGGGTCGTGGGACGGCTCGACCCCCACTTCGACCGGGCGGCGAACGTCCTCAGGATCGACGGGGTCTACGCCGAACCTGATGCGCCCGCGGACGCCTGGCCGGCCATCGGGAAGCAGATCAGCGAGCTCGCGGCGTGGCTCGGTGCCGAGGACATCGTGCTGCCCGATCTTCCGTCCGTCTGGCGCTAGGGGATGAGCGAGAGCGCTTCGCCGTTCCGGATCGCGTGGAAGGCGGCGGCGGAAGCGACGATCACCGGGATGGCGACGCCGTAGAGCTCCGTCGCGACGAGGGCGCCGATCACGATGATGTCGTCGGGCTCGCCGAGGACGATCCCGGCCGGGCCTTTCCCGGTGCGGATCGCTTCGGCGAGCACGGTCGCGCTGGAGGAGGAGCCGCGTCCGGACGGCATGACGAGGATCGTCCCCGTCACGACCGAGCCCCGTTGAGGATGGTTCGCCTCGACGATCTCGCCGGTCGCCGGGTCGAGCCCGCCCCAGAAGCTGATCGGCTCGGCGAGCACGAGTGCGGGGCCCGTTGCTTGACCCTCGACGAGGATCCGACCTTCCATCAGGGGCCCCAGATCGTCTCATCGCGGACCACGCGGCCGGCGGCGGCCGACCGGACGCACTCCTCGACGCTTCCGAGCGCCACCTCGAAGGCGAGGTTGCTCGGTGCGTACCACGCCCACTTCCCTGAGTCGGTCATCACGGGACCGGACAGATCGTCGATCACGGGCGTGATGTACGTGCAGGTGTCGGTGACGATCGTGACGCCGGCGTCGGCGAGGTCGTCCGCGACCGAGCCGACGCCGGCGAGCTGTGCGCGGCCCGTGTTCACGTAGAACGGGATGCGCGGGCGGTCGCCCCGCACCAGGTTGGCCAACCGTCGCAGCTCCGCCTCCGAGGCGTGCGGCGTCCCCACGCTGACGGCGCCGATCTCCGCGCCCTCTCCGACCGGTGAAAGCTCGTCCCGCGCGGCGCGGAGATCAGCCGAGCCGATCGCTTCCTCGCGGACATCCGCTGAGCACACGTCGGTTCCGTTCTTCGCTTCGGGTGTCACCCCGATCGCGTGGAACAGGGCGACCGCTCCGGAGCTCGCCGCTGCCGCACCCACCGCCTTGAGTCGATCTTCCGAGGTGTCCTGCGGGAGGCCCTCGACGGCGATCACCTCGCGGCCACCCCGCAGTCCGAGGAGATGTCCGAGCACCGGATATAGAAGATCGTGGTCGAGCAGCCCTTCTCGGACGCCGTGCAAGCGGAACAGCACGCCGGCGCGACGGCCTTCGTCGGTATGCAGGCCGGAGTTCGGCACCCGGCCGGTGATCGCCGCGCAGATATCGAAGAAGTCGCCGTAGCGGTTCGTCCTCGCGCCCAGGACCGAGTTGGCGAACACGATCGCATTCGACTCGGCCCACGCGACGTGTTCCCCGAAGAAGGGCCGATCCGGGAGCTGGTAAGGCGCGCAGGTCCAGGTGGGCCTGCATCCCATCCGCACGTACACGTCCATCAGACGTTTCGCTCGGTCTCGGGTCTCGTCGTCGAGGCGCACGAGCTCCGGATGGAGCAGGTCCAGCGAGCTCACGTTCAGGGTCGCGGGGATCGCGACGGTCGCCCCGCCCGCGAGGAGCCGCTCGGCGAAGTCCAGCCCGGCCTGCCCGTGGTACAGGCAGGAGTCGATGTGCGCTCGGGTCACGTCCCGCAAGCGCGGCGCTCGCGCTACCTCGGCCATCTTCACGATGAGCCTCATGGCGAGCGCCGCGCCCTCTCCACGTTCGCCGCCTAGGACCGCGCGGTCGCCCGGCTCGAGCTCCAGCTTCATCCGGCGACGGGTGGAGGGATGCCGGACGGATCGGCGTCCGGATAGATGCCAGGCCCGAAATCGGCGCCGAGGTCGCGGCCGGCGAGCGTGTCGAGGAACGAGGTCGCGAACACCGCCGCGAACTGTTGTCTATCCAGCAGTTCCTGCTCGATCACGTCCCGCGGTACGTACGGGCCGATGTTCCGCCGGTAGGGATAGTCGCGGAGGAACGAGGCCATGTCCTCGCGCGTCGCGCCGGTGTCCCACAGCACGTCCCTGTGCACGTAGACCTCCGACGGCACGACGTTCTGGACGAGGCTGAAAAGACCTCCGCCGAACTCGCGCTCGAGGTCGTCCCAGAGCTGGATCGGGTCGAGTCGCACGCCGCCGGCGGCATCGGGGAGCGGGCACTGACCGTGATCGGCCGTCACGATCAGCGCGTACCGACCGGGGTAGAGAGCGTCCAGCTGTTTCACGAGTCGCCCGAGCTGCTCGTCGACGTCGCGGAGGGCGTCGCCGGTCATCGGGTCGAACATCCCGTAGACGTGGCCGGTGTAGTCGGGCGACTTGAAGTTGATGAACAGGAGTCCGGGCGTCTCCGACGAACCGACCGGCTCGTTCGCGAGCGTCGTCTCGATCACGTCGCCCTGATAGCGGATCACGGGCGTGCTGCAGCAGTGGAGGTTCTTCGGCTTGACGGGATCGAAGTCCGGGTTGCGGTCGGGATTCGGCGTGTAGGCGTCGCGATACCCCGCGAACGTTTCGAGAGACGGCATCCCGGTCGGCAGGCGGAAGAGCTCCTCGTTGAGGGTCCGCCAGTCCTGCGGGTCACCGGTTTCGTCCCAATAGATGGCGACCGGACGCACGTCACCTCGACGTGACCCTCCGCGTCCCAACATCCCGAGATGCCAGATCTGGTAGCCGAGCTCGCCTACCCACGCCCCGTTGTCGGTGGCGTCGCTCCACAGGTCCGCGAGCGTAGGCACGAGGATGTCGCCGGGCTCCGCCCGCCCCGGCTCGCCATACGCCTTCCGGACCTTCGTCCCGTCGCGGAGGTTGTGGCCGGTGATGCCGTGCGTCCGAGGGAACGCGCCGGTGCCGATCGTGGCGTGAGCCGAGGCCGTGACGGCCGGGAACGAACCGTGGATCGCGTCGCGGAAGGTGGCGCCTTCCCGCATCAGGCGCTTGAGGTTGGGCCACGTGTCGGGGAACTCTTGGAGAACGTTCCATCCGCCGCCGTCGATCACGAACGTGACGACGATCTCCGGCTGGTCCGCCGGTCGTGTGATCCCCGGCAGGGGGCGACCGTCACGCCCCAGGTCCTGGAAGTCCTCGAACCCGATCAGCTCGGCGATCGTCGGGGCGACGTCGGCGAGGGAGACCCGATCTTCGGAGTCGAAGGGCGAGACCCCGGCCCCATAGACGACGAGCGGGATCCGTTCGAGGTACATCCAGACGCTCGCGTGGCTCGTCCTGGGATCGCGCGGGACCAGCGACCGCGACTCCTGCGGATAGTTCGCGCTGTTGTACGGAGCGACCAGGAGCTGCAGGTCGCCGCTCCTGGCTGGGTGGTACGCGCGTGCGACCAACTCCATGTACTCCGCGCCGAGGTCTCGGGCCATCGCTTCCTGGATCGGTCGGGGGTCGGGCCGCGTGACCCGCCTGATCGTCCTCCCGAGGGCGGCGCCTCCCGTCGCGGCGGCGGTCCCGAGCACCGCTGCGAGCGCCAGGAGCCGCCGCCGCGACGGGTCCGTGGGCGCTGACATCCGCTGCACCGACCAGGTGGCGGCGAGGCCGATCACCAGGCACACGAGGCCCGTGACGACGCCGAGAAGGGCGCTGCCGGCCAACCCCACCGCGAGCCCTACCAGTGCTGCGAGCAGCACAAGCGCCAGCACGATCGTGGCTCGACCTGACATCACGACACCAGTTTCTCGTACGAATGGCGAGCGGAGCTAGGAGCGTTTCCGATCGAGGTCGAGGAAGGGCATGGGCACGACGCTGGCGCCGACCTTCCCGCGCTCGCCCTCAACGGTCCATTCGACGGAGAGTCGCGTGCCGAGCTTCGTGAGCCCCTTGTCCACCGAGCCGAAGCCGACCATCTTCTTGATCGTCGGCCCCCACCCCACGGAGGTTGCCCGCCCCACCTTGGCACCCTCCCGGTACACCGGAACCGGCGCGCGGTGCACGAGCGGCGAGATCTGCGGGGCCAGGCCGTGGCGTGCGTACATCGCCTCGATCGCGACCCAATCCAGCTCAAGGCCCACGAGCCGCCGATCGGGTCCGCCGGCTTCGCGCTCGGAGAGCAGCGCTCGCTCGCCGGTGAACTCGGCCGCCTTGTCGAACTTCACGAGACGCCCCAGTCCGATCTCGAAGGGCGAGTACTTGAGCTCAGGGGCGAACGCGTGACGGGCGCTGGTGTACTCCGCCTCGATCAGGATCAAGCTGGCTTCGAGACGGCAGATGTCCAAGGCCTGGATCCCTGCCGGCCGGATGCCGTAGTCGGCGCCGACGTCGAAGAGACGGTCCCAGACCGCGAGGGCTCCCTCCACCGGGATCCAGAGCTCGTAGCCGAGATCCCCGGTGTAGCCGGTCCGGGTCACGTCCACCTCGACGCCCTCGATCGTGGTCGGTCGGCGACGGAAGTAGCGGAGGTCGAACCAGTCCTCACCGGTCGCCCGTTCCAGCACGTGCCGGGACAGGCGCCCCTGCAGGGCAAGTCCTGCCGTCTGCTCTGAGATGTCATCGATCCCGACGTCCAGCCCGGTCGCGTTCTGGGAGAACCAGCGGTACGACGGATCGGCGGCGGTGACGCGGAAGCGGTCTTCGTCGAGACGGGTCACCGTCCCGTCGTCGATGACCTTGCCTTCCTCGTCGCACCAGGGCGTGTAGATCACCTGGTCGATCGCGACCTTCGAGATGTCACGCGTGACCACGCGGTCGAGGAGGGTTCCGGCGTCGGTGCCTCTCACCTCGTACTTGTAGAGCGGCGTCACGTCGATCACGGCCGCGGCCTCGCGGATCGCGTTGTACTCGATGTCGACGAGATCGGCGAACACCGCCGCGGCGTGGTACCCGGACCACTCGCCCCAGGAGAGCTTCGTGTTCAATGCCCGCTGGCGCTCGAAGAACGCGGTACCCACACTCATCAACGCCAAGGGTATCGTCGGCGACCTCACCGGAGTGCTCCGAGGATCTGACTACTGGTCAGACGCCCGTTGGTGCGTTCAGATGCCCGGGGCTAGCATCGGCGACCGTGCGCCCGCGGGCGTTCGGATAGCCTCCTTCGACGAGCCCAAGGACCAGCGCAAAGAGGAAGAGAGCGATGCCGCAGCGCTACGACGCGGTCGTGATCGGCGGAGGCCACAACGGTCTCGTGTCCGCTGCGTACCTCGCGAAGGCCGGCAAGAAGGTGGTCGTCCTCGAGCGTCGGCACGTGTTGGGTGGCGCGGCGGTGTCCGAGGAGATCGTGCCCGGGTACCGCTTCAGCGTCTTCTCCTATGTGGTCTCGCTGCTCCGTCCGGAGATCATCCGCGAGCTCGAGCTCCCCAAGCACGGTCTCGAGATCCTGCCCCTGGACGGGACGATCACCCCACTCGACGATGACTACCTCTGGCGGGTGAACGATCATGGCCGCACGGTCCGGGAGCTCCGGCGCTGGTCGCTGAACGACGCCGAGGCCTACGAGGAGTACGGCCCGCTGATGGCCGAGATGGCCAGATTCATCAAGCCGATCCTGTCGATCGTGCCGCCCGACCCCGGGAAGGTGTCGATCCGGGACTGGCTACCGCTCACGCCGCTCGCGAAGACCTTCAGGGACCTGCCGAGGCGCCTGCAGACCACGTTCATCCAGCTTATGACGATGTCCGCGGCGGATTTCCTCGACCAGTGGTTCGAGACGGAGCCGCTGAAGGCGACGATGAGCGCCTCCGGGATCATCGGGACCTTCCAGGGTCCGCGCTCGCCCGGCACCGCGTATGTCCTGCTCCACCACTACATGGGCGAGATCGACGGTGCGTTCCGCGCATGGGGGGTGCCGCGTGGAGGCACCGGGAGCATCTCCGACGCGATCGGGAGCGCAGCGCTCGCGAACGGGGCCGAGATCAGGGTCGAGGCGCCGGTGGCGCGGATCGATGTTCACGGCGACCGCGCGACCGGCGTGACCCTCGATTCCGGCGAGCAGATCGAGGCAGGCCTCGTGCTCTCCTCGCTGGACTCCCGCTGGACCTTCATCAAGCTGCTCGAGGATGGGGTCCTCGATCCGGCGTTCAAGGAGGAGGTGCTCCGCTACAAGTACCGGGGCTCGAGCGGCAAGGTGAACCTCGCGCTCGACGGCCTCCCAGAGCTCGCGTGCAAGCCGGGCAAAGGGGAGTGGCTCCGGGGCGCGGTCTCGTTCTCCCCGTCGCTCGATTACATGGAGCGGGCCTACGACGACGCGAAATACGGCCGTCCCTCGCGGCGCCCCTACATCGACATGATCATCCCCACGCTCGTGGACCCTACGATGGCGCCCCCCGGCGGGCACGTGATGAGCTGCTTCGTGCAGTACGCGCCCTACCGGCTGGCGGGGAACGACGTCTGGGACGACGCCGCTCGCGAGGCGTTCGGGCAGAACGTGATCGAGACGATCTCGGAGCGGTTCCCGACCATCCGCAAGCACATCGTCGGGTCGCAGTTCATCACGCCGAAAGACATCGAGGACATCACGGGCCTGACCGAAGGGAACATCTTCCAGGGTGAGCTCTCGCTCGAGCAGCTGTTCTTCAATCGGCCCGTGCCCGGATGGGCCCGCTACCGCACACCGATACGTGACCTGTGGATGTGCGGGTCGGCGACGCATCCGGGCGGCGGCATCATGGGCGCTCCTGGCCGGATCGCCGCTCTCGAGGTGTTGAAGAGCCGGAAGCGCGGCCACGGACGCGGCGAGCGGGTGGCGTAGGCATGGCCTCGCGATCCGAGGTCGCGGTGATCGGCGCCGGCCACAACGGGCTGATCGCAGCCGCCTATCTCGCCAAGGACGGCAGGCGAGTGACGGTCCTGGAGCGTGCCGACGAGGTCGGTGGCATCCTGCGTGGCGCCGAGATCGCTCCCGCGTTCATCGCACCCGGGGTCGCGCACACCGTCGGGCGCCTCCGCAGCTCGATCGTCGACGACCTCCATCTCGCGAAACATGGCCTCGAGCTGCTGACGCCCTCGGTGCGGCTGTTCGCGCCTCAACCCGACGGATCGTCCGTCACCTTCTGGGGCGACGTCGCCCGAACGGCTGAGGAGCTCCGGGAGCGGAACCGGGGAGACGCGGAGGCGTTCGTCTCCTTCGACCGGAAGGTCCGTGCCGTGGCCTCCTTCCTCGCCTACGTCAACGTGGCCACGCCGCCGGACATCAGCGCCCCCACGATCGGGGATGCGATCTCCGGGCTCAAGGTGGGTTGGGCGTTCAGGGATCTCGGCGCGAAGTACGGGCGCGAAGCGATCCGGGCGATGCCGATGGCGGTTGCCGACCTGGTCCAGGAGGTGTTCGAAGACGAAGCCATCCGTGGACCGCTCTGCACCCGCGGGATCCTCTTCACGGCGTGCGGTCCGTGGTCGGCCGGCACGGCAGCGGTGTTCCTGAACGATTCCGCCGGCAACGACGGGGGAGCGGCAGGCACCGCGGTGTTCGCTCGCGGCGGCACGCAGGCGCTCGCGACCGCCCTCGCGTCGGCCGCGAGCGCGGCCGGAGCCGAGATACGGACGGGCGCTGAGGTGACCGGGATCCGGTCGAGGGACGGGCTCGTGCGAGGCGTGACCCTCGCCGACGGCACAGAGATCGACGCCGGACTCGTCGTCTCGGCGGCGGACCCGAAGAGGACGCTCGCGCTCTGCGACCCGGTCGAGCTCGGACCGACGATGATCTGGCGGGCGAGCAACATCCGGCAACCGGGAGCGACGGCGAAGGTGAACCTGGCGCTCTCCGGCCTCCCAGCCTTCCACGACGACCCGGAGCGGCTGCGAGGGAGGATCGTGATCGGTCCCTCGATCGACTACGTCGAGAAGGCGTCGGACGCGCGGAAGTACGGTCACTTCGCCGATGAGCCGTGGATCGAGGCGACGATCCCTTCGCTCACGGATCCGTCGCTCGCTCCCGAGGGCAGGCACGTGATGAGCGCACTCGTCCAAGCCGCGCCCCGTGAGCTCCGGGGCGGTGACTGGTCCACGGAGCGTGAACGCCTGGGCGACGTGACCGTGAAGACCCTCGAGCGGTTCGCACCCGGCCTGGGGGAGCTGGTCGAAGCTCGGCAGGTCATCACGCCGGAAGACCTGGAGACCGGCTACGGGCTCACGGGCGGGCACGTCCAGCACGCCGAGCCGGGCCTCGATCAGTACTTCGCGTGGCGACCGTTGAACGGCGAGGCCCGCTACCGCTTCGTGCTGGACGGGCTCTACCTGGCGGGCTCCGGGGCCCATCCGGGTGGAGGGATCACGGGCGGCCCCGGGGCGAACGCCGCGCGCCAGATCCGCAAGGACACGGGGCGCTCACGATGACCTCGAATCCGGGTAGGACAACCCGGTTCGATATCTCGTAGGGTTCCGGGGTCTCGTGGGGGTGACGGATCGAAGGGGAGGTCGTCCCATGCGCAGACGCTCCATCGTCACCGCGCTGATCGCCGCGTTCACGGTTGCCCTCGTAGGGTTCCTGCCGTCGGCGTCGGCGCGGAACAACGGACCACTTCGCGAGTTCGTCGTCCTGTATGAAGCGGGGGCCTCCTTCGCCGAAGGGCGGGCGGCCGTCGAGGCCGCGGGCGGTCAGGTCGTCGAGGAGATCGCCTCGATCGGCGTGGCCAGGGTGACCACGAGGAGCGCCGGGTTCGTCCTGGAGGCAACGGCGGAGCAGGCCATCGCGGGCGCCTCTCGGAATAGCGTGATCGGGTACTCGGATCCCGCGTTGCGCGAGAAGGTAGACGAGGTCGAGGCGCTCGGGTCTGCCAGCGCGGGGCGGCGCCCGACGGTGAGCACCAGAGTCGGGAGCCGATCCGTTGGCCGACCTCCAGTGGGGCATGGAGATGATCGATGCGACCGCACAGGGCTCGTACGCCGTGCAGCAGGGAAGCCCGAAGGTGCGCGTCGGCATCATCGACACGGGCATCGACGCGAGCCACCCCGACCTCGACGACAACGTCAACAGGTCTCTCAGCCGGAACTTCACGACCGACATCCCGTTGATCGACGGGCCGTGCGAGGACGAGCCCGACCGCTCCTGCTCCGACCCGGCGACGGTCGATGAGGGCGGCCACGGCACGCACGTGGCGGGCATCGTGGCGGCCGAGCTGAACGGTCTGGGGGTCGCCGGCGTGGCGCCCGACGTCACGCTCGTGAACCTGCGGGCGGGCCAGGACTCGGGATTCTTCTTCCTCTTCGAGACGCTGTCCGCCTACACGTACGCGGCGAACCACGGGATCGACGTCGTGAACATGAGCTTCTTCACGGACCCCTGGGAGTTCAACTGCCGCAACAACCCGTTGGACTCGCCCGCGGCCCAGCGGCAGCAAGCGACCATCATCGACGCCTCGAACCGCGCGCTCCGGTACGCGTGGCGCCACGGTGTCTCGTTGCTCGCTGCCTCGGGGAACTCGCACACCGACCTCGACAACCCCACCTACGATGCGTTCAGTCCCGACTTCCCCCCGGGGACCGAGTACGTCCGGGACAACATCACGGACGCCTGCCTCGACATCCCGACCGAGGGAGCGCACGTGATGACGATCAACGCCGTCGGCCCGAGCGGGCGGAAGGCGTACTACTCCAATTACGGGGTCCGAGCCTCGACCGTCTCCGCGCCCGGTGGGGATCGGCGTGACTTCTTCGGGACTCCCCGATACGACACGCCCGGCACCAGGATCCTCTCCTCCTACCCGGCCGACCTGGCGATGGCGGAGGGGCTCATCACCCCCAGGTTCCGCTCGTTGGACCCGCTTGCGGTCGTGGACTGCATCCGCCGGCCCAGGAACGAGAGGAATTGCGGCGTGTACGTGTACCTGCAGGGAACGTCGATGGCGTCGCCGCACGCAACCGGGGTCGCAGCGCTGATCGTGAGCGAATACGGCTCGGGCGCCGGGGCCGGCTTCGGACTCGCGCCTCGGCAGGTGGAACGGATCCTGCGTCGCACGGCGACCAACCATGCCTGCCCCTCGGTGAGCTCGGCCGAGCTCTATCCGGATCTGGTCGGACTGGATCCGAACGTGCCGTTCGAGGATCAGGTGTGCGTGGGAACCGCCAACTACAACAGCTGGTACGGCGACGGGATCGTGAACGCCCTCGCCGCGGTGTCCTAGCGAAGCGAAAGCACCATCGAGGCGGGCCGGGCGCGGAGCGCCCGGCCCGCTTCTCACCTCTATGGCACACTGCGCGCGATGTCTGAGACCGACCGGCCGTTCCGGATCCCCGAGAGCACCCTCTACGCCGCGGAAGCAGACGAGTTCGACGAGTACGACTGGACGGATCTTCCCTACTACGCTGACTTCCGCGGGTCGTTCCACAAGTTCCCGTGGGCGCTCGACGGAGACGCGGTGCGAGCGGCCGGCGCGGACGTCGCGATCGTGGGAGCTCCCTACGACGAGAGCGTCTCGGCACGGCCGGGCGCCAGGATGGGCCCGAAGGCGATCCGGAGCGCTCCGTACCACTGGGGGAACCGCGACGCCTGGTCGATCCAGACCGAGGTCGAGCCGTTCGAGGTGATCACCGTCGTCGACGCGGGCGACGCGCCGGTCGTGCCCGGCCGGCCCGATCGCAGTCTCCGGGTGATCCACGAGAAGGTCCGGCGCGTCGCCCGCGGCGGCGCGATCCCCGTGGTCCTCGGAGGTGACCACTCGATCACGTTCCCGTCGGCGGCGGCGGTCGCGCGGGTGCAGGATCCTCGCTCGATCGGCATCGTCCACTTCGATGCGCACGCAGACGCCGGCGCCGACCAGTGGGGCTCGTTGATCGGCCACGGGCAGCCCATGCGTCGCCTCGTCGACGAAGGCTGGGTGGCCGGGTCGAACTTCGTTCAGGTAGGGCTCCGCGGGTACTGGCCGGACAAGGAGACGTTCACCTGGATGCGGGAGCAAGGATTCCGGTGGCACACCCAGGTCGAGCTGGAGGAACGAGGGGTCGACGCCGTGATCGATGACGCGATCGCCGAGGCGCTCGACGGCCCGGATCGCATCTACCTCTCGATCGACATCGACGTCGTTGATCCGGGTCTGGCGCCGGGAACGGGTACCCCGGAGTCCGGCGGGATGCTCGCGCGGGAGCTCCTCCGATCGATCCGCCGGATCGTCGGCGCGGTCGACCTCGTGGGCATGGACGTGGTGGAAGTGGCGCCGCCCTACGACCACGCGGAAGTCACCTCGATGCTCGCCCTCCGATGCGTGATGGAGGCGATCAGCGCCCTCGCCGCGAAGAAGGGCTGAACCCGCGCCGCGCGGTACCCTCCGCTCATGTGCCGAAACATCAAGCGACTACGTGAACCACACGGGCAGGGTCATGCGACCGACGAGGAGATCCGGGACGCCGCCCTCCAGTTCGTCCGGAAGGTGAGCGGCTTCCAGTCCCCTTCCGGTCGTCACGAGGAGGCGTTCGGAGCCGCGGTGGACGAGGTGGCGGATTCGTCCAAACGGCTCCTGGACGCGATCGAGACCACCCTGCGGAGCCGGGCGTGACGGGATACGCCCTCGACCCGTCGCCCGAGGAGATGCGGGCGATGGGCGAGGCCGCCATCGACTACGTGATCGGATTCATCCATGGCCTTTCCGATGCGCCCGCGCAGAACGTCGAGGGAGCGCTCGAAGCCGCGCTGAAGCTGAAAGGAGCACCGCCGGAGGAGGGTGGGACCTTCGAGGACGTCTTCGCGCAGTTCCGCGACGCGGCCGCGCGGGCGTACGAGACCTGCGGTCCCGGCTACCTGCCGTACATCCCGGGCGGAGGCCTCTACGCTTCCGCGCTCGGTCAGTTCCTCGCGATGTCGGTCAACCGATTCCCCAACCTCTGGGAGGTCGCGCCGGGGCTGGCACAGATCGAGCAGAACGTGATCCGGTGGCTCTGCGACCTCTTCGCGTTCCCGGAGGAAGCCCGGGGGATCCTCACGACCGGCGGTTCCATCGCGAACCTGTCAGCCGTCGTGACCGCCCGCCACTTGAAGCTGGGGGAGGAGTTCGCCGACGGCACCTACTACGTGAGCGAGCAGGCGCACGCGTCGGTGCCGAAGGCCGCCGCGATCGCCGGGATGCCCCGCCGCGCGATGCGCCTGGTCCCCGTCGACGCGGAGTTACGCATGGACGCGGAGGCCCTGAAGTCGATGGTGGCGGAAGATCGTGCGGCGGGCAGGCGCCCGTTCCTCGTCGTGCCGGCGGCGGGGACCACCAACACCGGCGCGATCGACCCGATGGACGCGGTCGCCGACGTCGCCGAGGCCGAGGAGCTCTGGATGCACGTGGATGCCGCCTACGGCGGGTTCTTCCAGCTGACCGAGCGCGGCAACGAGCGTTTCCGAGGGATCGAGCGAGCGGACTCGATCACCTTGGATCCGCACAAGGGGATGTTCCTGCCGTACGGAACGGGGTCCCTCGTCGTCCGCGACGGCGCGGCCTTGCGCGATGCGCACTACGTGGGTGCGGAGTACCTCCAGGATCGAGCGCCCGAGGCGGAGCTGCCCAACTGGAACGAGTACTCGCCGGAGCTGTCGAGGGACCATCGTGGGTTCCGTGTGTGGCTACCCCTCGTGCTCCACGGCGTGCAGACGTTCCGGGAGGCGCTGGACGAGAAGCTCGACCTCGCCGAGCGCCTCTACGCCGCGCTCTCCGAGATGCCTGAGATCGAGCTCCCGTGGTCGCCCCAGCTCTCCGTCGTGCCGTTCCGGTTGGCCGGAGCCAGCGACGACGAGAACCGTGCGTTCCTGGCGAGGATCAACGAGCCGAAGCGCGTGTACCTCTCCAGCACCACGATCGACGGGCGCCACATCATCCGGGCGTGCATCGTGAGTCACCGCACGCATCGCGACCGTATCGACGAGGCGATCGAGATCATCCGTGCCGCGGCGAGCGTCGATGGCGCCACGGCCCGGCCACGGAGTGGCTGAGCGCGCGTGCCCGAGATGCCCGAGGTCCAGGCGCTCGCGGAGCGGCTGGAGCGCGCCGTCGGAGGGTCGACACTCGAGGGCTTCGATCTCCTTCAGTTCTCCTCGCTGAAGACGGTGACTCCGAGACCGGCGGAGCTCGTCGGCGGCACGCTGGAGGGCGTCGGGCGGCGTGGGAAGTATCTGGTCCTCGGCTTCGACCGAGGTGACCGGATGCTGGTCCATCTCTCCCAGGGCGGCCGGTTGGACGTCGAGACCCCGCCGAAGTCGACCAGGCCGAGGGGTTCGGTCGCTCGGTTCCGCTTCTCGCGCGGGACATCGTTCCTCGTGAAGGAGTTCGGGAAGGAGCGGAAGGCGGGCGTGTGGTCGCTCGCAGCCGGAGACGACGGGCCGTTGGGCGCGCTCGGGCCCGAGGTGCTCTCGGACGAAGCCACCACGTTCTTCCGGGAGAGCGCCGACGCCCGGCGTGTGCACACCATCCTGCGGGACCAGCGGACCGTGGCCGGCGTCGGTCGAGGCTACTCGGACGACGCGCTGCACCTCGCGAAGCTCTCGCCGTACGCGGTGCTCGGCAAGCTCGACGCCGGCGAACGCGACGGGCTCGTGGAAGCGCTGCGGGCGATCCTCACCGACGCCCTCGAGGTGGAGCGGCGCCGCCGCGGGGGCCTCCCCACCAAGCTCGGGGACCACTTCAGCGTTCACGGGCGCTGGGGCGAACCATGCCCCCGCTGCGGCGCCGACCTCCGCCGCGTCTCCTACGAGTCGCACGAGGTGACGTACTGCCCCGACTGCCAGACGGGGGGAAAGATCCTCGCCGACCGGCGTCTGTCCCGCCTCATCCGCTAGCGTCCGGCGGCGTGACCGACGACGACATCGACTTTCCCGGCGGACCGGAAGACGAGCTCCCTCCGCCAGTGCCGCCCGAGGCGCGCCATCCGGGCTTCCTGGGCCGCGTCCGAGGGCACGGGATCGATCTCACGCCGCTCAGGACGTCAGCCGATTTCCGGCTGATGTTCGTGGGACAGGCGATCTCCGAGTTCGGGACCCAGATCACGTTCGTCGCTGTCCCGTTCCAGGTCTACGACATCACGAACTCGACCGCGATGCTCGGGCTGCTCGCGCTGTGCGAGGCGGTCCCGCTCGTCTTCCTCCCGATCGTCGGCGGCGCAATCGCAGATGCCGTCGAGCGACGCCGGTTCCTGATGATCGCCCAGGGTGCCGCGGCACTCCTCACGGCCTCGCTGGCCGTCAACGCGTTCCTCCCAGACCCCCAAGTCTGGATCCTCTTCGCGTTCTCGTTCCTGTGGGCATCGGCCTACTCCCTGTACTCCCCGGCATTCCGAGCGTGGCCGGCGCGACTGCTCACGCCCGACCTCTTCACGTCGGCGCTGGCGCTCGAGGTCGTGTACTACCAGTCGGCAGCGCTCACCGGGCCCGCGCTGGCCGGCGTGCTGATCGCGACCTTCGGCGTCGAGTGGGCCTACGTCGTCGACGCGGCGAGCTACGTGGCCGTGACCGGCGCGCTCGCCAGGATGAGGCCGTCGCCGCCGACTGCGGAACGGATCTCGATCGGCTTGTCCATGGTGCTGGACGGGCTGCGGTTCCTTAGGGGCAAGCAGGTGCTGCAGGGGACGTTCTGGGTCGACCTCATCGCAATGATCTTCGGGATCCCGGTCGCGCTGTATCCGGCGTTCGCGCGCGACGTGCTCCATGTCTCCCCGGCCGCGCTGGGACTCCTCTACTCGGCAGAGGCGCTCGGGGCCCTCCTCGTCGCGCTGTTCAGCGGCCGGGCCAAGCACGTCCGGCGGCAGGGGCTCGTCACGATCGTCATGTGCATGTGTTGGGGTGCCGGCGTGATCGGTTTCGGACTCTCGAGGACCCTGTGGACGGCGATCGTGTTCCTGATGCTCGCGAGTGCAGCCGACATGGTGAGCGGGCTATATCGCGACGCGATCCTGAAGACGGTGACGCCGGACGAGATGCGTGGGCGACTCGAGGGGATCAGCCTCGCCGTCGTGGGCACCGGTCCCTCGATCGGCAACGCGGAGGCGGGACTGCTCGCGTCGGTGACGAGCATCCGATTCTCAATCGTGTCGGGAGGGGCTCTCTGCATCCTCGGGGCGGGACTCCTCGCCATCGTGCTCCCTCGCTACCGGCGTTACGACGCGGCGAACCACTCCCGATAGGACTCAGCGCATCTTCCGGAAGACCGGCGGGCGGATCCGCTCGGCTCCCGCCCGGTCGGAGGACCAGACCGCCGGCGGCGCTTCGGTGAGACGCGCCAACGCGAGCAGGACGGTGTCGTAGTTCACTCGCCATCCTGCGAAATCGCGCCACGCCTGGTCGCGATCCGACTTGAGGGAGACCCCCAGCGTCTCGAGCTCCGAGAGCACGGCCTCCCATTCTTCCCGCTCGATCGAGATCGGGTCGTCGGGACGCGGGTCGGGGTCGTAGGGGATCTGGAAGTAATCGGCGATCCCGCGCAGGCTCAGGTACCCGGCACGGATGCAGAACTCGGCTTCGACATCGCGCGGGATGTCGACCGAGGAGAGCACCAGCGCCGCGCCGTCGAGCACCGCGCCCGCTGATGTCACCCACGAGTGCTCTGGGTGCGACGAACGGAAGAAGATGACCGCCGGGTGAGACGTATGCGTCTCCTCGACGTCCACGAACCAGCGCTGCCATTCGACCCAGACCTCGTGGATCTGGGGCATGCGTTCCAGCCGCCAGTACCGCACAATCATCTCCCTCGCCGAAGGAGGCGATCCCGCGCGAACTTCCAGCGCCGTGATGCCGACTTCGCGGCGGGAGTACGCGGAGTAGATGCTGGGCAGATAGGTGATCAGCAGGGCGAGGAGGAACAGACCGATCGCCGCCTCCAGGAAGTCGAGCGCCATGACGGCGAGGTGTTCGGAATGTGCGAAGCCGAGCGTGAAGAGCGAGGATCCGGAGAGCTCGAACGCGGTCCGCCAGCCGGTATGTTCCGTCCCCCAGAAGATGAGCGTGAAACCCGTGAGGACCAGGGCGAGCCACGCGGCCAGCGTCGCCATCAGCCCGAGCGGGGCGTAGGCCCCGAGGATGCGATCTCTTCGATCGAAGGTCATCGACGGCCTGGCCACGATCCGGAACACCCATCGGAGGATCAGGAAGACCGAGCGTGTGATCCTCGACGCGTTGGCGCGCGGTAGCACGACCGTCTTGACCGCCGAACCGATCGCGGCGACCACCAACGCACCACCGGCGATCACGGCGAGGATCCGGAGCGCGAGCACGTGCAGATGGTAGGCGCAGGGCCGCTACTCGGCCGTGGCCGGTACGCGCTCTCTCGCGGCCGCGGCCGCGGCCGCGGCGGCGTGGATCTCGTCGGCGTGTGCCCGACCCGGGATGAACCGGTTCGCGACGACGGCAGCCGTCAGCAGGATCAGTCCCGCGATCAACAGCGCGAGGTGGAACCCGCTCATATACGCCTCGCGGAACGCTGCCGCGAACCCCTGCACCTGTTCGGGCGAGAGGCCCAGCTCAGCGAGCTCATCGGGCGAGACGAATCCGTGGGACGCCGATTGCGCGATGGCGCTCGCCTGCGGCGCCGAGAGTCCAAGCTCCGCGAGCTTGGGCACGAGCACGGCACCGAGCCGGTCGAACAGGACGGTTCCCAACAAGGCGATCCCGAGGACGCCGCCGACCTCGCGGCTCGTGTTGGTCATCGCGGAGCCGAGCCCCGCGCGTTGCGGTCCGACCGCGCCCATCACGGCGGCGGTCATCGGTGCGAAGGTCGAGCCCAGCCCGTGACCCATCATCACGAACAGGATCGCCAGTACCCAGAACGGCGTGTCGGGCTCCACCAACGTCAGCCCCAGCAGGCCGGCCGACGCGAGCACGAGGCCGTACGTCATCGGGATCCTGGGGCCGATCCGTTGTGCGACCTGGCCGGCGATGGGCGCCGTCACGATGATCATGAGCGTCATCGGGAGGAATCGGAGGCCGGCCTGGAACGGCGTGTAGCCACGGATCGCCTGCATGTACAGCGTGACGAACAAGAAGATCGAGAACATCCCCAGCGACACCGAGAACGCGACGGTATTGCCCGCGCTGAACGCGGGGATCCGGAAGAACGACAGGGGCATCATCGCCTTCGGGCTCCGGCGCTCCCAGGCGACGAATCCGACGAGCAGGACCGCGGCGGTCACGAGCGAGCCCACGATCAGGCTGTCGCCCCATCCGCGCTGGTTCGCCTCGATCAGGCCGTAGGTGAGTGAGAAGAGTCCGGCGGTGCCGAGCGCGAGGCCGGGCAGGTCGAGGTGCCGCGTCTCCTCGGAGACCGACTCGCGCACCGTCCTCCAGGCGACCGCGAACGCGATCACGCCGATCGGAACGTTGATGAAGAAGACGGCCTCCCAACCACCTTGCTCGACGATCCAACCGCCCAGGGTCGGTCCCAGCGCGAGGGCCAGGCCGCTGACGCCCGCCCAGAGCCCGATCGCCTTCGAGCGCTCCTCCGGCGGGAAGGTCACCGTGAGGATCGAGAGCGTGCCGGGCATCAGCAGGGCCGCGCCGACGCCCTGGAGCGCCCGGAACGCGATCAGCTGGCCGCCCGACCCGGAGAGACCGCACCCGAGCGAGGCGAGGGTGAAGATCGCCAGACCGGTGAGGAACATCTTCTTCCGCCCGTAGCGGTCGCCGAGGATGCCGCCCGTGAGGAGCAATGAAGCGAACACCAGGACGTAGCCGTCGATGATCCACTGCAGGTCGGACACGGTCGCCCCAAGCTCTCGCTGGATCGTGGGGAGGGCGATATTGACGACGGTGTTGTCGAGCATCGCCATCGCGAGCGCGAAACACATCGTGAGCAGGACGGCGACCTTCTCGCGGGCGTTGTCCCCCTTGAACCCCAGCAGCGGCATCCCTCGGTCCTCTCTGGTCAACCCAAATTCCAACGCCCTGGTGGGCCGGGTCTGTTCCCTACGTGAGCTTCGAGTAGAGCCGGATCGAGAGAGGCATGAAGACGGCCAGGAGACCGATGATCCACGCGAGGGAGATCAGGATGAGCTCCTCGGTGGAGCCGCCGCTCGTCGGGTACTGGCCGACCGTGAAGACCCGTGCCAGGTTGGCCCAGTGCGTGATCGGGTTGTTGCGAGCGATCGCCTGGACCCACGCGTCCATTCCTTGCACGGGCACGAGCGCCGAGCTCATGAACACGATGGGGAAGATCCCGGTGAATGCGGCCGCCTGGACCGCCTCCAACTTCTTGACCCACAAGGCGATCGCGGCCATCACCCAGGAGAACGCGAAGCTGACGGCCATCACGAGCACGATCATCGCGAGCGCGTTGATCAACCCTTCTTCGAACGAGAAGCCAACGAGGTAGCCGATCCCGATCACGACCAACAGCAGGAGGAAGTTCTTGACCAGGTCGGAGGTCGCCCGCCCGGCGAGCATCGCCGAGCGTGCCATCGGGAGCGAACGGAACCGATCCACCAGGCCGGACTTCAGATCCTCGGCGATCCCGATCGCCGTCGTGGTCGATCCGAAGATCGCGTTCTGGATGATGATCCCGGGCATCAGGTACATCGTGTACGACGAGAACCCCGCGGGAACGATGATGTTGCCACCGAACACATAGACGAACAGCAGGACGAACATCACCGGCTGAACCAGCTCGAACACGAGGACCGCCGGGATCCGGACGATCTGCGTCAGGTTCCGCCTGGCGACGACGAGGCTGTCGAAGAAGGACAGCATCGCGCGAGTCGCGATCGAAGGGTGGGTCAGGGCAACGGCGCTCATCGGTCTTTCCTCCCTCGGCGCTTCTTCTCGGGTTCCGGCGGCGGCTCCTCGTCCTCCTCGAGGGCGATCTCGGCTGTGTGGCCGGTGAGCGAGAGGAACACATCGTCGAGGGTGGGGCGGTGCAGGGCGATGTCTTCGATCGAGATGTTCGCGTCGTCGAGTCGCCGCACCGTTTCGAGCAGCACGGTCGGGCCCTCGGCGCCCACAGGGATCCTGATCAGCCGGATCTCCTCGACCACATTGGGTTCGCCGGCGCCGAGTCCGTTGAGGGTCTCGGCTGCGCGGGGAAGGTGTTCCTGAGCGACATGCAGCTCGAGCACTTCGCCGCCGATCTTGTTCTTGAGCTCCTCCGAGGTTCCCTCGGCGATCACCATCCCGAGGTCGATCACGGCGATCCGATCGCAGAGGTGATCGGCCTCCTCCAGGTACTGGGTGCAGAGCAGCAGCGTCGTTCCCTCCTTCTGGAGGTCTCGGATCAGCTCCCAGAGGACGAGTCGGCTCCGAGGGTCCAGTCCCGTCGTGGGCTCGTCCATGAACAGCACCTTCGGGCGCCCGACGAGGCTCGCGCCGACGTCGAGACGACGACGCATGCCGCCCGAGTACGTCTTCGCGGTTCGATGGGCGGCCTCGCTGAGCTCGAAGCGCTCGAGCACCTCTTCGGCCCGGCGGCGAGCTTCGGATCGGGGGAGGTGGTAGAGGCGACCCACCATCTCGAGGTTCTCGAGGCCCGTGAGGTTCTCGTCCACGGCGGCGAACTGGCCGGCGAGGCCGACCACGGGCCGCAAGAGCACCGCGTCGCGGACCACGTCGAATCCCGCGACCACTGCAGTGCCCTCGTCGGGTTCGAGCAGGGTGGTGAGGACCCGGATGGTGGTGGTCTTCCCCGCCCCGTTGGGCCCGAGCAGGCCGAACACCGTTCCCTGCTCGACCGCGAGATCTACGCCCTTGATGGCCTGCACCTCGCCGAAGGATTTCTTGAGGCCCTCGGTGCGGATGATCGCTTCTTCCATGGCGGCAGAGACTACCGGCGGACCGGGACATCGCCATCCGAGCAGGTGGGAGTGGACGGAAGGGAAGGCAAGAAGTGGGTAGGGCGTAATCTTCATTACGAGCTGGAATATCCGCGTTGGAAAACCCGTTCTTTGCTGGGCGTGGAAAGGACTGAGAGATGAACGAGCTCGACACCCAAGCCCTACCTCTGTTGCCACTGACGACGGGAGTCGTGTTGCCCGGCATGGTGGTGACGCTCACCATCGAGTCAGATGAGGCTCGGGCGGCGATCGGCGCCACGGCCGAGGGCGATGATGCGGAACTGCTGACCGTCCCCCGGGTAGAGGGCCGGTACGCACGCGTCGGGGTCGTGGCCAAGATCGAGGACGTCGGGCGGATGCGGAACGGCGTGGAAGCCGTCGTCATCCGCGGGCTCCGGCGGGCGACCGTCGGCCTCGGGGTCCCCGGCACCGGAGAGGCGACGTGGGTCCAGATCGAGCCGGCCGAAGAGCCCGTGAGCGATCGAGCCCGGGAGCTCGGCAAGGAGTACCGCGGGGCGGTCGAGGCCATCACCGACGCTCGCGGGATCCCCGCGGTCGCCGAGTTCCTACGCGGCGTGACCGATCCGGGGCAGCTGGCGGATACCTCTGGGTACTCGCCCGACCTTTCCTTCGAGCAGAAGGTGGAGGTCCTCGAGACCCTCGACGTCGAGGCTCGGCTCGAGAAGGTCCTCAAGTGGGCGAAGGAGACCCTCGCGGAGGTCCAGGTCAAGGAACGGATCCGCGACGAGGTCGCGGGCAGCCTCGAGGAGCGCCAGCGGGAGATGCTGCTGCGAGAGCAGATGGCCGCGATCCGGAAGGAGCTCGGCGAGGACGGGACAGAGGATGTCGTCGAGGAGTATCGGACCAGGATCACGGACGCGGGGATGCCAGACGACGTGCGCACGCAGGCCGAGCGGGAGCTCGGCCGGCTCGAGCGCACGTCGGAGCAATCGCCCGAATACGGATGGATCCGCACCTACCTCGACTGGCTCCTGGACGTTCCGTGGTCCGCCAAGACGGAAGACAACCTCGACATCTCGGAAGCTCGAGCCGTGCTCGATGCGGACCATGAGGGCTTGGGCGACGTCAAGGATCGGATCCTCGAGTACCTCGCCGTCCGGAAGCTCCGGGCCGAGCGCGGTCTGGTGGAGACGGGCGGCCGCGGCTCCGGCGCGATCCTCACGCTGGTGGGACCTCCCGGTGTCGGAAAGACATCGCTGGGGGAGTCCGTCGCACGCGCGCTCGGGAGGAAGTTCGTGCGGGTCTCGCTCGGCGGCGTCCATGACGAGTCCGAGATCCGGGGTCACCGTCGGACCTACGTCGGTGCCTTGCCGGGCCGGATCGTGCGTGCGTTGAAGGACGCGGGCACGAAGAACCCGGTGATGATGCTGGACGAGGTCGACAAGGTCGGTGCCGACTGGCGAGGGGACCCCTCGAGCGCACTGCTCGAGGTCCTCGACCCCGCACAGAACCACACGTTCCGCGACCACTACCTCGACGTGGACCTGGATCTGTCCGAGGTGTTGTTCATCGCGACCGCGAACGTCGCGGAGACGATCGCGGGGCCCTTGCTCGACCGGATGGAAGTGATCCGCATCGACGGGTACACGGAGGATGAGAAGGTCGCGATCGCCAGGCGGCACCTGCTGCCGCGCCAGGTCGAGCGGAACGGCCTGCGTCCAGAGGAGGTCGACGTCGCCGACGACGCCCTCCGAGGCGTCGTCGGCGACTACACGCGCGAGGCCGGCGTCCGGAACCTCGAGCGTGAGCTCGGGAAGATCCTCCGCAAGGTGACCACGAAGCTCACCGCCGGTGAAGTCGCCCCGCCCGTGCGCGTCGACTCGTCCGATCTCCGCGCCTACCTCGGGCGTCAGAAGTTCTTCTTCGAGGCGGCGGATCGCACGGCGGTGCCCGGCGTGGCGACGGGCCTGGCGGTCACCGGCACGGGCGGCGACGTGCTCTTCATCGAAGCCACACGCGAGGACGTGGCCGAAGACGGCCTCACGCTCACCGGACAGCTCGGCGACGTGATGAAGGAGTCGGCCCGGATCGCGCTCTCGTACGTCCGCTCTCACTCGGCGGAGCTCGACATCCCCGCGGAGCGACTCCGAGGCCGGTTCCATGTTCACGTGCCCGCCGGTGCCGTGCCCAAGGACGGCCCCAGCGCGGGCATCGCGATGACCACCGCTCTGGCGTCGCTCCTCACCGGGCGTCCCGTCCGATCCGAGGTGGCGATGACGGGCGAGGTGACGCTTCAAGGACGGGTCCTCCCGATCGGAGGGGTGAAGCAGAAGGTCCTGGCTGCCCACCGGGCGGGCCTGAAGGAGGTCATCCTGCCGGCGCGGAACGAAGGCGATCTGGACGACGTGCCCGAGCAGGTGCGGGAGGAGATGACGTTCCACCGGGCCGAGGCGGTCTCCGAGGTATTGGAGATCGCGCTCGAGCGAGCGCTCGTCACCGCCTGATCTCTTTCGAGATATTGCCCAGCGACCTTGCGGTGTCTTGCGACACGCTGGTCCCGTCGGGGCGGCTCGCGTAGCGTCGCGTGGTCATGGGGATCGCTGGCGCACGGCTACTCGCTGTCGTCGTGACGGTCTCCTGGGTGGCCTCCGGGTGCGGCGCGGCGGAAGAGATCGCGGCGTCGTCCCCTTCGCCGTCCGTCACATCGAGCGATCCGTTGGCGCTCGAAGAGCTTGCGCGTGTGCCGGTAGGTGGCGAGCCGATCGGCATCGCCGAGGGTTTCGGCAGCGTATGGATCGTGAACTCCGAGTTCGAGAGCGGCGGCACGCCCAGCGTGTCGAGGATCGACCCGGCGACTGACTCCGTTGTCGCGACGATCCCGGTCGGTGCGGTGCCTCTCGAAGCCACGACGGGATTCGGCTCCGTGTGGGTCTCGAACTCGGGGGACGACACCGTGTCGCGGATCGATCCTTCGGGGAACGAGGTCGCCGCCACCATCGACGTGTGCAAGGCGCCTGAGGGTATGGCCGCGGACGACCGCGGGCTATGGGTGGTGTGCGAAGAGAGCGGTGCGGTGGTGGTCATCGACCCGGGGACGAACCGGGCGGGACCGCCGATCGAGGTCGGGCTCGAGCCGCGGTTCGTGACCGTTGCCTTCGGGAGCGTGTGGGTCTCCAACTACCTCGACTCGACGATCACCCGGATCGATCCGACCGGCAAGGTCCAGGCGGAGGTCCCGACCGAGTTCGGACCGCAGGTGATGGCCGAGGCGGATGGAGGGCTATGGGTCTCGTCGGTGGACAGCGACTCGGTCCAACGGATCGACCCCGAGACGAACGAGCCCGGTCCGCCGATTTCGACGGAACCGCTCCCCGACGGACTCCTCTTCCACGATGGATCGCTATGGATCGCGACCGACATGGGCCCGATCCTCCAACGGGTGGATCCTGCCTCCGGTGAGGTGACCGGCACGTGGGCCGTCTCCGACCAAGGAGCCATCAACGCCAACCAGCTCTTCGTCCAGGCTGATGGGGCGTTCTGGTTTCCACTCCTCGACGCGGCCGAGCTCCTCAAGGTCGCGGTCCCCGAGTGAGATCGGGCTCCATGTCCCTCCGCGCGGCGCGTTCGGATCGAGCGCCGATCGTGGTACTCCGCTCGAGCGACCGGCCGAAGATGGAGTGGCCCCCCCGGCCCTTCTGGCCGGGGGAGCCACTTCCCAGGGACCGTCACGCTGCGGTCGTGAGGTCCGGCTGGGGTCATGCGTGCTGCTCTCTGGGATCCTCGATCGTCGACAGACGCAAGGTCGCTCTTCGGGGGCTCTCTTTCCCTATCCCTCTCCCTGCGTAGCCCATCTGGGGGAGTCTCAGGCGAAGGCTACGCCGCCGAAGCACCGCGCGATACAGGCGTTTGGCCTAAGGCGAACGGCCGGTCTCACATCCTCGGATCGCGGCTTGGAGTCCTCCGATGCGCACGTAGGATGCGCATGCAGATGACCTGCTCCGCACACATGGCGACAGCACCTCGCCGCCGAACCCGAGCCACGTGAGGCTGGACGACGCGAGCCTGGGTCGGCGTGGGTGATGTCGGTCGACTGGAGCCGAGAGAACCTCCGGCACGCGATCGCGATGCTGCGCTACGGCGGGAACCCGGCCGCCACCGTGTACGACTCGATCGGCCCCGACTTCTTCCTCGCGCTGGCGCCCGGCTGGCTGAACCTCGGGCTCTGGGAAGGGGATGGCAGCGATCCGACTGAGGCGCCGGTCGCGGTTCGCAGGTTGATCGAGGAGCTCGCGGCCGACCTTCCGGTCGGCGGCGATGCCCTCGACGTCGGGAACGGCCTCGCCGCCCAGGATCCGGTGATCGCGGAGGTCGCACGTCCGCGGTCGCTGACGGCGGTGAACATCACGTGGTCCCAGCTGGAAGCGGGGCGCGGGCGCCTGCGGGACGCAGGCGCCCGCGCCGTGTGCGCGGACGCGTGCAGGCTCCCGTTCGCCGACCGCTCCTTCGACGGGGTGATCAGCGTGGAGGCCGCCTTCCATTTCTCCTCGCGCGATCGGTTCCTCCGCGAGGCGTTCCGCGTCCTGCGTCCCGGTGGCGTCCTCACGATGTCCGACGTTCCGACGCTCCGTCGCCCGGAGGGCCTCCGGGAGGCGGCCGCAGCCGTGGCGATGCTGCGCGTCTGGGGCCTTCGCTCGGCCGCCGCCGCCTCGCCCGGCCGGATCGCCGCCACGGCCACGGCCGCCGGCTTCGAGGACGTGCGGTCCGACCTCATCGGCGCCCGAGTGATCGCGCCCGCCCTGCGCTTCGTCCGCGACCGCCTCGACGGGCGAGGCGAGGGCGAGGGAAGGTCCCTCGCGCTCGCCGCCCGCGTGATGCTCGGCCAGGCCGACGTCCTGTGGGAGCGAGGGTTGCTCGACTACCTCCTGCTTCGGGCCCGCAAGCCGGCTTGAGTCATCCGAGCTCGCGCCGCAGGGCGGGGAGCGGGAGCTGTCCGAGCGCGAGGAGCCGGTCGTGGAAGCCCTTCAGGTCGAAGTCGGCTCCCTCTTTCTCCTCGGTCCGACGCCGTGCGTCCTCGATCTCGACCATGCCGACCATGTACGCGAGCGCCTGGGCGGGCAGCGCGATGTACCGGTCGACCTCGGTCACCGACTCGCCGTGGGGCGACCCGCCGGCCTCGAGCTTCGCGATCGCGTCGTCCCGCGACCATCCGAAGGCGTGGAGGCCGGTGTCGGTCACGAGCCGCGCGGCGCGATGCGCCTGGCCCGCGAGCATCCCGAGCCGCTCCCAATCGTCGAGGTACAGGCCCATCTCGTCCGCGAGCCGTTCGCTGTAGAGACCCCATCCCTCGGCGAACGACGAGCCGGCCAGGAGTCCGCCGAACCGACGGAGCGAGGGGCGCTCGTCGAACTCCATCTCGAGGGCGATCTGGAAATGATGTCCGGGGTTGGCCTCGTGGTAGGTGACGGCCGCGATCTGGTGAAGCGCCTTCCCCGGCAGGTCGTGGGTGTTGATGTAGTAGGTCCCGGGGCGTTCGCCGTCCGCCGTTGGCGGCATGTAGAAGGCGCCGGCCATGTCCGCCGCCCTGTACGCCTCGATCTCGCGGACGCGGCAGTTGGCTTTGGGGAGCCGGCCGAACCATCGGGGAGCGATGTCCCAGCTCCGCTGCACCTGGTCCTCGACGAGCTCGACCAGCGCCTCCGCTGAGGCGGGGGTGTCTTCCCCCGACGCCTTCCGAGCCGCCGTCGCTTCCGCAGGGTCCCCGTAGCCGAGCCTCGCGGCGACCTCGAACCGTTCCGCCTGGATCGCGTCCCACCGCTCGTTGCCCAACTCGTGCACCTCTCGTGGATCGAGGGGGAGCGTGGTCCAGGACCGGATCTCCGTCGCGTAGATCGCATCGCCGCCGGGGAGGTCGGTGACGGCGTTGCTCTCCGTGGCGTGGGGGAGGTATTCGCGCAGCAGGTCGAGGAATCGCGTGAACGCAGGCGCCACGGCCTCGTTCCATGCGGCGACGATCCGGTCGCGCGCCGTCGCGTCGTCTTCGGCCGCCGCGGCCAAGGGTGGCGCCTCCTCTGCCGGCATCGCCACGATGCGCTCCACCTGCGCGACGGCGCGCTCGACGACGGTCCGGGGGGACACGACGCCGGTCGCGATCCCCTCTCGGGCGATCTCGGCGCATGCCTCCAGGTAGACCGGGAACGCACGGAGACGCTGCTCGTAGCGCTCCAGGTGCTCGGGCGTGTCGGTCCGCTGGATCGATGCGATGTCTCCGAGCGCCACGCCCGGCCCGACGAAATGGTTGGCCACGTAGAGCCGGTCCGTCCGATGTTCGAGAGCGGCGAGGGTTTGGGTCGCGATCGCCTCGAGCACGTCCAACGTCGTTCGGAGCGTGACATCGAGTCCCTCACGATCGATCGTCGCGAGCTCGTCGAGAGCGGCGCGGTTGCGGGTCTCCGACAGGGCGCGCCCTTCCTCACCGATGTCGGGAAGACGGTCGTCGTAGCGGTCGTCGCCGATCGCCGTGGCGAAGGTCGGTTCCCGCTCGAGGAGCTCTTCCCAGAATCGGTCGGCGAGTGCTTGGGCACGGTCGGCATCGTTCACGTCGTTCAACCCTCTCGGTCGGAGTTCACAGGAGGCCAAGCGTACTCGCGCCGTCCACCTGCAACGCCGCACCTGAGATGAAGCCGGCGTGCTGCGAGCAGAGGAATGCGACCACGCGACCGAAGTCGGCCGGGTCGCCGAGCCGGCCGGCGAAACCGAGATCCTTCACTCGATCCGTCGCGTGCAGTCCCGGGCAGGCCAGGTTCAGCGTGATGCCCTCATCGATCAGATCCTGCGCTGCGGTCTTCGCCCATCCCCAGAGGCCGGCTCGCGCCGTGTTCGACGTGGCGAGGTCGGGGATCGGCTGTTTCACCGAGCTCGACGTGATGAGGCAGATACGGCCCCAGCCTGCCGCCCTCATGTGCGGCAGGGCCGCGCGGACGAGTCGGACGGACGTCAGCAGGTTCGCGTTGATCGCTGCTTCGAGCGTGGTGTCGTCCACGTCGATGGCTCGTCCCTTGGGAGGTCCGCCCGCGTTCGCGACCAGGACGTGAAGCGCGCCGAACCGTTCCACGGTCGCTTCGACGAGCCGGCGGGGCGTGTCCGCCTCGGTGACATCCGCCGGGAGCGCGAGCACGTCGTCGCCGAGCTCCGCGGCGGTGGCCCGCAGCCTGTCTGGCTCCCGGGCGTTGATCGCGACCGACAACCCCTCGTCCACCAACGCCTGTGCCGACGCGCGGCCGAGCCCCTTCGACGACGCCGTGACGAGCGCCACCTTGCCCGTGAGTCCGAGGTCCATGGCGCCCGATGCTACGCTCCCGACCGGTGTCATCGGGAACCCCCCCACGCCCGACGCTCGCCCTCCTCCTGATCCTGTCGGTGGCGGCGGCAAGTTGCGCCTCTCGGACCCTCAACTCCGATCAGCTCGAACGACGGCTGGGGCGCCAGCTCACGGACTCGCTCGGGGTGGCCAGCATCGTGGCCGAGTGCCCGGAGGACGTCGAGGTCCGCCGAGGAGGGACGTTCGAGTGCACCGCGCGCGCCCCCGGCGAAACCGATGGGCTGCGGATCGACGTCACCCAGCTCGATGACGACGGGAACGTGACCTGGGAGATCGCGGGCGCCGCCGGGTAAGGTTGGCCGATGCTGCTCGAGGGCAAGAAGCTCCTCATCACCGGCGTCCTCACGCCGCAGTCGATCGCCTTCTCGGCGGCGCAGGTCGCGCAGGAGCAGGGCGCGGAGATCGTCCTCACGAACTTCGGTCGGACGGTGAGCCTCTCGGAGAAGACCGCGAAGCGGCTCCCGGATCCTCCCGACGTCCTCGAGATGGACGTGAACGAACCGGAGCAGATCGACGCCGTGCGCCGAGAGCTCGAAGGCCGATGGGGCCGCCTCGACGGGTTCCTGCACGCGATCGCGTTCGCGCCGCAGGACGCCCTCGGCGGCAACTTCCTGCACACGCCGTGGGAGAGCGTCGCGACCGCATTCAAGACGAGCACGTTCTCGCTCAGCTCCCTCGCCGTCGGGATGCTGCCGCTGATGGAGTCGAATGGCGGCGCGATCGTCTCCCTCGACTTCGACGCGAGGGTCGCCTGGCCGATCTACGACTGGATGGGCGTCGCGAAAGCTGGCCTTGAGTCGGTCACGAGATACCTGGCGCGGGACCTTGGGCCCAAGAAGATCCGGGTCAACACGGTGTCCGCGGGACCCATGAAGACGATGGCGGGTAAGGGGATCCCCGGTTTCGACCGCATCGCCGGGAGCTGGGCCGACCGCGCACCGCTCGGATGGGACACGGCGGACGGCCGTCCGGTTGCCGGCGCGATCGCGTTCCTTCTCTCCGACCTGTCAGCGGGCATCACGGGGGAGCTCGTCCACGTCGACGGGGGGTTCCACGCGATGGGGACAGAGCCCGGCCCCCCGCCCGGCAACGCGGAAACTCAAGCCGCGCCACCGTCCTGACGCAACCGCTTCGTATGCTTCCGGTCGTGCGGGAGGCCACCGAGATCCGGCGACTGACCAGCTTCAGCCATGGCGCCGGCTGCGGCTGCAAGCTCGGGCCCGACGATCTCCTGACGGTCCTCGAGGGCGTGAGGTTGCCTCCGGTGTCCGCGGACGTCCTCGTCTCAACCGACACGGGAGACGACGCCGCGGTGCACCGCCTCCCGTCGGGGGAGGGGCTGATCGCGACGCTCGACTTCTTCACGCCGATCGTGGACGACCCCTACGACTGGGGGCGGATCGCGGCGACGAACGCGCTCTCGGACGTGTACGCGATGGGAGGACGTCCGCTCCTCGCGCTCAACATCGTGAACTGGCCCGTGGACGACCTTCCCCTCGACATACTCGCCCGGGTTCTGCAGGGTGGGGTGGACGTCGCGGCGGCCGAGGGAGTGGTCGTCGCCGGTGGACACTCGATCACCGATCCGGAGCCGAAGTACGGCATGGTCGCGATCGGCTTGGTGCCGCCCGACGAGGTCGTGCGCAACTCGACCGCGCCTGTCGGCGCCGCGCTCTACCTCACGAAGCCGCTCGGTCTCGGGATCATCTCGACCGCGATCAAGCGGGGGATCGCGGACGATGACCTCATCACCAGCGCGATCGAGCTGATGACGACGACGAACAGGTCGGCCGCCGAGGCGATGCGAGACGCAGACGCCGAGGCGGGCACCGACGTCACCGGGTTCGGGTTGCTCGGCCACCTCCACCGCATGCTCGAGGCATCGGGTGTGGCCGCCGACCTCGACGCCGGCGCGATCCCGTTGATGGATCCACGGATCCTCGACCTCGCTCACCGTGACGTGGTACCCGGCGGCACGAAGCGGAACCTCGCCTACGTCCGCCCACATGCGGACTTCGGCGATCTTCCGGAACCCCAGCGGCTGATCCTGGCGGATGCCCAGACGTCCGGCGGCCTGCTGATCGCGGCCAAACACAAGCCCTCGATGGAGTCCGCCCTGCTCGACCACGACGTGACGTTCGCGAAGATCGGCACCATCGTGGCCGGAGAGCCCGGCAGGATCACGGTCTCCGGTTCGCTCGGCGCCTAGTTCGGGAACCGCACCCGCGGCGCGCCCGTTATCTTGCGCGAAGGGGGTCGTGTGGAGACGCCGAAGAAACCGCCGGGCGACTGGGCCGAGGGAGATCCCGGGCTCCCCATCGAGTTCGGGCCGGCGTCGAACGCGGAGTACGACCCGGAACCGGTCCTCCCCCCCGTCCTGCAAGAAACGATCCGCCGTGCCCGGGACGACGCCGAGCGCAACGCGCGTCGCCTCGGCATGAGCCGCCGAGAGTTCCTGCTCTCGGCCTGCGGCGCGGCCACCACGTTCCTCGCCCTGAACGCCTGTACGCGGGAGGAGCACCGCTCGGATCCGTCGGCGGCCACCAGCGAGCCGGGCGGCTCGTACGAGATCCCGCCGAGCGCCTCGGTCGAGCCGCCGAGCGCGTACGAGGCGCTCGGGGGAGAGGAGTTCGTCTTCGACATCCAAGGGCATCTGCTCGAGTACCACCTGAACCCGGTCCTGAACGGACAGAACTTCTGGCAGGCTTTCCCGCAGAAGGGCTGCGGCGAAGACGACCCTCGCGTGTGCTACTCGATCGAGCACTTCCTCGAGCTGATGTTCCTGCGCTCGGACACCAACATGCTGGTGCTGTCGTCGCTCCCGATCTTCCCCGAGGGCAGCCCGCTCTCGCCCGAGATCATGGACATCACCCGCCGCACCGTCGAGGGCCTCTGCCGCGACGAGCGGATCCTGCTCCACGCGCAGGCCCTGCCCAACGTAGGCACGCAGCGGGCCGCCCTCGACGCGATGGAGCACACGGCCGGCCGCTACCCGGTCGCGGCGTGGAAGACGTTCACCCACTTCCCCGGCGCGTTCGAGGGCGACGGGAACGTCTGGTGGCTCGACGACCGGGACGGCGGCGACCTGGGGGAACGGTTCATCCGACAGGCGGTGGCTCTCGGCATCCCGACCATCTGCACCCACAAGGGGCTGTCGCTCGGGAACGCGAACGCCTCGCCCGACGACATCGGCCCGGCCGCGAGGCGGCACCCCGATGTGAACTTCGTCGCCTACCACTCCGGCTTCGAGTCGGGCGTGACCGAGGGCCCGTACACGCGCGGGACGACCCATCTGGGCGTGAACCGGCTGATCGCGTCGATGAAGCGCGAGGGCATAGGCCCCAACGAGAACGTGTATGCCGAGATCGGCTCGACGTGGTGGTACGTCATGCGGTATCCCGAGCAGGCGGCGCACGTCCTCGGCAAGCTGCTGAAGCACGTGGGACAGGACAACGTCCTCTGGGGGACCGACTGTCTGTTCTACGGCTCGCCGCAGCCGCTCATCCAGGCGATGCGCACGTTCCAGATCTCCGAGGAGTTCCGAGAGCGCTACGGCTATCCCAAGCTGACCAAGGAGCTCAAGGCCAAGATCCTGGGGCTGAACGGCGCCGCCCTGTACCGGGTCGAGCCCAACACCTCGACCTGCGAGTTCACGCGGAAAGAGCTGGAGCAGATCCGGCGGAACCTCCCGGGAACGAACCTTGCGCTCGGGCCCACGACGATGGCCGCGGTCCAGGCGTTCCGCGACGACGACCGCGAGCTCTGGGCGAAGTCCGCGGAGCTCCTCGCCTGAACTCAGAGCGCCGCAGCGGTGAGCTGCCCCTCGGCGGGTCCACGGCCGGTCAAGGCCGCGGACCCGCACCGGGCGGCGAGCTCGAGCGCGCGGGTCAGGTCGTATCCGGCGCCGAGCGCGAACGTGAGCGCTGCCTGGAAGGAATCCCCGCTGCCGTACGTGTCGGAGATAGGACCGGGCGGCGGGACCGGGGCGTATCGGCCTTCCCGACCGTCCGCTCGCCGGTAGCGGCCGCCGGCCGCCCCCTCCGTCTGAACGACCAGACCCGGCGGAGCGAGCGCCAGCCGCTCAGGGTCGTAGCGCTCTGCAGGATCCTTGCCGCTTCCCACCACCGCGTCGGCCTGGATCCCGGACGCAGCGAGCGTCGAGAGGTGCCGCGACGACACGACGACGATCCGGGCTGTGCGCGCGCGACGGAGCGCCTCCTCGTCTCCGGCGGTCACGTACACGGCGTCGGCGTCGGCGACGCGATCCCAAGGGAGGGCGTCCGAACCTCGAGCCTCGAGGCGTGGACCGAGAGTCAGGATCGTGCGCTCCCCGCTCGGATCGATAAGACAGATCGCTTCCCTGGTCGATGTCGCCCTCGTCGCGGCGTGGACGTGCACCCCGTCTGCGACGAGCTCCTCCCGCGCCCGCTCCGCAACGTCATCGTCCCCGAGCGCGAGGAAGAAGTCGCACCATCCCGCGAGCTTGGCGAGTTGCCGCGCGGCCACCCCACCGCCGCCGCCCGCGCCGGACCATGTCTCGCTGGCATGTGCGATCCCGCCCGCGGTCGGCACCTGTTCCACCCGGGCGAACGTGATCCATTCGACGTGGCCGATGACGGCGACGCGAGTCATCCCCGAGGTCATCGTCCCAGGCGGAGTCCGACCCCGCACGACGGGAATATCCGACCTCGTTGGTAGGATTTGCAGGTGCAAGAGGGATGCGCCTCCCGCGGATCCCGCCGGCATCCATGAGGACATGGCTGAACTGGACGGCGTCTTCTACAAGGAGATCGTGGAGCAAGCGCTCCGCGAGTTCCCCAACGAGGCCTGCGGCCTGATCGCGGGCGAAGGCGAGGTCCCGGTGCGCGTGTATCCCATGACGAACGCGAACGCGAGCTCGGACACGTACCGGTTCGACGGACGGGAGCAGTTCAAGGTCTTCGACGAGGTCGAGGAACGAGGGTGGGACATCTGGGCGATCTACCACTCCCACACGCACTCGGAGGCCTATCCATCGGAAACGGACATCAAGCTCGCCTTCTACCCGGACTCTCGGTACCTGCTGCTTTCGGTCGCCGACCGCGAGCAGCCGGTGCTCCGGTCGTTCTTCATCCGCGAGGGCAAGGTCGAGGAAGAGGAGATGACGGTCACGTGAGCGACCGGAAGTTCACCGAGGACGACGTGCAGCGCTACGCGCGCCACATCATCCTGCCCAACGTCGGGGGGGCCGGACAGAGGAAGCTGCTCGACTCGAGCGTCCTCGTGATCGGTGCGGGTGGACTCGGGTCGCCGATCGCGATGTACCTGGCCGCCGCCGGCGTCGGGAAGCTCGGCATCGTCGACTTCGACGCGGTCGACGTCTCCAATCTCCAGCGCCAGATCCTGCACACGAACGCCGACGTCGGTCGCTCCAAGGTCGATTCGGCCCTCGAGCACTTGCGCGGGATCAATCCGACGGTCGAGATCGTGGGCCACGACACGCTGCTGTTCTCGACCAACGTGTTCGACGTGATGGAGCCCTACGACGTGATCGTGGACGGCACCGACAACTTCCCGGTCCGCTACCTCGTGAACGACGCCACCCAGTTCCTCGGCAAGCCGCTCGTCTACGGCTCGATCTACCAATTCGAAGGACAGGCGACGGTGTTCATGCCGGGACAGGAGACGCCGTGCTACCGGTGCCTGTTCCCGACGCCGCCGCCACCCGGCACGGTCCCGTCGTGTGCCGAAGGCGGCGTGTTCGGCGTCCTGCCCGGTGTGATCGGCTCGATCCAGGCGACCGAGGCGATCAAGCTGATCACGGGCGAGGGCGAAACGCTCGAAGGGCGGTTGCTCCTCTACGACGCGCTCGATCTGAGCTTCCAGGAAGTGAGGATCCGCTGGGACGCCGATTGCCCGGTGTGCGGCAAGGAGCCGACGATCACCGAGCTGATCGACTACGAGCAGTTCTGCGGCGTTCCCGCCCGACCCGAGTAGAGGAGCAACCACGACATGTCCGTCCAGGTGAAGCTGCCCACGATCCTCCGCAAGCACGCGGGCGGAGAGCCCAGGGTGAGCGCCGAAGGAGGCACGCTCCGTGATGTCCTCGGCGACCTCGAGGCGAGCTATCCGGGGATCACGAAGAACGTCGTGGCCGAGGACGGCGGGCTCCACCGGTTCATCAACGTCTACCTGAACGACGAGGACGTGCGCTACCTCGGGTCGCTCGAGACCGAGGTGGGCGACGGCGACACCATCTCGATCCTGCCCGCCGTCGCTGGCGGCTAGCCCTGCCGGGACGGATCACCCGCGTAAACGAAACCAGGCAGGCTGTGCGTACATGACGCGCATGGACGAGGTCGTGGTGGCGGCAGGATCGCGACGGGAGCGAGCGCCCGAGCGACCACTCGATTTCGCGATGTTCTTCGAACAGCACCACGAGCGCTTGTTCCGCGCGCTCTGGTTGGTGACGAGGAACCGCCACGAGGCGGAGGAGATCATGCAGGATGCGTTCCTGAGCGTGTGGCAACGATGGGACCGGGTGGCGCCCGGACCGGACCCCGTCGCCTACCTCTACCGAACCGCGATGAACGGATGGAGAAGTCGGCTCCGACGTGCCGGGGTGGCTCTGCGGAAGGCCTTCCACCAGCTCCACGTCGACGACGAACTGGCCGCCGTTGAGGAGCGCGACGCCGTCGTGCGCGCGCTGGCGCCGTTGCCTCCGCGACAGCGAGCTGCGGTGGTGTTGTTGGACGTCCTCGACCTCACCTCGGAGCGAGCGGGTGATGTCCTCGGGATCGCTCCGGTGACGGTGCGGGTCCTCGCGGCCCGCGGTCGCGCGACCCTCGCGAAGGAGATGGTTGAGCGAGATGAGTGACGTGCGGGAGCGACTGCAGCGCGCGAGTAGGGAGTTGACCCTGCCCGTCCAGCCGTTCGACCGATTGATCGAGAGGCGAGATCGAAGACGACGGAGGCAACGTCTGGCGTCGGGAGCAATCGCCCTAGGGGTCGCTGCGGCTGCGGTGGGCGGAAGCCTGGTGATCCTCTCCGGTCTGGAGAAGGAGCCGAGGGTGCCGGGGGTCGGTGGCCTGTCGTTGCGTCCGGGTGAGTACTTCTATCTGCGGATCCGGAGCTCCGAAGCGGTCGACGGCCATATCGGAGATCTGGAGACGTGGTGGGCCACCGATGGCTCGGGCGAGGTACGCAACCGGAGTACGCGCCAGGACAAATATCCGTCACCTCCCAGTGGGACCTTCGGGCCGGGCGAGTTTCCAGTGGAGGCAACCGTCTCGGATCGGCTTTCGCCCGATCCGGAGGAGCTCTTGGCGGAGTTGCGGCGTGACCCGTGGGCTGGCCAGGCAGCCGAGCAGCCCGAGGGGCTCTGGGATGTCGCGACCCACCTGTTGAAGATGGCACCCGAAGTTCCACCCGACGTCCGTGCCGCGCTCTTCGAGATCGTGAGCGACCTCCGTGGCGTCACGACGATCGAGCACACGGAAGACCGGCTCGGCCGGAGTGCCGTGGCTGTGGAGTTCTCGATCGATGGGGGAAGATGGACCATGCACTTCGATCCTCGGACGCATCAGTTGATCGCGTGGTCGTTCACCTACAAGGGGGGACCCGTGAGTTGGATGGTTCTCGAGTCCGGGATCGTCGAGTCCCGCGGCGCTCGTCCCCAAGGAGACGGCTGGCTGGTCTCGCCGTTGCCTCCGGCCTTCGACCCGTAGGCGCGAGACTCGGGTTCGACCTCGGCCTCACCCCAGGGAGCGCATCACCCGCTGGGATACTCGGTGCGTGACGCGCCACGACGACATCCTTCAGGCGATCGGGAACACACCCCTCGTCGGCTTGCCCTCGATGTCCTCGAAGCCTGGCGTGCACCTCTGGGCGAAGCTCGAAGGGAACAACCCCACGGGGTCGACGAAGGATCGGATCGCGCTCGCGATGGTCGAGTCCGCCGAGGCGTCCGGTGAGCTGACGCCCGACAAGACGATCCTCGAGCCGACTTCCGGCAACACCGGCATCTCCCTCGCGATGGTCGCCAAGCGGAAGGGCTACCGCCTCACGGTCGTCCTGCCCGACAACGCGAGTCAGGAGCGGCTCGGTCTCCTTCGGCTGTTCGGGGCCGAGATCGTCTTCTCCGACGGCGACAAGGGCACGAACGGCTCTATCGAGGTGGCCCGGGCTCTCGCGGAGGATCCCACGTACTACATGCCGTTCCAGTACGGGAACCCGGCCAACCCGCGAGCCCATGAGGAAGGGACGGGGCGGGAGATCGTCGCCGACCTCCCTGAAGTGACGCACTTCGTCGCCGGGATGGGCACGGGCGGCACGCTCACCGGCGCGGGCCGCGCCCTGCACGCGCACGACCCCTCGATCCGAGTCGTAGCCGCCGAGCCGGAGCTGGGCGATCTCGTCTACGGCCTCCGTTCGCTCGACGAGGGGTTCGTCCCGCCGATCTTCGATCCCGCCGAGGTGAACCGGAAGTTCCTCGTCAGCTCCGACGACGCCCTCCGAGCGACGCGGGAGCTGACCTCGAGGGAGGGCATCTTCTCGGGGATCTCGTCGGGGGCGGTCGTCCACGTGGCGCAGCGGATCGCGGCCGAGTCGCGTGAGGGGCACATCGTCTGCCTCCTCGCGGACGGCGGCTGGAAGTACCTCTCCACCGAAGCATGGGCCGACGATCTCGCGACCGCGGAGAAGAAGGTCTCCGAGTCCCTGTGGTGGTGAGCGACCCGCGGCCGATCGGCGTGTTCGACTCCGGCGTCGGCGGGCTGACGGTCGCGCGCGCGATCATCGACCTCCTACCCCACGAGCCGCTGATCTACGTGGGCGACTCGGCTCGGTTCCCCTACGGATCGCAGCCGGTCGAGCGGATCCGCCGCTACGCCCTCGAGATCGCGGAGTACCTCGTTCGACGAGACGTGAAGCTGCTCGTCATCGCCTGCAACTCGATCGAGGTCTCGGCGATCGGCGACATCGCGGTGAGCGCCGACATCCCCGTCGTGGGCGTGGTGAACCCCGGGTCTCGCGCGGCGATCCGAGCGACGCGCAACGGGGTCGTCGGCGTGATCGGGACCGAGGCGACGATAGCCACGGGCGCCTACCAGCGGGCGATCGGCTCGTCCGTCGCGTTGCACACGGCCGCGTGCCCTGCCTTCGTCGATCATGTCGAACGAGGGGACACCAGCTCCTCGGAGCTCCGGGCCGCGGCGCGCGGGTATCTTGAGCCACTCATGGAGGCCGGGATCGACACCCTCGTATTGGGATGCACCCACTATCCGCTTCTCTCCGGACTCCTCCAGCTCGAGCTCGGTCCCGACGTCGTACTGGTCTCGTCGGCAGAGGAGACCGCGAAGGACGTGTACGGTGACCTCGTGTCCCGAGAGCTCCTGGCGCCCGCCGACGGAAGGCCCGTGCATGAGTTCGTCACGACGGGCGATCCCGAACGGTTCCAGCGTCTCGCGGAAGTGTTCCTCGGTCCCGAGGTTCGAGATCTCGGCGTGCAACAGGTGACGGTGGAGGGCGCGTGGAGCTGACGGTCCTGGGCGCGCAAGGCACGTGGCCCGGCGCCGGCGGCGAGAACTGCGGCTACCTGGTCACGCAGGACGGCTATCACCTGCAGGTCGATGCCGGCACCGGCACGTTCGCTCGCCTTCAGCAGGTGGTCGGCGTCGACGACGTCGGGGCGATGCTCATCACCCACGGTCATCCCGATCACTACGTCGACATCATCCCGACGTTCTACGCGCGGCACTACGGGAGACTGGGGCATCCAGGTCTTCCCTTCTGGTCCCCGGGGGGATTCACCGACATCGCGGCAGCGCTCGTTTCGGAGAACGGGCGCAACGTGATGGCGGAGGCCTTCGAATTCCGCACCGCGGCCCCAGGCGACGTCTTCGAGCTGGGACCGTTCAGGATCACGCCGTTCGAGATGCAGCACATCGGCGTCTTCTCGCTCGGCTACCGGATCGAGGCTGGTGGGGTCGTGTTCTCCTACACCGGCGACACGGGACCATGCGAGGCAGCGATCGCCCTGGGGCGCGACGCCGACCTGTTCCTGTGCGAGGCGACGTATCAGAACGCTTCGAAGCTCTATCCGTTCCATCTGTCGGCGGCGCAGGCAGGCGAGGTCGCGACCGCCGCGGGCGCCGATCACCTGGTGCTCACGCATCTGACGCCCGAGCTCGATCACCGGATCTCGATCCGCGAGGCCGCCGAGACCTTCACGGGGCCGATCGACATCGCGGTGCCGGGGATGGTCCTGGAGGTGGGTCGATGAGCCCCCGTCCCGACGGTCGCGCCCCCGGTCAACTGCGGCCGGTCGCGTACGAGCTCGGATATCAGGAATGGGCCGCCGGATCCGTGCTGTTCTCGATGGGCAAGACCCGGGTGCTGTGCTCCGCCTCGGTGTCGACCGAAGCTCCTCGCTGGCTGCGCGGGACGGGGAAGGGATGGGTGACGGGGGAGTACTCGATGCTGCCCGCTTCGACCGCCGAACGTTCGCCGCGTGAGGTGAACCGCGGCCGTCCCGGCGGCCGCACCCAGGAGATCCAACGCCTGATCGGTCGCTCGCTCCGAGCCGTGACCGATCTCGGCAGGCTGGGGGATCGCACCATCACGGTCGACTGCGACGTGCTGCAAGCCGACGCCGGCACCCGGACCGCGGCGATCACGGGCGGATACATCGCCCTCGCGCTCGCCCTCCGGGGGCTGTCGAGCGGAGGTCTCGTGCCCGATGACCTCCTGCTCGATACCGTCGCGGCCGTCTCGGTCGGGATCGTCGACGGGGAGGCTCGGCTGGATCTGTCCTATGAAGAAGACGCCGCCGCCGGCGTCGACTGCAACGTCGTCATGACCGGTTCGGGTGCGCTCGTCGAGGTCCAGGGGACCGCGGAGGGCGCTCCTTTCGACCGGGCCCAGCTCGATGAGCTGCTCGACCTGGCGTCGGCGGGCGTCGTCGAGCTCACGAAGATCCAGCGGGACGCCCTCGACGGCTGAGGTGGCGTTCCCGGCCCGGATCGCGATCGCGTCCCGCAACAGTCACAAGCTCCGAGAGATCGAGCGGATCTGCGCGGACTGGTCCGTCGAATGGCTGACGGTCGAGAACCACGAGGGCCCTTGGCCAGACGTGGAAGAGACCGGCAGCACCTACCTCGAGAACGCGCTGCTGAAGGCGCGGGCCGGGGCCGCCGCCCTGGGCGAGCCGGCGCTCGCGGACGACTCCGGGATCGAGGTCGACGCGCTCGGCGGCCGCCCCGGCCCCCGGTCCGCCCGGTTCGCGGGCGAGGACGCGACCGACGAGCGCAACCTCGAGGAGCTCATCCGAGCCCTGAAGGGGGTACCGGGTTCGGGCCGAACCGCGCGGTATCGATGCGTCGTCGTGCTCGCGCTGCCCGACGGGCATGAGACACATGCTCAGGGCATCTGCGAGGGGACGCTCGTGACGAAACCGCGCGGAACACGCGGCTTCGGCTACGACCCGATCTTCGTCCCCGCGGGCTGGGAGCGGACGATGGCAGAGCTCACCGACCAGGAGAAGGACAGGCTCAGCCACCGAGGACGGGCCTTCCGCGCCCTCGGGCACGCGGTGAGGGCCGGCTGAGCGCCCAGGGCGACCTGGGCGGCCTCGGGTACCCGACTCAAGGTAGCGGGACGGGCCGCCGAAGCTTTCATCGTGGCGGACAACTTCCTGGCAGAGCGCCGTGTCCTGAGGCAGACCGAGGGCTTCTTCGACGGCAAGTCCCCGGGGCTCACGCTCCTGCTCGGCGCCGCCTTCCTGGCGGTCGTGGCAGTGATGGACTACCTGCTCGGGCCTCGGCTATCGGTTGCGCTCTTCTATCTGATGCCGATCGGCTTGGTGACGTGGAACCTCGGCCTCCGATGGGGAGCGATCACGGTCGCGCTGTCGACCGTCGCCGCGCTGTGGAGCGATCTTCTCTATCCGCAGTTCGACCTGCTTCCCTGGTGGAACGCGATCTTCCGCTTCGCCGCGTTCCTATCGATCGCGGTGCTTCTCGGAACCCTCCGCCGCATCATCGACGCGCAGTGGACACATCTCGAACGGGAGGCCGCCGTCACGTCGGGGCTCCGTGAGTTGAACGAAGTCAAAGACACGCTCCTGCACGCCGTTTCCCACGACCTGAAGGGCCCACTCGCCGGGATCCTCGGCTCGGTGCAGACGCTGCACCGAGCCGAGCAGATCGGACTGACGGAGGACGAGCGCTCGACGATGCTCGACATGATCGAGCAGGGCGGGAAGAAGATGAACCGTCTGGTCGACGACCTCTTGGACCTCGACCGTCTCGACCGCGGGCACATCCAGCCCGAGCGCGCTCCGACCGACGTGAGCGAGCTCGCGCGTCGGATCGCCCGCGAGCTTCCGGGCATGGAATCCCACCCGATCCGGGTCGAGGCCTCGCAGGTCCTCGTCGACGTCGACGCCGGCAAGGTGGAGCGGGTGATCGAGAACCTCCTCGTGAACGCTCGACGGCACACTCCCGCGGGCACCGCCGTGCACATCCGAGTCGAAGGCCGATCCAACGGCGTGGTCCTCGTGATCGAGGACGAGGGTCCGGGGATCCCGGACGAGCTCAAGGAATCGCTCTTCGAACCGTTCCATCAGGGCGCAGGCGCCGGCGGCCGGGGTGTCGGCATCGGGCTCTCGCTCGTCAAGAAGTTCTCCGAACTGCACGGCGGCACGGCACACGTGGAGGACGGCGAGCATGGGGGAGCTCGATTCGTGATCACCCTCCCGGGCGACGTGACCGAACTGCCGGCCGATGCCCGGCGCCTCCAAGCCGTCTAGTCATCCGACTGGCGCCTCGCAACGCCGACGACCACCTCGTTCGTCACCCAGAGCCGCCCGTCTCCGTCGATCCACGGGCCGAGCGTTTCCTCGAGATCGGCGACGATCCCTCGTGGGTCGGAGGCCCCAGGCGGTGTCCAGGCCGCCGGAAAGGTCGGAACGAACGATCGGACGAACTCGCCGACCGATCCGTGACGGCTCGTCCGAGAAGCGGTTCGTACGCAGATGCGTTCGAGATCCGCATCCGCGAGGATCGCGCGGAGGTCTGCCGGGTCGCAGAGCGAGAAGAGCCAATGGACGGCGTCCGAAGATCGTGGGCCCATGCGCCGCTGGAGCGAATGGGCGAGCGCATCGAACGCCGGGCTCCGGTCGATCCTGCCCCAGACGGAGACGGCAACCCGGCCACCGGGGACGAGCACGCGCCGCATCTCGGACAGGACCCGTCGTCGATCCCCGACGAGCTGTAGCCCATGCCGGGAGACGGCCTCGTCGAACGAGGCGTCGGTGAACGGTAGCCGCCACCCTTCGGTGGCGCGGGGGCCGAGATCGACCTCCAGGATCCGCTCGCCGGGACGGACGTTCGTGTCGTCAAGCAGGTCGTCCATCTCCGCTGCAGGCGGAGCGCTCACGGTCCATCGTTCATGCGCCACGACCTCGTGCCTCCACGGCGGTATGGGCAGCGTGCTGATCACGGCCGTCTCTCCAGGGACATCGCCGCGTCGCGGGTCAGGATGACGCCGCGGCCGGCATGTCGGCCGCCAACGGACCTTTGGGCGCCCGTGTGGCGATCTGCCTTGCGATGTAGGCAGCATCCCTTCCCGCGCCAGGAATCACGTCCGACGAGAACGAATACTGACCGACGAGTCCGACGAAATAGAGACCGGGCTCGGACGGCACCACTCCGCGGACGTGCACGGGCCGCCCGTCCTCAGGGAAGCCGGGGATGTCGATCCAGGGGAAGTCCTGACGGAAGCCTGTGCACCAGATCACGTTCTCCACCTCGAGCACCTGCCCATCCTCGAGGACGGGCAGCCCATCTCGGACGCCCCTCACTCTGGGGACTCGCTCGACCCCTGCTCGGGCGAGTTCCTTCGACCTCACGCGGATGAGCGGCGCCGCCTTCGTGTCGAGCTTTGGCAGCGCCCTTCGCCCGATCGGCGTGCGGAGCGTCAGAACGTGGTGCCCGACGAAGCGGAAGACGTGGAACCCGAGCCGCGCCCGGATGGTCCCATGACGCACGGGGATCTGCCCCGACTCCTTGCCCGCCAGCCAGGTCCGGCGGGTCCGCGACAGCTCGAATGCGATCTCGGCTCCCGAGTTCCCCACACCTACGAGGAGCACGCCGCCGTCCCGTAGCTGCGTTGGATTTCGGTAATCGCTCGAGTGCATCTGCACGATACGGGGAGCGAGTTGGGACGCGAAGCCTGGCACCTTGGGGACGCGGTTCGCCCCGGTCGACACGACCACCCGATCGGCTTCGAATCGGCGATCGCCGACCGAGATGATGTAGCGGTCTCCCTCCCTCGTGAGGCGATCCACGGAGACCCCGGTTTGCACGGGCAGGTCGAACAGCTGGGCGTACGTCTCGAGATAGTCGCCCATCTCATCCTTGGTGGGGAAGGACCACGCCGGGGCTGGGAACGGCAGGCCTGGGAGCTTGTCGAACCGGGCCGGCGTGAACAGGCGGAGCGAATCCCATCGTGTGCGCCAGGCGTCGCCGACGCGCTCCTGCGCATCCAGGATGATGAACGGCAGGCTCCGTCGCTTCAGGTGGTAGCCGGTCGCGAGACCTGCCTGGCCGCCGCCGATGATCACGGTGTCGAACCGCTCAGTGCCCGTTCCGTCCATCTCTGCCTCCTTCGATCGGGTCGGGGAGGACGGTAGGCAATGGATCGCGTGAGCTCATCGCCGAAACCAGCCAAGATGGTTCAGGAGCCTCGTGGTGAAGAATGACCATCGAGCCGTGCTCAGACGAGGCTGTGTTCGAACGCGAAGGCCGTCGCTGCGGAACGCGACGAAACCCCCAGTTTCACGAACATGTTCTGCAGGTGCCGGGCGACGGTGTGCTCGCTGATCACGAGCTCGGCGGCGATATCCCGATTCGTCTTGCCCGCGGCGACGAGGCGCAGGACCTCGGCCTCTCGCGCCGTGAGCCCTCCGGGCAATGGCGTTCCATGGGACACCATGCCGGCGACGCTACGAGCGTCGGGGACGGCGCCGAGGCGCTCGAACGCGGAAAGGGCGGCGCGGAGCTCGAGGAGAGCGTCGTCTTCGTCGCCGGCGGCGCGCAAGGCCAGGCCGTAGAGCGTCCGGGCGCGCGCCCCCTCGTAGGGAAGCCGGAGCTCGCGCCACGCCACGCAGGCGCGACGCAAGCTCTCGACAGCAACGGTGATGTCCTCACGGGCCAGTTCGACCGACCCGCGCGCGGTCGTTGCCGTGGCCTCGAGCACGGGCGTTCCCGTCTCGTCCGCGAGTGCTCTGAGCTGGTCGGTGGCGGCGCTCGCGGTGTCGAGATCCGACACCGCGAGCGCGACATCCACCTGCGCAGTGAGGAGGCGTGCGCGCTGGAGCCGGCTGTGCGTGCCGGTGCCGGCCGCGAGCCGCAGGGCTTTCATCGCCGCGTCGGGCTTCCCCTGCCCGAAGCGAAGGAGGGCCAGGCCGGGCTGCGGTTCGAACCCGATCTCACGCGCACGCGTGAAGCACTCCTCCGCTCCCGCGTCGTTGCCGATCCGGCGACGGATCTCACCCGTCTCGTAGATGGCCTGAGCGGCCGCCATGGGATCGAAGCTCATCAGCTCCTCGGAGGCTCGGGTCGCCTCGGCCTCGGCCTCCGTCCAGGCACCCCGTAGCCTCTCCACCTCCGCACGGTTGATGCGGCACATCCCTGGGAACGGCGACTCGGGGGGCAGGGATTCGCACCAGTTCCGCGCCGCTTCGCTCCATTGACCGGCGCGCCGGACGTCCGCCAGCTCCAGGCAGGCTCCGATGACGTTGCAGTACACGATGCCGGTGAAGTACGAGCTCAGCTCCCCGGAGACGACGGATGTCATGGCCTCGTCGAGGAGGGCCACGCCGCTGGTCACGTCCCCTGCTGAGATGAGGAGAAGTCCCTGGGTATGGATCGCCATGGCCGAGAGGTCTGGATCCCCGAATCGTCGTCCGATGTCGGCGGCTCGATCCGCGAGCGTCGTCGCCCGTCCGCTGTCTCCGCTGAACCGCGCGACCGTCGCATCCACCAAGAGCAGGAATCCGTGCAAGGGGCTCTCGGCCACGTCCGCAGCATGCCGCTGCGCCTTCCTCAGCCAGCCGGCTCCCACCGCCGGCTCACCGCGAACGAAGTGCTCGACGCTGAGACGCGCCGCCATGGCGGCCGCCTGGGCATCGTTCCCCTTCGCCGAGTACCCGGCATACGAGCGCTGGCGGACGGCGATCGACTCCTCGATCTTCGAGAGCCACCAGGCGGCGTCGGCGAACGCTTCGAGGTCCAGAGGCTCCAGGTCGGAGAGGTCGAGCAGGCTGAGCACCTCGTACGCCTCCGCCCAAGATTCCCGGTGCGCAGCGTCGCGGGCTCGTTCGATGTCGGCGGTGCCCTTGGCCACGCGCCCGTTCCTTCCTCGACGGTGGGCGAGAGCCTAGCTCAGGCCCATGCGCGGCGGGTTCCTACGGCGATACGGGCAACTCTGTAGCGGGCAGCGTTCGAGCAGTCTCTCCGTCTCGTCGCAGCGCAAGCGGGTTGAGGACAGAGGGGGCGGTGAGGCGCCCACGCCGCCCCACCGCCCAAAGTGCATCCGCGGCCGAACGTATCCTCTAGTCAGCCCGCCTCGGCGCGAGCGCGGCGTGCTCCCTGGCCCAATCCAAGGCGTAGTCCGCGACTTCCTCCCAGCCTTGCTGTCCCACCGTGAAATGGGAGCGACCCGGGAACTCCTTGTAGTCGGTGACCGCTTGGGACTTGCGGTAGTGATGCACGTTGGACTCGTTGACCGACGGAGGCATGATGTTGTCCTCTCCGCCTGCGATGAACAGCAGCGGAGCGCGATCGTCGTTCTTGAAGTCCACGTAGGTGTCCTGGTGGCCCGGTGTGAAGTTGGCGAGCACTCCACCCCACACCCAGCTGCCAGGTGCGGGAACGTGATACCGCTCGTAGGCCGCCAAGGACTCTTCCTCGCTCAACGTGTTGGTGAAGGCGTAGTGGAACTGCTCCGGGGTGAACCCGACGGCACGGTGGCGGTTGGCGGGGTTCTTCAGCACCGGGAAGCTTGCCCTGATCTGCGAAGGCGGGACGACCTTGATGCCCTCGGCAGGCACCGAGTCGATCGCCACTCCCGCTGCGCCGAAACCACGGTCCAGAAGGATCTGGGTGAGCGCGCCGCCGAACGAGTGACCCATGATGATCGGCTGCTGGTCGAGCTCCCCGATCAGGGTCTCGAGGCTCTCGACGGTTGCAGGCACGGACAGCGCCTCGATCGGGGACGGATCCTCGCGCAGGGCCTCGACCTCGACCCCGAGTCCGGGATATGCCGGGGCGAGGACCTTGTAGCCGCGGGCCGTGTAGTGCGTGATCCAGTTCTCCCAGCTCCGCGGTGTCATCCAGAGTCCGTGGATCAAGATGATCGTGTCCGGTCGGGTCGGATCAGGCCCGCCCGGAGCCGGGTCCCGCCCCGGTCCGGTGAGGCCGTTCATGTTCCTTATGTCCGCCATGATCGTGTCTCCCCTCCGCGCGCAATGCGCGCACCGCTCCATGCGTTGCCTGGCAGTGCCAGTGCACCTGGTAGCGGATCAGCTGTCGCGGTCGATCCGTGAGGCGAGAGAGCATGGAGTTGCGGGAGTGCAGCCGCAGACTCGGACGTCTTCGCGAACCACAGGCGGTCGCCTGTTCGACTCCACCCTACAGCCTCGCCGGATCGTCCCGTGGGCGTCGGACACTGGCCCTTTCGCCGGGTGCCATGATGGGCGACGAGCCGATGGGGGTCTCCGTGCCGTACGTCACGAACGGCCTAGACGGAATGCAGGTGTACTTCGAGGACGATGGCGGTGATGGCATCCCGGTTGTGATCCTCGGAGGATTCCTCGATCCGATCGGCCAGGTACGGAACGCTCCGATCGCAAGAGCGATGCAGGACGCCGCCGATGAGTTTCGGATCGTCTTCGTCGATCATCGAGGCCACGGTCGCAGCGACAAGCCACACGACGCGAGTGCGTACGCGATGTCGCTGCGTGTCGGGGATGTCGTGGCGGTGCTCGATGACCGGGGCATCGACCGCTCGCACTTCATCGGCATCTCCTGGGGCGGGAGGCTCTGTTTCGGGATCGGCGAACACGCACCCACACGGATCCGCTCGCTCGTAATCATCGGGCAGCAGCCCTATGCGATCGAGCCGAACGGCCCGCTGACCCGCGTCGTGGGAGAGGCGTTGGCCGCTTCGAAGGAGCGGGGGATGGGAGCGCTCGTCGAGGCGTTCGAGGCGATCGTTGGGCGCTACCCGGAGGCCATCCGGGTCGAGTACCTCGCGTGTGATCCGGCAGCGATGCGCGCCGCGTGGCGCTCTGCGATGGCTGAGGGGCCGGTCAGCGAGAACCTCGGCGCGTGGGATGTGCGATGTCTCATCTGTGCGGCCGAGGAGGACGTCGACTTCCACGACCAGGCCCGGCGTGCGGCCGCCGAGATCCCCAACGCGGAGTTCATCACGATCGAGGGAACGGACCACCTGGGGATGGACACGGCTTCATCCGATCCCGTTCTCCCCGCCGTGCTCCGCACGCTCCGCGAGATGGGCTGACCGCAGAGTGATCGAGGATGGAGCGTTGGCCTCTACGCTGGCTCCACGGAGCTCGCGCCGGACTCGTCGCTGATGACACGGTCGGGATCCCCGCGGTAGCGGACCGACGATGCGCCTGACGCACGGGCCTCCAGCCGCCCGAGCACGGTGAGCTCCGCCTCGCTCGCGCCGGAGACATCCACCTCCGCCTCGTCGGCCTCGACCCCGAACAACGCGATGTTGCTGGCGCCGCTGGCGTCGGCGCGGAGGTGCCCGGCCGTCCCTTCGATCGACACCTGGGACGCGCCGCTCGCATCGAGGAAAAGCTCATCGAGCTCGACGGAGCCGATCTCGATCTCACTCGCACCGGAGGCGTTGATCGTCAGATCGTCTGTCACTTGGCCCTCCACGCGTACCTGGCTCGCTCCCGAGACATCGAGACTCCGGAGGCCGACGAGGCCGATGTCCGCGCGGAGCGTCGCATCGCGAACCCGCCCGTCCAGGTCGATCCTGATCGTGTCGCCGTCGACCTCGACGCGGAGACGGTCGAGCAGGTTGTCGTCGATCGTGATCTCTCCCGAGGGAGCCGCCTTCCCGACACGGATCGTCGAGCGGAATGCGTCGCCGATCTCGACACGCTCGATCCCGGCCGGAACCTGGATCGGGCGCGTGACGAGGACGCCCGACCCCGCTTCACCGAGTAGTCCGCAACCGCCCGCCACCACCCCAAGAAGGGCGATGACCGCTACCGCGCCGCCGCACTGCGTCTCTCCGTCCATGACCGACTCCGTCCCGATCAGTCGCGCAACGACGGTACAGGGAGAGGAGCTGTCGCCGCAGGGAGATCACGACCCGCTCGCGAGCGAGACATCGCGGTTTCGAGATGAGTAGGTAGGTTCCCGGTCGGCGACAGCTGCTCTCATCGAGCAGGAGAGTGCGAGAGGGGGGATTTGAACCCCCACGCCCTTTCGGGCACCGGATCCTAAAATTACTCACACCACACACAATACCCACTCATACATATCTAACCATATCATCCTATATCATCTTATACCCACATATATCATCCCATTATAAACAAATTATAAACAAACACAAGAACCCGCATAACGTGATCACCCATTAACATATCACCCATCTCATCGTGTTGTATAATTTGCCCAATCACTAGATCGAGCACAGAATCACCTCGATCGTAGATCTTTACCGGCCGGTCGCGCGCCCTAGACAGGGGCGGAGAAGGATGGTTGAGAAGGCTCTTGTCGTGTGGCGACTTCGCCTCCGAGAAGCACGCAACGCGGTCACCCGGCAAATTCGGCAGCTCCTTCCGAATCGAGAGCTTCGACCTTTCGTCATCATGGCGATCGCGTCTATCTTGGGGGCCGTTATCGCATTTCGAGCCAACGCCCTCGTCACCCAAGCCGGGAATCAGTGGACCTCAGCAGCCAAGGCAGAGGCACTGCGCGATCACAATTTCGCAGTCCATGCGAACAACGTCCTCGTGCTCCAGGCTCCTCTAATGGTGTACTTGGTAGAGCCGTGGAGCTGGAGCGAGCGATTCGAATTGCCCAGCGCCGCGTCGGCATACCTTTTTCGTCTACGTTCGCGCTTCCTTGGGAAAGGATTCGGAACTACTCCTCCAATCGTCTTGGCGACGCGCTTTCAGCGGGGGACGATTACCTACGCGAGCACCGCGCAACCCAGCTCAATACTCCGCTGGTGCCCCTCGCCTGGCGGTTGTCACATACCCTTCGTCAGCCACCGATCGAAACGTTTGAGAGGGCTGCGATGGAAGCCTCGTCTCGGGCATCGACGACATCGAAATTCGCATTCGTAGCCGCCATCGCGTTCTTCTTGGGCACTTGCCTACGCGATCCGTAGGTGGACGAACGTTCTGACCTTGCAGCGCCTTCGCCTTGTCATCGCCGCGCGGCGTATCTCCTCGTAATCGGGTGGTGATGGAAGGAATAGGTGACGTCGGCCGCGCTGGATGCCGCGGAAGAGGTGAGAGCTCACAACACAAGCATCGCTGTCTCGCTCATCTGCCTTACATCGCTGCTCCTCGCAGCGTTGGCGTAATGATCATTGTACTACACTCTACCAGCAAGCTGCGCAAGAGCGTGCGTCACATTACCTGTCCGAGGCCTTCGCCACCGCCAAGGCTCTAACTCTGTTTGCACTTAACGACATCACAGATGCGGCTGCGCCGCTCGGGGGTTCGATCGTCGGCCTCTCATACGGACCCGATGCGCTTCAGGTCCTCTCAGATACGAACGGCAAGCGTTCTTGATCGCATCGAGCCGACGGTGAAGGACATGCGGCAGGTGATAGGGAAGGAAGCATTGCCGACGTGGCACGCACGGCGCTATCAGGCGGTCGGGAAGGGTACGCACACTGCTCGAGAGCTACGGACGAGTAGGTGGTAGGTCGACGATTCGAGGCTCGCCGTTCGCACCTCGAGACAGCGCTCGTGTTGGTTGCTATCGCCACTCAGCTCTTCGCTGTCGCGTTCAGTGCCGCGAGCTTCTACATTCACTTGCGCCGCGCCTGTGCGTCATTGCTGATCTTTCAGTGTTGCCGCGTACCTATCAAGCCCGCGAGACTCGCCAAGTGCCGTCGTTCCTGTGCTCCCGATGCCGCATCTATAGCACGTCCCGCTCCAGAAAAGCCCTTCCAGCCATGCAGCTCAGTGACTACGAAGCGACTCCTCTGTCATTTCACGCCCTTCCGCTCACAGCAGCGCAACCGCTCGTCTGCGACCTGAGCTTCTGACTCTAGTGACCAGTGGTCGTGGTCCTCGCCGCCTATCTGGTTAGCAATGAGGGCCACATGACGGAGCGCGTTTCGGAGGATGGTCGTTCGCTCGCTGATCACTTTCAGACAACAGCCGTTTCGAGAGGCCTTTCAGTCGAGGCGTCACCTTTCGATGCGACACTATTCCTAACTAGATACACCCTTTGCTACGCCATAGCGTTGTCCGTCTGAGCAACTCTTGCCTTTCGTCCGACAGAATGCACCCCCAGTCGGCAAGCGCCGATAGTCGTCCTGCTCGCAACCCGAGGCATCCAGCGATCAAGTTCCCGGACTCCATCCGGCCTCTGTGAGCACCGGGCGAGACGGCGAAGCCCCCCCACACCTACCACACTCCCCATCAGAGGTGCGAGAGGGGGGATTTGAACCCCCACGCCCTTTCGGGCACCGGATCCTAAATCCGGCGCGTCTGCCAGGTTCCGCCACTCTCGCGGCGCGGTGAGCCTACCTCGACCGAGGACGCCCTCCGTGAAAGGTGGGCTCGCCGCGGACCAACACCGGCTCCCCAGGGCGACCGCCTCATCCATCCCTCCGAGCTCGTGCCCAGATCGCGGTGAGCCATCCGGACTGCGGTCCCTCCGGGCCAGCCCATCGTGGGACCGCGGCGTAGACGCCGGCCCAGGCGCGCGACATCATGAGCCGATGCCTCGCCGCGCCTTCCCCTTGGTGCTGATCGCCGTCTTCATCTTGTCCTGCGCGCGGGGCGTCGATCCTCCGTCGAGCACGGAGGTGGTACCTCGATCGCGGCCCACGCCTCCGGCCGACATCAGCGCGGCCCGGTTGCTCGCGCGGGGCGGAACCTTCGTGGCTGTCCCACGCGAGACCTCCCTGGACATACACGCCGCGCCGGGAACGGAACGTCCTTACATGAACCTGGATGCCGACAACCCCTGGGGGCAGCGCCTCCGGCTCCTCGTCCTGCGGAACGCGACCGACGACGGAGCCATCTGGCTGCGCATCCAACTACCCGTCTGGCCGAACGGACAGGCGGGGTGGATCGAGGCCTCGGACGTGCGTCTCGCCGAGGTCGCCGAACGGGTCGTCATCGACGTGTCGGAGCGATGGCTCGTCCGACTCCGCGAGGGCGAGCGAGTGGCGCACCTCCCCGTCGCCGTCGGCTCCGCGGCGACGCCCACCCCGCCCGGTCGATACTTCGTGTGGGCGAAGGTCGACACCGACCGGCCTTCCGGTCCCTACGGGAGCTTCATCCTCGGCCTTTCCGGGTTCTCCGATTCCATCGAACCCTGGGAGGAGTTCCCGGGCGAGCCTCGCCTCGCCATCCACGGAACCGACGATCCGGGTGACAGTGGTGAGGCGGTCAGCAAGGGCTGCGTTCGCGTGTCGAACGCCTTGCTGCGACATCTCCGCGGCGTGCCGATGGGAACACCGGTCGTCATCCGGGCATAGGAGTTGCTGGGTCGCCCGCCTGATCGATGGACGATATCGTCGAGGCCTGATGTCGTCGCAGGACGAGGTTTCGGACAGTCCGACGAGATGGGTTGCCCAGCACATCCGGCGCTACGTGGAGACCGACGGGGCCAAGGGGCATGAGTGGAGAGGCGTGCAGACCCTCCTTCTCACCACCCGCGGTCGAAAGACAGGGCGGCTCCGGCGGACCGCGTTGATCTACGGTCGGGACGGCGATCGGTACCTCGTCGTCGCGTCGGACGGCGGGTCGAAGAAGCATCCGTCGTGGTACCTGAACCTTGCCGACAACCCCGAGGTCGAGCTACAGGTCGGTGCCGAGAGGTTCGCCGCGCGAGCCCTTCCGGCCGATCCTGAGGAGAGAGCGAAGCTCTGGCCCACGATGGTTTCGATCTGGCCCGAGTACGACAAGTATCAAGCCAAGACGGAGCGAGACATCCCGCTGGTGATCCTGGAGAGGCTTCCCTAGCGCAGCCCCGGGGACTCGAGGATCGATCCCGCGGATCAAGCATCGCCTGATCTTTGGGACTGGCATCCGCACTTGACAGGAGCGAGGTCGAGGGAGTAATTTACCAATCGGTTATTTAACTAAGGGGTTGAGCGGTGACGAGGACAGATCGGCTGGACCGTACGTTCGCGGCCCTCGCGGATCCCACGAGGCGGGCGATCCTCGCGCGGCTGGCGGCGGGGGAGGCCTCGGTGACCGAGCTGGGGGAGCCGTTCGAGATGACCCTGCCGGCGGTCTCGAAACACCTGAAGGTGCTGGAACGGGCGGGGCTGATCTCCCGAGGCCGGGAGCGGCAATGGCGACCGGCGCGGCTCGAAGCGGGGCCGCTGAAGGATGTCGCCGAGTGGACCGAGTGGTACCGGCGTTTCTGGGAGGAGAGCTACGACCGGCTGGATGACTACCTGGACGAGCTCCAGGGACGAGGAAAGGAGCAGGGAGATGGGCGGAAGCAGTAGGAACCGGCTGGTGACGACGACGCCGTCGGATCGGGAGATCGTGATGACCCGCGTCTTCGACGCGCCACGCGACCTCGTGTTCGAGGCGCACACCTCATGCGAACACATGTCGAATTGGTGGGGCCCGAGGAAGTACGAGGTCGTGGACTGTGAGATCGACTTCCGACCAGGCGGGACATGGAGGGTCGTGCACCGGGGTCCCGACGGCGACGAGACCACGTTCTTCGGGGAGTACCTGGAGATCGTCCGGCCGGAACGCATCGTCTGGACGTTCGGGTTCGAAGACAACCCCGGCGGTCCGGAGACCTACACGTTCGAGGAGCACGACGGAAAGACCACGGTGACGAGCAGTGCCGTCTTCCCCTCGAAGGAGATGCGCGATGAGGTGCTCGGGTCGGGGATGGAGTCCGGGGCCATCGAGACCTACGAGCGGCTCGACGAGTACCTCGAGGTGCTCAAGGAGCGCGCGACGGGCTGACGATGCTCGTCGCAGGAACGGCCGAGACTAGACGATGCCTCGTGCCGCCCAGGCCTGGGCCGTGAGGGACACGGCGGCCGCCCCCAAACGCCTCACGAGCTCGGCCGTGAGGGCGCCCGGGCCGCACCCCACATCGATCGCTCGCTGACCGACGATCTCCGCGAAGTCGGCGAACTTGGGTGCGAGTGGCGTTGAGTACCGGCCCATGAACAGGTCGTACGCATCAGCTGCAACGGTGAAGCCCATTCGCGGAATGTATCCGCTCTCGGTGGGCCCCCGGGTCGGCGTCTCACTCATGAGGCAGATCTTGCCGCTAGGGCTTCGAGCGCGCTTCGGATGGCCTCGGATGGACCGACCGGTTCATCGAGCCATGGAGGCTATCGTTCGGACCGTGATGCTCTGCCCGACCTGCGGCGCCGACAATCCTCAGGGCGCGAGGTTCTGCAACGCCTGTGGCGAGCGACTCGGAGATACATCCGCCGCCAGCCAAGAGGCTTCGTCGGGAGAACGTCGCGTGGTCACGATGCTGTTCTGCGACGTGCGCGGATCGACCGCGATGGCAGAGGAGCTCGACCCCGAGGACTGGACCGACGTCATGAACGAGGCGTTCGCGCACCTCATCACGCCTGTCGTCCGGCACGAGGGCACGGTTGCCCGTCTCATGGGCGACGCGATCCTGGCGTTCTTCGGCGCGCCGACCGCCCACGAGGACGACCCGCAGCGCGCGGTGATGGCGGGGCTCGAGATCGTCTCCTCGATCACCGCGCTCCGCGAGAAGGTCGCTCGGGAGCGCGGGCTCGACCTGAACGTCCGCGTCGGTATCAACACGGGCCCCGTCGTCGTGGGCGACGTGGGCTCGGAGCTCAAACAGGAGTACTCGGCGATGGGTGACGCCGTGAACGTCGCCGCCCGCATGGAGCAGACCGCGGAGCCCGGCTCCGTGCAGATCACCGAGGACACCTACCGGCTCGTCGCCGACCTCTTCGAGGTCGAGGCGCTGGGCGGCGTGGAGCTGAAGGGGAAACGACATCCCGTGGACTCCTACCGGGTGCTGGGTCGCCTGGACGCTCCGTGGACCGTTCGCGCCGCCCGGCGCCTGGACGCACCGCTCGTGGGGCGCGAGGCGGAGATGGCGGCCATCCGCGCGGCGTTCGACAGGGCGCACGAAGGTCGCGGATCCGTCCTGCTCCTCACCGGCGATCCCGGCATCGGCAAGAGCCGGCTGATCGAAGAGGCCAACGCCATCTGGGCGGAGATGGAGCCGAGCGACGATCGCCGATGGGACTTCTGGCAGTGCGTCCCGTTCGACACGATGCAGCCCTACGCGCAGTACCGGCGGCTGATGCGGGAGCGTGCCGGCGTCAAGGAGTCGGATCCCGCCGACACCGTCCGGGCCAAGATCGCCGATCTGATGGAGACGATCGCCCTGGAGGGATGGGAAGGGCGGAGCGAACGGGTCGCGCGAGCACTCCTCGGCGTCGAGCGGGAGGACGAGCCCCACCTGGAAGGCGAGGCGTTCCAACGTGCGGCCACCGAGCTCGTGGTCGGGTCGACCCTCGCGCAGGGCGGTCGCCGGCTGATCGTCTTCGAAGACCTCCATTGGTGCGACCATGCCTCGCTCGAGCTGGTTCGCGCGACCACCGAGCTCGTCGTCGATGCGCCGATCGTGGTCCTGGCTTCGTTCCGCCCCGATCGCGATGTCGTCTCCTGGGAGTTCAAGGAGTGGGTGGAGACCGAGCTCGCTGCGCATGTGACGGTGTTCGAGCTCGACGCCCTCTCGTCAGAGCAGAGCGACGAGTTGATCGGCGCGTTCCTCCCTGTTCCGGAGATGACGGGGAACGTTCGGGAGCGGATCCTCCACAACACGGAGGGGAACCCGCTCTTCATGCAAGAGGTGGCCCGGGCGTTGATCGACGGCGGCGTCGTCGAGCGTGGAGACGACGGCTGGCGGTTGACGGGAGATACGACCGAGATCGTGATCCCCGACACGATCCAGAGCCTGATCACCGTCGGTCTCGATCGCTTGCCGGAGTCGAGCCGGCGCACGGTGCAGACCGCCGCCGTTATCGGGAGGACCTTCGAAGAGGAGCTCCTCGTCGCCGTCGCCGGTCGGGCGGATGTCCGGGACGATCTCCGAGAGCTCGTGCGCCGCGACCTGATCCGCGTCACCGGCGACGGTTCACACGCCGAGTTCACGTTCCGCCACGCGCTCACGCAGGAGGCCGCGTACGGCACACTCCTCGCGAAGCACCGCCGTGCTGCCCACCTGCGCGTCGCGGAGGTTCTCGAGGAGACGGCGGGCGACCGCCTCGACGAAGTCGCGTCCCAGCTCGTCCGTCATTTCTCGGAAGCCGGTGAGGACGCTTCCACGGTCACGTACGCAGCGAAGGCCGGCGACGCGGCGGCACGGCTGTACGCGAACGCCGAAGCGGAGGCGCACTACCGCACCGGGCTGGACGCGGCTCGCCGGATCGGCGCGCCGTCGCCCCTCCTGCGCTCGATGTACGAGCAGCGAGGTAACGCGCTGGAGCTGATCGGCCGCTACGACGACGCGATTGCCAACTACGAAGAGATGCGCGAAGAGGCGGTGGCGAGGGACGACGACGCGATGGAGCTGTCCGCGCACTCGAGCATCGCCCTGCTCTACGCGACGGCCACCCCGAAGTTCGACCCGGAGCTGGGGCGGCGGCTGTCGGAGGAGCTCGTGGTCATGGCGCGGCGGATCGGCGACCGCTCAGCCGAGGCGAGGGCGCTGTGGAACATCGTGGTCGCGAACGTCTACGGAGGAGGGGACGCCGCACGAGCCGTCGAGGCGGGGGAGGCGTCCCTCGTGATCGCCCGCGACCTCGGGGAGCGCGAACAGCTCGCGTTCACCCTGAACGATGTCACCCGTGCCTACATGGCACTCGGTGACTTCTCGACGGCCGCGCACCGTTTGGCCGAGGCGCGGCAGCTCTGGGAAGAGCTCGAGAACCGTCCGATGCTGGGCGAGAACCTCACGGTCGGCAGCTCGATGCACCTGTTCCGCGGCGACTACGCTGCCGCGCTCGCGGACGCCCACGCGGCGATCGCGATCTCCGAGTCGATCGGGAACGCCTGGGGTCAGTCGCACGCCCTGATCACGGTCTACCGGGTGGAGCTCGAGCGAGGCCAGCTCGGTGCCGCGATCGATTCGATCCAGCGGTGCCTCGAGCTCGGGGAGCAGGGCGGGTTCGCCTACGCCGCGATCGCCACGCGGGCCGACCTCTCACGGGTGACGACCTACCTCGGAGACGGCGAACGTGCACTCTTCCTGGCGGAGGAGGCGCTCGCGATCGCGCGCGAGCGGATCCCTCCTGCGATCTCGATCGCGAGCGTCTCGCAGGCCCTCGCGCTCATCTCCCTCGGGCGGCACGATGAGGCACACGCGCCCCTGGAGGCCGTGGATCTGATGATGCTGCCCGAGCCCGACCGGACGTTCCTCCGAGTGGCCTCGAGCGCCGCGCGAGCCCGCCTCGCGCTCCTCGACGGCTATGTCGAGGAGGCCGAGACCGTCGCACGGACGGTCGTCGAGGAGCTCCGCGCGAGCGGGGTGGAGATCCTGGTCGCCGGGGCGCTCGTCGTCCTCGCCAGAGCTCTCTTGGCTGCCGATCGGATCGAGGAGGCAGGCGACGAGGTGGCTGAGGCGATCGAGCGCGCGGAGCGCCTGGGGGAGCGCCGGGTGCTCTGGGAGGGCCTCGCGCTGTCGGCAGACCTCGCGGCTCGGAGGGGGGCGGAAGGGGACGCTGCGAGGCTCCGGAGCCTTGCCCGCGACATCGTCGGGGAGATCGCAGGCGGCATCTCCGACGAGGACCTCCGGATACGGTTCCTCGCGCGGGACGACGTCCACGCCCTGACGGTGGAAGAGGCTCCCTTCACCGGACCGGATCGTCCAAGGCCCGCCCGATGAGGTCGGCAACCAACGGATGAAACAGATCAACCCCGTCCAAGTCGGCCGCATCTTGCACCCATCGATGCGCGCCGGTCGCGTCCGGCATGCGGGTGGTGCAGAGGAAGAAGAGGCCGAACTGCGGGCGTTCATCCACCTCGCCCGGGCCGAAGCTCTGGATCAGCATGACCGGACCGATGGTCAGATCCATGATGCCCGTCGCCGACCGCACGGCACGACTCAGGCTCTCGTCCCACGGCTCACCGACGCGGACGGTGCAGTCGGGGAAGTGCCATCGACGATCGGCTGAGTGCAGCAGCAGGACTCCCAAGTCCGGATGCCGGATGACCGCAACCTCGGTGACCTCGTGCAGGGTGTCGACCGGGTCGTTCGGCATCGAGGCTCCTTCGACAGGCGGCGCAGGGAATCGGGATGCGATCGCCATGCCCGGACGCCCGTGGTAGCAGCGACCCCCGACGTCGCAGCGCGTTCGCGATGCGGCTTCGATGGTGGGCCCCCGGGGACTCGAACCCCGAACCTGCGGATTAAGAGTCCGTTGCTCTGCCAGATTGAGCTAGAGGCCCGGCGCAGTCTAGCAACCGGCGGTCGCTCACAAGGTGTTCCCGGCGATGTTTGCTGGCACCGCGAACTGGGGATATGTCCGGCGACTGAACGCTGATGCCGTCATGGAGGCGGCTCGAACAGAAGGAGGCGTTCACATGAGCATGACGCCAGAGCCTCACCACCACGAGGAGACCACCCCGGTCCGCGACCCCGAGGGCGGAAGCGGCCTCGTCGGCTACGCGGCCATCAAGTACGTGGCGATCGTCGCGATCGTCATCGCGATCTTGGTGTTCCTCGCCCTGTACCTGATCCCGGCACTGACCGACTGAATCCGACTGAAATAAGGAGAAAAGGGATGCTGGCGACCCTCTCGACCACCTATGCGGTGCTTGCGCAGGCCAACGAAAGAACCACCGACACGATCCTCTGGATCATCGCCGCGGTCCTCGTGATCGCGGGCATCGTCGGGATCGTGCGAGGCCAGGTCATCTGGGGCATCGTACTGATCATCGCCGGGCTGCTGGTCGGCCCCGGCGGGGTCAGCCTGCTGGACTAGCGGCGCGATCCGAACGGTGACGAGTTGCGGCCGCGGCCCGAAGGGGCCGCGGCCGCAGCTGTTCCTCAGGGTGACCGAGGGGACTTGAACCCCCAGCCTCCAGGACCACAACCTGGCGCTCTAACCACTTGAGCTACGGCCACCACGTGCGAGAGCAAGGGTACCCGAACGCGCATCCGGGGTTGCCCTGTACCCTCCCCCTCGGGCATCATTGAACGGCCGTTCAATCGGACAGGGGGTGGACCAGCTGGCTGTCAGAGAAACGATCGAGTTCGACCTCGACCTCGTCGACCGTCTCATCGCCGACGAAGAGGCGACGCTCGAACCGAAGCATCGGGCTTCGATCGAGTATCGGGACGTGGCCGCGACGCACGTCGCGGGAGGCGTGGCCTCGTCCTGGCAGGCGTCGCCGCCGCACGCGATCTTCATCGACCGTGGCGAGGGCAGCCACATCTGGGATCTCGACGGCAACGAGTACGTCGACTACCACCTCGGCTACGGCGCGATGGTGATCGGGCACGCGCACCCGAAGGTCGTGGAGGCGATCGAGAAGCGCGCGCGCCTCGGCACCCATTTCGCGCAGCCCACGGCGCAGCTCCACGAGATCGGGGAGAACGTCGCCGAGCGCTTCGGTCTCCCGCTGTGGCGGTTCTGCAACTCCGGTACCGAGGCGACGCTCGAGGCCGTCCGCCTGATGCGCGCGAACACGGGCCGGGACCTGATCGTGAAGATCGAGGGGACGTACCACGGTCACCACGATTCTCTGATGTTCTCCGTCGGCCCGGATCCGGAGCTGATCGGTCCGCGCGAGCACCCGGTCACGGTCCCGCAGGCGATGGGGATCCCACAGGCGTTCGCCGACCTCGTCCGCGTGGTGCCGTTCAACGACCTCGCCGAGGCGGAGCGGGCCTTCGCCGAGAACGAAGGGCGAGTCGCCGGCATGATCGTCGAGCCCGCGATGATGAACTGCGGGGTCGTCCTGCCGCAGCCGGGCTACCTCCAGGGCCTGCTCGACCTTTGCCACCGTCACGGCGCATACCTCGCCTTCGACGAGGTCAAGACCGGCGCGACGATCGCGTGGGGAGGTGCCGTCGAGGCATTCGGCGTGCAGCCCGACATCGTGACGTTGGCGAAGGCGTTCGGCGGCGGCGTCCCGTGCGGCGCGATCGGCGCCACCAAGGAGCTCTTCGGTCCGGTGCTCCGTGGCGATCACGACATCGCGGGGACGTTCAACGGGAACCCGCTCACGATGGCCGCCGCGCGGGCGACGTTGCTCGAGGTCCTTACGCCCGATGCGTACGAACGCCTGCGGGCGATCGATCGGGCGCTGAAGGACGGCATCCGGCCGATCATCGACCGCTACCGGCTGCCCGCCTACGTCACGGGGATCGGCGCGAAAGGTTCGGTCACGTATTCGGCGACGGAGGTGCACGAGTACCGCGACACGATCGGCATCGACGAGCGGATCACGTACCTGGCGTGGCTGATGCAGCAGAACCGCGGCGTATTCAAGTCGCCGTGGGCCAAGATGGAGACGTGGACGCTCTCGGTCGTGCACTCGGACGAGGACGTCCGGCGCTACCTCGATAACTTCGAGGCGTTCGCTGCAGCTGCCTCAGGACACTCAGGATGACCTGAGGGGGTATTCCCCGGAGCGTCTCCTCGTTTCGTGGAGGGCCAGCGCACCCATGACGGTCAAGATGCACGACGCCGCGACCCAGGTCAGGAGACCCGAACCGGTCAAGGCCAGGAGCTTCTGCAGGACGGCTGCCACTGAGCCTTCCCATGAGCCAGGCGCATCTCCCGCCGTCGTGGTGACGCACACAGTGCCGAACGTTGACACGCATGACCCAGACCCGTCGTCACCGAGCGCGGCCGTCGCGCGGCCCCTCTCCGCGAGCAAGACGAGGTCGTCGTGGATGCTCGCACGCGTCGCTCCCGACGATCGCCGATCCGAAGCCGCCTGCTGAGACGAGAGGGGAGGCGACGTGGAACCAGTCGCGGTCGATGTCTCGTTCGTCGCACCCACGCTCTCCAGCGCGCCGGACGCGACGTTGCCAGCCGCGCTTCCGACCGCCGAGGTGGCACCGCCGACTGCATTCGAGACGCTGCCCACGGTGTTGGAAGCGGCGCCCGTGACGTTGCCCACGGTGTTGGATGCGGCGCCCGTGACGTTGCCCACGGTGTTGGAGGCGGCGTTCGTGACGTTGCCCACGGTGTTGGAGGCGGCGTTCGTGACGTTGCCCACGGTGCTGGAGGCGGCGTTCGTGACGTTGCCCACGGTGTTGGAGGCGGCGTTCGTGACGTTGCCCACGGTGTTGGAGGCGGCGTTCGTGACGTTGCCCACGGTGTTGGAGGCGGCGTTCGTGACGTTGCCCACGGTGTTGGACGCGGCGCCAGCGACGTTGCCCACGGTGTTCGAGGCGGCGGCGATCGGGTCAGGGATCGTGGCTGCGACGGGTTCGACCGTGCCTGATGCCGCGTCCGAGACGGCCTCGACGGTGCCTGATGCCGCGGTTGAGACGGCGCCAACAGGGTCGGAGGCAGCGGTGACTGCGTCGGCGACCTGATCAGTGGTGCCACTCACGGTTGAACCGAGCGCTCCCATCGCACCGTCATCTGCCAAAGCTTGCAGTGGTGACCATCCCAGCGCTACGACTGCTGTGACCACGCACATCAAGGTGATTCGCTGGGCTCGGTTCGATGTCCTCGTCATGCCGTCCTCCCGACCCACTCGACATTGCCCCTTCATGCGCCTTTACCCTGATGACGGCGATCCTAACCCAAACGTCGTAGGCCGAATACCCCTTCCGCCTCTGATCCGGAGCGCTCTCGCGCGGGAGTTCGAGGGGGCGTGCTAGGCCGTGGGATCCAACCTGAACGAGCCGACGACCGCGAGGACCGCACCCAGGTCGTCCGGATCCGTGTCGGCAGGGAACCTGATCGAGAGGGCACGGTTGTTCGCGTTCGGGCCTTCGATCGTCACGACGAGGAAGCGGACACTCACGCCGCTCCCATCCGTCGCGGTACCGCCCACGACGATCGATGGATATCCCTGCGGTGTTTGGCCGGTGTCCGTCGCGATGATCTCGGAACCGACGTAGGCGTTGGTGAGCTCTTCCACGACCCGGTCGGAAGCCTCCTGGAGCGATCCGAACGGGGCGTTGTCGAACGAGATCACGACCTGACCAGCGGGATCCGAGAGGACCGTCGCCGTCGGAGATCTGGCTACATCCCAATCGCCTGGATAGCGGAAGAGATAGCCCGCCTGCTCGTTCGTGTAGATCGAGAGATCCAGGGATGGAGGCTCGGATGGGAACAGCTCCGGGTCGCCGCTGGGTTCGGGGGTGGGCTGGGGGTTGGGCGAGGGGTCAGTGGGCGAGGCTTCCGGTCGAGGCACATCCCTGTCGGGGCTTCCGAGAGGGAGCACGACGATCGCCGTGACGGCGAGGGCGACCGAGATGCCCGCGGCCACCAGCGCACCGCGACGTGACGCTCGACTCTGGTCTCGCCGAGTCCAGACATCCGCCATGTGTGCGACGCGGCGATACCAACGGACCTGCAGGAGTTCGATCAACAGCTCGACCCGGTCGATGAGAAGGAACCACCGGCGCCGGAGGCGGAAGGTCAGCCCCCTGCGACTGCTTTCGCCTCCAGGGGTGAGCCGCTCGGAGCGAACGGCGAGACGCTCCCGCCGGCGCTGCATCCGACGGGCGAGGCGATCGAGGCGCCGCGCGAGCCGTCGCTGGAATCTCGACGTCTCGCGACCCGATGACACACCCGGCGTCGTGGGCGTCCCGTATCGCCCGGGCGGAACACCGGGAAGGACGTTCTTCGGCTTTTCGACGACTTTTCGGTCTTTCATGGTCTCCCGGTGTCGATGCCAACCGAGAAGCATCGCTCCCGGCGGATGCTCGACACCGCCCAGGGTTCTCTCGCAAGCGGTTTCCTGCTCATGATACCGGGGCCTTCCCTCTGCCCGCCATCCGGCGATCGGCCAGATCCTCGACAGCCGCTCGGCGCCGCCGAGCGCGAGCGACCGGCCCTACACTGAGCAGCCAGGGACCGGGCCACGGGATCGGGAGGAGCCGATGGCGACGAGGGAAACCGTCGAGATCGACCTCGAATGGGTCGAAGAGCTGACGAAGAGCGAGAGCGAGGCGCTCGATCGCCGCCACGCGCGATCGCTCTCCTACCGAGAAGAGGCGAAGCGCTTCCTCCCCGGCGGCGTGTCCTCGTCCTGGCAATCGTGGCCGCCGCATCCGATCTACGTGCGCCGCGGAGCGGGGTCGCACGTGTGGGACATCGACGACAACGAGTACGTCGATCTTCACAACGGCTACGGCGTGATGGTGATGGGCCACGCGCATCCGAAGGTCGTCGAGGCCGTGCAGCGGCGGGTCGAGCTCGGCACGCATTTCGCGCAGCCGACGGAAGATGCGCTGCCGGTCGCCGAGAACCTGGCCGAGCGCTACCGCCTCCCGCAGTGGCGGTTCGGTAACTCCGGGACCGAGGCAACGCTCGACGCCTGCCGGATCTCCAGGGCCCACACGGGACGGAAGAAGATCCTGAAGATCGAGGGCACCTACCACGGTCATCACGACTCGCTGATGGTGAGCGTGTTCCCCGACGAGGAGAAGGCGGGCCGGCGCGACCGTCCGGTCGCCGTGCCCCAGACCCTCGGCCTCCCGCAGGAGTTCGTGAACCTCGTGGTGAACGTGCCGTTCAACGATCTCGAGGCCGCGAAGCAGACGTTCTCCGAGCACGCCGGCGAGTTCGCTTGCATGATCGTCGAGCCGGCGATGACGAACTGTGGGCTCGTGCTCCCGGATCCTGGCTACCTGGCCGGCCTGAAGGAGCTCTGTCACGCCGACGGGGCGCTCTTCGTCTTCGACGAGGTGAAGACCGGGTTCACGCTGGCGTGGGGGGGTGCGGTCGAGGCCTTCGGGGTCGTGCCCGACCTGGTCTGTCTGGCGAAGGCACTCGGCGCCGGCCTCCCCTGCGGGGCGATCGGCGGCACCGAGGACGCGATGGGCATGGTGATCCGTGGCGAGCTCGACCAGCAGGGGACCTTCAACGGGAACCCGCTCACGATGGCCGCGGCGAAGGCGAACCTCCTCGACGTGCTCACGCCCGACGCCTACGCTCGGTTCGACGAGTTGAACGCGATCCTCGCGAGCTGCGACGAGGTCTGCGCGAAGCATGGTCTGCCGGCGAACGTGAAGCTCCTCGGCGCGAAGGGTTCGGTCGAGTTCCGGCGCGAGCCGATCCACGAGTACCGGGACCTGTGGGACATCGACGACCGCGTTCCGCAGCTCGCGTGGCTCTGGCAGCTGAACCGCGGCGTCTTCAAGTCGCCCGGCTCGAAATGGGAGAGCTGGACGACGTCGCTCGTTCACTCCGACGACGACGTACGGCGCTACGTCGACAACCTGGAGGAGTTCGCCGCCACGGTCACGAACCCACCGGCCTAGTGGCGAACGCCCGATCCGCGAACCACCGCCTCGGAAAGCCGCGGACCGGGGGCCGTGGATAGACTCGGCCCGTGGACGAGCCGCAGGTGGGCGTCATCATGGGCTCCCGCTCCGACTGGGAGACGATGAAGCACTGCGGCGACACGCTCGAGGATCTCGGCGTGCGCTTCGAGACCAAGGTCGTGTCCGCTCACCGCACGCCGGAGTTGATGGTGGAGTACGCGAAGACGGCCGCCGATCGTGGTTTGCGGGTGATCGTCGCAGGCGCCGGTGGGGCTGCACACCTGCCCGGGATGACGGCTGCGAACACCCACTTGCCCGTGCTCGGTGTCCCGATCGAGTCGAAGGCGCTGAGGGGGATGGACTCGCTCCTGTCGATCGTGCAGATGCCGGCCGGCGTGCCGGTCGGCTCGCTCGCGATCGGCGTGAGCGGCGCGGTGAATGCCGCGCTGCTCGCAGCGCAGATCGTGGCGCTCGAGGACGAGCACGTCCGCGAGCAGCTCCTGAAGTTCCGCGAGGTCCAGACGGAGAACGTCAGAGCCCATCCCGATCCCGACCAGCGGTGACGCTCGTCGGGATCGTTGGCGGCGGTCAGCTCGGCATGATGCTGGCCGAGGCGGCGACCGAGCTCGGCATCGGATGCATCACGTTGGACCCGGCGCCCGACTCGCCCGCGTCCCGGGTCGCGCCGGCGATCGTGGGCGCGTACGACGACGAGACCGCCCTGGCCGAGCTGGCCGCCGCCGCCGACGTCGTGACGTACGAGTTCGAGAACGTTCCGCTCGCATCCGCCCGCCTCCTCGCGGAGCGCGTCCTCGTGCTGCCGCCGCCTGAATCCTTGGAGTTCGCGCAGGATCGGCTCCTGGAGAAAACTCTGTTCGAAGACGTGGGCCTGGCTGTGGCTCCTTTCTCGTCGGTGGCTTCCCGCGAAGACCTTGCGGAAGCGCTCGACGTGATCGGCGTGCCGAGCGTGTTGAAGACTCGACGTCTCGGCTACGACGGGAAGGGACAGGTCCGGCTGGCGAGCGTGGACGAGGCGGACGGCGCCTGGGAGAGGGTGGGAGGGGCTCCCTCGATCCTCGAGTCGCTCGTGCCCTTCGAACGGGAGCTGTCCATCCTCGGTGTCCGTGCCCGGGACGGAGAGGCGTCCTTCTATCCCCTCGTTGAGAACATCCACCGGGACGGGATCCTCCGCGTGTCGATCGCGCCGGCGACCGACGTCACTCGAGAGCTTCAGGCGAAGGCGGAGCGCCAGGCGCTCGCGGTGATGGAGCGGCTCGGACACGTCGGCGTGGTCGCGATCGAGCTCTTCCAGGTGGGGGAGGAGCTGCTGGGCAACGAGATGGCGCCTCGCGTCCACAACTCCGGACACTGGACGATCGAGGGGGCGGCGACGTCGCAGTTCGAGAACCACCTGCGAGCGATCTGCGGCCTCGAGCTCGGGCCGACCACCTCTTCGGCCTACAGCGCCATGGTGAATCTGATCGGCTCGGTCCCACCGGAAGGCTCGTTCGAGGTCGAAGCAGGCGTTTCCCTACATCTGTACGGGAAGCCATCTCGTCCGGCACGCAAGCTCGGCCACGTCACCGTCATCGGTCCCGACCCGGATACCCGCGATCGGGTACTAAGGGATGTCACCCGAACGGCCGACAACGGGTGAGATGGCCTACCTCACCTGCCCCGACTGCCGGATGCCCTCCCCAGTGGAGGACGGGGCGATCTCCTACCGCTGCTTCTCCTGCGCCGCCGAGATCATCTTCGAGGCGTGTCACCAGTGCGAGTATCCCCAGGCCATCCCGTCCCGGTGGTTCGGGGCGTTCACCTGCGGCCACTGCGAAAGCAAGGTCGACATCCCGCGTCAACGGCTCTACAGCACGTCGGTCAAGGCCCGCTTCGTGAAGGGGTACGGCCACACCTACCCGCGCCTCTAGCAAGCGGCTAGTTGCCGTTTGCCTTCCCGGTCCTCTCGGAGACGGCCTTCACCGCCTCTTTCGAGGCGGTCTTGACTGCCTCCGTCACGGCTTTCGCCGCTGTCTTCGCGGCCGTCTTCGTCTCTCCCTGCGTCTCCACTTCGTCGAGGATCCTCTTCAGCTTGCCGTGCGCTTTCTTGCCCGTGTGGCCAGTCTTGGCGCTGAAGATGATCGGCGGAAGATCGTGACCGTCGAAGAAGAGCGTGATGTTGTTGGGGTTCTCGACGATCTGCACCTGGAAGCGCGCCGTCCTCTTGCCCTTCTTCGTCTTCGTCTTCGTCTTCATGTGTGTCCTCCTCTCAGCCCAAACCTAGTCACGCGAACGCCGGTCGTCAGGCGGTTCCGCCAGGGCCTGCACGTCAGGCGGCGAAGTCTGGTGGCGCGCCGGGCAGGATTCGAACCTGCGACCTGAGGATTAGAAGTCCCCTGCTCTATCCCCTGAGCTACCGGCGCCGAGTGGAAGCGTAGCGCGGCGCGAGTGGTCTCTGGTCAGATGAGGGACGAGAGATGGTCGCGACGAAGAGGATGGTGTCGAGGACGAGCCTAGGACGCGCTTCCCGCCTTCTCCCGCGCGAGCTCCTGAAGCAATGAAACGCTGACGGACTCGATCTTCGCAGTGTCCCGGAGGAGTGCCCGCAGGGACCCTGCCCCCGAGCCTTCGGTTCCCATCCTCGCCGCGGTGGCCAACGCTCTCACCTGGTCGAAGCGAACGACATCCATGTCACCTCGTTGCTGGATCTCAAGAGATCCGACCTCCGACCAGTGTCGGATCCTCGCGACATCCACGCCCACCGATCGAGCTGCCGCCTCGACCGTCACAGACGCGTACTTGCCCAGCGTTCTTTCGTATCGGTCCGCCATGAACGCACCATAGGCAACCGAGCAGTGACCGCACATCAGGCTTCGGTTCATCCTTTGCGTTGGCGAATGCCAGCCCGAAGTGGCTATCGGCCTATCAGCGATACGGCACCGAAGCGCTTTTGTAGCCAGCAAGCGATCCGCGAAACCGACTTGCGAGAGCGACCGAACCACCCCCGCGGGGTGAAGCTGTATGCTGGGAAGTGCAACATTTCCCGGTCGCCTGGACTGTCGGCGCATGCCTGACTGGCCGCCCTCCCGACCCTTTTCGAGAGGGCCATCGATGGCCGACTTCGAGATCACGGCGCACGGTTCAGCCCTGTATTTCTTGAACGGCGAACTCGATCTGGCCACCGTGCCTCTCATGGAGTTGGCGATCGCGGATGGTGTGGATCGTGGCGGCCACCTCACGCTCGACATGACGGACGTGACATTCGCGGACTCTTCCGGCATCGGTGCGATCATGAAATCGGTGAAGTCCTTGCCCACTGGCTGCGTCGTTCTTCACGGCGTCCAGGATCAGGTTGGCAGGGTGATCGACGCGATGGGGATCAGTCAGGGACTGCCGTCCCTTCACGTCATCCCCTGCGTCCATGGCGGAGATCCGGTGGAGGAACCGTCCAAGGAGAGCGGGTGACGGGGATCGAACCCGCACCACCAGCTTGGAAGGCTGGGGCTCTACCATTGAGCTACACCCGCGCAGAGCCAGCCTAGCAACCTCTCCTGTGTTCCCGGCCGCTCGTCACGTCGGAACGCCCAGCGCCCGCAGCGCGTCTACGGAGCCATCCAGGAGACGGGCGCCAGAGGCAGGTCCTCATGCGGTTGACCTGCGGAGATGTGGCACGGTCCCGTCCTCGTCCCGCTCCGGTCCCGCGAGCGACCACGCGAAGTACCTCGTCCAGACCCTCCGCGATGGCCTCAACCAGGCGCGGGAACAGGCCCCCGTAGCGGTCCATCGTCACCGTGATCGAAGAGTGTCCGAGACGCTCCCTGATCGCGAGAGGGTGCGCCCCCAGTCAGTAACTCCGCCCATCGGATCACTGGTCCAGTCCCCCGAGATGCTTAGTCGCAGCCCCCTGCCGTGACCCCTCAACCGAAGCCTTCTGGATGTGGCCGCCATGTTTGCTCCCTTCGTCCGATTCGTTCGCTCGTTGGTTAGCTTGGCGAGAGACGGGCACTAGCCACCCCTCGAGCTGAATCTTCGTGAGGATCGCCAACGCGAACGGCGCGACTCGAGTCTCGATGATCTCGTCAAGACGATGGACGAACTTACTGACCTTCGGGCTCGCCAGCATGCGCGTCGACTCAAGGTAGAGGCTTGTCCCCTTCTCGCCGGGTAGCCTTCGCCTCGGGAGGTGGTGTCGGTGCCGACTTATCTCGTGTCGTTCCGGGTCTTGGTGCGCGCGGACACTACGGATGAGGCACACGCCAGGGCTGAGGAGATCGCGGAGAAGAGTCACTTCTGGGAGCTCGAAGAGCGCAACGAGTACACGGTCGAGGAGGTCGAGGAAGACCCTCGGATCCGGTAGCGGGCGGCGTTGACAGCAACCTCCCCAAAGTCGGGATGAGCTCTGCGCGCTCGAATCAGCCTCCGGTCGTCCTAGCCTCGTCGGAGTTGATTGGTTTGACACACCAAGTCTTGAGGTGTTGCATTGCAAACAGACGTTTAGGACATTCGAGTCCTCGTCAGGAGATTTACCGATGAAGCCTGCTTGCCGGTGGTTTGGTTCGCGGGTTCTTCTGGTTTCAGCCTTCACCATCGCGAGCTCCGCCATCGCGGTTGCTCAAGCACCTCCTAGCCTGGCGGATGTGTGCTACGCCGAAGGCCTGAGGGCCTACCCAGTGGCTGGCCACGACGTGGAGTTTCCAGGTCGGGGAGACTGTGCCACCGACGTGAAGGGAATCCGCGTTCACATCAATGGATGGCGAAAGAATCTGGATCATACGAACCATGTCAAGGTCGTGAACGACCGCACAGTCACGTGCGGTGGACTGACCTCGCCACAAAATATCGAGCGTTGTCCTCAGATTGCGTTTTGGTTCACACCGAAGGGAAACCGGGGCACAGGGTGCAGGTACTACTGGTCCACTATTTGGATCGACGTTGTGTACGGAGGCAGTCCAATCTGGTCACTCAGGCAAGACTCCTTCAACCCCGGCACCGTTCTGATTTGTTACAGCGATCCACCATAGGGTAGGAGTCTTCTTCTCGCGCGCGGTTCACTGCCTGTCGCGAGGCATTAGACCCTCCCTCAATGATGGTCCCGTCGTGCAGGACTTGAGCCCTGAGGGCATGTCTTAGATGGGTTCTCTGCTCGCGATCCGATGGCATAGGGGCACTCCAGCTCAGAACAGGCTAGCCTCGAGCGTCATGAATCCGAGTTGCAGCTTCTGTGGCGCAATGCCGCCCATCGCCTGGTACGAAGGTCCCAACTTCTTGAAGTCGGTTCCCTCGACCGATGAGGTGCGCTCCGAGGAGGCCTGGCTCGCCTGCGACATATGTGTCGGTCTGGTGAACGACGGTGATCGAGAGGCGCTCGTCCTTCGTGCTGCCAAGGATTCGCTCATGAGTATCCGCGACACCTTCGACCGCGTGTTCTGGGCTCCGCGGGACCGCGCTCTAGGCTGAATGTGTGATGTCCTAGTCTGATTGCGGCGTCCTCGGCCCTGATCGTCGTGGTGATGCTGGTACTGGCAGGCTTCTACCGTGCGGACAAGGATGAATGTAGTAGCACAGGGGTAACGTCGTCGTCCCGGCAGGTGCTGCTTGACACCACGAATTGCATGAAGACCAACCGTCCAGGAGTTTTCGAGCGCGGCCCGATCACCCAGGCAGAACAGGGAACGTACTCCACAGTAATTACTGCCTTCGGTGTATGGCGGATGGCCATCTTGACATGACTCATCCTTCCTGGGCCTCATCAGGGCCAGCAAGTCAGAGCCATCGGCAAGGCTGGGAAGGAGCGCCATGGCGGATACAACCGACAACGACACAGGAGCAAACGACGATGCGAAGGAATCGGAAAGGGAGGTTCGCATGGGTGGATGTGACTGCGATTGTTCGTGCTGCGGCGGTGGCGGTTCTCCGAACCCCCCCTATCCCCCCTATCCATCGAACCCGCCTTATCCCCCGAATCCGCCCTACCCCACGAGTCCCGCTCAACCTCCAAACCCCCCATATCCTCCGTACCCGCCCTATCCGCCCGTCATCGTGATGATGCCGGCCGCGGGCACCGTGCCCGTAGCAGGGGCGGGCGTGCCGCCGACCCAGCCAACGGGCGGCGGTAGTGGTGAGAGTGACGGGGGGCTGGGTGGCATCCTCGGCGATATCCTGGGTCCGCTCGGCGATATCCTGGGGTTGTAAGCGCCATGGCCGCAACTGAAAAGCGCACGCCGATTGAGCTATCGCAGCGCGAGGCTCGCCGCTTGCACGCTGTGGTGACGATGATCTTGGTCGCGCTTGATCGGGGACTGGTCCGGATCGATTTCCAGGAACGCCGTCTTCAACGCGCTCGCCAGAGAATCGAGCAGCACCAGGAGCAGGCCCGAAAGATCGTTAGTCATCTCGAAGAGCGGTATCCGCCTGAGGGCACGCGCCGACCGACGACCCGGGGGCGGGCTAAGCCTTCGAGTGGAGAGTGATTGGAGGCTGAAGAGGACAGTCCGATCCGGACCCGCGATTGACTGTGCCAAAGGTGAGCAAGTTTGGATTCCGATTCGCCATGTTTCCGATAACGTGCTGCACGTCGATGTCGCGCCGATCCTCGATTCGCGTCGGCTTCGTCGAATGTGACGAGTGAGGAAAACTAGGGATCGAACCCGATGTTGAGGTGTCCTCACGCACCCTGACGTTCTCATGTCAGCTGTTGCGTACCTGAGCTCACCGAGCTCCGACTCTCCGTTCCGGAGGCGGGCAGGCGGTTCCTCCCTCTCCCGGTCGCGGCGTGGCACGCCACGGTCGGCGTGGGCTGTGTCGTCCCGCACCTGTCCCGCATCCGTCCCGCGAAAGACCGCGAAAGACCGCGAAATGACGAGGAACGACGGATAGGGGTAAAGGCCATGACGTACCCCGTGACCTGCGGAGATACGCTCTGACCTGCAGAGCGGGTGACGGGAATCGAACCCGCACCACCAGCTTGGAAGGCTGGGGCTCTACCATTGAGCTACACCCGCGCAGAGCCAGCCTAGCAACCTCTCCTGTGTTCCCGGCCGCTCGTCACGTCGGAACGCCCAGCGCCCGCAGCGCGTCTACGGAGCCATCCAGGAGACGGGCGCCAGAGGCAGGTTCCGTAGGATCCAGAAGAGCACGAACATGGCACCGAAAGCCCACCCGATCCATCGCGAGGTGGCACCCATCCGCGAGAACTGCTGCCCTCGGATCCCTGCGAGTCCTACCGACAGCCATGCGACGACGAGCATCGGTGGGATGAAGACGGTCAAGGCGTTGTAGTCGACGGCGGCTCGAAGATCCGCATGGAGCAGAGCGTGCAGACACCTCAGCGTCCCGCAGCGGGGCAGTACAGGCCCGTCACGGCATAGAAAGGACAGACGGGAAAGGCGGTTGCCCCGCTGGGATCGACGACGTGGAGGACGACGGCGAACGCCAGGCCCCCGAGGAACAGCGCCACATCTCGGATGCGAGAGTGGCCGAGACCGACTGCGTGCACGGCGTACACGGCCACTTACGGGGTGTAGGTGAAGCTGTTGTCGGCGGTGGTGGCGATCACGATCACGCCGACGAGGACACCGATCACCGCGCTGATGATCTTCCACATCTTCGCCTTGTTGGAGGCTTCCGTCGCGCCGGCGACATCTCCCGCAGCGAGCTTGCTGCTGACCTGGGAGGCGAAGACGATCGCGGCGATCCCGGTCGGGAGGAAAAGGAACAACGTCACGAGTATCGCCTACACCAGGTAGTTCGGGACGCACACATTCGTGACAAGCGTTCTCGGGTACCGAGCGCCGGTGCCCAGGCCGGGAGTCGGAGGAACAGGGGGTAGCTCTGATTCCTCGGGTGGAGGAGGCGAGCCATCGGATCGTTCCCATATCTGCGAGGCGTCGTTCCAGCGAAGCCACGTCCCGTCGTCCTGCTGTTGCCACCAGACGCCGCGCCTGAGGACCGGATCGTTCACGACGACACTCCTTTCCCCGCCGAACGCCGCCGCGCATCGGATGGTCGACTCGTGACCGTGCGACCTCCCCGTCGAGCTCGATCCTCTCTCGACGAGCCCGAGCACTCGTGCTGCGATACTGCGCCGATGGAGGTCGGGTTCCGGTTGGTCGACGCGTTCACCGAGATCCCGTTCCAGGGAAACCGCTTGTGCGTCGTGCCCGAAACACCCGACGGATTCTCCACCGAACAGATGAAGATGCTCGCCCTCGAGACGAACTTCTCCGAGACCACGTTCGTGATCGAGTCGCGCGCCGACGGCTACCGCATGCGGATCTTCACGCCCGATGCGGAGCTTCCGTTCGCCGGTCATCCCACGATCGGAACGGCCTACACCCTCGTGAGTGAGGGCAGGACGTCACCGGAGACGGTGCAGACGACCGCGCTCGGCGACATCCCCGTCGAGGTCGACCTGGGGAGAGGCTTCGCCTGGATGACGCAGCGCCGGCCGGTGTTCGGGCCCGAGTTCCACGACCGCCGGGTCGTGGCGGACGCGGCCGGGCTCGAACCCGACGACCTGCATCCGGTGCTGCCGATGCAGGTGATCTCGACGGGCCTCGGGCCGTTGATCGTGCCGCTCCGTGACGAGGAGACGCTCCGTCGTGCCGAGCGATACGAGTCGGCGTGCCGGCGCGCGACCGCCGCGTCCGGGGGCGAATGCCTCTATCTGTTCGCCACGCGAGGCGACGGGGACGTGATGGCCAGGATGTTCGATGCGAGCCTCGGCGTCGGCGAGGATCCCGCCACCGGCTCGGCCGCCGGCCCGCTCGGCGTCTACCTGGCGTCACGCGGTCTCGCGGGCATGCCGGGCGGCGCGGTCGTCGCGCAGGGGGAGCTCGTGGGACGACCGAGCTTCCTGCATCTCGACGTCAGGCCGGACGGCGATTCGTGGAACGTCCGGGTCGGCGGAGGCGTGCGGATCGTGGGCGAGGGCGTGTTCCGCGTCTCGGCCTAGACGGCCCTGCAAACCAGCGTCGGCTGGGTCACGGTGTCCTGATCCCCTTGGTCGACCTTCACCGTCACCTGATTGGCGATCCCGGGCTCGAACGGTGCCGTGCTCGCGTAGACCGACGTGTCGTTGAGGAAGGTTGCTCGGCCGACGCCCGTCGTCACGTTGCATTCCACGAGCGACGGCTGGCTGCCGAGGTTCGTGATGGTGAAGCTGAAGCACGCGGGCGTGCCCTCGCCGACTGGACAGTCCACGCCTTCGGGGGCAGCCACATCGAAGCGAGGAGGTTTGTCGCTTCGCAGCTGAAGCGCGACGAGGATCGCGAAGACGCCGATGGCGACCAACAGCACGATCGACAGCGTGTAGCTCAGGAGGTTCCTCGTCCCGGGCCGCGCGCGCATCGGGCAACGGTACTCCGACGTAGAATCGCGATACAAGCGGGGCGTAGCGCAGCCTGGCAGCGCACGTGCTTTGGGAGCACGAGGTCGCGGGTTCGAATCCCGCCGCCCCGACGCCTACCGGACCGGTCGTCTCCCGTACGTCGTCATGATCTCCACGAGCCGATCGTGGGGGAGTGCGTGGGCCGTGATGCCGTCGCGGCCGACCATCGTGTCGGCCGCGACGAGCGCGTTCAAGATCGCTTCCTCGGTGGCCTCGATCACGCCCCAGAACAAGGGCGTGATCGAGGCATCCGGCAGCATGTCGACGGCCAACGCCTCATCCGGGTTCGCGGTCTTGTGGCTCTTCATCCGTCCGGCGTTCGCGGTGGAGAACGCCAGGAAGATGTCGCCGCTCGAGTTGCCGCCGCCTCCGCCGACGCGGGCGATCCCGAGACCGGCCCGTTGCGCCATCCGCTCCAGCTGGTGGGGGAGTAGCGGGGCGTCGGTCGCGACCACCACGATGATCGAGCCCTCGGCCGCGCGACCGAGGGCTTCCTCCTGGTCCCACGCGGACGGCAGCTCCCCGTACGGGATCGCCTCGCCCACGTGGACCCCGTCGACCATCAGACGCTCGCGGTCCCCATGATTCGCCTGTACGAGCACGCCGACCGTCCAGCCGTCCCCACGGCCCTCGATCACGCGCGATGCAGTCCCCGTGCCTCCCTTGAAATCGTGGCAGATCATCCCGGTGCCGCCGCCCACGTTGCCTTCGGGCACCGGGCCGCCCGTCGCGGCGTCGAGGGCGGCGAAGAGGTGCTCGGGACCCACGTGCATCCCGTTGATGTCGTTCAGCGCGCCGTCGTATGTCTCCCCGACGACGGGAAGGCTCCAGAACGCCGGCCCTCGCTCGCGGCCGCGGATCTCGTAGGACACGAGAGCGTCGCGGATGACGCCCACGCTGTGCGTGTTCGTGATCGCGATCGGAGTCGTGAGGCACCCGGACTCGCGGACCCACTCCAGCCCGGTCATCTCGCCGTTGCCGTTCAGCGTGTGACTCCCGGCGAACAACGGCTCCGCTCCGATGCCGGGGTGAGGAACGATCGCGGTCACGCCGGTTCGGATCGGACCCCGGCCGACCTCGAGCGGACCGTCACCGTCGATCAAGGTCGTCACGCCGACGGTGACTCCGTCGACGTCCGTGATCGCGTTCAGTGGTCCCGGCGGGAGGAGTCCGACCTGGAGCCCGAGATCGCGGTAGCGGGTCATCGGGTGCGAACCTACAGGAGCGCCCTCGCGAGCGCGGTGACCGCGGCGGCCACGATCACGACCACTAACGGCGGGGCCTTGAAGCCCACAGCCACGCCGGCGGCCGCCACCCCGAGCGCGCGCTCGTCGAGGACGAGCGCACCCTCTCCGCCGAACGTGCTGATCGCCACCAGCGCGGCGAGGAGCGCCGGCGCGAGGAGGCCGATCACTCGACCGAGCCGCGAGGGGAGGGGCTTCCCGCCCAGCAGCACCGGTCCGGCTCCCTTGATCGCGATCGTCGCCACGCCGACGAGCACCACGGTCCACCACGCTTCGCTCATCGGCGTTGCAATCCGACGAGGCACGCGAGGCCCGCCGCAACGATCGGCACGCCGGCGGGCGCGAACGGTGTCAGTGCCAGTGCGATGGCGGCGCCGAGCAGCGCGGCCGTTCGAGCATGAGGACGGTTGAGGTTCGGCATCAGCAGGGCGAGGAACAATGCGGGGAAGGCTGCATCCAGCCCGAGCCGAGCGGGGTCGCCGATCAGGTCGCCGAAGAGCACGCCGGCCGCCGTGCCGCCGACCCACGCCGCGTAGAGCACCAAGCCGCCGCCGACGATGATCTTGGGATCGTGGCCGCCTCGGCCGTCCGCCGAGAGCGCCCAGGTCTCGTCGACCACGAGCTGAGCGCGAAGGAACCGCGACCACCGAGGCCCGGTGAGCGATGGCGCCACGCTCACACCGATCGGTCCGTAGCGGACGTTCAGGAGGACGGCGGCGACGACGGCGGCGGCGAGCGTCCCGCCGGCGCTCAGGATCGATGCGGCCGCGAACTGTGCCGAGCCGGCGAAGGTCGTGGCGGACATCACGATCGGCGCGATCGCGCCCATCGTCGGCCGGGCCAGGACCCCGAACGACATCCCGAAACCGAGCACCGCGATCGAGAACGGCGCGACCTTCCTGGCACCGTGGGCGAAGCTGAGGGAGCCGCCGGGCTCGTCCATCGGTTCGCGGACCCTATCAGCGGCCTCGTCGTAGGCTGCCGCCCCGATGGATGTCTCCTCCGCCGTGCAGGACCTGTCCGTCGAAGACGTGGTGTCGATGCTGGCCGGCCTACCGGAGCCGGGGGACTACTCGATCCACGTGAAGCCGCTCCGCTATCGCGACCGCCCCCACCTGGCGGCGTGGACGGACTTCGAGGACCGCTCGATCACGCTGCAGCTGCCGGAGCCCTTCTATCCGTTCGGCGAGATCGTTCCCTACGGGGCGAAGCGGAGGGCCAGCGGGAAAGGAACACGGCCTCGCTTCATCTGGCTCACCGAAGGCATCACGTTCCGCACGCCGGAGGAAGTGCTGCGGTTCTCGTATTGCCATGAATGGATGCACTGGTGGCTCAGGGAGCGGCGCGGGACGGCGTCGGCCGCGGAGACGGCCTGCGACCGTTTCGCCCTCAGGAACTTCCGGCGGCAGATGGTGACGGACCACGACGCGGTCGCAGCGCTGCGACGATGAGGAGCCCGCGCCTCACCCCGCGACCTCGCGGTACCGGAAGCAACTCACGACGTGGTCGTTCACCAAGCCGCAAGCCTGCATGAACGCGTAGCACACGGTCGGTCCCACGAACCTGAACCCACGCCGCTTCAGATCCTTCGACATCGTCTTCGACTCGATGGTCTCCGCGGGGATCTCGCCGAGCTTCCGGAACCGGTTCACCTTCGGCGCGCCGTCGACGAACGACCAGAGGTACGCGTCCAGGGAGCCGTCGTCCTCTTGCACCTTCACCACCGCCTGCGCGTTCGTGACGGCCGACTCCACCTTCATCCGGTTGCGCACGATCGCCGGGTCCTCCAACATCCGATCCACCATCCGCGCGCTGAATCGTGCCACCGTCCCGGGATCGAAGCCGTTGAACACCCGACGGTAGCCTTCGCGTTTGTTGAGGATCGTGGACCATGACAGACCCGCTTGGGCTCCCTCGAGGACGAGCATCTCGAACAGGCGGCGGTCGTCGTGGACAGGCACGCCCCACTCCTCGTCGTGGTAGGCGAGGTAGAGGGGGTTCTCCAGCGGCGCCCACTCGCAGCGCTTCACGGGCCGGAGAGCCGCCGGACCGCCTCCTCGTGGACGACGGCGTTGGTCGTGAGGATGCTCGAGCCGTCCGACGGGTCATCGCCATCGAACGTGGTCACCCGCCCGCCGGCTTCCTCGACGATCACGGTGATCGAGGCCCAGTCCCAGATCCGCAACGCGGGCTCCATCATGAGATCGGCCGCTCCCCGCGCCACGAGCATGTGCCCCCAGAAGTCTCCGAATCCCCGGCTCCGGCGCGTGTCCCGCAGGAGAGCGCGGAACGTCTCCTCCCGCGGGCCGCCCAGCCAGTCGTCCACGCTCGAGAAGACCATGAGCGCGTCATCGAGCTTCCGCTCGCTCGCGTGCAGCTCGCGCCCGTTCCAGTGCGCGCCACCTCCCCGCACGGCCTCGTACCGCTCGCCCAACGCCGGCGCGCTCGCCATCCCGAGCACCGATCGGCCTTCCACCTGGAGCGCCAGCAGCGTCGCCCAGATCGGAACGCCGTCGGCGAAGTTCCTCGTGCCGTCGATGGGGTCCACGATCCAGACGCGATCCCCGGAACCCTCACCCTGCTCCTCGCCGGTCACGGCATCGGAGGGGTACCGTGCCGCGATCATCTCGCGGACCGCGGTCTCGACCTCGAGATCGGCTTGGGTCACGGGGGACAGGTCCGGTTTCTGACGAACCTCGAACTCGCCCAGGAAGTACGACATCGAGATCTCGGCCGCGCGATCCGCGAGCTCGTGAGCGAATCTGAGCTCTTCCTCGAACACGGCCCGACCGTACCAGCAGGGAGCGTGTCGCCCGAGGCTGTGTCGGCACGTCCGTGTCGGCCGACGATGATCCTCGGTCGAGTAGCCTTGGTCGTCCATGGAGACGACCGTCGAGACGACCGAACCGCACACCGTGAAGCTCACGATCCAGGTGCCCGAAGAGGAAGTCGACAAGGACCTCGACCGCACGTACCGGTCGATCGCGAACCAGATCAAGATCCCCGGCTTCCGCAAAGGGAAGGTGCCGAAGCAGATCATCGACACCCAGATCGGCCGGGACGCGATCCTCGAGGAGTTCGTGCACTCGTCGGTGCCGACGTACTTCCGGCAGGCCGTGACCGACGAGGACCTGGCACCGATCACCGATCCCGAGATCGACGTCCAGCAGCTGGAGCCGGGGAAGCCGTTCATCTTCTCCGCCACGGTCGAGGTCCGCCCCCGGCTGTCCTTCGAGGAGCCGGACTACACGGGGATCAGCGTGACCAAGCCTTCGATCGAGGTGACGGAGGCCGAGATCGACGACTGGATCGAGAGGCTCCGAGAGCGGTTCTCGGAGCTCGAGCCGGTCGGACGGCCCGTGCAGGAGGGCGACTTCGTGACCGTGGATCTCACCGTGATGAAGGGCGGCGAGAAGTTGGAGCAGGCGTCCAGGGAGGACTACCTGTACTTCGTCGGGTCAGGCGAGGTCGGGGAGAAGCTCGACGTGGAGTTGGTCGGCGCCAAGCCCGGCGCGATCCTGAAGGTCTCCGACGTCCTCCCCGAGCGTTTCGGTGAGGAGCTCGCAGGCGCGGCGGTCGAGATCACCGTGCTCGTGAAGGACGTCAAGACCCGCAGGCTTCCCGAGGTCGACGACGATCTCGCGAAGACGGCCTCGGAGTTCGACACGATCGAGCAGCTGCGAGACGACCTCCGGGAACGGCTCGCCGAGGTGAAGGAACGAGAGGCCACCGCCGCCCTCCGCGACCTCGCGTTGCAGGCGATGGTCGAACGGATCGACGTCGATCTCCCCGAGAGCCTCGTCGAGGAGGAGACCGACCACCGGATCCACCACGCCCGGGACCGCGCGGAGCGCATGGGTGTGGGACTCGAGAAGATGTTGGAGGTCCAAGGATGGGACGAAGCGCGTCTGCGGCAGGATTCGCGCGAGCACGCGATCCAAGCCATCAAGAGCGATCTCGTCCTGGAAGGCATCGCGCGCAGCGCTTCTCTGGAGGTCACCGCAGAGGAGATCGGCGCCGAGATCGCCGTCCTGGCGCAGGCGTACGGTCGGGAGCCGAAGGCGGTTGCCAAGGATCTCGAGCGGAGCGGTCAGGTCGTTACCCTGGCCGGGGATATCATCAGGAGTAAGGCGCTCGACCTCTTGGTCGAGCGTGCCGATATCGAGACCGACACGATGAACGACGAGAGGCCGGAATCCGCGTCCGAAGCGGACCCGGCGGAGGGCTCGGATCAGTCCGAGCATGCCCCAGAGGAGGCGAACCCATGATGGACACTCCCAACAGCTACCTCGTCCCGATGGTGGTCGAGCAGACCAGCCGCGGCGAGCGCTCGTTCGACATCTACTCGCGCCTGCTGAAGGAGCGGATCATCTTCCTCGGCACGCCGATCGACGACGCCGTCGCGAACCTCGTGATGGCGCAGATGCTTCACCTCGAGTCAGAGGACCCCGACAAGGACATCAACCTCTACATCAACTCACCGGGCGGTGACGTCGCGTCGGGCTTCGCGGTGTACGACACGATGCAGTACATCAAGCCGGACGTGACGACGATCTGCATGGGCCAGGCGGCGTCGTTCGCCGCGTTCCTCTTGCTGGCGGGAGCGAAGGGCAAGCGTTTCATGCTCCCGCACGCGAGGGTGCTGCTCCACCAGCCTCATGGCGGGACGCAGGGCCAGGCGGTGGACATCGAGATCCAGGCGCGCGAGATCCTGCGGTACCGGCAGCTCCTGGACGAGCTGATCGCGGAGCACACGGGCCAGACGGTCGAGAAGATCACGAAGGACACGGACCGCGACTTCATCCTGACGTCCGAGCAGGCGAAGGACTACGGGATCATCGACGAGGTGCTCACGAATCGCCGCGATATGCCCGCAGAGTTGACAGCGGCGGCAGTCTCGGGGGCGTAGTATCGACGCCACGACCGGGCTAGGCCCGGTCGTGGCGTCTTCGAAGAGACACGACTTGTAAGGCCGCCAGGGAAGGCCAACGAGAGGAAGGACTCGAGCGGATGGCGAAGTTCGGCGAGTCGGACCTGCTGAAGTGCTCCTTCTGTGGGAAGAGCCAGAAGCAGGTCAAGAAGCTCATCGCTGGGCCCGGCGTCTACATCTGTGATGAGTGCATCGATCTCTGCAACGAGATCATCGAGGAGGAACTGTCCGACACCGCCGAGCTGAAGCTCGACGAGCTGCCGAAGCCTGCGGAGATCTACGCGTTCCTCGACGAGTACGTCGTCGGGCAGGACCAGGCGAAGAAGGTCATGTCCGTCGCGGTCTACAACCACTACAAGCGGATCCAGGTCGGTGAGAAGGACCAAGAGGTCGAGCTCCAGAAGTCGAACATCCTGATCCTCGGGCCGACGGGCTGCGGCAAGACCTACCTGGCGCAGACCCTGGCTCGGATGCTGAACGTCCCCTTCGCGATCGCCGACGCCACCGCCCTCACCGAGGCCGGGTACGTCGGCGAGGACGTCGAGAACATCCTGCTGAAGCTGATCCAGTCCGCCGACTACGACGTGAAGAAGGCAGAGACCGGGATCATCTACATCGACGAGATCGACAAGATCGCCCGCAAGTCGGAGAACCCATCGATCACCCGTGATGTTTCCGGCGAGGGCGTCCAGCAGGCCCTGTTGAAGATCCTGGAGGGCACCACCGCCTCAGTGCCGCCGCAGGGCGGCCGGAAACACCCGCATCAGGAGTTCATCCAGATCGACACCACCAACGTGCTGTTCATCTGCGGTGGGGCGTTCGCCGGCCTCGACTCGATCATCGAGAGTCGGATCGGGAGGAAGGGTGTGGGGTTCGGCGCCGAGGTCATGAGCCATCAGGACAAGGACCTCGGCGCGATCTTCGCGCAGGTGCTGCCCGAGGACCTGCTCAAGTACGGGCTGATCCCCGAGTTCGTCGGCCGGCTACCCGTCCTCACCAGCGTCAACAGCTTGGACGAATCGGCGCTCGTCGACATCCTCACGCAGCCGAAGAACGCGCTCGTGAAGCAGTACATGAAGTTCTTCGAGTTCGACGGGGTGGAGCTCGAGTTCACCGATGACGCGATGAAGGCGATCTCGGAACAGGCGATCAAGCGGGGGACCGGTGCCAGAGGTCTTCGGGCCATCATGGAAGAGGTACTCCTGAACGTGATGTACGAGCTGCCGTCCCGCCAGGACGTGACGAAGTGCCTGGTCGATCGCGACGTCGTGTTGACGGGCGTGAACCCCACGCTCGTGCCGCGTTCGAAGCAGGCATCGAAGAAGCGGAGCGGCGGCGAGCGCCAGGAGAAGACGGCCTAGCGCAACCTCACTGGACCGGATCGTGCTCGACCCGCCGGAGCCGTGCGCAGAGCTCCACCAGGAGCGCTCGGCTGATCGAGGGGTATTCGTCCAGGAGCGGGAGGAACTGCCAGGACGTGAGGGCGAACGTCGTGGTCGGCTCCTCCGCCTTCACGGTCGCCGACCGGGGCAGGCCGTCCAGCAATGACATCTCGCCGAAGTACGTGCCGGGTCCGAGTCTCGCGCGCTCGTGACCGTCGACATCGATCGAGACCTGGCCGTCCATGATCAGGTGGAACCCCGCTGCGCCGCCATCCTGTTGTGCGACCACCTTGCCGGGTTCGAAATGCACCTGCTTCCCGACCTCCGCGATCCGGTGGAGCTCCTTCTCATCGAGGCCGCGGAAGATGGCCACGGTGCGCAGGCGGTCGATCAGCCCTTCGTCGGCCATGGGTCCCCTTCCCTGGTTCTTCACGGACGGTCGCCGGAGTATAGGCACGCGCCACGGGGCGCGCGTCGCGCGCGATCGAGCAGCCGCGCCTCTGCGCGGGCGCCACAAGCGGGGTCGATACACTCGAACGCATGACCGGAACCGGGACGGAGATGCTCTCCCGCTACGACGCGGCTGCGGTGGAACCCCGGTGGGCGGATGCGTGGATCGAGCGCGGGTACTTCCATGCGAAGGTGCCCGACGACCCTTCCCACGCCTACTGCCTCGTGATCCCGCCTCCCAACGTGACGGGTCGCCTGCACGTCGGGCACGCGCTCGGTCGCACGATCGAGGACATCCTGGTCCGTCGCGCGCGGATGCGCGGGCTCGAGGCGCTCTGGGTCCCGGGGATGGATCACGCCGGCATCGCCACGCAGGTGGTGGTGGAACGCGAGCTCCGCATGGAGGGGATCGAGCGGCGGGAGCTGGGTCGCGAGGCCTTCGTCGAGCGCGTCTGGGCCTGGAAGGAACGGTACGGGGGCGAGATCATCGGCCAGCTCAAGCGCATGGGCGCCTCCCTCGACTGGGAGCGTGAGCGCTTCACCATGGACGAGGGCCTGGTACGGGCCGTCCGCGTCGCGTTCGTCCGGTGGTACGAGCAAGGACTCGTCTACCGCGGCGAGCGCCTCGTCAACTGGTGCCCGACGGATCAGACCGGGCTGTCCGACTCCGAGATCGAACACGAAGACGTCGACGGTGAGCTCGTCACGTTCCGATATCCGCTCTCCGACGGGATCGGTCATGTGGAGGTCGCCACGACCCGTCTCGAGACGATGCTGGGCGACACCGGGATCGCGGTGCATCCTGACGATGAACGCTACCGAGACCTCGTCGGGAAGTCGGTCGCGCACCCATTCGACCGGCGCGAGATCCCGATCGTCGCCGACGAGGCCGTCGATCAGGCGTTCGGCACCGGGGCGCTGAAGGTCACCCCCGCCCACGACCCCAACGACTTCGAGATCGCCCAGCGCCAGGGTCTCCCTTTGCTGAACATCCTCGATGCCGAGGCGCGCATCAACGAGAACGCGGCCGAGGAGTTCTACGGGCTCGGCCGCTACGACGCGCGGCACGCGGTCCGGGAAGAGCTGCAGAAGCTGGGGCTGCTCGTGAGCGAGGAGCGTCCGTACCGGCATTCGGTCGGCCACTGCTACCGCTGTCACAGCGAGATCGAGCCCTGGATGTCGGGACTCCAGTGGTTCGTGGCGGTCGACGGTCTGAAGGGTCCCGGGATCGAGGCGGCCCTCGACGGGCGGATCACCTTCTGGCCCCAGCGCTGGCGGAAGGCCTACGTGAGCTGGATGGAAGGCCTGCGCGACTGGAACATCTCGCGACAGCTCTGGTGGGGGCACCGGATCCCCGCCTGGTACTGCCCCGACGGTCACGTCACGGTGGCGCTCGAGGACCCGGATGCCTGTGCGACGTGCGGTTCGGCCGAGATCGAGCAGGACCCGGACGTCCTCGACACCTGGTTCTCCTCGCAGCTCTGGCCGTTCTCGACGCTCGGATGGCCGGACGAGACCCCCGAACTCGAGGCGTTCTACCCGAACTCGGTGCTCGTGACCGGCTACGAGATCCTCTACCTCTGGGTCGCGCGGATGATCATGTCGGGTATGTCGCTCGCGGGCGACATCCCGTTCCGCGATGTGGCGATCCACGGGCTCGTGCGGGACGCCCACGGCCGCAAGATGTCGAAGTCGCTCGGCAACGTGATCGACCCGATCGAGATGATCGATCGGTACGGGGCGGACGCGCTACGGTTCTCGCTGGCGCGGCTCGCCACGAGCGGCCAGCAGGACATCCCGCTGGCGGTCGATTCCATCGAGGGCGGCAGCAAGTTCGCGAACAAGATCTGGAACGCCGCACGGCTCGTCCTGCAGGTGTTCCCGGGCGGCGAGCCACGGCTGCCGCCCGACGAACGGTTGACGGTGCCGCAGCGATGGCTCCTCGCGAGGCACCAACGCTGCGTCGCCGAGGTGAACGAGTCGTTGGACCGCTATGAGTTCGCGCCCGCCGCGCAGGCCACGTACCGATTCTTCTGGTCTGAGTTCTGTGACTGGGGTCTCGAGATGGAGAAGGAGCGGCTCTGGTCGGAGGACGTGGCCGTTCGCGATGACGCCGCGAACGTCCTCGCCTGGATCCTGGAACGGACGCTGCGCCTCCTGCACCCGGTGATGCCGTTCGTGACGGAGGAGATCTGGCAGCGCTTCGGGATCGGGGAGACGATCGTGAGAGCCCCGTGGCCGGAAGCAGAGCAGTTCCAGGAGCACCAGACCCAGCTCGGCGTCGAGGCGCAGTCGTTCTGGCCCTTCATCGAGGAACTGGTGACCACCGTCCGGCGATTCCGGAGCGACCACGGGATCCCTTCGAAGGCGGAGCTCGAGCTCCGGCTGGTCGAGCGAGGGGCGGGACCACCGCTGGCCGTCGTCGTCGGTGCCTTCGAGCGAGAGGTCCTGCGCCTGGTGGGAGCGTCTCGGATCACCTACGTCGACCCCCAGAGCGACACGCCCGGCTTCGCGAAGCTCGTCGTGCAAGGCGAGACCGCGCTCATCCCCGTGAGCGACCTGATCGACGTGGAGGCGGAGCGCGCTCGGCTTCGGAAGCGCCTGGATGTTGCGGAGGACGAGCTGCGGAAGGCCGGGTCGAAGCTCACCAACCCTGGTTTCCTCGACAAGGCGCCGGAGGATGTCGTGCTCTCCCAGAAGATGAAGGTGGAGCGTCTCGAGCGCGAGGCAACGTCGCTCCGGGAACAGCTGGCCGAGCTCGGTTGATGCGGTTCGAGGAAGCGGTGGCTCGGCTCGACCGGCGGCAGCCGGAGCACATGCCCGAGCCGAGTCTCGATCGGATCCGGGCGGTCTCGGAGCTACTGGACGATCCGCAGCTCACCTATCCGACGATCCACGTCACGGGAACGAACGGGAAGACCACGATCGCGAGGGCGACGGCTGCGATCGCCTGCGCTCACGGAGTCACGACCGGGCTCTTCACGTCCCCGCATCTGCGCACCGTGAGAGAGCGTCTCTCGGTCTGCGGGGCGGAGATCTCGGAGGAGGACTTCGCGGAGGAATGGGTGCATCTGGAGCCGTTCCTCGAAGTCGTCGACGGGCAGGCGAGCGGGGAGTCGACCTACTTCGAAGTGGTCACGGCGCTCGCCTTCCTGTGGTTCGCGGACAAGCCCGTGGGCCTCGCGGTCTTCGAGGTCGGGATGGGCGGGTCGTGGGACGCGACGAACCTCGTGACGAGTGACGTCGCGGTGATCGGCGAGATCGCGCTCGACCATCCGGAGCTCGGTTCGACCCTCCAGGAGGTGGCGACGGAGAAAGCCGGGATCGTGAAGCCCGGCAAGATCGTGGTGGTCCGGGAGCAGCCGGAGGAGGCGCTGAAGGTCATCGAAACACGGGCGAACGAGGTGGGCGCGGCGATGCTGCTGGAGGGCCCCGACTGGGGGGTGGTGGCGCGCCTGCCCGCGGTGGGCGGACAGCAGTTCCGTGTTCAGGGCCAGCACGCGACCTATGACGAGCTGTTCGTCCCGATGTTCGGTGAGCACGCGGTTCGGAACGCGGCGGCGGCGATCGTCGCCGTGGAGTCCTTCCTGGAACACCGGCTCGATCCGGACCTCACCCGGTCGGCGATCGGTGCCCTGCGCATCCCGGGGCGTCTCGAGGTGATCGGTCGCGCGCCCATGATCGTGCTGGACGGAGCGCACAACCCGGCGGGCGCCGAGGCGCTCGCGAGGACGCTCGGGGAGGCCTTCATCTGGTCACGCCTGCACGTCGTGCTCGCGGCTTCGTCGAACAAGGACCTCGACGGTGTCGTGGCCGCGCTCGCGCCCATCGCCGACGTCTGGTACGCGGCACGGAACGAGAGCGTCCGAAGCTTCCCGGCGGAGCACGTCGCGGAGCGGATCGCCGCCGCGGGTGGCCGCGTCGCGGACCTCGGAACGGTCGAGGAATCGCTCGCGGCGGCGCGCGACGCGGCCACCGGAGACGACCTCATCCTGGTGACGGGCTCTCTATACACTGTCGCGGACGCCCGACGGGCGCTGGGAGGATCCTGAGCAGGTGGCCACGGAATCAACGCTGCTCATCATCAAGCCGGACGGCGTTCGTCGCGGCTTGATCGGCGAGATCCTGCGACGGGTCGAAGAGGCGGGGCTCACCATCGAGGAGCTCCGGATGGCGACGATCGATCGCGCCACGGCGGAGGAGCAGTACGGCGAACATCGCGACAAACCGTTCTTCGAGGAACTGGTCGACTTCATCACCAGCGGGCCGGTGGTGGTGGGCAAGGTCACGGGAGAGAACGCGATCTCCGTGTGGCGGCAGCTGATGGGCCCGACGGATCCGGCCGACGCGCCACCCGGCACGATCCGAGGCGACTTCGCGGTTGTCATCACCGAGAACGTCGTGCACGGCAGCGACTCTTCGGAGTCCGCCGCCCGAGAGCTGAAGCTTTTCTTCGGCGAGTAGGCGCGCGCGATGGCGGGGCTCCAAGAAGCCTTCGATCGCGTCGGAGCGAGTCTCGAGCACCATCTGATGGCCTCGCACGCCGCCGGGGCGGCCCTGGCGATCACCGATCGCGAGGAGATCCTGGGCGTCGCGGTGCGCGGGATGTCCGACGTCGCCTCGGCCGCTCCCGTCAGGCCTGAGACGCGCTTCCAGATCGGCTCCATCTCCAAGTCCTTCGCCGCGATCGTGGCGATGCAGGAGGTCGATGCGGGACGGCTTGATCTGCACGTCTCTGTCAACGAGCTCTTGCCGTGGCTGGACCTCCCCGAGCCCTTCGGCCCGATCACGATGCACCACCTCCTCACGCACACCGCGGGCCTGCACACCGGGACGGAGGACGCCCCTGGGTTCGCGGGGGCGCTGCATCTCCTCCGTTCGTATCCGGCCACGTCGGCGCCCGGCGAGCGGTTCCACTACTCGAACGACGGCTACAAGGTCGCCGGCGCGGTGCTCGAAGCGGTGACGGGCCGGCCGATCCACGTGCTGCTCCGCGACCGGCTCCTCGGTCCCCTCGGCATGACGGCGTCGGTCGCCGCGATCACCGACGACATCTGGGCCGACCACGCGACCGGCTACGAGCCGATGCTGACCGACCGGCCGGCCCAGCTCCGGCATCCTCTCGTGCCCGCCCCACGGATCGTGTCCAACACGGCGGACGGCTCGATCGTCTCGACCGTGGTGGACATGTGCGCCTACGCCCGGCTGCTGCTCGCGCACGGCGACGTGCCGGACGAGCGCGGCGACCGGCTCCTCTCGGAGGAGGGGTTCGCTCGCATGATGGCCGAGGCGGTCGACGACGGCGATCACGGCCTCTACGGATACGGGCTCTGGTACGAGGACGTCGATGGGCGCACGTGGTTCGGGCACTCAGGAGGCATGGTCGGCTACACGGCTCTGCTGATCACCGTGCCGGAGGAAGGACTCGCGTGCGTGATGCTCCAGAACGGAGAGGGGAACCGGCGCGGAGTCGTGGCCGCCGCGTTCGCCGCGGTGCGCGCGGGTCTCGCGGGCGAGCCGCTGCCCGAGCCTTGGGCCCCGCCCGCCCCCACAGAGATCCCCGGGACGGGCCGCTTCACCGGCACCTACGTCGGCGACGACGGACGCACCCTCGTGGTGGGTGCCGAGGACGACGGGCTTTCGGTATCTGTCGGCTCTGTGTCGGCGCGCCTCGAACGCGACCCGCTGTCCGAGCCCGGCGAGTCGTTCCTGGTCGCCCACCCCGCACTCGAGCGGTTCCCGATCGAGTTCGCGACCGACGAGTCCGGTCGTGTCGTCGAGGCCTTCCACGGTGGGACCTGGTTCCGTGGAGAGCGCTCCGTGGCACCCGAGCCGGAGGAACCGCCGGAGGCGTGGCACCGGCATCCAGGGCTGTATCGCAACGACGACCCCTGGAGCCCGGTGCTCCGGATCGTCCTGCGCAAGGGCCGGCTGGCGATCATGTGGCCATCGATCGGTGGGGAAGAAGACAACGGCGAGCTCGTGCCACTCGACGACGACGAGTTCGCGGTGGACGACCCGGCATTGCCGCGACGGGTCCGCTTCGAAGGAGACGTCGACGGGATGTCGGCCGTGACGGTGGTCAACGGCGGCCGATGGTACCGCTCCTTCGAGACCTGAGCGGCGGGTGGAGAACCTCAGGCCACCCTGCGGAAGGCTACGCAGGCGTTCTGCCCACCGAACCCGAAGGAGTTCGACAGGGCAAGCGTGACGTCCATCCGGCGCGCCTCGTTGGGCACGTAGTCGAGATCGCAGTCCGGGTCGGGGGTTTCGTAATGGATCGTCGGCGGCACGACGCCACGATCGATCGCGAGCGCGCACACGGCCCCCTCGACCGCCCCTGCCGCACCGAGCATGTGGCCGGTCATCGACTTCGTCGACGAGATCGCCACGCGGTGCGCGATCTCGTCGCCGAGCACGGACTTGATCGCCACCGTCTCGCTCGCGTCGTTCAGAGGGGTGGAGGTCCCGTGCGCGTTCACGTAGGAGACCGCGGCGGGCTCCTCGCCGGCGTCGGCGAGGGCCCAGCGCATCGCGAGCGCCGCGCCGGAGCCTTTCGGGTCCGGCGCGGTGATGTGATGCGCGTCGTCCGACATGCCGTAGCCGGCGACCTCGCAGTAGATGCGTGCGCCGCGGGCCTTGGCATGCTCCTCCGACTCGAGGATCAGGGCTGCCGCGCCCTCCGACAGGACGAACCCGTTGCGGTTCGCGTCGAACGGACGCGAGGCGCTCTCGGGGTCGGGGTTCTTCGTCAACGCGGTCATCTGCGCGAATGCCGCCACGGTGAGTGGCAGCGTCGCCGACTCCGACCCACCGGAGATGCATACGTCCAGGTACCCGTCGCGGATCAGGCGCATCCCTTCACCGATCGCGTGGTTCGAGGAGGCGCAGGCCGACACGGTGCAGTAGTTCGGTCCCGTGAATCCGAACTTCATGGCCAGGTGTCCCGCCGCCGCGTTCGCCATCAGCGCCGGGACCATGAAGGGCGACACCCGGCCTGGACCCTTCTCGAGCAGCACGCTGTGCTGAACGAGGAGTGTCTCGATGCCACCGATGCCGGTCCCGAACACGATCCCGCCTCGCTCGGACGGCACCTCCGGGGCCCCGGCGTCCTCCCAGGCGATCTTCCCTGCCGCGATCGCGTAGTGGGAGAACCGGTCGGTTCGGCGGATCTCCTTCGGGTCGAGCCAGATCGACGGATCGAAGTCGTGGACGTCGCCGGCAACCTTCACGGGCAGATCGTCCGTGGGGAACCGAGCGATCTCCCGGACGCCGTTGCGGCCGCCGATCAGCCCCGCCCAGAACTCCTCGACTCCGGTGCCCACCGGCGTGACCGGCCCGATGCCGGTGATCACGACGTTCCTGCGTTCCGGCCGCTCCTGCCGCTCGCCTTGTCGACTTGCAGCCATCGGGTGGCCTTACGACACGCCGAGCTTCGTCGCGACGAGATCGACGGCCTGACCGACCGTCTTCACGGATTCCATCTCGTCTTCGGGGATCTCGATGCTCCACTCTTCCTCGAGCGCCAGCACTGCCTCCACGAGGTCGAGCGAGTCGGCGTTGAGGTCCTCGGCGAAGCGAGCGTCCGGGACGACCTGCTGCTCGTCAACGGCCAGCTGCTCGGCAAGCACCTTCTTCACCCTGGTCTCGATCTCCGAACGATCCATGCCTCTTTCTCCTTACTCTCGTCCGTCGAGCCTATCGACGGATACCCTACTGACGACTACGCGGTCAGACCCCCATCCACCGGGATCACGGTGCCGTTCACGTAGGACGCCTCATCCGACATCAAGAACCGCACGACCGCCGCCACCTCCTGCAACGTGGCCGGGCGGCGAAGGGGTGTCTGGTCGATGTAGAAGGCACGTGCTTCATCGGTGAGGTGCGACGTCATCTCGGTTTCCAGCAGGCCCGGACAGAGCGCGTTCACCGTGATGCCCTTGGCCGCGACCTCGCGCGCGAGCGACTTCGTGAGACCGAGCAGGCCGGCCTTGGTCGCCGCGTACACCGTCTGTCCGGCGTTGCCGTGGATGGCGACCGCGCTCGACATGTTCACGATCCGGCCCCACTTCTCGCGGAGCATGCTGCGGAGCGCCGCTCGCGAGCAGAGGAACGAACCGCGGAGATTGGTGGTCATCGTCCGCTCGTACTCCTCCATCGAGTACTTCAGGAGGAGCCCATCCCGCGAGTAGCCGGCGTTGTTCACGAGGCCGGTGACGGGACCGGCCTCATCGGACACGCGACGGAAGGCTTCCTGGACGCTGGACTCGTCGGTGACGTCCAGGTACACGGCCATCCCGAACGTGCCGGCGGCTCCCAATGCCTCGACCGTCTCCTTCGCGTCGGCCTCGCGGGTTCGATAGCCCACGACCACCGTCCAGCCGGCGAGGGCGAGTGCCTCGGCGCATGCACGCCCGATCCCGCGCGACCCGCCGGAGACCACGACGACCTTGGAGGTCACGTCGGCGGCTCCTGCATCGTCCAGCGGATCAACGTGGCCCCCCAGGTCAGGCCGGCGCCGAACGAGGTGAACAGGACGAGATCCCCCTCCTTGATCCGACCCGCGTTCCACGCGCGGGCGAGCGCGATCGGGATCGACGCGGCACTGGTGTTGCCCACCTCAGCCACATCAAGCACGGAGCGATCGGCGGGGATCCCCAGACGTTCGGCGACCGCGATCATGATGCGGGCGTTCGCCTGGTGAGGGATCAGGACGTCGACGTCGGCCGGAGTGTGCTCGGATTTCTCGAGGAGCTCCCTGCAGGCGGCGGCCATCTCGGTCACCGCTCGCTTGAACACCTCACGACCCTTCGGCATCCGGATCGCGTGGTCCCGCGCCGAGACCGTCTCGTGTGACGCCGGCTCCCGAGTCCCTCCGGCCGGCATCATCAGGATGTCGGCCGCGGTCCCGTCCGCGCCGAGCACGGTGCCTTCGATCCCGGGCCTGTCGGATGCCTGCACGATCACGGCTCCCGCCCCGTCGCCGAACAAGATCGAGGTGGTCCGGTCCGAGAAGTCGAGGATCCGGCTGAAGATCTCGGCGCCCACCATGAGGATCGTGTCCGCCATCCCCGCTTGCACGAAGGCGGTGGCGCTCGCGAGGCCGTAGCTGAAGCCGGCGCAGGCGGCGTTCACGTCGAAGGCGGGACACCGGACCCCCAGTTTCTCCTGCGCCCACACCGCGGTCGCCGGGAACGGCGTGTCGCCGGTGACGGTGGCGACGACGATCATGTCGAGCCGGTCCGGGGTGATCGCGGCGGTCTCCATGGCAGATCGCGCCGCCTCGACCACCAGGTCCGAGGTGTCGACGCCGTCCTCCACGAAATGACGGGCTTCGATGCCCGTTCGTTCACGGATCCATTCGTCGCTCGTCTCGATCTTGTCCTCGAACCATGTGTTCGGGACGAGCCGAGCGGGGAGGGAGGACCCGACGCCGGTGATGGTGGCGCTCCTGGTCACGGCCGGAGCATAGCCGCTGTCAGGCCCTGGGCGTCGCGGCTGTCAGGCCCGGCCATCGCCGTTGTCAGGAAGGCCGGGCGATGCCGATGCCGCGGCGCGCGCGTCCTCCGGGGAGCCCACCGCGCGCGCCGCCGCGTCTGGCACGATCCGCTTCATCAGCTTGGTCAGCACGTCTCCGGGTCCGGCCTCGAGGAAGGATGTCGCGCCCGCGTCGGAGAGCGCTCGCACGGACGACTCCCACCGAACCGGCGAGACGACGTGGCGTCTCAGGAGGGACCGAAGCGCCACCGGGTCGGATACCAGCGTGCCCGCGACGTTCTCCGCGATCGGGAGCCGCGGCGCCGAGAACGCGATCGCATCGAGCCGCTCGTCGATCGCGGGACGCGCCGGCTCCATCAGCGGCGAATGGAACGCGCCGGCGACGTTCAGTCGGATCGCGCGAACCCTGCGTTCCTTCGCGAGCGTTTCGGCCCGCTCGACCGCAGGAACCGAACCGGAGATCACCGCCTGCGCGGGCGAGTTCTCGTTCGCGACGACGAGGACGTCGCCGTCGCGCGCCTCATCGCAGATGGTGGCTGCGTCCTCGGAGCCCTGGCCGAGGAGCGCCGACATCGTGCCCGGCCGTTGCTCGGAGGCACGCTGCATCGCGGCGCCACGCACGACCACCAGGTCGAGCGCATCGCCGAGCGGCACGACGCCGGCCGCCACCAAGGCGGCGAACTCACCGAGCGAATGTCCCGCGACGCCGACGAACGAGATGCCCTCGGCCTCCATGACCCGGAAGGAGGCGACGTCGCACACGAGCAAGGCCGGCTGCACGAACTCGGTGGTCGCGAGCGAGGTCTCGTCATGACATCCGGCGACCACGTCTCGGCCCATCGAGTCCGATGCTTCGTCCAGGACGCCTTTCCCGGCAGGGTGCTTCGTCCAGGGATCGGCCATCCCTTCGTACTGCGAACCCTGTCCCGGGAAGAGGGCCGCATATCGCGTTCCTGTCGCACTCATCTCCGCTTCCCTCTCCTCTGGCATGCCCTCAGGTTGCCACGGGCGACCGAACACTGTTCAATCTCCCCCGAGCCCATGGCCGAGAGGGTTCAGAGATCTTCTTCCCCCACGTCCCGACCCCAAGGGACGGAGGGGGTATTGGGGTTCCTTGGTCGCGACATGGCTGTCGACCTCGGGACGGCGAACACGCTCGTGTACGTGCGTGGACGCGGAGTCGTCCTGAACGAGCCGTCCGTCGTTGCGATCAACACCCTTACTGGCGCTATCCTTGCCGTGGGAGCCGAGGCCAAGCGGATGATCGGCCGGACCCCTTCGCACATCCAGGCTGTTCGGCCGTTGAAGGATGGTGTCATCGCCGATTTCGACGTGACGGAGAAGATGCTCCGGTACTTCATCCAGCGGGTGCACAAGCGCCGACTCCTCGCCAAGCCACGCGTGGTCGTCTGCGTGCCCTCCGGCATCACCGGTGTCGAGCAGCGTGCCGTCGAGGAGGCGACCATCGCCGCCGGGGCGCGTCGCGCCTACATCATCGAGGAACCGATGGCAGCGGCGATCGGCGCAGGCCTCCCGATCCACGAGCCGACGGGGAACATGGTCGTCGACATCGGGGGCGGCACGACCGAGGTCGCCGTCATCTCGCTCGGTGGCATCGTCACGTCCACGTCGATCCGCATCGGCGGTGATGAGCTCGACGAGGCGATCATCCAACACGTCAAGAAGGAGTACTCGCTCCTGCTCGGCGAGCGGACCTCGGAAGCGATCAAGCTCGCGATCGCGTCGGTCTACCCGATGCCCGAGGAGCTCGTCGCCGAGATCAAGGGCCGGGACCTCGTGTCCGGCCTGCCCAAGACCATCACGATCGCCGCCGAGGAGATCCGCCGGGCGATCGAGGAGCCGGTGAACGCGATCATCGATGCCATCAAGACCACCTTGGATCGAACCCCGCCCGAGCTCGCGGCCGACATCATGGATCGCGGGATGGTGCTGACGGGCGGTGGAGCCTTGCTGCGAGGCCTGGACAAGCGCCTCCGCCATGAGACAGGGATGCCCGTCCATCTCGCCGACACGCCGCTCCAGGCGGTCGTGCTCGGATCGGGCAAGTGCCTCGAGGAGTTCGAGGTCCTGCAGCGGGTCCTGGTGACGTCGACCAATCGGCGGTAGCCCGCCGTCGTGGCTATCCGGCAACGCACCCGCTCCGCCCGGCTCCTCGTCGTCACCCTCGTGGCGGCATCGTTGGCGATCATCACCGTCGACTTCCGAGCGGGCGATCAGGGCCCGCTCGCAGCGGCCGGGCGGGTGACCAGCAGCGCCATCGCTCCCATGCAGCGGGCGGTCTCCAACGTCGTGCAGCCGGTCAGCAACTTCTTCAGCAGCCTCGCGGACCTTCCCTCGCTCAGCCGTCGGAACCGTGAGCTCCGACGTCAGGTGGACGACCTGGGGACCGTGCAGCAGGTGAACCAGGAGCTCACCCGCCGCATCGAGACCCTCGAACAGCTCCTTGGTTTGCAGACGATCACGTCGCACACGATCGCGGCGAGGGTGATCGGGAGCGGCGTCTCGAACTTCGAGTGGGACATCACGATCGATCGCGGCTCGGCGGACGGGGTCCAGGTGGACATGCCGGTGGTGACGGGAGCGTCGGACGGACCGCGCCTCGTGGGCCGGGTGATCCGCGTCACACCGATCTCCTCCGTGATCCAGCTCATGGTCGACCCGGACTTCGCCGTTGCGGGGCGGCTGTCCACATCGCAGGAAGCCGGCCTCGTCATGGGCAACGGGGAGGAAGACCTGCGGATGCGTCACCTGAGAGCAGGGATCGAGGTCAGCGAGACCGAGACCGAGTCCGTCTTCACCGTGGGCTACGAGGTGAACGATCAGCCCGGGCTCTACCCCGCCGGCATCCTCATCGGCACGGTCTCCCGAGCGTTCAGCGAGCCCGATTCCGTCGAGTCCTTCGTCACGATCCGCCCGGCGGTCGACTTCTCCACGCTGCAATTCGTGCTCGTGATCGCTCGGGATCGAGCCGGACGGGGAGCGGCCCCGTGAGGAGGGTCGTCGTTCTCGTCGCCGTGATCGTGACCGCGTTGCTGCTGCAGACGACCGTGTTCCCGGAGATCACCCTGCTGGGCGTGAAGCCGGAGCTCCTCTATCTGGTCACGGTGATCTTCGCGGTGCTCCAAGGCCCGGCGGAGGGCGCGGTCGTCGGCTTCGTGGGTGGTCTCGCGCAGGACTTCATGCTCAACATGCCGAAGGGGATCACGGCGCTCACGCTCACGATGCTCGGCTATACCGTTGGGCTGGCCCGGCAATACATCACCTCGCCCTCACCGCTGTTGCCCGCGATCCTGGTCGCCCTCGGCACGGCGGGCGGGGTCGCCTTCCACCAGGCGGTGGCCTTCCTCCTCGGTGAGGAGGAAAGCGCGTTCGGCTACGTCGCGAAGGTGGTCCTCCTCACGGCCGTCTATGGTGCGGTCCTCACGCCGATCTTCTTCCCGGTCTTGCGCCGTGCGGCGGCGGCCACGCAGGCCGGAAGGGTGGTGCGTTTCTAGATGGAGCGGGCGGGGTCACGGCTCAAGATCCTCGCGTTCGTAGTGGTGTTCATGTTCCTGGCGCTCTCGACGCGGCTGTGGTTCCTGCAGGTGCTGGCGGGCCCTCAGCACGAGCGCGACGCGCGCGACAACGCGCTCCGGACGGTGACGACCGACGCCCTGCGCGGCGACATCGTGGACCGCAACGGGCGGCGCCTCGTGCGCAACCGGATCAGCCTCGAGGTCCGGATCAACCGCGACGACATGGGGGACGAGGCGGAGGCCACGCTCGCCCATCTCTCGGAGATCCTGGGGGTCTCCGCGCAGGATCTCGGCGAGCAGCTCGACACCCGGGAGTACTTCAGCTACCAGCCCGTCCCCGTCGCGGAGTTCGTCCCCGAAGAGGTGTACTTCAAGGTGCGTGAGGAACCAGAGAAGTTCAAGGGAGTCGAGGTCGTCGAGCAGAACGTCCGGAGCTACCCGCACCGGGCTCTCGCGGCCCACCTGGTGGGGTGGGTCAGGCAGATCAGCGCCGAAGAGATCAACGCCCGTCGCTTCGCCGGCTACGGCCCCACCGATCTCGTCGGCAAGGCCGGGCTCGAGGCCACCTACGAGAGGTGGCTCCGGGGCGAGCCGGGGGAGGAGCGGTTCCTCGTCAACTCGGACGGAGAGGTCCTCCGCGAGTTCGATCCCAAGCCGGCGGAGCCGGGTCACGACCTCCGGCTGTCGCTGGACCTCGACGTCCAGCAGATCGTCGAGGAGGAGCTCGCCAACGGGATCGAGCGGGCGCGGACCGTCTACGACGAGAGCAGCGGGCGCAACCTCGTCGCGAACGCAGGCGCCGCGGTCGTGATCGATCCGAAGACGGGGGGCATCGTCGCCATGGCGTCGTGGCCGACGTTCGAGCCCTCATGGTTCGTGCGAGGGCTCACCGAGGCGCAGCGCTTCCAGCTGTTCGAGAGCGAGACCGCCCCCATGCTCAACCGGGCAACACAGATCACGTACGGGCCAGGCTCGACGTTCAAACCCTTCGTGGCGCTCGCTGCCGTGAAGGAGGGGATCGCGACCCTCGGGGGCTACTACGACTGTCCCGCCGAGTACGTCCATCCAGGCGACGAGTCGGGCACGATCTTCCACAACTGGGACGGGGTCGGCGCCGGCTCACTCTCGATCGCCCAGGGCATCAAGGTCTCGTGCGACACGCAGTACAACAAGTGGGGGAGCGACTTCTACTTCCGGGACGCCCGAACGAACGATCAGGAGCTCCAGCGGCGCATGAAACAATGGGGCTTCGGGCGGCCAAGCGACGTCGATCTGCCGGCGGAGGCCGCCGGCACCGTGCCGGACCGCAAGTACGTCGCCGAGCACCGCGCCCGCTATCCGGACGGCTGGATCCCCGGCATCGACATCTTGCTCGCGATCGGCTCGGGAGAGATGAAGGCGACGCCGCTGCAGGTGGCACAGGCGTACTCGGCCATCGCGAGCGGCAAGCTCTGTCGGCCGCACCTCGTCGCCAGGATCGAGGACGACCAGGGTGACACGATCAAGCGGATCGGAGGCAGATGTCGCGACCTCCCGTATTCGGAGGCGGAGCTCGAGTACATGCGTGAGGCGCTTCGGGGCGTCACGTCGGGAGGCACGGCGTCAGCCGTCTTCGCTCAGTGCCTCCTCGATGTCTCCGGGAAGACCGGGACCGCCGAGCGACCGCCATTCCAGGACACGTCGTGGTTCGCGGGCATCGTGCCCTCGGAGGAACCCGAGTACGTCGTCGTGGCCACCGTAGAGCAAGGAGGCTTCGGCGCGGAGACCGCGGCGCCGATCGTTCGCAACATCATGAGCAGGATCTACCGGACCCCGTGCGGGGGGCCGGCGCTCGGGGAGGCGGAGGACTGATGGACCTCGTCGCGGGGCGGGTGTACGCCGACGAGCGCCGGCCGATCCGACACATCGACGGTGTGCTCCTCCTGGTCACCGGGATCCTTCTGATGCTCGGTTTCTTGCTCCTGTACTCCGCGACGAACCAGACCCTCCGTCAGGACCGACTGGATCCGTTCCTCCGTGTCAACAAGCAGATGGTGACGGCCGCGATCGGCGTCGTCCTCATCCTCGTGATGGCCACGTTCGACTACCGATTCCTGAAGGTCTATGCGGGGTTCCTCTACGCGGGCATCGTGGTCGCGCTGCTGTTGGTGCGGGTCCCGTTCCTGGGCTCGTCGCAGGCCGGCGCCCAGCGGTGGTTCGAGGTCGCGGGGTTCCAGATCACCCCGTCCGAGTTCGCCAAGATCGCGTTGATCGTCATGCTCGCGGCGAGCCTCGCGGAGATGCGGCTGGCGCTCCCCACGATCCAGGACGTGATCCGTCTCTGCGGCATCGTGGTGCTGCCGCTCCTGCTGGTCTTCACGCAGCCCGACATCGGCACGTCGATCGTGATGGTGGCGATCGCGGCGGGGATGTTCCTCGTCGCCGGCGTGAGCGGCCGTCATCTCGCCGCGCTCGTCGTCATCTGCCTCGTCCTCATCGCCGCCGCGTTCCAGCTGGGCGTGATCAAGGAGTATCAGCTGGACCGCCTCCGAGCGTTCCTGGATCGTGAGAACACGCCCGCCGATGTTCGGTACAACCTCGACCAGGCGGAGATCGCGGTCGGCAGCGGTGGCCTGCTCGGCCAGGGATACCTCCACGGCCGCCAGACCACCCTCGACTACGTGCCCGAGCAGCACACCGACTTCATCTTCACGGTCGCGGGGGAGGAGTTCGGCTTCCTCGGCGCCACGTTCGTGCTGGCGCTCTACGCCCTGCTTCTCTGGCGATCGATCCGCATCGCATTCCTGTCGAAGGATCCGTTCGGGACCTACCTTGCCACCGGTGTCGCGATCATGTTCGCGGTTCAGATGTTCGTGAACATCGGCATGGTGATCGGCATCATGCCGATCACCGGGATCCCGCTGCCCTTCCTGTCCTACGGGGGCAGCTCGATGCTGACGAGCTGTATCGCGGTGGGGATCCTGCTGAACGTGCACATGCGCCGTTTCAAGTAGCCCCGGCCACCAACGTGGCAGGGCCCTAGGATGCGGCGGGCGCGAACGGGCTCGTCGAGACGCGCCAGAGGAACACCGAGCCGTGCGGTCCCGTGTCTTCGAGCGTGACGTCCCCATCCATCGCCCGAGCGGACATCCGGGCGACGGTGAGACCGAGGCCGACGCCCGGATGGGTCCTGGTGTGCAACTCCTCGATCTGCTCGAGCGGCTCGAAGATCCGATCGATCGCGTCCTCTGCGATGCCGACGCCGTGGTCCAGGACGCGCACCTCGATCCCCGCGTCCGCCTCGTCGATCTGCACGGTCACGGGCTCCTCGTCATCGGAGAACTCGAGTCCGTTCTCCACGAGCTCTTCGAGGATGCGCAGTGCGGCCACACGATTGAGAGTGGCGAGCATCGGCCGTCCGGGCGTCTCGACCTGCACCCGCGGAGAGATCCTGGCGATCTCCTCTGCCACGGCGATGACGTCCGTGTATTCGGTGAGCCCGGCCTCGACGACCCCTTCCAGGCGCGAGACCAGTCGGGCGAGGCCCTGCGCGCGCATCACGAGCGCGTCCAACATCTCGTCTCGCTGCTCCAGGGTCCCGGTCCCCTTCGAAAGTGTCTGCGCCATGCCGAGGATCACCGTCACGGGCGTCCGGAGCTCATGCCCCAATCGGCTCACCAGCTCGTGACGCCGGGCGGCCCGCTCGAGGAGCGCCTCCTGAGCGAGCTCGAGCTGTCGGGAGCGACGACGCTCGCGTTCCAGGGCTTCCGTGAGCTCGCCGATCACCCGCGGCGTGACCTCCGGCGAGATCATCCCGCCGCCCGAGGCGGCCTGCCGGATCGCATGGAAGATCTGCTCGCTGTCGGAGTCCTTCAACACGTAGCAGGAGGCGCCTGCGACCAGCATCTCCCGAACCGCGTCCTGATCGTCGACGCCGGTCAGGGCCACGATGCCCACCTCGGGGAAGGCCGTCTTCAGCAGGCGGGTCGCCTCGATCCCGTTCATCTCCGGCATGCGAACGTCCATCAAGACGACATCCGGCGTCGTCGAGCGCACGAGACCCATCGCGTCGGAGCCGCTTCCCGCGGCTCCGACCACCAGAAGCTCCTCGGTTCCCAAGAGGGAGGCAAGGGTCTCCCGGAACCCCGGGTTGTCATCGACGACGGCAACCCGGATCTGGGGACGGGTAGACGGGGCGACGGGGAGCGTGTCCAGTGCCATCGATGGATAGTGTCGGCATCGGAGACGTTCCCCCGGTATCCCACTGCTGCCGGGTTCCCACAGGGGGACGGTTGGCCGTGCTTCCTAGCTAAGAAGGACTAGCTCACGCGTGCATAAGCCTCCACCGAGGGGGAGGCCGTTGGGTCGCAGGCGTGCTCGCGGAGCCGGCGATACCCGCCATCCGGGCTAGATGCGACCGGATACCCGAAAGGACTGTTATCCTTCAGGGACAGACGTGCCTCATCCGGGCCGGCAGCCGACTCGCGCCGCCCGTGATGGGGGAAGAAGCGAGTGAGGTGGCGCGCGACGCCGCCGGCGGCCTCAGGAAGGACGCCAGGCAAGGCGGCGCGGCCCCCGGACAGGACCAACGGTTGTACGAGCAGGTCTTCAGCCCGGCGCGCGGCGAACGTCGCAGCGTCGGCGACGGAGCATCCATCGCGCAAGACCCCTCCGCAGCCCACCGTGCTGGATCCGGACCGCCCCCTCGCTCAGAGCGAAGGGAGTAACGATGGATCGAGAGACCGAAGCCGCGCCGGGAAAGGCGCAGGCCGCGAACGGCCTCCCCCCGATCTTCCAACGGCCGACCTACCCCTCGGGGGAGCCGGCGACCAAAGCCCCGGAACGCGCGCCGGAGGAGCCGGGAGAGCGGGTCCCCGATGAGCGGACGCCAAGGAGCAGAGCGCCTGCTCGTGAGAAGGCCCCCGCCAGGCAGAAGACGCCGGCCCCGGACGGGCCGGACGAGTACGCGGTCGACGAGAGAACCCAGGGCGGTGACGGCGGATCGACGGACTCTCCGTCGTCGCGTCGTCGCAGCCGTGGAGGTCGCGGTCGAGGAGGCCGCGGCCGAGGAGGCGGCGGGTCCGGATCGGGTTCGCCCGAGACGAGCGTCGACGCACCGCAACGACCGACGTCGACGGATTCCGGCGAGCGGGATGAGGAAGCAGCCGAGGCGGGGCAGCGCCGCCGCCAAGGCGGACGTGGGAGGGGCCAGGGCGGCCGGAGTGGCGCTGTCAGCAAGGCCGAGCAGACGCCCGAGAGCCAACGCGACGACGCGCAGCCGGACCGCGCGGCAGCCGCCTCGCCGGCGGTGGCGTCCTCGGGCCAGGACGGCGCCGAGACGGGCACACCCAAGAAGAGACGGCGCCGCGGCGGCCGCGGCCGGAAGAAGCCCAGCGAGGGCGAGAGCACGGAGACGCCGGCGCAGCCCGAGCGCACCCGCGGCCCGAGGACACTCGAGGAGCAGGTGGCTTCGGGTGGACCGACCCGCGGGCTGCGGTCCCGCACCGCCCGACCGCGAGGTCGTCGGCAGCGGGAACCGCTCATCACGCCCCCGCGGATCACCGACAAGCTCATGGTCATCACCGAGCACGGAGACCGCGATCAGATCGCCGTCCTCGAGGAGAACCTGCTCGTGCAGCACTACGTCACGCGTCGCGGGGCGCATTCGATGGTGGGCGACGTCTACCTCGGCCGGATCCAGAACGTGCTGCCGGGGATGGAAGCCGCATTCGTCGACATCGGTCGGGGCCGCAACGGCGTGTTGTATGCGGGAGAGGTGAACTACTCGCCCGAAGACCTCGACGGCGGGCGGCCGCCAAGGATCGAGCAGGTGCTGAAGTCCGGCCAGGCCGTCATGGTCCAGGTCACGAAGGACCCGATGGGAGGAAAGGGTGCCCGGCTCACAGCCCAGGTCTCCTTGCCGGGGCGCTTCCTCGTCCTCGCACCCGATCAAGAGGTGTCCGGGATCTCGCGCAGGCTTTCGGACGACGCCCGGAAGCGCTTGAAGGCGATCCTCAACAAGGTGAAGCCCAAGCAGCACGGGGTGATCGTCCGGACGGCGGCCGAGGGAGCCTCGGAGGAAGAGATCACGCACGACCTGGAACGGCTCGTCGCCCTCTGGGAGCAGATCCAGAAGACGGCGAAGAAGGCCAAGGCCCCTGCGGTGCTCTACGAGGAGCCCGAACTCACGGTGCGGGTGGTCCGAGACCTGTTCACCGACGAGGAGTTCCGGGGTCTGGTGACCGACTCCGAGCGCACCTACGACAAGGTGATGGAGTACGTGCGCGACGTGGCGCCCGACCTCGAGTCGAAGGTCACCCTGCATCGAGGCCCCTTGTCCGCCTTCGAGGAATACCGGATCGTCGAGCAGATCCACAAGGCGCTCGACCGGAAGGTGTGGCTGCCCTCGGGCGGGTACCTGATCATCGAGCAGACCGAGGCGATGACCATCGTCGACGTCAACACGGGGAAGGCCGTCGGGAAGACCAACCTCGAGGAGACGGTGCTCACGACGAACCTGGAGGCGGCTCGAGAGGTTGCGCGCCAGCTCCGTCTGAGAGACATCGGCGGCATCATCGTGATCGACTTCATCGATCTGCTCCTGGAGCAGAACAAGCGGAAGGTCGAGGACACGATGCGTGAGGCCCTCGCGATCGACAAGACGAGGTCCCAGGTGTTCGAGATCGGTCCTCTGGGGATCATGCAGATCACGCGGAAGCGCGTGTCCGGCGGTCTGGTTGACTCGTTCTCGGAAACCTGTCCCCAGTGCGAGGGACGCGGCATCATCGTGAACTACGACGCGAGCTAGCGAACCCAGCACGCGAGAGACGAGAGAGGATCCAGCCATGTACGCGGTGATCAAGACGGGCGGCAAGCAGCACAAGGTGCAGGCCGGTGACGTGATCGAGGTGGAGAAGCTGGTCGCCGACGGGGAAACGGTGGAGTTCCATCCGCTGCTCGTCGTCGACGACGACGGCAAGACGCATGTCGGAGCCGAGGCCGCGAAGGCGATCGTGATCGCGAAACCCTTGGGCGAGAAGAAGGGCGAGAAGGTCAAGGTGTTCAAGTACCGGCCGAAGTCCGGCTACGCGAGGAAGGCCGGCCACCGCCAGCTGTTGACGATGCTCGAGATCACCGAGGTGAAGCTCCCGGCCCGCCGTTCGAGCTCGAAGAAGAAGGACGATGCCGATGCCGTGGCGGCTCCCGAGTAGCTGGTAGCCTCGTCGAACTATGGCGCACAAGAAGGGCGGCGGCTCGTCCCGGAACGGCCGCGATTCGACCTCGAAGCGACTCGGGGTGAAGGCGTTCGGCGGAGAGGCTGTCTCCGCCGGCGCGATCATCGTGCGCCAGCGCGGGACCAGGATCCATCCCGGCGAGGGGGTCGGCAAGGGCGGCGACGACACGCTGTTCGCGCTGCGCGCCGGGACGATCGAGTTCCACGAGTCGCGCGGCCGGAAGTACGCGTCGATCCTCGCCGACGGCTAGCCAGAAAGCCCGGCTCGCTCCGTCACCGCCTCCGCCCACGCGCGCACGACCTTCTTGTTCGTGGCGCTCGTCGATCTCAGGTAGCCGAGGTTCATCCGTGCGACCTGCCGCTTCGACGGCGTCGCGCGCGTGAACGGCCCAAGCGCCCCTCGAGGTTCGATCGTCGGTGACCTGGGCACCGCGTCCAGCGGAGGTGGCTGGGAGAAGTAGAAGGCCGTCTTCCGGTCCTCGCCATCCTTCCGCCAATCGACCAGCAACACCGGAGAGCCCTTGATCCGCTTCGCGCGGCGGATCGAGCCGAAGTCGAACATCACATCCGCTCCGGTCCTGCGTTCGACGAACTCGAGGCCCTCCCCGCCGAGGGTGAGGGTCCCCCGCACCTCGGGCGGCTTCGATCCGGCGCCCAGGTGCACCATCCAGACTTCGACCGGCTCGACCACGGGCCAATCTTCGTCCGTCGCCGCCGCGCCGACCACCTAGGCTGGTCGCGATGACGTTCGTGGACGAGGTCGACGTGGAGGTGCGCGCGGGGCGCGGCGGCGACGGCTCCGCCTCGATGGGCAGCGAGCCCTACAAGCCCAAGGGGGGACCGGACGGCGGCGACGGCGGCCGAGGTGGCGATGTCGTGTTCCGCGCGTCCCGCAGCCTCCACGATCTCGCGTGGTTCGCCGATCACCCGCACCTGCGGGCCGAACCGGGCAGGGCCGGCGCGCGCGCCCGGCGAGACGGAGCGAAGGGGAAGGACCTGGTCGTCGTCGTGCCGGACGGCACGGTGGTTTCCGACGAGCAGGGGCTCCTGGCCGACCTCGTCGGGGAGGGTGCGGAGGCCGTCGTGGTTCAGGGCGGCCGCGGCGGACGCGGGAACGTACGTTTCGCCGGTCCGAAGAACCGCCTCCCCAGAACCGCCGAGTCGGGCGAGGAGGGGGAGGAGCGACGGCTGCACCTCGAGCTCCGGACGGTCGCCGACCTTGGTCTCGTCGGGTTGCCGAACGCGGGGAAGTCCACGATCCTGTCCCGCCTCACGGCCGCCACGCCGAAGATCGCCGACTACCCATTCACGACGCTCACGCCCAACCTGGGCGTTGCGCAGGCGGGCGAGGAGCGGTTCGTGGTGGCCGACATCCCCGGGTTGGTCGAAGGCGCTCACGAAGGGAGGGGCCTCGGCGATCGGTTCCTGCGACACATCACGAGATGCCGAGCCCTCGTGCTCGTGGTGGAGCTGTCCTCACCGGATCCATCCGCCGACCTGGAGACCGTGCGCGAGGAGCTGGGTGCGTACGATCCCGAGCTGGCCGAACGGCCCTCGATCGTCGTGGGCACCAAGGCGGACCTCGTGGAGGACCCGCAGACAGCGGCGGACGGGATCCGCGCGCTGCCCGTCTCGGCCGTGACGGGCGATGGGATGGATCTCCTCGCGGCGCAGCTGGAACGGCTCTCGCGCCAGGCGGCCTCTGAGCAGCCCGCGCGTACGCCCTTCGTCGTGCTCCGGCCCGGCAGACCCCGGTTCACCGTGGAGCGTGAGGACGGCGGCTGGCGGGTCAGCGGGCGCAACGTCGAGCGCTGGGTCCGGGAGACGGACCTCGACGACGAACGGCAGCTCACACGACTCCAGCGGCGGCTGATCAAGGAAGGCGTCGAGCGACAGCTCGCGAAGGCCGGTGCACGCAGCGGCGACGAGATCCGCATCTCCGATCGCGCCTTCGAGTTCCTTCCGGACGCCGATCCCCCGGCGAACCGTGCGGAGGGGTGAGACCAAGATCATGAGCATGGACGTCGAACGACTGCTCGCGGACGAGGACCGTGGATGGCTCGCCCTCACCGAGGTCTTCGGGGACGTGCCGCCCGAGCGGTTCGACGAGCCGTCGGTCACGGACGAAGGATGGTCGCCGAAAGACGTGATGTACCACGTCGCGGCCTGGTTCGAGGAGGCCGCCACGGTCCTCGGGCGGATCGCCGCCGGCACGCATCGGGAGAGCGATCCAGACACCCAGGCCCTCAACGAGGAGTGGTTCGAACAGGGGCGGGGACTCGACGAGGACATCGTTCGGATCCGCTTCGCGAAAGGGCGTCTGGCGATGCGCCAGGTCTTCATCGGGCTCACCGACGTGGATGCGAGCGCCTGGGAATGGTTCGAGGAATCGGGCCCCAGGCACTACGAGGAGCATCTGCCCGATCTGCGGGCCTTCCTGGAGCGGGGCGCCGACCGGCCGTAGGATTCGCACGTGGGACGACGCCTGGGGGTGATGGGCGGGACGTTCGATCCGATCCATTACGGCCACCTCGTGACGGCAGAGGAAGCGCTCGAGCAGTTCGAGCTCGAGGGCGTGCTCTTCGTACCGACCGGCCGACCCTGGATGAAGGAACACGAGGTCGTCTCGCCGGCCGAGGACCGCTACCTCATGACGGTGATCGCGACGGCGAGCAATCCCCTGTTCTCCGTCTCTCGGATCGAGGTGGACCGCGACGGGCCGACGTACACGGTCGAGACGCTCCGCTCGCTGAAGGAGGATCTCGATGCCGATCTCTTCTTCGTCACCGGTGCGGACGCGATCCTCGAGATGATCCAGTGGAAGCAGGCGGCGGAGCTGTTCGAGCTCGCCCGCTTCATCGCCGCGACGCGGCCGGGCTACGACATGGCCGGATTCGAGGTGCCCGGTGCAGCGAAGGACGCCATCACCGTGATGAACATCCCGGCACTCGCGATCTCCTCGACCGACATCCGTGCCCGCGTGCAAGCGGGAGGGCCGATCCGGTACCTGGTGCCCGAGGGCGTGAAGAGCTACATCGAGAAGGCGGGCTTGTACCGATGACGGCGGCGACGAGAGCCTCGCGACACGCCGCCGTGCGGCGTCGCCGAGCCGCGGCGGCGGTCGCAGCCGTGGCGCTGGTGGCAGCCGGCGCGTACGGCGTGTCGCGCCTCGGCGACGCGGCCGGACGTGACCCCGGCGGGACGGACGGGGCCGGTCGAGCCCCGGGGGCGTCGGAGCTTCTCATCCTGCAGGTGGTCGGCACCCACGATCCGTTGCTGGCCCTGATCGGCGACGGTCGCGGGGATCGGCGGCCCGGGTTCTTCAGCGTGCCCTTCGATCTCATGCTCACGGTGCCCGGCGAGGGCGAGGTGATGGCGTCGGATGTCGCCGGGTTGGGCGCCGAGACCGTTCGCGTCGCGGTGTCCAACACGTTCGGGGCGTGGGCGGAGCACGTGGCCGTGATGGATCTGGAAGGACTCTCGGACGTGGTGGATCGAGGCGGGGGGATCCGCGTGGAGGTGCCCGGGTTCTACGTGACAGAGGCAGGGAACCTCGGCCCCGGCGCTGCCCGCTTGTCGGGCGAGCAGGTCGTTGCCCTGCTCAGCCTGGAGGAGGACGGCGCCGAAGCCCGTTGGGCCTCGGTCGTGCAAGCGCTCCTGCGGGGGCGCGTCCGACTCGGCGGGGAGGATCTGGCCGAGACGGAGGGTATCGCCGGCGTCCGACGCGTGCTGAGAGGCGCTCGCGGCGCGGCGATCGCCGCGTTCCCGACGCTGACCGTCGCGGGGAGCGTCACCGTGCCGCGCCAGCCGGATCTCGACAGGCAGGTCACGCGACTGTTCGGATCCCGGACCCCCGTGCCGGTGATCGTGCAGAACGGGTCCGGAGCCCCGGGCCTGGGTCAGGACGTCGCGGCGGTCCTCTTGCCGCTGGGGTTCCGCGTGGTGCTGTCGCAGAACGCCGACCTGTTCGGGTACGCGCGAACGCGCGTGGTCGCGAACAGCGACGGCGCCATCGCCGATGCTCGCCGCATCAAGAGGGCGCTCGGGGTGGGGCGCGTCCGCGTCTCGCAGGTACCATCGGGTATCGGAGACATCACGATCGTCGTAGGGGAGGACTTCACCGGGTGACGGGCACGGACCAGGAACGGGGAGGCGGGCGGATCCCGCCGAGCCGCGACACGGCCACCGCAGCCGCCCGAGCCGCCTCGTCGAAGCAGGCCCAGGACATCGTCATCCTGAACGTCAGCGAGCTGATCGTGATCACGGATCACTTCGTGATCTGTACGGCGGGATCCACCCGCCAGGTCAAGTCGGTGGTCGACGAGATCGAGCGCGTCTTGAAGGACAATCTCGATGTCCGCCCGGCGCGGCGCGAAGGCGAAGGCGACGCGGGCTGGTGGCTCCTCGACTACATCGACGTGGTGGTGCACGTCTTCGGACCGGAGGAGCGCGCCTTCTACGACCTCGAACGACTGTGGCGCGACGCTCCCCGGCTCGATTGGGAAGAGACGGACGCGGTTTCCTCCGCCCGTTAGACTCGGCCTCTCCGGGCCCATAGCTCAGCTGGTAGAGCGCTTGGCTGGCAGCCAAGAGGTCAGGGGTTCGAATCCCCTTGGGTCCACTCCCGCAGGTCAGAGGCGGTATCGCGCGTGCGCGGGCACTAGTACACCGCTTCCCTCAGGTGATAACTTGAGCACGTGCTGACTGAGGGGGAAGAGTAAATGCCCACCGAAATGGCGCTCGATGCCGCGCACGCAAATGGTGTCCGCGCCGCACAGGACTTCATCGATCGTCACCCTCAGGGGTGGCCAGCCGTCGTGATGTCGCAGGATCGGAAGCCCACGTGGTCTAGCAACGAACTCGACAGGAACTACCAGCGCGGCTGGTTCGGGCGGCTCGGCGAGGAGGTCGGTACCGAAGGGGACCCGACCGAAAGCTGGAAGGACAAGATGCAGTCCTTCGGTCAGTGGCCCGACCAGGTCGAGTGACGAAGTCGAAGACGGTCGAGATCGGAGCCATCCGAGACCTGCTTCCCAGCTGGCGGATCAGCCTTATGGCCAGGAACCTGAGCCCCAACACGCTCGAAACGTACACCTCGGCCGTGACGATGCTCACTGACCACCTAAGCGAGCGGGGGATGCCGACGCAGGTCGCGAACATCAAACGAGAGCACGTCGAGTCGTTCCTTGCGTGGATGACCGAGACTTACAAGCCCGCGTCGGTCAGGAACCGCTACACCGGCCTCCGGCAGTTCTTCGCGTGGCTCGTGGAGGAGGGGGAGGTCACTGAGACCCCGCTCCGGCATATCCCGCCGCCCGCGATCCCCGAGTCGCCGCCCCCGATCCTCACCGAAGCGCAGGTCCGGTCACTCTTGAAGGTCTGCGCCGGGTCGACGTTCGAGGAACGGCGCGATACGGCAATCATCTCGATCTTGCTCGACGTCGGTCTCCGTCTTGGTGAACTCGTCGGGATGAAACTCGACGACGTCGACCTCCAGACGCGGACGGTGACTGTGTTGGGGAAGGGCCGACGGCCGCGGACAGTCGGGATTGGTGTCAAGGCTCTCCAGGCCATCGACCGCTATCTCCGGGCGCGCCGGTCGCACCCTCAGGGGCGGTCGGTCGCCGTCTGGATCGGATTGCGCGGTCCGATGACCGGGTCTGGCGTCCGGCAGATGCTCGAACGTCGTGGTGGTGAGGCAGGTATCCCAGGGCTCCACCCACACCAGCTCCGACACCAGTTCGCCCACGCATGGCTCGCGGGCGGCGGCGAGGAGGGTGACTTGATGCGCCTCGCCGGGTGGCGGTCGCGGCAGATGGTTGCTCGCTACGGCGCGTCAGCTGCACAGGAACGCGCGATCCACGCCCATCGGCGGCTGAGTCCACTCGATCGGCTCTAGGGGACTTGCACAAAGGCTAGGCGCTGTGCGAAGTTCAGCTCGATCAGTACCGGCTGAGCCGCTGGGCGTTCCAGCGTGATGTAGAGGTCCGTCCCCTAGGGGGCGAGAGTCGCCCAGGACCGATAGGGCGGCCAGGAGACTACTGCTTCCGCGCCGGTCGGAAGGGCAGGTGAGTCGCATGTCCTCTCATCGCGCAACGACCGCTCGCATCGGGGCCCACGCGCTCCATGCGAAGTACGACTCCCGGGAGCTGACGGCGAAGGGCCGCGCCGCGTTTCTGTCGCGATTCCTCGACGAGGTCGACCCGGACCGCGCCTTGCCCGAGCCCGAGAGGGTTCGTCGGGCGAGCACGCGCGCATCGCGTACATGACCAAGCTGGCGTTGCGATCTGCCCAGGTCCGTCGGGCGCGGAAGGCGGGCCGATGACCACCACGCGGACAGCGGTCGAGATCTCCGCCGACGGCACGCCGCTACGAGTGTTCCACCGACGGGGAGCGTCGGCGTGGACCCACCCACTCGACGATCCGACGTTCCAGACGACCGGCCGCCACACCGCCATCGTGCGCCGCCCGTGTCCGATCTGTTCTGGCGGTACGAAGAAGGCGAACGGGCGGGCACCAGGGCCGCGTGAGCGCCGGGGAACGGCATCGCGGCGGAAGGATGTGGCGACGGCGGGGGAGGTGACGTGAACGACTTCAACGGACAGCTGCCTGCGCGCCGACCTTGTGGGTCGTGCAGTTGCGGCGTCCCGCCTGAAGCCGACGAGCAAGTTGGTTGCGTTCGCGCTCATGACCCGTATGAACACCGACGCCCGATGCTGGCCGAGCGTGAAGACCATCGCCCGCGACGCGAGCGTCAGCGACCGGACCGTCAACCGGGCCACCCCGACCATCGAGGCGGCCGGTCTGTTGGTCGTGGACAGGAACCAGAACCGCCGAGGGAACGAGTACCTCGGGATCGATCCCCGAGCACTACTGGGGGATCTGGGAGGAGTCACTCGTCGAGGAGCTCGTGGACAAGATGATCCTGGGATGGGATGAGGACCGCTCGAACGGCGACACTGTTGTCGTCGTTTACGCGGAACAGACCCGTCCCCGGAACAGCGACAACGGGACGAGGAACAGCGACACGTCGGACGCGAACAGCGACACGTCGGACGCGAACGGCGACAGGTGGGACAGGAACTGCGACACAGCTGTGTCACCCGAAGTAGTTGAAGTAGTAGACGAAGCAGATGAAGAAGAGACTGAAGGCCCCGAGTCCCTCGGGGGTCCCTCCTGAGATCACCCAGGACGATGAGGACTTCGTCGTGATCCGCCCGGCTGTCTTCGATGGGAGGAGGCGATTACGTGAGGAGCCGGGAGCGTCCCCCAGAGGTCGTTCGACTCAGCGTCGATGAGATCACCGAGCTGACCGTCTCAGCGCTGGAGCGAGGCGATCTCGATCGCGCAGCCCAGTGGCTCGGTCTGGTCCTGGCGCGGAACGACCCCGACGACCTCGGGGCGTCGCCTCGGGAAGGCGGGACGCGATCGCGAACGCGCCCGACAAGATCGGCGAGGTCGACCAGCTGAACGCGCTCACCCGCGACTTGCTCGCGGACCTCGGCCTCCAGCTGATCGCGTCCACGAACCCGGACCCCGAGATGCTCCACGAAGCTGTCGGGCGAGGAGCTGTTCGACGTGATGCTCACGAACGCCGCCAACATCACCGAGCGCGGTCGTCTCTGGGCGATCGTGGCGACACGGACGCCCGCAGGGGACATCGCGGCGCACTTCGTCGAGGTGGGCCGGGCCGCTGAGGTACTCGGGGACGACGAGGAGGAGTGAGGTCGTGAGGACCCCGCTATAACTCAGGACACGTAAGGGTCACGGTTCCATCCGTCGCCGTCGAGACAGTGAACGGACCGGCGACGGCCCGCTCCTCGATCCGCTCCTCCGTCCGTGGCGTGCCCTTGATGCCGTAGTTTCCGCCATCGAACTCACATCGGTAGCCGTCGTCGGGACGCACCTCGTCGGCGTCGAGCTTCACGCTGTCGCCCCGCTGGATGATCCACGTTCGCCGACCATCGCTCTCCTCCAAGTTCACGCTCGTCAGGTTGGTATTCAAGACGTAGAGCGACACGAAGCCGAGTACGACCACCAGGGCGACCCCGAGGGCGATCCACCGGGCGCGTGCGCTCATCGGTCGGATGGTACGCCCGCTCGCTCGATCAGTGCCGCGCTCGACCCTAACGACTCGGAGGGCGAGTCGTGAACGGGATCGCCCTAGCGCTCCGACCTCTCCAAGATCGATCGAATCATCTTCCTCCGCCTCGCGTGGCGAGATGTCCAGCGTGCGGGCGATCTCTGCGATGTCAAACCCGTTGAGGAGAGCTGCGAGCGAGACGAACGAATTCGATCGGTTCCGGGAGCGGAGTGGACGGAGCGATCAAAGCGTCGCCGTGGCGCAGAGCCTCCCGCAGCTTCGGTTCGACGACTCGGAGGAGCCGCTCACCGGCTCGGCGGAGCACCTCGGCTTGGTTGGGCGGTTCGTTCGACGTCGGCATTCACCACGAGGCTACTCCGCCCCAGGGGGTAGGGAAGTCTTGACCGTTGACCTCAGCTCCGCGCCGTCTGGCGCACACATCGGAGGTGCTCAGGAGTATCTGACCGCTCGCGGGCTAGTAAGCCCCTCATCCGTGAGGTAAACCCGTTCTCCGGCTCAAGAGCTAGCCTCGAAGTCTCATGAATCCGAAGTGCAGTTTCTGCGGGGCAATGCCGCCCGTCGCGTGGTACGAGGGGCCGGACTTCGTGCAGTCGGTTCCTTCGGCTGACGAGGTGCGGCGTTCCGAGAAGGCGTGGCTCGCCTGCGCCGCGTGTGTTCGTCTTGTGGATCTAGGAGATCGAGAAGCGCTCGTCCTTCGTTCCGCTCAGGACACGCTCATGAGTATTCGGGATAACTTCGACAGCCTCTTCTGGGCCCCCCGGGACCGCGCTCGGGATCAGCCAAACAGGGACCGGGAGGGTCCGTGACGCGAGATGACCTGGCGGCGGCCGGGGAGCGGATCAGGCACGTCCTCAGGTCGAAGAACGTCGACGCGGTCGACTACTGGCGGACGCGGGGGAAGGAGCGCTTCGGTCGCGAGCTGGCCGAGGACGGAGTGCCACCCGACGAGGCCGCCTCGCTGATCGATGCGGTTGATCGCGAACTGTTCCCGCCTGTAGACCTCGATGAGCTGCTCCGGGGCATGAAGGAACGGGCGGCGCGATCGGACTAGGAGCCTCGCCCAAGCAGGGCGAGCGGTATCTACATCGACTGATAGTGCGTGAAGACCGGGACCATGCTGTCGGCCAGCCCCATCCTCAGCTCCTCGCTCGCCTCCCCGAGGAGTTCATCGTGAACCACGGAGGCCGTCGCAGAGATCTCTTGGAAGAGGTCGCCAAGGTGCAAACGGTTCTCGATGAGCGCCTCGGAGTCCCTGAACCGCTCGATGACCATGCACTCGGTCTGATCGTCGTTGAGGTAGATGTCGTACTGCAGCGTTCCGGTGTCCTTGGTCCGCACGATCTCCATGGCCTGGGCGGACAAGCGCTTGAACTCCTTGAGCTTGCCCTCGTGGAACTTGAGTCGAGCGATACCCAGAAGTTCACTCACTACTCCTGCCTCCCAGACTCATGCGTTGATCGAGTACCGGCGCAAGTTTATCAACGCATCAGATGTCACTACGGTCAGCTACACTGACGATCGAGGCAAGGCGTCAAGGTCGAGGACCGCGACGGCGGCAAGGCCGAGGAACACCGAGGACCTCACGCGGTGAGGGTCGAGGTCCGGTTCCCCTCCCGCTCCCAGCAGGGAGGTCCTTGCCATGATCACCCGCGAACGCGCTTTACGCGCTCCGCGCCGAGCTGCGCGAGCTTGCAGTCCAAGTCCTCGTACACCGCCGACGACCTCACCCGGATCGACGAGATTGGCGCAGGCGATCGCCGACGGGATCGGCGAGCGGTCCCGCCGGGCCACGATCGACGATCTCGGCGCTCCTCCCGATCTCGGAGGCTCCGGGTTCGCCGACGCGATCCGGTCGGCCGGATTCACCGGTCCGCGCGGAACGAACACTGTCGAGGTCGAGTTCAAGACCGCGCGCGTTCGACGGCGATCCGCTCGACTTCGCCCCCCGCCGGTTCGGCGGTGCACCGCTCGCCTATGACCAGCGGTGGCTCCACCCCGTCTTCCCGCAGATCGATGTCGACTCGGGGACGACGAGCGTGCAGTCCTTCCGGCAGGCATCGCGAACGCTCGCCGATCCCGGACCTGATGGTCCGGGTCGATCGACGCGACCTCGACGAAGCCGGAGACCGACACGACGACCGAGGTCCTCGCCGCCGCGCTGAAGCAGGTCGCGAACGTCTCGACCGGCACGCCGAACGTCTTGCTGGAGTCCCAGTCGTTCCGGGACTTCGTCGAGACCGATCTCCGGCTCGCCTTCGGCGATGCGATGGACGCTCACGTCGTCGCCCAGCTCGCCGCCGTGAACCCACCCGACGCCGATCCTGGGATGAACCTGCTGGAGGGAGCCCGGAGGGCGATCACGCTCGTCCAGGCGGCCGGGTACACGCCCACGGTGATCGCGGCCTCGCCCGAGGACCTGGAGACGCTCGACCTCCTCACGTCCTCGGGACCGGAGCAGACGTATGCGTTCGCGCTCACGGCAACGGCACCGAACGCCGCGAACCTCTGGGGCTTGCGGCGGGTGGCGGTGAAGGACCTCTGGGCGCCGCTCGTCCTCGATCCGCAGGCGGCCGGGGTCCTGTACCGGTCGCCGATCCGGTTCGGGGCCTTCGAGGAGAACGCCGGGCAGACGAACACCTCGACGGTCCGGCTGGAGGCGCACGCCCTTTTCGTCGTCCAGCGGCCCGACGCGATCGCGGAGATCCCGGCGTTCAGCTAGGCCGGCACGAAGAGGGGCGGATCGGGGTGCCGGGGGCACGTTCCTGCCTTGCAAGGCCCGACGCCCAGGTGGGTCGGGCCGTACCGCCTCCTCGGGCGGTCCGGCCCACCGCTATTGATACTCGTCGCGGCGCGGCGGCTCTGGGTCGTCGGGCAAACCCCAAGCCCGGCGGGCACGGTGCTCGCGTTCGGCCCTTAGGCGCGATCGCCGTTCGGACATGCGGCGATCGGCGGCCGCACGCCTGCGTTCAAGATGCGCGCGGTACATGCGTCTTCGCTCGGGCCTGGCACCCTGCGCGCCGCCATCACTTCATCGATAGCGCGGAACCGAGCCTCCTGTTCCGCGGACGGGCGCTTGATGAACTCGCGTCCGGTCATCGTGGCCTTCCGGAGGTTGCAGGATTGGCACGAGACAACGATGTTCACGGGCAGGGATACGCCCCCGCGTATGACCGGAACGACGTGCTCAGCGTTGAGTTCACGCGAGAGCCGGACCTCGCCGCAGTAGAAGCACCGGTGGTTCGCGAGGCGCAGCATCTCTTCCCATTCCAGCCTGGGCGGCCGACGCCGGACGGCCGGTTCGAACCGATAACGTCGGGTCGCGGCGCGTTCGTGACCCGCCCAGGAGACAGCGGCGCTCCACACGACGCTGAACCCGATGATCGTGGCGATGCCGACCGCCCACCAGAACGGGTGCACGTTGTTCCACAGCCACACCGCGAGCCCCAGTCCGAGTGGGATGCCTATCCAGCCAGTCAGGAAGAAGCGAAGGACGTCCTCGCCCGTCATCTCCTTCTTGCGTCTCGTCATGTCGCGACTCCATCGGCCGTCGCCGCGAGAAGCATGACCGCTTCCGACCGAGCCGAACGAGGGTCCTTGTCCCGGGTGGACCGGATCTGCAAGACATTCGGCTGGCCGCAGACCTTCGCGGCGCATGGATGAACCGCGCTACACGGCCGGTCGGCTCCATCCTAGGTCAGCTTCTTGATGGCGGTGAGCCCGAACGTCACGCGAGCAGGATGAATACCAACTGCAAGATCATGAAGAACAGGATGACCCCGACGATGACCGTCCCTATCGTCCACAGTGCTGCCTTCACTGGATCCTGGCTCGGGGGCGGCCGGTGTCCAACCCTTCGACGAGCGCCCAGCAGTTTCCGCATCGGTAGGCCCGGGCCTCGTTCGGGACCTGCGCCGTGACCCCGCAGGTCGGGCAAGTGATGTCCTTCACCAGGCGTCTAGCTCCTCCCGACGCCACGGAAGAAGCGGAGGAGCCCCCCAGGGCGATCATGACGAGGAAGGACAAGGCCAGGACTATGACGATATCCGGCATACCGATCGCAACGCCTATGACGACGAGAGCGATGAGCGTGACGAAGACCCACGCAAGGCTGGTCATCTTCGATCTCCATCGATCTGATCCGACCCCCCTCCGGGACGCCGGTCGTCCCTCCCCGGGCATCCTGGGCCCTCGCCTGCCGGGGGGCCAGTACCGCAGACAACGTAGAGAGCGACGGACGAGACGGGGCTAGGCTCGCCAAGGGTCGGGCTCGTAGGCTTCCAAACCCCGAACTGGTCTCCTTCGGGTTCCGGCCCCCAGCTCACTCGCTACGCTCACCCCCGATGGCCATGCTCCCGACGATGCTCGGCGAAGATCGGCGTCGTGCCGGGTGGTCGATCGCGCGAGCCGCGTACGAACTCGGCGTGAGCATCCGCACCTACCGGGAGCTAGAGGCTGGCGACCGCTCGCCGAACTTCGAGACGTGGGACCGGATCTGCAAGACGTTCGGCTGGGCGCAGACGTTCTCGGGGGGTCCAGTTCGATGACGGGTCCATGCTCGGGGTACGAGGTGCTCGTCGCCGAGCGCCTTGAGCGGGTCATGCCAGCCGAGGGCATCGAGCCTGGCGACCGTGACTGCCACGACGCGCAGGAGGGGAAGCACCGCGTCGACTGGGTCTACCCAAGGGCCCGACCACGACCTTTCGCCCTTGAGGTGACGTCGATCGTGGCGGACGTCGACATGAGTGGTGACGCCGCAATCCAGGCACTGGGCGAGCGACTGACAGCACTCGCCGAGGCGGAGAGGCTCGGCGCATGGATGATCGCACTTCGAACAGACTGCAACGTTCGAGCCATGGAACCCGAAGTTGCCAAGATACCTTCGCGATGCTCAGCCAGTTCGGGCGCGGCTACTCGCAAGCGGCGGGTTCATCCGACCCGGGTGGTACACGGGTGAGGAACTTGAGCAGTTGCCTCGCGACCAACGGGGCGGCTTCATCGAAGAGCACGCTCGCGTCAGGGCGCTCGGGATTCAGGACCTTGTGCCGATTGCCTCGGCACGAAAACACGTCGTCTATGTTCTCCCGAGCCGCGGAGGCACTATCGAATCGTTCACACCCGAGCTTGCGCAGGTTCTAGAGGCAAAGCGACAGGTCCTTGGTCTGGCGCGTGACCTGGAGCACCACCTCGGGGTTCTCCTTGAACGCTGGGACCGTTCGAACGATCCGAATGAGACGCCCATCCCAGAGATCCCGCCGGATATCGACGTTCTGTGGATAGTGCACCGATGGAGACAGGTATCTGACCTATACCCCGTGTGGGTGGCACGACGAGGCGACGAGGCCTGGACGCTCTACGAGGTGCCGGGCGGGCCAGTGACGGAACCCCGATAGCGGACCTCCACCGTTGGATGAAGACGCCGACGTCCGCTCCCACCTGGCGGCGCTCGGTCCGACGCGGACCTTACTCGCGCGAGGGCGCTGACTCATCCGTGGTTCCCGTCATGACGACGAACACCCCCTCGGTGCTTCGGATGGTGCCTTCCTCGTCGAACCCGACGGAACGCGCCGCAGCGAGGGAGCGAGCGTTCCAATCGAGGATCAGCAGTCGCCATCGTCGAGGGCCGAACTCCCCGGCCCCGAACTCCAGGATCGAGCGGATGAAGTCGCGGCCGAATCCCCGCCCCATGAGGTCGGGCTTCATGCCGTATCCCACGTCTAGGATGCCCGGTTCCTCGATCACGCCTGGGACTCGGGCCTCGTCCCCGAAGCAGCAGTACCCGACGAGCTGGCCTTCGTCGTGAACGGCCCAGAAGCCGCGCTCCGCCGTCACCAGCTCGTCGACGTCGTACGTGCCGTACCGTCCTGGGTAGCGCCAGCTGGCGATCTGATGTGAATCGGCGAGCGTGAGAGGACGGACCTCCATCCCCAGATGCTGCCGCCGCGAGCGGACACCTGCAACGTCGAAGAGCAATGACTGACCCCTTCGACGAGGACGCCGACATCCGCTCCCACCTGGCGGCGCTCGGCCCCGCCGCCCTCGCCGAGCTGCGCCGCATCCTCGAAGCCCCCTCGACCGACCGCACCGAGATCCTTCGGGCGCTCACGGCTCGACCCGCCTCCGCCGACCTCGCCACGCTGATCGCGATGGCCGACACCGACGAGGTCGTCCGGCTGCGGCTGCTCCGCGCGATCCGGGACCTCGGCGTCTAAAAGGTGACTAGAACTTGCCATCGAACGGACTTCTGTGGCTGAGTACTGAGTCGTGGGTGTCCTATCGAGCCTGTTGCCAGGTTTGCGCGACGTTCGCGCACCGCTGGCAGCGGGGTACATCTTCCTGTTCGACCTCTGGCTCCTGTTCGGGACCAGTCTCCCCGAAGAGAACGAAGCGACCGGAGTTGTTGAGAGCATCTACCGCCTCGAGGGGTTCGTGTCTTCCATTGGAGTAGCTGTTGCTGTGAGCTTTGTCGCCTTCCTCGTCGGAGTCTTCTTCCAAGCGGCTGATCACCGACTTCTGGAGCTTGAGTGGCGAGTCGAGACGGCTGTTCGCCGCCATCCTCCCAAGCGGCGGGCTGAGGATATCTACCCGAACTTCCTGCGGAGTCAGGTGGACGTGCTCGTGAGGTCGTTCTCACTTGAATCCAACCAGGTAGTTACGGCGCTGAGAGAGACCGTGCAGTCCTATGGCTTTGAGTACGTAGAGAAGCCCGATGAGGAGGGAGACTTCTACTTGGTTGAGGCGGACGACGGCTCAGTAGTGTTCCCCGGTGTCTTCTTGCCCGACGAGCTGTTGGCTCTCGACCGCGTTGGGGTCATCACCCAGCTGATGATCAACCGGGAGATGAACACGCTCTACGGTGAGTTCGACCGACAGAAGTCGGAGAGTCAGTTCCGGGCGGCGATCTTCTTGCCACTGGTGTTTCTCATCGTGATCGTGGCCGGTCTAGAACACTGGCTCTGGTTGCTCCTATTACTCGCGCCCTGCTATCTGCTTGTCGAGGCCCGACTCCTGAATCAGCGGGCCGAGCGTCAGCTCACCAGCGTCCTTTCGTCACGACAGATGCAGTCGCAGCTACTTCGGGATCTTCGAGAGAGCCTGCAGAAGGCTCAGAGCTCTCGCCGCTGAGTCATGCCCCCTTGACGGTAGATGAGGTCACCCAGCTCCGACTCTCCGTTCCGGAGGCGGTTCTCTCACCCCATAGCTTCGCCTTTTCCGCTCGTGTCTCACCTGCGTTTTCGCAGGTGAGCACAGCGTTTACGCGGTTCTGGCTGGCAGCCAAGAGGTCAGGGGTTCGAATCCCCTTGGGTCCACCGAGAAGCTGCAGGTAGATACAGCTGCTCGGCGTTCTTCCCCAGCCCGCCGTTGTGCGCCGAGGTAACGGCGAGGTCGCACGCGGAGGAAGAAGGTGGCGAGCATCACCACGCGCACGGGTTCGAAGGGTCGTCGTTGGCGGGTCCAGTTCCGAGATCGAGAAGCCGGCGACGCCACCGAAGCCGATGATGCCCGACCCGACCACCGAGGCGGCGAAGGCACTCAGCGACGAGTGGAATCGCTGCCTCGAGCACCTGCCGCGCGACGGCTCGAAGCGCTCTCGGATGACGTGATGGTGCGCAGCGATTCCGACCCACGCGCCGATGACGGCGTGCACGCGTAACTCCTGTTCGACGCGGGCCGCACGCTCGTGGGCTATCGCGACGAGCACGCCGTCGTGCGACGTCAGCAGGACGACTGCTCGGTGCTCGTCATCGCGTACCGATACGGCGGGGAGACCGAGCGGATGACGGTGCCGCGCGCCGCGATCGGGGGGACGATCCGAGCAGCCAACTAGGCGTAAGGGTTCACTAAGCGAGTGAGGCGCGACTGGAGCGTGTAGTGCGTGAACGACAGACCTGCATCTTCGAGAGCGCGAACGAGTGGTCCGACCACCTTGGAGCGTGCCTCGGTTTCGTCGACGGCTTCCACCACTTCGGTGCAGACGACCTCGTTCCGGGCGGCGTCGAACGTTGAACCCCAGACCGCTTCAAGGATCGCGTCCACGCCGCCGAAGGGTTCTCGGTCGATGCGAGCCTCGGCCCGGACCTTGAACCTCGCCACCAGCGCTCCCAACGTGTCGTGAGGCGAACCTACCGAAGCCCGAATCCCAGGCGTGTGATTCGATGCCCGCTGCTCGCGTCCAGGGACTCCAGGACACGCGATAGGGGTGCGTGCCTGTCAGCGATGCGGGACGAGGGTCGATCCGCCAGCTGCACGGGTGGCCTCAGCGCTCGTGGCGGTTCTGTAGCGACCATTGCTTAAGGCCGCATGCGCGTGCTTCCATCCGACTGTGGGAAAGATGAAGAGAACGTTTGTATCCGCCGCACTACTCGTCTCCCTCGCGGCCTGCGGGGACTTCGAGGCCGGGTGCGCCGAGCTCCAGAGCCAGATCGACGCTATCGACGACACCATCGACACCATCGACCCCGGCCCCGTTGTCGAGTCCATGCTGGCACGAGCCGATACCCTGACGGCTCAGATGGGGGAGCTGGGTTGCGAGTCCTAGAGGCTGTGGCGGCCGGTCGGGCCAGGTGGCATCGCGACTCAGCGTGAGCGTTCAAACCTACCGGGCGATCGAGGCGGCGCTCGAGCTCCGAGATTCGATACGTGGGACCGGGTCTGCAAGCTGTACGGCTGGCCGCAGACGTTCGTGACGGTTCTGTAGCGGCCGTTGCCCGGGGACGAATGCGCGTGCTTCCATCCGACTGATGGAGTTTGCTATCTGGCCTCAGGATCTCCTGCAGCTGTGGGTCCTTGGTTGCCTGTTCGTGGGAACAGTCCTCCTTCTCCTCGGCGGGGCGACCGCGGCGGGGGCGGCGTTGGTCGGTTCCTCGTTCTGTTCTTTCCTCGCTTACCCCCTGAAGGGGCTCTACGGAGGCGACCACCTCGAAACACTCGTGCACGGCGCGGTCATCCTGGGGAGCGTCGGCCTGGTCGGGTTCGGCCTCGCCGCCGGGCTCGCCTTGCGAACCCACAGCCCGCTGGGTCGATACCCGATGGCGCTGGTCCTAGCGATCGGCACCGTCGTGGTCGGGACGCGGCTGGTCCTTGGGATCCACGCGGGGGCGGCTCTGCCCTGTTCGCCGCGGTTGTGCTACCGGGGGTTCGAGGAGCCCTGGGTCCAGGGGCTGCTTGCGTTCAACGTCGCCTTCCTCGCAGCGCTGTTCCTGGTGCCGGCGTGGCGCGCGTCGCGGTCATCGGGGGAGGACGAAGAGGACGACCCCTTCGTGGACTGGGTGGTCTGACGTTCCGGTCGTGGCGGGCCGCCGTTCCTCTTGTAGATGCCCGGCCTGCGCTCCATCGTCGCCACGATGGCCTAGCCTCCCCCGGTGGTGGCACCGGATCTGCGAACTATTCGGCTGGCCGCAGACGTTCGCCAGCCGACCCTGACGAAATCCTTTGAGCGGTCGGCTGAGTCGTCGCCCTCGCCTCCAGGGCGTCGGCCTCCAGGAACGGTGCACCTCGTGATCGCATGAGGCAGGACGGTGGGACCGTCGAGGTGCTCGACGACCTCGTGAACATCGCTGATCTTCAGCAACGAGCGAGGAAGCGCGAAGGCTTGGCGTCCAGCGTCGAGCGAAGAGCGAGGCAGGAAGCCATCTCAGGTCACGACTGCCGTGCCCCGGATAGTCCTTGTCCCTCGCTGTGCCAGATGGTGACCAAGGGCGAAGATGACCAGAGCGTTGAGCACGTGCAGCGATCGCAGCCAACGCGGATCAAGCTGCGCGTCGGCGAAGAGCGGCTGCACGAACACGAGCAGGAAGAGAACCACTGTCAGCACTAGGACGGTCCGCCCCATGCGGCCGACGATCGCGGCGATGAGCATCAGGATCGGTATGAGGTGGAGGACGATGAAGCCCCACTGCCGGTGCGGCTCCATGCTTTCGCCGCCTAGGACACCAAGGCCGGCGAGGAGAAACTGGATCGCAACAGCGAGGACAAACAGCCAGGCAAGCCCGACGAAGAACCTGCGCGCCACATCCATACGCGCCCTTCGCAGATCGATAGGAGTTGAACTCCCGGGGACTGCTACCGTCTCCGTAGGCTAGTCGTAGCTCGCTTCCTTCGCTCGTGCCCTCGCTCGACCGTCGCCCAGCGGCCTAAGGTGGCTTCGTGGCGGCGCTCCCCGCGATGCTCGAGCAGGACCGGAAGCGGGCGGGCTGGTCGGTCGGGCAAGCGGCGTGGCGCCTCGGCGTGAGCGTCCGGGAGTACCGGGAGCTCGAGGTCGGCACGCGCTCGCCGACCTTCGAGACGTGGGGCCGGATCTGCAAACTGTTCGGGTGGCCGCAGACGTTCGTTGGCGGAAGGAGTCGAGATGCCTGACTGGGCGTTCATCGTCGTACCCGTTGCCTCGTCCTGTTGAAAGCGCTGATCGTGAGGCTCACTCGTCGCTGATCGTTGACTTGCGAACGCGGGGCGGGCCTCATGGGCTCAGTGCACAGCCGCATTTGTCGCGGCTCGGAAGCAAGGAGGAGTTGGGGCCCTCAGGGGAGGAGAGGACCACGAGCGCACCCCCAAAGGAGGCCCCAGGGAGTCGTCGGACGCGGGCGGAATGGACAGCCTAGGGGCGTCCCCAGCCAGGGGGAGGTCGAGGGGGAAGTTCGTTCAAAGCTCCTCTCCCCAGGCGGGGCCAAGTCGCCCCTAGGCTGCCCTCGGAGTGTTGTCCGTAGGAGGAGCCCGCGAACCGTGCAGGTGACGTAGGGATGCCGCTCTGTTGGAGGGCCCTTGATGTCGAGAGAAGAGGAGGAAAGGCTCGGTCCACGCACGTAGTAGCACAGAGTCAACGTGGTCGTCGCGAGTTTCGCCGTGCCCAGCTACTCGGGCAGCTAGGAATCACGCAGATGCCGCCACGTAGACTGCCACCGGCTCGGCCCGGCGGTGGCGCGTGCCCGGCTCAGGGTTCTGCTCAACTACCGTGCCCATCACGGGAGCGGGCGGCTCCTGCAGGCGATGGACCTCGAGCCTGAGACCTTCCCGGCCGAGCGTGCGTCGAGCCTCGTCAACGTTCCACCCACGCACGTCGGGCACAGTGGTGCGGCCCCTCGGTGAAAATCCCGGTTGTTGCCCCTCAAGCAGCTCACTTGGGTCGAGGTGCGAGAAGAGGTTCCCTAAGAAGGCTCCGATCGCGCCGCTGATGCCGCTCAGCACCTATGCCTCCGACGGAGAGGTCTATGGGCGACCGGCGTAGTGGCACAGAGTCAACATGGTCGTGGCAACGACGACCGAGGCATAGCTAACTCTGCCCGCCCGAGAAGGAAGGGGCCCGGCCGGGACCGCCCGGAATTTGCGTATCCGTTAGCAGGGGAGTACACCTTTGGAAGGCGCCGCGGGGCCTTCCGGCATCGGGCTGCTTGGTCCTGTCCCGCCCCGCGTGCCCGGGGAGGAGGGAACGATGGACCGACCTGACGTAGACCGCGATTCCCGAATCGGGAGGGCGCAAGTCGCGGAAGGCTCCCAGACCAACGGCAAAGCCGTGATCAGTCGAAGAACTGCGATCGGCGGGGCGATAGGCGGGGGCTTGATCACTCTGCTTGCACCGCAACTGGCGATGGCCGACGAAGGGCGGAAGAAGCCTGCTTCCCTCGTTGTGCTACTGAGAGGCCTGTATCAGCCCGTGGTCGATGGCCCCGATCTCGGTCTGTCGAGGGTGGATCTGAGTGATGGTTCCTACTCCACAACGAAGATCTACCCGGTCAGTGGAGTTCCGGGCCACAGGAACGTGCTCGAGGCGATAGGCGACTTCTACGTGCAGTTCACCGGCAACCTCTGTGCCTACGACCTCCCCGGCGGCGCGGTTGCGATGAGATTCACGCCGAGGTCGAACACCGAGTCAGTTCCCGATGGGTCGGGTGGGTCTTACTTGCAAGGGACCTACGAACTGAGGATACCGGAGGCAACAGGCCGTTATCGATCATTCGTGGGCGGTCACAACCGCATGGTCGACAACCTGCATTTCCTCGCGTCCGGCAACGTAGATGAGTTCTGCGTCTGTCTCATTTCCGGTCCATAAGCCCGGAACCCAAATCGTCAGATCAGGCCGGTTCTGACCCGCCTGCCGACAGGAGCATCCCTTGACGGGTTGTCGGTCAGACAGATGGCCTGATGGCTCTCGCGGCCGGCTGCGTCAGCCTGGCTTCGCCACGGTGAGGAGGATGGCTGCGTCTTCCAGCGCCTCGAGCGCGTGGCGTGCGTCCGGCACGATGAGCACCGTTCCCGCGCGACCCTCCCAGGACGAATCGCCTGCCGACATCCGAACGCGTCCGTGCAAGACTTGAACCGTCGCCTCGCCCGGACTCTCGTGCTCGTTGTGGACGACGCCCTTCATCATGGCGATTACCGTCTGACGCAGAACCTTTGCGTGTCCACCAACGATCGTCTCTGCACTCCGGCCGCTCTCAGTGTTGGCTGCTCGCTTGAGCTCTTGGCGAGCGAGGGAGTCGAGGGAGAGTTTCTGCACGTTTCCATTGTTCCCCTCCGGATGCAGCAGGGCAAACGAAGGATGATCCCGACCCTACGGAAAGTCATTTGCAAGCGATGTCGATGTTCCCGAAGATGCTCGAGCAGGATCGACTGCGAGCCGGGCTGGTCGGTGGGTCACGTCGCCTGGCGCCTCGGCGTGACCATGCGGGAGTGCCGGGAGATCGAAGCCTACCTGGAGGCGCCCCCACAAACTCGCCTCACGTTTCCCTCGACGAGAAGACCCGCAACGACATCGCCATCGACAGGCTCGAGAAGGCCAAGAGCGAGGGTGGGAACGCGTTTCATGCCGGGATCGAGGCGCTGAACAACTCGCCCGTCCCGTTCTGCTGAGAAGGACGACGCGACCTCGGTCGCGCCACGACGTCGCGTGGGCTCAGGCGACGAGGCCCATCTTCGCTGTCTCCTTGATGAGCGCCACGAGCGCCTTCTCGTCGAGGTCCGCGAGCTTCTTGATCATCACGCAGGCCTTGCCGATGTTGGCCTTCGGGAGCCGGTCGACGTACCGCTCGGCGACGTAGCCCTTCGCGTCGGAGGCGAAGCAGTACAGCGAGATGTACGAGGCGTTGCTGGCGATCGAGAGCTTGCAGGCGTCGCCCTCGCGGCCGCTCGCGTAGCGGTAGTGAAACGGCCCGTAGCCGAGCATGCCGTGCATGATGACCGGCTCGAGCTTGGGCGCGTGCTTGCGGATCAGCGCATCGAGTGCCGCGATGTCGGACCGGCGCTTGTCCTCCACCGCGGCGATGTACTCGGCCGGGGTCTTCACGTTCAGCTGCCCCTTCATCTTCATCGCGTCCTCCGAGACTCGGCGTCACAGACCGTCGGCGGCCCGTCGGCTCCTTCCATCGATGAAACTGTCGCACGAAGGGGCCGGCACTTTCCACGAACGCGCGCGGCGGCCCCGCGAGGTGGACCCGCCCCTCGTGCAGCAGGTGTACCTCGTCCGGCACGTGCAGGATCGACGGCAGATCGTGGGAGACTACGAGCGCCTCCACGCCCTGTGCCCGGAGCTCGAGCAGCAGCGCGTCGAACCGCCGGGCCGCCGCCGGCTCGAGCCCGCTCGTCGGCTCGACGTACACGATCATCCGCGGCGACAGGGCCAGCGCCCGCGCCACCGCCGCCCGCATGAGCGCCTCGGATCGGGGAATGATCCGGCTCGACGGGTGCGCCCCACCGATCCGAGGCGACGTAAGCGTTCGCGACGTCCTGACGCCCGCGGCAGCAGGATGGGGTTAGGCGGCTGCGAAGACGAACACTGCGTACTTGAGGGGGTCCCCATTCGCCCGCGAGTCGGCTCCGTCGCTGACGAGATAGCGACCACCTACAACCGCGACCGCCCGGCTATCTCGCACGCCGAAGGGAGTCAGGTCGAGGTTCCAGCCGCCGACGATGGTCCTGGTTCCCCAGTTGATCCGGATCAGCCGTTCGTTGTTGTTGGTGATGAAGAGGTCGGCGCCGTTCGCGGAAAAGTCCATGCCCATGATCCCCGAAACGCCTTGCACCTTGAAAGTAGGTCCCTCCGCCGCCGTCGTGTAGTCGAAGGAGCGGAACAGACGACCCTTGCCCACGTAGATCCTGTCGTCGCCGGAGTTCCAGGCCGCCCCGGTGTAGTCGGCGGTCGAAGCCAACGGCTGCCAGTCCGCTACCCGAAGGGTGCCGCTCTGGCGCGTCAGTCGGAAGGCCGTCGGCAGTATCGAGGACGAGCAGCACCGGCCGGAGAAGACGTACAGCGTATCGCTGTTCACATCGTAGGCGAGGGCCTCGAAGTCTTCGGTGCGGTTCGAACCTGCCTGCGGACCGCCACCCAACCTGGGCGCCGCGTTGAAGTCGGCCTGCGGGATCTTCCGCTTCAAGGCTCCGGTCGTCGGGTTCACCTCGTAGAGGGCGTCGCCGTTGTCGTCTGCGAGCCAAAGGGAGTTGTCCACCGGCACGAACGCGCTGCCCTCGTGATCCCTCATCGACACCGACGTCCCGGCGAAGGGCGTGGTTCGGATGGTGCGTTCGAGCGAGATCGCCGCCGCGAACGCGGAGGACGCCGGAAGGATCAGCGCGACGATTAAGCCGATGAGCGTGCCGTTTCGGATGGCTCGACGGTGACGGTGCATGGACGTCCTCCTTGCAGGGGTTGTGGGCTGGGCGGTTTGCTCGACCTTGCGGGAGCGAGCACCGTCTGTCATCGTGCATCCGGCGCACGTGCGCTACGGAGGCCCGAAGTCCGTCTAGGTACGCGCTAGGCTCGCGCCATCTCGATAGCGGGAGTTTGGACATGAGCGAGCGTCGTAGTCCTGAAGTGCAGTTCCAACTAGCGAATGAGCGGACGTATCTTGCGTGGCTGCGGACGGCGCTCGCACTCGTCGCCTCCGGCGTGGCGGCCGCACGGCTCCTTGCGGGGCAGACGCTCCATTGGGCGTGGGAGACGGTCGGGGTCCTGCTGATCCTCGCGGGTGTCGTGACCGCTGCCATCGCACGGCGCCGATGGCGGGCGATGGACACCGCGATCCGCGACGGCGAACCCCTGCCAGCACCGGGCATCGCCGTGATGATCGCCGGCGTCATCGTGCTCTGCGGGCTCATCACTGTCGCGCTCCTGCTAGGAACGGACCCCGGCCGCGTTCCATGATCGCTGGCGCCCCGTCAGCATCGCTTCAGTGGTAAGACCTATTTATGGGATCTGCGCTGGTCCGTCTCGGCGTGAGCGTGCGCGAGCACCGGGAGCTCGAGGCTGGCGGGACGGACTGGCATGAGGGAGGGCCCGGGTTGAGCTGGGGGCTTTCCCCTTGCTCGGCCTCACCCCCGCCCCACCCGCGAAAACGGTCGGGGACGCTCTGGGCGCCGGTGAGATGGAAAAGGGGCCGGCGAGCCGCCGGCCCCTTTCTCGCCTGCACGGCGGGGGTCTACCTGCACTGCATGCAGGGCTCGCCGTTCACCATGATCGGACCCCAGGTGGGTGCCGATGCCACGCCGTCCTGGGGAGGGCTGTACTGGCGGTGCAGAGCTTCGTTCGGGCCGCCGATCGAACCCCATGCAACGGCGCCGCTGGCAGCGGGATTCTCGAAGCCCGCGTAGCCGGACGACTCGCGGATGTAGGTGGCGGCCGGGTTCTCGAAGCCCGAGTAGCCCGTGGACGCCTGGAGCGACGGTGCCACGTGGGAGATACCCACGATCACCGGAAGCGTTGCTCCCTGCTCACGGACCGCAGCGGTCGAGCTCGCGAGCCGCTGGGCGTCGGTCACCGTCACCAGCGTCCTCGCCGGCGCGATCGAGCCGATCGAGTCGATCGAGGACAGTCCGATCACTGCGGCGGTGGCGGCAAGAACGACGACGGCCACGGGCCAGATCGGGATCCGGACGGTCCCTCTTCCGAGGGTTGCTCCCTGGGCGCTCATGGCTCCCCCTTCCTCTCGATCCCTTCGGGATCTTGTCGATGAACCGACCCTACGGACGGCATCTCGTGAAGTCCGTGCCGACGCGCACTGGTCGATGGTGACGTTCGCCACGTCAGTCCTGTAACGAGTCAGGCTGCGACAACGCCGAACCCATCGGTAAGGTTGGGCTCGCGAACTCTCGTGCACACGAGCGTCCTCTCCCTCACCAGCAGGTCTGGCCTACGCTGCAGTTTGTGGCGATACCTCCGGCGAGGCTCACCGACGACCGGGCTGGCTGGCCGCTCGAGCAGGTTGGGCGGCCTTCGGGTGAGGGCGCCGCGCCGCCGTGCGTCACGAGTAGGCTGAATTCTGGGCGATGAGGGGGGAGGTCGAATGACGTCGAAGGCATCGTTCACCGACGACGAGTGGGAACGTGTGCTCCGGGCGCCGATGGTGGCGGGGATGGCGATCACGATCGCTGACCCCGGCGGTCCGATCGAGATCTCGAAGGAAATGATGGCGACGCTCCGCGCTGCCACCGTTCCGCCCAGCCAGGAAGAGTTGCTCGCTGCGGTGGCCCTCGACATCCAGGCCATGATGAATCAGAAGCAGAACCCGGCGCGGAATTTCAAGCCGACTAGTGCAGCAACCGCTGGCACCGAGATCCTCGACGAACTTCGTGCCGTCGACGCGATCGTCGCCGAGAAGGCAACACCTGAAGAGACCCAAGCCTTTCGAGGCTGGCTAGTCATGGCGGCGCAGGCGGCTGCTGACGCCGCGAAAGAAGGCGGGTTCATGGGCTTCGGCGCGGTGCAGGTCAGCGAAGGCGAGCAGGCCATGCTGGATCAGCTCCGAAGCGCTCTGGGACAAGGCTGAGCCCCTCGAGGCGACCGGTCAGAACAGGTGCGCTCGCCGTCCGGGGAGGCTCGGCGTCGCGCGGGAGCGGATCCGCCAGATCGCCTACTCGAGGTGATCGCGCAGCCGCTGGGATCGCGAGCGGTGCCGCCGCCTCGATAGGGTTTTCGACTCGCTCTACGAGGCGTTGCTTCACGGCGAGTGTTGCGTCGAACCAGAACTCTTCTGTGAGCCGTGCTAGGTTGCTGCTTTCATGGGGGTGTTGGGGGTTTCGGTCCGTCGCGGTCTGCAGCGCTGCTTCGGTCGTCCTGTTGCTGACCGCGCTTCAATGGGGATTGCTGGTCGCGGAGACACCGCAGCGGCCTGCACGTGCCCAGACGCCCGGTCCTCCCAACATCGTCCTGATCGTCACAGACGACCAGCGCTACGACACTCTCCGAGTGATGCCCGAGGTCCGGCGTCTCTTGGTGACGCGAGGGATGACGCTTCGCAGGGCGATCATCACCAATCCCTTGTGCTGTCCTTCTCGGGCTACGATCTTCACAGGCAAGTACTCCCACACGACAGGCGTCTATTCGAACATCCCTCCGAATGGCGGCTGGTCCGTCTTCCAACCCTCGGAATCGGACACGATCGCCACGGCTCTCGACGACGTGGGGTATCGGACCGCGCTGATAGGCAAGTACATGAACGGATACGGCGGCGAGTCAGCGAACGTCCCCCCGGGCTGGGATCGATGGTTCGCGATGACCGGTGTCGGACGCTACTTCGGTTACACGGTCTACGACGACATCCGCGGTCACGTGGGCTACGGATCTCGCCCGAAGGACTATTCGACCGATCTGCTTCGCAGGCAGGCCGTCTCATTCATCCGGAACGCGCCCCAAGGAACTCCGTTCCTCTTGGTCGTGACACCTTTCGCCCCTCACGATCCCGCTATCGCCGCACCTCGTCATGAGGGCACCTTCGCCTCTGCCCCGGTCCCGTTGGGCCCGGCGGTGGACGAAGCCGACGTGTCCGACAAGCCCGCCTACATCGCCGACCAGGCGCGGGGCATCTTCGGGACGGTCAAGCGGACGCGGGACCGGTGGGAAGCCCTGCTCGCGGTAGACGAGCTGGTTTCGAGGGTCATGGGCGCGCTCGTGGAGACCGGGCGTTCGGCCGACACCCTCGTGATCTTCACGTCAGACAACGGCTTGTCCAACCGGGAGCACAGGTGGCGCGGCAAGCAGGTCCCGTACGAGGAGTCGATACGAGTGCCGATGATCGTCCGCCTGCCCGGGGAGATCCCGGCTGGCACCGTGTCGAACGCGCTCGTGTCGAACGTCGACCTGGCCCCCACGATCGCGGACTTCGCGGGGACGTCGATCCCGGCAGATGGCGTCTCCCTGCGACCGCTGTGGACCGACCGGTCGTCTTCGGTCAGGGATTCGGTCCTGCTCGAGCATCTGGAGACGGCTCCGGCGGTGCCCACCTACTGCGGTGTTCGAACGCCATCCTTCACGTTCGTCCACTACTCGACCGGCGAGGAAGAGCTGTACGACCTCCTCAAGGATCCCAGGCAGCTCCAGAACGTTGCGTCGAGGAGACCAACGAGGGCAGCTCAGCTCCGGACGCTTACGGAGTCGCTTTGCCAGCCGGTTCCACCCGGGTTCTCCTGGTAGCTCGAGGAAGTTCGAACGCGGCGCCGGCATCCCCAGCGGCCCGCCAAAGCCTGACGCCGGGGAGGTGGGCTTCGCGGGTCACGTTCTGGAAGTCGAGCTCCTGCTCGACCGCAGAAGGAAGATCCCCAGGGCAGCGAGACCGACGGCGATCACGATCCATGGCAGCACTGCCCACCCCGTTAGTGCGAGGAAACCGAGTACTCGCTCCACCGTTCTGGCAAGCCAACCCTTCCCCGCCGCTTCCGGGATGCACGTGTCCGTCTGGGCATCACAGGGCCCGCCCGGTCCCTCACGGGTCGATGTGTTGCCACGCGTGCTCGCGCCCGATCCGAGACCGTAGTCGGGCCCGCGCCCCGTCGCGCCGGAGGCCGCGGTGGATGCCGCGCCGGTTGCGCCGGAGGCGGTGCCCGAAACCCCGGTCGCGTCCGAGACGGTGTCCAAGACCGAATCGATGGGGTCGGGGACGCGAGTGGGCACGGGGACGCTGGTGGGCACGGGGACGCTGGTGGGCACGGGGACGCTGGTGGGCACGGGGACGCTGGTGGGCACGGGGACGCTGGTGGGCACGGGGACGGTGGTGGGCACGGGGACGCTGGTGGGCGCCTCGCCAGTTGACATCGCTGTGTTCGAGACCGTGCCGATCGATGAAGAGATCGGATCCTCGTCAGCCACGACCGGCGTAGCACGGGCTGCTGCTGCGAGCAGCAGGACGAACAAGCCAAGTTTTCTTCGCTGTGTTGCTGGGTGCATCATGTCGCCCCCGGCCCCCCATAGTCTCGCTCCAATCCCCATACCCACCGGCCGGCCTCCATGAACGACTTGGCGCTTCGTCTGAGGACTGCCCCGGCAATGGGGAGCTGACGCCTGGGACCGGGGTCGGCCGTTTCATCGCTTGGAGCCTGGGGAATGCTGGCTCAGATGAACCTGGAGGGGGATTCCACCGACCTGGACGAAAGGCTCACGAGGGCCGAACGCAGGTTGTGTTCCATCCGTGACCTGGCGATAGATCAGGTGCTTGTCGACGGGACGACCGAGCAGAGACTGCTTGACGCTGAAATCCGACTGCGCCGCATCCACACTCTGGCGACTGAGTCTTGAACGGGCAGGAGTACGCTGCCTCACGTTTGACACGTGTGACCTCCTCCCGCTAGCGCGGGATCAGATCGTGGAGGGTGACGTCGAGTCGTTGCAGCTCCGCTAGAGGTTCGCTGTCGGTCTGGAGGTGCACCAGCCGCTCCAGATCACCAGCGACGCGGCGGAGATCGTCGGGGAGGACCGGGCGGCGGCCGCGGTATTGGATCCAGTGTTTCTCCCCAGTCGCGCTCGCCAATCGCTTACCCACCACCTTGTGCGTGTCCCGGAGCGCCCGACGCCACGCTCGGTAGTCGTCATGGTCAGAGGCTCTCCGCAAGTGCTCCACAGCTCTATCAGCTTCGGCCCAGTTCATCATGAGATGTACGCATGCGGTTGCCGCTTGGCTCGTCGGTTTGCCCACGCAGGAGGGTGCGCTCGGAGGGACCGGATGCAAGGGCTGCGTGCTAGCAGAGACTCAACGCGGTAGTGCTGGCTGACACCGAGACGCCGCGGGCCTGCTCGGCCGTTACCGCCAACCTCGCGTTTCCCAACGGCTCAGGGCTCCGATCGTCGCCCCGTACACGGCATGCGCCGCGAGCATCACGAGCGTTCCTCGCCTGCCGGGATGCTGCTCGGCGGGAAGGAGGTTCATGGCCGGGATCCATCCTCGGTAGCTGGCTCCCCAGATACCCGAGCCCGAACGCGATCCCGCTCGGTACCGCTGGAGGCATCGGCGCAGCCCGTCGCAGCAGGCCGAAGAGAGCGCCCCCGGCGGCGCCGAACGCGAAATGGCTCGCTACGGCGAACGCGTGGACGGTCTCAACCGACTTCTCTTCGAGGAGGTCGGCGCGTTCCAGGGCCTCCTCGGTCAGGACCTCGGGCGGTTGCTCCCTCATCCATCCCAGGTGCTGACCGACGAGCATGACGGCGGACATCGGTACGGTCGCGATCGCGCCCCAGGTAGCGCCGCGGGCTGCCGACTTCACGAGGGTTTCCACGGAAGGCTGTTCTCGGCGTGGGATCTACTGGCCCTAGCCTCCGGCGACTCCGCCTCCCTGCTCGCGTCCCATGCCGTCACCGGTCCCACCGGTCCCACGCTGGTCGCCACCCCAGTTGTCTCCGAGCTGCTCGCCACCGGTTTCGGCGTGCTGCTGTGCCTCGTGGCTTCTGAGCTCCTCCTCGGAATCGAACGACTGCCCGCACACGGAGCAGCGGTTCGTGGTCTCCTGCGTCTCCATCCTTGCTCCTCCTCCCAGGTCGAACGGCGTCCAAACGCCTCACCCTTCGGCGGAACCATGACCGGTCCAGCAGCTGGATCGGTGCTACCGGTATCCCTCCTCCGGATTCTCGGGTCGCACATCTCCGGATGGCGGCTCTTGCATCTCGCGCTTCACTTCCTGAGCCTGTTGGCGAACCCGCTCGGTGCCACCCGCCGCCTCCTGCTTCAGACGAGGAGCCTCGGCATCCACCCTCATGAGCGCACGCTGCCACCGCTCGCGCATCGGCTGGATACCTCCGCCGCCGACCGCGACGATGCCGATGCCGACGATGAGAGCCAAGAGCGCGTAGAAGAGACCGTTCACGATCTCCGGGGCGATCTCGATCTGGTTGAGGGCAGCCGCGACGCCCACGACCCAGACCGCGGCCGCCGCGATCATCGCCAACGTCCGTCCGTAGCTCAGCCCGCCGAGGACGGACTCGACGACTGTCTGCGCGGCGGTCGCCACCGCAGCGGTGATGACCACGATCAGGATCGCGACGAACAGCTTGGGCATGAATGCGATGATCCCCTGGAGCAGCTCGCTGATCGGGTTCGGGCCGAAGACCCCGAACGCGAGCTGCAGGACGAACAGGAACACCACGTAGAACACGATCCGAGCCAGGATCGAGCTCGCATCCAACCTCGATCTGGAGAGTGCCGTCTTCAGGCCTCCACGTTCGACCAATCGGTCGAACCCGACCCGCTCCAGGATCCGGTCGAGGACCTTCTCGATCGCCTTCGCGACGAAATATCCGATCCCCAAGATGAGCAAGAACCCGACCAACTTCGGGACGAACGTGATGACCGAGTCCCAGGCGCGCTCAAAGCCGCCTTCGAAATCGATTGCCGCCAGCATGTCGCCAGACCTCCCTTTCCGTTTCCGTACCGATACGCCTGGTTGCCTCTACCCAGCCGCATGGAGGACCAATCGTTGATGGTGCCCATCTGACTCTTCAGATCGGTGGTCCCTCTCCGAGCTTCGAGGCTGGAGCGGATCTGCAAGCCGGACGGCTGGCCGCAGACGCTCGTGGCACTCGATGGAAGAGAGACCCAGGCCGAGGCCAGGGTCTCTCTTCTTTCTTGGCGGGGTGTCGCAGACGGCGACTCCCCCGATCGTTGTGTTTCGCGGCCAGGGATCGGAGGACCCTCGACTTGGACACCGGGGCGCGCCGGCGTCTCTCCGATGGGCTCTGTCACCCCTTCCGCGAGCGGGCTTCTACCCGAGACGAAGGGTGGAAAAACGTCGTTCAGTCAGAAAGACATGTTGGGTGGCCAGGCCACGCGGGTAATCCCTCGGGACATGCAAAGGGAGCCCAACCTGTCGGACCTCCAAGCCGTTTGCCACTCGCTCCTGCGCCGCTTCCACGACATGGAAAGGGAGCAGCGAAAGTGGCGGAAGGAGCTGCTAGCCGCTCTTCAGGAAGTCGATCGCGCTCTCGACGTCCAAGAGCCACGGACGGATACGTGAGAGGCGGCTCCGAAGGCGCCAATCTCGCTGGGGCCGATGCAACGGGCGCCATGCTCACCGACGTGAGTGGGTATGGACCAAGCCATGCAGAGACCTGACGGCGATCTGAGGAGCCAGCTGGGTCAAACCGTGGCGCTCTTCGGAATGGCCGTCGCGCTGGTACTCGCCGTACTCATGGCCGGCCTCGGCCTGTGATCCGCGAAAGGAGGAACGGATGCTTGCAGCCAGGCTAGGAGGACTCGGGATCGTCGGCATCGTCCTGGTGGTTTTGGCCGTGCTCGCGGTTCTCTACTTCATGAGGCGTGCGTAGACGGCGGTTGTTGGGTTGTTCATCCCTAATGTGGAATCTGGCGTGTCGGATCGGCTTCGGAGGTTCTAGAGCAGATACGTCACGGATCAGCGACTCTGACTGCGACAAAGAACGACGTGGAAGTTCCCCGCTCGGTTAGGGTCGGCCCCGACGCTCACGTACCAGCTATTTCCTCGCCGCGGTCTTCTTGCGCCCGGTGGCCTTCCTCCCGGCGGTCTTCTTGCGACCGGTCGTCTTCCTCCCGGCGGTCTTCTTGCGACCGGTGGTCTTCCTCCCGGCGGTCTTCTTGCGACCGGTGGTCTTCCGCGCCGCGGTCTTCTTGCGACCGGTGGTCTTCCTCCCGGCGGTCTTCCGCGCCGCGGTCTTCTTGCGACCGGTGGTCTTCCGCCCCGCGGTCTTCTTGCGACCGGTGGTCTTCCTCGCCGGCGGTCTTCTTGCGACCGGTGGTCTTCCGCGCCGCGGTCTTCTTGCGACCGGTGGTCTTCCTCGCAGAGCGTCCAGCTGCCTTGGCTGCGCGCTGCTTCACCGACTCGGCCACATCGTCCGCCTTGTCGACCGCGGTTTCCTCCAGCTTGTCCACTGCCACACCGATGACATCCTGTGCCGCATCGGTGGCTAGGACCTTCTTACCGGCCTTCGCGCCGGTCCGCATGACCTTCTTGACAACTGCCATCTTCCCGCTCCTCTTGATTGTGGTCTCGTTCCTGAACGCTCTACCCCGGAGCCGTCGTCGCGCAAACATCTGGATGATCGCCATCGAGGCACTGCGGTTGAGCGCGTCACCCCGGGCGTGACCAGTCGCCGTCGCCTAGCCTTACGTCACCTGGTGTTGTCTCGGGTGAGCTTGCGGGAGTTCTTCACGGCGTAGCTGCAGATCCCCTGGCCGTACTTCTCCGACAGCCAGAAAGACGCTTCCCGGTACGAGCCGAACTCGAGAGGGTCGCTGGTCCCCTCAACCTTCAGGGGCTCGCCCGTATGCAGGTCGACGATCATCCAGTCGAGTAGGGCGGGGGAGCCCAGGCGAGGGTGATTCTCGATGGTCATCGATTCGCCCATCTGAATCCCTCGCGTAAGCGGGTGCAAGGTTCGCTACCGGAAGCACCCACCATCGCCACGGTGCCGCCACATCACCCCCTGCTCGTCCCGCCCTGGCTCGCCCCTCGTCCTCCGCCGCCCTTTCCGATCGCGAGGGTTCCGGCGACCGCCAGGACGAGCATCAGGATGCCGGCCAGCGCCACCGAACCGAGCGCGCCGAAGGTGGATCCGCACTGAGCCCCCGGGCAGAGGGATGGACCCTCGGCTGCCCTGACCGGCGCAGCCCCGGTCGAGGCCAGTTCCTCGAGGATCGAAGCCACCGAATCCCTCCACGAACCGGCGGCCACGTTTTCTGAGTCCGCCAGGCCAGATGCTGGATCGTTCTGGGCACTGTCCGCGAAGGCGGATCCACCCACTGATGTTCCACCGGGACCGGAGGGGTCCACGGGTGCCGTGACCGCCGAAGCATCGGGCGCGGGGTCGTCGGTCGGCTCCGGTGTTGGGCTGGCGGTCACGGTCGGCGTGGGTGCCGGAGTCGGCGTCTGGGTCGGTGCCGGCGTCAGGGTCGGTGTTTGGGTCGAAGTCGGAGTGGGAGATGGCGACGGTTTCGGTGGTTTCGATGGCTTGGGTGACTTCGAGGGCTTGGGTGACTTCGACGGCTTCGGCTGTTTTGGAGGCGATCCGCTATCTGGTGCTTGGACAACGACAACCCCAGTGCCGTCGAGCGACAGCATGATGTTCGCGAACGCACCCGGTGCGAAAGACCCCAACGTCAGAAGCGCGGCGAACGTCGATGCACGCTTGAGCGAGTGGCGTCGTCCCCTCCAACTCCGCATGCTCACTCCCTATCAGTGCGACGCAGACGATCTGGGTGTAGCAAGGTCAACGTCGTCGCCAGCCAGTTCCGACCTCACCTTGTGGGACCTACCCGCCGCTGCGTGAGCCAAACCTCCCACTTGCGTCGCAAGTGACACCGCGCGGTTCTGCCTGGCGGCCCAGAGATCAGCGGGTTCGGATGGTCTCGAGTTCCGCTTTCGCGCTAGGCGTGCTCGCTCGTGACCAGATCGTAGATGTAGTTCAAACGGCGCTCAGCGTCGGCGAGCTTGTCCTCGGCCGTCGGGCCGCCGGCGACCGGCGCCGCTGCCAGATGTCCGATGGCCTTCAGCTTGCCTTCAGCCTCGTCGAGCCTGATCTTCAGGTCGCCGTGTTCCACTTCGAACTTCATCGACTTCAGCCCCTTCCGCCCCACCCCAGGAGCAACTGATCGATGACATGGATGATAGTCCTACTGCATCTGCTCGTCGCGGGTTCCGGCAAAGCAGCCGGGAGTGGTGAAATCCTCGTCACGCGACGTCAGTGGCTCGATCCCAGTGATGCGTAAGAGGGGCGAAGGGTTACATCGACGAAACGGCGCCCGCATTTGGGGTTTCGTTCGGCGCCTTCGGCTACGCGGTCCCTGATTCGGGGAGTGCGGCCGGAAACCCTCCTGACCTGCGCTTTCTCCGCCTGTGCCCGGTTTGTTCTCTGCCAAAGGGAAGTGCTAGCGTTGCCCGCGGTTTCGCAGAAGCGAAAGCCAGCCGCTTCGCAGAAGCGAAAGGAGTCTGCGTGCGGCGGTGGGTCCTGGAAAGCGTCGCGGGTTCGGTCTCGCCGCCCCCAGACGATGAGCACCCGGATCCGAGCCTAGGTCGGCGCTGTCATGACCTTCACGGCGTCCGCCCCATTGGTTGTGCCGACCTCGAAAGGAGCCACAAGATGGGTGTGATCCGCTCGGTTGTACATCCAGGAACAACCCGCCGCCGACTCGCGGCCTTGGGTGTGTTCTCTCTGATGGCCTTCTACGTTCAGCTGACCTTCGCTGGCCCGGCCGCGGCCGCTCCCTTCACCGGAGGTTTCTCTCCGACCATCGTGAGCGGGGGATTGCCGACCTCAACGGGAACGGCGTGAGCAACGGCACCGACGACTCGACCGCCTTCTACGGCTACACCTACATCATCGATGGCGAGCTCGACTGCAACGCGTGGGGAGCCACTGCGAACGATGGAAGCCAGGGCAACGGGACGATCGACATCGCAGACGACTGCACCCTCGTCGGGTACGACGGCACCGCGGATGGCGTGACGATCAACGTCGTAGACGGCGATTTCCAGGTGGGCAATGGACCACTGCCTACCGTCTTCAACGCGAATGAACCGAACAACCCCGACATCGGACACTCCGATTTCGCCTGGTCGACGATCGATGGCCGGGTGGACTCGAACGGCGACGAGGCGATCAACGGCGAAGACTGCCATTTCGGGTTCGCGGCCAGAAAATGCGGACATCCTCGGGAATGACGGGACGAACCCGTGTGGGTTCGCGACGCCTCCCAACACCGCCGCAACGGACGCGTGGATCTGAACAGCGATACGGACATCACCGTCTGCCGACTCCTGCTCCAACGGCTGTTTCTTCGGCCACGACCTGCTGCTGGGCGAGGTGCAGGAGGTGGAGTGCCCGGGCCATGGGGCCGACCCGCGGAACGATGTCGTTGGCACCCCCGGAGCCAACATTCTCACCGGTACGGCCGGCGCTGACATCATCTGCGGCCTCAGAGGGAACGACGTCCTGAGGGGGCTGGGCGGCAACGACCTCCTGCTCGGCGGCCTCGGGGCCGACCGGCTCGTCGGCGGCTTGGGCGCGGACCGGCTGCTCGGCAGCCTCGGCAACGACCAGCTGTTCGGCGGTCTCGGCAACGATCGGCTGTTTGGCGGACGCGGCAACGACCGGCTGGATGGAGGTCCTGGCAACGACTTCGGCGTCGGTGGGCCGGGAGCGGACACCTTCGTGAGGTGCGAGACCCGCAGACAGTAGCGTCTGAGACCGGCAGGCGGAGGAACCGGCCCCCTCGGGGGCCGGTTCCGCGTTCGGACCCGCGGCATGGGACAGTGGGCGGCATGCGGATCGGGGTGAAGCCCGGCCAATGGGGATGGACCTTCGACCAGCTCCTCGCAGCCTGGACGAGAGCCGAGGAAGCTGGCTTCGATCTCATCTCGTGCTTCGATCACGTGAGCTCGGCGCCCGCCGGTGAGGCCGCATGGGACGCTCCGACCCTTCTCGCCGCGATGGCAGGCGTCACGTCGCGGGTCGGGCTGGCGGTCCACGTCCTGAACGCGTCGCTGCGGCCTCCGCTCCTGCTGGCAGGCCAGCTCGCCGTCGCCCAGGCCGCGAGTGGCGGCCGGCTCGAGATCGGCCTCGGCACCGGCTCGTGGCACCTGGCTCGCCACGACCATCGGGCGGCCGGCGTCCCGTTCCCTCCGTTCTCCGAGCGGGTGACTCGCCTCGAGGCGTGCTGCCGCGCGTTCCCCGTCTTGTGGCGGGGAGCCACCGTCTCCGACGCCGTCCTGGGCATGGACGACGCGTCGCTCGGTCCTGTCGGGATCGAGCCACCGCCGATCGTCGTCGGGGGAACGAGCGAGCGTGTGCTCGCGGTGGCCGCGGCCCACGCCGATGCCTGGAACGCCTCGTCGGTCGAGGCGGATCGCTTCGAGGAGCTCGCTTCGCGCGTCGATGAGCTCGCGGACGGGCGGAAGGTGGGGAAGCAGGTCCAGATCTGGCTCCGCGAAGTCGGCATGGAAGGCGCGCGCGATGCGGCCAGGCGGTACGAGGACGCCGGCGCCGACACGATCGTCTTCGTCCTCGATGAGGAACGCGACCCGGATCTGATCGCCCGCCTCGCCGAGATCATCAACCGATAAGTGACTGAATCACTGTTCAGGAGCGCAGCTACACTGCGCGGCCATGAGGATCCTGGTCGTGGGTTGCGGCGGTGTGGGGTCGGCGTTCGCTCCGATCGCCGCCCGGCGCGACTTCTACGAGCACATCGTCTTCGCCGACCACACCGAAGCGAAGGCCGAGCGCGTCGTCGACCGCTACGGCGACGGCCGCTTCTCCGCGGCTCGCGTGGATGCGAGCGACGCCGCGGCCGTCGCCGAGCTCGCCCGAGCGAAGAGTTGCGACGTGATCTTGAACGCGGTCGACCCGCGGTTCGTGATGCCCGTGTTCGAAGGGGCGTTCGCCGCCGGTGTCACCTACATGGACATGGCGATGTCCCTCTCCCAGCCGCATCCGGACCGGCCCCACGAGGAGGCGGCGGTCAAGCTCGGGGACGAGCAGTTCGCCCGCGCGCGCGAGTGGGAGGAACGAGGACTCCTCGCCTTGCTCGGCATGGGCGTGGAGCCGGGCTTGTCGGATGTCTTCGCTCGTCATGCCGCGGACGAGCTGTTCGGCGAGATCGACCAGATCGGCGTCCGGGACGGCGCGAACCTGGTCGTCGAGGGCTACGACTTCGCTCCCAGCTTCTCGATCTGGACCACGATCGAGGAGTGCCTCAACCCGCCGGTCATCTGGGAGAAGGACCGCGGCTGGTTCACCACCGAGCCGTTCAGCGAGCCGGAGGTCTTCACGTTCCCGGAGGGGATCGGTCCGGTGGAGTGCGTGAACGTCGAACACGAGGAAGTGATGCTGGTGCCCCGGTGGATCGACTGCCGGCGCGTGACGTTCAAGTACGGAATCGGCGACGAGTTCATCGAGGTGCTGAAGACCCTCCACAAGCTGGGGCTGGATCGAACCGAGCCGCTGCAGGTCGACGGCGTCGATGTCTCGCCGCGCGACGTGGTCGCTGCGGCGCTGCCCGATCCCATGACCCTCGGGGACAGGATGGCCGGCAAGACCTGTGCCGGCACCTGGGTGACGGGGACGGACAAGGACGGCTCACCCCGGGAGGTGTACCTCCACCACGTGGTCGACAACGAGGAGACGTGGAGTCGGGACGGCGCCCAGGCGGTCGTGTGGCAGACGGCGATCAACCCGGTGATCGCCTTGGAGCTCCTCGCCGGCGGCGTCTGGTCGGGCACGGGAGTCCTTGGCCCGGAGGCGTTCGAGCCCCGACCGTTCCTCGACCTCCTGCATGAATACGGATCGCCCTGGGGCATGGAGGAACGCTCGGCGAGCCGGTAATTTCCCGCCTTCTCAGGTCGGCCATCGCTCCCGCCGATGACATCAGCATGAGATCGGTCCCGGCCGCGACCCTCTTCGAAGCTGCCCTCGGTCGGCTCTCCGACGTGCTCACTCCGGGCTCCTTCCTGGAGGCGACCCCGGAGTCGCTCGTGGTGGCCGAAACCGGCGGCGAGATCATCTACGCGAACTCTGCCTGCGAGCTGCTGACCGGCTTCGAGCGAGGCGAGCTCCTCGGTCGGCAGGTGGAGGCACTGCTCGCCACGGACCTCTCCTCGCACTCCGCGGGCTCGTCGTTCGAGACCACGTGCACGCGCAGGGACGGTGACCAACTCCCCGTGGAGGTGCACATCGGCAGGGTCGAGGCCGCGACGCCGCTCCTGGTGGTCACCCTTCGGGACCGCACCGAGCTGGAGGAGGGACGGGTTGCACGCTTCGAGGCTGAGGCCAAGTACCGGGCGCTGGTGGAGCACATCCCCGCGGTCGTCTACCTGGATCCGGTCGACGAGGACTCGGAGTCGATCTACGTCAGCCCCCAGGTCGTGGAGCTGCTCGGCATCAGCCAGGACGAGTGGCTGACCGACCCGTACGCATGGCGACACCATGTGCACCCCGAGGACATCGACCGCGCATGGGACCAGTACCGGTATGCGTACAACGCGCACGAGCCGCTCAATCACGAGTACCGGATGGTCCACGAGGACGGCACGGTCCGGTGGGTCCTGGAGCAGGCATACCCGATCGATGACGAGAGCGGCGATCCCTGGTTGATCCAGGGCGTGATCTTCGACATCACCGAGCGCAAGCGAGCCGAGGAGCAGGTGGCGTTCCTCGCGTACCACGACAAGCTGACCGGACTGCCGAACCGAGCACTGTTCGAGGAGATGCTCGACACGGCGATCGCCCGCGCGCGCCGGCACGACCTCGGTGTCGGGGTGCTCTACCTCGACCTCGACAACTTCAAGCTGGTGAACGACTCGCTCGGGCATCACGCGGGCGACCAGCTCCTGCAGCAGCTCGCCGAGCGTCTCCGGGGATGCACCCGGGAGACGGACATGGTGGCTCGGCAGGGCGGGGATGAGTTCCTCCTCCTGCTGGCAGACCTCGAGCGCGGGATGGGGCCCGTCGCGGGGACCGAAGCCGGGATGTTCGTGGCCGAATCCGTCGCGACGCGGGTCCATGAGGCGCTCCGGGAACCGTTCGACCTCGATGGCGTGGAGTTCTTCGCGTCCGCCTCGATCGGGGTGAGCCTCTTCCCTCAGGACGCCACCGATGCCGGGACCCTCTTGCGGAACGCCGACACCGCGATGTACCAGTCGAAGAAGACCGAGCCCGGCGGCTACATCGTGTACGCGGGTGGCCCGGACGATGCGATCGACCGGCTCTCCTTCACGACGCGCCTCCGCCGAGCGGTGGAACAGAAGGACTGGGTGCTCCATTGGCAGCCGGTGGTCGAGCTCGCGACCGGAAGGGTCTCCGGACTCGAAGCGCTGATCCGATGGCGCAAGCCCAACGGCGGGATCGTCCCGCCCGGAGAGTTCATCCCGATCGCGGAAGAGCTCGGGCTGATCGAGGCGATCGGTGACTGGGTGATCGACGAGGTCGCCCGTCAGCGGAAGGCGTGGGAGGCGGAGGGGATCGACGTCCTCGTCGGCTTCAACCTGTCTCCGCGTCAACTCTGGTCGGGACGGCTGGCGGAGAACGTCATGGAGAAGCTGACCGGAGCGGGCGTCGACCCGCACGACGTGATCGTCGAGATCACCGAGTCCGCGGCGATGGCCGACCCGGACCGGACCCAGCGGGTCCTCACGGAGCTCCATGCCTGGGGTCTCACGCTGGCGATCGACGACTTCGGGACCGGCTACTCGTCCCTCGCGCGGCTGAAGCATCTCCCGGTCGACATCCTGAAGATCGATCGGTCCTTCATCCACGACGTCCATCGCGACCAGGACTCCGGACGCATGGTCGAAGCCATGGTCCAGCTGGCACATGGGTTGGGGATGACACCGCTCGCGGAGGGGATCGAGACGGCCGAGGAGTTGGCCTTCCTTCAAGACGCTGGATGCACGCTCGGCCAGGGCTTCCACTTCGCACGGCCCCTGGCGGCCGAGGCGATCCCGGCACTGATCGCGGCCGGAGTCCCCTCGAGGATGCGTCGATCCCTGGACAGAGGTAGCGGGACCTAATCGACGAGCCGAGCCGCGAGCTCGTCGAATCGCTCCTCCGCGACCTCACGGTCGACGTCGATCACCGCCGTCGCCGCCTTCGGGATCGCGAGGGTCACACTCGCGATCCCGAACGGCCGCTGCGTCGGGGACCGGCGCAGGATCAGATGCTGGATGTTCGCGTGGTTGGCGACGGTCGTACGTCGCACGAGCCCACCGGAGCGCGCGATGACGTGCTGCCCGATGACGGCATGGCCGAGCGCGCGCCAGGACATGAACGCGAACCCGATGGCCAGCGGGAGGAACAGGAGAGCGCCCGCGAGCGCACCGTCCCGGAAGACCAGCCCCAGCGTGAGGGCAGCGGATCCGACGATCGCGGCGAGACACAGGCGGCGAACGAATGATCGCGGCGGCGCGGGGTGGAGCTGCGCGTCCCGGATGCTGCTCGAGCCCAGGACCCCTTCGGCGATGACGAGGCACCGCTGTCGGTCGGCGACCGGTACGAGCATGCTCGACTGTTGTTCGTCGCCCGAGTCGCGCCCGTACCCCGCCGTCAACACACGGAGCGACGCAAAGCCGAACGCCCGCCGGATCGGGTTCTCCTCGATCCTGATCGCCTGGATCCGCGCGACCGGGACCACGGATCGGCGCGTCTGCAGGAGCCCGCGGGTGATGACCAGCCGATCCCCTTGGCGCATGGCGGTGAAATCCCAGTAGACGAAGATCGTGCTCACGAGCGAGATCAAGACCGAGGCCAGCAGCAACGCCCCGGCGATCACGACGAAGGTCTCGAGATCCGATCGATCGGCTCCCGCGAGCCGATCCATCGTCTCCACGAACGAGCCCTCCGGCAGGATCTGGACCACCCATCCCGCCATCGCCGCGACCACGGCCACCCGGCCACCGGTCGCGCCGGCCAGCAGTAGATCGGCGGGCCGCATCCGCACGAGCGCCGGTTCCGTGGGATCGACGGCACCCTCGGCATGATCGGCCATGAGGATGGCGCGGAGCTGCGTCGCCTCCTCCGGCGTCAGGGCGACGAGCGCTGCTTCGGTTCCCTTGCCGCCGACGACCTCGATCCGGAGCTCCACCACCCCGAAGACACGGTGGGAGAGCTTCTGCACCACGTCCACGCTCTGGATGCGAGCGGGTTGCAAGGTCCGCTCCCAGCGCTGCAGGAGACCACCTCGGACGACGAGATTCGGTCCGTCGAGCCGGTACCAGAAGCGCGTCCAGCGAACCGCGGAGCCAAGCAACACGAGCGCACCGACGATCGACGTGAACAGGAGCGGCCCTTGCTCACCCCCGAACAGGAGGATCGCCACCAGCGGCAACGCGAAACCCCCGATCGAGCCTGCGATCCAAACGGCGATCGCAGCGGGATGGAGGCGCCTCCATGCCGCGAAGGGAGTCGCCCCCGGTCCTTCGACGTCCGCCAGATCCGGCCGGGGCGGCGGTCGATCAGACACTCTGGGTTCCGGCAACCTTCGAGAGCTCCTCGCGGAGCGATCCCGCCTCTTCCGGCGCGAGCCCGGGGATCCGGGCGGCCTTCCCGGCCGCCGTGTAGACCACGAGCTGCATCAATCCGAACGCGAGATCGAGGGGTCCTTGGTGCGTTTCGACGTATTGGATCCGATCGAACGGGATCAGCGTGAGGACGAAGAAGAGCGAGCCGTGCGACAAGAACAGATCACGTTCGCGGATCTCGTATCGCCAGCGGCGGTACCGGAGGTAGGGGAGCGCGGCCGCCAGGACGATCGCCGTGACGACCCCGATCACGTACGCGGCCGTGAAGGACGGCGACCGGCCCACGAGTGGAGATGCGACGGCCGCCGCGATCACGACGAGAACACCCCAGGTCGTCCACCAGAGTCGCAGGACCCGGCGGTCGAGCGCCTTCGTGGGTCTGCGCCGCTGCCCGGTTTCGGTCCCCACGTTCGTGACGCCAGTGTACGAAGGTTGCCCGCTACGATGACCCGATGCACCGCTACGAGCCCGGCGAGATCGAACCGAAGTGGCAGCGCGTCTGGGAGGAAGAAGGCCTCTACAGGGCCTCCGACGACCCCGACGACCCGAGGCCGCGCTTCTACGCGCTCGATATGTTCCCGTACCCCTCGGGCGACCTGCACATGGGGCATGCCGAGGCCTTCAGCGGAGGGGACGTGATCGCGCGGTTCCGCTGGATGCAAGGCCACAACGTGCTGCATCCGATCGGCTGGGATTCGTTCGGTCTGCCCGCGGAGAACGCGGCGATCAAGCGTGGGATCCACCCGAAGGAGTGGACCTACCAGAACATCGAGCAGCAGGCGGCCTCGTTCAAGCGGATGGGGATGTCGTTCGACTGGACCCGTCGACTGCACAGCAGCGATCCGGAGTACTACCGCTGGACGCAGTGGCTGTTCCTGAAGCTGTTCGAGATGGGCCTGGCCTACCGGAAGAACGCGCCGACCAACTGGTGCCCCAAGGACCAGACGGTGCTCGCCAACGAGCAGGTGATCAACGGGTCCTGCGAGCGCTGCGGCACGCCGGTCGTCCGGAAGGACCTGACCCAGTGGTTCTTCAAGATCACCGACTACGCCCAGCGACTGCTCGACGACGTGGAGACGCTGGAGGAGTGGCCGGAGCGGGTGATCACGCTGCAGCGGAACTGGATCGGCCGTTCGGAAGGCGCCAACGTCCGGTTCACGGTGGCCGAGACCGGCGACGACGTCGACGTGTTCACCACGCGGCCCGACACCCTCTGGGGGGTCACGTTCTTCGTGTTCGCGCCCGAGCATCCGCTCGTGCCGAAGCTCGCCGAGGCGGGCGGGACATGGGAGCGGGCGAAGGACCTGATCGATCGGCTCCAGTCGACGCCGCTCACGAGCCGCGAGCAGGCCGAGAGCCGCGATGGTGTCGCCTTGGGGGTTCATGTCGTGAACCCGGTGAACGGAGAGCGCGTGCCGGCCTTCGTCGCACCGTACGTGCTGATGGAGTACGGAACGGGCTCCGTGATGGGCGTTCCGGCCCACGACCAGCGCGACTTCGAGTTCGCGCGAGAGCACGGCCTCGAGGTCCGTGTGGTGATCAAGCCCCCCGGGGGGGATCGTGATGTCTCCTCGATGGATGCGGCGTACGACCACGAAGGCGTGATGGTGAACTCGGGACCGTTCGACGGAGAGCGCTCGCCCGAGTCGATCGGGAAGGTCGCGACGTGGCTGGAGGAACAGGGCCTCGGACACCCTGCCGTCACGTTCCGGCTCCGTGACTGGCTGATCTCCCGGCAGCGCTACTGGGGCGCGCCGATCCCGATCGTTCACTGCGAGGAGCACGGCGAGGTCCCCGTTCCGTTGGAGGACCTGCCGGTCGAGCTGCCCGAGGACGTCGACTTCCGTCCGGGCGGCGAGTCGCCCCTGGCTCGCCACGATCGGTTCGTGAAGACGACGTGTCCCACGTGCGGACGCGACGCCCGACGCGACACCGACACGATGGACACCTTCGTCGACTCGAGCTGGTACTTCATGCGCTACGCCTCCCCACACGACGACGAGGGTCCGTTCCGGCGGGAAGACCTCGAGAGATGGCCCGTGAGCCAGTACACCGGCGGCATCGAGCACGCGATCCTGCACCTGCTCTACGCCCGGTTCTTCACGAAGGCCCTGCACGACGCCGGCCTCGTCCCGTGGCTGGAGCCGTTCTCCCGGATGATGAACCAGGGCCAGGTCATCTACGACGGCGCGTCGATGTCGAAGTCGAAGGGCAACCTCGTCGAGCCGATGCCGCTCGTCGAGAGGTGGGGAGCGGACACGATGCGGCTCACGATGCTGTTCGCGAGCCCGTTCGAGGACGACATCGACTGGAAGCTGATCGCGGGCGATCCGAACCGGCGACCCGGCGTGCACCACTGGCTGGGACGAGTCTTCGCGGCGGTCGGGGAGGCGGTCGAGAGTGGGGGAGAAGAGCCGATCGAGCTCGTCCGTCTGACCCATCGGACGATCAAGGGCGTCGGCAACGACATGGAGCGGTTCCACTTCAACGTCGCGATCTCGAAGCTGATGGTGCTGACCAACGAGATGCGCTCGGCACTGGATGCTGGCGGAGCGGCGCGGGGGGCTGCGGAGGCGCTCGTGCAGATGCTCGCGCCCTTCGCTCCGTTCGCGGCCGAGGAGCTCTGGCGTGAGGTGCTGGGCCACGGCGAGTCGGTCCATGTCTCGAGGTGGCCCGGATACGACGAAGCGCTGGCCGCGGAGGACACGGTCACATTGATCGTGCAGGTCGACGGGAAGGTGCGCGACAAGATCGAGGTGCCGGCCGACGCGGACGAGGGACGGGTCCTGGAGCTGGCCAGAGCATCCGAGAAGGCCCGGCGCGCGATCGCCGATCGCGAGGTCGTGAAGGAGATCGTCCGCGCGCCGAAGCTCGTCAACTTCGTCACCCGCTGAGGTCCCTCCTCCTGACCTGTTAAGGAACCGACGCCGGTTCCTTCCTGTTGTTCCGAAGTGCAGGATGAAGCCGTGGAGGCCGACGTCGAGCGCGATCGTGCCGGACCGGGAGACGGGACCGTCGAGGATCGACTCGAGCACGTCTATCGGGAGCATGGTGACCGCCTTTGGCGAGCCGTGCTCCTTTCCTCCGGGAGCCGAGAGGTGGCAGACGATGCGGTCGCGGAGGCGTTCGCACAGGCGTTGCGGCGTGGTCGTGCGTTGCACGACCCCACCGCCTGGGTGTGGCGAGCAGCGTTCCGGATCGCGGCCGGGGAGCTGAAGGAGCGAGGACGGATGACGACCTTCTTGGGCGAGCCGGTGACGGGCATGCCGGAGCCGTTCGTCGACCTGTGGCGGGCGCTCGCCCAACTCCCGCTGAAGCAGCGGGCCTCGGTGGTGCTCGCGGACTACGCGGGCTGGTCGCACCGGGAGATCGCGAAAGTCTTGAGCTCGTCGGTCTCCGCCGTCGGCGTGCACGTGCACCGGGCCCGGAAGCGTCTGCGAGATCTGCTGGAGGACGAGGATGGCTGAGTTGAAGGAGCGCTTCGCGCTGGCCGATGAGATCGGCCCGCCGGAGCTGTGGGGAGAGGCGAGGCGGCGCGCGGCGGCGCCGGCGCGGTCGGTGGACTGGCCGCCCGCGACGGGCCGTCGCCTCGTCGCGGCCGCTGTCGCCCTCGCGGTGTTCGCGGCGGCTGCGGTCTTCGCGTGGGACCTCGCCAATCCCGATCCCCGGCCGGCACCGAACCCGGCACCGGCCATCGACCTCGCCACGGAGCTCCCCGTCGGTTGGAGCGAGCTCTCCGCGCCGCCGGAGAACCGGAGTGGCGCCGCTACCGCCTGGACGGGTTCGCAACTCCTCGTGTGGGGTGGCTACGAGTTCGTGGGCTCGAACGAGGATCCTCAGGCGGACGGGTTCTCGTTCGACCCGCTGATTCGCAGCTGGAGCGCGCTCGCGGCGTCGCCCTTGCGCGGACGCTCCGACCCCGCCTTCGCGTGGACCGGCAGCGAGCTCCTGGTATGGGGAGGTTGGGACGGAGGGGTCCGCGAAGCGCCGTACTTCGACGACGGCGCCGCGTATGACCCGGGCTCGAGGACCTGGCGGATGCTTCCGCCCTCGCCGCTTTCCGCTCGGTCGGCCTTCGCTGTATGGACCGGCACCGAGCTGATCGTGTGGGGGAGCACCGAGCGCAGCCCTCGGATGCGCGACGGCGCCGCGTATGACCCGTCGACCGACTCGTGGCGCCGGATCGCCGACGCCCCGACCGACATCACCGACGGGTCTGCTGTCTGGACGGGCGAGGAGATGATCGTCTTCGGGGCCGCCCTCGACGGGAACAACCGTGCCGACACGGACACCGCCATCGGGATCGCGTATGACCCGGCGACGAACGCCTGGCGAGAGCTTCCGTCCTCTGAACTGTCTCCGCAGGCAGTGACGGCATCGTGGCTCGACGGCGAGATGATCGCGTGGGACTACGACCAGGCGACCGCGGCCTACGATCCCGTGACCAACTCGTGGGGATCGCTCCCGGACACGCCTCTCGACTTCTCCGAGTGCTACCCGAAGAGTGTCGCGACCGCCCGAATCGTGTTCGGCGATTTCTGCGGCCAGACCATCGTGTTCTCGCCCGACGAGGACAGGTGGCACCGGGATCAGATCCCGCTCCCTGATCTGCGAGGCGGCTGCTGCCGCGTGATCGAATCCGCCGTGGCCGGAGACGTCGTGCTGGTCCAGTCCCACCTGTACGGGCTGGAACTCCAACCGATGGAGCGGCGGATGTTCGCGTACAACCCACCGATGGGCCTGCGTCCCGATACTCGGGGAGAGGTCCTTGAGCCCGAGCCTTTCGTCCCGAGGATTGAGGGCGACGGAGATCTCATCCGGATGCCGGTCGTGTTCCCGGACGGGACCTCCGCCACCCTCGTCTACCCGCCCGCTCTGGATCTCGCGGCGCTCGGCATCCAGCCCGAGGTCTCCTATCTGTGGCGGAGCGATCCGCCGCCCCGCTTCCCCATCGTGTTCCTTCACGAACGGCAGGCCTCGATCGCGGAGTACGTCGACGGTACCGAACCCGTCGGATCCGTTCCGTCGTACCGGAGCATCGAGATCTGGAAGATGTCGGACGAGTGGTCCGAGCGACGACGGCTGCCACAGGGGCACTGGCTGAGGTACGGGCTGCCGTCATGGACCGTGCTCGTGGCGCTCGAGGAGTCGGGCCAGGCTGGAGAGATCGCGAGAAGCCTCGAGATCCACGAGACCGATGCGGGCTTCCCGGTCGCAGAGACATCGGGCCCGATCGCCCTGTCGAAGGAGAGCGGCGAAGGCGAGGGCTCGATGCTCGGGTTCGGTTCCACGCTCGAGCCCTCCGTCTTCCTTTGGCTCGAGCGGTGCAGTGAGGGTTCGGGGACCGAAGTCTCCGGAGCATACGGTTCCGCCTGTCTCGCGGATGGCCGTGTATCAGCCAACATCTACGGGGCATCTGCGACCGTGGAGGCGATCGCGGCGGGTTTGCGCATCGAGGACTTCGTTTCCACGTGACGTAGCTCACTGCATCTGAAGCGGAGCCGTTCTAGCGTCGCGCGCATGTCGTTCCGGGAACGCCTGGACATGCTCTCGCGCGGGGAGATCGCCGGGCTGATCGTCGTCCTGGTGGCGGTGCTGGGCGGCGCCGGGCTCTGGTATGCCCGTTCGCTGCCCAAGCCGGTGACGATCGCAGAGGCGGGGATCGGCGACGCCCCGCAGGTTTCCTCGTCGCCGAGCCCATCGGTGACCCTCATCGTCGACGTCGCCGGCGCGGTCCGCCAACCGGGTGTGTACGAGTTCGCCGAAGGAGATCGCGTGATCGATGCGATCGAGCGCGCGGGCGGATCTCTTTTGAAGGCGGACCTGAGCCTCCTGAACCTCGCGGCGCCGCTCGCGGACGGAACCCAGATCCTTGTGCCGAAGGCCGGGCCAGCGGGAGCGGGCGTGCCGGGCGGCTCGATGCCTGGATCGACGAGCGGCCTCATCAACATCAACTCGGCCTCGGAGACAGAGCTCGAGACCCTGTCGGGGATCGGGGAGGTGCTCGCCGCCACCATCGTCGAGTACCGGGAGCAGAACGGGCCCTTCGCTTCGGTCGAGGACCTGATGGACGTGAGCGGCATCGGTCCAGCGACGCTCGAGGAGATCCGCGACCAGGTCACGGTCTGAGGGCGATCCGTGGGGTCCTGGGTGCTGCCCGTGGCTGCCACGGCGTTCGCCTCCGGTCTCATGGTCTGGCCGGAGATCCCGCTGCGGGTTCCTCCGGTGTCGCTGCTGGGCCTCGGGCTGGCGAGCCTCATCTCGGCGTGGTTCGCCGGTGGGAGCGCGGCTCGAAGCCCGGGTCCGCTCGCCCGAGCGCGCCTCGTCCCTCAGGAGCCGGCTGCCGTGCGAGCCGTCGCCGCCGCGCGCCCGACGGGCGTCGGCTCTCCGGCCGCGACGCTTCTCTTGACGATCGTCGGCGTCCTCGCGCTCGCGATGGGGTGGAGCGGCATCCACCACCGCGGCCTGGAGTCCTCGCTCCTTGCTCGGCTCGCGCCACGGCGCGTGACGATCGAGGCCGTCCTGCAGACCGATCCCTCGGAGGCGACGTTCGGCTGGTCGGCGATCGCGCAGGTCCGTCGGATCGACTGGGCGGACGGCGCCGCCACGCTCCGTTCTCTGGTCTGGGTCAGCGGCGACGAGGACCTCCCTCGCGCGCGGCGCGGGGACCGCGTCCGGCTCGAGGGCGTCCTCCGAGTCCCCGACGATCCGGGGTTCGCGGAGGTCCTCCGCCACAGGGGCATCGCCGCGCAGCTCGGGCTCGACGTGTTCACCCGCCTCGGGCCGTCCCTCAGTCCATTCGTCCGGACGACCCAGTCGGCCAGGGAGATCGCGGGCCGTTCGATAGAGCGCGTCTTCCCGCCCACCGAGGCCGGCCTGCTCCTCGGGCTCCTCCTGGGCGACGACTCGAAGCTGGACCCCGGCCTCGAGCGAGACTTCCGAGCATCGGGCCTGAGTCACCTCCTCGTCGTCTCGGGCGGGAACGTGGCGATGGTGCTCGTGCCGGTGCTGGCCGCGACCGCGCTCCTTCGGCTCTCGCGATGGCCGAAGTTCGCCCTGAGCTTCGGCGCGGTCGCCTTCTTTACGGTCCTCACGGGCGCTGAGCCATCGGTGCTCCGAGCAGGAGTGATGGCGGGCCTGGCGTTGGTGGGCGTGCTCATCGGCCGACCCCGCACGACAGCCTCGATCCTCGCTGCCGCCGTGCTCAGCCTTCTCGTCGTCGATCCCTGGCTCGCCTGGTCGGTCGGTTTCCAGCTCTCGGTGACCGCGACCGCGGGGATGGTCGCGCTCGCCTCGACACTCGCAGATCGTGCCGGCCGCTTCCTCCCACGCCCGGTGGCTGCGGCGGCGGGCGCCACGCTTTCCGCGCAGCTCGGGGTCACTCCCGTGCTCCTGTTCTACTTCGACGAGGTCCCTCTCGTGACGCTCCCCGCGAACCTCGCGGCCTTCCCACTCGTTGCGCCGTCGCTCCTGCTCGGAGCGGTGGCGGCCGGCGCGGGGCTCGTGTGGCTACCCCTCGGCAAGGCACTCGGGGCGGTCGCGTTGGTGCCGATGCGCGCCCTCGAGCTGATCGCCGACCACCTCGGCAAAGCGCCGGTCGGGTACCTCTCGGCGAAGGGCGGACCGTTCGTGCTGCTGGGAGGCTCCGTGCTCGTGGTCGCGATCACCGTCTGGATCCGGACCGGATGGCGTCCGCCTCGGACGGCGACCGTCCTCAGCCTCGCGTGCCTCCCCGTGGTCGTCTGGGCGTCGGCGCTGGGAAGCGGTCCGCCGGCAGGGCTCACGATCCGCGTCCTCGATATCGGCCAGGGCGACTCGATCCTCGTCACGAGCCCGGCAGGTGCCACGATCCTCGTCGATGGGGGACCCGAGGAGCGAACCGTCGCCACCCAGCTCGCGGCACTCGGCGTGAAACGACTCGACATGGTCATCGCGACGCACCCGCACGCCGATCATGTCGCGGGGCTTCCGACCGTGCTCTCGCGCATCCCGGTGGGGGTGTTGCTCCAGCCGGGGTGTTCCGACGGATCGCCGGCGCAGAGGGAGCTCGATCGCGCGATCCGGGACGAGGACATCCCCGTTGCGGATCCGCGGGCCGGCGACGTGTTTCGAGTCGGCGACATCCGATTGGACGTGCTGTCGCCGGATCGATGTTGGACGGGCACGGAGTCCGATGCGAACAACGATTCGATCGTGATCCTGCTGTCGCTTCACGAGGACACGGTGCTTCTGACGGGCGACGCCGAGATCCCGGTGCAGGAGTGGCTGCTGGAAGAGGGCGCGCTCTCCGACGTGGACGTTCTCAAGGTGCCGCATCACGGCGGCGGAACGTCCGTTCCCGAGCTGTTCGATGCCGTCCACGCCGAGGTCGCTGTCGTGAGCGTGGGTATGAACAACGACTACGGGCATCCGAACGCGGAGATCATGGACGCGATCGCCGCGTCCGGCGCCCAGGTCTGGCGCACCGACCTCGACGGGATGGTGACCGTGAGCTTCGTCGGTCACATGCCGACGGTAGAGTCCGAGCGATGAGCGTGAAATCCCCTCCTCCCGTGACGCTCCTGTGGGGCGAGGACGGATTCCTCCTGCGCGAAGCCGCGCTCGCGATCCTCGGAGAGACCAAGGCGACCGAGGTCGATGCCGCGGCCTGGGAGGGGAGCGAGCTCCAGGGTCTCGCGACGCCTTCACTCTTCGGTGAGGCTCGCGCTCTCTTGGTCAACGACGCCAAGTCACTCCGCAAGGAGACCCTCGAGGAGATCGCCCGATACCTCGACGCTCCCGACCCCGACGCTACGCTCATCCTCTCCTGCGTCCTCGCCGAGCGTGGGAAGGTCCCCGCGGGGCTCCAGAAGCTCGTGGAGCCGGTCGGTGAGGTCCGCAAGGTCGACATCGCCCGCAAGGAGCTGGAGCCGTGGCTCGTGGCACGGGCCAAGGCACGCGAGCTCGATCTGGTGATCCCGGGGGCTCGTGCCCTCGTCGAGACACTCGGCACCGAGCCCGGTCAGCTGGTCGCGGCGCTCGAGCAGCTCCAGGACGCGTTCCCCGGCCAGCGCGTAGGACCTCGGGAGGTCGCCCAGCAGTTCCGCGGTCTCGGCGAGCAGAAGACCTGGGATCTGTGCGACCGGGCGTTCGGGAAGGATCTCCCCGGCGCGATCCGCTCTCTCCGGGCGATCGAGGAAGGCGGAGACGATGCCCTGATGGTCCTCGGGGGGATCGCCGCGCGTCTCCGCGATCTCCTGAAGGTGCGCTCCCTCCCGGAAAGGATGCCTCCCGCCCAGGTGGCGAAGGAAGCGGGCCTTCGGTTCGACTGGCAAGCCCGCCGCTACCAGCAGCAGGCGAAGAACTTCTCGATGGTGCAGCTGGTGTCGCTCCACGACCGCATCACGGAGGCCGATCGGGCCTTGAAGTCGGGCGCGATCGGAGAGGTCGTGATGCCGACCCTGGTGACCTCGATCGCCGGTTAGCGCCCAAGGAACGCGGAAGACTCGACCACCACGAACCATCGACCCTCGAACAGCACGCGTCCGCCTCCGAGTTCACTCGAGAGCTGTGACGCGGTGAAGTACCTCTTGAAGACCCGATGGGAAGACCCGTCCTTCAAGACTCGTTCCTGGATCTGTTCGGAGTCGACATCATCGCGGAGTGCCGCATCGAGGACGACGAGGGATAAGGCGACCCGATGGCTCTCGGCCCGGAACCGGACTCGCTGCTCCGGATCCAGATGCCCGTAGAAGTGGCCGGTGAAGACGCGATCGAAGCTCTCGCTCCGGAAGGGCAGCGCGAACGCATCGGCCCGGACGAGCGGGTGATCGTGCCTGGCGCGTGATTCCGCCAGCATCCCCGGGCTCGAATCGATCGCCACGACACGGCCTCGGAAGCACCTCGTGATGAAGCCGGTCCCGCAGGCGACATCCAGGGTCCGTGCCAGCGGGAGCGTGGAGATCACATCCTCGACGGCTGCGAGCTCGTCCTCCCACCCGGGACGATCCCGGTCGGCGAAGAGCCCGGCGCCCAGGTACCAGTCGTCGTACTCGGCAGATCGGCGCTCGTAGTACCGCTCCATCGATCGGTTCGAGCGCTCAGCGGGCATCGCGACGCGAGTCTAGGGACGTGTCGAAGAAGCGCGCTGCTACTCCGACGGGGTCGAGCTCGCGGCTTTGGCCAGCCGGCTCTTGCGCCGGGCGGCCGTCCGCTTGTGCACGATGCCCTTGGCGACGGCCTTGTCGAGTGCGCGTGAGGCCTCGCGCTGCAGGGTCGTTGCCTCGTCGGCATCGCCTGATGCGACGGCCGCCCTGACCTTCTTCGTCGACGTCTTGAGGGCCGTCCGGACGGTCTTGTTCCGCTCGCCGCGCTTCTCGTTCTGGCGGTTGCGCTTGATCTGGGACTTGATGTTCGCCATGGGAAGCGGGGAGTCTACCAGCGGGTTCTCAACTCCCCGGCCCGGCCCATCTCACTCGTAGCATGAGTGGCTCGTGGACGTCTCCCACATCCGGAACTTCTGCATCGTGGCGCACATCGACCACGGCAAGTCGACGCTCGCCGATCGGCTGCTCGAGCTGACCCACGCCGTGGCGGACCGCGACATGCGCGCCCAGTACCTGGATCGCATGGACCTAGAGCGGGAGCGGGGGATCACCATCAAGGCGCAGGCGGTCCGGCTCAACCACGACGGGTACGAGCTGAACCTGATCGACACGCCTGGGCACGTCGACTTCACCTACGAGGTCTCTCGCTCGCTCGAGGCGTGCGAAGGCGCCATCCTCCTCGTGGATGCCGCGCAGGGACTCGAGGCGCAGACGCTCGCGAACTTCCACCTGGCACGGGACGCGGGCCTCACGATCGTGCCGGCGTTGAACAAGATCGACCTGCCGGCGGCCGAGCCGGACCAGCGGGCGAAGGAGCTGGCCGATCTCCTCGACCGCGATCCCGACGACATCCTGCGGATCTCGGCGAAGACCGGGGAAGGCGTCGAGGACCTCCTGAAGGCGGTGATCGAGCACGTGCCCGCGCCCGTCGGCGATGCCGAGGCACCGCTTCGGGCCCTCGTCTTCGACTCGATGTTCGACCCGTACCGGGGTGTGATCGCCTCCGTCCGCGTGAAGGAGGGCGAACTGCCGAGCCGGGCGAAGATCCGTCTGATGGCGACCGGCGTCGAGTCCGAGGCCGAGGAGGCCGGCGTCATGGCACCCGAGCCCCTCCCGGTCGATCTGCTCGGTCCGGGCGAGGTCGGCTACATCGTCACCGGATTGAAGGACGTCCATCAGGCGAAGGTCGGCGACACGATCACGATCGCCGGCAAGCACGCCGCGCGCGAGCCCCTGCCCGGATACCGAGAGCCCAAGCCGATGGTGTGGTCGGGTCTGTTCCCCAACGAGGGTGGCGACTACTCGGAGCTCCGCGAGGCGCTGGATCGCCTGAGGCTCTCCGACTCTGCGCTCAGCTACGAGCCGGAGACCTCGACGGCGCTCGGGTTCGGTTTCCGGGTCGGGTTCCTCGGTCTGCTCCACATGGACATCGTGAAGGAGCGACTCGAGCGCGAGTTCGACCTGGAGCTCATCGCGACCGCGCCCAACGTCGAGTTCCACGTGATCCGTGGAGACGAGACGATCGTCGTCCACAACCCGGCGGAGATGCCCGTGCCGGGGACCTACGACCGGGTCGAGGAGCCCATCGTGTTCGCCACGGTGATCACCCCGAAGGAATACCTGGGTGCGGTGCTCGACCTCTGCCAGTCGCGACGGGGCGAGCTGGTGGACACGACCTTCCTCACACCCGAGCGGGTCGAGGTGCACTACATGCTGCCGCTCGCCGAGATCGTCTTCGATTTCTTCGACCATCTGAAGTCGAGTACTCGCGGCTACGCGTCTCTCGACTACGAGCCGTGGGGCTATCAGGAGTCCGACGTCGTGCGCGTTGACGTGCTCCTGCACGGCGAGCCCGTCGACGCCTTCAGCACGATCGTCCACCGGTCGAAGGCCTACTCGTACGGGAAGAAGATGACGGAGCGGCTCCGCGAGCTGATCCCTCGGCAGATGTTCGACGTCGCGATCCAGGCAGCGATCGGCTCGAAGATCATCGCGCGGGAGACGGTGAAGGCGAAGCGCAAGGACGTGCTCGCGAAGTGCTACGGGGGGGACATCACGCGCAAACGGAAGCTGCTGGAAGAGCAGAAGAAGGGGAAGGCGCGGCTCCGGAAGGTCGGTCGCGTGGACGTGCCGCAGGAAGCGTTCATCGCGGCCTTGCGCGCTGACGAGGGGGCGAAGAAGAAGTGAGGCCGCTCCTGGACGCCGCCGGCATCTACGTCCACGTCCCATTCTGTTTGACGAGGTGCGGCTACTGCGACTTCAACGCGTACGCCGGGACTCGATCACCTGGCGTCGCGATACGTGGCGGCGTTGCTCCGGGAGGCGGAGCTCGCCGCGCCCTCGTGGGAGGACGAGGAGATCGTGAGCGTCTTCCTCGGAGGCGGCACGCCGACGACGCTCGAGGTCGCCGACCTGAAGGCGCTGCTCGCCCGCTGCGGTCCGTCTTCGCCGTGACGCCCGACGCGGAGGTCACGATCGAAGCGAACCCCGACACCGTGGACGAGCAGAAGCTCTCCGGGTTGCGGGAAGCGGGCTACGGCCGCTTGTCGATGGGCGCGCAGTCCTTCGACCGTTCGGTGCTCGCGGCGCTCGAGCGAATCCACCAACCGGAGTCGGTTCGTCCGGGCCTTCCGCGCCGCTCGCTCGGCCGGCTACGACAACGTGAACCTCGACCTGATCTACGGCGCCGCGGGGGAGAGCGTGGAGTCTTGGGAGCGGACCCTCGAGGAAGCGATCGCGCTGTCGCCGGAGCACGTGAGCGCGTACGCGCTCACGATCGAACCGGCGACGGCGCTCGGCCGCCAGGTAGCGCGAGGCGACACACCGGCGCCCGATCCCGACCTCCAGGCGGAGATGTTCGAAACGGCGTGCGGGCTGCTCGGTGACGCGGGCTACGGCCACTACGAGGTCTCCAACTGGGCGAAGCCCGGGTATGAGTGCCGCCACAACCTGGGGTACTGGGAGCGACGGCCCTACGTCGGGCTCGGTGCCGGCGCGCACGCGTATCGGGACGGCCGGCGTTGGTGGAACGTCCGCCCGCCGGAGGAGTACCTGTCGATGGTCGAACGCGGCGAGCTTCCCGTCGGCGGGTCCGAGGAGCTCGAACCCGCCGACGCCTACCTCGAGGAGGTGTTCCTTCGCCTCCGGATCCTCCAGGGCATCCCGGCGAGCTGGGTCGACGACGGCCGCGCCGATCCGTATCTGGAGAGCGGCCTCCTCTTAGATGACGACGGCAACCTGATCCCGACGGAGCGCGGGATGCTGCTCCTGAACGAGCTCGTCCTCGGCCTGACCGCCTAGGCGGCGGGGTGGAAGTCCACGCCGCAGGCGGGCTCCGTCGACTTGAGATCGGTGGGCTCGGGGTTCCTCGGGACGCTGAATCGGTCGACGCTCTCGATGTGGACCACACCATCTTCTCCGAAAGAGAGCCTCGTCACGTCCACCCTCAGCTCCGTGTCTGTGTCGACCGCACCGCGCACCCATGTGTAGCGAAGGATCGGCGGGCCTGGTCCGTCCTTTTCGCACGCGATGCTCCCGGAGAAACCCTCGTCACCGCCCACCATGAAGCGGGTCGGCTCGTTGGGGTCGAGATTCATCGCCGGCGCGCCCGGTGGCGCGACGAAGATCGGGTAGACGCCGAGGGCGCGCTCGGAACCAGGGCGATTGACCTCGTACAGCGAGTACGTCGGCGTGCTGCTCGCCTCCTCGAGGACGACGAGCTCGAGGACGCCGTCGTCGTTCAGGTCCATGGTGTCGAACGGACGGCAGAGCAGACACGAACGGAGCGTGGACGTGGATCCCTGCTCCGCGATCCCGTCGCCGTCCCGATCGACGGCGACAACGTGCTGCACATCGGCCGAGGACGAACACCGGCCGTCCTCGTCCACGGGGGCGCCCGTCCACGCGGCGCCATCGATGCCGGTGCCGTCCCAGTCGATGCCGTGCAGGACCTCGAGGTCGCACATCGCGACGCCGAGACCGATGTCACGTCCGGCGATCGCTGGGCTCGGTGAACCGCTCGGCTGAGGCGATGCCGGCCGCTCGGGCTGCTCGCGGAAGGCACGAGACAATGCTGCGAAGCCTCCGAGGGTCGCGGCGAGCACCGCGAACGCCAACAGACCCCCCTGCACACGACGGACCCGTTCGCGGTGCGACCGCCGACGCTCCAACCCCTCGAACACGTCGTCGCCGTCCACCGGGCGCTCGGCACGGCGGAGCCGGCGCGTCAGCTCGTCATCGACCTTCGACATCGTTCGTCACCTCTTCATGCACGGCGAGCGCCTCCACGAGATGCGCTCTCGCTCGCGCGAGCGAGCTCTTCACGGTCCCTTGGGTGATCCCCAGCGCTGCCGCGACCTCGGCGGTGCTCATCTCCAGCAAGTACCGAAGGACGGCCACCTCGCGCTGCCGGCGGGGGAGCGTTGCGAGCGCCCTCGCCACGTCGACGTGCTCCTCGGTCGGTGCCGAGGCGACCGAACCCGATCGCTCGGGCGAGAGCCGCCGGGCCCGTCGTTCGGCCATCGCCCGGCGCCACCCACTCCGCGTCTGGTTGAGCGCCACCGCCGCCACCCATGCGGGGAGCGACTCGACCCGCTCGCCTCGTTCGGATCGCATCCATGCTCGAACCAGTGCCTCCTGCACGGCGTCCTCCGCTGCGGGGTAGCTCCCGGACGCAAGGGCCACGGCGTTCACCAGGCGCGCGTAGTCTCGCGCCAGGAACCCGCGGATCTCGGCTTCGTCCAGTCTCGTTCCCCTTCTCGAGATCGTTGACCGTCACCGATCGTAGGACGCCTGGGAGCCCGGAACGGTTGTCACGCCAGATCCGTTTCCTCTCCGCGAACCGCGAGGGGGTACGCTCCGCCGCGATGCAGGGCCCCGGCGCTTCCCCGTTCGCTTCCTTCTTCAGTGGACGTTCCTCCGGCTCGGGGAAGGCGCGTCGCCTGGCGTTCGCGTTCCTGGCGGCCCTTGCCTTGTCCATATCCCTGGCGCCATCGGCGGCGGCACAGGATGAGCCGACGGACCCTCCCTCGATCCTGCTGATCGTCACCGACGACCAGCGATGGGACACGCTGTGGGCGATGCCAGAAGTGCAGGGATCGCTGGTGGAGAGGGGAGTGAGCTTCGCGCAGTCGTTCACCACGAGCTCGCTGTGCTGTCCGAGCCGCGCCTCGATCCTGACGGGGGCTTACCCGCACACGACGGGGGTGTATCGCCAAAGTGGTCTCCACGGCGGCTTCAAGTCGTTCGAAGACTCGACCACGATCGCCACGAAGCTGGACGACGCTGGCTACCGGACGGGATTCTTCGGGAAGTACCTCGACTCCTACCAATCCGATGCGCTCTCCGGGTATGTGCCGCCGGGGTGGGACCGATGGGTCGCCTTCGTCCACGCGGAGTACTTCGACTACGGCCTCACGATCGACGGGACCGTGCAGCGGTACGGCGCCGAGGCCGCCGACTACTCGACCGACGTCCTGGCCGATCAGACCGAGGACTTCATCCGTGAGAGCGAAGGCCCGGTGTTCGCGATCTTCGCCCCGGCGGCGCCGCACGCCCCCGCGATCCCGTCGCCGGTCGACGAAGGAGGCTTCGGCGATCTCCAGGTGTGGAGACCTCCCTCCTTCAACGAAGCGGACCGCACGGACAAGCCGGGGTATGTCCGGGTGCTTCCCCGGGTGGGGCCGGACCGCACGGAGTACGTCGACACCTTGCGGCGGAACCAATACCGATCACTGCAGGCGGTCGATCGGGCGGTCGATCGCTTGATGGGCGCTATGAAGGACACCGGCCGGCTGGACGATGCCCTCGTGATCTACACCTCCGACAACGGGCTGCTGTGGGGCGAGCATCGATGGATCAAGAAGGAGGTGCCGTACGAGGAGGCGATCAGGGTTCCGTTGATCGTGCGCGCCGATGCGGTCGTTGGTGAGGCGGTCCGCACGGACGACCACGTGGTCGCCAACATCGACCTGGCGCCGACGATCGCAGACGTCGCCGGCGTGGAGCTTCCCGACGCCGATGGGAACAGCCTGATCCCCCTGCTCGCGGGACGGTCGGGAGCGTGGCGCCGCGCGGTCCTGATCGAGCATCTCCGGGGAACCAACCCGGTCCCCACGTACTGCGCTGTGCGGACGGCCCGGTATCTCTTCGCGTCTTACGAGACGGGAGAACGAGAGCTCTACGATCTGGACGCGGACCCGTTCCAATTGCAGAACCTGGCCGGCACCACGCCGAGCCTCGAGGCACGGCTGGGGACCACGCTCCAGGGTCTCTGCGATCCACCGCCGCCCGGATTCGGCTCCCAGATGGGCCTGGCCGCAACGCTCCTCGGGATCGCAGCGGTATCGGCGCTGGCCGCCGGGGCGAAGGTGCTTCTCGCCAGGTCGAGCGAGCAGCGACGGGTAGCATGAGCCGGCCGATGGCTCAGATCACCTGCCCTCAGTGCCAGACGCGCCAGGAGATCGACGCCGACGCGGAGGGCTATCGATGCATCGTTTGCGCGGGCACCTGGAGCTTCGTGCGGTGCACGGTCTGCAGCGGTCGCTTCCACACGCGCCCGGGCACGCGCGCATGGACCTGTCCGAACTGCGGGACACCCCATGGGAGGAACCGACGAGGGATCTCGAGCGCGGGCTTCTCCCTCCCGATCGTGGCGGGTGCGATCCTGGCGATCGGCGCCGTGATCGCCCTCGCGCAAGTGCTCGGTGGCGACGACCCCGCCACTCCGACCCCGTCGTCCACATCGCCCTCGGCGATCGCCGAACCCGCGATGAAGGTGTGCCGAGATCTGGTCGACGTCCAGCTGCTCCGGGTAGACGCTCTGGGGCGAGCCGCCGAGGCGCTGACCGAAGATGCCGCTGCTCTCAGAGGACTGGGGGAGACGGACCGCGCCGAGCTCGTGGACGATGTCGTCGCGGCGATCGAGACCTACCAGCAGGTGGCGCAGGGCGGCGGCGACACGCAGGCGGCGACGAACCAGCTCCTGGATGCTCTCAACGCCGTGGACTGGTGCTGATCGGTCCTCACGGGCATCTTCGAGTTGGACACGTGGGTTCCGGCGCTGCCTAGCACTCGGCCACCGAGAGTGCCAGTAGCATGAGAGCCATGGTGGAGCAGCACCACGAGCTCGGTCTGCGGAAGGCGGCGGTCCTCAACGCGTTGGTCGAGGAGTACGTTCGCTCCGGGGAGCCGGTGGGTTCGGAGACGATCGCAGAGAGCTCCGGCCTCGGCGTCTCGAGCGCCACGATCCGCAACGAGATGGCTGCGCTCGAGGAGCTGGGGTTCCTGACCCACCCGCACACGAGCGCCGGACGCATCCCCACCGACACCGGATACCGCCACTACGTGGACACCCAACCCCACGGCGCCCGCCTCCGGAATTCGGACCGGCGGGCGATCGCCGGGTACTTCGCCGAGGCCATCCTTGATCTGGAGGAGGTCCTCAAGGGATCCGTCCAGCTGCTGAGCCGGCTCACGCAGTACGCCGGTCTCGCCGTCCCGCCCGGCGCCGCCGAAGAGCCGATCGTCCGGCTCGAGCTGATCGACATGGGCCCCACGGTGATGATCCTGGCCGTCGGCCAGCACGGGCGCGTGGACAAGCGCGTGATCGATCGACCCGAGTCTGTGGATGTCGACGTCCTCCGATCGGTCGAGGATCGACTCCAGTCGTTGCGAGGGCTGACCTATCTCGACGCCCAGGCTCGCTTGTTGAAGCTGGCTGCCGAGGCGTCCACGTCCGACCACGATCTCCTCCTGCATGTCGCCGAGACGCTCCGGACCGCGACCCAGGGGGAGGGTGCTGCACACGTGGTCGTCGGCGGCGTCTCCAACCTCACCGACGAGGCGCAGGCGTGGCGTCGTCAGACGCTCCGGCGTCTCGTCGAGACCCTCGAGCGCGAACAGGAGATGCTCCAGGTCCTGCAGGATGTGACGGCTGACCGGGAGGACGTGTGGGTCACGATCGGCGCAGAGCATCCGACGACCGGCGAGTGGGAGGCCTCCATCGTCACCGCACCGTTCAAAGCCGGCGACGCCACGGTCGGAACGATCGGGGTGGTGGGTCCGACCCGGATGGACTACCTGTCGGCGATGGCGTCCGTCCGTGCCGTGGCGAAGCGGCTCTCGGAGATCGCCACCGAGCACGAGGCGTAGGGATGGCGGCGGTCCGCGACCTGTACGAGATCCTCGGCATCCGGCGAGATGCGCCGCCGGCAGAGATCAAGGCTGCCTACCGGAAGCTCGCGCGGACGCTGCACCCGGACGTGAACGCCGATCCGAGAGATCAGGAGCGGTTCAAGGAGATCACTGGCGCCTATGAGATCCTCTCCGATCCCGCCAAGCGCCGGCGCTACGACGAGTTCGGATCCGCCGGTCCCCAGGGGGCCCCGTTCACCGACATCCAGGACCTCTTCGACATGTTCTTCGGAGGCGGGTTCGGCGGGCGATCGAGGGGACCCAGGTCGAGGATCCGCCGCGGCGAAGACCTCCGCACTCGCGTGCGACTGTCCTTCCGCGGGTCGGTCTTCGGCGTGCAGCAGGAGATCGAGGTCGAGCGCCTCGCGGGCTGCGCCCGGTGCAACGGCAGTGGAGCGGAGCCGGGGACGTCGCCGATCGCCTGCCGGAGCTGCGGTGGTGTCGGAGAGGTCCAGAGCGTTCGGCGAAGCATCTTCGGCACCGTGATGACGGCGGCGCCGTGCGTGGCATGTGGCGGCACCGGCGAGGAGATCCTCGATCGATGTGAGGACTGCATGGGAGAAGGTCGCGTCCGCGCTCCGGGCACGGTCGCCTTCGATGTTCCCGCAGGCGTCGTCGAGGGGATGGATCTTCGCGTGGCGGGCGAGGGCAACGCGGGGGTGGCCGGCGGGCCGCCGGGCGATCTGATCGTCGGCGTGGAGGTCGAGCCGTCGGATGCGTTCGAGCGGCAGGGGCACGATCTCTTCGGCGTCCTGGACGTGTCCGTCACACAGGCCACGCTCGGTGGGGAGATCGAGATCGAGACGTTCGAGGGACCCGAGCGCCTCTCCATCGATGCGGGTACCGAGTCGGGGACGGTCCTGCGGCTACGGGGTAGGGGTGTGCCGCACCTGCAGCGGCGAGGACGCGGTGACCTCTTCGTGACCGTCCACGTCGTCACGCCACGCGATCTCTCTAAGGAGGAGCGCTCGTTGCTCGAGCGGCTCGCTCAGCTGCGGGACGAACCGCCCAGCGGGAACGGCACCGCGCCGCGCGCGCTGCGACGGCCCGAGTTCCGTTCCTGAGCCTGGCGCCGGCGGTAGGCTCCGGATCGTGGCGGACACCTCGTGTCTCTTCTGCAAGATCGCGGCGCGTGAGATACCCGCCGAGATCGTTCGCGAATCCGACCGGCTGGTCGCGTTCCGCGATTCCAACCCCCAAGCGCCCACGCACATCCTGATCATCCCCAAGGAGCACGTACGGTCCATCGCGGAGATCGACGACGGACATGGCGACCTGCTGGCGGATGTGGCGCAAGCGGCGGCGCATCTCGCGCACGCCGAGGGGATCGCCGACTCCGGATGGCGCCTCGTCACGAACGTGGGGCCCGACGCAGGGCAGAGCGTGTTCCACTTGCATTTCCACCTGCTCGGCGGCAGGCCGATGGCGTGGCCACCGGGGTAAAGCGGTAGGATGCTGCCCACGGGACCCGAAGGGTCCCGTTCTCGACAACAGGAGGAACGGGGTCACCCCCGAGAGCGCGACACGTGGCAGCCGCCACCACGCAAGTGAAGATCCTCGTCCCCGGTCACCAGTCGATGGTGGCGCTCTTGGGCCAGCAGGATGCGTTCCTGAAATTGATCGAGGACGCCTTCTCCTCAGACATCTTGGTCCGCGGCAACGAGATCACGATCACGGGGCCCGATCACGAGGCTGAGCAGCTGGCTCGGCTGTTCGAAGAGCTGCTGGCGCTGCTGGAGAAAGGACACAACCTTTCCGACTCCGCCGTGGGCCAGACGATCGAGCTGATCAAAGGCGTCTCGGAGAGCGATGATGTCGAGGCGATCCGTCCCAGCGAGGTGCTCGGCGACACGCTCCTCACGGCCCGGGGCACGTCGGTGGCACCGAAGACGGTCGGGCAGAAGCGCTTCGTGGATGCGATGCGTGGATCCACCGTGACCTTCGCGATCGGCCCGGCCGGCACGGGCAAGACGTACCTCGCCGTCGCCACCGCGGTGCGGGCCCTCCAGGATCGTCAGGTCTCGAGGCTGATCCTCACGCGGCCGGCGGTCGAGGCGGGGGAGCGGCTCGGGTTCCTGCCGGGGACGCTCTACGAGAAGATCGATCCGTACATGCGTCCCCTGTACGACGCCCTGTTCGAGATGACCGGCGGCGAGAGCCTCTCGCGGCTGATGGAGAGAGGAACCGTGGAGGTCGCGCCCCTGGCGTTCATGCGAGGGCGAACGCTGAACGACGCGTTCATCATCCTCGACGAGGCGCAGAACACGACCCCCGAGCAGATGAAGATGTTCCTCACGAGGATCGGATTCGGATCGAAAGCCGTGGTGAACGGGGACGACACCCAGGTGGATCTCGCGAGCGGTCAGCGATCGGGTCTCCTCGTGATCCAGGAGATCCTCTCCGGGATCCGTGGGATCTCCTTCTGCCGACTGGGGGGCCGCGACGTCGTTCGGCACAAGATCGTCCAGGAGATCGTCGAGGCGTACGACCGCTACGGTCAGCAGCGCCTCGGGGTGACGAGTGATGGATGACGATGGCCATCCGGGCGCAGGCGACCTGCCCGACGACGCGCGGGACGGCCCCTGGCCCAAGGTCCTGATCTCCAACCGGCAGGACCGGCCGGTGGACGAGGGAGCACTGCTCGAGCTCGCACGCGACACCCTCCGGGCGGAAGGTGTCGAGCGCGCGGAGCTGTCGGTGTCCTTCGTCGACGGGACAGAGATGGCGGAACTCCACGAGCGGTTCATGGACGAGCCGGGTCCGACCGACGTCCTGTCTTTCCCGCTGGACGACGCCGACGAGGATGGCCTCCGCCGCCTCCTCGGCGACGTCGTCGTGGCGCCGACCGAGGCTGAGCGGAACAACCCGGAAGATCCGGATGCGGAGCTCCGGCTCCTGATGGTTCACGGGATCCTGCATCTCCTCGGGTACGACCACGAGGACGACGGCGCGCGCACCCGGATGTGGGAGCGGCAGGAGCGGTACAGCGGGGTGCGCGCGCCGTGATGTGGTGGTGGGTGCTCGCCGCCGGGCTGGTGCTCTTCGGTTCCGTGCTCGCTGCGGCCGAGGCGTCGCTCACGCGGACGTCGCGCGTTCGGGCGCTCGCGCTCCAAGAGGAAGGGAGGAGGAACGCGGAGACACTGGTCAAGATCGAGTCAGATCCGCCGCGCTATCTGAACGCCGTGTATCTCACGGTGATGTTCGTGCAGAACGGCTCGGCGATCCTCGTGGCGTTCCTCGCCGAGCGTCAGTTCGGGGATACCTGGGTCACGCTGGGGTCGTTCGTGTTCACGCTCCTGTACTTCGTGTTCGTGGAGGCGATGGCCAAGACGTTCGCGGTCCTGCACACAGATCGCGTCGCGCTCGCGCTCTCACCGATCGTGTGGTTCCTGGGCCGTGTGCTCGCCGCACCGACGAGGATCCTGATCGGGCTGGCCAACGTGCTTCTCCCCGGCAAGGGGCTGAAGCAGGGACCGTTCGTCTCCGAGGAGGAGATCCGCTCGATGGCCGAGGTCGGCTCCGAGGAAGGCTCGATCGACGAGGGCGAGAAGGAGCTGATCCATTCGATCTTCGAGTTCGGCGACACGATCGTGAGAGAGGTCATGGTGCCTCGCCCGGACATCGTCGCCATCGAGGACGACAAGACGCTTCGCGACGTCCAGGCCCTCGTGCTCTCGCACGGATACTCTCGGATCCCCGTCTTCCACGAGTCGCTCGACGACGTGAAGGGCGTCGTTTTCGCCAAGGACGTCCTGAAAGCCTTGCATCAGGGGAAGAAGGACATGCCGCTCTCCGAGATCATCAGGCCGGCTCACTTCGTGCCGGAGACCAAGCGAGTCGCCGAGCTCTTGAAAGAGATGCAGCGCGAGAAGTTCCATCAAGCCCTCGTCTACGACGAGCACGGCTCGGTCACGGGGATCGTGTCGCTCGAGGATCTGCTCGAAGAGCTCGTGGGAGAGATCGCCGACGAATACGACCGCGAGGAACCCGAGGTGCTGGAGCTCGGCGACGGCACCTACCGCGTGTCCGGGAAAGCCTCGATCGACGACGTGAACGAGCTGCTCCGCACCGAGCTGCCGGACGGGGAATGGGACACGGTGGCCGGCCTCATGCTCGACCTGCTCGGGCGCATGCCAGAGACGGGCGAGGAGGTCTCCTTCCGTGGTCTGAACCTCAAGGCGGACCAGGTGCAGGGACGGCGGATCGCGAGCGTCGTGATCACCCGGACGGATCAGAACGGAGTGGGGCCGGAGGCGGCCGATGGCTGAGTCGAACGGGACGCGTGTGGACGACGACACGCTCGATGCGATGCTGCGCCTGGCGCGCGAGACCATGCCGCTCGCCTACGTGCCGTACAGCGGGTTCCGCGTCGGGGCCGCGGTGCTGGGTGGCGACGGCGAAGCGCGTGCGAGCGTCAACATCGAGAACGCGAGCTACCCGCTCTCCGTCTGCGCTGAGCGGAACGCCATCGCGCTGACGGTGACCTCGGGACAGCCGAGGGTCCTCGCCGTCGCGGTCGCCACCGACGCGCCGACGCCCACGCCGCCGTGCGGCGGGTGCCGGCAGGTGCTGTGGGAGTTCGGTGACGCCGACACGGTGGTGGTCGCCGAGGGAGCGGACGGCGTCCGCGCGCGGTGGCGTCTCGGGGACCTGTTGCCCCACGCCTTCGGGCCGGACGACCTCGAGTGATCTCGCGGTCCGGTCTCGTCGCCGTGGTGGGCCGCCCCAACGTCGGCAAGTCGACGCTGGTGAACGCGCTCGTCGGTCACAAGGTCTCGATCGTCTCGGACAAGCCGCAGACGACGCGTCGAGGCTTGCACGCGGTGCTGACGACGGAGGATGCGCAAGCGGTCTTCACCGACACCCCCGGATTCCACAAGCCTCGGACGGAGCTCGGCGTCCGGCTCAACGACGTGGTCGGCAACGCCGTGGAGGGGGTGGACGTGATCCTTCACGTGGTCGACGCGGCATCCGGCATCGGGCGTGGCGACGCGTTCGTCTACGAACGACGCGTGCGGCCGCACGGGTGCCCGAAGATCGCCGTGGTGAACAAGATCGACGCCATCGGCAAGCACGGGGTCGTGCCCCAGCTGGCCGCGGCCGCCGAGATCGGCGACTACGACGAGATCGTCCCCGTGTCCGCGAAGGTGGAGAAGGGGATCGGGGTGCTCCGGGAACTGGTCCTCGGCCTCCTGCCCGAGGGGCCGGCGCTCTATCCGGAGGAGACGATCAGCGATCAACCGCTCGAGATGCGGTTGGCCGAGATGATCCGCGAGAAGGCGCTCCACGTCACGCGGCAGGAGCTACCCCACTCCATCACCGTCATGATCGAGGAGATCGACGTCGAGGAGGGGCTCACCAAGATCCACGCGTCCCTCATCGTGGAGCGTGACTCGCAGAAGGGGATCGTGATCGGCAAGGGCGGACAAACGCTCCGCACGATCGGATCGCGGGCCCGCGAGGAGATGGAGTTGGTGCTCGGTACCAAGGTCTTCCTCGATCTTCGGGTGAAGGTCGTCAAGGAGTGGCAGCGAGATCCCAAGGCGCTGGAGCGGCTGGGGTTCTGAGCCTCAGCCGACCGTGAGGGTCGCCTCCATCTGCGGGTGGAACGTGCACGTCACGGCGTAGGTGCCGGGTTCTACGCCCGAGAGGCTCGCCTCGACCGAGATCCCCGCATCCAGGCTGAAGTCGACGTCGGTCCCCGTCACGGTGAAGGTGTGGATCGCGTCACCCGTGTTCTCGAGCGTGATCGCGGCTCCCGTATCCACGGACAGGCAGTTGGGTCGGAACGCGAAGTCCGCGAGCTCGACCTTCGTCACGGTGACCGGCTCGGTGCAGGCTTCGGGGGGCTTCGCCTCGTCGCCACCGCACGCGACGAGGAGCAGCGCGGCCGTGAGGGCGAGCACGCGTCCGGTCGTCACGGGGCGGGAGCCTACCGGGCGGGTTCCGGAACGACCGGCTGGGCTACCATCGAGGCATGGCGCACGCAGCGCACATCGAGCGGAGCCGGCCCTCGGCACCCGCGCCCGTCGCGGCCGTGGAGGCCGTACGGATGGCCGTCCGGACGACGGCCGTCGACGCGGTGGGTCTCGAAGAACGCGCAGAGTCGCTCGCGAAGCGTTCGATCAAGCGCGACGCGAAGCTCTGGGCCCTCGACCTCGCGATCCGGTCGATGGATCTCACGACCCTGGAAGGGAGCGACACGGTCGGCAAGATCGTCGCGATCTGTGCGAAGGCGGTTCGTCCGGACCCGGTCGATCGGTCGATCCCTCCCGTCGCGGCGGTCTGCCTGTATCCGCAGCTCGTGTCCGTCGCCCTCGAGCACCTGGAAGGTACGGGAGTGAAGGTCGCGAGTGTGGCGGGCGGCTTCCCGAGTGGCCTCGGACCGCTCGACGCGCGGCTGCAGGAGATCCGCCATGTGACCGAGACCGGGGCCGATGAGATCGACATCGTGCTGAACCGATCCCTGTTCCTCGGAGGGCGCTACGCACAGGCATTCGACGAGCTCGTGGCGGCCCGCGAGGCGGCCGGCACCACCCACCTGAAGGTGATCCTCGAGACGGGGGAGCTCGGCTCCTACGACCGCGTCCGGCAGGCGAGCATGCTCGCCATGGCGGCGGGCGCGGACTTCATCAAGACCTCGACGGGCAAGATCGCCGTCAACGCCACGCTGCCGGTAGCGCTCTGCATGATGGAGGCGATCCGCGACTTCCATCGTGACACCGGTCGCGCCGTCGGCATCAAGGTCGCCGGTGGGGTTCGCGCCGCGAAGCAGGCGATCCAGAACCTCGTCCTGCTCCACGAGACCTTGGGCGCCGACTGGATGACGCCGGATCGTTTCCGGATCGGAGCGTCCTCGCTCTTGAACGATGTGTTGATGCAGATCGAGAAGGAGCGCACCGGCCGTTATGCGGGGCCGGACTATTTCACGATCGACTGACGTTGGTCGTTGTTCAGGCGATGGGTGCTCGGGTGCTGTCCACCACGCACGGCACGCACCGTGGGGCGTTCGCGGGCGTGGACTGGGTGCTGTTCCTGGTCGTCGGCACGATCTGGGGCTCGTCGTTCCTGCTCATGGCGATCGGCCTGGAGGCGTTCCGCCCGGGCCTGGTCACCTGGCTCCGGATCCTGTTCGGCGCGTCGGCGCTCTGGCTCATCCCCGGTGTGCGGGCTCCCATCGATCGAGCGGACCGGCGTCGCCTGCTGCTCCTCTCGATCACGTGGGTGGTGATCCCGTTCACGCTCTTCCCGCTGGCGCAGGGGTCGGTGAACTCCGCGATCGCGGGGATGCTCAACGGGGCGGCTCCGATCTTCACCGCCGTCATCGCGACGATCCTGCTCCGGCGGCCTCCCGGCTCGCGCCAGCTCGTCGGGATACCTCTCGGCTTCATCGGTGTCGCCGCGATCGCTCTCTCCGCGGCGGGGGAGGGTTCCAGCCAGGTCGTCGGCGTGGTCCTCATCCTCGTCGCAACGATCTGCTACGGCATCGCGTTCAACGTAGCCACGCCGCTCCAGCAGCGATACGGGTCGCTGCCGGTGATGGCGCGGATCCTCACGATCGGCGCGATCCTCACTGCCCCGTTCGGCCTGTTCTCGATACCCGGTTCTCACTTCGCCTGGTCAGCGCTGGCCGCGACCGGGGCCGTAGGCATCCTCGGCACCGGCGTGGCCTTCGTGCTGATGGGGAGACTCGTGGGGCGTGTGGGGCCGACGAGGGCTTCGATCGTGGGCTACCTGATCCCGGTGGTCGCCCTCGCGCTCGGGATGCTCTTCCGCCACGACGAGGTGGGGTCGATCGCGGTCGTGGGGGTGGCGCTGGTGATCCTCGGCGCCTATCTGACCTCCCGCCGCGAGACCACGGAAGTCGGATCATCCAGTCCCGAGTCGGCTACCGTTGTTCCGTGAGGACGGGCAGATGACCGAGCTCGACACGACGCGGGATCGCGCGCCCGCGGTTCCCGATTGGGAGTACGCGGAGGCGCCGGAGTCGAAGGACGTCGTCCGGCTCCAGGAGCGATACGGGCTGTTCATCGGCGGTGAGTTCGTCGAGCCGAAGAGCGGTCGCTACATGGCGACGATCGACCCGTCCACGGAGGAAGTCCTCGCCGAGGTCCCTGAAGCGGGACCCGAGGATGTCGAGCTGGCGGTCTCGGCGGCGCGCGACGCATCCGAGTCCCGCTGGCGGGATCTGCCCGGCAAGGAGCGAGCCAAGTACCTGTACCGGATCGCGCGCGCGCTGCAGGAGCGCGCGCGCGAGTTCGCCGTCCTCGAGTCGATGAACGGCGGCAAGCCGATCAAGGAGTCGCGCGACATCGACCTGCCGCTCGCCGCGTCCCACTTCTTCTACTACGCCGGATGGGCCGACAAGCTCGACTACGCGTTCCCCGGTCGCGATGCGAAGCCAGTAGGGGTGGCGGGACAGGTGATCCCGTGGAACTTCCCGATGTTGATGGCGGCGTGGAAGCTCGCGCCGGCGCTCGCCACGGGCAACACGACGGTGCTCAAGCCCGCCGAGACGACACCGCTCACGGCCCTGCTGCTCGCTGAGGTGATCCAGCAAGCGGAGCTGCCGCCGGGCGCGGTGAACGTGATCACGGGCGCGGGAGAGACCGGTGCCGCGCTCGTCGCCGCCGATGTCGACAAGGTCGCGTTCACGGGCTCGACCGAGGTCGGCAAGCAGATCCGTCGGACGATCGCCGGCTCGAACAAGCGGCTCACGCTCGAGCTGGGCGGGAAGGCGGCGAACATCGTGTTCGAGGACGCCCCATTGGATCAGGCCGTCGAAGGCGTCGTGAACGGGATCTTCTTCAACCAGGGACATGTCTGCTGCGCCGGCTCACGGCTCCTGGTGCAGGAACCGATCTTCGAGCCGCTCCTCGAGAAGCTGAAAGCGCGACTGCAGACTCTCCGCGTCGGCGATCCACTGGACAAGAACACGGACATCGGCGCGATCAACTCGCGGGCGCAGCTCACGAGGATCGAGGAGTTGGTGGCCGCGGGCGTCGAGGAAGGCGCCGAGATGTACCAGCCCGCCTGCGACTTACCGGAGCGCGGGTTCTGGTTCCGTCCGACCCTGTTCACCGGAGTCAGCCAGTCGCATCGGATCGCACGTGAAGAGATCTTCGGGCCGGTCCTGTCGATCCTCACGTTCCGGACGCCGGAGGAGGCCGTCGAGAAGGCGAACAACACGCCGTACGGCCTGTCGGCCGGCGTGTGGACGGAGAAGGGCTCGCGGATCCTGTGGATGGCCGAACGCCTTGAGGCCGGCGTCGTCTGGGCGAACACGTTCAACCGGTTCGACCCCTCGTCGCCGTTCGGCGGCTACAAGGAGTCGGGCTTCGGGCGCGAGGGCGGCCTGCACGGCCTCGAGCCGTACGTGGAGCTGACGCCGTGACCGACGACCGGCTTCCCGTCAAGCGGACCGCGAAGCTGTACATCGGCGGGGAGTTCCCGCGAAGCGAGTCCGGGAGGTCGTACGAGGTCCTCAGCGCCGACGGCGAGCTCCTCGCGTGGGCGGCGCGCGCGTCGCGCAAGGATCTCCGCGACGCCGTGCGTGCAGCGCGCGCCGCCCAGCAAGGATGGGCGGCGAAGACGGCCTTCAATCGAGGCCAGATCCTGTATCGCGTCGCTGAGCTGATGGAGGGCCGGCGGTCGCAGTTCGAGTCGGAGCTGAAGGACACGGGCGCGAAGGATCCCGAGAAAGGCGTGAGCGCCGCGATCGACCGCTGGGTTTGGTACGCGGGGTGGGCCGACAAGATCCATCAGATCCAAGGCGCCTCCAACCCCGTGGCCGGGCCGTACTTCAACTTCACGGTCCCCGAGCCGACCGGCGTGGTGGGTGTCGTGGCCCCGCAGGACCAGTCGCTCCTCGGGCTGGTCTCTCGCCTGGCGCCGGCGATCGTCAGCGGCAACACCGCCGTGGTGCTGGCGAGCGAGCGAGCGCCGCTGCCGGCGGTCTCGCTCGGGGAGGTCCTCGCGACCTCCGACGTGCCAGGGGGCGTCGTGAACATCCTCACCGGATCCACGGATGAGCTCGTGCCGTGGCTCGCGGGTCACATGGACGTGAACGCGATCGACGCCACCGGCGTCCCGGACGAGTTGCGCCGGGAACTCGAGGAGCTCTCCGCAGAGAACGTGAAGAGGGTGCACCGCGCGCCGGACGTCGACCCGTTCAGCGACGAGGCGCAGAGTCCCTACGAGGTCACGGCCCTCGTGGAGTTCAAGACGGTCTGGCACCCCGTGGGCGCCTGAGGAAGCTTTCTTTCCGCCGCAACGCCCACGGATGCACCGTGGCCCGCCGGCCGCAACGGAAACGCCACACGCCTCCTGGGGTGAAGGGCGTTCGGGGAGAGCTACCATCGACGGATGCCCCCCTACAAGGAGCAGGGCGTCGTCCTCCGGTCGGCGAAGCTCGGCGAGGCCGACAAGATCGTCACCATCATGACCCAGGGCTCCGGGAAGGTCCGCGGGGTGGCCAAGGGCATCCGCAAGACCACAAGCCGCTTCGGCGCGCGGTTGGAACCGTTCACTCACGTGAGCCTGATGCTCTATCGGGGTCGTGGATCGCTCGACACGATCACGCAGGCTGAGATCCTGGCCCCGCACCGTGCGATCCGAGACGACCTCGCCCTGTTCGCCTCCGGCGAGACGATGCTCGAGGCCGTCGACCGCGTCGCGGAGGAGCACGAGCGGAACGTTCGGCTCGTCCTCCTGCTGCTCTCCGGTCTCCGAGCGCTGGAGTCGAAGCCCGCCGACCCTGCCGCCGTCGCCGAGTCGTTCGTCCTGAAGCTCCTGTCGGTCTCCGGCTTCCATCCGAGCCTCACGGCGTGCGCCGTCTGCGGCAGCACCGATGTCCAGCTGTTCTCGGCCGGGCTCGGCGGCGCCGTCTGCGTCGGCGACGCCGAGCCCGGCGCGGGGCACGTCTCGGCCTCGGCGCTCGCGTACATGGCCACGCTCGCCCTCGTGGACCTCGCCGACGCGGGAGCCACGCCCACCCCCGAGACGCGAACCCGGAAGGAGGCGCGGGGGCTGTTGTTCGGTTTCGCCGAGTACCACCTGGAGCGCCGGATGAGATCGGTGCCGATGCTCGTGCGGACGGCGACGTGAGCAGCTACCTCCACGATCTCGATCTGGCCCGCATCCCGCGGCACGTCGCGATCGTGATGGACGGCAACGGGCGCTGGGCGAAGCAGCGGGACTTGCCTCGCACCGAGGGCCACGGCGCCGGAGAAGAGGCACTGTGGGACACGGTTCAGGGGGCCGTGCAGGTGGGCCTCCCATGGCTCACCGTGTTCGCGTTCTCGACCGAGAACTGGCGCCGACCGCCCGGCGAGGTGCGGTATCTGATGAACTTCAACCGAAGCCTGCTCCGTCGCCGCCGTGACGAGCTGGATCGGATGAACGTCCGGATCCGCTTCATCGGGCGGCGGAACTGGCGGGTTCCGCGCTCAGTCCTGAAGGAGATCCGGGAGGCCGAGGCGCTCACCGCCGCCAACACGGGGACCACCCTCACGATCGCGTTCAACTACGGAGGTCGGGCCGAGGTCGTGGACGCCGTGAAGGACCTGGCACGCGAGGTCCGCGACGGTTCGCTCCGCCCCGAGAGCATCGACGAGGAGAAGATCGCGGAGCGACTGTACCGGCCCGACATGCCGCCACCGGACCTGCTGATCCGCACGAGCGGCGAGCAACGGATCTCGAACTTCCTCCTGTGGGAGGTGGCCTATTCGGAGCTCTGGTTCACGCCGGTGTTCTGGCCTGACTTCGACCGCGAGCACCTCTTCGAAGCGATCCGCGATTTCCAGAAGCGCTCGAGGCGTTTCGGTGGCCTCGCCGACGAGCCGTGATCCCTCCGGGCATCCTGACTAGGTCTTTCGGTCGCACTCTCCTCCACAAGGCTTAGCTCCTGTCCGTCGTTCGGCGGTGTCGCTCCCGATGCCCAACCCGGTATCGTGCCGAGGACGCGCGTGACCATCGCCTGTGACGCCATTTACCGCACCGGCGAGGAGGGGCCGGATGAGCCTGATACAACGGTTCACCAGAGACGGAGTGAGCAGATACGTCTGGGCCGGCATGGCCCTGGCGGCGCTCATCGGGCTCGCGTACGCGCTGATCATGGGGGGCCAGGTTCTCGACGAACAGCGTGCGGTCTCTGAGGTCCGCGCCGTCAGATACGTCGACCGGGTCCTCGGCCCCCGCCTCGACAGCGTCGATCTGACCCAACCGATCACCGGCGAGTCGGCGGATTCGCTCGAGGCGTACATCGGTCTCTTGATCCTCACCGACGATCGGGTCGAGCGCGTGCGCGTCTGGTCGTCGACCGACAAGGGGATGCTCTTGTTCTCGACGGACCGGGATGACCCCATCGATATCGGATCCAAAGCCAGCCTGAACGACTCCTTGGTCTTCGCAGCCGCACGACAAGGTCCGATCAGTCCCTCCGGTATCTCGGACACGGGGGGATCGGAAGATCCGGAACGCAGCCTGTTCAGGACATACGTGCCGCTGCGGGACGAAGCCGTCGCCGAGATCGACCAGACGGATGAGGGGACGATCGCGCCGGTTCGTTCCGAATGGCTCAGGTACCAGATCCTCGCCGGCGCCCTGGTGCTGCTGTTCCTCACCATGAGCGCTCTGTCTCTGCGTGATCCGATCCAGCCGATCAACGTCGGGGTTGCGCCCACAACCTCGATCCCCGCGGGTTTCTCGCTGATCGACGATGATCGGCTCAACGCCGTCCGCGAGGTATATCGGCTCTCTGCGGAGAGGGTCAAACGGCTGCAGGAGAAGCTCTCCGAATCGGAGGAGGCTCGGAGGCGGCTCGAGGGCGACATCCAACGAGCCCTGGTGCTTGCCGAGTCGAGCGTGACACGTCCCGCCGCACCTGCTCCACCGGCAGCGGCCTCCTCCTCCGATGCGGCGCCCGCGATCGTCCAGGTTCCCGACTCCGAAGTCGTCGACGAGGTCGGCGAGGACCGGGTGGCCGCGGCCGCAGGCGAACCCATCGGCGCCTCGCGCGAGCAGAAGCCCCTTCCCCCCACTCCGAAGGAGACACCGGCTGGCAAGGAACCGAGGCGAGCGTCGAAGCAACAGAAGGCGAGGCGAGTGTCACACGCCGCCTCCACCGGGAACACGGCCGACGCCGAGACCAGAGACGCGAAGGCCCACGCCGCAGCCCTCGAGAACTTCCTCCGGCTCGCCGAGCACGAGCGGCAGCCCAGCGATACAAGCGATGAGGGGGCTGTCCGCGCCCTCTCGCCGGCAGCCGCCCGCAAGAAACTGCTCGCGGAGAGGCTCAAGCCGCCGCCGCAGGAGGAATCGGCCGGCGATCCGCGAACCGGTACGGACTAGCGAGCTACAGGTCGTTCCACTTCGCGAGCGCGACCGTCAGTCCGGCGACGAGGACGGGTGCCGCGAACACGTAGCGATCGACATCCTGCTTCGTGAGGGATAGCACCACCGCGGCGGCGGCGGCGAGAGCGACGATCGCCAGCCGAGCGGTCGGTCCCACGTGGATCTCGCGATCGAGACCAGGATGGCGATCACGGAACCGCTCGATGCGGCCCGGTGAGGCGACTTCAGCCACTCGCTCCCTGCGCCAGATGCTCCGCAGGGGCACCGCCAGAGCCCACCACGGGAAGATCAAGAGAAGCAGGTATCGGGACGCACCGGACCCGGTTGACTACGCACGCCGGTAGCATGGACCTACGCCGGCGGCCGCAGCCAGCGGCCGGGAAAGGAGTCCTCATGGCCGACCTGATGGAGGCCGTCACCTCCCTCGCCAAACGGCGAGGCATCGCATTCCAGTCCTCGGAGATCTATGGGGGCCTCCGCTCGTCGTGGGACTACGGGCCGCTCGGCACCGAGCTCAAGCGCAACGTCCGCGAGCAGTGGTGGCACTCGACGGTGCAGCTGCGGGACGATGTGGTCGGCCTCGAAGCCGCCGTGATCATGTCGCCGAAGGTGTGGGAGGCCTCCGGCCACCTCGAGGTCTTCACGGACCCCTTGGTCGAATGCCTGAACTGCCATCAGCGCTTCCGCGCCGATCACCTGGCCGGGTTCCATTCGCCGCAGTCGGGTCACGAAGCCGACGACACCACGCTCGACATGGAGCGCGCGCCGAAATGCCCCAACTGCGGGCAGACGGCCTTCACGCAGCCGCGCAACTTCCACCTCATGTTCAAGACGAACATGGGCCCGATCGAAGACGCCGAGAACACCGTGTACCTCCGGCCAGAGACGGCGCAAGCGATGTTCGTAGACTTCGCGACGATCCAGCAGGTGAGCCGCAAGAAGGTTCCGTTCGGGATCGCCCAGATCGGCCGGTCGTTCCGCAACGAGATCACGCCGGGGAACTTCATCTACCGCCTCCGGGAGTTCGAGCAGATGGAGATGGAGTTCTTCGTCGAGCCAGGGACGGACGAGGAGTGGCACGAGTTCTGGATCGGTGAGCGTACGCGCTGGTGGACCGATCTGGGCCTGCGTGAAGAGAACCTGCGTATCCGCGAACACGACGCCGACGAGTTGTCCCACTACTCGAAGCGCACGGTCGACATCGAGTACCGGTTCCCGTTCACAGACTGGGGCGAGCTCGAAGGCGTCGCGAACAGGACCGACTTCGACCTGAAGGCGCATCAGGAAGCGTCCGGCGAGGATCTCACCTACTTCGACCAGGAGAAGGAACGGCGGTATCACCCGTACGTGATCGAGCCAGCGGCGGGAGTGGACCGCGCCGTGCTCGCGTTCCTACTGGACGCGTACCGGGAAGAGGAGGCGCCGACTGCCAAGGGAGGTACGGAGAAACGCACCTACCTGGCCCTCGACCGGCGGCTGGCGCCCACGAAGGTGGCGGTGCTCCCGCTCTCACGCAACGAGAAGCTCACGCCGGAGGCACGACGCGTCTTCGACCTGGTGAAGGGCGGGTGGATGTGCGACTACGACGACGCGGGCTCGATCGGCCGGCGCTACCGGCGACAGGACGAGGTGGGCACGCCGTTCTGCGTGACCGTCGATTTCGATTCGTTGGAGGACGCGCAGGTGACCGTCCGCGAGCGGGACTCGATGACCCAGGATCGCCTCCCGATCGACGGGCTCGTGGCGTTTCTCTCGGAGCGTCTGTGATCGTCTACGCGGTGGCGTTCGTCCTCTGGGTCGGCGCGATCGTCGCCCTTGGCGTTTCCGCTGCAGGGTTCCTCGAGTCGACGGGTCTGCTGGTCGTCTCCGCGGTGCTCTCGGGTCTGGCCATGGTGGCGGCGGCGAGCGCCGTGGTTCTCTCGAGGCGTCGTTGAGGCGACCGGTGATACGGCGACTCGTGGCGATCGGTGCCACATCGCTGCTGGTCACGACGTGCACGCAGGGTGACGAGCCGCAGCCGTCGAGGACGGCGTCTGTCTCCCCGCCCCCAGTGGTCGAGGTGAAGACGGGACCGACGACGGCGATTCAGGCGATGCGCCGGCTCTGCATCCCCGCCGACATCCCCAAGGGTCCTGTGACCAGGGTTCCGACGCCCCCCACGATCGCGGAGGCGGAGAACCAGGTGGAGGCCGTGAGGGGGCTCGTGTTCCAGCGACGCGTGAACGTCGAGCCGGTCACACCCGAAGAGATCGACCGGCGTTTGCGCGAGTACCTCGACGTGTACTACCCGAAGCGCTTCTACGCTCGTCGCAGCGATGCGTGGGCGACCATCGGCGCGATCCCGCGCGACGTCGGCATCCTCGGGGCCATCGACGCATATCAACAGGGGCAGGTCCTCGGTTTCTACGATTCGCAGAACGGGGAGCTCGTCTACACGGGCGACGCCGACCTCGATCGTCTCGAGCACTTCGTACTGGCGCACGAGCTGACGCACGCGATCGACGACCAGCACTTCGACCTCGACCGACTGGACGACCTGGTGGTGCGATGCGACGACGAGCCCTTCCAGGCAGCGTTGGGCATCGTCGAGGGGAGCGCCAACCACTTCGCCACCCAGGTGCTGCTCCGCTTCCCGGTCGCGGCCACAGGCTCGGGATCCGGCGACGGGCCGGCCGCCGAGGTCCCTCCTTTGATGCTCGAGATCTTCGCCTATCCGTACGCGGCAGGGCAGCGGTTCGCGGATGCCCTGGCGGACGAGGGCGGGCCGGCGGCCGTCGACCGCGCGCTGAGGAAGTTCCCGACCACGACGGAGCAGGTCCTGCACCCGTCGAAGTACCCGGACGACGTGTCCGAGCGAGTCGACGTGCCGGACTTCGCGCCCACGTTCGGCCCCGGTTGGCGTGACCACGACGTGATGGTCGTGGGCGAGGTGTGGCTGAAAGCGCTCCTGAACCTCCGGCTCGACGAGTCGGTCGCGGAGACGGCCGCTGCCGGCTGGGACGGCGGCATCTACCGGGCCTGGAGTGACGGCGAAGACGTCGCGGTGATCCTCAGCACCGTCTGGGATACACCCATGGACGCGACGGCGTTCAGTGGGGCTCTCAGCGAGTGGATGGCCGAAGGCGCCGCGCCGGGGCTGGTCCTGGCGGCGGACGGCAATCGCGTGCACGCGGGCTTCGCGTCGTCGGAGGCCGTGATGAACGAGGTCTCGGCCGCCCTGCGGTCGCTCTCGTGATGCGACCGATCATGGCGGCGCTGGTGGCTGCGGTCGCCCTGGCCTCATGCGGGGGAGGCGAAGCGGCGCCGAGCCCGTCACGGTCGTCGGACGTCTCGCCCTCGCCCGAGCCGGCGGGGGGCCGGGCCGACGTCGGCGGCTACGAGCTTGCCTACGAGTGCCGCGGCGAGGGCGAGCCGACGGTGATCCTCGAGGCCGGGCTCGGCGCCGCCGGCACGAGCGAGTTCGTCGACTTCATCCATCAGGTCGACGAAGTCACCCGGGTGTGCACCTACGACCGAGCCGGGACCGGTGGAAGCGACGACCGGCCGACCGGCGAACAGGTGACGGCTGGGCTGATGGCTGAGGAGCTGCATCGGTTGGTGGGATCCCTGGAGATCCAACCACCGGTGGTGCTGGTGGGTCATTCGTACGGCGGCATGCCCGTCCGGGCGTTCGAGGGCAAGTACCCGGACGATGTGGCCGGCGTGGTGTTGATCGACGTGTCGAGCGAGCCTGAGGTGCCCGTCTACGAGCGGTTGGATGCGGGGCCGTGGATCGACGGCTCCGACCGGATCGACATCCACGCGACGGTGCGAGAGCTTCACGCCGCGGGGGACCTCGGCGGCATCCCGCTCATCGTGGTGACAGCCGGGATCATCGAAGACGAGTGGCTCGCGACGGTGCCGAAGCTGGCCTCGCGGACCCAGGTCCGTCTCGCCGCTCTCTCATCGAACGCGATCCAGGTCGTTGCGACCGACTCGGGGCATTTCGTTCACCGGGATGCCCCGGACGTGGTGCTCGCGGCGATCGAGCAGGTGGTTGAGGCCGCTCGGTCGGGATCAACGCTGGCGGCGTGCGACGAGGTGTTCGGCTCGATGATCGCGACGTGCGTGGCACCGGGGACGACGCCCGACCTCGTCCCCGCCTAGCTCGGCGACCGCTCGCCGATGGTCTCGACGGCGCCGGTGGTCCGGCGGACGTCGTGCTTCAGCTTCTTCTCGGCCCGCTTCTCCTTGATGCCCTTCGCGGCCTTCTTCTTGACGTTCTTCGCGCCCTTGTCCTTCGCGTGCGCCATCAGATCCTCCGTGAGGTGAACGGTGAGGAGGTGAGCGTACACCGGCGAGTCCTCGTTCCGTAGACTTCGGCCATGACCAAGTACGTCTACGACTTCTCCGAAGGCAACAAAGACATGAAGGACCTCCTCGGCGGGAAGGGAGCGAACCTCGCCGAGATGACGAACATGGGGCTGCCGGTCCCTCCCGGGTTCACGATCACCACCGAGGCCTGCCTGGCGTTCCTCGAGCGAGGTGGGGCCCCGCCCGAGATGCTCCAGGAGGCGGGGGAGCACCTCGGCCGCCTCGAGGAGGCGATGGGCCGCGAGCTCGGCGATCCCGACGATCCGCTGCTGGTGAGCGTTCGGTCGGGCGCGAAGTTCTCGATGCCGGGGATGATGGACACCGTCCTGAACCTCGGGCTCAACGACCGGTCCGTCGAGGGGCTCGCGAAGCAGTCGGACGGCGATGTGCGGTTCGCCCGGGACGCCTACCGCCGGTTCATCCAGATGTTCGGCAAGATCGTCATGGACGTTCCCGGCGAGGCGTTCGAAGAGGCCCTCGACCGTGCCAAGGAGCGCAAGGGGCAGGGTACCCAGGACACCGATCTCGATGCCGACGACCTCACCGCGCTGATCGAGGAGTTCCGCGGGATCTACCGGACGCATACCGGCGAGGAGTTCCCGCAGGACCCGAAGGAGCAGCTCCGGCTGGCGATCGCGGCGGTGTTCCAGTCGTGGAACGGCAAGCGCGCTCGCGACTACCGGCGGCAGAACAAGATCTCCGACGACCTCGGCACCGCGGTGAACGTCCAGGCGATGGTGTTCGGCAACCGCGGCGAGGACTCCGGCACCGGCGTCGCCTTCACGCGCGACCCTTCGACGGGGGAGAAGGTGCCGTACGGCGACTACCTTCCGAACGCCCAGGGCGAGGACGTCGTGGCGGGGATCCGCAACACGCTGCGGATCGTCGAGCTCGAGACGATCGACCCGGCGTCGTACCGAGAGCTTCGCCAGCACATGGACACGCTCGAGCGGCACTACCGGGACATGTGCGACATCGAGTTCACGATCGAGAAGACGAAGCTCTGGATCCTCCAGGTACGCGTGGGAAAGCGGACCGCGTTCGCCGAGTGGGTGATGGCGCACGACATGCTGGCGGAGCGGCTGATCGACGCCGACACCGCGTTGCTGCGAGTGGACGCGAACCGGCTCGAGGAGCTCTTCAAGCGGCGCGTCAAGGCCGAGGGCGCCGCCGCGATCGCGAAGGGCCTCAACGCGTCGCCAGGCGCCGCGATCGGCAAGGTGGTCTTCACGGCCGACGAGGCGGAGCGCCTCGGGAAGCAGGGCGAGCGCGTGATCCTGGTCCGTCGCGAGACCACGCCCGACGACTACCACGGCATGATCGCGGCGCAGGGCATCCTCACGAGCGCCGGCGGGACCAACTCGCACGCGGCGGTCGTCGCTCGCGGTGAGGGCATCCCCGCCGTGTGCGGTGCCGACGCGATCAAGCTCTCGCCGGCCGAGCGGACCTTCTCGGCGAACGGCACGACCATGCAGGAGGGCGACGTCATCACGATCGACGGCTTCACGGGCAACGTCTACGTCGGCGAGCTGCCCCTCGAGGAGTCGGTGTTGGAGAAGGCTCGCGCCGGTGACGCAGCGGCCCGCGAGCAGAAGATCTGGAAGGCCTTCGAGGCACTGATGGCGCATGCGGACCGGGTGCGGCGGCTGCGGGTGCGCGCGAACGCCGACACGCCCGAGCAGGCGAGGAACGCACGCGAGCGTGGCGCCGAGGGGATCGGGCTCTGCCGAACGGAACACATGTTCCTGGGTGAAGAGCGTGTGGAGGCCGTCCGGACGATGATCTTCGCGGAGACGGCGGAGGACGAGGCGAAGGCCTACGACGCACTGGCGCCGCTGCAGCGAGAGGACTTCGTGGGCATCTTCCGCGCGATGGACGGACTGCCGGTGACCGTGCGGCTGCTCGACCCGCCGCTGCACGAGTTCCTGCCGAACCAGGTCGACCTGGCCGTCGAGGTGGCGCTGGCGGAGGCGCGTGGCGAGGATGTCGACGAGCGGAAGGCATTGCTGCAGAAGGTGAACGAGCTGCACGAGACGAACCCGATGCTGGGGCTCCGCGGCGTGCGCCTTGGCATCGTGAAGCCGGGGCTCTACGCGATGCAGGTGCAAGCGATCTTCGAGGCCGCCGCGCAGGTTCGCCGTGACGGCGGCGACCCGAAGATCGAGGTCATGATCCCGCTCGTCGCGACGGCGCCCGAGCTGCGGCAGATGCGGGAGGAGCTCGAGCCGGTGGCCGACGAGTCGCTGGGTGACACCGAGCTCTCCCACCTCGAGTGGGGGACGATGGTCGAGCTGCCGCGCGCGGCAGTCACCGCGGCGGAGATCGCGGAGACGGCGGAGTTCTTCTCGTTCGGGACCAACGACCTGACGCAAACGGCGTTCGGGTTCTCGCGGGACGACATCGGAAAGTTCGTGGGCATGTACGAGGAGCGCAAGCTGGTGCCGGCGAATCCGTTCGTCACGATCGACGTCGAGGGCGTGGGCCGGCTGATGCGGATCGCGAGCGAGGAGGGCCGCGCGGCGAACTCGGCGCTGCACCTCGGGATCTGCGGGGAGCACGGAGGCGACCCGGCGAGCGTCGTGTTCTGCCACGAGATCGGGCTCGACTACGTGAGCTGCTCCCCGTTCCGGGTGGAGACGGCTCGGCTGGCGGCCGGCCAGGCCGCGGTCGGCGCGGCCGAGTCCGCCTCGAAGTAGTGCCGTTCTTCGAATGGCAGGGGATCGACGTCGAGCGCCTCACGACCGGTTCGCTGTTCATCCACGGGGCGGGGGACGCCGCCACGTCGCGTATCGCCGGGGACATGTTCCGCGAGGGGGTTCAACCGGACGAGGAGGATCAGGGCCGTCTGGCGCGAAGCCGATGGCTTGAACGGAACCGGGCGGAGTACTCCTTCCCGTGCGGAGTCGTGCCCCAACCGGAACCGGGGCCTCGCGAGCCGCAGCTCAACGTGCTTCCGACGATGCGGCGCGCCGTCGCCCCGGTGATCGCAGCTGTGCTTCCTCTCGACCTCGTGTTCGTGCTCGAGCAGGACTCGGAAGACGTCGTCGAGCTCGGCCGCCTGCCGAGGAACTCGATCCGTGACACGGACGTGGTGGATCCGGCCGGCGTGCACATGCCCGAGCCGATCCACGAGACGTTCGAGTCGGATCGGGCGGTGTTGACCGTCCTCCGATGGTCGAACGCGGGTGTGGACGACGAGGAGCGCTTCGCGTTCCGCTCCGTCTGGCTCGCATGGACGGCCGCACGCCGGCTTCGGAACGCGCGCCAACCCTAGCTCCTCAGTCGTGAGATCCGTCACGGTGCCGCGCCTCAGCGTGGGGTAGTGTCGCGCGTCCTCCCTCCTCCCCCACGAAGGAGGGGATGTCATGGCACGCTCTCCCGCCTGTGCTCGAATCGTCTCGGTCGTCCTGATCGCCCTGCTCTCGATCTCGCTGTTCGCGGGGTCGTCCGCGCTCGCGGGCCATATGTCGGACTGGACGCACGACCACTCGGATGCAGGCGTCCCGCCTCGGCCGAGCGGTCTCGCCGGCCTCAACGACGTCTTCGGCCCGCGATGCAGCGACAAGGCCAACAACGCACGCTCCTGGTGGCCGCACGCGGACACGGATCCGTTCGGGGCCGGGAAGTACGTGTACTACCACACGTACCTCGCGCGCAACGTCGGCTTCAACATCCGGAATCACATCAATGCCGCGCATCGCGACGGGGCCCTGTACCCGGGGATCGGCGGCTATAACTGCCGGCTCATCGCGGGGTCGACATCGTGGTCAGTCCACTCGTGGGGAGCCGCGATCGACACGAACTGGCAGCGGAACCCCCGGTACCAGACGCACTGGAACGGCCGGGGCATCGACGGGACCAACTACGGCACGTACATCCCCGACGTGTGGCGCGGAGGATTCCCCGGTCATCGCTTCTTCTGGGGCCTCAGCTGGGACTCGGCGCCGGATCCCATGCACTTCCAGTACGTCACGAACTACTGATCTTCGAGGAGGTCGAGATGATACGGAGACTCGTGATCGCGGCGGTCGTCGCGGCGTCGACGGCCGCCGGTCTACTCACGGCGGGCGCCGGTGGCACGCCAGCCAATTCCGTTCGAGCGAACCCTTCTCGAGGGTGTCCGAGCCTTCCGGCATACGCTCGCAGCGCGCCGGGCCTCGTTTCGGGCCGAGGGGTTTGGGCGGTGGCCGGCGGGCGGCTCGTGTCCGTGGGTGCGGGGCGGGGCGTGACCGCCGAGGGACTCGCGTCGGTGGGGGTGCACCGGGCGCTGGCGACATCGATCGGACACGGCACGATCAAGCACCTCGCCGTCCGGCGGCGGATCGGCGCCGCCTTCATCATCGATCGGGCGGGCGCTGACGTCGTTGTCGCGATGACGCGCGAGGGAGTGGATGTCCTTCCCCAAGCGGGAGAGGCGTCACACCCCACGTGGTCGGCGGCCGGCCAGCTCGCCTGGTCGACGGGCTCTTCCATCGTGGTGCGCGACCCCGTCACAGGCGAGGTCGACGAGCGCCCGGTGCCGGTCCGGGGAGCGAGCGTGTTCGCGCCGCAGTTCCTGTCGGATCGTCGGATCGCGGCGGTCGTGTCAGCGCCGCCCAACGACCAGATGCCAGAGGGGGACCGGCTGGGCGATCTCTGGGCAACGGACGTCCACCAGACTCGGTGGCGCCGGCTCACCCACTTCCGAGCCGGAGGCGATCGATGGGTGACCATCCGGACTCCGATCGCTCGAGCAGGTGGCATCGATTTCGTGCGGGTCAGCGCGCGAGGCTCGTCGACCGAAGCACCCACGTTCGAGCTGTGGCGGTTCGAGCACGGCGCGGCGTCCCTCGTGAGACGGCTCGACGGCGAGCGTTACCTCGCGGGACGCCTTCGCGGGCGGCTCGTCTGGAGCCGTCCCGATCAGATGCACGGCAGACACTTGCTCCAGGTCGAGCGGGCGGGTGAGATGCACACCATCGGGTGCGGCGCAGTGCTGGTGGATCCGATAGACGTGGTCGATCCGGACCGGCGGGATCGGGGCTCGTACGTCCCGCTCCGTGGGGATCTGCCGGACGCCAGCGAGACTCGAGATCCCAGCGCCGAAGAGGTCGCGGTGATCGTGGGTGACTACCAGACCTCGGCCGAAGCCGAGGCGGTGGTGACCGTGATCCGACGTGCGTACCCCGGGTCTCTCGTCGAGGTGGTCGACAGCGACGACGCGCCGCTCGCGATCCGTCCGGGTGTCTTCGGGGCTTTGCTTCATGTTCCTCGCGACGCCGATCCGGGCGCGGTGATCGCAGCGTTCCGTGCCACCCTCCCTGCCTACACTTCGAACAGCTGGATCGTGACGCCGTGATGAGGCGACGGATGCACAAGGTGTCGATCGCGTTCGCTTGCGCGCTGGTACTGGCCGGCTGCGGTGAAGATCCCGGATCCCGGCAGGCGTCAGGGACGTTCGCCGCCACGCCGACGGTCTCCCGACCGTCGGCCCCTCCCCGCGCACCAAGAGAGGTGGATCGCGGTCATCGACTTGGCGTCTGATCCCCGCGACCTCGACCCCCTGACCCAACGGCTACTGGATCCGCTCGGAACCGCATTGATGGTCGCCCCGACCGAATGCTTCGAGGGCCTGCCGGACGCCGCCGGCGACGGATACATCATCGGCGCCGTGGGCGACTCACGCCGGGAGGTCGAACGACGGGTGGTCGACGCGGGCGAAGAGGTGTCATTCAGCGCGAACGTGACGATCCTCTGCACCGACTGAGCCTTTGAGAGAGGCGTTGCTAGCCTTGGCAGGTGAGCCTCCTCCGCCGACACCCGTTCCTCGCAACGGTCTCGTTCGTCCTCCTCTTGACGGTTGGGTTCGTGGCCGGGTGCGCGATCGTCGTATGGCGGGCGGCTCACCATGACGACGCCTCGGAGCTCGATCGGGCCGACGCGATCGTGGTCCTGGGCGCTGCCCAGTACGACGGTGAACCCTCGCCGGTGTTCGCCGGGCGCCTCGATCACGCCGTGCTCCTCTACGAGCAGGGAAGGGCCGACCGCGTCCTCGTCCTCGGCGGCGGTCAATCGGGAGATCGCTTCACCGAGGCTGAGGCCGGCCGGGCATACCTCATAGAGATGGGAGTGCCGCAGGATGCGATCCTGCCGGTGCCGAAAGGCCACACCACCTACGAGTCGCTCCGAGCGGCCGCTCCCGTGATGCGACAGGCCGGGATGGACTCCGCGTTCCTCGTCTCGGACCCGTGGCACAACGCACGGGTCGAGCGGATGGCCCGGGATCTGGGGATCGACGGGCATGCGTCGGCGACGTGGAAGTCCGCGGCGACCTCACAGGAGACGAGAAGCGCAGGGTACCTTCGCGAGACGTTCGCGTACCTGTACTACCGAGTGATGGGCCGTTGACCGGGCTGTCTGTCGGCACGGCTACCATGAGTCCGTGACGACCCCCCGAGAGCGAACCGAAGAGATCGAGCGCCAGGTCCTATCTCGGAGAGCATCGCTCGCCTCCGAGACGAAGGGCCGAGAGCGCGACGAACCGCAGGACGACCTCCGGACGGTCTACCAACGGGACCGCGACCGGATCGTGCACGCCAAGGCGTTCCGCCGGCTGAAGCACAAGACGCAGGTGTTCCTGTCGCCCGAGGGCGATCACTATCGGGTGCGGCTCACGCACACGCTTGACGTGTCGCAGATCGCGCGGACGGCGGCGCGGGCGCTGCGACTGAACGAGGACCTCGCGGAGGCGATCGCCCTTGGGCACGACCTCGGCCACACGCCGTTCGGACATCTCGGGGAGCAGGCGCTCACGCCGTTCCTGGGCCGGCCGTTCCGCCACTCCGAGCAGTCGCTCCGGGTCGTCGAGCACCTCGAGAACGAGGGCGAGGGTCTGAACCTCACGTGGGAGGTACGGGACGGGATCGTGAACCACCCGTGGTCGATGCCGCCACCGTCGACACTTGAGGCGCAGATCGTGCGGTTCGCCGACCGCATCGCGTACCTGAATCACGACGTGGACGACGCACTGCGCGCGGGCGTGCTGAGCGAGACTGAACTCCCGGCGGGTCCGATGAAGGCGCTGGGCGCCACCCACTCTGCCCGGATCAACACGCTCGTGACGGACCTGGTCGCCGCCAGCGAAGACCAGGCTGAGGTGCAACTGACGACGCCGGTGTTCGCTGCGCTGGACGCGCTCCGGGACTTCATGTTCGAACAGGTCTACCTGCGGGAGGACACGCACGGCGAACATGAGCGCGCGACCCGGCTGATCCGGGAGCTGTTCCAGCACTTCCTCGATCATCCGGACGACATGCCCGAGGAGTACCATCGGGCGCCGGGCGACCTGCCGACCCGCGTGGCCGACTACATCTCGGGCATGACGGACCGGTACGCGCTCCGGACGTACGAGCGACTGTTCCTTCCCCGCGGGTGGCTTCACGACCAGGGGTAGGCATGGCGCGGATCAGACAGGAGGACATCGAGGCGGTCAAGGAGCGGACGGACATGGTCGCGCTCGTCTCGCAGTACCTCGCGTTGAAGAAGACCGGACACGACTCGATGTCGGGCCTGTGCCCGTTCCATCAGGAGAAGACGGCGTCATTCAGCGTGTCGCCATCGAAGGGCGTCTTCTACTGCTTCGGCTGCGGCAAGGGTGGCGACGCGATCACGTTCCTCCGCGAGCTGGAGAGCCTGTCCTATGTGGAGGCGGTGGAACGGCTGGCGCAGCTGACAGGAGTGACGCTCCGGTACGAGGGTGATTCGGCGGCCGAGCGCCGCGCGGCACAGCGTCGCAACTCGCTGTTCAAGGCGAACGAGGAGGCCGCCAAGCTCTACTCGCGGATGCTCCTCGACGGCCGGGAGGCCGACGACGCGCGGGCCTACGTCGAGGAGCGCGGGCTCTCGGCTGAGTCGCTCGAAGCGTTCGGGATCGGCTACGCGCCGGGCTACCCGGACTTCCTGCTTCGGCGCCTTGCGAAGGACCTCGGCCCTGAGGTGCTCCTGGAGGCCGGGCTCGCGACGAAGGGTGAGGACGGTGTGGTCCGCGACCGGTTCCGTGGGCGACTGACGTTCCCTATCCAGGATCTCCAGGGGCGCTATCTCGGCTTCGGGGCCCGGGTGCTGCCCAGCGACGCCCGCGCGGCGGAGCAGGCGAAGTACCTCAACACCGCCGAGACGCCGATCTATCGGAAGGGTGAGGTCCTCTACAACCTGCACAGGGCGCGGCAGACGGTCGCGCGGTCGGGCCAGGTGTTCGTGGTCGAGGGCTTCACCGATGTGATCGGGCTTGCCCAGGCGGGGATCGACAGCGCGGTCGCGACCTGTGGCACGGCGCTGGGCGAAGCGCACTTCAAGCTGATGTCCCGGTTCGCGACCAGGGCGGTGCTTGCGTTCGACTCCGACGAAGCGGGTGCGCGCGCAGCCGAGCGGGCGTTCGCGTTCCAGGAGCAGTACCCGGTCCAAGCGGTCGTGATGATCATGCCGGAGGGTCTGGACCCGGCGGAGTTCGTGGCGAAGCGCGGGGCGGACGAAGTCCGGGAGGCTGCGAAGGAGGCTCGCCCGATCGTCGAGTACATGGTGAGGCGGACGGTGGGTCGCCACGACCTGTCCAACGTCGAGGGGCAGTCGGCGGCGGTCGCGGACGCGCTGCCGATGCTGCAGAAGCTGCAGGACCCGGTGAGACGGAGCGAGTACGGACACCTGTTGGCCGACCTGACGGGGGTGTCCGAGGACTCGGTGCGCACGGCACTGCAGCGTCGGCTCGGCGGCCACCCCGAACAGGTCGCGAAGACGATGAAGCGGCTGTCCGCGCGCGATCGTGTCGAGCGGGAGATGTTGCGGCTCCTCACCCGGGACCGAGCGGTGTTCGACGAGTACGCGCCGCTGCTCACCGATGATCATGTGCGGACGCCGACGGGAAAGGCAGCGCTGGCGGCGTTGCGAGAGTTCTCCGGGGACGTGGGGTCGCTGGCCGGCGCCGACGACCCGAAGGTCGCGGCGGCGGCCAGCGCCCTGGCGGTCGAGTCGATCGAAGGCGAACCGACGCGCGAGTACGCGTCGCACGTCTTCGCGCGTCTGCAGGAGTTCGTGTTGAAGGCGAAGAGCGACGACCTGCGGATCCGTCTGCAGAAGCTGAACCCGCAGACGGAGGCCGGCTACGACGAGTTGTTCCACGAACTCGTCGCGGTGGATGGCGAGCTCCGCAGGATCCGCCAGGGATTGCTCGACGCGGGATAGGTCCGATCCGCCCAGGGTCGGCGCCGCCGCTTGTTCCGTACACTCTAGGCCGTGCTCCCGACGCAGCTGGATGACCCCCGTTGAGCGCGGCTCGCGAACCAGTTTCCGACACCTACAGCCTCGATGAGGTCAAGGAACAGCTCGTCGTGCTTGGCCGCGAACGCGGCTTCGTCACATCCGGGGACGTCTTCGAGGCATTGCCGGAGATCACGCCCGATCAGGTGGAGGACGTTCTCGCGCAGCTGACCGACCACCTGAACACCGCGGGCATCGAGATCATCGAGCTTCCCGGGGACGACACCGATGCCGTGACGCAGATCCGCATCGAGGTCGACGCGCTCAAGGCGCCCACCAACGACCCGGTCCGGATGTACCTGAAGGAGATCGGCAAGGTCCCGCTGTTGAACGCGCCGCAGGAGGTGGACCTCGCGAGGCGGATCGAGGCCGGGGAGCTCTGCACCGAGCTGCAGGAGCAGATCGTGTCGGACGGGAAGCCCGACCCCAAACGGTTCCGCCTGGCCACCACCCGGGTCTGGGAGATCTGGAACCACCAGGTGACGGCGTTCGGGAAGGTCGAAGGGATCGGCCGTGATCCGCTCGCCCAGAAGAAGTCCTACCGCCCCAAGACGGACGACGACGTCGTCGCCTATCTCCACCGTGTGGAGAGGGACGGTCAGCTCGCCAAGCGCAAGTTGATCGAGGCGAACCTCCGCCTTGTCGTCTCGATCGCGAAGCGGTACGTGGGCCGCGGGATGCTCTTCCTCGACCTCATCCAGGAAGGGAACCTGGGCCTGATCCGCGCCGTGGAGAAGTTCGACCACTCGAAGGGTTTCAAGTTCTCGACGTACGCGACCTGGTGGATCCGCCAGGCGATCACGCGCGCGATCGCCGACCAGGCGCGGACGATCCGGATCCCTGTCCACATGGTCGAGACGATCAACAAGCTCGTTCGGGTGCAGCGGCAGCTGCTGCAAGACCTGGGCCGCGAGCCGACCCCAGAGGAGATCGGCAAGGTGATGGGGATCGGCGCCGAGAAAGTGCGCGAGATCCAGAAGGTGTCCCAGGAACCGGTGTCGCTGGAGACGCCGATCGGCGAGGAGGAGGACTCCCATCTCGGAGACTTCATCGAGGACTCCGACGCGGTGGTCCCGGTGGATGCCGCCTCGTTCATCCTGCTACAGGAGCAGCTCGGCTCGGTGCTCCACACCCTCTCGGAGCGGGAGAAGAAGGTGATCGAGCTCAGGTTCGGCCTCGTCGATGGGCATCCGCGGACGCTGGAAGAGGTCGGTCGTGAGTTCGGCGTCACGCGCGAGCGGATCCGCCAGATCGAATCGAAGACGCTCTCGAAGCTGCGACACCCGTCACGATCGCAACGACTGCGCGACTACCTCGAGTAGCCGATCAGGTCAGCCCTTTGATCAGCTCGCCATTCTCGTACACGCTGTTCGTGCTTTGCCCGAGGAACGTCACTGCTGCCACGACCACGAGTGCGATCAGGGCGATCATCAAGGCATACTCCACGGCGGTCGCTCCCTCTTCGGAGCCCAACCTCCGTTTCAAAGCTGCGTAGAGTCCCATCCTCTCCACTTCCGCTCCTCCGCCTTCCTCCGAGTACGGCGACGGCTCCCGGGTCAAGTGCCCGCGAGTCCGACAAGCGGCACGGATCCGCGTTGTTTTGTACCACGAGTCATCGGCACCCGCACCCCTTTTTCTTGAGCACGAACCTCTGCGCTCATGGGATGGGAATCGGTCTCTCCCGAGAGGGAGGTTGCTCTCCTGTGATCGTGCGCCGAGCCAGAGCTCCGCTCAACCCCTGTGCTAGCTTCCTCGGATCATGGGGGTTGCTCGTGTTCCGGTGCAGCGTGGCCTGCGCACGTTCACGCTTGTCGCCGGTCTGGCGATGTTCGCGGCGGTGTTGCTCGCCGCTGAAACGACGTCTCAGCCGGCGCATGCACAGGTACCCGGTCGACCCAACATCGTCCTTATCGTCACGGACGACCAGCGCTACGACACGCTCCGTTTGATGCCCGAAGTGCAGCGCCTCCTCGTGCGCCGAGGGATCCGGCTCACGCGCGCGATCGTCACGAACCCCTTGTGCTGTCCGTCCCGGGCCACGATCCTCACCGGCCGCTATTCCCATACCACTGGGGTGTACTCCAACGTCCCGCCTGCTGGCGGATGGACCGCTTTCCAGGCATCGGAGTCGAGCACGATCGCAACGGCACTCGATGCCGTGGGCTACCGGACCGCACTTATCGGCAAGTACATCAACGGCTACCGCGGTGACGCCGTGCACGTGCCGCCAGGTTGGGATCGTTGGTTCGCTTTCTCGAACGGGAACGGGCGCTATTTCAACTACACGATGTTCGACGACTCGCGCGGCCTCGTGTCCTATGGCGCTCGGCCAAGGGACTACTCGACCGACGTCATCCGGAGGCAGGCAGTCGCTTTCATCCGGCGTAGTCCGACTGAGACGCCGCTGTTCCTGATGGCGGCCCCGTTCGCACCGCACGGGAACTTCATCGCCGCGCCACGCCATCGCGGCAGGTTCTCCGCGACGCCCGTTCCTCTCGGGCCGGCGGTGAATGAGGCGGATCTGTCCGACAAGCCTGCCTATATCAAGCAACGTCCCTTGCGGCCGGTGGAAGAGCTGAGGCGTGCCAGGCGCCGGCAGTGGGAAACTCTGCTCGCCGTCGATGACATGGTTTCGGGGATCCTCCAAGCGCTTGCTGAGACCGGTCGTTCCACCAACACCCTCGTCATCTTCACCTCCGACAACGGACTCTCCATCCACGAGCATCGATGGACCGGCAAGCGAGTCCCATACGAGGAGTCGATCCGAGTCCCGTTGATCATCCGTCTGCCCGGGGGGAGCCCATCAGGCACGGTGACCAACTCGCTCGTATCCAACGTCGACCTCGCCCCCACGATCGTGGACTTCGCGGGCGCTTCTCTGTCGGTTGACGGTGTGTCCCTGCGACCCGTCCTGACCGGGGCTGCGTCCGCCGTGCGAGACTCCGTCGTGCTGGAGCAATTCGAGCGGCCCGAGCTCGTGCCCACCTACTGCGGTGTTCGGACGCCGTCCTTCACGTTCGTCCACTACTCGACCGGCGAGGAAGAGCTGTACGACCTCCTCAGGGATCCCAGACAGCTCCAGAACGTGGCCTCGACGCGACCAACGAAGACCGATCAGTTGCGTTCGCTCACGCGATCGCTTTGCCGTCCGGTGCCACCCGGGTTCTCCTGGTAGGAGACCCCGAGAAGCCTTCAGTTCCAGGCGGCCGCGTCGTCCTCCCCCAGACGATCGCGGATCCCGCTTCGGACGCGGCGGATCGCATCCAAGCTCTTGCCTGTCGCGGCATCGGTGATCCGCTGGACCTGGCCCGAGACCAGCCGCAGCGCCGGTTGCTGATCGCTCCGTTTGCGTTGTGGCCCGTGCAGGACGTTGGGGTCATCCTCGCGGAGCTTGGCGGCGAGTTTCATGCCGAGCGCGACGCCTGCGATCAGGAAGAACAACGAGCGGAGCTTCATCGCGACAGCCTACCGGGCTGGCGGGCGGCGTGGAGGGCGTTCGCGGCAGCGTCGCGGAGGAGGTCCGTGTCGACGGCGCAGGAGACGAACCGGAAGCCGCGCGCCGCCATCTCCGCCGCGCGCGGCGGAGAGGGCGAGTGGATGCCCGCCGTGATGCCGTGGCTGTTCGATGCGTCCACGATCGTGTCGAGGGTCGCCAACAAGGTCGGATCGGTGAGATCGGCGAACGTCTCGAGGCCCATCGCCAGGCTCAGGTCTGCCGGTCCGACGAACACACCGTCGAGACCGGGTGTGGCGGCGATCTCGTCGAGGTTCCTGAGGCCGTCCCCCGTCTCGATCATCGCGAAGAGGAGCACCTGTTCGTTGGCCCGCGCGGTCTGGTCGTTGCCCTGGCCGAACGCGGCGTGGATCGGGCCGTAGCTACGGGTGCCTGCAGGCGGGTAACGGCAGGCGGAGACGAACGTCTCGGCCTCGGTGCGGGAACCGACCATCGGGCAGATCACGCCGCGAGCACCGAGATCGAGGGCGCGCATCAGCTCCGGGGGGTCGTTCCAGGCGACGCGAACGAAGGGGACCGCCGGCCTCGCTCCGAGAGCCCTGAGAACGTGAGGGAGGTCGTGCAGCGTGGCGTGGCCGTGCTGGAGGTCCACGACGACCGCGTCGAAGCCGGCCGTCGCGAGGATCTCCGCGGACGCGGGACCCTCGAGCAGGAGCCATGTGGCGATCGCGGCTTCGCCGGCAGCCCAACGGGCGCGAACGGGATCGATGGTCACGGTGCAGAATCGTAGACGCGAACGCGGTTGTGGGTCGGGTAGCATCCGAGATTGAACCTTCCGGGGTAGCTCAATTGGCAGAGCGGCGGACTGTTAATCCGTAGGTTGTGGGTTCGAGTCCCACCCCCGGAGCCACGATCGTCGCAGGTCGCAGGGACAGGAGCTCATGCGGTCTCCAACCTGGCCCGCATCCTTGGGGCGAATTTGGGCGAACGCTCCTAGTGGCCCGACGGTGCCAGCCAGCACATTGCTCGGCGACGCCTGCCGAGAGTGATCCGGTTGATCGTGCCTACTGGGCTCACCCAGGCCATTCCCGGGTAGGAGTACTAGGATGGCTCCGGTTGACGGCTGGCGAAACTTCCCCATTGTGATGGGGTAGGCATGCGTCGATGTAGTGAACGGGGTCGCTCGCTCAGGCTTGTATCAGTCCTCGCAGCGATCCTGACTCTGGGGGCTTTCGCGCCCGCGGCCAGCGCCGAGATGTTGTCGTCCCTCGATGAGACCGTGGACGCCGTTGTCTCGACGTCCGATCAAACCGATCCCTCGCCTACCCCCGACCCTTCGCCGGAGCCCTCGCCGGATCCATCGCCGGAACCGACACCCGATCCATCCCCGGAACCGTCACCCGATCCCTCGCCTACCCCCGACCCTTCGCCGGAGCCCTCGCCGGATCCATCGCCGGAACCGACACCAGATCCATCCCCGGAACCGTCACCAGCTCCATCGCCGGACCCCGCACCCGAGGCACGGGGTGCAACCGGTGACCCGGCGGTGACGGCATCCACAGGGTCCTTTGATCCTGGGGGAGAGTCGATGATCGGGGAGAGCACCCAGGATGGTTCGGGCGACGTGCCGGAAGATGAGAGGAGCGTGCGGGGCAGCATCGGCTCGTGGATCCATTCGGTGGCTTCGGTCCTCAACGAACTCGCCTCAACCGGAGATGCCCGAGTCAGAGCGGCCGACGGTACGTCCCTTTGCCCTGGGTCCGAGTGCGGACCCACCTTCGACGCCAGCGATTCCGAGGCGCTGACCCTCATCCAGATCTGCGTCATCCTGGCGGTCGCCGGAACTCTCGCGATCTTTGCTGGGCGACGGCGGTCGACGGTGTGGAAGCTGGCGACGACCGAGCGGTGGGCCATGCGTGTGTGGTGGGAGACTCGGCAAGTTCGGCGCGCTAGTCAGTGGAGGGGCGAGCGACGACCTACGCTCGACGGTGACGGCCTTCGGCGCCCAGTTGATCCGTTCCTCGCGGACGGCGAGAACTGACGGATGGTTTCGGCCTAGTGACCTAGCGTTCGCGGACCTGAACCTTCGAACAGATCGCAGATCCGGTGGAAGGTTTCAGACGTCGGCCAGCGGGTGCCGGCCTCGTCGAGTTCCCGGTACTCGCGAATGCTCGCGCCGAGCCGCACGCCGCCTGCCCGACCGACCAGCCCGTCTGCTTCCGATCGCGCTCGAGCATCCCGTTGTCGCCCGATCTGTTGCCACCAGCAGCCGTCGCCGGGTCCGATGAGGGTAGATTTGCGCCGTGACGCCCGCGGGAACCCTCCGGCGCCTGACTGGACTGAGCCGCCGCTCGAGCGCGTGGGCGACCCTTCTGTGCCTTGCCGGAGCAACGGTCGTGTCCCTCCCCACACATGCCGTGGCCCAGTCGACGTGTGGTGGCCTGACCCTCACGATCGTCGGGACGACGGACGGTGACACCATCGTGGGAACTCAAGGTGCCGACGTCATCGCTGGCCTTGGCGGCGATGACGTGATCTACGCGTATGAGGGCGACGACATGGTCTGCGGCGATGCTGGGAACGACGAGATCATCGGAGGCAGTGGGGCCGACCACCTGTTCGGTGGCGCGGGCGACGATGGTCTCTTCGGTGTCGGAGGGAACGACACGCAAAGCGGCAACGGGGGTAACGACATCATGACATCGGGGGGCGGGGACCGCGGTTCGGACAGTCTGTTCGGCGGGAGCGGCAGCGATGCCCTCATCAACGCTGGTCCGGGGGCCGACGTCCTCAAGGGCGGTCCTGGCCGAGACTACCTGCGAGGCGCGGGGGACGCAGATCTTCTCGAGGGTGGTACGGACGCTGACATGATCGTGGGGGACGAGGGCGGCGATCGGCTCATCGCGGGGAGCGGCGCCGATCTCCTCTACGGGCTGGACCATCGCGACCGGCTATTCGGAGAGGAGGGACACGACATCCTCTTCGGAGGCAAGGGGTTCGATGTGGCGACGGGAGGTGCCGATCGGGACCTGTGCCTACAGAGCGAACGCAGGCCTGGATGCGAGCGTTCCCCCCACACGCATCGATCGGCCCGCCGCTGCGGCGGCAGATCCCCGACGATCGTGGGAACGCAGGGCGATGATCGGCTTTTGGGCACGAAAGGTCCCGACGTGATATCCGCTCTCGGAGGGAACGACATCGTTGTGGGAGCTGGAGGGAACGACTGGGTCTGCGGTGGATACGGGATGGACGTGCTGGACGGGGGGGAGGGGAGAGATCGGCTCGCAGGTGGGTTCGGACACGATGCCCTCCTCGGTCAGTTCGGTGCCGACACGCTGCTGGGTGGAGCGGGGAACGACTTCTGCGACGGTGGCCGAGGCGGCGAGACCGATGTGCTGATGGGTGGCCTGGGCAACGACGCGCTCGGCGCCCGATTGGGCGATGACATGATCGCCGGTGGGTCCGGGAATGACGTCATACACGGAGGCGCGGGGGTGGACACCGTTGACGCCGGCCCGGACGACGACGCCATCTATGGCGATGACGGCGACGACCTGATCCTGGGAGGCACAGGGAACGATCGGATCGCCGGCGGGTTCGGACACGATGCCCTACGTGGCCAAGGGGGCGACGACCTTCTGATGGGCAACGACGACAGCGACTCATCGAGGGGCGGACCTGGGACCGACCACTGCCTCGACTGGGAAACAGAGGCCGTCGGTTGTGAAGTGGCGGTGCCACGGACCCTGATCTCCCGAGGAAGGGGACGACGTGGACGTCGAGTCGCGGTTGCGAACGGCGCTGCCGTCGATTCCGGCGATCTCCACACGACCCTCGCTGGAAGTCGGTCGGTCGTCAGCTAGGCGATGGTGCCCCGCGGCGGTTGGCAGCGTGGGCACACGTAGGCCACACGCTCCTCGCCGACAGAACCTTGCATGAACGAGAGGACAGAAGTTCCGCACCGCCGGCACGGTCGGCCTCGCCGGCCGTAGACCCACAGCTCGTGGCCTCGCCGGGGATCGTCCGTGGTCACCCGCCTCCCTCCGGCGCGGTTGCGTTCCATCAGCGACTTCATGAGATCGACGAGCTCCGTCGGGTCCGGGACTTCTCCGATGTGTGTTCGCGGGTCGATCCCGGCCAGGAAGCACACCTCCGACCTATAGACATTGCCGGGGCCCGCCATCACCGACTGATCGACGAGAGCCTCGCCCAGCTCCCGCTCCGGAGACGCCGTGAGCCTGCGGGCCGCCTCGGCGGGGTCCCAGTCCGGTCCCAGGACGTCGGGGCCGAGATGGTCCAGCACGTCCGCCTCCGCTGAGGTCCGGAGCACCTCGAGCCTGCGCAACCGATGCCCGACCGCGATCAGCCGCTCGGTCTCGAGCACGCCTCGGACCTCGAAGGAGCGCCCTCGCCACCGCTCGCCGGGCGTGTACAGGCGCCACGCGCCGTCCATCCCGAGGTGGGAGTGGACGGAAACCGCGCCGTCCGTGCGCACGAGAAGATGCTTGCCTCGCGACACGACCTCGCGGACGGCCTGGCCGGAGAGATCGGCCGTCGCGAAGCGGGGAACCCGGAAGTCGGTTCGCGTGAGGAGCCGTCCCGCGAGCGCCTCATGCAGCCGGGCGGCGGTCGCGATCACGGTGTCGCCTTCTGCCACGCCGACATCATCCGGTAACCGGTCGGCGAGCGACGAGATCCACCCACCCTCGAGTGCTCCTCGTGCTCGCCTATCCTTCTTTTCCTGTTCATCCGCCGTACAGCGAGCGTCCCTTCATGCCGAGTCATCCTGTATGAGCGACTTCACGAAGGGGGACCGCATGATCGAGGAGCTCGCTTACGCAGCGAAGATGAGGCCCAGGACCGAGCAGGAGTTCCTGGAGGATCCGTCGGCGTTCTTCCGCGGCGCCCTCGTCGCCATCGCCGTAGGTCTCCCCGCTTGGGGCGGCCTGATCTGGGCAGTGGCGAAGCTCGCCTAGCACCAGGAGTGGCGGTGACATCCGCTGACCGTCGCCAGGAGGGGGCTAGCGGGGCCTGAGAACGTGCACGGCGTACCTGAGCGGGTCGGCCTTGGATCGCGCGTCGTCGCCATCGACCACGTAGAACCGGCCATCGATCACTTCGACGGCCCGGCTGTCATGGATCCCGAATGCCGTGAGCGCGATGGTCCACCCCGGAAAGAGCCTCTTGGTGGCCCAGCGCACGCGACGGAGCTGCTCTGCGCTGGTCGTGACGTAGAGGGAGCGGCCGTTGGGGGAGAAGCCCATCCCCGAGATGCCGGTGAGGCTGGGAACGCGGAAGACAGGGCCAAGGCTGTTCCTGGCGTAGTCGTAGGTTCGCAGGTCCCTGCCGATGCCGACGAAGAGCCTGCCGTTCGCGGGGTTCCACGCGGCGGCGCTGATCTTCGTGCCGTCCGGCAAGGGTTGGTACGAGGCCACGCGGAAGACACCGTTGGGTTTCCGCTTCAGTCGGAACGCCGTGGGCAGCACGGACGGCGCACAGCACGTGCTCGAGAAGACGTAGAGCGCGTCGTGGGCGCGGTCGTAGGCGATGCTTTCGAAGTCACGTGTCCGATCGACACCCGCGATCGGGCCGCCGCCCTGCCGCCTGGCGGTCTCGAAGTGCTTCCTCCCGATGCCCCGCTTCAAGGCTCCCGTCGAGGGATTCACCTCGAACACGGCCCGCCCGTTGTCGTCCGCCAGCCACAGGGACTTGTTGCGCGGCACGTACGCGCTGCCTTCGTTGTCCCTCATCGAGACGTTCCTGTTCGCGAACGGGGTCGTGCGGATCGTTCGCGTCCGTTGCAGGCGGGGGGCGGAAAGGGCGAGGCCATGAGCCACCAGGGCCGCAAGCATGACGACCAGGGTGAGGCCCACTGATCTCCGGATCTTCTGAGGTTGACGGGGGGTCAAGAGATTCGGCACCTACCCACGCGAGACGACGGGACATCTCCGGTGTCCTCTGGGCGTTACCCAGGACACATCCGATGCAAACGTGGCACGCGGGTCCACCCACGACCATCGGGGCTTCGGCCTACGTTGGTCACCAGGCCCTCTGACCAGGGGTGATGCTTGCTATGGTGCCTCGATGAGCGAACGGCCCGTCCTCGTCACCGGTGGAGCAGGGTTCATCGGTTCCCATCTCTGCGACCGATTGCTCGCGGAAGGTCGTCACGTGGTCGCCGTGGACGATCTTGCCACGGGTCGGAGGGAGAATCTGGCGGACGCGTTCGGCCACGGGAAGGCGTTCACCTTCGAGGAGGTGGATGTTCGCTCTGAACGACTCCTCGAGCTCTTCACCCGTCACCGACCCGAGGTCGTGATGCACCTCGCTGCGCAGGCCGGAGTTCGGCCGTCGCTCGAGGATCCCGATCACGATGCCGGCGTGAACATCTTGGGCACGCTGAACGTGCTGAGGTGCGCATCGGCGATGGGGTCCCGCAAGCTCGTCTACGCCGCGTCGGGCGGGACGGTCTACGGGGAACCGACGAGTCTGCCGGTGCGCGAATCATCGGCCGACGGTTCCCATCCGGAATCTCCTTACGGCATCAGCAAGAAGGTGGTGCTCGAGTACCTGGGCTTCTACTCGCGTCAGCGCGGATTGGACTTCACCGCTCTCGCGCTCGGGAACGTCTACGGGCCTCGCCAGGATCCGACGGGGGAGGCCGGCGTGATCGCGATCTTCGGGTCATCGATGCTCGCCGGCGGGACCCCGACGATCTTCGGAGACGGGGAACAGACGCGAGACTACGTGTTCGTCGAGGACACGGTGAACGCGTTCTTCGCCGCGCTGGACCGTGCTTCGGGAGCGATGGTCAACATCGGAACGGGTCTCGAGACCTCGGTCAACACCCTCCACGCGATGCTGGCCGACATCGTCGGGATACGACCCGCCCCCGCCTACGGGCCACAGCCCGAGGGAGAACTTCGCAAGATCGCGCTCGACAACGCGCTCGCGGCGTCGGTGCTCGGATGGAGGCCTCAGACCGATCTTCGGTCAGGGCTCGAGCGAACGGTCGAGTACCTTCGGGGCCCTCAACCGGACTCGTCCCGGTGAGCATCCGGATCCCGGCCGGACCGTGCGGAGCTCACGAGGTCGATGAGCTCATCCGGTCTGCGCCCGGAAGCCGATGCGAGCACTTCGACATCTCCGGCTCGAAGGACGACCGCTTCGACGTCCAGTTCCCCTCGTTGCGAGAGCACCTGGCGGATGAACCCCGTGATGAGCTCACTCTCCGGCGTTGCCAGTCGCTCGAGCTTCGTCAGATCGATCCCGGGTTCCGAGCGTCCTTCGACAGCTCGGAGGATCTCGCCGAGCACGCGTTCGGGAGGAACGTCCAATAACCGGCACAGCTCACAGAAGCGCACCAGCGAGATCTTCCGTTCACCGCGCTCGTACCCCGCGACGGACGTCGGTCGGAACCTGTCGGCAGACGCATCCGCGAGGTCCTTGAGCGTCATCCTGCGCGCGAGCCGAGCACGACGGAGCGCCCGCCCGATCTCCTGCGCCATGGTTCCCATGCTTGCCCGGTCCTCTACATGGTTACTCTTGGGGGGTGAGGAGCAATGTAGACCCTCATTGTCTATCACCGCTATCTGAGGCGCGGGGGCTTTGCAACGTAGGTTTCCTGCGGAAGCGGCGTGATTCGCAGAAGGGCACACGGTCGGACGCGCTCCGTGGTTTCGGAGGCGGTGCACGAAGCCGAGCAGTGGCCGACATGATGGGCCGTGCAACCGGATCCCGCCTTGTCGAGGTGTCGGAAGCAATTTTCCGGAAAGGGCTTTCCAGAACACCTTCCGCGTTGTAGGGTTGCGCCTACGTTGTTGTAGCTAGTCTGAATGGCGGAGATTTCCTAGGGTGCAGTAGGTCCATGCGGGGGACAAAAACCCCCGGACGACTACTCCGCTGATCACCGGGAAAGATTATCGTCAGCACTGTTCCGACGATGGAGAAAGGAAGCGGAGAGTGGCGGCCAGCTCCCCCTGGCGTGGTTCGGACCTTGATCCGGACGTCACATCGGCGGATGCCGTCGGAAGCGTAGTTGAGAGCCTTTCCTACGCACTGGCTTCGGCGCACCATCCCGATGAAGCCGCCGCCTCTGCCAGCGGATGGATCCGGGAGATCGTGGGTCCTGAAGCGGCTGTGCAGATCTCCAGGCCCGATGCTGCCGGCCGTCTTCGAGCCGCTTGGCGCGAGGGAGCCGGAGCCCATCAGGGCCGTGCGCAGCTGACGGCACGGCGGGTGGCCTTCCAAACGAGGGTCTACTCCCATCTCGACCTCCGAGCGGCGGACACGAGAGTGGCGTTCTTCCCCCTGGTCTGGCGGGAGACCTCGTTGGGGGTCCTCGAGGTCCAGGCACGACGAGATGCCCTCCTGGAGCGATCCGGCATGCTGGCTGCTATCGCCTGTCAGTTGGCGGGTGTGCTCGCGGGGCTGGCCGAACGCGGAGAGTTGGAACGGGAGGTGGAGGCTCTCGAGGGAGTCGCGGGGATCGGTCGGGATCTCCTGCACGCCGACGGCCCGGAGATGGCTCTCCGGATGGTCGCGGGCGCCCTCTGGCGCGAGTTCCGTGCGCCCGTCGCCATCTGGTGGGGCGAGGATCACGGTCCTCGTGCCCTCACGTCCGTCGCGGGTCTGAACCCCGGAGACTGCGAGCGGCTCGAGCAGCGTATGGGCCCGGTCCTTCCCTGGGCGAGGACGACGTCGCGTCAGCGGGCCGACCTCAGCGAGCGATTCGCCGATGCGGTGGGAGCCAGCCAGGCCACCGTTCGCGAAGCGGGTGACGCGCTCTTGTTCGTTGCGAACGATGGGCCGCTCTTGCAACGACGGGTCGAGATGATCGCCTCACTGATCGACGACACCCTTCCGTTGCTGTCCGCGTCGGCGAGGGAAGAGCAACGAACGTCGGAACTGAACGTCGGATTGGCCTGGACGGCGCATGAGCTGCGCACGCCCATCCTCGGGGTGAAGGCCGCGCTCGAGAGCGTCGTCGGCCGTGGCGCATCGCGGGACGAAGCGTTGCTCCGACTCTCGGTTCGCGAGCTCGACCAGCTCGCCACGGACACGGAGGGGATCCTCGGGTGGGCGACAGGAGGCAACGAGCTGAGCCCACGCTACGTCGACGTGGCCCAGCTGGTTGAGGACGCCGTTGCGACCTACCGACTCCTCCACGGGGCCGACGGTACGGTCCTGGTCGTCGCACCGCCGCCGATCATGGCCCTGGCGGATCCGACGCACCTGCGGGCAGCCGTCGTGAACCTGGTGCGGAACGCGGTGCTCTATTCGGATCCAGGTGGCGTCGTGAGTGTTCACGTGACGGATGAACACGGAGCCGTACGCGTGAGCGTAGGCGACCAAGGGCCCGGCGTCCCTCTCGCGGAACGCGGGGTCATCTTCGACCCGTTCGTTCGTGGCGGAGCGGGGTCGCGGGCGGGGAATGGAAACGGCCTTGGCCTCTTCATCACCCGCCGCGTGGTTGAGGCACATGGAGGACGTATCTGGGTGGATTCTGATGAGGGGGGCGCAACGTTCCACATGTTGCTGCCCGTGGATGGGAGGGAACCACAACGGTCCGCATCCTGATCGTCGATGATCAGATCTTGTTCGCGGAGGCGATCAGGTCGGCGTTGGAGGACGCCGGGATGGAAGCTGCCGCGGTCGTTACCAGCGGGCGGAGCGCGCTCGCCTATCTCGAGGACGATCGACCGGACCTGGTCCTGCTCGATATCGGGCTGCCAGACCGAAGTGGCCTCGCGGTGGGACGGGAGATCCTCGATTGGTGGCCCGACGCGAAGCTGGTCGTGGTGACCGCCCTCGACGATCCGAAAGCGGTCGAGGAGGCGTCGCGCGCCGGCTTCCGTGGCTACCTGACGAAGGACACGCCCGTCAGCAGGTTCGTCAGCTCGATCGAGGCGATCGTGGCCGGACAGACGGTGTTCCCTCACCGCCTGGCCAATACCAGCCGTCGCAGCGGTTCCGGCGACAGCGCGTGGTTGCTCATCTCCCAGCTGACCCCTCGCGAGCGAGAGGTGCTCGGGCTCCTGGTGGAGGGCGCCGACGGCCGGACGATCGCGGATCGGCTCGCCATCAGCCGGAACACGGTCCGCACCCACGTGCAGAGCATCCTGACGAAGCTCCAGGTGCATTCGCGACTCGAGGCCGCGACGCTGGCGGTTCGCCACCGCGTGGTGCCCATCCCCTCAACCGTAGGCCCGGACTTCGTCGTCGAACGGTCTGTCCCTCGAAAGAGCGCGGCCGACCGCTCCCGCACCACGCGAACGACGTAGCCTCACTACGCTGTCCGGTGCGTGTTGCGTGCCGACGATGTAGGTACTTTTCTCACCAGCTACGGACGTGACCGAAGGAAGGTTGGTTTGAGCGATACCCCGGATCCGATCCGCGTGTTGCTGGCGGATCGCCACGCCCTCTTCCGGCAGGCCCTGAGGACGGTGCTCGAAGGCGAGGCCGAGATCCAGGTTGTCGCCGAGGCCCGCAGCGGGCAGGAGGCCATCGCCGAGGCGGAGCGTACGCTCCCACATGTCGCGATCCTCGATGTCGATCTTCCGATGTCGGACGGTTCGCAGACGACGGCCGCGATCAAGGCCAACGTGCCGAGGTGCCAGGTACTCGTCTTGAGCGCCCGGGAGGATTACCGGAGCCTCGTCGAGGTGCTGGACGCCGGCGCGAGCGGATACATCACGAGAGAGTCACCGCTCGCGGACCTGATCAACGCGACGCGAGCGGTCCATCGGGGCGACACCCTCGTGCCGCCGACGATGCTGGGGCCGTTGCTCACGGGCCTGCTCCGTCGGAAGCGGGATCAGGACAGGGCGTTCGAACGCATCGCTCGCCTGACCGTGCGAGAGCGGGAGGTCCTGGCGCTCCTCGCACAGGGCTCCGACAACGAATCCATCGCGCGCGCGCTCGTGATCAGTCCTCAAACCGCGCGGACGCACATCCAGAACATCCTCGGCAAGCTCGAGGTGCACTCGAGACTCGAAGCCGCGGCGTTCGTCACGCAAAGCGGGATGCTGGCCAATCTGGTGAGATCGGATGGCGTGCGAGCCGGCGTGGCTGGTGCGCCTGAAGACGATCAGGGCTAGCCGCCGGACGTATCGCCGGCGAGTCCTGGGTGGTGAAGGCGCTACCGCTGCGGACCCGAGAGGCCGGCCTCCGACGAGCTGCGCATCCACTCCATCGTCTTGGCGAGGCCCTGACGGAGGGGGACCTGTGGCTCCCAACCGAGGAGATCGCGAGCCATCGAAGCGTCGGGACGCCGCATCTCGGGGTCGTCGACCGGTCGCTCCGTGAAGACGACCCGGGACTCGGTTCCGGCCAGCGAGCGGATCAGCTCAGCGAGCTGCGCCACGGAGACCTCCTCCGTATTGCCGAGGTTGATCGGGCCCGTCAGCTCGGCGTGGAGGACCCGCGAGATCCCCTCGATGAGGTCATCCACGTAGCAGAGCGAGCGGGTCTGAGTCCCGTCCCCGTGGACCGTGATCGGCTCGCCGCGAAGGGCCTGGTCGATGAACGAAGGCACCGCGCGACCGTCCTCGCGCCGCATCCGTGGGCCATAGGTATTGAAGATCCTGATGATGCGCACCGGCAGGCCATGCACCCGGTGATACGCCATGGTGGCCGCCTCGGCGAACCGCTTGCCTTCGTCGTAGACGGACCTGGGGCCGATCGGATTCACGTTTCCCCAGTAGGACTCAGGCTGGGGATGCACCTTGGGATCGCCGTACACCTCCGATGTGGATGCGAGGAACACGCTCGCTCCTTTCCTCTGGGCGAGGCGGAGGCACTCCAAGGACCCGAGAGCGCCGACCTCGAGGGTCTCGATCGGGTGCTCGAGGTAGTCGCGCGGCGACGCGGGAGACGCGAAGTGGAACACCCAGTCCAGCGGACCCTCGATGTCCAGCCCTCGGGTGATGTCCGCTTCATGGAGCGAGAACCGATCGTTGGTCATGGCGGATGAGAGGTTCTCCGTCCTTCCCGTGAGGAGGGAGTCGACACACACGACTTCCCAGCCCTCCTCCAGGAGCCGATCACAGAGATGGGAGCCGACGAAGCCTGCTCCTCCGGTCACGACGGCCCGCGAGGGGCTCACGGCGCGGCGGATCGCTGCTCGACCGAGGCGGATCCCTCGACCGCACCGACCCCGGGCGGGGCCGAGTCGGTGGGCGGCGGCACGACCGGCGGGCGACCCGTCGGGTAGTACCAGAACCCGGCCTCTGCCATCTCGCCGGAGTCCAGCAGATTCCGGCCGTCGACGACCAACGGATAGGTCATGATCTCCCGGAGTTTGGCGAGATCCAGGTTGCGGAACTCCTCCCAATCGGTGGCGATGACGATCGCGTGGGCGCCGGCCGCTGCCTCGTAGGCGTCGCCTGCCAGCTCGAGCTCGGGGAGCTCGTTCTTCGCGTTGCTCGCGGCGTGCGGGTCGCACCCGACCACGTGCGCTCCCGACGCGAGCAACCGCCGTGCGAGCGTCAGTGCGGGGGAGAAGCGGACGTCGTCGGTGCCGCCCTTGAACGCCAGCCCGAGGAGCGCGATCCGCTTGCCCTCGAGGTTCCACAGCGCCTCCTCCACCTTCGCGGCGGCGGCCTCGACGGCTTCGTCGTTCAGCCGCTCGACCTCCTGCAGCAACGGGAAGGGATATCCCAGGCGCTCGGAGAGCCGCTTCAGCGCGGCCACGTCCTTCGGGAAGCAGTACCCGCCGTAGCCGATCCCCGCGTTCAAGAACGCTCGGCCGATACGTGGATCGGAGCCCATCACGTCGGCCACCGCCGTCACGTCGGCGCCCGCGCGCTCGCAAACGCGTGCGAGCGCGTTCGCGAACGAGATCTTCAGGGAGAGGAATGCGTTGCTCGCGTGCTTCGCGAGCTCGGCCGTGCGGATGTCGGTCACGATCAGATCGATCCCTGCCTCCAGCAACGGCGCGTAGAGAAGCCGGAGGACTTCGAGCGACCGGGGTGACTCGACGCCGATGACGATGCGATCGGGTTCGAGCGCATCGTGCATCGCCGCCCCTTCGCGCAGGAATTCCGGATTGGACGCCAGGGAGAAGCTCTTCCCGCCGCCCTCGCGCTGCAAGGTGGTCCGGACGCGGTCCGCCGTCCCTGCCGGGACGGTCGACTTCTCGACCACGACCGCACCGTCAGGAGCGTGGCGCGCGATCTGACCGGCGGACTGCTCCATCGCGAGGAGGTTCGCGTCGCCGTTGGCGCGAGCGGGTGTGCCGACGCAGATGAACACGACCTCAGCGTCACGGAGCGCGTCGGCCGCGATCGTGCTGAAGGACAGTCGTCCCGAGGCCGATTCCCGCTTCATCGCTTCTTCGAGTCCGGGCTCGAAGAACGGTGGGATGCCTCGCCGGAGGAGCTCGATCTTCTCGACATCGACATCCGTTCCGACGACCTCGTGTCCGATGCTGGCGAACGTCACGCACGTCACCAATCCGACGTGCCCGGTACCCATCACCGCAACCTTCACCGCATGCCTCCGCTCTCGTCCATCTCGCTTGTCCAGAGGCTATGGCCTGCAACGCTCCGGGCCGACCCACGCGGTCGGTACGTTCCGTACGGCCCTCGACGTAGCGACGAGGGCCCGCGGACGTACGACTCGGCCGATCAGACCCGGCTCGAGGTCTCTGGGGGCCACGTCGTCTCCTGGCGGAGCGAGGCGAGCTCTCGATCGGTGTCGTCGTACGGAGACCTGTGCAAGAGTCCGCGTCTCTGCTCGTACTCGCCGTACCTGTCCGGGGTCATGGACTTGTCCACCCGATTCAGGACCCCGCCCAGGATGTTGGCTCCGACCTGCTCGAGCTGGAGACGCGTTCGCGAGACACCCGCTCGCGTCCCCGACTGAGCGTCCGTGACGAGCAGCACCCCGTCGACCAGGTCGGCCAGCACGAGGCTGTCGGCGACAGGCTCGATCGGGGGGCCGTCCACGATCACGAAGTCGGCCTGGCGGCAGCTGCGGATGACCTCGAACATGCGCTCCGACTGCAGGAGCTCGACAGGCTCATCGATCCCCGTCACCGGTCCGCTCGGGAGGACACGCAAGTCTGGGATGGACGAGTTGACGAGCGCGTCGTCGAGGGACACGGATCCCAGGAGCACTTGACCGAGGCCCCGCTCGTTTCCGATCCCCAGGACGGAGTGCACGCGCGGGTACCGGAGGTCCGCCCCGATGAGGACCACGGATCTGCCCACCTGCGCGAGCGCGACCGCCAGATTCACGGCTGTCGTCGTCTTCCCTTCGCCTTGCCGGGCTCCCGTGACCAGGACCGTCCTCACCTTGGTCCCCTTGCAAGCCGCCAGGAGATTCGTCCGTAACGTTCGATAGGCCTCGGCCGCCGGGCTTCGCGGCGCGTCGATCGTCACGAGACGCGGCAGATCTCCGCGGAGCATCGGCGACTCGGGGATGAGCCCCAGGGTCGGCGCCTTCAGGACCTTCCGGAAGGCGGTCGGGCTCTGGATGCGGTCTTGCAGCTGGTCCCGCACCGAGGCGAGGGCGACACCGGCCGCGAGCCCCAGGAGGACGCCGAGCGCGATATCGACCTGGTGCTTCGGGCTGATCGGCACCGACGGTCGCTCCGCCCGCTGCACCACCTCGCCGGGGTCGATGCTGGACGTGGTGATCACCGTGAGCTGATCGAGCAGGCCCGACCTGCGGGCCTCGGCGGATCTGCGGTCGGACTTCGCGATCGCCCACTCGGGGGAGTCCTGGGTGAGGTCCTGGATCCGCGCATCCAAGGTCACGATGTCCTCGCTCACGTCGTCGATCAGAGCCTGGACCTTGGCCGTGTTGGCCGCGATCTCATCCGTCGCCTGCTCGGCCTTGAACTCGAGGTACGCCTGCGCGAACGCTTGCGCACCGGCGCGGGCGCCATCGGCGCTCCGATCCGTGAACGTGATCTGGAGGATCTGCGTGCTCTCCGGCGTCGTGACGGAGACCCGATTGATCAGGTCGACGATCCGGCCCGAGGATCCGAGGGTCTCCCACGCGATCCGGGCGACATCGGTACTTGCGACCAGCTGCGCCTCGGTTGGCATGCTGATGTTGTCGAACGGGTCGGTGTCGCCAGGCTGGATGAGGGTCGGGCGGACCAGCACCTTCGAGGTGGCCGAGAATACCTCCGGGCGCGAATACGAGTAGCCGGCGGCCAAACCGGTCACGAGCATGACCACCGCAAGCACCAGCCACTTGCGATGAGCTACCTTCTGCAAGAACTCACGGAGGTCGACCGACCCGTCCGTGGAGACCGAGCGAGGTTCCTGGAGCTGTTTGCTCATCCCATCCCCATCCTGGTCCATCTGACCGGCGTAGAGGCCGGAACGCGGCGTCTACGCCGGTTCCCGCCCGAGTTGTCACGGTAGAGGCACCATGAGAGCCCACCATCGTGCACACGTCGTAGGGGCGGTACGTCATCGTACCGGTGCCCCTCCGCATGATGTTCGCATAACGTCTGAGGTAACCCAACCGCGGTGGAGCAAGGTATGTCCGAGAGAAGCGCACCATGAGCGCTGACAGAGGTGCTCACCTGCGCGAAACCCAAGATCCGGGGAAGACCGTGGGTGGCGCGGGCGTGCTCGACTCCGACGCTGGATCGTCGAGGGGGTTCCAGGAAGTCCCCGCCTCCGGCGACCCGAAACGTGGGACCCAACACGACGGCGTGCTCGAGCTGATCGCCGTCCTTTGCAGGTCCCTCGACGCCGAGGGCATCAGGTATTGCCACTGGAAGAGCAACGAGGCGATCGGGCGATCCGCGACCGGGGAGAACGATCTCGATCTTCTGGTGAGCAGATCGGACGCGGAACGCTTCGAAGAGATCCTCCGGCGGCTGGGCTTCAAGGATGTCCGCCAACCTCGGTGGAAGCAGCTTCCCGGCGTCTATCACTCGTACGGGCTCGATCCGACGGGCGCCTTCGTTCACATCCACGCCCACTATCAGCTCGTCATCGGCGATGACATGACCAAGAACATCCACCTGCCGGTCGAGGACGCCTACCTCGATTCCGCGACCCTCGATCGGACGTTCAAGATCCCCTCCCCGGCCTTCGAGCTCGCTCTGTTCCTCATCCGGATGACGGTCAAGCACTGCACGTGGGATGCGTTCGTGACGTTCCAGGGATCGCTGTCGCGAAGCGAGCGACGGGAACTGGATGACCTCCTCGGGCAGGTGGACCTCCTCGAGGTCTGGGCGCTCACCGACGAACACTTCCCCTTCATCTCGCGCGAGCTGTGGGAGCGATGTCTCCGATCCGTGAAACCTGGATCGTCACGCTGGTTCGGGATCAGGACGGCGAGCCGCCTCCAGCGAACGCTCGCCGGCTGGAGCCGCCGGCCGCCGGCCGTCGACACCTGGGTGCGGATGTGGCGACGGTTCCGGACCGTGTTCCGACGGAAGATCCTTCGGCGGGGCCCGGTCAAGAACCGTCTGGCTTCGGGTGGCGCGCTGATCGCCGTCGTGGGTGGGGACGGAGCCGGGAAGACGACAGCGGTCGATGCGCTGTCGCACTGGTTCTCCTCCGAGAACATCGACTCGCACACGGTGCACATGGGCAAGCCCGGTTGGTCTCCGCTCACCGCGCTCGTCAAGAGCCTGCTGAGACTGGTGGCCGCCGCGAAGCGGTCTTCCACGTCCTCCGCGAAGGTTCTCAGGTCTTCTCTCTCCGCTGCCGACGAGGGCAGGATGACCCTTCGGAACCGGGCGCGACTCGCGTGGGAGGTGCTCACGGCTCGCGATCGTTTCCGCACCTATCGGAGGGCACGGCGCCTCGCATCGAACGGCTCGGTCGTCTTCTGCGACCGCTATCCGCTGCCGCAGGTCACCCTGATGGACGGAGCTGTGACGGCCCGCATGAAGGATCCGTCGCGATGGGGCGGTTGGGCTCGGTCCATGGCCGCGATGGAGCGGAGCTACTACGATCGGATCGCGAGCCCGGACCTCCTGATCGTGCTTCGGCTCGACCCCGATACCGCTGTCGAGCGGAAGCGTGGCGTCGAGCCTGAGTCTTCCGTTCGCCCTCGTTCGGAGGAGATCTGGCGCATGGATTGGCACGGTTCTCAGGCGACCGTGGTCGACGCTGCTCCGTCCAAGGATCAGGTGCTCTCGGAGATCAGATCCGTGATCTGGTCGAGGCTCTAGAGGATGGCGCCGGGAGGGCTGAAGACGGAAGACGCGACCCCAGCGGCCAAGCCGAAGGGTCGCCTCGGGCGTGCCGTCTCGCGAGTGGTCTCCGACGGGAGCCTCACGAAGAAGGCGTCGCTGAACGCCGCCGCGTCGACGGCGGAACAGATCGCACGGATCATCGCGGGGCTGATCATCAGCCCGATCCTGCTGACGAAGCTCGGTGACACCACTTACGGGATCTGGCAGGTGCTTCAGCGACTGATCGGGCACGCCTCGCCGGCGAGCGGCCGTCCGGGAGAGGCCCTGAAGTGGACGATCGCGCACGAGCAGCGATCGACCGACTACGACTTCAAGCGGCGGCAGGTCGGCAATGCGCTGGCGGTGTGGGTGCTCTTCCTCCCACTGCTCGTCGCGATCGGTGGAGTGCTCGCCTGGGTTGCGCCGATCTGGCTCCACGTTGCGCCGGCCGACTACGGCACCGTCCGTGTGGCCGCGGCCATCTTGGTCCTCGATGCGGTCCTGTTCAGCCTGCTCTACCTGCCGCAGTCGGTCCTGCAGGGGGAGAACCTCGGGTACAAACGGCTGGGCCTGTCGGTCCTGCTGGTCTTCGTCAGCAAGACGCTCCTCGTCGTCGCCGTCTACATGGGCTATGGGATCGGCGGTCTCGCCGTTGCCACGACGATCGCCACCGTGCTGTGGGGCGTGACCTACTGTTCATCGTGCGGTCCCGTGTCGAGTGGTTCGGCATCGCGAGGCCGAGTCTGGCCGAGGTCGGCCGTTTCGTGCGCCTCAGCTGGTGGTTCCTCCTGTGGAACCTCGTCATGGTGATCATGCTCGCGAGCGACGTCGTCGTGCTGGGCGTCGTGGAGTCTCCGGCGCTCGTCACCACGTACACCCTGGCCAAATACATCCCGCAGGCGATCACCGTCGCGGTCGCGACGGTGATCGTCGCGATCATGCCGGGGCTCGGTGGGCTGATCGGGGCGGGCGAACTCGCGCGAGCCGATCGCATCCGGAAAGAGACCATGAGTTCGATCTGGCTCTTCACGATCGTGGCGGGGACGACGGTGCTGGTGTGGGAGGAGTCGTTCCTGCGGCTGTGGGTCGGCGAGCGCTATTACCCGGGACCGGCCGCGGTCCTGATGATCATGCTGATGGTGCTGCAGTTCGCCCTGATCCGCACGGACGCCAACATCATCGACCTGACGCTCAACCTTCGCAGGAAGGTGCTTCTCGGTGCGCTCTCGGCTGTTCTCTCGGTTGGCCTCGCGTTGCTCTTCCTCGGCCCAATGGATATGGGGATCATCGGCCTCGCACTCGGGTTCATCGTGGGACGGACGATCCAGAGCATCAGCTACCCGTGGATGATCGGCCGGCTGCTCGGCATCCCACCCGAGCGACAGCTGAGAGGCATCGTGCGGCCGGCGCTCGCGACCGGCGCGCTCTTCGCCGGCGCGAGCGCGCTCGGCGCCGCCGCCCACGCAGGCTCGTGGCCGACCCTCGTCCTGTACGCCGGCGTGTCTGCCGGGGTCGTCGCGATCGTCGCGTTCTTCGCCGGACTGCCGGCCGAGGCGAGGCAGCTCCTGTGGCATCGGTTCCGCAAGGTGGTGCGGCTCACATGACCGAACGGGGTGGCACGTCGAACGGCAAGGTACGGGTGGCGATCTTCACTTCGAACATGGACGGCGGCGGCGCCGAGCGGGCGATGGCGAAGCTCGCCGGCGGGATCGCGGATCAGGGATACGACGTGGACCTCGTGCTGAGCCGGGCGGAAGGGCACTATCTCCTCGAGGTTCCCGACACGGTCCGCATCGTGAACCTGGATTCCGGCCGTGTCCTCACGAGTATCCCGGGCCTCATCCGGTACCTGCGGCGCGAACGTCCGGCGGCGATGCTGACGTCGATGAACTACGTGAACGTCGTGGGCATCTGGGCCAGGGCGCTGGCTCGGGTGGACACGAGGCTGGTCGTGAACGAGCAGAACGCGCTCTCCCTCGAGGCAGCGCATTCACCCCGCCGGAGGCATCGGCTGATGCCCAGACTGATCGGGCGCTTCTACCCGTGGGCGGATCGCATCGTGTCCGTCGCCCGCGGGACGGCGGATGACCTCGCTCGGACGACCGGCCTGTCCCGAGAGCGCATCGAGGTGGTACACAACCCCATCGTGACCCCCGAGCTGAAGGAGCTGGCGAGGACCCCGTTGGATCATCCCTGGTTCCGTGAGGGGGAGCCGCCCGTCGTGCTGTCGGTGGGGAGGCTCTCGAAGCAGAAGGACTTCGGGACGCTCCTGCGCGCGTTCGCTCGCGTCCACGAGGGTCGACCCGCGCGCCTGGTGATCCTCGGCGAGGGACCGGAGCGCGGGATGCTCGAGTCGCTCATCTCGGAGCTCGGGCTCGATGAGGTCGCCGCGCTTCCCGGATGGGTGGCCAACCCCTACCCGTGGATGACGCACGCCGGCGTGTACGTGCTCTCCTCCAGATGGGAGGGCCTTCCCTCCGTGCTGATCGAGGCGCTTTACTGCGGCGTGCCGATCGTCGCGACGGACTGCCTCAGTGGACCTCGCGAGATCCTCGAGGGTGGCGAGCACGGGCTGCTCGTGTCCGTGGGCGACGTGGACGCGCTCGCCCGCGGGATCGAGTCGGCCCTGGCCGGCGATGTGCCGCCACCCGCCGCAACGAGCTGGCGACCGTACGAGCAGGAGTCGGTCGTCAGGAGATACCTCGACGTGCTGGTGGGGGTCTAGCGATGCGCAGGGTCGTGTACTGGCTCACCCTCGTCCTCATCTTCACCATCCCCTGGGAGGGCGCCTTCCACCTGCCGCGTATCGGGAGCGCGGCGACGGTGGTGGGACTCGTGGTCGGTGCCTGCTGGCTCATGACCATCGTGCTCACGGGCCGGATGCGGGAACCGGTCCCCTACCTGTTCGCGCTCGCGGTGTTCGTGGGCTGGATCACGCTCACCACCTTCTGGAGCGCGGACCCGGGGGAAAGCTTGGGCGCGGTGCTCCTGTGGCTCCAGACCCTCCTACTCGTCTACATCCTCTGGGATCTCTACCGGACGGAGGCGAAGTTGCTGGCAGGTCTGCAGGCGTACGTCCTGGGTGCGTACGCGGCCGTCTTCGGAGCGGTGCTCAACTACCTCGGCGCCAAGGCCTTCTATACGAATATGGATCGGTACAGCCTCGGGGACACCAATCCCGACGGCTACGGATTCATCGTCGCCCTCGGCATCCCGATCGCGTGCTACCTGGCGGCCTCGACGGAGACGCCGAGGATCTTCCGTCTCCTCAACTACTGCTACATCCCCGCCGCGTTCCTCGGCATCGCGCTGTCCGGCACGAGAACGGCCTCCGTCGGAGCAGCCGTGGGCCTGCTGTACGGCCTCGCGACCCTCACCCGACTGCGACTCTTCACGCGGCTCGCCGTCGTGGTGCTCCTCGCCGTCGCTCTCTTCGTCCTCCTTCCGATCGTGCAGCCGCTTACGTCGTTCCAGCGCCTGGGCACGACGGCGACGGAGGTGACCGAGGGCGACCTGAACGGTCGGATCGCTCAGTGGGAACAGGGTTTCGTCGCCTTCATGGACGATCCGATGCTCGGCGTCGGGGTGGACCAGTACCGAACCGTCAACACCCTGAGCAAGGTCGCTCATAACTCCTACCTGTCGGTGCTCGTGGAGCTCGGCCTCATCGGGTTCGTGCTGTTCGCGACCATCCTCTGGATCGTGGTCGGTCAGGCTCGACGGCTCCCGAGGTGGGACCGGAACTTCTGGTTGACCGTGCTGTTGGTCTGGGCGATCGGAGCGTCCACCCTCACATGGGAGCACAGGAAGACGACCTGGCTCTTCATGACGTTCGTCGTCGCAGCGGCGTCGGCCGGGTTCGAGCGCGTCCGCTCGCGATCCGACGATCTCATCGACATCTCCGACCCCGTCCTCGTGAACGGGGAATGGGTTTCGGACGCCGCACCGTCTGAGGGTGGCGGCCGGTGACGCTTCCGACGTTCCTGGGGATCGGGGTGCCTCGCGCCGGCACGACATGGCTGCACACGCTGTTGGCCGCCCATCCCGAGGTGTACCTGCCCTCGCGACGCAAGGAGGTGCGCTACTTCGATCGCCATCACGACCATGGTCAGGGGTGGTACGAGGAGTTCTTCTGCACCGCCGACGAGGCCCGCGAGTACAGGGCGATCGGTGAGATCTCGCCCCAATACCTCTACTGCGAGGAGTGTCCCGGGCGGATCTCCACGCTCCTCCCGACGGCGAAGCTGATCGTGATGCTGCGGCATCCGGTGGACCGGGCCTACTCGCAGTTCGGCTTCGTGATGCAGCGTCGCGACTTCCGCGGTTCCTTCGAGGAGTTCGTGGCGACCAGACCTCGGGCACTCGAGATGGGCTTCTACAGCCGGTATCTGGAGGGCTACCTGCGTCATTTCGAAAGGAGCCGGATACTCCCGGTCGTCTTCGAAGAGGCGGTCTCGGAGCGCAGCGAGGTCCGACACGACCTGGCGGGGTTCCTCGGGATCACCGAGGAGCTGTTCCCGGGCGCCACGGACCGCGTCAATCCGAGCACCGTCCCACGGTTCCGCTCGCTCTCGAGCTTCGCCGTGAAGACGGGCCGGCGGCTGCGGAGGCATCACCTCGAGTCCCTCGTCGATGTGGCCGGTCGACTGGGGCTCCGGCGACTGCTGACGAGCGGGCGTCGAGTCCCCCCGCTGGAGAAGGGGTTGAAGCGAGAGCTGAGCCAGATGTATGCCGCTGAATTCGAGGAGCTGGAGCGCTCCTGGGGGATCGATCTCAGTCCCTGGAGGGATCGAGCCTCGCTGCCGGGGGGGACCGCGGTCCCCAACAGCCCCGAGCCTCGGAGGTCGGTGTGAACCGACCCCTGGATGTGCTGATCGTCTCGCAACCGGTCGCATACGGCGTGGCGATCTACGTCCGGCAGCTGACCCAGGCCGCAGTGGAGGCCGGCCACCGCGTCACGGTGGTGAGCCCGGGGGCCGACCGAGGGCCGCTGGCAGGCTGGATCGAGGGTACCGGCGCAGCTCACCACACGTTGGACATGGCCCGGATGCCCGCACCCCGGGACGCGTTCGATCTCTTGACCGTGCGACGCCTCGCGCGCGACAAGGACGTCGTCCATCTGCACTCGTCCAAGGCAGCGGTGTTGGGGCGCGTCGCAGCGCTCTTCATCGGCCGGCGTCACCGTCCGGCGGTCGTGGTCACCGCTCACTACTGGTCCTGGCTCGTCGGCGGGCGGTGGGCGCCGCTCTACCGATGGATCGAACGCCTCCTCGCCCGGCGTTGTGACGTCATCGTCGCGGTGTCCGAGCGAGAGGCGTCGGAGGGCCGCGTCGCGCTCGGCGCGGCGGCGCCCGTGAAGCTGATCCCCAACGGGGTCGATCGTGACCACTTCTCGCCCCACGGGGTCGCGGCTGAACGCGACTCCGGGGTTCCGCTCCTCGTCTGTGTGGGCCGCCTCAGTCACCAGAAGGGACAGGACGTTGCGATCGGCGCGCTCGCCCTCCTGCGCGACCGGGCGGCCCGCCTTCGTCTCGTCGGGGCCGAGAGCGGCGGGGGAGAGCGGGCTGGGCTGGAGGCGCTCGCCGAGTCCCTGGGGGTGTCCGATCGGATCGAGTGGCGCGGAGGCGTCGACGACACCGCGCCCGAGTACCGCGCGGCGGATGTGGTCGTCACACCCTCGAGGTGGGACGGCCTCTCCCTCGCCCTCCTCGAGGCGATGGCGTCCGGCGCCACGATCGTTGCCAGCGACGTGAACGGCAGCGAATCCCTCGGAGACGCGGGAGTGATCGTGCCGCCGGACGATCCGCAGGCTCTGGCGGACGCGATCGACCCGCTCCTGCGCGACGCGTCTTCGAGGCGCCGCCTCGGTGAGGCGGCGCGAGCACGGAGCGGCTCCTTCGATCTCGCGACCACGATGCGGCAGAACCTCGAGCTGTGGTCCGAGCTCACCGTCGGTTCTGCCGGGGCAGGTGCCCCTGCCCCGGCGGAACCGGCTATCGAACAACGGCGCGGGAGGACGTGAGCCGTGGATCAACGCGTCGACGTCAAGTCCGATCCGGCACCCGGGATACAGACGCCCATCCCCTACGTGTGCATGCCCGGCAGCCCCTACACCGGGTCGACCCTCCTCGGGATGCTGCTGGGCAACCATCCGGCGTGCGCCTCGATCGGAGCGGCTACGGGACTCACCGCTCGCGTGGACCTCTCCACGTACCTGTGCTCGTGCGGGACCAGGTTCACCGACTGCGGATTCTGGGGCCGGATCGCCCGAAGAACGATCGAGCTCAAGCACCCGGTGACGGTCTTCGAGAAGGGCTTCTGGAACACCCATGTGCGCGTGTCCAACCGTCGATCGCTGAATGGGCTCATCGTGAGCTCGCTCGGCAACGCGTCGCTGAACGCGGCGCGTGACGCGGTGATCGGCAAGGCCGGCCCCGTCGCAAGGAGGGTCTCGGAGGCCAGGCTCTCTTCGTGGAGCCTCGCCCGAGCCGTGCTGGAAGCGACGGGGAAGAGCGTGTTCGTCGACACGGCCCGGGATCACCAGCGACCTCGGCACCTCGCGGCGATGCCTCATCTCGACGTCAAGGTGATCCACCTCGTCCGAGATCCCCGCGGAAACGTCGCCAGCATCATGAAGCACACGGGAGTCGGTGTTCGGAAAGCTGCCCGTCAGTGGCGGCACTACAACGTCGAGGCCGATCGCATCCGGCGATACTTCGGGATGGATTCGTGGATGCGGCTGCGGTACGAGGATCTGTGCAACGACCCTCAGGCGACGCTCGATCGTGTGTCCCGTTTCATCGGCGTCGAGCCGGCCCCGATCTCCGCGCTCCTCGAGCCAACGGAGCGGCACGTGATCGGCAACTCGATGCGGCTCAGGGCTCTGGGGGAGATCCGTGAGGACCTTTCATGGCAGCAGACGCTCAGCACCCGGGGCCTGCGAACGATCGCCCGCGTCGCCGGGACGACGAGTCATCGGCTGGGATACGAGTGGCCATGAGCGCGACGAGGCCGTTGCTCGTGTTCGTCCACATCAACAAGACCGCGGGAACGACGATGCGGTACATCCTGCGCAGCTCCTACGGTGCCCGGCATTGCGACGTCGAGCCGTGGCACGGTGCCTGGTCGGACCCGCCCTTCTCGACCGCGGACCTGCAGCGCGTCCGCAAGCTCTACCCGCGCCTGACGAGCATCGCGGGACATCGGATCAGCGGCCACGTCGACCTGGAGGAACCGGGCACGGACTTCCGCTACATGACCTTCCTCCGGGAGCCGGTCGCGCTCTGCGCCTCTCGCTTCCAATACCAGCTCGACTATCGGAGGAAGCAGAACGTCGTCTTCGAGGAATGGATCCAGAAGGACTGGGTGCGAGACGCGCAGACCCAGCGGATCGGGGGAACCACCGACCCCGACGACGCGATCGCGGTGATCCGCAAGAAGGAGATGTTCGTCGGGCTGACGGAGCGATTCGACGAGTCGATCGTGCTGCTCCGGGCGCTGCGAGCGCCGGATCTCGACATCCGATACGCGCCGGTCAATGTCGCCAAGAGCTCTGACGTGGCGAAGCGTCTTCTCGCGGACCCCAGGACGCGTCAGATGATCGTCGAGGCGAACCAGGCCGATCTCGAGGTCTACGAACATGTCACGGGGGATGTCTACCCTGCTCTGCAGCGTCAGTACGGGCCCACGTTGCCGGGCGCCGTCGACGCGTTCCGCGAGGATGGAAAGAAGGGATACGATCGCCGGAAGCTCGCCCTCTACGGCCTGAAACAACGGATGCTGTTGAAGCCGACGATCCGTCTCTACCGGGGAAGGCGGACCAGCGGGCTCGTCCAAGCGCTGATGCGCTGAGACCTTCGCTCAGGCCGACGGGAGCCAGTGGTCCAGGCTCCTGCCGATCAGCGCCGAGGTCCTGGCGATGTCGTCGCGGAAGTGCTGGCCCAGCTCGGCCTTCAGAGCTTCCGGGAGCGGAGGAGCCTTCTTCAGGTTCTTCGTTCTGAGCCGCCTGGCCATGTCCGCCGCCCGCCGCGGGATCAATGGCTCGAGCGCCTTCTTGAGCGCCCCGCTGGTGAAGACCTTCTCGAGTGTCATGCTCGACGGCATCCCACCGATGTTGTGCGGCGTGTCGAGGTCGGGCGCGAAGCCCGGGTCGACACCGACGGCCCGGTAGACGTCGCGTACGGTTCCGATCGCGTCCGCCTTGAAATCTTCGAACAGGAAGATGTGGATCCGTTCGCGAGGGAAGAGATCGAAGTATCGCGACAACGCCTCGTGGTACCGGCTGATCTGCATCCAATGAGACTCCGGACTCGCCCAGGCGGCCGAGGCGGTCAGGTCGCGAACGGGATCCAATCGTCTTCCCCGCGCTCGCAGGTACATCAGGTAGTCCGAGTACGCCCGATCGACGGGCTCCCGGAGCCCGCAGATGATGCGGGCGTTCGGCAGCACGTCCTGGATCCGAGCCGCCGACTGCGGACATTCCAGGTAGATCGGCGAAGCTTCGCCGATCGCCACGGCGTCCGTCGCGGCGGAGAACAGCTCCTCGTAGGCGCCGGAGGACCGGACCGGGAATCGGTGGAGATCCGGATCGCCGTAGAGGAGGTTGCCGTCGTCGTCGAGCCCGAAGGCGAAGTAGTTCGTCTCTTTCACGGGACTCATGAACACCTGTGGGTGGTCGGCGAGGTACCAATACAGCGCGGTGGTGCCCGCCTTGGCGGCGCCGATGATCACGAAGTTCGGGAGCATCGGAGCCTCGTCAGCGAGTGGTCGCGCGGCCGTCATCGATCACTCCTTCGATCTCCTGCAGGACGAGCTCGAGGGTTCTGTCGGTGTCGATGGGATACACAGGGGCACCGTCGAATCGGAGCCTCGTGCTGAGCTCATGACGGAACCGCACGTAGTCCTCCGGCTCCCGCTTGTCTCGCGCGGCGTTCCGGGCAAGCGTCACCTCGAGGGGCGCGGAGAGATGGAAGACCAGGTCCGGGGCGGGGATGTCGCGGTAGAGGCGACCCTCCATCCTCGCGAGCACCCGTCGGAGCGAGAAGCGGCCCGCCGGCATGGGCAGGTGGGCGAGCTGTGGGCCGTCCGGCGCGCCGCTCGTGTCGGACGGGTACCGGTCGCTCAAGACGACCGAGCCCCTGCCCGCGCGGACCGCCCGCGAGATGAGGGCCCGACGCTCGTAGGCGAGCATCACGGACCGGACGCCGAAGAGAAGGGGATAGGTCTTCCTGGTCGATCCATCGACGTCTTCGTTCCGCTCTTCCACGCGCAGCGTGCGTTGCTCCGGGAACAGCCTCCTGATCGCAGGCAGGAGGACGTGCGGCACGAACGTGATGGGGGTGCTCGGAGGCTTGCCGGCGTGGATCCGGCGGACCGGCTGGGTCCGACCGAGCCATCCCTCCACCTCGTTCAGGATCGTCGACTTGCCGGTCGCCTCGGATCCTACGAACGCGATCAACGTTGCCCTCCCCGGGGAAGCTCGCTCGATCGACGGCACGACCTCGCGTGCGAGCGATCTCTCGACCTCGAGGATGGCTGCGTCGAGACTCTCCGGCTCATCGTCCGCGATCTCGACGCTCACGAGACGGTCCCTGATCGGCCCGATCTCCGCCAGCGCATCGAACAGGTCCGCCGCTCGGACGATCCAGCGTCGCACCTCGTCCTCATCGTTCTGGGCGAGCTCGCGCCGGCGGTCCGACCGGGTCATCGCGCGTTCCAGCAGGACATCGATCGGCGCCTTCACGGATACGATCACGTCGGGCAGGGGCACGAGCCGGCCGAAACGCTCGAGATCGGGCTGTGTGAAGGGCGCATCGCTGTAGACGAAGAGCTGATAGGCGGTGAGGATGGTGCCCTCATCGACGAGGAACGTCGTTCCCGGGTCTGCTCGCGTCGTCATCTCGTGCATGCCGAGCTTCCGCACCATGTTCCGCATGTAGTTGAGCTTCGCGAAGGTCGATGGAGCGTGCCGCTTCAACCTGTCGAACGCGAACCGAAGGAAGTCTCGATCGCGATCGAGGGCGCGCACGAACGACGGAAGCGCGGTCACGTCGGCCAGAACGTTGATCGCGTGCGGGTTGCGGATCCACCGACGGCCGGGTCGGTCCGTCAGCAGATCCGTCGCCATCCGGACCGGCTGGGCGCTCGCTCGGCGGACGAGCGCCCGCGCCAGCGTCGTCTTGCCGGCCCCGGTGGCTCCGATGAATTCGACGATCATCGTGTGCGCGCCACGCTGCGGGGTCTGAGCTCTCGATACACGGCCTCGGTGCCGGCGCGCATGATCGGCAAGGTGAAACGAGAGGCCATGTGGTCCCGGCATCGGCGGCCGACCTCCCGGCGCTGTTCGGGTGACATCTCGTGGAGCCGGCGGATGGCGGCTGCGAACCCTTCCACGTCTCCGGGTGGCACGAACGGGATGAAGTCCGTGCCTTCCGCGAGCTCACGGTGCGGCGGGATGTCCGAGAGGATCACCGGGCACCCGGCCGCCATGGCCTCGAGAACGGCCACCGGAAGACCCTCCCCGTGCGACGTCGATACGAAGACATCGGCATCCGCGCAGAGGACGAAGACCTCGTCCCGAGGGATGAGGCCGGCGAGGACGACCCGGTCCTGGAGACCCAACTCCTCCGCACGCTCGGAGACGGTGGCCGAGAGCTCTCCGGCGCCCACGAACACGGCTCGGCTTCCTGCATCCTCACCCACACTGAGTGAGAAGGCGTTCAGTGCCGCGATCGGATCCTTCACCTGCTCGAGACGTCCCACGGACAGGACGGTGAAGCCCGTGCCGTTGCGTGTGGCCTGTCGAGCGGCCACGGCCCGATCGACCCGATCGAGATCGGCGCCGTTCTGGACCACGCGCCACCGGGCGCGCACCAGGCGCTTGAGGATCCTCGGAAGACTCTCGTAGGCCGAACGACTGCAGAACACGACCCGAGTGAACGTCGCCAGCGCGATCACCATCATGGCTTGGTTGCGCGGCTTGTAGTCGTGGAACGAGTCCTGAACCGTGTAGACGAGCGAAGGGCGAAGCCTCGAGAAGCGCCGCCAGGCCGCAGCCGCCAGCACCAAGAGCGTGCCCGTCTGCGGCGCGTGGGCGTGCACGACGTCGTACTCCTCCGCGTTCAGGGCCTTCTTCAGCGCTCGGAAGAATCCTCGAAGCGTCCCGTCCCCGGCGAACAGAGTGATCTCCGGCGGCGGCGTCAGCTTGGGGACGAAGTAGGTGACGATCGAGATGTCCCGCTCGTGCATGAGGGGGAGGCAATGCTCGTTGTACTGACCGTTCGTCTCGCCGAGGACGATGATCAGGTGCAGCACCCGCATCTTCCGATCCGGACGGCTATCGACCATGTCGGTTCTCCTCGCGCTCGCTCCCGGGGACCGACGCGGGGGCCAGCAGCGGTCTGAGCGTCTCGACGATCTGCTCGGCGGCCGCCGTGCTCGTGTCGAACCGGTGGACCTCGGGTCCACCGAGCTCCTCCATCCGTCGGAGGAGGGCATCGAACGATCGGCGATAGCGGTCGATGAACGAGTGTCCCGCATCCGCTTCCTCGCCCTTCGTCCTGTGACCTTGCGAGCGCTCGTTGATCCGGCTCCACAGGACCGGATCAGGAGCGTCCAGCCAGACCACCGCGCTCAGCTCGCTCGCCCAACGCTCGAGCATCTCTTCCCTCCAGACGTCGAAGGCCGAAAGGGTGGTGAAGCCCTTCCCTTCCGCCTGCAAGCGGACCAGCGCGTAGAGAGGCCCTTGATCGAAGAGGAGGATCGTCCCGGGGGCGGGCATCCGCCGCCCGAGGAAGAAGCGCCAGCGGGTCACATAGGCGAGCAGCTTGACCTCCGGCCAGCTGATCCGCGGCCGGCGAGTGATGCCCCCGATGAGGATCGGCATCAGGCGAGGGAGGCCTCGAGCCACTTGAAGCAGATGTGACGGTTTCCGGGTGTGGATGAACTCGGCCCTCGTGAACCCGGGCCCCTCGCCGAGCAGGCGTACCACGGTCGACTTGCCCGCCCCAGCGACGCCGAGGATCTCGACTTTCCTCTCAGGAGGAAGAGCCGACGGGTGCCGGCCGACCGCCGTTGCAACGATCCGCGTCAAGGCCCCTCCGACCTGAATGAGTTGAGTCCAACGCTAAGGCGAGCACTCCGTAGTGGTCATCTGATGAACAGCGTAGGCGGGATACGCATCCCGCCGTGGTCGAAGGGAGATCCGACGATCCCCGACCTCGCCCAGAGGAACGACCCCGCCGTTCGGGCTCTCGTGTTGCGGCCCAAGGCTGAAGCATCCCTCGATGTCGTCCCGAACATCCCGTAGCCTACCTGCGTCGAATGGGTGATGCCCTCTCGGCTCCGCCTGTGCAGGCTAGATGATGAGTCAAGGATGGGTTGTTCCCGGTCATCAGGAGGGTTCGAGTTCATGATGAGTTTGCCACGCGTCAGTCCACGGCGAGTTGGGTTAGTGCTGCTGTCGACAGTCGGGTTGCTGTTGGCCCCCGGGCTTCCGGCGTTCGCGGCCGATCCGTCGCTGACTCTCAACCGGACGATCCGGACGACGCCCTTCGATGGTTCCTCCGTCTCGATGAAAGACCACGAGGGCAGCGCGTACGTGCCCGGCGACAACTCCTTGTGGCTCGTGGATGACAACGGCAACGCCGTGTTCGAGGTGAACGCCACGACGGGTGCATTGAAACGGATGATCCCCCGTGCGGACTTCAACGCCGCTCCGAAGTTCGGCGGCGGACCGGTCGCGGGGACAGCCCGAACGGATGACTTCGAGTCGTTCGCCTACGATCAGGTCAACGACAGGCTCTACCTCTTCTCCGGACCCTGTTGCAGTGGCTCCATCTTGCCGACCGCCTTCCGCCTCACCCGGCAGAGTGGGGCATTCCAGGTCGAGTCCCACCAACCGCTTGGGTCCGGCGCCAACTACACGGCTTCTTCCTGGAACGTCGCCGACGGGAAGATCTACGTGGGAGTAGGCAGCCAGTTGCGCACGTACAACTACGAGACGAACACCGCCGGATCCACGTTCCAAGTCCCCGGCCTCTCCGGGATCCTGGGCATGGGCTTCTCGTCGACCGGCAGCGATCTCTTCGTCGTCACAAGTGCGGAGGTCCTCAAGCGGGTCGATTGGTCGAGCAAGACGATCGTGCCCGGCTGGACCTTCGACCTCACCCCGTTCGGCGTCTTGGACAGCCGGGGGGTGGAGTTCATCGGCGGTCAGGTCTTCGTCAGCGATGGCGCCGATTCGCGACCGGCCGGCCCGCTCAAGTACGCCGTGTTCGTCTTCGACGTGACCGCTCCTGCCCCCGTTGCGCCCACGGCCTCGTTCACCGCCAACCCCGCCACCGGACCGGCTCCGCTGAGTGTCATGTTCAACAACACCACGACGGGAAGCACGCCCATGACGTGGGCGTGGGACTTCAACGAGGACGACATCATCGACTCGACCGTCCAGCATCCGACGTTCGTGTTCAACACGGCGGGTACCTACACCGTTGAGCTCACGGCCACGAACTCGGTGAGTTCGAGTACGACGACCAGAGATGTCGTCGTCACCGAGCCGCAGCCCTCCCAGGACTTCGTCGGGAACCCGGGATTCGAGACCAACACGGCCGGTTGGGACATCACCGGATCTGGACCCGGTGTCGCGTTGACCCGTGTGACCACCCCCACGCCGCACACCGGCAGCGGAGCGGCGCTCCTCAGGAACAACGCTTCGGCGACCAGGAAATGCGTCCTGAACGACGTCCCGAACTGGGTCACCACCACCCAGGCGGGTCTCTACACGGGGAGCATCTGGGTGCGAGCCGACACCGGCGGGAAGACGATCAAGATCACATTCCGTGAAATGAATGGCGCGAGTGTCGTTAAATCGCGCGTCGTGACGGGTACGCTGACGACATCATGGCAGCGGCTGACGGTCACGTACACACCTGTGCAAGCAGGCACATCCACGCTCGACTTCCAGGTGTTCATGCCCAAGGCCCAGGCGCCTCCGGGGGTCTGCTTCTACGCCGACGACGCCTCGATCCTGAGGTCCTGATACCGTCGGCGGACCTCCGCCCACCAGTTCTCGAGCGTTCCTCGAACGCGCTTCCTGTGAGGCCAGCCAGCCTTTGGATCAGCGCCTGAACCCCCTCCTCCCCAACCATCGGTACGTTTCCTACGCCGAACCGCGCATGTGCTGGGTCCCCTCTCCCAGCCAGACTCAGTCTTCGGGACGGGCTGGAGATAGGGGCGCCGTTGTGTTCGCTTGGAAGTTGACTGCTCGGACCCCATGGAGGTCCCTGAGCTGATGGCCCTCCACGAGCCCCTCGAGATCACCATCTCGACGCCCCGGGCGCTCCGATCCCGCCCCCCGCTGTCGAGCCTGCTGCCTGCCGCCGACGCCGTGATGCTGCTCGGCGCCGCCGCCCTCTTGGGTTTCTCCCGCCCCTCGATCGCCTACGCGGTCGTCGCGTTCCTGATCCTCAACGGTGACACGTCTCGGAAGTTCCGGATCAACCCCCGTTTCGGTGACGAGGCGGGATGGCTGCTCGGGCGGGTGTCGATCGCCTTGCTGGTTCTCGTCTCCGTGGGGTGGTCGATCTCCTCGCTGGCCGGGATCGAGATCCTCGGGAGTGCTCTCCGTGGATTCACGCTGGCCGGGCTGGCCGGCTCGGCGGCGATCTTCTTGGGTCGCGCCGCCGCGTATGCGCTGGAGCGCGCCGCGAGGACACGAGGAGTGGTCTCAGAGCGAACGCTCATCGTCGGGGACGGCGAGATGGCCATGAGGCTCGTCGACGCCCTCGAGGAGCACCCGGAATACGGGCTTCGGCCGGTGGGGTTCCTGGGACGGCACGAGACCCAAGTCACTCCGTTGCCATACCTCGGCGAGAGCAAGGACCTCCCGCGGGTGATCGCTGACCACGAGGTGAGGCGCGTCCTCGTCGCGTTCGGCGAGATGCTCGACCAGGAGCTCGTCACGATCCTGCGCGCGAACGAGCGAGCGACGGCGGAGATTCACGTCGTCCCGCGTTTCTTCGAGCTGAGCGGGATCCCACAGGGAGCCGCCGTGGACGACGTGTGCGGCATCCCCTTGCTCCATCTTCGGCGGCCTGCTCTTCGTCCGGCGGCCCGCCTTCAGAAGCGGGCGTTCGACATCGTGGCCGCGTCCTCGTTGCTCCTCGTGAGCCTTCCGCTGTTGGCCATCTTGGCGCTCGCGGTGCGTCTCTCCAGCCCGGGACCGGTCCTGTTCCGGCAGAAGCGGGTCGGGCTGAACGGTCAGCTCTTCGAGATCTTCAAGTTCAGGACGATGTATGAGAACGATGATTCGGATACGGCCTGGCTGTCGGACGGCGATCACGATCGGGTCACCAGCGTCGGGCATCTCCTGCGGCGGACGAGCCTGGATGAGGTGCCACAGCTGCTGAACGTGCTCCGTGGCGAGATGTCGCTGGTCGGGCCGCGGCCGGAACGACCCCACTACACGGGGCAGTTCACGGAGACCGTTTCCCGGTACGACGATCGGCACCGGGTGGTCGGCGGCATCACGGGCTGGGCTCAGATCAACGGCCGGAACCGGGGCTTCGACACCGTGCCTCAGCGTGCCCGCTTGGACAACTACTACATCGAGAACTGGTCCCTGTGGCGGGACCTGGTGATCATCGCCCGGACGATCGGCGTCCTGTTCCGAGGCCGATAACCCGCCTGAGACTCGTGTCGCCCCTAGCGCCCGTCCGGCGCTTCGTAGCCTCGATCGCTCAGAGCCTCGTCGATCCGCGAGGAGCCGAACTCGGAAACGAGCCGCCGCAGATCGCGTCGGACGCGGCCGCGACCGGTGTAGGCGCGGAATCGGAGGGACCGGGACATCCCGGGCGGCGCGGTCTCCTCGGCGTCCAACTCCCACGGATGGAGGTAGAACGTGAACCATGACGTGGATCGGAGCTGCTTCGCGACGCCGCGTCGGAAGACGGGGTAAGGGATCAGTCGGAAGTACGCGCCGCCTGCCCAGGGAACCATCAGTCGCCCGACCGGTACCCGAGTCATCTGGATCTCGAGCAGACCGGGACGGACCTCCACCACCGGAGCGTGCGCGTCGATCGTCATCGAGATGTGGCCGTAGCGGTCGTGCTGTGCGAAGCCGAAGTAGCTCGAGTCGTACCAGTAACCAGTTTCCGCCAGGACGTCGAGAACTTCGTCGCTCACCGAGAAGTTCGGCGCCCGAACGCCTCGGACGGCCAGCCCACTGACTTGCTCGAGTGCGTCCTTCGCCTGCGCGAGCTCACGCACCACCTCGTCTCGTGACAACTGGTTCAGGTTGCGATGCAGATGCGTGTGACTCGCGAGCTCGTGACCTTCGTCAACGATGCGGTGGACGATCGTCGGGTAGCGCTCCGCCACCCATCCGAGAACGAACATCGTGGACCGCACTCCCTCTTCCGCGAGGATGTCGAGGAGCTCGTGCGCGTTCGGCTCGATCCGCGGTTCGAGCGAGTCCGGATCCGCGCTGGGAAGGCTCGCTCGCACGTTCTCGGCATGGAACCAGTCCTCGATGTCGAACGTCGCGAGGAATCTCGGTGTCGTTCCCGTCGGCGCGGGCTCATGCATCTTGGGCTCCATGGCTCTTCAGTGGTCGGAGACGGAGCGAGCGATCCGTTGCACTACGTTTCCATTGAACAGACTAGAGAGGTCTCGTAGTGCCGCCACCGTCTGACGAGCGTAGCCGAGCTACGGCATCGTTGGATGACAGGGATGCGAGCATCCCAGTGTCGTTCTTCCGCCTTTGACAGGAGCCCTCATGACGATAGGGTAGGTGGCTCATGCGGTCGGTTCTGTCTTTCCCCATGCGCCGCCGCCGCCTCGCGGCGTTCCTCATCGTCACCGCGGCTGCGACCGGCATCGTGCCTTTGTCGGCATCGCCGGCACTCGCGAGCCCGAGCATCCACGTCGAATGCGACTTCCATCATCTCGCGAGAGCCGACCCCATCGTCCATCCTCACCATCCGGGCATGGGTCACCTTCACGCGTTCTTCGGCAACACGTCGACGAACGCGCACTCCACCTGGGCCTCACTCCGCCGGGCGGGCACGAACTGCAACGACAAGGGAGACAAAGCGGCGTACTGGATGCCGGCCCTCTACAGGAATGGGAGGGTGATCCGTCCCACCGCCGGCCACTTCTACTACCGGGGCCAGCACGCCAACCTGAGTGCGATAAGAGCGTTCCCGCCGGGCCTGAAGATCATCGCGGGCAACAAGAACGCCAAGAGACCGCAGAGCACGAGGGTGGTGGCTTGGTCGTGCCAGGGGAGCAGCGGGACAGGACAAGCGACGATGCGTGACTGCGGCAGCGGCGGGCATGTCAAGGTCCTCATCAAGTTCCCATCCTGCTGGGACGGCCGACGGAAGGACAGCCCGAACCACAAGTCCCACATGCGCTACGCGACGAGGCTCGGCGGCGGCAGACGTGGCTGTCCGAGGACACACCGGGTACCGGTGCCCGAACTCACGATGGCGATCTCCTTCCCTATCCGCAACGGGAGCGGCGTGAGGCTCGCGAGCGGTCCCTTCTTCACCATGCACGGCGACTTCTTCAACGCCTGGAACCAGACAGTGCTGAACGCGCGGATCCAGCGCTGCATCCGCACGAACGGGTCGTGCTAGTCCGCGGACGCCGGACCTGCGAGCACGGAGACAGACGCACCAACCGAACCAACGCAGATGTGTGAACCCCTTCCCTGTCGGGTACGGACGGTGAGGACAACCTGGCAGGGGGAGGTGACCAAAGATGATCTGGACCATCCTGGCTGTGATCGGATTGATCGCCGTCCTCATGTGGCTGTTCTAGGCGAGCGATCGAAGCTCTGCAGCGATTATGCCGCGACTGCGGCTGGAACCGATCCATGAAGGGGCCGAGTTCGAGGAGGAGGGTGTCGACCACCGCTTCCTCGCCGGCCCCTTCGTGATGTTCCCCGTCGGGAGGCGATGTCACCCCCACGGATCGCGGGGAGGAAAAGACGGGCGAGTCCTACCTGGTGAGGCGCGGGTTGGGCTGGTGCACCAACGGATCGAGCGCTCGACTGAACCGGTTCGCGTTCCGCTCGAAGTCGTAGCGGCGCCGGTAGTCCGTCGGGCTCATCCCCATGTGCCGCCGGAAGGTCGTGGTGAAGTGGCTCGGGCTGTGGAAGCCGACGCGGTGGAGGATCTGGGTGACCGTGAGGTCCGATTCGCGGAGCAGCTGAGCCGATCGCTGGATCCGGAGCGAGATCAGATAGCGGTAGGGAGGCATGCCCACCATCGCCGTGAATTGCCTCGTGAAGTAGTACGGGCTGAGGGCAGCGTGGGCCGCGATGGTGTTCAGGTCGACGTCGTAGGCCAGATTCTGAGCAAGGAAGAGTTGGACCTCTTGGATCTTGCGTTGGAGGTGCGGGCTCGGGAGCCCGTCGGCGATCACCGTCATATAGCCCTCATCGCTTCCCCTACAAGGGTACGTCGGGGGACGGGCCGGGGGCTTTCGGAATCCTGCTGCGCGTTCACACCATCTTCTCCGGCACGACGATGTCGTCGTACTCCTCATCGGTGAGGTAGCCGAGCGCGAGGGCGGCCTCCCTCAGCGTGGTGCCCTCGTGATGCGCCTTCTTTGCGATCTCCGCGGCCTTGTCGTAGCCGATCTTCGGGGCGAGGGCGGTCACGAGCATGAGCGATCGGTGCACGAGCTCCTCGATCCGTTCTCGGTTGGGCTCCAAGCCCTCGACGCAGAACTCGCGGAAGGTGCGGCACACATCCGCGAGCAGCCGGCTCGAATGCAGCAGGTTCCGGATCATCACGGGCTTGAACACGTTCAGCTCGAAGTTGCCCTGCGAGCCCGCCACCTTGATCGCGGTGTCGTTGCCGAACACCTGTGTGACGACCATCGTCATGGCCTCGCTCTGCGTGGGGTTCACCTTGCCCGGCATGATCGAGGAGCCGGGCTCGTTCTCAGGAAGGAGCAGCTCGCCGATACCGGCTCGAGGTCCGGAGCCGAGCCAGCGGATGTCGTTCGCGATCTTCATCAGGGAGGCGGCGAGCGTGGCGAGCACCCCACTCGTATGCACGATCGCGTCGTTCGCTGACAGCGCCGCGAAGAGGTTGGGTGCCTGGACGAACGGGCGACCCGTGAGCTCCGCGATCTTGGCCGCACACGCATCGCCGAAGCCCTCGGGCGCGTTCAATCCCGTGCCTACCGCGGTCCCGCCGATCGCGAGCCGGTACAGGTGGGGGAGCGTCTGCTCGAGCCGCTCGATGTCGTCGTCGAGCTGCGCGACGTAGCCCGAGAACTCCTGACCGAGCGTGAGGGGGACGGCGTCCTGCAAGTGGGTCCTGCCGATCTTGACGATGTGGGCCCAGGCGGCTGCTTTGGCGTCGATGGCGTCGCGGAGCGCCCGGACGGCGGGAAGGACCCGCTCGGCGAGCTGTTGCGCCGCGGCCACATACATCGCGGTCGGGAACGTGTCGTTGGAGGATTGCGACATGTTCACGTGGTCATTGGGATGGATCGGCACCTTGGAGCCGAGCTCGCCACCCGCGATCTCGATGGCGCGATTCGAGATCACCTCGTTGACGTTCATGTTGGTCTGGGTGCCTGATCCCGTCTGCCACACATACAAGGGGAAATGGTCGTCGAGCGTGCCGTCGATGATCTCGTCGGCGGCGGCGACGATCACGTCGGCCAGCTTCCTGTCCAGGAGATCGAGGTCGGCGTTCACCATCGCGGCCGCCTTCTTCAGGATCGCCAGCGCGCGAACGACCTCCATGGGCATCCGGTCTGCCGCGGGGTCGCCGATCGAGAAATGGTGGAGCGACCGCTCGGTCTGGGCGCCCCAGTAGCGGTCGGCGGGGACCTCGATGGGCCCGAGCGAGTCGGTCTCCGTGCGGGACTCGGTCATCGCTTGACGAACCTCCGGCCCCATCCTCCCACGTGGAGACGGGCTGAAAGGGGCGGGCCTTCGGGATTCGGGCGTACTCGAAAGGGGTAGGACCATAGGGAAAGGCTGATTCGAAGGAGGATCGCATGGACACGTGGGGATGGATCGTTGTGATCGCGATCGTGCTCGTAGGGGCTGGGCTGATCTGGTTCCTGGTGAACCGGACTAGGTCCCGGGGGTTGCAGCGCGATTTCGGCCCGGAGTACGAACGGACGATGGCTCGCGCCGGTGACCGTGGCCTCGCGGAATCCGATCTCCAGGAGCGACGTGAACGCGTGAGCTCACTGGACCTGAGGCCGCTTTCGACATCGGATCACGACCGGTTCGCTTCCGAGTGGACGAACGTGCAGGCGGCGTTCGTGGACAGGCCCTCTGACGCTGTCGAGCACGCGGACGAACTCATCCAACGGGTGATGGCGACGCGGGGCTACCCTGTCGCGGATTTCGATCGGCGATCTGCAGACATCTCCGTGGAGCACCCGGAGGTGGTCGAGAACTACCGGTCGGCGCACTCGATCGCCGTGAAGGAGACAGGCGAGCAAGGCGATGGGAACACCGAGGCTCTCCGGAAAGCGATGGTCTACTATCGCTCGCTCTTCGACGAGCTGCTGGTGATCGACCCGGCGGAGGATCGCCGCAACTAGGCGAGAGGGTCCCTGTTGCGGGCGGCGCAGGCGCGTTGACGCGCGCCTGGCGACGTCGTCCGGTCACATCTCGCCGTCATCGCTCGTGGGATCCTGTGGAACGTCCGGACCGTCCGGCGATCCGGTGGCTCGATGCTGGCGCCAGATCCAGATACCGATCAGCAGGACGCCCAGGCCGAGGCCGGCCAGGCCGATGCGCGAGAGGATCCGATCGATGGTTCCCACGTTGTTGCCGACGAAGAAGCCGAGCAACGCGAGTCCTGTGGTCCAGACGAGCATCGTCGGGATGGCGTACGCGAAGAACGTCCGCGCTCGCACGCCCGAGGAGCCGGCGACGAACGGGACGAACACGGCGGCGCCGGTGATGAACCGTCCCAGCACGATGGTCTTCCCGGCGTTCGCCGCGATCGAGGCCTGCGCCTGATCGAGCCGGTCCTGGAAGCGCCGGAGGATCGGCGCTCGTCGCAGGATCGACTTCCCGTACCGGCGACCCAAGAGATAGCCGGTCGATGACCCGACGACGCCGAAGACGGCGCCGCACGCGATCACGGCGGGAAGGGCGAGCTCTCCTCGACCCGCATACACACCCCCGAGAGCGAGGATCACGTCGCCCGGTACCAGGATCCCCGTGAACGCCGCCGATTCGAAGAACATCGCCACGGAGACGATCACGTAGCCGAACGAAGCGAAGAAAGGCTGGAGCCAGTCGAGGAGCGGCGTGATCAGGGCAGCCAGCTTCACGGCCACAGCA
>CAWJFY010000006.1:0-281738 GCA_963842295.1 uncultured Actinomycetota bacterium | reverse complement strand
CGCAAGGCAACCACCGTGTTGTGAGGGGCCCTGTCCCCCGGTAGATTCCTCTGACCCCAGGAGGTGGAGATTGGATCTCGAACGGCTCAAGGCTCGCGCGGCAGAGATCGCCCAGCGCGAGAGCGATGACCTGCTGACCAGGACGACGGCGTCCAAGGAGCTCTACGAGCGGGCCCTGAAGAGTCTCCCGAGCGGGGTCTCCTCCAACTTCCAGGTGGGCGACCCGTATCCGGTCTACGTCGAGAAGGGTCGAGGCTCGAGCGTCTGGGACGTCGACGGCACAGAGTACAAGGACTTCCACGGCGGCTTCGGCGTGAACATCGTGGGCCACGCCCACCCGAAGATCGTCGAGGCCCTCGAGAAGGCGGCTCGCGAGGCGATCCATTTCGCCGTCACCACGCCCACGACGGTCGCCCTCGCGGAGGCCATCTGCGAACGTTTCGAGCTCGAGCAGGTCCGGATCGTCAACTCCGGGACCGAGGCCACGATGGATGCGATCCGCGTGGCGCGCGCCGCCACCGGTCGCGACAAGCTGGTCAAGATGGAGGGCTCCTACCACGGGCACCACGACTCGGTCCTCTTCTCCGTGGTCCCGGAGGCCGACGTGCTGGGCCTCCGGCACAACGTCGACCAAGAGGGGAAGGCCTGGTACACGACGCAGCCCACCTCCAAGGGCATCCCTCGAGCGCTTTGGGACACGACGATCGTGGTCCCCTTCAACGACGCGTCGGCCGTCGAACAAGCTCTCACAGACAACGAGGGCCAGGTAGCCGCCGTCATCCTCGAGCCGGTGATGATGAACGTCGGCATCATCGAGCCGCAGCCCGGCTACCTCCAGGAGCTGCGCGATGCGTGCGAGAAACACGGCGCCGTGCTGATCTACGACGAAGTGAAGTGTGGCGGCACGATCGCGTACGGCGGCACCATGGAGCGCTATGGCGTGAAACCGCATCTCTCCGCCTACGCGAAAGCGATCGGTGGAGGCGCCACGATCGGCGCGTTCGGCGGCGAGGCCAGGTTCATGGAATTCGTGACGAAAGGAGCCGCCCAGCAGGGCACGTTCAACGGGAACCCGCTGTCGTCGGCGGCCGGCCTCACCGCGCTCACGCAGGTCCTCACACGCGATGCGTACGACCACCTCGGGAAACTCGGCGCGAAGCTGGCCGAGGGCTGCGACCGAGCGATCGCCGACTCAGGGGTGCCGGCGCACACGGTGGACCTCGGAGCCAAGGGCTGCGTGTCCTACCGTGCGAACAAGCTCACCAACTACCGGGACTTCCTCGAGACGCACACGGAGCTCTACTGGGCGTCCTACCCCTGGATGGTCAACCGCGGCATCTTCATGACCCCGGGCGACGAGGAGCAGTGGACGGTCTCGGTGCAGCACACCGAGGACGACGTTCAGCGCTACATCGACGCCTTCGGCGAGTTCTGCCAGGACCTGACCGCATAGCCAGGTCGGCGGTCAGATCAGCCGATCGGGCCGCGCTCTCCGCGGAGCTCGCCGGCGATCGCCCGAAGGCGCTCGACGCGAGCCTCGGTCGGCGGGTGGGTCCTGAACAGACTCGAGATACCCCCACGGCCGCGAGCCTGCAGCGCGTTCATCGGGTTCACGATGAACATGTGGGCCTCGGCAGGACTCACGGTCGCGAGCGGGGGAACCTTGTGCGACGCCTGCTCGAGCTTCAGCAGCGCGCTCGCCAGCGCATCCGGGTCGCGGGAGAGGAACGCGCCGGACTCGTCGGCCTGATACTCGCGCGACCTCGTGACGGCCATCTGGATCAACATCGCCGCGATCGGCGCGAGGATCCACGCCATGAGCAGGCCGATGATGTTGCCGCCGCCCTCGTCGTCGCTCCCGCCGAAGAAAAACGCGAACCGCGCGAGGAACGTGATGCTCATGCCGATCGCGGCTGCGATCGAGGAGATCAGGATGTCGCGGTTGGCGACATGGGACAGCTCGTGCGCGAGGACGCCGCGGAGCTCCCGCTCGTCGAGGATCTGCAGGATGCCCCGGGTCACCGCGACCGATGCGTGCTCGGGGTTCCGCCCGGTGGCGAAGGCGTTCGGCTGCATCATCTCCGAGACGAACAGCTTCGGCATCGGCATGTTCTGCTCGGTCGCGAGCTGCCGAACGATCCGGTAGTAGTCGGGCATCTCCCGCTCGGTCACTGGCTGCGAGCGTGTCGTCTTGATCGCGATCTTGTCAGAGAACCAGTACATGGCGAAGTTGAAGATCACCGCGAGGATCAGTGCGATCGCCGCTCCGCTCCGGCCCCAGAAGGAGCCGATCAGGACGAACAGGCCGCCCATCGCGGCGATCAGGACCCAGGTCTTCAGCCGGTTGATCCCCGGTGCCATCTCTTATTCCTCCTTTTGGGGACGGGGAGCACCCCTGTCCAACCAATGGTCTCACAGCTCTTTCGTTCGAACGGGCCGCGCCGGTTCAGGCGACGAGCGTGGAGATGTCCGCGAGCCGCGAGAAGGTGCCGGGAAGGAGGAAGAAGAACAGGAGAGCCGCCATCGACAACCCGACGACGCCCGCTACCAGGACGGGGGTCCGGACGGGCGTGGTGTCCTTGGCAGGCTGGAAGATCATCTGACGGGCGACGGCCAGGTAGTAGAAGACGCTGATCACCGAGTTCACGACCATGATCGCCGCCAGCACCGGGCCGATCACGTCGCCGCGCGCGATGGCCGCGCCGAAGATCAGGATCTTGGCCCAGAACCCAGCGGCCGGCGGCACGCCTGCGAGCGACACCATGAAGAACGTCATCCCCACCGCGAGGAACGGCGCGACCCGGGCGACCCCGGCGAAGTCGGAGATCAGGAGCCGCGGGCTGCGTTTGCTGAGCGCCACCGCGACCGCGAACGCTCCCAGGTTCATGATGCCGTAGATCAAGATGTAGGCGGTCGCGGAGGCGAACGCCTGCTGGTTGACGGCTTGATCGTTCGACACCAGGGCGAACGGAAGCAACATGTACCCCGCCTGGGCGATCCCGGAGTACGCGAGCAGGCGGACGAACTGCCGCTGCTGCAGCGCCACGAGGTTCCCGATAGACATCGTGGCGACAGACAGGAACGCGAAGATCGGCACCCAGAACTCATGCTGCCCGATGAACGCCACGAACATCAGCTGGAGGAGCCCCGCGAACCCCGCCGCCTTGGATGCAACGGCCAGGAACGCGGCGACCGGAACCGGCGCGCCCTCATACGTGTCCGGCGCCCAGAACTGGAAGGGGAACGCGGAGACCTTGAACGCGAAGCCCACGACGACGAAGAGGATCGACGCGAGCGCCATCGCCTCCTGAGACGGATCGAGCTCACCGAGAGCGGTGGCGATCGCGTCGAGCCTCGTCTCTCCCCCGGTCAGCCCGTAGATCAGGCTCATCCCGAAGAGCATCACGGCGGTCGACAGGACGCCGATCAGGAAGAACTTCAGGCCGCCCTCGACGCCGGTCACGTCCCACTTGCGGAAGGCCGCCATCAGGAACCCGGGGGCCGACACGAGCTCGAGCGAGATGAACAGCATCAGGAGGTCGCGTGACGAGGGCATCAGCAGGCAGCCGAGGAACGACGTGAGCAGCAGGAAGTAGTACTCGCCCTGGTAGTAGCCGGGCTGGTCGAAGTAGCGGCGCGAAACCGCCAGGACGATCACGGCGGCGGCGAGGAAGAACACCTTGAACAGGACGGCGAAGTTATCGACAACGAACGCGCCGCCGAAGGTGGCGCGTTCATCGCCGAGGAGCGTGAGCACGGCGCCGAGCGACGCCAGCACTCCCAGGAGACCGATCGCCATCGACCCCCACTTGAGACGGGCCGGCAGGAACAGATCGACGACGAGCACGAGCATGATCGTCCCCGCGAGGATCAGCTCCGGCAGGATCGCGTGGTAGTCGACGCTCACGCCGCGGTCAGCCTCCCTGCCCCAGGACCGCCATGATGCCACTCACGGCCTCCTGGCTGATGCCGAAGATCAGGCGCGGGAACAGGCCCAGCGCAAGGATCAGCACCAGCAATGGCGTCCAGGACAACCACTCGACGCTGTGGATGTCGCCGAGCACATGCTCGTTCCAGCGCTCGGGCATCGAGCCCATGTTCACGCGCTGCAGCATCCACAGGAAGTAGCCCGCCGTGAGGATCGTCCCGATCCCCCCGGCGACCATGAGCCCTCGGAACAGGCCGACGTACTCGCCCAGGAGCGCCTCGTTCGGCTGGAACGAGGAGAGCAGAGCCATCACCTCGCCCCAGAACCCGGCGAGGCCCGGGAGCCCGAGGGAAGCGATCGCGACGAAGGCGAACACACCGGCGAGCTTCGGCATCCGTTGCGCCATGCCGCCGCCGATCTCCGCGATCTGCCTCGTGTGGTACCGGTCGTAGATCGAGCCGACGCAGAAGAAGAGCATCCCGGTGATCACGCCGTGGGCGACCATGCCGAAGACCGCCGCCTGGATCCCGATCTCGGTGAGCGTGGCGATGCCGAGCATCACGAAGCCCATGTGCCCGACCGAGGAGAACGCGATCAGCCGTTTCAGGTCCCGCTGCGCCAGACAGGCGAGCGCGGCGTATACGATCGCGATCGCCGCGAGGACCCCGATCCAGGGGGCATAGGCCTGGGCCCCCTCCGGGAGCACCGGCAGGGCGATCCGGATGAAGCCGTACGTTCCCATCTTCAGCATGATCCCGGCCAGCAGCACCGAGCCGATCGTGGGTGCCTCGGTATGGGCGTCGGGCAGCCACGTGTGGAACGGCCACATCGGGACCTTGATCGCGAACCCGAGAGCGACCGCCCCGAACACGATCAGCTGGAACGTGTGCGCGAAGCCGCCGCCCGCTCCGAACTCGGTGAGCTTCACGAGATCGAACGTGTGCGGCTCGGGGCCGTTGAAGTACAGCGCCAGGAAGCCCAGCAGCATGAACACGGAGCCGAAGAGCGTGTAGAGGAAGAACTTGATCGCGGCGTACTCACGGTTCGCCGACCCCCAGATCCCGATCAGGAAGTACATCGGGACCAGCACCATCTCCCAGAAGACGAAGAACAGGATCAGGTCGAAAGCGATGAACGTGCCCGCCATCCCTGTCTCGAGCAGCAGCATCAACGCAAGGAACGCCTTCGTGCGGCCGGGGTCGGGGACGAACCGCCACGTGTAGACGGCGCACAGGAACGAGAGCAGGAAGGTCAACACGTAGAGCGGCATCGAGATCCCGTCGATGCCGACGTGGTACCGAGCGCCGATCGCAGAGATCCAATTCACGTCCAGCTCGTACTGGAGACCGTCCGTCCCGTAGTCGAACCCGATCGCCATGGCTACCGACAAGAGCAAAGCGGCGCCGGTGAACAGGATGCCGAGGCCGCGGACCATCCGTTCGCGGTCCCTCGGCACGAAGAGGATCACCAGCGCACCGAGGATCGGCAGCAGGGTGGTGATCGTGATCGCCGAGCTGTCCCAGGTCATCTCACTCTCCCTACGCCGTCTGAACGAACACGATCGTCAACGCCACGACGCCGGCGAACAGCAGCACCGCGTACCACTGGACGTTTCCGGTTTGCAGGTACTTGAGCAGGCCTCCGGTCGCGCTGGTCAGGCCCCCGATGGCGTTCACCGCGCCGTCGACGAACGTCCGGTCGATCCAGCTCACGAACGTCGCCAGGCCGCGCGTCACCCATGCAGCGCCGTTCACCACCCCGTCCAGGATGTGCTGGTTGGTCCAGTACACGGCGCCGGAGACCCGGTCACGGATCGGGTAGACGATGTCGCGCATGTAGAAGTCGTCGATGTAGTACCGATGCTGCAAGAGGTTCCAAGCACGAGGGAACGCCATCAGAGGATCGCGCTCCCGGCGCTCCCGGTAGAGCGGATACGCGATCAAGATCCCACCGGCCGCGGCGAGCGTTCCGACGATGGCAACCCAGAAGACGAAGCTCGCATCGTGCGGATGTTCGAAATACACCCAATCCCCGAACACGGCTCCGAGCTGAGGAGCGCCCAGGAACCCAGCCACGACGGAGGCGCCGGCGAGCGCCACGAGCGGACCGGTCATGACCGCGGGCGACTCGTGCGGATGCACCTGGCCGCGGTAGGTCCCGAAGAAGGTCAGCAGGACGCACCGGGTCATGTAGAACGCCGTCATCACGGCGACGGCGAGCAGGATGAAGAAGAGCCACTGCCTCTCCTCCCAGGCACCCACGAGGAGCTCGTCCTTCGACCAGAAGCCGGCGAGTGGGAACACGCCCGCGAGCGCGGCGGAGCCGATCAGGAACGTCCAGAACGTGACGGGCATCTCGTCCTTGAGGCCACCCATGTCGCTCATGTTGTTCGAATGGACCGAGTGGATCACGGACCCCGCGCCGAGGAACAGCAGTGCCTTGAAGAACGCGTGCGTGAACAGGTGGAAGAAGCCCGCGGTGACACCCACGGGACCGAGCGAGAGGCCAGCCACCATGTAGGCGAGCTGCGACAGCGTCGAGTACGCGAGGACTCGCTTGATGTCGTCTTGCACGAAGGCCAGGAACGCGGCGCCGAGCGCCGTGATCGCCGCGATCACGCTCACGATCGTGAGCACGAACGGGTCGGCGTTGACGAAGACCACGTACAGCCGCCCGACCAGGTACACGCCCGCCGCCACCATCGTCGCAGCATGGATCAGGGCGGAGACCGGCGTGGGGCCGGCCATCGCATCGGGCAGCCAGACGTGCAAGGGGAACTGGGCGGACTTGCCGATCGCGCCCCCGAACAGCAGGAGCGCGGCTGCCGTGACGAGCACCGACGAGATCCCCGGCTCGGAGATCGTCTCGCCGATCTCGGCGATGTTCGTCGTCGTGAATCCAGTGGCGAAGATCAGCGCGAAGATCCCGAACATGAACGGGACGTCGCCGACGCGCGTGGTGATGAACGCCTTGATCGCCGCGCTGGAGTTCTCGTGCTCCTCGTACCAATGGCCGATCAGCAGGTACGAGCACACGCCCATGATCTCCCAGCCGACCAGGAGCATCAGCAGGTTGTTCGCGATCACGACGGTGAGCATCGCGCCCGTGAACAGGGACAGCACGACGTAGAACCAGGTGAACCGGACATCGCCGCGCATGTAGCCCAGCGAGTACACGTGGACGGCGAGCGACACCGCCGTCACGACCACCAGCATCACGGCCGTCAGGCCGTCGACGTACTGGCCGATCTCGACGTGCAGCGGTCCGATGGTGAACCAGTCGATGCCTTCGGGGGCATACAGCCCGCCCCCGGTCACGAAGTGCCAGAGCACCGCGAGCGACATCACGAACCCGGCGGCCATCGCGGTGATGCCGTAGACCGCGCCCTGTCCCGGCGTGCGTTTCCCGAAGAACAGCGTCAGGGCGGCCGCGACGAAAGGAAGCAGGGCGATCACCCACGCGTACTGGATGGCGCCGGTCGCGGCCGCGGTCGACTCCGCCGCTACCACTTGAGGAGGCTCACCTCGTCCACGTTGATCGAGGCACGGTTCCTGAACAGCAGGATCACGATCGCGAGGCCGATCCCGACCTCGGCTGCCGCGACCGCGATCACGAAGAGCGCGAAGATCTGTCCTCCCACGTCCTGGAGCGACGACGAGAACGCGACCAGGTTCACGTTCACCGCGTTCAGCATCAGCTCGATCGCCATCAGGACCATGACCGCGTTCCGGCGGGCGAGGACCCCGTAGACGCCCGCCGAGAACAGCAGCGCCGAGAACAACAGCACGAGGGGCAGCCGGATCACGTCAGTTCCCCTCGTCCTTGCGCGCGAGCACGATCGCGCCGATCAAGGCCGCGAGCAGCAGGAACGAGATCGCTTCGAAGGGGAGCACGTAGTCGCGGAACATCGACTCGCCCACCGACTCCGTGGTCGACCGGAAGACCTCGAACTGCTCCGAGTCGAGCGGGAAGGCTTCCTGGATCAGGAAGACGAGCCCGGCGAACACGCCGAGAGCCACGAGCGCCCCGAGCCACCGGCGGTTGTTGTCCAGGGTGTCCCGGCCGATGGGCGCCTTCGTGAGCATCAGACCGAACAGGAAGAGGATCACGATCGCGCCGACGTAGATCAGGATCTGCACCCAGCCGGCGAACTCGGCCCCGAGCAGCAGGAACGTCGCGCCGACCGACAGGAGGGCGACCACCAGGTAGAGCGCGGCGTGCACCACGTTCCGCGCCGTCACGACCGCGATCGCGCTGATCGAGCCCACCGCGGCGATCACGGCGAACGCGTACTCCTGGGCCGTCACGAAGCCTGTTCCTCCGCGGGCTCCGCGCCCTCCTCCAGAGCCGGCGGCGGCAAGACCGTGTACGTCCAGTCCTCCAGCCGCTCTTTCTCGTGCGTCATCAGATCGATGTCGTACTCGCCGTACTCGAACTCCGGGCTCCAGAACAAGGCATCGAACGGACACACCTCGACACAGATCCCGCAGTACATGCACAGCGCGTAGTCGATGGCGAAGCGATCGAGGACCTTCTGGGAACGGGCGCGGCCCCCGCCCGCCGGATCGTGGGTCTCCTTGTGGGCGTCGATGTAGATGCACCAGTCCGGGCATTCGCGGGAGCACTTGTAGCAGACGGTGCAGTTGGCCTCCTTGAGGGCGATCACGCCCCGCGTCCGCGCGGGCAGGTCGGGCTTGACGTGCGGGTACTGCTGCGTAACGGCGGGCTGAAGCATCGTTTTCAGCGTGACCGACAGCCCCTTCGCGAGTCCGAGGCCGGTCCCCCGCTTCCGCTTCTGCTCGGCCATCTAGAACGCCACCTTCGCCACGGCCACACCCATGATCAGCGCGAGCGACAGCGGAATCAACGCCAGCCAGGAGAAGCGCTGGAGCTGGTCCTCACGCAGACGCGGGTACGTCGCCCGCAGCCAGATGAAGAAGAAGGCGAGGGCCCCGATCTTGCCCATCATCATCAGCACTCCCGGGATCGGGATGCCGGGCAACGGTTGATACCCGCCGAGGTAGAGCACCGCGGCGATCCCGGAGAACGCCACGATCCCGCCGTACTCGGCGAGGAGGAAGAACGCGAACTTCAAGCCCGTGTACTCGGTGTAGGCGCCGAAGATGATCTCGGAGTCGGCGATCGGCATGTCGAACGGCGGCCGCTGGAGCTCCGCGAACGCGGCCGTCATGAAGATCAGGAACCCGGGGAGCTGCGGGATGATGAACCACAGCTTCTCCTGGGCCTCGGCGATCCCGACCATCGACAGCGTGCCTGCCTGCATCACCACCGCGGCGGCGGCGATCACGAGCGGCAGCTCGTAGGCGATGAGCTGCGCGGCCGCGCGGAGCGCTCCGATCAGCGAGAACTTGTTCGCCGAGGACCAGCCGGCCATCATGATCCCGATCACGGAGACGCTGGACATCGCCAGAACGAAGAAGATGCCGACGTCGAGGTTCTCCGCGAACACCGTGTCGCCGAGCGGCAGCACCACCAGGATCGCGATGTACGGGATCATCGCCACCGCGGGCGCGAGCGAGAAGACGTTGCGGTCGGCGGCGGCCGGAACCACGTCCTCCTTCTGGATGAACTTGACGCCGTCGGCCACCAACTGTGCCCATCCGTGGAACCGCCCCGCCTCCATCGGCCCGAGCCTGGCCTGCATGTGCGCGAGGCCCTTGTGCTCGATGTAGCCGATACCGAGCGGCACTACGAGGAAGAACCCCATCACGCCGATCGTCTTCAACAGCAGGACGAGCCAGAAGTTCGAGAACGCCTCCTCGGCGATCGAGACGCCGGTCTCGGCGAGGATCACTCGTCGTCCTCCACGGGCTCGCCCTCGACGAGACCCGGCCACGGCTTGGCCTCGCGGCTCATCAGCGGGAAGTCCTTGCGGAGCGGCTGCCCCTCGAACGGCTCGGAGAGCAGGAGCTTCACGGGCTTGGGGTGGCCCTCGAACCGGATCCCGAACATCTCCCGGGTCTCGCGCTCGTGCCAGTCCGACGTGGGGAACAGGTCGGAGACCGTCGGGCAGGTCGGATCTTCGTGGGGCAGCCGCACCTTGATGCGCACGTTGTGATGGTGCGAGAGCGAGTACAGGTGGGTGACCACCTCGAATCCCCGGTCCGGCCCGAAGTCGACACCGCCGGTGAAGTCGCAGTAGGTGCAGTCGAACTCGGGCTCATCACGGAGGAACCGGCAGACGTCCCGGTAGCGCTCCGCGCTGACGGTCGCGACGGCGTGGCCGTGCTGCACCTCGAAGGCGAGGATGTCCTGGCCGAACCGCGCCCGGAGGCGCGATTCCACGTCCTCAGGAGACAGCGCTGTGGCCACTCGCCCACTTCTCCTGGATGTCCTCGTCCTTGATCTTCTCCTGCAGCTTCACGATCCCGTGGAGCAAGGCTTCGGGCCGGGGCGGGCAACCGGGTACGTAGACGTCGACGGGGACGATCTGGTCGACACCCTTGGTGACGGAGTACGAGTCCCAGTACGGGCCGCCGCAGTTGGAGCAGGAGCCGAACGAGATCACATATTTCGGGTCGGGGATCTGGTCGTAGACGCGCTTGAGGGCGGGCGCCATCTTGTCGGTCAGGGTCCCTGCCACGACGAGGAGGTCCGCCTGGCGCGGGCCGTGGGCGAAGGGGATCACGCCCAGGCGGATGAAGTCATGCTTGGAGGTGGAGGTGGCGATCAGCTCGATCGCGCAGCAGGCGAGGCCGAAGTTCATGACCCAGAGGGAGTAGCGACGACCCCAGTTGAGCAGGAACTTCACGGGCTGGATCTTGGGAAGCGGCGTCTTCTCGGTGATCAGGCCCATCGGACGACCCCCTTGCGCCACGCGTAGAGGAGCCCGGTGGCGAGGATCCCGATGAAGATGCCCATCTCGACCACCGCGGCCCAGCCGAGACTCTCGAAGACCCGTGCCCAGGGGAAGAGGAACACGGCCTCGACGTCGAAGATCACGAAGAGGAACCCGAAGACGTAGTAGCGGATCTGGCTCTGCGACCAGCCTTCGCCGACAGGATCGATGCCGCACTCGTACGTGGTGAGCTTCTCGGGGCTTGGGCGGTGGGGAGCGATCAGGCGAGCGGCGGTGAACGCCACCGCGACGAGGATGGCTCCGGCGGCCACGACCGCCAGCACGACACCGTAGGACGAGTAGTAGTCAGGCACGCTTGTGAAAGTCTTCCCGAGCGCGGATCCTAGCATGATCTATTCGGGCGCCCTCCATCAGACTCCATCCGCTCCACAGCGCGCCGAAAGGAAGCGCGCGAGCTGCACCAAGGCGTGCTGTGCGGGGCCTTGCGGGAGCCGTTCGACAAGGGCGACCGCGCGCCCGACCTCGTCGCGGACGGCCCTCCGAGCGTGCTCGATCGAGTCGCCGTCCGCGACGATCTCGAGCGCGCGGTCGAGGAGCTCGCCGTGCGCGCCCGTGGAGAGGATCCGAGCCAGCTCGTCCCGGTGCGGGGACGTTTGGAGCGCGTGGATGACGGGCAGCGTGTAGACGCCCTCCTTGAGATCCACGCCGGGCTCCTTGCCCAGCTCGAGCTGACTCGAGGTGAGGTCCATGATGTCGTCCGAGAGCTGGAAGGCAAGGCCGAGCGACTCGCCGAAGGCATCGAGGATGTCGACGTCCTCGGCGGGGGCGTCGGACATCATCGCCCCGAGGCGGCATGACGCCGCGATCAGCGCGCCCGTCTTCCGACGGATCACCTCGAGGTAGTTGGCCTCCGTCTGATCGAGCCTCTGGGAGGTGTCCACCTCGCGGATCTGTCCGTCGCAGAGCACGGCGATCGTCTGCGCGAGGATGCGGCAGACGTCGGGACCGAGGTCGGCGCCGACCTCCGATGCGCGGGCGAACAGGTAGTCCCCCGTGAGGATCGCCACGGTGTTGTCCCAGCGGACGTTCGCGGCGGGGACCCCGTGTCGGGACTCGGCCTCGTCGATCACGTCGTCGTGGTACAGGGTCGCCACGTGAACGAGCTCGAGGGACACCGATGCGGGGATGAGGCGAGGGTCGGTGGGGTCGCCGAAGTAGCCGGAGAGGAGGGCGAGCATCGGGCGGAACCGCTTCCCGCCCGCCGCGAGCAGGTAATTCGCGGTCGCGGACAGAAGCTCCGAGTCGGCCTCTTCCAGCGCCTTGCGGAGCGCCTCCTCCACGCGGTCGAGCCGCGTCCGGATCTCCGACTCAAGTGCGGCGTCGGGCGGCTCAAGCCCGGGGATCACACGCCTGCTCACGAGCTGACCTCCCTCACCATCTCAGCACCGATGCCTTCTCGATGATGCCAACGATCACGCCGGGGAACACACCCAGGAGTAGCGTCGCGGCCGCCGGGACGGCAAGGACGGCCCCCGCGGCGGCGCTATCCATGGCGCCGATCGCGAGGCCCTCTGCCGTAGAAGGGGCGGGCTCCGGCTCCTGCATGTACATCAGCACGATGACCCGAAGATAGAAGAACGCCGCCGCGACGCTCGCCAGCACCCCGATGAGGGCGAGGAGCCAGTAGCCCGCGCCGATCGCCGCCGTGAACACGTTCACCTTGGCGATGAAGCCGGCGGTCGGCGGGATACCGGCGAGAGACAGGAGGAACAGGGTCATCAGGGCGGCGGCCACCGGGTTCGTGCGTGCCAGGCCCGTGTAATCGGAGATCCGTGTCCGGTCCTCCCCCCGGCCGGAGACCACCATCACCGTGCCGAACGCACCGACCGTCATCGCGGCGTACGCGATCAGGTAGAACATCGCGGCCCGGATACCGGCCGAGCCGGGGGCCGTGAGCCCGGTCAGGATGAATCCGGCGTGCGCGATGCTCGAGTAGGCGAGCATCCGCTTCACGTTCGTCTGCGCGATCGCGAAGATGCTCCCGACCACCACCGAGATCGCCGCGAGCCCCCACACGACCGGCGCCCAGTCCCAGGCCAGGGCCTGGAACGCGACGTCGAGCACGCGGATCAGCGCGGCGAACGCGGCGATCTTCGTCGCGGCGGACATGTAGGCGGTCACCGGCGTCGGCGCCCCCTGGTAGACGTCGGGCGTCCACATGTGGAAGGGCGCGGCCGAGACCTTGAAGCCGAACCCCACGGCGAGCAGCGCGAAGCCCAACACGGCGAGCGCTTGGGCGCCTCCGGTGCCCGTCAGCGCGAGCGCCATCGCGCCGATCTTCGTCGTCCCGGTCGCGCCGTAGGCCATCGCCACTCCGTAGAGGAAGAACGCCGAGCTGAACGCGCCGAGGAGGAAGTACTTCATCGCGGCCTCGTTCGCGGCTCGGCGCCCGGTGAGGCCCGTGAGGATGTAGAGCGAGAGCGAGAGGATCTCCAACGCGAGGAACGTCACGATCAGGTCCGCCGACGCCACGATCAGCGTCATCCCGGACGTGGCGAACAGCAGCAGCGGGGCGAACTCGCCTCGCTGCTCGTCGCCGGAGCGAGCGAAGTACTGGTGGCCGAGGATCAGGCCGAGCCCGGCCACGGCGAGGAGGATGAGGCGGGCGAGGACGGCGAAACGGTCGGCCGCCACGGTGTTGCCCAACACGGTGGCGGGACCGTCCCAGCTCCACAGCCACAGGCTCGTGGCGCCCGCGAAGGCGACGCCGACAAGACCGATCGAAAGATGCACGATCGACTCGGACCGCTTCGCGAACGCCTCGTACAGGAGTCCCGCGATCGCGAAGACCACGAGGACGAGCTCGGGCAGGACAGGCTCGAAGACGAGCTCGGGGGTCGGGAGCGCGGCCTGCCCGATCACGGCGTGGCTCCGATCAGCCCGGGGCCTTCGCTCTGCTCGAACCGGGCTCCCACGTCGCGCTGATGTGAAGGGTCGACTCGAGCGATGACTGCCTCGGTCGTCGGGTCGATCCGATCGGTGAGCAGCTTCGGCGCCACGCCGAACACGAGGAGCAAGGCCAGCACCGGCGCCAGGACGACGACCTCGCGGAGGCTGACGTCGGGCAGCAGGCGGTGCTCCTCGCGGACCGAGCCGTACGCCATGCGCTGGTAGGACCAGAGGAGGTAGATGGCGGCCAGGACCACCGCGGTCGCCGCCAGGACTCCGAACCAGCTGCTCACCGCGAACGTCCCGACGATCACGAGGAACTCGCCGACGAACCCGTTCAAACCCGGCAATCCGGCCGAAGCGAACACGGTGAACAGGAACGCGCCCATCAGCCACGGCATCACCGAGGCGAGCCCGCCCATGCTCGCCAGGTCACGGGTGTGCGTTCGCTCGTACACCATCCCGACCAGCAGGAACAAGGCGCCCGTTGCGAGCCCGTGGTTCACCATCTGGAGGACGCCGCCCGTGACGCCTTGCTGGGTGAACGCGAATACGCCCAGCACGACGAAGCCGAGGTGCGAGACGGAGGAATACGCCACCAGCCGCTTGATGTCGGTCTGGATCAGCGCGTTCACCGCCCCATAGACGATCCCGATCACGGCGATCACGCCGACGAACGTGGCGAAGTACTTCGACGCCTCCGGGAACAGCATCAGATTGAATCGGATCAGCCCGTACGTCCCGACCTTCAGCAGGAGCGCTGCCAGGAGCACGGAACCCGCCGTCGGTGCCTCGGTGTGCGCATCGGGCAGCCACGTGTGCAGCGGGACCAATGGCACCTTCACCGCGAACGCGACGAAGAACGCGAGGAAGAGCCACCGGGCGGTGGTAGCGGGCACCCCGGCTGCGGCGTCCATCATCGCCCCGTAGCCGAACAGCCGAGGGCCGTCTTGCTGCGCGTACAGGAACAGGATCGCGACGAGCAGGAACGCCGAGCCCGCCATCGTGAACAGGAAGAACTTGATCGCGGCGTAGATGCGGCGCTGGCCGCCCCACCCGCCGATCAGCAGGTACATGGGGACGAGGAGGGCCTCGAAGAACAGGAAGAAGAGCAGCAGGTCGAGGGTGACGAACGTGCCGATCACCGCCGTCTCGAGCACCAGGATCGCGGCGAGGTAGCGGCGGACGTCCTTCGTGATCGTCCAGGAGGCGAGGATCGAGACGGGGAACAGGAACGTTGTGAGCAGGAGCATCCAGATGCTGAGGCCGTCGATGCCGACGATGTACGACAGTCCGATCGAGGGAACCCAGCGGGCGATCTCGACCATCTGGAACGGGTCCGGGGAGGCGGGGTCGAAGCGGCCCAGGACGACGAGGGAGACGATGAACGTCGCCACGGAGACCCCAAGGGCCACCCACCGCGCCGCCGCGTCCTTCAGCCCGCGTCCCCCGCCGAGCACCATCAGCGCGCCGATCAGCGGGAGGAACGTCGTGAGCGTGAGGAGCTTGTTCACAGCCTCGTCCCCACCCAGACGAGGACCCCGACAGCTCCGAGGAAGAACGCGAGCGCGTACGAACGGACGAACCCGGTCTGGACGACGCGGACCGCCGCCGCGAAGCGCCGCGTGCCAGCGCCCACCCCGTTCACGAGTCCGTCGACGACCTTCGTATCGAAGACGTTCGCGGTGAACCGAGCCGCGGCTGTCCCCGGGTTCACGAACAGGGTCGAATACGCACGGTCGACGTACCAGCCGTTCCGTGCCGCGCGCGGGAGCGGCTGGAGCCGCTCGCGCAGCGTGAGCCACTCGACCCGGCCGGAGGCGTACACCCACCACGCGACCGCGAGCGCGCCGAGCGCGATCGCGGTCGCGATCGCCGACAGCGCCAGGGTCGAGAGCCCCTCGCCGTGCGGGACCGGCCCGGTCACCGGTTCGAGGACCCTCGCCAGGGTGCCCTCCGCCGAGCTCGAAAGGAGGAGACCGGACACCACGGCCCCAACCGCCAGGACCACGAGCGGCGCGGTCATGACGCCTGGCGACTCGTGCGCGTGTTCGGCCTCTTCGCTCCTCGGCGTTCCGAGGAACGCGAGGAAGAGCAACCTGCCGATATAGAGCGCGGAGAGCAGGGCCCCGAGCGTCCCGAGCAGGTAGATCCACGTGCGGCCGGTGTGATTCGCGATCTCGAGGATCTGATCCTTCGCGAAGAAGCCCGCGAGCGGCCAGATCCCCGCGAGGGAGAGCGCGCCGATCACGAACGTCCAGCCCGTGATCGGCATCCGGCGGAGGAGCCCGCCCATGCGCTGCAGGTCGGTCTCCTCGTGCATGCCGTGCATCACGGACCCGGCGCCGAGGAACATCAGGGCTTTGTAGAAGGCGTGAGCCACGAGCATGAACATCGCGCCGGTGTAGAACCGCATGCCCGCCGCCACGAACATGAATCCGAGCTGACTGATCGTCGAGTACGCGAGGACCCGCTTGATGTCGTCCTGGGCCATCGCGCATGTCGCGGCGAACAGGGCCGTGACGAGTCCGACGACCAAGACGACGGTCAGGGCGACCCCCGAGAGCTCGAAGAGCGGCGCGCTTCGGACGACCAGGTAGACGCCTGCCGTGACCATCGTGGCCGCGTGGATGAGTGCGGAGACCGGCGTCGGGCCGGCCATCGCATCCGGCAACCACACGTGGAGCGGCACCTGCGCCGATTTCCCGATCGCACCGGCGAACAGCAAGAGAGCGATCGCGGTGGCGGTGCCCTTCGCGATCGTGTCGCCGGGCGTGCCGAGGACCGCGTCGAAGTCCAGCGTCCCGAACTTCGACACGATCAATGCCAATCCGATCAGCATCGCGGTGTCGCCGATACGCGTCGTGATGAAGGCCTTCTTCGCGGCGGTCGCGTTCTCGATCTTCTCGAACCAGAACCCGATCAGGAGGTAGGAACAGAGCCCGACGCCCTCCCACCCCACGTAGAGCAGCCCGTAGTTCTGGCCGAGGACGAGCAGAAGCATGAAGAACACGAACAGGTTCAGGTACGCGAAGAAGCGCCCGTTGCGGGGATCGCCCTCCATGTAGCCGATCGCGTACACGTGGATCAGGAGCCCGACGCCGGTAACGACCAGGATCATCGTCGCCGAGAGCACGTCGAGACGAAGGTCGGCGCCGACTTCGAAACGTCCGACACTGATCCAGTCGAACAAGTGTTGAACGACGAGGCGAGCTTCGGGAGATGTGACGCTGAGCAGCTCGACCACCAGATACGCGGACAGGAGGAACGTAAGGCCGACCACGGCGCTCGCCACGATGCCGGCGAGCTTGCCCAGCCGCCGTCCCATGAAGAGCATCACGAGCGCACCCAGGAGGGGCAGAGCGGGCACGAACCACAGGAGACCGGAACCGCCGATCCGGATAGAGCTCTCTCCCATCAGCCGGCGAGTCCTCTTGCGTGATCCACGTCGACGGTCCCCCGCCGCCGGTAGACGGCCACGATGATCGCGAGGCCCACCACGACCTCAGCCGCCGCCACGACCATCGAGAAGAAGGCCAGCACCTGGCCGTCCAGGGCCAGATGCATCCGCGAGAACGCCACCAGGGCGAGGTTCACCGCGTTCAGCTGCAATTCGATCGACATGAAGATCAGCAGCGCGTTCTTCCGCAGCAGCACGCCCAGCGTCCCCAGCGTGAACAGCACACCCGACAAGACCACGAAGTACCCGATCGGCGTCCTCACCCGGTCGACTCCCTCGAACGGATCTCCTCGAGCTCCGCCTGTGTCACCACCGGCGCCTTCCGTTGACCGAGCACCATCGCCGCGATCGCGGCGACGATCAGGAGGATGGACGTGGCCTCGAACGGGAAGAAGTAGTCGCGGAACAGGACCTTCGCGACGGCCTGCGCGTTGCCGGGATCGTTCACGGCGTCGAATCCCGCCGGAGCCGTCGCGGAGAAACCGATCCCTGCGCGAACCGCGAGCACGATCTCGATCACGAACCCGGCACCCAAAGCCAGTGCGAGTGGTCGCTGGGCCAGCAAGCGCTCGCGGAGATCGTCCCCGCGATCGACCCCGAGCAGCATGATCACGAACAGGAACAGCACCATGATCGCGCCCGCGTACACGATGATCTGCACGGCGAACAGGAACGGCGCGTCGAGGATCAGATAGAAGACCGCGAGGCAGAAGAAGTTCACCACGAGGAAGAGCGCGGCGTGGACGGCGTTCCGCATCAGCAGCATCCCGATCGCCGACGCCACCGAGATCGGCGCGAACACCCAGAAGACGACGTTGTCGAGGGGCACCCTCTTACAGGCCCTCCTTCGCCCCCGGTGTGGTGCCGAGCTCCGGCGGCGGCTCCAGCAGCTGCTCCTTCGTGAGGATCGCGTCTTCTCGCGATGTGTACGACATCTCGAAGTAGCTGGTCAGGGTGAGCGCGCGCGTCGGACAGGCCTCGACGCAGAGACCGCACATGATGCAGCGGAGGTAGTTGATCTGGTAGTCCTTCGCGTACCGCTCCCCGGGCGACGTCGGGTTCTCCGGGTCGTTGTCCTCCCCCTCCACCCAGATCGCGTCCGCCGGACAGGCGAACGCGCAGAGCTCGCACCCGATGCATTTCTCCAGGCCGTTCTCGTGCCGGTTCAGCAGGTGCCGGCCGGTATGGGCCCGCTCGGGGATCTCGGCGATGACCTTCGGGTACTCCTCGGTGTCATCGGGGCGGAAGGTCTGCTTGAAGACCGTCGCCATCCCCTTCAGGACGGCGCCGGTGTCCCCCAGGAAGCTCCGCTCGCGTCGGCGTTCGTCGCTCATCGAGTCACCTCCTCATGAGTGGCACGGCGACCGACGGGCAGGAACGAGAGCAGGAGCATGACCCCCAGGGCGATCGCGGCCCAGGTCAGCACGGCCCCACGATCGAGATCGAGGTGATCCGGGAGCACGACCACCGCTCCCGTGATCAGCACCCACACGAGGCCGAACGGGATGAGGACCTTCCAGCCGAACGCCATGAGACGGTCGTAGCGGACCCTCGGGAGCGTCGCGCGGATCAGGATGAAGACGTAGATGACCAGCGTCACCTTCAACATGAACCACAGCAGCGGCCAGAGCCACGGGAGGAAGTCGGGCGCCGGCCCCCGCCAGCCGCCCAGGAACAACGTCACGCCGATCGCCGCCACCGTGACGGTCGCGACGTACTCGCCGAGGAAGAACATCGCGAACGTGATGCCCGAGTACTCGGTGTGGAAGCCGGCCACCAGCTCGGTCTCGGCTTCGGCGAGGTCGAACGGCGGTCGGTTGGTCTCGGCGATCGCGCAGATCATGTACACCACGAAGGCCGGGAACATCGGGACGACGTTCCACACGCGATCTTGCGCCGCGACGATCTCCGAGAAAGAGAGGTGGCCGCTGAACATCAGCACGGCGATGAGCGAGAGCCCCATCGCGACCTCGTAGGAGATCATCTGCGCCGTGGACCGGACGGCGCCGAGGAGCGGATAGTTCGAGCCACTCGCCCATCCGGCCAGCACGACACCGTAGACGGCGATCGAGGTCATCGCGAGGACCCACAGGATGCCGATGTCGAGATCGGCGAGCTGGAACGGAAGCTCCCGGCCGAACAGGGTGACGCTCGTCCCGAACGGGATCGTGCAGAACGCGAGGAACCCGGGGAACATCGCGAGGACCGGCGCGATCAGGTAGACGCGCCGATCGGCGTTCGTCGGGACGATGCCTTCCTTGAAGAAGAGCTTGATCCCGTCGGCGAGGGTGATCAGCACGCCGCGGGGGCCGGCGCGCATCGGCCCCATCCGCGTCTGCATGTCCGCGATCACCTTGCGCTCGACCCAGATGTAGAGCATCACGGAGATCAGCAACGCGAAGAAGACGATCACGACCCGGGCCGCCAGCAGGAGCCAGTCGAGCCAGTCCATCAGCCCGCGCCCCCTGTCTCGGCGTCGACGAGCGCCGCCGCGGGCTCGACCGTGACGGAAGTCACGAAGTCACCGTCGAGCAGCCGGTTCGCCTGGAACCCGGCCTGGTTGAACGGGACGAACACGGCTCCCTTCGCGACGTGCGCGGTCACCCGGACCGGGAGGGTCGCCTCGCCCCCCGACGTCGTGACCACCACGTCCGCGCCGTCCTCGATGCTGCCCGCGGCCGCGTCGTCCGGGTGGATCTCGACGAAGGGCGTCGCTGCGAGCGCGGCCTTCAGCTCGTCGGCGCGCTCCGACAGCCGACCTTCGTCGACGAGCATCGGGTACGTGAAGAGCGACAGGCCTTCGCGGGCCTTCTCGTTCGGCTCGCTCGAGACCAGCGTGATACCCGCGTCCTCAGGCGCCAGGAGGTCTCCCATCTCCTCGTGGAGCTCGTCCAGGGACTCGAAACCCAGATCGCCTCCACATGCGAGCGCGAGGCTGGCGAAGATCTCCCAGTCGGGCAAGGACAGGCCTTCGGGGTCGCGGACACGCCGGAGGCGCTGTCCGCGACCCTCCCAGGTCGTCACGTGCCCGTCCTTCTCGAGGAAGGCCGCACCCGGGAGGAACGCATCCGCGAAAGGCGCGAGCGTACCGAGCTCGAGCGACTGCACGACCTTGACCGGCACGTTCTCCAACGCTCGGCGGGCCAGGGTGGCATCGGGGAAGTCGCGGAGCGGATCGACGCCCACCAGGTAGAGGACGTCGATCTCACGCTGCGCGCAGGCCTCCAGGATCGCCTTCGAGTCCCTGCCGGGCTCGCGGTCGGAGAGCGGGCCCCACCGTCGCTCGACGTCGTCGTGCGATCGACCCGCGGGAAGGATCGCGGGGTGCACCCCGGCCCGGAGCGCACCGCGGTCGCCCGCACGCCGCGTGACGTAGGCGAACCGGGCGCCGGAACCGAGGAGGTGTGCGTACGCAGCGTCGGCCGCGCCCGGGCGCTCACCGGCGATCACGAGACCGCCCGGGCCGGCGGCGCGGAGCGCCTCCAGGGCCTCGTCCATCGCGGGATCCGCGCCGCCGGCCAGCAGCCGGGCCTCGTCTCCCGGCCTGACCAGGACGTGCGTCGCCACGTCATGGAGCCGCGTGCGCCGAGGATGGAGCACCCAGATCCGGGCACCTGCGGCCGCGGCCTTCCGCAGCCGCAGGTGCAGGATCGGCACCTCCTGCTCGGCGTCGAGCCCGACGACGAGGATCGCCTGAGCACGCTCGACGTCCCGGTAGGTCACGCCCATCGGACGACGCGCGGCGAAGAGCTCGGCCATCGGGGCGCCGGCCCCGCGCCGGTGGTCGAGGTCGTTCGTCCGGAAGACCGTACGGGCGAGCTTGGAGAGCGTGTAGTAGTCCTCGTCCATCAGCCGTCCGCCGGTCAGGACGGCGACGCGCGCCCCGTCGACCCAGCCCGCGATCTTCGTGAGCACCTCGCCGAACGAGGCCGGCTCCAACCCGTGGTCGCGGATCAGCGGGGTCGTGATCCGTTGCGGCGAGTCCGGGAACCGATAGGCGTACCGGCCCTTGTCGCAGAGCCACGCATCGTTCACGTCGTACTCGTCGCGCGCCAGATGCCGAACGACCTCCCCTCGACGGATGTCGACGCGCATGTTGCAGCCGGCGGAGCAATGCGGGCACACCGAGTCGCCGTAGGTCAGGTCGAACGGCCGCGCCGCGAAGCGGTACGGCGTCGATGTCAACGCCCCCACAGGACAGATCTGCACCGTGTTCCCGCTGAACGGCGAGCGGAAGTCCTCGCCGGCGGCGATCGAGACGCGCTCGCCGGCACCTCGCGCGAAGAGCTCGAGGAACCGGTCGCCCGAGATCTCGTCGCAGAACCTCGTGCAGCGCGCGCACAGGATGCACCGCTCGCGATCCAGCCCCACGAGCGGCGACATCGGGATCGGCTTCGGGAAGACGCGTTTCGCCTCCCGGAACCGGCTGTCGCCCGGACCGTACGCGAGCGCCTGGTCCTGGAGTGGGCACTCGCCGCCCCGGTCGCAGATCGGGCAATCGAGCGGGTGGTTCAACAGCAGGAACTCGAGGTTCGCGCGCTGCGCGTCCGCGACCTCGGGGTCGGTGTTCTGCGTCCGCACCGCCATCCCCGGCGCGACCGGGACGGTGCAGGACGTGGCGAGCTTCGGCTGGCCCTCGACCCTGACGTAGCACTGGCGACACGCTCCCGCCGGCGCCAGGAGTGGGTGATCGCAGAACCTCGGGACCTCGATGCCGAGCTGCTCCGCCGCTCTGATGATCAGCGTCCCCGCGGGGACGGTGACCTCCTTGCCGTCGATCGTCAGCGTGACGTCGCTGTGCACCGGCGTGCTCATACGGCCACCTCCGCGTGCTCGAGACGGAGCGGGCATCGCCCGAGCCGCACATGCTCCTCGAACTCGTCCCGGAAGTGCTTCAGGCTCGAATCGATCACGGAGGCCGCGCCGTCGGCGAGGGCGCAGAATGCCCGGAACATGATGTGCTTGCCCATGTCCGCCATCACCGGGATGTCCTCCGCGCGGCCGTACCCCTCCGCGATCCGCCCGAGCACGCGTTCCGCCCACCAGGTGCCTTCCCGGCACGGCGTGCATTTCCCGCACGACTCGTGCGCGTAGAAGCGCGTCATCCGCTGCGCGGCATCGACCACGCAATCGGTGTCGTCGAGGACCATCACCGCTCCGGTCCCGAGCAGCGACCCGGCCGCCGCGACCGACTCGTAGTCGAGAGGCGTCTCGATGTGCTCGGCGGTGAGCAACGGCGTCGACGATCCTCCGGGCGTCCACGCCTTCAACGAGCGACCACCGAGAACGCCGCCGGCCACGTCCTCGAGGAGGACCCGGAGCGGTGTGCCGAGCGGGAGCTCGTAGTTGCCGGGCCGCTCCACCTTGCCTGAGATCGTGAAGAGTTTGGTGCCGGAGGACTTCTCGGTACCGAGCTCTCGGAACCACTCGGGTCCTCTCAGAACGATGTCTGGCACCGACATCAGCGTCTCGACGTTGTTGATCACCGTCGGAGACGCGTACAGCCCTTCGACCGCCGGGAAGGGAGGACGGAGTCGCGGCTGCCCCCGGAACCCTTCGAGGGAGCTCAGGAGCGCGGTCTCCTCGCCGCAGATGTACGCGCCCGCGCCTCGATGGAGCACGACATCGAGGTCGACATCGCTTCCGGCGATCCCCGTGCCGAAGAACCCGGAGCCGTACGCCTCGCCGATCGCATCCTCCAGGACCATGCTCTGGGCCAGGTACTCGCCGCGGACGTAGATGAACGCGGTTCGGCACCCGATCGCGAGCGCCGCGATCGCCGTGCCCTCCAACAGGCGATGAGGGTCGCGATCGACGAGCTCCCGGTTGTTGCACGTCCCCGGCTCGGACTCGTCGAAGTTCACGACCACGTAGGTGGGCTTGCCCGTGTCCGTGGGCACGAACGACCACTTCGTGCCCGTCGGGAAGCCCGCCCCCCCGCGACCGCGGAGCCCGGACGCCCTCACCGCGTCGATGATCGCCGCGGGCTCCATGTTGAGCGCGTTCTTCAGCGCCTCGTAGCCACCCTTCGCGCGATACCCATCGATGCCGATCACGCCGGGGTCATCCCAGTCGCGCGTCAGCCGCCGTTCGAAGTCCACGCTCACTGCGACGCCTCCTCCAGGCCGGCGAGGACGCGTGACGCGCTCTTGAAGCTTCCCACCGCCGGACCTCGCGACGGCTCCGGCACGGAGCCGTCGCGGAGCGCCGAGATCAACTCCCCCATCCGCTCGGGCGTCACGCTGTCGTGGTTCGCGAAGTTCACCTGCGCGACGGGGGCGAAGTCACAGACCCCGAGGCATTCCTCCTCGTGGAGCGTGATGAGCTCGTCATCCGAAAGCTCCTGGCCGTGGCGCATCCCCGCCGCCTGGTGGGCGGCTTCGTAGACGTCCCGGGCGCCGCGGAGCATGCAGGCGAGGTTGGTGCACACGCTCACGACGTGCGTCCCGGTCGGCCGCATGCGGTACATCGTGTAGAAGGTGGCAACGGCCTCGACCTCAGCGGTCGTGAGGCCCAGCAGGCCGGCGACTTCCTTGAGCCCGTCACGCGACACGTATCCCTCGACGGACTGCGCCAGGTAGAGAAGCGGCATGATGGCCGAGCGCTCGCGACCCTCGGGATAGCGGCCCAGGATCCCTTTCGCCTCCTCGAGCCGCTCCCCGTCGAGCACGGTCATCAGCGATCGACGCCCCCCATCACGGGATCCAGCGAGGCGATCACCGCGATCGCATCGGCGATGAGCCCTCCTTCGACCATCGTCGGAACCGCCTGCAGGTTCACGAAGGAGGGATCCCGGATCTTCACGCGGTAGGGATGGTGCTCGTTGGCGGAAACCACGTAATACCCCAGCTCCCCTCGCGGAGACTCGACCGCCGTGTAGACCTCGCCTTCGGGGACCCGGACGCCCTGCGTGACCATCTTGAAGTGATGGATCAGGGCCTCCATCGACTCCTCCATGATGTGGTGGAGGTACGCCTCGTCGTTGCCGATGCCGTCCGGTCCCACCGAGAGCTTCACCGGCCAGCCGACCTTGGGGTCCTCGACCATCACGGGGCCAGGCTCCGCGAGCCGCTCCAACGCCTGCTCGACGATCCGCAGCGACTCGCGCATCTCCGCGATGCGGAGGATGTAACGCGCATACGCGTCGGCCTCGGTGCTCACGGGCACCTCGAAGTCGTAGGTCTCGTAGCCGCTGTACGGCTCGTCCTTCCGAAGGTCGACCGGGACCCCGGCGGACCGCAGGATGGGCCCGGTCACGCCGAGCGCGAGGGCGTCCTCCGCCGAGAGCTTCCCGACGCCCACGTTCCGCTCGAGCCAGATCGGGTTCTCGTTCAGGATCCGTTCGTAATCGTCGATCCGGGCCGGCATCGTGTCCAGGAACCTGGCGATCATGCGCGGCCCGTCGGGCGGGAGGTCCATGATCACGCCGCCGGGTCGGATGAAGGAATGGTTCATGCGAAGCCCGGTGACCGCCTCGAAGATGTCGAGGATCAGCTCCCGTTCGCGGAACCCGTAGAGCATCATCGAGACCGCGCCGAGCTCCAGACTGCCCGTGGCGACCCAGACCAGGTGCGATGCGATCCGATTGAGCTCGCAGAGCAGGACTCGAAGCACCTGAGCGCGCGGAGGCGCCTCGATCCCGAGGAGGCGCTCGACGGCCAGGCAGTACGCGAGCTCGTTGAAGAACGGAGAGAGATAGTCGGCGCGTGTGACGTAGGCGACGCCCTGCACCCACGTCCGGTACTCCGTGTTCTTCTCGATGCCGGTGTGGAGGTACCCGACGATCGGCTTGCAACGGATCACGGTCTCGCCGTCCAGCTCCAGGAGCAGCCGGAGCACCCCGTGCGTCGAGGGGTGCTGCGGCCCCATGTTGATGATCATCGTCTCCTGGCGGACCTCTCCGGTGACGCGGTCACGGAGCTCGTGAGGAACACCTCGGAGCTCGTCGCGAGCCGCGTTCATCTCCTGACCCGCCGCCATCACGGCATCGTCCGTTCGTCGACGGGCGGGATGAACGCGCCGTGGTACTGCGTGCCGACGCCACCGAGCTCCTCGTCCTTGCGGAGGGGATGCCCCTCCCAATCGTCCGGGAGCAAGATCCGGTCGAGGTCCGGATGACCGTCGAAGACGATCCCGAACAGGTCCCACGTCTCGCGCTCGTGCCAGTCGGCCGTCGGGAAGAGCCGGGTGACCGACGGGACGTGCGGGTCGTCGGCCGGGAGCCCCACCTTCAGCCGGAGCCTGTGCGCGTGCTCCACGGAACGGAGCTCGTAGACGATCCAGGATCGGGGCTCTTTCCCCGGATGGTCGGTCGCGGTCACGCTCGAGAGGAAACCGAACGAGAGATCCGGCTGGTCTCGAAGGCGGAGCAGCGCGTCGACCAGCTCCTCCCGGCCGACCACCACCGTGACCTCGTCGCGAGCCGTCCAGACGTCGGAGAAATGGTCCTTGATCCGCCCGGCCAGCTCCGCGGCCTTCACCGGATCGTCCCCGTCGTGCGCACCTTCTCCTGCAGCTTCAGGATGCCGAACATCAGCATCTCCGGCTTCGGCGGGCACCCGGGGACGTAGATGTCCACCGGCACGATCGTGTCGACGCCCTGGACGATCGCGTAGTTCGTGAACATGCCGCCGGCGGAGGCGCACACGCCCATCGACACGACCCACTTGGGCTCGGCCATCTGGTCGTAGACCCGACGGAGGACCGGCGCCATCTTCTGGGACACCCGGCCGGCGACGATCATCAGGTCCGCTTGGCGAGGCGAGGCGCGGAACAGCTCCATCCCCCAGCGGGACAGGTCGTATCGCCCGGCGCCGGCAGACATCATCTCGATCGCGCAGCAGGCGAGCCCGAACGTCGCCGGCCACATCGACTGCTTCCGAGCCCAGCTGACGGCGCGGTCGAGCGTGGTCAAGAGGACGCCCTTGCGGACCTCGTCCTCGACCTCCTCCGGGGTCCTGCCCGTCAGGTGTCCCTCGTAGCGCTCAACGGGCACCGAGGAGCTCCTCGTCCAGCTCGGCGACGGGAGTGGGCCCGGACTCGTCCTCCTCGTCCCGGAGGTCCGGCGGTGCCGTCGACCAATCGAGCCCACCCTTCTTCCAGACGTACACGTAGGCCACGAACACGAGCGCGATGAAGACCGCCATCTCGATCAACCCGAACAGTCCGAGCTGCCGGAACGTCACGGCCCACGGGAACAGGAAGATCGTCTCGATGTCGAAGATGATGAAGAGCATCGCGACGACGTAGAACTTCACGCTGAATCGCTCGCCTCCCGGGAGCCGCACCGGATCGTTGCCGCTCTCGTAGGCCGAGAGCTTCGGGCGGTTGGGGTGATGGGGTCGGAGCATCGCCGACGCCCCCAGTGAGGCCACCGCGAAGACGACGGCGAGCACCCCCATGAGGACGATGGGCAGGTAATCGGTCAGTCCCGCCGCGACGACGGAGGCGAGCGATCCGCTCAGACCCACGGGCGGCAATCCTACGGTCACGACGCGCGTGCCAGCCTCTCGAGCAAGTAGAAGAGCTTGTCCTGCGCGTCCCCGTCCCGGCCGTCCGTGAGGTTCGCCATCATCCGCATCGCGAATCCCATCACCTTCTGATTGGGCAGCATGTACTTCGTCGAGGGACCCATGATCTCGGGCTTGCCGACCAGCTTCGCGAAGCCCCGGCCGAGCCTGAAGTAGCGCCCGTACCGCTCCCGCAGGGCCTGCGGATAGAGCATCGCGAGGCCTGGCCGGTCTTTGACCAGCGCCTCATGGACGAGCTCGGCGGCCATCTCTCCGGTCTCGATCGCGTAGGCGATGCCCTCGCCGTTCATCGGATTCACCGCCCCTGCCGCGTCACCGACGAGGAGCATGCCGGGAACCGCCTGGGGCGTGCGATTCAAGCTCATGGGAAGCGGACCCGACAGCATCCGGCCGTCGGCCGTCTCCTCGGAGATGCCGCGCTCCTCAGGGAGCATGCCGGCGAACGCATCGAACAGCCGGGCGGCGGAGATGTCCTTGAAGTTCCGGAAGGTGCTCAGCAGTCCCCCGCCGAGGTTCACTCGACCGTCGGCCATCGGGAAGAGCCAGCCGTAGCCGGGCAGGAGCATGTCGCCCTCCCAGAGGTCGAGCCAGGACTCGAACCAGGGGCCACTGAGGTTGGGCGCCCGGTAGTACCGGCGGGCGGCGATGCCGAGGGGCCGGGAGTCGTCGCGGCGGACGCCGGCGGGAGCCGCGAAGCGGCTCGCGGCGCCGTCCGCCGCGATCGTGAGTCGCGCGTGGATCTCAACCGGCTCGGTGTCGGGCTCGGCGGCCGGTGTCGTCTCGGCGCCGACGACCCAGCCGCCCTGCATCAGGGGCCGGCGGGCATCGGTCGCTTCGATGACGCGGGCACCGGCTTTCCTCGCTCGTTCCAGGAGGAGGTGGTCGAACCCGAGGCGCGGCATGACCAGGCCGTAGTTGGGCCACGTGTCGAGCTCGGGCCACGGGAGATCGATCGTCACATCCTTCGAATGCACACGGAGGCCGATCACCCGCTCGAAGCCCGGGTCCGACGTATCGACGCCCATCCGTTGCACGGCGCCGACGCTCCGAGGGGTCAGGCCGTCGCCGCAGACCTTCTCGCGTGGGAAGGTGGCCTTGTCGATGGCGGTGACGTCGATGCCGTGTCGAGCGAGGTGGTAAGCCGCCGCCGATCCGCCAGGGCCGGCGCCGACGACAAGGACGTCGGTCTCGATCCGCTCGGGCACGCGCGCCTCCCCTCAGGAGCCCCGTCGGGCGCTCGTGAAACCTTTCACAAGCAGCCTATCGCACCGACGTCGGCGGCGGGACGGCCTACCCACCCGGACGTCATCCGTGGTCCCAGGCGTCGACGACGGCGGGGACGACCCGGAGGAACCCGAGCTTCGGGATCGCCGCCGTGAAGCGTTCGAAGCCGTCCCCGGCGAAGAGCGTCCGGTACTTCTCGTGCCACGCGGACATGGGTTCGCGGAGATCCGGGTGCTCGGCGGGCAGGAGCTCGGCGACACCCTCGATCCGCACGCCGGAGAGGTCGTTCCACTCCCTCCCGCGGTCGATGAGGAGCGAGATGCGGCCGTCGTGCTCGAGCGCTTCCCAGGTGGCGTCGCCGACCCGCGTGGCGACGTACAGCGCGTCCGGCTGCCAGACGAACCACCGCGACGCGACATGCGGCCCGCCATGAGGCCTCACCGTCGCCACCCGGCACATCGGGTGGTCGCGGAAGAGCCGGCGGAGCATCTCGAGGTCTTCGGTCACATCGCCACCATGTCCGCGAGCCGGCGGAGAGCGGGGATGGACTCGGCGGTGAGGAGGTCCGGGTGGTCGAGCTCCTTCTTCGCTTCGGCGACGAGGCCGTTGACCGTCTCGGGATCTACTCCGGCCGCCGCGTCGCCGTCCTCCAGGTCGTCGCGGAGCTGGAATGCCTCACCGAGAGGACGTCCGAACCGGGAAAGACACGCGCTCACGGTCTGGGAGCTCCCCACGAGCGCCGCGCCTATCAGCAGCGGCCCCTCCACGGTGTAGCTGCCGCCTTTCATGGCGGCGGCGCGGCCGGCGACCTGCGGGTCGCCCGCCGCGCCGTCCACCACCCGGGACAAGTCCAGGTACTGACCGATCGCCATGTCCTCGCGCATCGGGTGGTACACGGCAAGCGCCCGGGCGAGCGCCTCGGGCGGGAACCCCGACTCGAGGAGCATGCGGTCGGCGAATACCGCTGCGAGGTCTCCGACCAGGATCGACATCGCCTGGCCGAACCCCTCGCGTTCGCCTCGACCCCCGAGCTCATCAGCTCGATCCGAGAACCACACGGCCGTCGTGGCGACTCCTCGTCGCTCCTTCGCCCCGTCGATCAGGTCGTCGTGGACGATCGCCATCGTGTGCAGGAGCTCGAGGGCCGCCGCGGCGCGGACGATCGCCGCACCGGCGTCACCATCGTCTTGACCCGCGGCCGCGCGGAATCCCCAGTAGCAGAACGCGGGGCGGATCCGCTTGCCTCCCGCGTCCAACAGACGCCGCACCTCCCCCACCAGTGGCTGAGCCTCGCCGGGTCCAGCCGCTCCACGTGATCGCGACGAGCGTCGAGGAACGCCGTCAGCGCGGTGTCGATCCGATCGCGGAGGTCCCCCGTCACGGGCGGCAGTATCGCAAGGCCCGGCCCCGCGCGCGGCAGGGCTATCATGCCCGCGTCGCGATGCTGGTCACCCGTTCCCGCTTCCGCTCGCTCGCGCTCGCCACTGCGATCGCCACGGTGGTGTTGTTCGCGATCGGAGGCCTCGTGCGAGGCACGGGCTCCGGCCTCGGATGCTCAACCTGGCCCGCCTGCGAGCCCGGCCACCTGTTCCCCTCGGGGACGGTTCATTCGCTCATCGAGTTCTCGCATCGCGCGATGGCGTTCCTCGTGATCGTGCTCGCGGCGCTCACCGGCATCGCCGCGATCCGCGTGGCCCGTCGCGAGCCATCCGTGCTCTGGCCCGCGGTTCTCGCGTTCCCCCTGGTGCTGGCGCAGGCCGGGCTCGGCGCCGTGGTCGTGGCCACAGAGCTCGAAGCCGGGTGGGTCACCGTCCACTTCGTCATGGCCCTCCTCCTCATCGCGGACGTGACGTACGTGGCCGGCGCGGTCATATCGAGAGACGCCAGGGACGCAGGCTCCACGGACGAGGGCACCACGAGCAGAAGCGACCGATCGTTCTCGCGGCTCGCTGTGACAACGGCGACGGTCGTCGGTCTCCTCCTTCTGGTGGGCACCTACGTGAGGGCGAGCGACGCGCAGCTCGTGTTCACGGACTGGCCGCTCATGAACGGGAGACTCGTCCCCACGCTCGGCGGCGCCGCCACCGCGATGTTCCTCCACCGCACACTCGCAGCGGTCGCGCTGCTGCTCGTGCTCTGGACCGCGATCAGGGCGAGGAACGACGACGGCCGTCGGGCCACCATCGTCCGCCTCTCGACGACGGCCCTCCTTCTGTTCGTCGTGCAGATCATGGTCGGCGCCGCCAACGTGTGGACACGGCTCCGGCCGTGGGCCGTCGTCGCGCACGTCGCGCTGTCCGTCCTGATCTGGGCCACGGTCGTCGCGCTCGCCACGGTGGCGTCGAGGGTCGGCATCGGACGCCGGCAGCCCGAGCCGGAGGCGAACGAGCCACCGAGAGACGAGCGACCCTCACTCCGGGACACCGTCACCGCGTACTACCGCCTCACGAAACCCCGCATCGTGCTGCTGCTCCTGATCACGACGGTGCCGGCGATGCTCCTCGCGGCGGAGGGACTCCCATCGCCGTGGCTGATCCTCGCGACCCTCGCGGGCGGCGCGCTCGCAGCGGGTTCCGCGAACTCGATCAACATGTACCTCGACCGGGACATCGACGCGATCATGCGCCGGACCCGGCAGCGACCGCTCCCCGCACACGCGATCGCGCCCGAGCGCGCGCTCCGATTCGGCTTCGTCATGGGCGCGATCGCCTTCTACTTCCTCGCCGTATCCGTCAACGTGCTGGCGGCCGTGCTGGCGCTCTCGGCGATCGCCTTCTACGTCTTCGTCTACACCATGTGGCTCAAGCGAACGACGGAGCAGAACATCGTGATCGGGGGCGCGGCGGGCGCCGTGCCCGCGCTCGTTGGGTGGGCCGCCGTGACGGGAACGCTCGCCTGGCCGGCCGTCGTCCTGTTCGCGATCGTGTTCGTCTGGACGCCGCCGCACTTCTGGGCGCTCGCGATGCGCTTCTCGGGCGACTACGCCGCGGCCGGCGTACCGATGCTCCCGGTGGTCCGCGGGGAGTCCGAGACCCGGCGTCAGATCCTCCTGTACTCCCTCGTGCTGTTCGCGACGACCCTGCTGCTGGTCCCGGTGGGACACATGGGACCCGTCTACACGACCGCCGCGGTCCTGCTCGGCGGCTCGTTCGTCTACCGGGCGCTCGGGTGTGGCGGCGAGCCGACGACGCTCGGACGCGACGGTTGTTCACGTTCTCGATCCTCTACCTCGCCGGGCTGTTCGGAGCGGTCGGCGTCGACGCGCTTCTCGCCTGAGCGGGTCAGTCGGCGGCGAGTACCTCGTCGATCAGGCCCGCGAGCTCGTCTTCGTTGGTCTCGCCGTATACCACCCAACGGATCCTGCCGCCGGGATCCACGACGTAGGTGTCCGGCAGCGCGGGGAAGCCGAGATCTGAGGCGGAATCGCCCGCGGGGTCGAACAGACTCGGGTACGGCACGTCGAACTCCCTGACCCATGCCTCGGCGGCGTGACGATCGTCCTGGTAGTTGATCCCGAGGAACCGAACGCCGTCGCCCTCGTACCGATCCGCCAGCCTCACGAGCTGCGGCTGCTCTCTGCGGCACGGGTCGCACCAGTTGGCCCAGACGTTCATCACGAGCACGTCGCCGTCGGCGTAGGTCGCGGCGTCGAGTCGCTCGCCGTCGATGGTCTCACCGGAGAGCCGGGGCAACGGCTGGTCCACCTCCGCGACACCGAAGACGGAGTCGTCTCCCTCGCACGAAGCGAGCACTGCGAGCAAGGCGAAGAGCAAGAGGGGAAGGACCCGGCGCGGCACGCGGGTCACGCTACCAGCGGGGTCTCAGCCGCCCTCGTCGGGGGCACCGCTCGGGCTCCCGCCTCCGTCGCCACCTCCGGGCGGCGGTGGTTCCGGCGGACCTCGGACCACGACCGTCCCCTTCATCGTCGGGTGGACGTCGCAGTGGAAGTAGTAGCCGCCCGCCGGTATCGGGGGCACGTCGTGGGTCTCCGACGCGGGACCAGGGAACGGCTCGAAAGTGAAGAGCGGCTCGCCGGACGCGGTCTCGTCCTCGTAGATCGAGAGGTTGTGCGCGGCGGGATCCCGATTGTCGAGGGTGAGCGTGCGTTGGTGTGTCCGCAGGAAGCGTGATCTCGTCGGTGTCGAACGCCGTGTTCTCGGCGACGACCGTGACCCCCCCGGCTCCCTCGGTCGACGTGACCGTGCCGGTCATCGTGGTGGGATGGACCCGGCAGTTGAAGAAGTACTCGCCCTCCGGCAACGGCTCCACGGAGTAAGGCGCCTTGGCGGGTCCGGTGATGACGTCCCCGTTGAACAGGATCGGCGCCGTGTCGTCGGGGCCGTCGAAGATCTGCACGTTGTGTCCGACCCCGGGATCCTGGTTGTCGAACTCGAGGTCGATCGGGACCGTCCGCCTCGACCCTGAGCGCGTCGGCGGAGAAGCCGGCGCGAAGCCGCGCCCTCCGGCGCCGCGAGCACCGCGTGGAACGGCGGGATCTCCTCCTCCGGCGGCCCGATCACGACGATCGCGATCCCGCCGGCTGCCATCGCGATCCCGGCGGCAGCCCCGACGAAGGACCCGAGCGACGCCCCGGTCACGCTGCGGCGTGACGCGACGAACGCCGCGACCGTCATGATCCCGGCGGCCACGACGAGCGCGACGGCCGTCGCGGCGTTCGGCTTCACGGACAGCAGCACGCGCGAGAACAGGTACAGGACGAGGACGATCGCCGCGAGCCCGCCGACGGGGATCAGGATCGGCAGCAGCAGGCTCTGTCGCTCGCCGCGATCGCTCATCGGCCCATCCCCGCGCGGATGTCCCGCTCGACGTCGCGGAACTTCAGGGCGTCCCAGCCCCCGGTGGTCTCCTCGTGGCCCCATCGGAAGAAGATCGCGGCGATCACGACCCACAGGATCGCGCCGCCGACGATCTTCATCACGAGGCCGGCGATGAGCTGATCGGTGAGCGGGTCCATGCCCCAGATCCGAGGGAACGTGGCGTAGATCGGGTAGAGCGGCTCCGTCCCGAACGTCAGGAACGAGGCCGGGATCGTCGGTGCGAGCGACTGGAAGAAGAGGTACAGGAGCTGACCCGGTCGCGACAGAGCGGGCAGCTCCGGCAGCGGCGACAGCACCGGCCACCACATCACGATCGCTGACCCCAGCAGCAACGTGTGGAGCGAGAAGTGCGCGAGCTCGGATCGGACCGACAGCGACACGACGGCGGGCCAGTGGATGAAGAACAGGACACCGTTGGCGACCACCAGGGCTACGAGCGGTCGGGTGAGCAGCCCCCACACCGCTCGTACGGCCGCCGGCCGGAGCAGCGCGCGCCACATCCACGCCGGCGTCCCCGTGAGCAAGAGCGGTGCCGCGACGAACGTGAACAGCATGTGCTGCACCATGTGCATGCTGTAGAGGTAGCCCTCAGCGAGGTCGTGGATCGGCCACGTCGCGCCCAGGAGCAGCGCGGCGACGCCGCCGAGGAAACGGTACCGGCGCCCACGCGGGAGCCGCTCCCCCGTCGTCCGCTCGTGCCGCCTCGCGGCGAGCAGGTACACGACGGCCAGCCCGCCGAGCGTCGCGAGCACGTCCAGGTGCACGTGGAACGGGGGCAGAGCCATCAGGCCCAGGCCCGCAACGAGATCAGCACGATGAGATAGAGCACCGACGCTCCGGACAGGCCCATCACGAAGAAGCGTGCGTAGCGGCGGTCGTCGAACCTCAGGTGCATGAACCACAAGACGACGAGCGCGAACTTCACGATCGCGAGGACCCACAGGGTCGGGATCAGGATGCCGCTGCTCACGCCCGCGTACGACGCGCCGATCTCGAGTCCCGTGAGGACGAACAGGATCACCGCGATCCGCACGTACTCCTTCGCGCTCGGATGGCCAGCGTGCGACCCGGCGTGCTCGGCCGGCAGCTCGACCTCCTGCTGCTCAAGGGCCACCGGGACCTCCCGGGCTGGGCGTCGGGATCAGGTACACGACGGTGAAGATCACGATCCACACGATGTCGACGAAGTGCCAGTAGAGCCCCACCATCTCGACCGGGAAGGACGGGTCCTCCGGGAGACGCTTCGCGGAGGACAGGCCGACGAGCGACAGCAGCATCAGGATGCCGACCGTGACGTGGACGCCGTGGAACCCGGTCAGGACGTAGAAGGTCGTCCCGAACAGGTTCGTATCGAGATGGAGCCCTTCGTTGTAGAAGGCCGTGAACTCGTAGACCTGTCCTCCGACGAACGTCAAGCCGAGCAACGCCGTGGTGAGCAGCCACAGACGCATCCTGCCGAAGTCGCGGTCCTGCGCGGCGGACAGCGCCAGCACCATCGTGAGCGAGCTCGTGAGCAGCACGAACGAGGACACCGACGTGTACGGGATGTCGAAGATGTCGGCCGGGAAGGGAGGCACCGTGCTCCGTCCCCGGTACAGCACGTACGTGGTGATCAGCGCGCCGAACAGCATGCACTCGGAGGCGAGGAAGATCCACATCGCCAGCTTGGTGTGCGGCAGCCCGGTAGTCGTCTCCGGATGATCGGCGCCGTGGGGCTCGCCGTGCGTGATCGCGACGTCGGCCATCCCTACGCCTCCCCCGGCGACACGGATGGCTCCATCGCCCATCCGTAGAAACCGGTCAGCGCGATCACGACCCCGGCCCCGACGAGCCACCAGGAGAAGAGCACCCCGTAGCCGATCAGCGGCATCCCGAGCGCGGCGACGAATGGCCAGTACGACGGGCTCGGGAGGTGTATGCCGTGCTCGCCGCCGGCGAGGTCATCATCGTGGCCGTTGGCCGCGCCGGCCTGGGCGGGCACCAGGCGGCCGGTCCGCTCGTCCTCGACGTACTTGCGGTGCCAGAACTCGTCCAGGGCGTGCACCGTCGGGATATCGTCGAAGTTGTGGATCGGAGGCGGCGAGGTCGTCATCCATTCGAGGGTTCGCCCGTCCCACGGGTCGGCGACACCGGCGGGCTTCGCCTTCGCGTGAGTGATCACCACGTTCACGAGGAAGACGAGGATCGACAGGGCGATCAGGTACGCACCGATGGTCGACGCTTGGTTCCAGAACGTGAGACCGAGTGACTCGGGGTAGGTGTACGTCCGGCGGATCATGCCCTGGAGACCGAGGATGTGCATCGGACCGAACGTGAGGTTGAACCCGATGAGCATCAGCAGGAAGTGCAGCTTCCCGAGACGTTCGCTCAGCAACCGCCCGAACACCTTCGGCCACCAGTAGTACATCCCGCCGAACAGCCCGAACACCGCCCCGCCGAAGATCACGTAGTGGAAGTGCGCGACGATGTAGTACGTGTCCGTCTGTTGGTAGTCCGACGGCACGATCGTGTGCGTGACGCCAGAGAGGCCGCCGATCACGAACATCGCGACGGTCCCGATCGCGAAGAGCATCGCCGAGGTGAACCGGATATCACCCCGGTACATCGTGCCCATCCAGTTGAAGATCTTCACGCCCGTCGGGATCGCGATGATCGCGGTCGTGACACCGAACGCGGTATTCGCAACAGGTCCGAGACCCGCCGCGAACATGTGGTGCGCCCAGACGCCGAACCCGATGAACCCGATCGCGATCCCCGAGAACACCACGAACTGGTAGCCGAACAACGGCTTGCGACTGAACACCGGCAGTATCTCGCTGACGATCCCGAACGCGGGCAGCACCAGGATGTAGACCTCGGGGTGCCCGAACAGCCAGAACAGGTGCTGCCACAGGATCGGATCCCCGCCCGCCGTCGGATCGAAGAAATGGGTTCCGAACTCGCGATCGAACAGCAGCTGGAACAAAGCTACGGTGATGATCGGCAACGAGAACGCCAGGAGCAACTGCACCACGAGTCCCATCCACACGAAGACGGGAACCCGGAACAGCGACATCCCCGGCGCACGCATGTTGATGACGGTGACGGCGAGGTTCACCGCACCGGCGGTCGAGGCGATGCCGGTGATGATCAGACCGAGCGCGTAGAAGGTGGGACCGACCGACGGATCGAAGATCGAGTTCGGCGCGTAGCAGAACCACCCGCAGTTGGGCGCGCCCCCGAGGAAGAAGCTCGAATAGAGGAAGAGCCCGCCCAGCAGGAACAACCAGTAGCTGTACGCGTTCAGGCGTGGGAAGGCGACATCTCGGGCGCCGATCATCAACGGGATGAAGTAGTTGAAGAACGCGGCCGACATCGGCATCACGAATAGGAAGATCATCGTGACGCCGTGCATCGTGAAGATCTGGTTGTACTGGTCGGCATTCAACAAAGTGCCGTTGGGCTGCGCGAGCTGGGCGCGGATCAACAGCGCCTCGAGCCCTCCGATCAGGAAGAACAGCAAGGCCGTGCCCCCGTACAGGATCCCGATCTTCTTGTGGTCGATGGTCGTGAACCAGCTCCAGAAGCCGGTCGTGGCCGTCGGGCGACGGAGGATCCCCTGCCGCCTCGCGGTCGTGCTCACGGTCGCCATCGATCACTCACTCCAGGTCACTTGAGGCTGTAGAGGTACGCCACCAGGGCGTCGATCTCCTGTTCGGTCAGGTGGTAGTTGGGCATCTTCGAGCCCATCTTCACGGCCTCGGGATCCCGCAGCCACGCCTCCAGGGCCTTCCGGTCGGTTGTTTCCCAGTTGCAGCCCGCGAAACACTCGTGGGTCGGATCGGCGAAGTGCGTGAGCTCCGGCCCGGCCTGGCCGGCCGCGTCCGTACCACCCACGGCGTGGCATTCGACGCACGACCCCCGCCCTCCCGAGAGCGGCTCCAGGAACAGATCCATCCCCTGGGTAGCGAGCCGATCGGAGGACGTGACCCCCCGAGCCTTCTGGTTGGTCACCCACGCGTCCCAATCCTCTGCGGAGAGCGCACGCACGCGGACGAGCATCCGCCCGTGCTGCAATCCGCAGAACTCGGCGCACTGGCCTTCGTACATCCCCGGGTCGTCCGCCTGCATCAGGATGTGGTTCGTTCGACCCGGAACGACGTCCTGTTTGCCGGCGAGCTCCGGGATCCAGAAGGAGTGGATCACCATGTAGTCGGTCGCGGCCGGATCGTCCTTGACGATGTCTCCACCCGCGCCCTCGAGGGAGAGGTACACGACCCTGTCCTCGGGGATCACGAGAACGTCCGCCGTCCGGATCGGCGCCCGGTCTCCGTAGTTCGTTCGCATGTCGCCGTCCGTGTACTTGAAGCCCCACCACCATTGGAAGCCCTCCACGGTGACGTTGAGCGCCTCCTCCGGTGGCTGCCGAGCGAGGTCCCAGATGCCCGCGACCGTTGGCACCATCACACCGGCCAGGATCAGCGCGGGGGCGATCGTCCAGCCGATCTCGAGACGGGTATTGCCGTGGATCTGGGCGGGGATCCGGTCTCTCCCCTTCCGGTGGCGATACCGGATCGTGATCCAGATGATGCCACCCTCGACGACGATGAAGACGAAGACCGCAACCCAGAAGACGGCGATGAAGAGGTCGTACGGCTCCTCGGCGTAGGGACCCTTGGGCTCGAGCGTGCTCTGCGTCGCATCGGGAGAGCAGGCGCCCAACAGCAGGAGCAGGCCGATGGCGACCGCCGCCCAGAGCAACCTCTTCCGCACGGTTCCTTGGGTCTCCCGGAACTCCCTCGAAGACGGGCTCGGCGAGCCCGCGCGCACTGTATCACCGGGGTCTCTGGCGACCTGACGCCTCATCCGCGCGCGTATGAGTGCAGTCCGACGATCCACAGATTGACGGCGTAGTAGGTGATCAACAGCGAGATGAAGCCCACGACCGCGATGATCGCGGCACGGCGGCCCTTCCATCCGGCCGTCGATCGAGCGTGCAGGTAGCCCGCGAAGATCGTCCAGGTCACGAACGACCAGGTCTCCTTCGGGTCCCATCCCCAGTAGCGGCCCCATGCCTCCTGTGCCCAGATCGCGCCCGCGATGACCGCGAACGTCCAGATGGGGAACGCGAACGCGATGACTCGATACGCCACGCGATCCAGCGCGGCGGCGGACGGGAGGACTCCGCCGCGCCGCGGCTCGCCGGCCGTGACTCCCGGCTCCTCAGGGTCGGGGAGGAGATCGTGCGGCGTGTCGACCTCGACCGCCCCGCCCATGATCGGAGCGGGCGCGCGCTCGCGGAGGACCGTGAGTGCGCGCCGCTCCGATCGGTCCTTGATCAGGAACAGGATCGTCGCGATCCCGCCGATCGCGAAGAGCGAGGACCCGGTGATCGCGGCCACCACGTGGATCTTGATCCAGTACGAGTTGAGCGCCGGCTGCAGCGGGCTCGGCTCGACCGGGAAGAACATCGCCGCCACCGCGAGCGTCAGTACCGAGAACATCAGCGAGAAGCCCGTGAGCGTCTTGATCTTCGCAATACCCTCGACGAAGACGAGCGTGCCGGCGACCACAAGGAACGCGAGGACCGTCGAGTATTCGAACATGTTGCCCCAGGGCACACGGTCGGCGGCCATCCCTCGGGCGACGATCGAGATCAGGTTGGCCGTCACGCCGGCGATCGCGACGACGCGAGCCAGCATCCACAGCAGTTCGCGGCGGGCGGCGAGATAGGCGAAGGAAAGCACCATGGCGCCGAGGTAGAGCCAGATCGTGACGTCGAACGCCGTGCTCGAGATCCGCGCCCAGTTCACGACGTCCCCACCTTCTCCTCCGTGTGCATCGCGACGGCCTCGGGTCCCCCGATGCCCCGGACGATCCGATCGAACTCCTCGTCGAAGGCGTCCTTGTGCTGGAGGGCGAAGCCCCCGATCTTCACGAGAGCGCCGCCGGGGGCGGCCTCCGCTCGGATCCAGATCTTCCGCCGGGAGACGTAGAGCGAGGGGATCAGTCCCACGAGGACGAGGATAGCGGCGGCCAGCACCACCGGGATGCCGACGTCGCGGCTGATGAGGAGAACGCTGTACTGGCGCAGCTCGGGGAACGACAGTCGGAGCTCGCCGGCTCCGGGCACATCGATGTCGCTGGTCCCGGCGGCGTGGAGATCACCTCCGCCGACGCGCCGGAGGCCGCTCGTGTCCATCGTCGACAACGACGGATCGTCGATCCGTCCCATGAAGACCGAATAGCGGATGTACGGGTCGAACTGCACGAACATCGGGGTCGGCTCGCCGGTCAATTGGAAGTTGGCATAGGCCCTGAAGTCGGACCACAGCTCGACCGTGATCATGACGTCCGGCTCCGTCGCCGAGAGCTTGATCGCCCCCCGCCACGGCATCGCCGTCGCGGGAACGCCATCCGGCGCTCGGTCACGCACCGCGACGATAGGTGAGGACCACATCGTCGCGCCGCCCAACTCGACCTTCACGACGGGTGCCCAGCCGAACCCTTCCTGGAAGACGCGGAGCCCTTCGACGGAGGCGGGGTGGTTCACCCGAACCTCCTCGGTCCGGATGGCGCCCCCTTGCCGATCGGAGAACGCGACACGCGACACGAAGTCCTTCGGCTGCCCGTTCCGTCGATAGGTGGCCTCGAAGTCGGTCAGGCGGATCCCGACACCCGTGAACCCGCCGCCGAAGTACCGGCCGACTCGGATCTGACCGGCGTAGTTGGAGCGCGCGTCCACGAACGACTCCCCCTCGGTCACGACAGCCCGTCCGGTGAACCCGGTCCCCTTGCCAACGATCACACCGACGACGAGGAGGAAGAACGCCCAATGGAAGAGCAGGCTCCCGGCCTCGCGAAGAACCCCTTTCTCCGCGGCGACGCCCAGGCCCTCGCGGGAGACGCGGAATCGCTTCCTCCGCAGATAACGTGCGGCGCTCGACGCCGCTTCATCGGGTCCGGTGCCCACCCGAACCTCCGCATGGTGGCGGAACCCGTCCAACTCCTTCGCTTGGAGCGGCCGCTGGCGCATCGCCCGGATCATCGCGCGGGTCCTCGGGAACAGGCACGCGGCCAGCGACACGAAGAGCAGGGTCGTGATCAGGACGAACCACCACGAACCGTAGACGTCGAAGAAGCCCGCCCGGAAGAACATCGGTCCCCAGAACCCGTGATCGTCGAGGTACTGCCCGACCCGCTCCGGCGAGTTCGGGATCTGTGGCAGCAGCGACCCGATCACGGAGCCGGCGGCAAGGACCAACAAGAGGATCAGGGCGGTGCGCATCGACCGCAGGCTTCGCCAGACCAAAGCGACCGACTGGCGAACCGTGGGACCGGGTGGTGAGGATGTCATCTTCGCCCCGATGCTAGGGAGCACCTCCCGCACCCGTCCACGGCCTAGAGCCCCGGGCCGAAGCGCGCGAGCGGCGCGATGATCCGCTGGAAGTGGCCCGTGGTCAGCAGCACACCGACGGTCACGAGCAGCCCTCCCGAGACCCCCGCGATGACCCGGTAGTTCCGACGAACCCAGCCGAGGCTCCGCACCAGCCGGTCGGCGCCGATGCCGACCAGCAGGAACGGGAGCCCGAGGCCCAGCGAGTACACGACGAGCAGCGCTGCACCCTTGACGGTGCCGCCGCCGGCCGCGATCGCGAGGATGCCTCCGAGCACGGGTCCTATGCAGGGCGTCCAGCCGGCGGCGAAGGCCATCCCGAGGGGGAGCGCCCCGGCCGTGCCGGGGCGCACCCGCTCGAGGAGCGGCCTGCGTTCCGCGTAAAGGCTCGGCGAGCCACGGCCGAACGCGTAGCCGAGCATCAGGAGACCGAGCACGATCACCACCAGCCCCGCCGCTCGCTGGAACCAGGCGTCCCGGAAGAATCGGACGAAGGTTCCCGCGAACGCGCCGAGCAGCGTGAACACGATCGTGAACCCGAGGATGAACAGCAGGATCGGTAGGAGTGGGCGCCGGCCCTCGCCTTCGGTCGCGCGGCTCCCGGTCACGAACGAGATGTAGCCGGGCACCAGCGGTAAGACGCACGGACTGGCGAAGGACACGACCCCGGCCGCGAAGGCGAGGGCCGGCGCCCACCACGACGAGAGCCCCGTGTCGACCAGTCCGGCCAGCATCCGGGGCTCAGTCTCCCACCGCCGCCACCACGAGTTGAGTTGTCTCTGCTCCGACCGCGACTTAGTGTGGAGCCGCTCGTGAAAACCTTCACGAGTGGGGAGCGGGAGCCGAGAGCAGGGCAAGGCCCCCCGAGGCCCGGTTATGATTCGCCCGCCCATGGAGCAAGCGAGCGCATGAGCCAGGTCGAGACCACAGCCAGATCGCCCGTCCAGACCGTCAAGCGCCATGTCGAGTCGTTCCTGAGGGACTTCGAGTGGTCCTGGACGAACGCCGTGCTCTTCTCGATGGCGCTGCTGTTCTTCCTGCTGATCACGAGCTCCGTGATGCCGTCGTGGTGGATGTACTACGCGGAGCAGAAGCTCGGCTGGCAGGGCCCGACGGACCTCGAGGCGTTCCTGCGGGATCCGGTCAGCACGAGCGCGCCGTTCCTCTCGGCGGAAGGGTTCCTCTGGCTCTCCTACGAAGCGCACCTCATGCTCCGGGACGCGATCGCGATGGGCCTCACGACGGGCCCGATCATCTCGGTGCTCGTGGTCTCAGCCCTGCTGCAGAACTGGCGGCGCAAGCTGCGCGGAGAGTCCGGCAACGTCCGACCCACCGGTGGATACCGGTAGGAGGCCACGGGAAGAAAGATGCCGTTCACCAAGACCGAAGTCGACATCCACGAGGATTACACGCTCGAGGCGGTCGACCCTGCCTGGCTCGCACAAGGCGTGAAGTCGCCGAAGCACCTGATGCTGGATCCCGACAACTGCATCTTGTGCCGGGCGTGCGAGGACGTCTGTCCGTGGAACTGCATCTTCATGCTCTCACCCGACATCGTCGAGGACTCCGAGACGCCTGCCTCGGAGGCCGAGGTGCTCACCTCGTCCGCGATCTTCGTCGTTGACGACAACGCGTGTACGAGGTGCTCCGTCTGCGTGGACCGGTGCCCCACGGACACGCTGTACTATGCGCGGCTGCCGGAGGGTTCCGGCGGCAAACGGACGATGGCCGAGGTTCCGACGTCCCAGGCGGCCGAGGAGTGATCGTGCCGACCGCGAGAGGGGGAACCCGTTGAAGCTGAAGCCCCCGTCGCCGAGCGAGCTCGGCGATCGTCTCCGGGAGACCGAGGTATGGAAGTCGATCTTCCGGCCGGGCTCGATCTTCCGGAAGGGCTACAAGGACACGTCGCGCGACCGCGCGCTCGCGACGATGAACAACGTGCTGTACCACCTCCACCCGGTGAAGGTGAAGCGTCACGGGCTGAAGCTGACCTACACGTTCTGCCTGGGCGGCCTGTCGTTCTTCCTCTTCATCCTGCTCACAGTCACCGGGATCTTCCTGATGTTCTTCTACCGGCCGATGGCCGACATCGGTGGCGCGCCGGCCTACGCCGACATGCAGAACATCCGAACGACGGTGTTCTTCGGCGACTTCGTACGGAACCTCCATCGATGGGGTGCGCACCTGATGGTCTTCAGCGTCACGCTGCACATGGCGCGCGTGTTCTACACCGGTGCCTACAAGCCCCCGCGCGAGTTCAATTGGGTCGTTGGCGTGATCCTGCTCTTCCTCACGCTCGGCCTGTCGTTCACGGGTTACCTGCTCCCGTGGGACCAGCTGGCGATCTGGGCCGTGACCGTGGGCACCTCGCTCGCGGGCTACTCGCCGTTCATCGCGAAACAGGCGAACTTCCTGCTGCTGGGCGGCGTGGTCGTCGGACCCGAGACGCTGCTGCGCTGGTACACGCTCCACGTCCTCGCCCTTCCGTTCGTCTTGGTGCTGTTCCTGTCGGTCCACTTCTGGCGGATCCGCAAGGACGGCGGGATCTCGGGACCGCTCTAGGAGGCCGGTGATGGCACGCGACGACACCCCACTCGATCAGGAGGTCTTCGAGCGCGTCCTCAAGGAGCAGCTCGACGCCGGCACGGACCGGCGCGTGGCCGACGGTCGGGCCCGGTCGGCCGCCGTGCGGGCCTACAAGGCTGCGCATCCCGAAGAGGAAGGCGCTCCGCCCGCGGCGGCCGCCGGTGGCAACGGAGAGGCTCCGGTGCAGGCGCCCGCGGCGGCTGCTGCCGTACCGGCGGCCGCTGCGCCGGCCGGCCAGGCCGCCATGGTGGCAGCCGCACCCGTGAGCGCCCCGACGAGAACCGCGCCGCTCCCGACCGGCAATATCCCGACGCCGAAGAAGGGAGCACCGGACAAGCACCGGCTGCTGGCGCTGGTGCCGCCGGAAGGCATCCAGCGGGTCGAGCGCGAGCAGGGCGACCGGGTGAACGTGTGGCCCCACCTGCTGATCGAAGAGTTCGTGGCGATGTTCGTGCTCTCGGTGGGCTTGGTGGTCTTCTCCACCTTCGTGAACGCCCCGCTGCGGGAGCTGGCCAACGCCAACCTCACGCCGAACCCGTCGAAGGCGCCCTGGTACTTCCTCGGACTCCAGGAGCTGCTGCGCTACTTCCACCCGATGGTCGCGGGGATCTCGATCCCGACCTTCATCCTCGTCGGACTCGCGGCGGTGCCGTTCGTCGATAGGAACCCCAGCACCCGCCCTGGCGATAGGAAGATCGCGCTCACGCTGTTCACGATGATGTTCATGTTCGGCGCCGTGCTCACGATCATCGGCTCGTTCTTCCGCGGCCCTGGCTACAACTGGATCTGGCCGTGGGCCCAGGGGGTGTTCTTCGAGCTGTGAGGACGCTCGCCGTGTCTGCCGGACTCGTCGCTGCGATCGCCGCTCTCCTGGCGGTCTTGATCTTCGCGATCGCGTTCTTCGTGATCTCCCTCCGGTCCTACCAGCGGCAACAGGATGCCGTCGCCGCCACCCGGGCGCGAGCCGCGGGCCTCCCCACGCCTCCCACACGGGCGCCGGCCGTGTCGCGTCGAGACTTCTTCCGGAAGTCCTTGATCACGTCGCTCCTCGTGTTCGCCGCCGACTTCGGGGGCGCGTCGATCGCGTTCCTGTGGCCCAGCCTCAAGGGGGGCTTCGGCGCGCTGATCGACGCGGGCCCGTTGGACGAGATCAGGGCCGCCGTCAGCTCGGGTGAGCCGTTCTACGTCGGAACGGGCCGCTTCTATATCGTGCCGTACAACGGCACCCCGAAGGGCGGCATCGACTACGCGAACGAGGGTGTGGCCGGCGAGGGGATCATGCCGCTTTACCAGCGGTGCGTGCACCTCGGCTGCCGGGTGCCGTTCTGCGGCCAGTCGAAGTGGTTCGAGTGCCCGTGCCACGGCTCGAAGTACAACCAGGCCGGTGAGTACCAGCTCGGCCCGGCCCCACGCGGGATGGATCGCTTCCACATGGAGATCTCGGGAGGCCGCGTGATGGTCGACACCTCCGAGGTCGTCCTCGGACCTCCCCGCGGCACCGACACGATCGACCAACCTCCGCAGGGCGCCTTCTGCGTGGCGCCGGGATAGGGGCGGACGAGAGCGATGCTCGCACTGTCGACGGCGGCGGGGATAGGGCTCGCGATCGCGGGGGCGCTCATCACGGTCGCGGCCATCGCCGGGCTGGCGCTCCGGCAACGCACCCGCGAGACGGGACCGGACATCCCCGACGCGCTGAAACCAGGTCCGTCCGACGCCGCCCTCGAGACTCCCCTACTCCAGAAGCTTCAAGGCTGGAGCGTGGTCATGCTGGCGTTCTTCGTCGTCTGGCTCCCGGCGACGTGGATCTTCGAGCCCTCGACCAACCTGAACCAGGAGCACGAGCTGAAGGAGCTGGCCCTCGACCGCGGCGAGAGGGCGGTCCTTCCGTTCTCCGAGGAGAATCAGCTTGGGGTGGGATGCGTCCGGTGCCACGGACCCGATCTGACCGGCGGCATCGTGCAAGCGGGAGCCACGTTCGCGTTCCCGCCCGACCTGACGACGGTCTGCGGCGGCGCCTCGACGGGCCACCCGGCGATCTATTCGGTCGACGACATCTATCAAGTCATCTCTGAGGGCCGGCCGCCCGTCATGCCCTCGTGGAGCATCCGATTCGAAGGCGCCCTCGACGACCAGCAGATCAACGACATCGTCGTGTACCTGGTGGATCTTTCCTCGAAGAACGTGCCGTTCGAGGACAACGTCTGTCTGAACGAGGAGGCGTCCGCCCGGGCGCTCGAGAACCCGACCAGCAACCCCAGGGACCCTTGATGGACACCTGCCTCGGCTTCAACGTCGACTGCGGGGTCCTCGCCAAGGGTGCTGGCGTGGTCCTCATGGCGCTCACGCTCTTCATAGGGAGCGTGTATCTCATCCTGACCGCCGTCCTCGGCCGCTGGATGAGCTACCTCGTCGTGATGGTCGCATTCTCAGGGTGGATGATCGTCCTCTCCGCCCTCTGGGCCTTCGGCTTCTACTCGCAGGGTCCCGACACGCCCGTCAATCTCGGACCGCGCGGAGCGGAGCCCAGTTGGGTCCCCATCCTCGCATCCACCGGTGAGACGAGCGATCGGTACGAGGCCTTCCGCAGCTACCCGAGCGAGCCCTGGAAGGAGCCGGAACAGGGGCAGACCGCGGATGTGCAGTCGGTGGGCGGCATCGTGACCGACTTCCTCGCCGAAGAGGCCAATCTGGAACTCGAGATCCCGGGTACGGACCCGAGGGCGGTCACCGGCGTCGACTTCGCCGTGGACGACCTTCACTTCGCGACGTCAGGGGGCGCCCGGCTCGCCGTCGCGCAAGCCCACTTCCTCGATGGGGGGCCGCTCTGGACGGTGTCCCTGTACTACGACGAGGGGAGCGTCCCGAAGTACTCCTACATGTTCCTCGCCGGCTCGGTGATCCTGTTCGCGGTCCATCTGCCGCTGCTCGACGCCGCGGAGCGCAAGCGCAAGGACTTCCTCACCGGCGGGGCCGCCCCGCCCTGGTACGGACCCGCGTGATGGGCGACCGGCGATCGGGAGAGGAGGTGGGAGCGTGCTAGCTCAGGTACCACTCCTCGATCAGGGAAGCATCCAATTCATCCTCCTCGGAGTGATGATCCTGGTCGTCCTCTTCGTGCTCTGGATCACGATCGCGAAGTAGCGCGATCGTCGGTCCGCTGCCCTGTGCGCACCCTCACCGGGTCGGGGCGAACGCCACCGTCCCGCCGCCTCGCCGAACGTCGGCCAACGCCGCCTTGCGCTGTTCGTAGTAGGCGAGGATCTGGAGCTCCACCGCAAGATCGACCGACCGGACCGACACCCCGGCCGGGGCGACGAGCGGGGCGGGCGCGAAGTTCAGGATGGACCGGATCCCCGCGGCGACCATGCGATCGCCGACGTCCTGGACGGCTGTCGCGGGAGTCGCGATGACGCCGATCGCGATCCCCCGCTCTCGCACCAGCTCCGGGAGCGCGTCGACATGGAGGACCTCGATGTCGCCCACCCGTTCGCCGATCTTTCCCGGATCGATGTCGACGAGAGCCGCGACGCGGAAGCCGCGGGCACCGAAGCCCTTGTAGTTGGCGAGGGCGTGTCCCAGGTTCCCGATGCCGGCGATCGCGATGGCCCAGTCCTGGGTGAGTCCGAGCTCCCGACGGATCTGGTGGATCAGGTACGCCACGTCGTAGCCCACCCCGCGAGTGCCGTACGAGCCCAGATGCGAGAGATCCTTGCGGACCTTGGCGGACGTGACCCCGGCGGCGAGAGCCAGGTCCTCGGAGGAGGCGACCACGATCCCCTCCGCGGCCATCCCGCCGAGCGCCTGGAGGTACCTCGGCAGCCGTCCGACCGTCGCCTCGGGTATCGACCGATCCGTCACGGCCGATGCGATCCCGTGCTCATCTCCATGAGCCTAGCCGAAATCGGCCGCAGCATTCACAAGTGCACGAGCCTTGCGGACTGGCGCATTCATCCCACCAACCGCGCGAGCTTTCCAGGGTCGACGCTGATCTCGAAGGCCTCTTCCCCGTCGACATCGACCACGGGGATCCGGATCCCATACTCCAACTCGAGGTCGTCGTCGCCTTCGATGTCGACCTCCGCGAACTCGAATCCGAGCCGCGTCCGCTCCGACAGGATCGTTTCGCGAGCCACGTCGCACAGATGACACCCCGCGCGGGAGTACAGGACGACCCGGTGCATGGGGCGGCGATACATGGGGCGCCGTTGCATGGAGGCGATGGTAGCTTCCCGCGCCAAGAGCATGAGAGACGGCGACCGGGAGGATCTGGAACTTCACCGGCGCCTTTCCGCCGGCGACCGAGGGGCGTTCGACGAGCTCTACCGGCGATATTCGCCCACCGCCTACGGGATCGCGTATCGGCTCACGGGACAACGCTTGCTGGCACAGGATGCGGTCCACGATGCGTTCCTCGCGCTCTGGCGCGCACCCGAGGCGTTCGATGCGGCCCGTGGCGCCTTCAGGAGCTTCTTCCTGTCGCTCGTCCATCATCGGGCGGTCGATACGATCCGACGCGAGGAGCGGTTGCGCGCGCGACACGATCGAGCGGCGAACCTCGAGCCCGTCGCGGGCGAAGACCTTTCTGAACGCGTCGTCGACGAGGACTTCGTCGCACGGCGTCGCCGCGAGGTCCGGGATGCGCTCGCAGACCTCTCAGCAGAGCAACGGCAGGTGCTGGAGATGGCCTACTTCGCAGGCATGACCCAGGTACGGATCGCCGAGGAGCTCGGCATCCCCCTCGGCACCGTGAAGACCAGAACGTTCGCGGCGCTCCGGAAGCTCCGGCGCGCCCTCGAGCAGGAGGACTGAAGGCCTTTGGAGCCGCCGGGATCGAGGTCGGGGTCGCCGATGGACCCGCACGAGCACGACCGTATCGACGAGCTGATGGCGGGCTACGCCTTGCGGAGCCTCTCCGGCGAGGATGCGACGGAGGCCGACGGGCTGCTCTCAGACCACGTTCCGGGCTGCGAGAGGTGCCGCGAGACCCTGCTTGCGTTCAGCGACACCGTGGCCGACCTCGCCTTCGCAGCGGATCCGATCGCGCCCCCCGAGACCTTGCTTCCCCGCCTCCATCGTGAGCTCGAACCCCGGACCGGTCGTCCCGCGGCCGCCCGCTGGGCGGGCCTCGCGGCAGGCATGGCGGTGGTCCTGGTCGCCGGTGGCCTGGCCGTCTCACAGTTGCTCCGCGCCGGAGACCTCCAGGATCGGAACGATCTGTTCGCGCGGGCTCTGCGGTACTCGCAGCTTCCCGACGCCGACAGCGCGCGGCTGGTCGGAGCCGATGCCGCGGACCCAGCTCCGGTGTCGGAGGTCACCGCTCCCGACGTCGATCGCTTCTACCTGCTCGGCGACGACGTGCCGCCACCGCCTGCAGGTCAGGTGTACGGGATCTGGCTCTCCGACGGCGTGAACACCGTGTTCGCGAAGACGTTCGTCCCGAGCACGGGCGTCACCGTGGTGGAGGTGCCTTTCGATCGATCGAGGTTCGATCGCGTCCTGATCACTCTGGAGGTCGAGGGCACGATACCGAGCGAGCCGGGAGACGCTTTGTGGGAGGCGGCGGCCTAGCCTCCCGCGGGCGCAATACCTCAGTGCCGCGAGCCCTTTTCGGGGCGCCTCAGCCGACTGCGTCCGGGGCGCTCCGGTCTAGGTTTCGGAATCGAGGACCGGTGATCCGGCGCGGTCCGGAACGCGAACCCTCTGCGTCCGGATGGGCCAGACCCCGAAACAAAGGGAGGGGGGTGGTGGTCCCGATCAAGCGCCCCGTCCGCGGCCCGCGGTGACCGTTCCGGCTGCCGCTTCCTATCCAACAGGACCGGATCCAAGGAAGGACGTGAACGCATGGCCTCAAGGAAACGATCCCGGATCGTCCCCTCCGTGGTGGCGTCGGCGCTCGTGCTCGCTCTGGGCGCGGTGCCACTGCTGTCCATGGGGGCGGACCATCTGGATGCGCCCGGCACGATGTCGCCATCGGGCCGAAACGACGGGGACATCAACGACGTCTACGTCTTCGAAGGGAACAACCGTTCCAAGACCGTCATCGCCGTGACGACGCACCCGGCCGCCGGCGCGATCTCGCCGTTGGAGTACGCGACCGACATCGCGTACAAGGTCAGGGTGGATCGCAACAGCGACGCCGTCGCGGACATCGTGTACCGCGTCCGCTTCGGGCCGGCCAACGACGACGGTGTGCAGAAATATCGGATCTCTCGGAAACGAGGCGACGCCGATGGCCACGTGATCGGCAGAGGCAAGACAGGTTCCTCGACGTCACTCGCAGGTGGCGGGCGAGCCTTCGCCGGGCTCCGTTCGGACCCGTTCTTCTTCGATCTCGCGGCGTTCCAGGGGAGCGTCCTCGGGGCACCGAACGGCCGGAGCTTCTGCGACCAGGATGGTGGCACAGCGGGGATCGACTTCTTCGAATCCCTCAATACGAACGCCATCGTCTTGGAGGTCCGGGACTCGGCGCTCGGCTCCCGCATCGGTGTCTGGGCCACGACGGACACAGGCTCTGGGGTCTCCAACCGCATCGACCGGATGGCCCGTCCTGCGATCAACACGGTGTTCAACAGCGGTGAGGACAAGAACGCCTTCAACCACGGCCAGCCGGCCAACGACGTGGCGCGCTTCAGCAGCAACGTGAAGAACGTGCTGGCCGCGTTCTCCGCGCTCGACGGCGAGGGTGCCTACTCCAACAGACAGCTGAACACGCTCGCCGGAGTTCTGCTGCCCGACGTGGTCACCTATGACACGTCGACGTCGGCTCAGGGTCCGCTGAACGGCCGTGCGCTTGCCGACGACGTCATCGACGCCGAGCTCAACATCGTGACCGGCGGCTTCCCGTTCCCGGGACGCGACGGCGCCGGTGCGATCGGCACGGACTGCGTGGACGCGCACACCGACTACCTGCATCGCTTCCCGTACCTCGGGGAGCCTCACTGAACACAGCGGGAAGATCGGCCCGCGGAGCGCTTCGCGCTCCGCGGGCCTCCCGCGCGAGGAGAAGGGGCGGCACGATGAGCAGACGCGGATCCGCGATCCGGCCCGGTCCATCCCTGAGGGGCCCGGCACGAGGCGGACCCCCCACCGTGGCTCCCAGGCGCCACCAGCACCGAAGTTCCATCGGCCGTGGAGTGGTCCTCGTCCTCGTCGCGACGCTGCTTGCCGGAGCCACGTACGTCGTGCGAGCGCTGTCCGGATCCGATGTCCGACCGGCGCCCGCGACCCGCGCCGCGGAGATCCAGACGCCGGGAGGCCCGGCCGGGCTGAGCCAGGCGCCTGGACGTTCGCAGATCGAAGAGATCGAGCGGTTGATCCGCGCGTTCGGAAGGCGGGTGCGTGCCCGGCCGAACGCACTCGACTACACCTTCCTCGGCCGCCTCGGGTTGCTCCGTGGCCGATTGACAGGCGACGTCGCCGCGTACGCGCAGGCCCGGGGCGACCTCACGAAAGCTCTGGACATCTATCCAGACGATCCCGAGGCGGCGGCGCTGCTCGCCGTCGTTCGCTACACGACCCACGACTTCGCGGGTGCCCTGGATCTCGCATCCGGTGTTTACGCGCAGGATCAGACTCAGTACGGCGCGCTCGCCGTGATCGGAGACGCGCAGATGGAGCTGGGGCGCTACGACGAGGCGACGACGACGTTTGCTCGGCTCGCTCGGGATGTGCCGGGAGCAGGCGCCGTTCAAGCCCGCCGCTCCCGGATGGCGTTCCTGGGGGGAGACAGCGGGGAGGCGATACGGCTGGCAGCGATCGCCGAGACGCAAGCGCGGGAGGCGGGGGCATTCGGCGCCGAGCTGTCCTTCTACTCGATCCTCCAGGGGCAGCTGGCATTCGACGCAGCCGAATACGACGAGGCCGCGGCCCACTACGAGGATGCGCTGCGAGTCGCCCCCGACTACTACGTCGCGCGGGCGATGCTCGCGAAGGCACGCGCCGCCCAGGGGCGAACCGAGGACGCGATCCGCCTCTACATGCGTGCGATCGCGGCCGTCCCCCAGCCCGAATCCTTGGCAGCCCTCGGCGACCTGTATGCGATCCGTGGAGAACGGCAGCTCGCCGAGGAGCAATACGCGGTCGTCGAGGCGATCGCCACCATCGCCAGCGTCAACCGCCAGGTCTATGACCGCCAGCTCGCGATCTTCTACGCCGATCACGACGTACATGTCGATCGAGCGGTTGCGATCGCGAGGGGCGAACTCCGTATCCGCAGGGACATCTACGGCTACGACGCGTACGCGTGGGCGCTCTACAAGTCAGGCAGACTCGAGGAGGCACGTGCCGCCTCGGAGAAAGCGCTGCGTTTCGGAACACCGGATCCGAGGCTCTGGTACCACGCGGGGATGATCTCGGCCGCGCTCGGCGCAGACGACCTGGCACGCGATCAGCTCCACAGGTCCCTCTCACTCGGTTCGGCGTTCGATCCGCTCCAGGCGCCGATCGCTCGACAGACGCTCCGGAACCTGATCGCTGCGGCGTGATCCGGGAGCGACGTTGTGCCGCACTCAGTGTGCCGGGAGCTCGATGCGTTCGGACGCCGGGCGGGAGCGGGTCGCCCTCAGGAAGCCCAGGAACATCACGGCGACACCGGCCAGCAACGCGAGCGAGAACGCGGGCAGGTTCCCCACCGCGGCGAACGCCGAGCCCGCGGCGGCCGTGATCGTCGCGCCCGCCGCCACGAGCAGCGTCCCCGTGAAGCGATCGCGGAGATCGGGCCGGCCGCGCATCCGCCACGCCGACCACGCCGCGCCCCCGACGAGGATCAGATACGAGGGGATCGAGATGAGCTGCGGGAGTCGATGAGCGGCCGAGCCATCCCCGAAGACCTCCTTGCCGGACGGCAGCTGTTCCCGGAGCGCCGCCGGATCGATGGGGGCCCCTCGCGTCACCGCGATCGTGTACGCGAACACGAACGCCAAGGCGGCCCACACGATCAGGTCAAGGATCCAGTGTCGCCCGAGCAGGTGCACCTCACCGGCGGCGAGCAGCGGGACGTTGAGCACCGCGCCCAGGATCCAGTACACCTCGAAGAGCGTCCGGCTCCAGTCGCCGGCGGCGCCAGCCGCGACCGCCAGGGAAGCAACGCCGTACATGAGCAGCGCCCCGCACCACATGGCCAGGTGGATCCGCCGGCTCCGAGCGAACCGCCGCCCGAGCGACGCCGCGAACACCAACGCCACCACCGCGGCGGTGAGCGGGAAGACCCACATGGACCCCAGGATACGCACCGCCCTCGTGCGTTCCGACGAGGGCTTCGGCCGGTAGCATCGGAGGCGATGGCTTCCCCCCCAGTCCTGTTCTCATCGGCTGCCTTCTTCGCGCGGCCACTTCCCTGGACCTTCCGGCTCGCAGCCGAGTGCGGCTATCGCGGCGTCGAGGTCATGGTGACGAAGGATCCCGAGAGCCAGGATCCGGTGCGCATCCGAGCGCTCGCCGAGGAGTTCGGGCTTGCGGTGGGCGCGATGCACGCGCCGTGCCTGTTGCTCACCAGGAAGGTCTGGGGCACGGATCCGATCGGGAAGATCGATCGCTCCGTGGAGGTGGCGGCGGACGCGGACGTCCCGGTGGTGGTCGTGCATCCGCCCTATCGGTGGCAGCGGGCGTTCCGTCGGTGGCTCGTCGAGGACCTTCCCAGCCTCGAGGAACGGACGGGCGTCGCCGTGGCGGTGGAGAACATGTTCCCGGTCCGCGTGGCCGGCAGGGACGTGACGTTCCATTCGAACCAGGATCTCGCGGCGCTCGACGGCCTCCCTCACCTGGTGCTCGACACCTCGCACGCGGCCGTGGCGAAGCACGATCTGATCGAGGTCCGCCGGCTCTTCGGGGATCGACTGCGACACGTGCATCTGTCCGACAACGCGGGGAAGGGATGGGACTCCCACCTGCCGCCCGGAGACGGCGTGCTCGACCTCGACGCGTTCCTCGAGGACCTCGCCGTGTCGGGATTCGACGGTGCCGTGTCACTCGAGGTGGATCTGCGACCCGCGCTGGGTCACGAGGATCGCCTCGCGACCACGATGGTGCAGATGAGGGAGCGAACGGAGCTGGCGCTGGCGTCGGCGGGGCGAACGGCGCGGTGAGCCGGTAGCCTCGCCCGCGTGCGACGCCCCACCCTGATCGTGCTCATCGTGTTGTGCTCACTGCTCGTGGGCGCCACCATCTGGCAGCTGCAGCTCTCGGGCCAGGACCACGGACCCCTGCGAGGCCCCACCAGCCCCGGGGAGCTGCCGAGCCCGCTCCCCTAGGGACCCTCCACCACGACGGCGTCGCCGGCGGCCAGACCGAGCATCCCCGCCGCGTTCCCGTGGTTCACCACGATGGCGAGGTGTCCGTCCGAATCCACGATCAACCCGGGCTCTCGTTCGGGAAGCTCGGCGAAGGTCCCCGCACGGGGCAGCCTCCGGCCGTTCACGACCAGGACCCGACCGTCGGTGACGCCCGCAGCATCCAGGTCGAGCTCGGTGGCGTTCAGCTGCACGTTCCCGTAGCCGTCCGTCCCCGTCACCCGGGCGCCCACGGCTCCCTCCGCCACCATCGGACCCGGCACGTCCAACCGCTCCAGGGTGGCCACGTCCACGGCGGGTCCGAGATCCTCGAGCAGCATGCCCGCAGCCAGATGGGCGGCCGCCGGGGCGAAGATGTCCCGGCCGTGGAACGTCCGCGACACGGGCGCCAGCACGACCGCCTCGCTCTCGATCTCCACGGCGGCATCGACACCTCCGAGCACTTCCCACGCCAGGGAGAGCAGCCCGTTGTCCGGCCCGACGAGGAGCGATGAGCCCGCGGCCGCCGCCACGGCACGCCGGTCGGACCCGACCCCCGGGTCCACGACCGCGACGTAGACCGCGTCCGCGGGCATGTAGGCGATCGCGCGGGCGAGCTCCACGGCTCCACGGAGGACGTCCTGGCGCGGGACGGAATGCGTGAGGTCGACGATCCGCACGTCCGCTGCGATCCTCGCCATGATCCCGTGGCAGATCCCGACGAACGAGTCGCTGCGCCCGTAGTCGGAGAGGAAGACGATCGGACGCGTCATCCGTTGGCCGGCCCGGAGATGGGCAGGTAGCGCTCGAGCCACCCGATCATCTCCGTACTCGCGATCCCCGCCTGGTTGCCCGTGAGGATGTCCGTCCCGTGATCGCCGGTCGTGAGGATCACCGGCCGCTTCGGTTGCACGCTCTGCGCGTAGAAGGTGTCCACCGCCTGCACCGCGCCCACGTCCTCGTGTCCGGCGATGAAGAGCTTCGCCGCCGTCACCTGGGTGAGCACCTCGTTCCCCGCTTCGAGCCCTTCGAAGGCAGTCGGTGCCGAGAGCGTGACCACGACGTCGATGCCCTTCCCCTCTTTCGACGCGATCACGAGCGACGCCGTCCCTCCCATGCTGGCACCGACGAGCCCGATCCGCGTCGCCCCCTCGCCCCGGAGCGTTTCGATGGCCCCCTGCACGTCCTGCCAGATGAGTGCGGGGTCCTTCTCGCCCTCCGAGCAGCCCGCGTCGCCTCCCGGACAGTAGCCGCGGAAGTTGAACGTCAGGACCCGATAGCCGCGCTGGCCCAAGCGGTTCGCGAAGAAGTACCAACCGCTCTGATCGGAGGGAGCCATATGCGCGAGCACGACGCCCGCGGTGCCCTCGTTCGGCCCGAACAGGCGGCCGGCGAGCGTGACGCCGTCGGAGGACTCGAACGTGATGTCCCTCGAACCCGCCGTCGATCCCTCCGGGGCGTCGCCTCCACACGCGGAAAGGAGCAGTGCCACGACCGCAAGTGTTCGAACGGCCCTCCCGTGGATCGGCGTGTGCACGCCGAGACTCCCGCCGCTACTTACCCAGCTTGAGGCGCTGGTGCCGGGTGCGCTTGAGCAGCTTCTTGTGCTTCTTCTTGCGCATCTTCTTCCGGCGCTTCTTCACGAGGGACGGCACAGATCCAAGCCTTTCATTCGGTTCCGAAGAGGTTCCGGAGGTCGACCCGCTTCGCTCGGAAGCTCTCCTCCAGACGAACGGAGCCCAGTCTAAGCGCTTTGGGCGGGTCTGCGACCGGCGAGATCAGACGAAGGCCCCCGTTGGCCGACACGGGTTCGAGGTAGCCGATGCCGGTGAAGCCGCCCTCGCCGTCGGACAGGCCCACCAGCAGACGATCGAGCTGCGAGAGGTCGAAAAGAGGCGGGAGCGTCGGCATGAACACGGTCGGGCGGACGCGGAAGCGCTGCAGCGGCTGGTCGAAGTACTTGCGCATAGCCTCCTCGCGCTGCGCCATCCGCTCGTCGACCGTCGTGGGAACCACGGCCGGGTGGATGCCGAGCCGGACGACCTCCACGCCGAAGAAGCGTTCGACGACCCCGACGATCGGCTCGAGCTCCTCCCCGCGCTGGAGCGCGACCACCAGGTCGGGCTCCAAGGTGTCGACCTTGTAGTACTTCACGAGCTGACCTCGGATCCCCGAGACCTCGCCGCCCGTGTCGACGACCACGAGGTCGGCACCCTCGTCGTGGGCGCGCTCGCGCAGACGCGCGAGCGCGCCGACGAGCGGGAGCAGGTGGTCCTGCGGCGATGTCGACCCCACGAACCCGATCGCATCGGCGATGGCCATCCGCTCGTGCGTGAGGTCGTCGGGCTCGCGGATGTGCTTCAGACCGACCGTGCCCGGCGGCCCGACCGTCTTCTGTGAGACGTCGGCATCGAGGTAGGCGACGGATCTCCCCACATGGAGCGCGAACGCCGCCGTCGCGCGCGCCATCGAGCTCTTCCCTGAATCGAGCCCGCCGACGAACAGGACGGCCCGCGCTTCGCGTGCGGCCCTGTCGACGAGCCGGTCGTGCTCGTTCATCGCGCCCCCCGCCCTTCGCGGAGGTTCGGCTTGCGCGCGTGTTGGGCGCCCTTCGTTGGCCGGCGTCAGCCGGCCTCCGTGTAACGCCCCCTCAGGTAGTCGTGGACGTCTTCCTCTCGGAAGCGGTAGCCCTTGCCCACGCGGAGCGAAGGCATCTCGCCGGACTTGATCAATCGGTAGACGGTCATCCTGGACACGCGCATCAGGTCCGCGACCTCAGTCGCGGTCAGCAGCCGAGCCTCGGTGAAGGGTTCTGGCATCACCATTCCGTGTGGCGATGGTACCCCAGGCCCCTCGGGATGGGATAGCCCTGCCATCGGCGACCCCTCACGGAACTTTGTGCCAGAGGGCTTCTCGGGACCCGCGTCGCTACGAAGTGATCGGACCTGTCGGGTCGCGACGGCTCAGAGGCTCGCCGCGACCGCCTGGAAGCAGGGCCAATAGGCCTCTGGCGGCACGTGGTCGTCGAGCACGACCACGACCTCCGTCCGGCCCTGAGCCTTCGCCACGATCAAAGCCGGGTCGTTCACGTCCGCGATCGAGAGGGTCTCGACACCGGCTTCGATCGCCGCACCGGCGAACCCGTGATCGGCGACCACGAGGTCGGGGCGCTCCTCCTCGAGCATCCGCTGGATCGCGTCCGGTCGGTGTGTGTGTCGCGGGCGCTCACCGTCCGTCACCATCCCCACCGCTCCGTGGTACGCGATCGTCCAGTCGTGTCCTGCGCGCGTGTCGCTCCACGATCCACCCTCCGCGGGCCTGACGATCCGGGCGCCGCGCGCCGCCGCGAGCTCCGCGATCGACCCGTACAGCGGGTCGAGATCTCCCGGGTGACCCGTGGCGAACAGGATCCGCTCGCGGCGGCGCGCGGCCTCCGCCAATCGCTCCCCCATCGCGGCACAGGCGTCAAGCACCGCGCCGGCATCGATGTCCGGCGCTCCCTCGGTGGCGAGCGCGTCGATCGGCACGCCCGCCGCCTCGCCGACGATCCGGACGATGTCCTCGAACCCGAACGGCTCGGGCATGTCCGACAGGCCGAAGAGCTTGTCCGGGTCGTGCTCGACGAGCATCCGGATGTTCCCGAAGACGTTGTGGTGCGGGTGCCCCGCGGGCCCGGCGACGCCGCCTGCCACCAACGCCCGCGTCAACTCCTCGCGCGGGTACGGCCGCGGGTCCCAGCGCTCATCGAGCACCGGCAGACGGCTCGCGTGGGCTTCGATAACGTCCAAGGCATCACCATCGTACGAGGGGGTCTTCCTGAACATCGAGAGAGCCGTCGTGGTCGTGACCGGCGCCTCGTCCGGGATCGGCGAGGCGACCGCGCTCGCGTTCTCGAAGCGAGGCGCGCGCGTCGTGCTCGCGGCCAGGCGCACCCAGCGGCTGAACGCCGTCGTCGATCGGATCGAGAAGGCCGGGGGGCGAGCGCTCGCCGCCACCTGCGACGTCACCCGTCCCGACCAGCTCGAGACCCTCCGAGTGGTGGCCGAAGAGGCGTTCGGTCCGACCGACGTGCTCGTGAACAGCGCGGGCATGCGCGGCGGCGGCGAGTTCACGAAGCTCGACTACGACCGGATCGAGGAGCACGTCCGGCTGAACGTCCTGGGCGTGATGTTCGGCACCCGCACGTTCCTCCCGGGCATGCTCGCGCGCGGGAAGGGACACGTCGTCAACATCGGATCGATGGCAGGGCGCTTCGCGACACCGGGCAACCCGATCTACGGCGCCACCAAGCACGCGGTCGTCGCGTTCTCGGAGGCGATGAACTACGAGACGGAGGGTCGGAACGTCCACGTGACCTCGGTGAACCCGGGCTTCGTCGACACGGAGGGATTCCCTCAGGGGGATCTCCCGGATTGGGCGGTGCTCAAGATGCGCACCGTGACCGATGCGATCGTGAAGGTGGTTCGCGACGAGATCGCTCCCGAGTACTCGATCCCCCGGTGGCTGAGCCCCCTGCAGCTCTTCCGGATCGCCACACCGCCCCTCTATCGTTGGGGCGTCCGGCGGGTTCGTCGGGCGCGCCCCGCCAAACCATCGTCATGACCTCTGTCAGATTCAAGGCCGTCGTGGAGTCCGCGAAGGGAGGCGGGCACGCGGTCGAAGTCGGCCGTGCGCTCGCCGAGCGGATCGGAGCAAGGCACATGACGCGCGTGCGCGGGACGCTCGACGGGACCGAGTACCGGAGCAACGTCGCCTCGATGGGCGGGCGCTTGGTCCTCGGCGTTCACAAGGCGACCCTGCGGGCCGCGGGGCGAGCGGCCGGTGACACCGTGACGATCACGATGTCCGTCGACGACGAGCCGAGGGAGCGAGACCGATGAGCACGGGCACCACGACGGCGCCCGTCCATGTCGACCGTCCGGTGGGTGAGGAGGTCCACGAGCCCGACCTCCCGTGGATCGTCATCGTGTGGAACGACCCCATCAACCTGATGACGTACGTGACGTGGGTGTTCATGAAGCTCTTCGGCTACCCCCGGGAGAAGGCGGAGCGCCTGATGTGGGACGTGCACTCGAAAGGGAAGGCGGTCGTGTCGAACGGGTCACGGGAGAAGGCGGAGTCCGACGTCGCCCGCCTGCATGCGCACGGCTTGTGGGCGACGCTTCAGAAGGATGCGTGACGTGGCGGGCCCGTTCCGCCGGCGGCGAGGCAGATTCATCGTGAATCTCGGCAGCGGCGAGCGCGAGCTCCTCGCCGAGCTCTGCCGTCAGTCCCGTGAGCTCTTGGAGGAGGAGGACCCCTCGAGCGATCCGTCGATCGCCCGTCTGTTCCCCGCTGCGTACAAGGACGATCCGCTGCGGAGCCTCGAGTTCGAGACGAACCTCGGCGACTCACCGAGGACCGGCAAGCTCGCGGCGATCGAGACGTTGGAACGGACGGTCGAGGCGTCGGAGCTCACCGAAGAGGAACTGCTCGTATGGATGGGGGCCGTGAACGACTTCCGTCTGCTGCTCGGAACGCGGATCGACATCTCGGAGGAGTCGACGGAGCGCGACTACCCGGAGGGAGACGCGAACCACGACGCGTTCCAGGTCTACGTCTACTTGACGTGGCTGCAAGATCGGATGCTGCGAGCGCTCGGCGAGCCGGGGAAGCCGGGTTCAGTCGTCGGAGGGTGACTTCCGCAGCACCACGCGTTGCCACCACGAAGGATGACGGCGGCGCCACGCGACCGCCGCGCGCCGGCGCTGCGCCTTCCCGGCGGGGTCCTCGTTGTCACTCCAGATCGGGACGACCGTGCTGACCGGTCGGCCGGGTACCTCGTTCGGCGCTCTGCCCATACATCCACGCTACGCGCGTTCGCCGCATGGCACAACGGCCGGATCGCCCTTTCCTCCTCTCAGACCTCCGTCAGGCCGACCTGGTGCACCTTGAGCATGTTCGTGGTCGTTCGCCCGGCGGGCATCGACGCCGCCATCACGACCGTATCTCCCTCGGCGGCGAGCCCGGCGGCGCGCAGAGCCTCATCCATCATGGCGATCATCTGGTCGGTGTCCTCCGGTCGACTGGCGGGGTGCGTCTCCACGCCCCACAGCAGTCCGTTCGCCCTCCGGACGTCGGCGTCGGGGATGAACGCGTGGATCGGGACCCGCGGACGCTCCTCGGAGAGCAGCGCGGCGGTCCGGCCGGTGGTCGTGTAGCACGTGATCGCCACGACGTCGGAGTCGCCCTCGACGATCGAGGCGGCGGCGTGGGCGACGGCGGCGGCCTCCCCCGCGTGCATGCAGGGTGGCTGCGCCGCCCGGTACTCGGCGCCCTGTGACTCGACCGCCCTCGCGATCCGCGTCGCGGCCGAGGCCGCCTCGAAGGGGTAGTCGCCGATCGCGGTCTCGCCCGAGAGCATGATCGCGTCCGCGCCGTCCAGGACCGCGGTGGCCACGTCGTTCGCCTCCGCGCGGGTGGGACGCGGCGATCGGATCATCGACTCCAACATCTGCGTGGCGACGATCACGGGACGGCTCGCGATCTGCGCCGCTCGCAGGAGCCGCTTCTGCACGAGCGGGATCTCCTCCATCGGGAGCTCCACGCCGAGGTCTCCGCGGGCGACCATCGCGGCATCGGCCACCTCCAGGATCCGTTCGAAGTCCTCGACGGCAGGCCGCGTCTCGATCTTCGCGACGATCGGAACCGGCCGGTCCCCCATCGATGTCCTGAGCTCCTCGATGTCCGAAGGGTCCCGGACGAACGATTGCGCCACGAGGTCGACCCCCAGGTCGAGCACGTGGCGGAGCATCTCCCGGTCGCGGTCGGTGACGGGGGGAAGGCTCAATCGCTCGGCGGGGACGTTCACCCCTTGGTGGCTGTGCACCGCGCCGGCGCGCACGCACTCGGTGTGCACCACGTCGCCGACGATCCCAACGACGGTGAGCTCCACGGCTCCGTCGGCGAGCAGGATCCGGTCCCCTTCACGGAGGTCCCCGGCGAGGCCCGGGTAGGTCGTCGAGGCACCGTTCGCGTCACCGGAGCCCCCCGGGCGCAGTTCGAACCCCTGCCCGGGCCGGAACGCGAACGGATCGGGATCCACGTCGGCGAGGCGAACCTTGGGACCCGGCAGGTCGGCGAGGATCGCCAACGCGAGGCCGGTCGACTGCTCCACCTCCCGCACGATCGAGACGCCACGAGCGTGGTCGTCCGGCGTGCCGTGCGAGCAGTTGATGCGGAAGACGGACGCCCCCGCCTCGACGAGCCCCCGGACCATCTTGGGCGTGGCGCTCGCCGGCCCGAGCGTGCAGACGAGCTTCGTCCGCGAGCTCATGGTTCGAGGACGAGGCGACGGACCTGCTCGATGACGGCGCGCGCGCCGTCATCGGCAGGTCCTGGCCCGAGATCGGGTTCCGAGAACGTCGTGGGGACGGCACCGCCCGACTTGCGCTCCGCCTCTTCGACGAACCCCTCCGGGAGCTCATCGGGCAGGTCGTCGAGGGCGTCGGCCATCTCGGCGAAGTAGAGGGTCCAGGCGCGCGGGACGACCCGCGCCCACTGGTAGCCGCCGCCGCCGGTCGCCACCCAGCGACCGGCGGCGGCGGCATGCGCGAGCGTGTGCAACTCCTTCGCGCACTCGCGGTAGGTCCGGGTGGTCAGCAGGAGCTGAGCGAGGGGATCGGAGGCGTGGGTGTCGCACCCGAGCTGGGTCACCAGAACGTCGGGGCCGAAGCCCGAGACCGCCGGCGGGATCACGGCCCGGAAGGCGTCGAGCCACGCGTCGTCGCCGGTGTCGGGGGGCAGCGGCACGTTGATCGCGGAGCCCCGGGCCCCCGGGCCTCCTCGCTCGGACATCGCGCCGGTCCCGGGGAAGAACCACCCCGGCAGGTACTGATGGATCGAGATCGTCAGGACCCGCGGCTCGTCCCAGAAGATCGCCTGCACGCCGTCGCCGTGATGGACGTCGACGTCGACGTAGGCGATCCGCTCGGCGCCTTCCTGGAGCAACCAGGCGATCGCGACCGCCGGGTCGTCGTAGACGCAGAAGCCGCTGGCCCTTGCGGGCATCGCGTGATGCAGCCCGCCGGCGGCGTTGAACGCGTGGAGTCTCTCGCCGCGCCACACGGCCCGGGCGGCGTCCACGGACGCGCCGGCGACCAGCGCCCCCGCATCGTGCATCCGGTCGAAGATCGGGTTGTCTCCGGGCCCGTAGCCGAACCGGGTCCAGTCGCCGACCTCACCGTTCCCGGCGGCCTTCGTCGCCTCGATGTAGTCCGCCGCGTGCACGAGACCGAGCACCTCGTCCGACGCCGGCTCGCAGCCGAGCACCGCGACACCCGGACGTGCGTCGAGACCCGTCGCGGCGATCAGGTCCCAGGTCAGCAGAACCCGGTCGGGCCTGAGCGGATGGCCCGGCCCGTGGTCGTAGATCCGGGCCTCAGGGCACCGGACCAACCCGACGTCTCCGCTCACGAGACGCCGCGAACGGCGGCGGCCGTCCGCTCGAGGAGCGTCGCGGCCTCCTCGTCCGACATCGAGAACGGCGGGCCGAGCATCACCAGGTCGCCGTTCGTGCCGTCGACGTGGCCGGTCGAGGAGTAGAGGAGCGATCCGGCTTCGCGCGCGGCGGTCAGCACGCGCTCGGCTACCTGGGCGGACCTCATGAACGGCTCGTTCGTCTCCCGCTCCCGAACCAGCTCGATCCCGATCAGCATCCCGAGACCCCGCACGTCTCCCACCGTCGGCGCGTCCTCGAGCTCGGTCCGCAACCCGGAGAGGAGCCGCTCGCCCAGCTCGCGACTCCTGTCCACGAGACCCGCCTTCAGCTCCCGCAGCACGGCGAGCCCGGCCGCGGCGCCGAGCGCGTGGTGCGACCACGTGAAGCCATGGACGAACCCCGGTCCTGCAGCGATCTCCTCGTAGACGCGGCCCGACGCGGCCGCGAACCCGAACGGCACGTACCCACTGGTGGCTCCCTTGCCTGCGACGAGGATGTCCGGCTGCACATCCCAGTGGTCGACGCCGAACCACGAGCCCGTGCGCCCGAACCCGGTCATCACCTCGTCGGCGATGAGCACGACGTCGTGGCGCCGGCACACCTCGACGATCGCGGGCCAGTAGTCCTCGGATGGGACGGCGCCCCCGAGCGTGGCGCCCGACACGGGTTCCGCGATGAACGCGGCCACCGTGTCCTCGCCGTAGGACTCGATCATCTTGTCGAGCTCGGCCGCGTGCCAGGCACCGCACCCGTGCGGGTGCTGCGGGTTCTCGCAACGGAACTCGTAGGCGGCCGAGACGTGGAGGCTCCTTCCCAGCCACGGCGTGTAGGGCTTGCGGAGCGGTGCCTTCCCGGACGCGTCGAGGGCTCCTAGGGTGTTCCCGTGATAGGAGTTCCTGCGCCCGATCACGATCGAACGCCCGCCACGTCCTTTCGCGAGGTGGTAGGTGCGCGCCATCTTCAGCGCCGTTTCGACGGCCTCGGACCCGCCGGACACGGGGTAGATGCGCGCGTCCTCCATCGGGAGGATCGCGGCGACCTCCTCGGCGTAGGACTCCACCGCTTCGGTCGTGAACGCCGTCGGGTGGACGTACTGCGTGCGCTCGAGCTGCTCGCCGATCGCGTCGATCACGGAGGCGACGCCGTGTCCGACGTTCACGACGATCGCGCCGCCGGCTCCGTCCAGATAGCGCTTGCCCTCTGCGTCGGTGATCCAGACGCCGTCCGCGGACACGGCCACCGGCAGGTCCCGGGTCGGCGCCCGCGAGAACACATGGGTCACGAGCTCAGGCTACTTCGTGTAGATGCCCTCGGGGTCGAGCTCCTCGCGCAGGAGTCGGAGCTCGTCGGCGCCGGGCCGAGGGGTCTCGGAGAGGTCCGGTGCGACCCGAGGGTCCCACCCCATGTTCGCCTTCACGTCCTCGAGGCTGACGCCGGGGTGCAGCGTCCCCAGCGTCATCTCGCCGGTCTCCTCGTCGAAGCCGAAGGTGGCGAGGTCAGTGACCACATCCGTCGGACCACTCCCCGACCAGCCTCGAGCCCGGTCGTGCTCGGGATCGCCGCTGTGGCCCGGGGACGTCCGGAAGTGCAGCTTCTCGACGAACGACCGCTCGGCTTGCCGCATGATCACGAGGATCTTCCGGGCGTGGATCGCGATCTCGCATGCGCCGCCCGAGCCGGGGAGGCGCACCTTCGGGCTGTCGTAGTCGCCGATCACCGTCGTGTTCAGGTTCCCGAAGCGGTCGATCTGCGCACCGCCGAGGAACGCCACGTCGATCAGCCCCGCCTGGAGATAGAAGGCGAAGAGCTCGAACATCGACGTGACCGCCGTGGAGCCCGTCGCGAGGGTAGGATCGCCGATCGACAGCGGGAGCCGGCGGGGCCGGGCGCCGAACACCCCGGATTCGTAGACCAGTTGGAGCTCGGGGGCGACCGTACGCTGGGCGAGGTTGCAGACGATGTTCGGCAGCCCCACGCCCACGAAGCAGTTCTCGACCCCGGCGAGCAGGCGCGCGCTCGCTGCGATCATCAGCTCGTTCTTCGAGTACTCGCTCACGCGTAGCTCCCGTAGTCGACCTCGCCGGAGAGCGCGGGCCCGGGCTTCAGCGACGCCCAGTGGTCCGCGCCCCACTTCTGGACGTAGTCGCCGTGCGAGCTGAGGTCGTACACCCATTCCTGCAACCAGGCGTCCAGCGTGGCCGGGTCGCGCGCGATCGCGTCCCACGCGAGATAGAACGCGTTGTCGCGGTCGTAGTAACCCTGGGCGAACGAGGGATGACACGCGAACGGCTCCTCGACCACCGCGTCCACGACGATGCCGGGGATCACGGTCCGATTGGGATCGCGGCGGATCACGTCGCCGTCCACGAGCTCTTCCACGACGACGATCACTCGCTCCGCGGCGAACGCCGCCTCTTTCTGGCAGCCGAGCAGCCCCCAGATCTGGGCGTTCCCTTCGCGGTCGGCACGCTGCGCGTGCACGATCGTGACGTCGGGCTTCAGCGGCGGGACCGCGTAGACCTCGGTCGCGTCGTCGTAGGGCGACGTCATCGGCACGATCTTCGGGTTCACCTTCGGGATGTCGGACTCGTAGTAGCTGCGGATCGGGAAGAACGGGAGGTTCGAGGCACCCGCGACGTACCGGCAGACCATCCCGAAGTGCGAGTACTCCTCGATCTCGAGCGGTCCCGGGTTCTGATCCTCGATCCGGCGTCGGACCGCGTGCAGCGAGCCGACGCCGGGGTTGCCGAGCCAGGAGAAGATCAGCTTCTTGGCGACGCCGGCGCCGACCATCTGGTCGTACACGACGTCGGGCGTCATCCGGGCGAGGGTCAGGTCGCGCTTGCGCTGCCGGATGATCTCGTGGCCGGCCGCGAAGCAGATCAGATGCGTGAACCCCTCGATCGCGACCGTGTCGCCGTCGCGGACGAGGTCCGCGACGGCGTCCTTCATCGTCGCCACCTTGGAGATCACGACGGTCGCTCCTTGGGCGGGTCGTCGTTCGGACCCCGCAGGACGCAGAACTCGTTCCCCTCCGGGTCGAGCATCACCGTCCAGAAGCTGCCGTCCTCCTTCACGAACCGGAACGTCGTGGCGCCGAGCGCCGAGACCCGCTCCACCTCCTCGCGCATCGTGGACGGGGGCGACAGGTCGAGGTGCAGCCGGTTCTTCACGGTCTTTCCCTCGGGAACCACCTGGAACAGCAGCGGCCACCCCTTGCCCGCCGGGTCGCGGATCTCGACGTCCTCCTCGTCCTCGTCGGCGATCTCGTACCCGAGGACGCCGCACCAGAACTCGGCCACCCGGCGCGGATCGGCGCAGTCGACCGTGAGGGTCTCGACGAGCGATGCCACGGTGGCGCTACGCCCCGGGAGCGGTCTCGGCGACGACCTCTTCGAAGAGCTCGAGGGCGACGCGGGCCTGATCCTCGCGGAACACGAGGGCCGGGGACATCCGGATGGATGCCTCGCCGCACCCGAGCATCAGGAGGCCGCGGTCGAACGCGGCGCGTTCGACCGCGGCCGCCGTCTCGTGATCGGGCAGCTCGATCCCGATCATCAGCCCCAGTCCGCGGACCTCGCGGATCGCGTCGTTGCGACTCTGGACGTCGCGCAGCCCGTTCATCAGCAGCTCACCGACCTTCGCCGCGTTCTCCAACAGCTCCTCGCTCCGGATGACGTCGAGCGTCGCGATCGCCGCCGCGCACGAGAGCGGGTTCCCCCCGTACGTGGAGCCGTGCGTGCCGGTCGTCCACGTCATCACGGAATCTTTCGCGATCGTCGCGCCGAGCGGCATCCCGCTCGCGATCCCCTTGCCCGAGAGCAGGATGTCCGGCTCCACGTCGAAGTGTTCTACCGCCCACATCTTGCCGGTGCGGCCCATCCCCGACTGGACCTCGTCGCAGACCAACAGGATGCCGTGCCTGTCGCAGAGCTCGCGAAGCGCCCGGAGCCAGCCGTCCGGCGGCACGATGTACCCGCCTTCCCCGAGCACGGGCTCGACGACGATCGCGGCCACCTCTTCGGGCGCCACGATCTTCTTCATCAGGAACCCCTCGATGTGCTCGAGCGTGGGGAAGCCCTCCGCGTCGGCGGCGGGCGGGACGGGCATGTCCCGTCCATCTCCGTAGTAGGCGTGGATCACGCCCGGCAGCAGGGGCCCGAAGCCCGCTCGATAGCGTGCCTTCGACGCGCCGAGCGACATGCCCCCGTAGGAACGTCCATGGAAGGAGCCGTAGAACGCGATCACGTACTGGCGGCCCGTGGCCCACCGGGCCAGCTTGATCCCCGCTTCGACGGCCTCGGTACCCGAGTTGGTGAGGAAGGAGCGGACGGCGCCGGACATCGGCGCGATCTCCGCCAGACGTTCCGTCAGCTCCGAGTAGATCGGCAGGTAGAAGTCGGAGGCCGAGTAGTGGATCAGCTCGGTCGCCTGTCGCTGGATGGCCTCCACCACCGTGGGGTGGCAGTGCCCCGTGGACGTGACCGCGATGCCCGCATTCACGTCCAGGAACACGTTGCCGTCGACGTCTTCCACCACAGAACCGGCACCGCGCGCGGGCACGAACGGGTAGACGCGCGGCAGCGACGGCGACGTCGTGCGCGCATCCCGTTCGAGGACTTCCCGGGCCTTCGGCCCGGGAAGCTCCGTGACCAGCCTGGGCGCCTCGGCCCCCTCGAGGCCCTCGGGGCTCACTCCTCGATCACCGTCCGAGACTGCTCGCGGAGGTACTGGGTGACGTAGTAGGGACCCCCGCCGGCCTTGCCGGTCGTCCCCGACCCCTTCCAGCCGCCGAACGGCTGGACGCCCGGCCAGGCGCCGGTCGTGGCTCCCGCACGCCGGTTGACGTACACGACGCCGGCCTGGATCTTGTCGAGCCAGTCCTCGATCTCCTTGCGGTCCTTGCTGAACAAGCCGGCCGTCAGCCCGTACTCGGTGTCGTTCGCCTTGCCGATCGCCTCGTCGAGCTCGTCGAACGGCGCCACCGCCAGGAAGGGCACGAACAGTTCCTTCTTCCACAGCCAGCTGTCGTCCGGCGCCTCCACGATCGTCGGTTGCACGAAGAGCCCGCGCTCGAGGTCGCCCTCGGTGAGCCGCTCGCCGCCGGTGATCACGTTGCCGTTCTTCTTCGCCTCACCGGCCGCCTGCTCGAACGTGTTCATCGCCTCTTCGTTGACGACCGGGCCCATGAACACGTCGCGCTCGACCGGGTTCCCGACCTTCAGCTTCTCGGTCTTGTCCTTGAGCAGCTTCACGAAGTCGTCGTAGACCTCGCGCTCGACGTAGACGCGGGAGTTCGCCGAGCACTTCTGCCCACCGAAGCCGAACGCGGAGCGAAGGACACCGTCGGTCGCGACGTCGAGATCGGCGTTCTTCGTCACGATCGCGGGGTTCTTCCCACCCATCTCGGCGATCACGGGCTTCGGGACGTCCTGGACGAAGTTCTTGAGGATGTCCATCCCGACGGCGTAGGAGCCGGTGAACGTGACTCCGTTCACGTCGGGATGACGCCAGAGGTGCTCGCCCACCAGGGAGCCACGCCCGAGGATCAGGTGGAACGCACCGGGCGGCACGCCCCCGTCGCGGTAGCACTCATAGAGCTTGTAGCCCATGAGGGCGCCCTGGTTCGAGGGCTTCAACACCACTGCGTTCCCGGCCACGAGCGCGCCCGAGGAAGGGCCGCCGGCCAGCGCGAACGGGAAGTTGAACGGGCTGATCACGGCCCAGACGCCGTAGGGACGCATCACGTCGTAGTACTCGCCTGCGGCGCCGAGACCGGACATCGGCACCCGGAACCCGTCGTGCTTCTCGACCTCGTCACAGTTCCACCGGATCAGCTCGGCCGTCTCCTGGACGTCGCCGAGCGCTTCGAGCCGGTTCTTGCCGACCTCGAATGCCATCAGGGCTGCCAAGTCGAACAGCCGATCCTCCATCACATCGGCGACGTTGCGGAGGATCCGGACCCGCTCCTTCCAGCCCATCCGCTCCCATTCCAGGGAGAAGCCCTTGGCGGCGGCGACCGCATCGTCCACGTCTTCGGGGGTGGCCTGGGAGAACCTGCCGATGATGACGTCGGAGTCGATCGGCGAGGGTTCCTCGTACTTCTCGTCGGTCCATCGCTCCTCGCCGTTGACGACGAACGGCCACTCCTTGCCGAGCTCGGCGCGAGCCCGCTCCACCGCCTCGTCGTAGTTGCGCTGCAGGTCCTCGTTGTCGGCGGACAGGGTCGCGTAGGTGATCCGGAACTTCTCGGCCATCGGGTGACTCCTTTGCCTTCTCGCGGCGTGAGGGACGGATGGATGGTATCGCCGCGCGCGACGAGCGCGCACGCCACCGTCTGAGGCCGAAGTTCGCCGGTCGAACCGGAGATTCTCGGGATGGCCGGGCGTATGCTCGGGCTCCCTAAAGATGAGGCTCGTAACCTACGACCGGAGGGGGCACCGGCGTCTGGGGGCGATCCTCGATGGGAGGGTGGTCGATCTGCCCGACGCCATCGGGCACCCGGCCTTTCCCACCACCCTCGAGGCGTTCGTGCAGAGCAGCCGGGGGACGGTGATGGACGCCGCCCGCGCAGCCCTCGCTCGTGAAGACGTGACCCAGCACGTCGTCAAACAGGCGCGCGTCTTGCCACCGCTGTTCCCTCGCTCGCTGCTGATCCCCACCGCTCCCGGAAGCCTCGCGGGCGAGGATGGCACCGGGCTCGAGCGCAGGATCGCGGGACCTGAGCAGGAGATCCCATGGCCCTCCGGAGCCGCGTGGCTCGACTACGAGCCGAAGGTGGCCGCGGTGCTCGGTCTCGAAACCGCGGACGTCGTGCTCGAGGATGTCCTCGGGCACGTGTTCGGCTACACGCTCGTCAGCGACTGGGTGGCGAAGGACGGATCGGGCGACCCCCTGGGGACATCCGAAGGCGTCCCGCTCGCGATCGGTCCTTGCGTGGTCACGACGGACGAGTGCGACCCGCAGGCGATGTTCCTGCAGGCCAAGGTCGAGGGACACGAGATGGCGAAAGGGAACCTGAACGGCGCGGCGCGGAGCCTGTTCGAGCTTGTCGCATTCGCATCGCGCGGGACGACGCTCGAGCGCGCAGACGCGTTCGCCCTGGGTCCCTTCCCGACGAGGGACGACGATCCGGCACGGCGGCTGTGGCCCGGTGCGACGGTGGAGCTCGCAGCCGAGGGGATCGGAACCCTCAGGAACCGACTGGGACAGCGACCTCCCGCCGGCTGAGACCCGCATCGGCCGCCTCGCGCTACTTCTTCTTCGCCGCCTTCCGCGCGGCGGCGCGCTCGGCCGCCTGCCGCTTCTCGCGGTCCTTCTTCTTCCGTCCTCGGTCATGCGCGGAGCGCACCTTGGCCAGATCGCCTCGTCCCATCTTCCTCTCCCCCCGGTCCTCGCTAGATGTCGTCGTCGCCGCCGCGCGCGAGCTCCTCGCTTCGTTTCCGAGCCGCATCGATCGCGTTCAGGAACGCGGCGCGCACGCCGGCCTCCTCCAGGTGGCGGATCGCCTCGATCGTCGTGCCACCTGGTGAGGTGACCATCTCACGCAGCTCCACCGGGTGCGTCCCGGTGTCGCGAAGCATCTTGGCCGAACCGAGCATCGTCTGGATGATCAGTTCCGTCGCGACGTCGCGCGAGAGGCCCAGCAGGATGCACGCCTCGATCATGGCCTCGGCGAGGAGGAAGAAGTAAGCCGGCCCCGAGCCGCTCGTGGCGGTCACGGCATCCAAGTAGCGCTCCTCGAGGCGAAGGACCTTGCCGACGTAGGCGAGCAGCTCCTCCGCCACCGCCAGATGCTTGTCCTCCGCGTGCTTGCCAGGCGCGATCACCGACATGGCCTCGTCCACCATGACGGGAACGTTGGACATCACGCGCACGACGGGGACGTCAGGCGCGAGTGACTGCTCCACGAAGGAGGTCCGGATCCCGGCCGCGAAGCTCACCACCAGATGCTCGACCGTCACGTGATCCGCGATCTGTTGCAGGAGCGTCTCGAAGTCCTGAGGCTTCGCCATCAGGACCAAGACCTTCGCGAACCGACAGGCCTCCGCGTTGTCGAGCGTCGCGCTGACGCCGTGGCGTTCGGTGAGCTCCCTGGCGCGCTCTTCCCGCCTGCACGTCACGAGGATCTCCTCGGTGGACCGCCCGCCGGAGCGGAGCAAGCCTGCGATGAGCGCCTCGCCCATCCTGCCCCCGCCAAGGAATGCGATCGAACGTTCCGTCATCTTGTCCTCAACAGGTTCGAAAGGAAGAACCACACGTTGGCCGGCCGCTCGGCGAGCCGACGGGTCAGGTAGGGGTACCACTCCGTGCCGTACGGGATGTACACCCGGACCGGATATCCCTGCCCCGCGAACCTGCCCTGCAGGTCGCGGCGGACACCGTACAGCATCTGGAACTCGACCCGTGACCAGCCCTCGCCGGATGCGTCCACCCGCCTTCGTACGCCCTCGAGGAGCCGCGGGTCGTGCGTCGCAACGTCGATCGCGTGGCCGCGGGCGAAGAGGGTGGTGAACAGCCGCGCGAAGCTGGCGTCCACCTCGCGCTTGCTGGTGAAGACCGCCTCGGGTGGTTCGAGATACGCACCCTTCACGAGACGGACCCGGCACCCCGGGGGCAGCGTTGCGAGATCGCGCTCGGTGCGACGGAGGTAGGACTGCAGGGCGATGCCGACCTTCGGGTAGCGAGCGTGCGCCTCCCGGAACACGCGGAAGGTCGGATCGACGTATCCGACGGATTCCATGTCGATCATCACGACCGTTCCCGAGTTCCTGGCCGCATCGACGATCGGCTCGACATTGGCCAGACACGCCTCCAGCGACATGTCGAGCCCCAGCTGGGTGGGCTTCAGCGAGATGGCGCAGTCGAGATCCTTCGCGTTCGCGATCGCGGCGAGCGCCTGAAGATACGCGGCCCGTGCCGCCTCTGCCTGCGCTTCCGTCCGGACGTTCTCGCCGAGGAAGTCGGGCATGGACGCGATCCGCCGGCGATCCAGCAACGCCGCCGCCCGCATCGCGTCTTCGAGGGACTCTCCCGCGACGAACCGGGAGGCGACCGCTCGTCCCGGCCGGCTCCCGGTGACGACCCTGCGCGACCACGGATGCTCCGCGATCCGGAGGATCGATGGTCGCAGGACCGACTCGGAGAGCGACATCGATCGAGGATAGCGAGGCCGGGCTTCATTCCGGCTGGGGCGCGATGCCGCCTCGGAGGACTTCGACGAACTCCTTGATCCGCATCGGGCGCCGCTCGGGACGCCGATGGATCAACCCGGGATCGAAGTCCTCGGAGACGAGCGCGTCCTGGAAGCGCTCGGCCATCCAATCCAGGGTGGATGCGATCATCTCTGCATCCACGTCGTCCCGGATCTCCCCGCGCCCGACGCCGAACTCGACGAACTCGAGCGTCCCGTACGGATCTTCGCTCCGCATGAACCGGTCCACCGGCCGGCGGATGTCGAGTCCCGTGTCGTACCGGGCGATGAGCGCGACCCGGTTCGGCACCGGATCAGAGGCAACGAGCTCCTCCGCGCGCTGCAGCCACCAATCGAGCACCGCCCAGAACCCTTGGTCGACCACATCGGCGGGCGCGTCCAGCCATGCCGGGAGCGAGGAGACGGCTCGCTTGAAAGCCTCGAGGAACAGTCCCTCTTTGGACCCGAAGTCGAGGAAGACGGTGCCCTTCGCGATGCCGACCTCGGTGGCGATGTCCTCCACACGGGTCCCTCGGTAGCCGCGCTCCGCGAAGGCCCGCATCGCGGCCTCGAGGATCCGGTCGCGCCGGCTCGGCGTCTCGGTCATGGCGCAAGGGAAGCTAGCGGAAAAGAGCCCACGAGCGGGACGAGCCGGATGAGGTGTGGGCGAAAGAGATCGGAAAAGAGAGAACCCGAGAGACCTCCGGCTCGCTGGGAACCGAAGCTCCCAACCACCTTCAGCCTCTCGGGCTCTGGTGCCCCAAGCAACCTCCGCTCTCTTCGCGCGGCTGCCGGACCGCCGACGATGGTTCGCCTTGCGGCTCACCTCCGCCATTCGCGGGTTCCGGATCGCCTCGCGGCGCTCCTTCCTCCGCGGACCCCCCGCCCGGTTCACCTTTCGATGTTCCCGGCGGGGCCCTCCGGGTCCGGTCTCGCGACCTTCTCCGGCGGTCGGGGTCCCGCTCGGATCCTCGCGGATCCTCCTGGGTCCCTCGCGTCCGGTCCACCTTGCGGTGTCTCGGCCGCTCGTCCGGCCCTCTCGCGTCGATCACTTCGACTGCTTGGAGCGAGGCGAAACCTACCCGGCGGCCTCGAGGCAGGTCAACTTCGCGTTCGCCCAGGTCAGACGCGAATGTGCAGGTAGACGCCCTGGAAGGAAAAGTGACAAAAGGGAGAAGGATTCAGGTGTTCCGGTGACGTCGCAGGTCGGTCGCCGCTGCCGAAGCTCCGAAGCCCTCGCGCGTCACCGACATCACGACCCGGTCGACCCACGCGCCGCCCTTCCACGATCGCTCCGGAAGCCGCCCGTCGACGGCGAAACCGCATTTCTCGTACACGTGGATCGCTCGCTCGTTGTCCGCGGTCGACCAGAGCTCCACCCGATGGAGGTCGAAGCGATCGAACGCCTCGTCCACGAGTGCCGCGACCGCATCGGTCCCGTGCCCCTGCTCCCAGGCCGAACGTTCCCCGATGAGGATGTACAGCGCGCAGATGCGGTCGCGGCGCCGGAAGGCGTTGAGTCCGATCCGTCCGATCGGCGTCCCGTCGACCTCGATCACGTACGGGTGCCCTTCCTCGCGAGCACGCTTCTCGCTCTCGACGATGTCCTCCATCGAGAACGGCCCCTCGTAGTCCATCAGCCACCAGACCTCGGGGTCGTTCTGCCAGGCATGGATCAGGGCGTAGTCGTGCTCCTCCACAGGACGGAGGAGCACGCGAACCCCGTGGATCACGCGGCGGCCTCGAGGAGCTCGCGGTAGACGGCGCGGACCTCCGCGGTGGTGGCGTCCCAGGTGAACCCCAGTGATTCCCGAGCGCCCGCGGTGCCGAGCGCCGTCGCGAACGCCGCATCGCCGAGGACCGCGAGCACCGCGTCCGCATGGTCGGCGGGATCGTGACCCTCGACGAGCAGCCCGCCGCCCCGGACGACCGTCCGCAGCCCGCCCACCGCCGAGGCCACGACAGGTGTGCCGCATGCCTGGGCTTCGAGGGCGACGAGCCCGAACGATTCCGAACGCGAAGGCACGAGCACGACGTCGGCGGCCGAGTAGAAGTCCGCGAGACGGGCGTGCGGCTGCGGCGGGAACAGCATCACCCGGTCGGCGACGCCGAGAGCCGACGCGAGCTCCATCAGCCGGGCGACCTCGGCGCCGGCCCTCTCACCGCTTGGACCGCCGACGATCGCGAGCACCAGGTCCTCCGCCGTCTCGCCGCCCCGGGCGACCACCTCCGCGAGCGTGCGGATCGCGACGTCCGGACCCTTATGGGACTGCAACCGACCCACGAAGAGGGCGAGCCGAAGACCCGACAGGTGCAGCCGCGCGCGAGCCGCTGCCCGGTCGGCCGGCACGAAGATCGAGTGATCGACGCCGGGGGGAACGATCCGGATCCGTTCGGGATCCGCCCCGTACAGCCCCACGAGCTGACCTGCCTCCTCGGGCGTCGGCGCCAGGATCATGTCGGCCTCGCCGATCACCCGCTCTTCCCCTCGGAGGCGCTCGGCGGGCTCCGGGAGCTCCCCCCGAGCGAGCGAGTAGTTCTTCACCTTGCCGAGCGTGTGGAACGAGGCCACCAGAGGGACGCCGAGGATCTCCTTCGTCGCCCGGCCGACCCAGCCGGACAGCCAGTAGTGGCTGTGAACGACGTCGTAGCGGTTGCCTTCCTCTCTCGCTACGCGCAGCACCCCGCCGAGGAACTCCGGCAGGTAGCGCTGCACCGCGGACTTCGGCAGCGGATGACAGGGACCACCCTTCGTGCTCACCACTCGGATCCCCGGCGCGATCTCACGGACATCGTGCGTGGCCCCGCCACGGCACCTCGTGAAGAGATCCACCTCGACCCCCTGGCCTGCCAGACGCTCCGCCACCGAGCGGATGTAGACGTTCATCCCGCCCGAGTCGCCGGTTCCCGGCTGATCGACCGGAGAGGTGTGCACGGCGAGGACGGCGACGCGTGGGTGCTGCGTTGTGGTGCTCACGGACCAGTACAACCTCGGATCGGGTCCCTTTTCATCCCGTCGATGGTACGGACGAGAAGCTCCCTTGACGGCTACCGGCCACGCCGGAGCCGGACGACAGCCTCGACGGCGCCCTGTGGCTCTTCGCCGCCCAGGACGGGAAGTCGCTCGTGGGGCAGGAGCTCTTCGGCGTTCGGCTCGGGGAACACGTCCAGGTCACGGAGCACCTTGACCACGGCGGGGGCCAGGCGCCGCCAGTTCCCGTCGGTGACCTTGAGCGCGATCCCGACCCCTTGAGGCAGCGAGGTCGCGCACACGAGCCCCTCGGCTCCCTCTTTCGCGATCACCTGCCCTGCGCCCGCGATCATCACGTCGGTGTCCAGCCGCCGGGTGCCGCCGACCATGTGCGGGGCGGCGAGCATCCCGCGAACGACCCGGTCGGCCGCGGGGGCGAGCCGCCCCAGTCGGTCCGGCTCCCCGAGACGAGCGAACATCATGGCCATCGCGCGGAGAGGAACGCCGTGAACCGGGATCCCGCAGCCGTCTACTCCGATCCTCGGCCGCTCGACGTCGGTTGCGGCCGTGACGGCCCGGAGCACACGGCGCTGGACGGGATGACCCGGCGCTCGGTAGCTGCCCAGGTCCCATCCCCGGCGAGCCGACGCCACCAGCAGCCCCGCGTGGTTCCCGGAGCACCCGTCCCAGATGCGCGACCGCGCGCCTTTCGTCGCACGGTCGCGCGGCGTCAGGAGCGCCGAGACGGCGACGGGACCTCGACGCAGCAGACGGCGGACGGTGGCCACGTGGATCGCCTCCCCCGAGTGGGAAGCGCACATCACGGCGATCTCGTCGTCGGGGAGATCCGGCTCGTCCATCGAGGAGAGCGAGACCGCGCCTTGCAACGGCTTCTCGCAGGAGCGGCCGAACAGCATGCGATCGGGGTCGCCCGCGAACGCGCGGAGCCGTCCGTCGGCGGTGCAGACCGCCACGTCGCCGGTGTGCACGGACTCCACGAGACCGTTGCGCACCACATGGACGAGCTCGGCGGGCGCAGTCATCGGGGCCGAAGCCTAGCGACACCGACCCGAAACGGCCGCCCCGGCTCAGCTCGCGGCGAACGTCGGGATGAAACGCTTGTCGTGGAGCACGAAGCCGGCGTCCTCCTCGGCGAGGGTCTCGAACGCCTCGACACAGCGCGGATCGAACTGGGTGCCGCTGGCGGCGCGGATCTCGGCGACGGCCTCCTCGGTCGAGAGCGCCGAACGGTACGGGCGATCGCTGGTCATCGCATCGAAGGAATCCGCGATCGAGAAGATCCGCGCCGCCAGCGGGATCTCCTCGCCCCGCAGTCCCCTGGGATAGCCGGCGCCATCGAACCTCTCGTGATGACTGCGGACGATGTCGACGGCCTCGCCCATGAAGGGGATGGGCTCGACGATCCTCGCCCCCTGGTTGGGGTGGGACCGCATCACGACCCATTCCAGCTCGGTCAGCGGACCGGCCTTGCAGAGGATCGACTCGGGGATCCCGACCTTCCCGATGTCGTGGAGGAAGAAGCCGTAGGCGACCTCTGGCTGGGCCGCGAGCTCGGGATCGACCCTGCGAGCGAGCGTGAGGCCGTAATGGGCCGTTCGGTCCAGATGACCTCTGGTCGTGGGGTCCTTCGCCTCCACCACGTGGGCGAGCGACTTCATCGTGGCGAAGTACATCTCCCGAGCGCTCTCCAGCGCGTGCTCGAGCTCACGCGTGCGCACCCGCTCGGCGGAGTAGAGCACCCCGACCTCGCGCGCGAATACCTTCAGCTGGTCATGCAGGGATTCCGCCCCGGGATCTCCCGAGAGTTGCCGTGCCACTGCCCCGGATCCCCCGTCTTCGTGATCGTTCAATGGTTCGCCCCATCCTCGGAGAAGTGGCCGTCACCTTGGCAGGGGATCCACGGTGGGGGTATCGGGCGACCGGGGGAATCCGCTACCGGTGACGGGGGATGCCGCGTGCGGGAGGTGCTCAGCTCAGCGCGAGGCTCGGATCCTCCTTGTACCGCCGTTTGAGCTCGTCCTGGAGGGCGTCGAGCACGCGGTGGACGTCCCCGCGCTGGGCGGACACCTCGCGCTCCTCGCCGGCCAGCACCTCCACCGCCTCCCGCAGCCTGGTGTCATCCAGCGCGGAGGGATCGCTGATACCGGCGTCGGCGACGAGCCGCTCGATCCTCCGGCGCGCCAGCATCATCTCCTCCTCGGGCAACGAGATGCGCATCGCCTCTCCCCGGGAGGTGGAGGGCTGATCGGAGGCGAGGATCTCCGAGAGACGGTCCACCAGCGGCCGGTGGTCGTCGTTGCTGCGGGATGCGAGCTCCGCCTTGAGGATCTCCGCCCGCCCTTGGACGAGGCGCCGGAGCAGCGAGAGGTACTCGCGCTCGGCCATGCTCTCGTCTCGGCGAGCCCGAACGTCTTCGAGCGGCATCGTGTCGATGCCTTCGATGTACGAGGGATCGCGGATCCGGTCGATGCGGCGGTTCGCCGGCTGACCTTCACTCACGGCGGCGATGCTACTACCGGCATCGAGGCTCAGCAGACGGCCCTCAGGGCCGCATAAGGATTCACGGCCGCGCCGCCGCTCGGGTGGTACTCGAAGTGGAGGTGGTTCACGCCGTTGCCCGGCCCGACGTAGCCGATCACCGTCCCTGCGGAGACGTGCCCACTCGCCCCGTAGCTCGAAAGGTGCGCGTAGAACGTCCAGTCCCCATCGCTGTCGTGCTGCAGGGTCACGCCGAGCCCGCCGATGCTCCCCGCCGGTCCCGCCACGCCCGACGCCACGGCGACGACCGGGGTGCCGTACGCCGCGATCAGGTCGATCCCTGCGTGGCTCCGACCACCCGGGCGCGGATCGCCGAAGGAATCCACGAACGAGGTGTTCCCGGCCACCGGGCAGGTCTGGATCGCGCCGGTCCCGGTGAGCGAGACCCCACCGCCGAGGTTGAGCTGCTGCTCGTCGGCGGCCTCGAGCTGCGCTTCCAGCTCCTCGACGACGTCGTTCAGTTGCTGCACCTTGGCGCCGATCTGCTCTCGCTGCGACTCGAGCTCGGCCGCCGCCTCGGCCTCCTGTCGGGCGGCACCTCGGAGCCGCGTCTCCTGGCGCCGGAGCTCCTCGGCGACGACCGCCACCCGCGTCGCGAGGTCAGCATCCCCCTGCACCACGCTCTGTGTGTACTGGAGCCGGTCGGCCGCGTCCTGGATCGAATCGGCCGTGAGGAGCGCGCCGATCGAGAACGAGCCACCCGACATGAAGGCGGCCGCGACCCGATCGTTCAGGCTCCTCTGGATCCCCGCGAGCTGGCCCTCGAGCCCGACGATCCGGGTGCGCGCGTCCGCGGCGGCATCCTTCGCCTGAGCGAGTCGCGACTCGGTCTGTTGCCAGAGCCCGGTGACCCGATCGAGCTCGGATCGCGCGGACTCCAGTCGGTTCTTCGCCGCGTCGAGCTTCGACTCCTGCGCCCACGCGGGGATCGAGCTCAGCGCGGCGGCCCCCAGCAGGAGGGCGAACACGGGTCGTATGAGGGTGCGGGGAGTGGCCGTTGCGGGTGCCTCCCTATCGGCATCGACGGCGCGACGAGGCTACCAGTGAGCCCTGGAGGCGCTCAACTCGACTCGTCGCGCGGTCTGTCCGCCCCTCCCTTCTATCCTGGCGCGTGTGGAGCTGCACCCTCCCTTCTTGACCGGCCGGCTCGTGCGCCTCCGAGCGCCCGAGCCGGCCGACGACACCCTGAACGAGCTGTTCAACGACCACGGCGTGCGGAGCGGCCTGGGGATGCCCTTCCCCCAGTCGATCGAGTCGTTCCACGCGTGGATCTCGTCGGCGAGGAAGAACCCGGACCACCTCAACCTGGTGATCGAGCGGCTCGAGGAACCGGGACCCATCGGCATGTGCGACCTCATGAAGATCGAGGCGCCCACGCGGACGGCCGAGCTGGGGATCTGGGTGGCCCGGCCCTGGTGGCGAGGCGGCTACGGCACCGACGCCGTCAGGACCCTCTGCCGCTTCGGCTTCGAGCACGTGAACCTGCATCGCATCACCCTGTTCGTGAACGCCAACAACGCGCAGGCCATCAAGGCGTACGAGAAGGTCGGCTTCGTGGACGAAGGCCGCCTCCGGGAGGCGGCCTTCGTCCACGGTGGCCGTGTCGACCACCTCGTGATGGGCTTGCTCCCCGGCGATCTGGTCGCCGAGGGCGGGGAAGGCTAACCCTCGCCCCGCATCGCCGCGATCAGGATCTCCGCCACCTCGGGCCGCGAGAATTCCTGTGGCGGCCGCTCCCCGGCCCGGAGCATGTCCCGCACCTTCGTGCCCGACAACGAGACGCGCTCGCCCTCGTCGTGAGGACAGGTCTTCGGGGACGCCATGCCTTCGCAGCGGTTGCACCAGAAGGAGTGCTCGAACATCAGTGGGGTGATCCCCAGCTCGCCCGGCTCGAATCGCTCGAAGATCTTCTGCGCGTCGTAGGTCCCGTAGTAGTCGCCGACGCCGGCATGATCGCGCCCGACGATGAAGTGGGTGCACCCGTAGTTCTTCCGGCAGATCGCGTGCCAGATCGCCTCCTTCGGACCCGCGTAGCGCATCGCCGCCGGGAACACCGAGACCATCGCCCGGTCCTTCGGGTAGTAGCCCTCGAACAGAGCCTCGTAGCACCGCATCCGTACGTCTGGCGGCACGTCGTCGGCCTTCGTCGCACCGACCAACGGATGCACCAGCAGGCCGTCGACGATCTCGAGCGCGCACTTCTGGATGTACTCATGGGCTCGGTGGATCGGGTTGCGTGTCTGGAAGCCGACGACCGTCCGCCATCCACGACGGTCGAACTCCGCCCGAGTCTCCGCCGGTGGGAGCCGGTACTCGAGGAAGTCGTCGTGGGGCGGCAGGGCGATCACCTCGAGGGTGCCGGCCACGCAGCGGTCGCCGGCGTCGCGCAGCGCCTTCACGCCCGGATGCTCGAGGTCCTCGGTCTGGAACACCGCCTGTGACTCCTTCGACCGATCCCGTTTGAAGATCTCGGTGATCCGGAGGACGGCGAGCGGCTCACTCCCCTCGGATGCGGTCAAGGCCACGGCGTCGGCGCCACCGAGCCGATGCGCCCCCTCCTCGTCGACCGAGAGGGTGACGGGGATCGACCACGGCAGGCCGCTCTGCAGGTGCATCGTCTCGAGGACCGAGTGGTAGTCGGCCTCACCCTGGAAGCCGGTGAGTGGTGAAAGTGCCCCAACGGCGAGCATCTCGAGGTCGGAGAGCTCGCGTTCGGAGACGCTGAGCTTCGGCAGGTTGCGGGCCTCGTCTCGGAGGGCGTCCGCGTTTGCACCCTCCGCGAGGAGCTGCACGAGGGTCCCCCCGTGCGGATCGATGGTGGACATGGACGTTCTTCCTTTCGATCGATCGGCCGTTGAGAGCGAGCACCCGCGGCGGGCCAAGCACACCGGGGCACAACCCCAGGATACGGGTTGACCACCTGCCTGATCCTTGGCCGCGCAGCCCTTTCCAGGCGGTCTCGGGGCGCTCCCTGGCGCGAGGCGGGGTAGACTGCCGGTTCCGATCCAGGCGCCGGTGCCTATGAAGACCCTCCTTTCTGATGACGAGATCGCTTCTTTGAACCTCGATTTCGAGGGAGCACAACCGAGCGACATCCTGGCGTGGGCGCTCGAGAAGAGCGGCTTGGAGCACATCGCCATCGCGTCGGCGTTCCAGACCGAGGGCACGGTCGTGATCCACATGGCGACACAGATCCAGCCGGACGTCCCGATCCTCTTCCTGGAGACCGGGTTCCAGTTCGCGGAGACACTTGCCTTCAAGGAACAGCTGACCGAGCGGCTCGGTCTGCACGTCGTGGACCTGGTGGGCGAGTACACGAACGACCGGCAGGAGGCCGAGTTCGGCGCGCGCCTGTTCGAGAGCAACCCGGAGATGTGCTGCGAGATCAACAAGGTCCGGCCGATGTTCGAAGCGCTCCGCGGACTCGACGCCTGGATCACGTCGGTGCGCCGAGACTCCTCACCGACCCGCGCGACCACTCCGATCGTGGAGCGCTACGAGCTGGAGCCGGGGAACGACATCGTGAAGATCAATCCGATGGCCAACTGGACCAAACCCCAGGTCTGGCGCTACCTGAACGAGTTCGAGCTCCCCCACAACCCGCTCTACGACCTGGGCTACTCCTCGATCGGCTGCGCGCCGTGCACGCGGCTCCGGTTCGCGGGCGAGCCGGAGCGGGCGGGACGGTGGGCCGGGATCGCCAAGTGGGAGTGCGGGATCCACGTCGGCGAGACCGCGAACCAAGCGGCCACCAACCCGTCAAGCTCCTGACTCCGAGGCTGCCGTCGCCCTCAGGCGACGACCCAGAGCGCCTCGGGAGCCAGGGTCATCTCGAGCCGGCGATGCTCCCCGTACGTGTCGCCGTCCACCTGCGCCGGGAACGCCGTGTCCGATGTCACCACCACGCTCGACGCGTCATGGACGTAGTCGATGTCGCGCCCGTGCACGTGCCGCGCCGATCCGAACACCTGCCATGCGATCCTCGGGATACTCCGGCGCGCGAGCTTGCGCACGGAGAGCACGTCGAGGCCCGCGTCCAGTGAGGCGTCCGGTGTCATCCGGAGGCCGACACCCTTGTAGTAGGTGTAGGGATCGGTCCGACCCACCATCACGGAGAGCGATGGCGTTGGCTCTCCCCCGTCCACTGACAGTCGCAAGTCTGGTCGGCGGCCGGCGTAGCCGACAAGCAACTCCCACGCGACCACTCGGAAGGCGACCCGATCGAACTTCTCCTTCGTCCTCGGGAACTTCGCATCGAGGCGCTTCATCGCGGCCGCGTCCACGCCGGCCCCGCAGTTGACGGCGAAGTAGCGCCCGTCCGCCCGACCCAGGTTGAGCTTGAAGGTTTCGTCGTCGAGCGCCTTCGAGATCAGCATGCCGGTCGCCTCGACGGGATCCAGCGGCAACCCGAGGGCCCGCGCCAAGATGTTGGTCGCGCCCCCCGGGAGCGGTGCCAGCGCGGTCTCGGTCCCGGCCAAGGCGTTGACCGTCTCGTTGATCGTCCCGTCCCCCGACAGCACGGCGACCATGTGGACGCCCTCGGAGGCGGCCTGCGCAGCGAGCTCCTGCGCGTGCCCGCGCCCCTTGGTCTCCGCAACCTCGAGCCGGAAGTCAGCAGACAGTGCTTTCTCGATCACGGCCAGCACCGGCTTGGAGTAGGTGCGTGCCACGGGATTGACGATGAGAAGGACCCGATGGAAGCGCATGAGGTCCAGGCAGTATGCCTCAGGCGGACGAGGAGCGCATGCGGGAACCGCCGGAGACGGGAGGGAGCAATGCGACCTCGTCTCCGGCGGTGAGCGGCGTGGAACGGGCCGCACGCTCGCCGTTCACGACCAGGGACCCCACGGCCGCGATCTGAGCGAAGCGTTCTCCGTAGCGCGAAGAGAGGATGTCCACCACGTCGCCGGCGGTCCGCCCCTCGGCCTCCACGTGCGGAGAGCCCGCCAGCTCCCGGAGCGCTGCGAACAGCCGCACCTTCACCATCGTCATCGCAGGTCAAGCGTATCGAGGACGGTGCCGAACCGATATCGTGCGGAGGAGGATCAGACGATGCCGTTCCTTGCGTTGCTCAGCGACCGATCGCCTCAGGTGGCCCTCCCGGCCTTGCTCGAGGTTGCCCCGGATCTGAAGCTCGAGCCGCTCTCGGTCGCATCGCTCGAGCACGCCCTCGAGCTCGAGCCAGAGGCCATCCTCGTGGACGCCGGAGAGAACCCCCCGCAGGCCTGGTCGGTGCTGACGGCGCTGCGGGCGCGAGACGCTCGCGTCCCGGCGGCCATCGTCCTCGAACGGGACCAGCTCGAGCGCTACCCCTGGCACGAGGTCGCGGACGAGCTCGTGTACCCCGGCGCGCCGGCGGCCGAGCTCCGCGTGCGGTTGGCCATGCTCCGCCGGCGCGCCGGGACCGGCGACGGGACCGTGATCCGTCTCGGTGCCCTGTCGCTCGACACCGAGACCTACCATGTGACCGTCTCCGGACGCCCCCTGGACCTCACCTTCAAGGAGTTCGAGCTCCTCCGCTTCCTCGCGCAACACCCGGGGAGGGTCTTCACGCGGCCGTCGCTGCTCCGCGAGGTGTGGGGCTACGACTTCTACGGGGGCACGCGCACCGTCGACGTGCACGTGCGACGCCTCCGCGCCAAGCTCGGCCCCGAGCACGAGCAGCTGATCGAAACCGTACGCAGCGTGGGATACCGGGCGGCCGAACAGGACGCCTGACCGAACGTGGCCGCCCTGAGCGAACGGCGCGTCGGCTCCCACGGGGGAGGCCTTCCGGCAGCGCTTCGGCGGAAGACCTAGCCGCGTGACGTAGGGGGAAATGACTCAACCGGGCCCTGCGCCGCAACGGTTCGGCGCGCCGATGACTCGGACACAATAAGAGCAGGGCACGGAGCCAGCTCAGTCCCTCCCCTCGGGACGCCTCATCCCCTCGGTCGCGGCTCCGGTCCCGCTCGCAGTCTCGGGCCGGCGCCCGCGGCGGGACCCCTCGCCCCGCGGTCGTCGGCCCGGGCCATGTCCGAGTTCACGCAGAGTTAACGCCCGAGAAACAGCCCCCTCGTTGCCGTCGCCTACTCTTGGCCGCGACAGTCAACCGGCCGCCGGAGCCGTCCAACGACCAGCACAGGGGGTGCATCGCACGTGACCACACCGCCAAGAACGGCGAAGGATGTCGTCGCGCTCGCGAAGGAGCGCGACGTCCAGATCGTCGACCTGCGGTTCTGCGACCTGCCGGGTCTCACGCAGCACTTCTCGGTCCCCGTCGCCGAGCTCACCGAAGGGGTCTTCGAGGACGGACTCGGGTTCGATGGATCCTCGATCCGCGGGTTCCAGGAGATCCAGGAGTCGGACATGCTCCTCGTCCCCGACCCCGACACCGCCTACCTGGACCCGTTCACCAAGCACACGACGCTGAACATCCACTGCTACGTGAAAGATCCGGTCACCGGCGAGTGGTACTCCCGCGACCCGCGGTACATCGCCCGCAAAGCCGAGCTCTATCTGAAGCAGACGGGCATCGCGGACGTCTCGAACTGGGGACCGGAGGCCGAGTTCTACATCTTCGACTCGATCCGCTTCGACCAGAACCAGCACGAGGGCTACTACCACATCGATGCGGCCGAGGGTGTCTGGAACTCGGGGCGGGAGCGCAACGCCGATGACACCCCCAACCTCGGCTACAAGCCCCGGTACAAGGAGGGCTACTTCCCCGTCCCGCCGATGGATCACTACCAGGACCTCCGCTCGCAGATGGTGCTGAACCTCGAGCAGGTCGGCGTGAAGATCGAGGTGCATCACCACGAGGTCGGCACCGCCGGCCAGGCCGAGATCGACATGCGCTACGACTCGCTGCTCCGGACCGCCGACAACGTCATGAAGTACAAGTACGTCGTCAAGAACACGGCGTGGGAGGCCGGCAAGACCGTGACCTTCATGCCGAAGCCGATCTTCCAGGACAACGGCTCCGGGATGCACACCCACCAGAGCCTGTGGAAGGACGACGAGAACCTGTTCTGGGACGAGGTCGGGTACGCGGGGATCTCGGACATGGCCCGCTGGTACATCGGGGGGCTGCTCCAGCACGCGCCGTCGCTGCTCGCGTTCACGAACCCGACGACGAACTCCTACCGTCGGCTCGTCCCCGGCTACGAGGCGCCGATCAACCTCGTGTACTCCCAGCGGAACCGATCGGCCTGCGTGCGGATCCCGGTCTTCTCGCGGTTGCCCGCCACGAAGCGGCTCGAGTTCCGTACGCCGGACGCGGCATGCAACCCGTACCTCGCGTTCAGCGCGATGCTGATGGCGGGGATCGACGGGATCAAGAACAAGATCGAGCCGCCCGAGCCGATGGACAAGGACCTCTACGACCTGCCGCCCGAGGAGAAGGCGTCGGTGAAGCAGGTGCCCGGCGCGCTCGAGGAGGTGCTCGACACGCTCGAGGCGGACCACCAGTGGCTGCTGGAGGGCGGTGTCTTCACCCAGGACGTGATCGACACCTGGATCGAGTACAAGCGGGCCCACGAGGTGGACGCGATCCGGCTCAGGCCGCACCCGCACGAATTCCACATGTACTACGACTGCTAGACGCTGCGCGCCCCAAGGAACATGAACGAGCGGGCCCTCGGGCCCGCTCGTTCGCGTTCGGCTTCCTCATGCGGCGAGCTAGGGTGACTTCCTCGCCCGCGGCCTTCCTCGATCGGATGTCGAGAACGGCCCGGTCGCTCCGACCAACGGGTGAGAGCGCCACGGATGGCGCCAGGAGGGAGTGAGAGATGAAATACATCATCATGATGTTCGGGGACCAGAACACGATGATGGAGACCCGAACGCCCGAGTGGATCCGAGACATGATCGGGTTCATGGGGAAGATGGATCAGGAGATCAAGGACGCGGGCGAGTTCGTCGACGGGCAGGGACTCGTCGATCCGAGCGAGGCGAAGACCGTCCGCCTCGAGAACGGGGTCGCGGTCGCGACCGACGGTCCCTTCGCCGAGGCCAAGGAGTCCCTCGCGGGCTGGTGGATCATCGACGCGGACGAAGCGCGCGCGATCGACCTCGCCTCCCGGTGCGTCGCGTTCACGGGAGAGCCAGTCGAGGTCCGTCAAGTCGCGGACGCACCGCCCGAGGTCTGATTTCCAGACCATCGAGATCGCTTCACCCGACAGAAGGAGGAACCGACGATGCAGAAGGTCACCCCGTTCCTATGGTTCGACAACCAAGCGGAGGAGGCGGCAGAGTTCTACGTCTCCGTCTTCAACGCGCGACCGGGCTCCCAAGGCGGAGAGTCGAAAGTCCTGAGCGTCGCCCGCTACGGCGAGGCGGGGCCGGGCACACCGGGCTCGGCGATGACCGCCTCGTTCGTGCTGGAAGGGCTCGAGTTCACGGCGCTCAACGGCGGGCCCGAGTTCGCGTTCACCGAGGCGACCTCGTTCCACGTGAGCTGCGAGAACCAAGACGAGGTCGACTACTTCTGGAAGGCGCTCACCGATGGCGGCGAGGAGAGCCAGTGCGGTTGGCTCAAGGATCGGTACGGCCTTTCCTGGCAGATCGTCCCCACGCGCCTGCACGAGCTGCTCGGCGACCCCGATCCCGGCCGGGCGGAGCGCGCGATGAAGGCGATGCTCCAGATGCAGAAGATCGACATCGCGGCCATGGAGCACGCGGCCGACGCCGCCTAGGGAGGCGACGGCTGTCGGTGGCGCGGGACGACGGGCACACAGCCGAGGACCTGCTGCGCGAGCTCGCGCCGCAGGTCCTCGGCACGCTCGTGCGGCGGCACGGACAGTTCGACGCCTGCGAGGATGCCGTCCAGGAGGCCCTTCTCGCCGCGGCGCTGCAGTGGGACCGAGAGGGCGTGCCCGGCGACCCGCGGTCGTGGCTCCTGACCGTCGCCTCTCGGCGCCTGGTCGACGACTGGCGCAGCGAGAGCGCCCGGCGGCGGCGCGAGGAAACCACCACGGCTCTCGATCTGCCCGTCCCGGGTCAGCTCTCCGGGCAGGACGACACGCTCACGCTCCTCTTCCTGTGCTGCCATCCTTCGCTCTCCGTGCCCTCGCAGCTGGCCCTCACGCTGCGCGCGGTCGGCGGGCTGACCACGGCGGAGATCGCACACGCGTTCCTGGTTCCCGAAGCCACGATGGCGCAACGCATCAGCCGCGCCAAACAGAGCATCAAGAGCAGCGGCCTCCGGTTCGACCTCCCGCCGGAGCCGGATCGAGCCGACCGCCTCCGCGTCGTGCTCCACGTGCTCTACCTCATCTTCAACGAGGGGTACACGACGAGCGCCGGCGCCACGCTGCACCGAGCCGACCTCACGAGTGAGGCCATCCGGCTGGCTCGCATGCTCCACCAACTCATGCCGGGGGAAGGCGAGGTCGCCGGTCTGCTCGCCCTCATGTTGCTGACCGATGCCCGGAGGGACGCTCGGACGGACGTCGACGGCTCCCTCGTGCCTCTCGCCGAACAGGACCGTGCTCGTTGGAACAGAGAGCAGATCGAAGAGGGGGTCGCCCTCGTCGACCGGACCCTCGGCACCGCGACGATCGGCTCGTACCAGCTCCAGGCGGCGGTCGCCGCACTGCACGACGAAGCGCCGAGCGCCGACGAGACGGACTGGCCGCAGATCCTGGCGCTCTACCAAGTCCTCGATCGCGTCTCACCCGGGCCGGTGGTCACGCTCAACCGTGCGGTCGCGCTCGCGATGGTCCACGGGCCACGAGCCGGGCTCGCCCTGCTCGGAACCCTCGACGACGACGAGCGGATGGCCGAGAACCATCGGGTCGACGCCGTGCGCGCCCATCTCCTCGAGCTCGCGGACGATCCGGTCGCGGCGAGAGCGGCGTACCGACGCGCCGCTCGGAGGACCGCGAGCATCCCGGAGCAGCGATACCTCGCTCTCCGTGCTGCTCGATTGAGTGACTAGAGGTCGGGGATCGGCGGATCGATCAGCATGTCCTCGGGCGCTCGATACTCAGGATTCGCTCCCACCTCATCCCCGTGGACGACCACGGGATGGGTCCGTCGCGCGTTGGTCATGCCATCGTCGGGCCACGATCTGTCGTCGTAGGAACAGATGAACGTCGTCGGCGACGACGCGAACGCGAGGTTGACGAAGGATTCGTAGCGCGACCACGCGGCGACCTCGTCATCGGACCGGCTCTCCGGGGCGATCTCGGCCACGATCCGGATCCAGGCCGCTCCGGCATCGAGCTTCTCGTTCACGAACGCGCGATAGCCGTGCATCGCCGTGCCGGGAGAGCGGTACCAGTCCGCCGACTCCGCGAACTCGACGTGGCCTGCGCGGTCGTCGAGCGAGTCACGCAGGAGCTCTGTCTGCTCCTTCGTCGTGACCGCCAAGAGAGCCTCCGACCGCTCCCTCCCCTCGGCGAAGAATGGGACCACGGCCGCGAGGTATTCCTCGTCGGACCCGTACGTGAGGAGACGATGCTCCAGAAGCGGAGGCGCTGCCGTGGCCCCGATCAGATAGTCGACGCTCACTCCCAACGCGCCCGCGAGGGCCGACAGGCTGCCCAGGCGAACGTCCTTCCGCCTCCCCGATTCGATCTGCGCGATCGCCGACCAACTCACCCCCGAGTGATGCGCGAGCGTCTCACGGCTCCACCCGACGCGTGTTCGAGCGGCCTTCAAGGATTCGGCGATCCGGGATGCCACGACGGTTCAGTACCCCTATCCCTCGGGTCCTACCTGACAAGCGCTGACTATGTCATATGACAGCGTCATTTGACGACACCTTCAGCGGGCGAGAAGATTGGTGCTCGAAAGGGGGCGGACAGTGGCTGTCGACGAAGGCGTGTTCAGGTTGTGACCGCAAACGTAGAACTCCGCCAGTTCCGATACTTCGTCGCCGTCGCCGAGGAGCTTCATTTCAGCAAGGCGGCGGACCGACTCCGCATCGCCCAATCGGGCCTCTCGCAGCAGATCAAACAGCTCGAGCTGGCCATCGGGGTACAGCTCTTCGTTCGTGACAGGCGAGGCGTCCAGCTCACGGAGGCTGGACGTGTGTTCCTCGACCACGCCCGTCTGACGCTCGAGCTCGCCGATCGGGCGGTGACCAGTGCCGTCATGGCCGAGGGCGGGAAGAAGGGCCTCCTGCGAGTGGGCACGCCCATCCTCGGGATCCCCGTGGTCGCGGAAGCCGTGCTGCAGGAGTTCGCGGGCCGCGTCCCGGATGTCGACGTCGAGATCCACCCTCGCCTCGACCCTGCGCTGATCGAAGGCGTCGCCGATCATTCGCTGGACGTGGCGGTCGTGCTTTCCCCTTTCAAGTCGGTGGATCCCCCGCCTCACTACGAGCAGCTGAGCACGTTCGAGCTCGTGGCGATGGTTCCGGAAGGACATCGGCTCGCCGAGCTCGATCGCGTGCCGCGAGCCGAGCTATTGAAGGAGCCATTCCTCGGCTGGCCTCGGAATATCAATCCCGAGATGATCGACCATATCCACCGCATCCTCTTCGGCGAGTCCGAACATCCCCGGATGGTTCACGTTCCCGAGCTCGAAGAGGCTCGTCGACTCGAGCGCGTCGCGAACGGGGAGGGGATCGGGATCGCGGTCCTTCCCCGCGGGATGGAACCCGAGGCACCCGGAGTCGTCTTCCGCCATTTCCAGGAGCCGACTCCGCTCATCAGCTACGGGGTAGCGTGGGCCGACGCCCACCCGTCCCCGTTCGTGGATCCGTTCCTGGAAGTCGCGCGGGAATTCGCGGACTCTGAACCAGCAAGCGTTCCGGGCTGAGAAGGGTTTCCGACTCACGCCGGTCCACTGCTACGGTCCCCGGCATGGCTCGCATGCCCCGCTGGGCGATGCTTCTCGGCCCGATCCTGGTCGGCATCGCGGGCGCGGCGCTCGCACTCCAAGCGTTCGCGAAGACGACGGTCGACGCCGGTCCCTTCCAGATCCAGCTCGAGGCCGACTTCGGTCGGAGCGTCACCGACATCTCGCTTCCACCGCTCGGGAGGCTCCGCGCCGACACCCACGGCGCTCCCCTTCACCTCCGCGCGTCCCTCCGTGAGGTCGACGTCGAGCAACTCCAGGAAGGGCTCCGCCGAGGGGTCGACTCCGTTGCCGCCGAGGTCGAACGCAACACCTTCGCCGCGGTCGGTCGGTTCGCCGGATGGGTGATCCTGGTGGGGATCGCCGGCGCAGCGACCCTCGGACTCCTCGCGTTCAGGGATCGGTGGCTCGAAGTCCTGCGAGCCACCGTCGCGGGACTCGTCGCGGTGGTCCTCTCGGTCGGCTTCACGGTGATCGGGTTCGACGCCGCGGCCTTCCAGGCGCCCAGCTACAGCGGCTCACTCCGTCTGGTGCCGCAGCTCTTCGGTCCCGTCGAGGGCGCGATCGAGCGGGTCGGGTACTTCCGGGACGAGCTGCGCCGGGTGGTGGCGGGGGCCGCTCGCGCGTACGCGGCCGTCGAGTCGAACCCGCTCGGCCGAGGAGACGAGGTCCGCGTCCTGCACATCTCGGACATCCACCTCTCGACGCTCGGCTACGGGTTCGCACACGAGCTCGCCAGGAGCTTCGACGTCGAGTTCGTGATCGACACCGGCGACACGACCTCGTTCGGCGCGAGCAACGAGGAGTTCATCCTGTCCGAGATCCCGGAGTTCGAGCTCCCCTACGTATGGGTGCGAGGGAACCACGACTCGGCCGACTTCCAGGACGCAGTCGCTCGCACGGAGGGAGCCGTCGTGCTCGACGGTCAAACCGCGGAGGTCGATGGCTTCACGATCTACGGGCTGGGACATCCCTACTTCAACGAGCAACGAGGCACGCCGGTCGGCGACGAGGACGTCGTCGCGTTGGTCGAGGCGGCGGCCGAGCGAGTCACGGCGGACGTGTCCGCGCTCCCCGACCCACCCGACATCGTGCTCGTCCACGACGATCGCATGGCCGCAGGGGGTGGCGGGCTTGGTGCCGCTCGTCCTGTCGGGCCATTTCCACGAGAACCGCGACGAGGTGGTCGACGGGACGCTGTTCCTCCGCGTGGGCACCACCGGCGGCGCCGGCCCGACCGGTTTCACGGCGGAAGGAGGCGTGCCGTTCTCGGCGGAGGTCCTCTACTTCGGCGGCGATGGCAACGGCGGGATGCGGCTCGTCGCGTGGGACGTGGTGACGCAGTTCCCCGAGACGGGGAGCCTTCAGATCGAGCGCCATCTCGCCTCAGACGTCGGTCTGTCGCCGAGCCCTGCGACGCCGGCTCCTTCGACGCCGAGCGCGACGACCGCGAGCCCCTCGGAGTAGCCGGCGTGTCGAACGAAGAGACGCGGTCGATCCCGATCGAGGAGCCCTACGACCTGGCGAGGACGCTCTTCCCTCTCCGACGAGGGACGGGCGACCCGACGATGCGGATCGAAGGCCGCGAGGCGTGGCGCGCGGCGCGTACGCCCGAGGGGCCGGCGACGCTGCTGCTGCAGCAGGGCGACGGGCAGGTTCGGGCGACCGGCTGGGGTCCGGGAGCGGCGTGGGCGCTCGATCACGCTCCGGCGTTGATCGGTGCCGAGGACGACCTGTCGGCGTTCGCACCTCGGGACGATGTGATGGCGCAGGGTGTGGAAGGAGCACCGGGCGTGCGACTCACGCGGGCGCTGGACGTGGTGCGCACGTTGATCGCCGCGATCCTGGAGCAGAAGGTCGTCGGGCTCGAGGCCCGCCGAGCGTGGCGGCGGATGACGACTAGCCGTGAGCGAGCCGGCCCCCGGCGAGGGTGGACTGTTGCTGCCGCCCGATCCTTCGCGGGTGGCCGAGCTTCCGTACTTCCGTTTCCACCCGTGGGGGGTCGAGCGACGCCGCGCGCAGGTGATACGAGCGGTGTGTGCGCGGGCGGCGTCGCTCGAGGCGCTCGCCGAGGTGCCGCCCGAGGATGCCCGGCGCCGTCTGGAGGCGATCCCGGGCGTGGGCCCTGGACATCGGCCGAGGTGGCCCGTTTGTCGTTCGGCGACCCCGACGCGATCTCCGTCGGTGACTACCACGTGCCGAGCCTCGTGACGTGGGCGCTCGCCGGCGAGCCGCGCGGCACCGACGAGCGGATGCTGGAGCTGTTGGAGCCGTACCGGGGACAGCGAGGTCGCGTCCAGCTTCTGCTGGAAGCGAGCCACATCTCTCCACCCGCCTACGGTCCTCGGATGGAGGCCCGCTCGATCGACCGGCTCTAGCTCCCTCGTAGGGGACGGGGCATACTCCGTTCGTGCAAGGGGACTCCTTCGACGATCGCCTCCGGGCCTCTGCGATTACCTACGTCAGTGAGTTGGATACCCGCAATGGCGGGTTCGTTTCGCAACGCGAGCTGGACCAGTTTGAGTTCGAAGGACAGCGAATCTCCCTTCTCCAGCACATGCGAGGCATTCGTGTAGTTGCAGGACTCGATGCCGCGTTAACGATTCGAACCACGTATCGCCTGAAGCCGGAGGATCGCCCCTACGCGGATGACTTCGGGCCCGACGGTCTGCCGCGCTACAAATGGAGAGGCACCGACCCTGAGGCATACGACAACAAGGCGCTGCGTCGCGCGATGCAACTCGGGAAGCCCCTGATCTGGTTCATCGCACTTCGACCGGGCGTGTTTCAATCGGTAAATCCGGTTTGGATCTCGGGCGAAGAACCAGACGAACATCAGTTTGTGGTTGCAGTCGACACTGACTTGCGGCTGCCGTGGAGCTATGACTTCGTGCACCCAGAGGACGCCGTCCTCCAACGCCGATACGTCGAAGCGATTGTTAGGCAACGAGTGCATCAACCCTTGTTTCGCCAGCGCGTTCTTGAGGCATACGCACGACAATGCGCACTCTGCCGTCTGCGGCATGCCGAACTCTTGGAGGCTGCACACATTCGGGAGGACTCAGATGGCGGCGAACCCATCGTCCCGAACGGCGTGGCGATGTGCGCGATCCACCACAAAGCCTTCGACAACGCCGTCCTAGGGATTCGCCCGGACTACGTCATCGAGATTCGAAGAGACGTCCTGGATGAGAAGGACGGCCCAACGCTCATGCACGCCATCCAAGGCATCCACTCAAACAAGCTCGCACTTCCGGAAGCTCGCCGTGCTTGGCCTAGGGAGGACCTCCTCGAGGAACGATACGAGCGCTTCAGAGCCGCTAGCTAGTCGGGCCCTCGGAGAACGAACCCAGACTCGGTCATCCTCGACCTTCACGTCATACACCGGCACAGGCTTCGTGGCCGGCGGCCGCATGACTCTGCCGTCGTCGAGTCTGAAGATGCTCCCGTGGGCCGGGCACGTCACGGTCCGCACCGAGCCCGCGATCCTGATGACGCCTTTGTCGAGCCCGGCACCTTGATGCGTGCATTGGTTCCCGATCGCGAACACCTGATCGTCGGCCTTGAGCACAAGCACAGCTTGACCGTCGATCACGACCCGAACTGACCTTCGGTCCACGAGATCTAGGAGTCCGACCACATCCGTCCACTCATTCACGGTCGCCACCCCCTGATCGAGCATTGAACAGCATTGAAGCCTCGTCAGCCGACCGGTTACTGTCAGTAGCCCTATACCAAGGAGTATCCATGGCAGGGAGCCCAACCAACAGGATCGACGCAGACAGTCACCCCGTTGAGGAAGTCTTCAAGAGCTTCTTTGCAGTCCCGGAGTTCCAACGCGAGTACGTATGGAAACAGCGGCATGTGAAGAAGCTCCTCAGCGATCTCTACGCCGCGTTCACAGCCAAGGACACCGACAACTACTTCCTCGGCAGCATCGTCTTCTATGAGGAGGACGACATCTGCCATCTCGTTGACGGTCAGCAGCGCATGACTACGCTCTTCATCTTGATCAGCGCCATCCGCGATCGACTACGGATCCTGGATTCAGAAGCCGATCTGGATATCTACGACCACGCGATCAAGTCTTCGTACAAGGCAAGAGCCGGAGGCATCGCGTACCAGTACCGCGTGGTTCTCCAGTATCCAGAGATCTCCCAGGTACTCCAGCTTCTTGGTGACGGCCAGGGTGATCAGATTCAACTCCCTCGCGGTGAATCACCTCGACGCAATCTCGTAACTGCACATGCCCTGTGTGCCGACTTCCTAGTGGAGCAATTCGGCGAAGACTTCGAGCGGCTGGACGCCTTCTTTACGTTCGTGTGGAAGGACGTCGAGATGATCACGATCCATACGGAGGACATGAGGACGGCCTTCACGATCTTCGAGACCATCAACGACCGTGGGGTTGGCCTCGATGCAATGGACTTGCTCAAGAATCTGCTGTTCCGCCAGACACCGGTTGCCTCCCGTAACTCGCTTGCTGCGAAGTGGCGAGACTTGCTGCGGGTTCTCAGAGACGGTCAGGAGACACGACCAATCCGCTTTCTCCGCTATTACCTCATCTCTGCCTATGAGTTCGAGAGAGTCCCAACTGCTGCAAGTGTTTTCGACTGGATCGTCGACGACGCGAACAAGCGGCGGATGGGATATGGGAAGAACCCGGGCGCCTTCGCGGACAACCTTCTCGACGCTGCCGAGGCCTATTCAAACTTTGCCCGGGGCCGAAGCGCTGACGGGAGCGACAACCCATATTTGCAGGCCATCAACTATCAAAGAACCGGTGTGCGACAGCATCTCTGTCTGCTCTTGGCGGCTCGCCACCTGCGCGGCAACGCCTTCGCCGAAGTGTGCCAGGCACTCGAGAGACTCGTATTCGTTCTCGCCGCAACAAGCGCCCAGTGGAATGAGATTGAGAAGGCTCTTCCTGCGTGGACCAAAGTCCTGCGATCCGCTCGGTCGAAGCAGGATGTCGATGACTTCATCAACAATCACATCAGTCCGATGCTGAAAGAGCGGCTGCCGCTCTTCAAGAGCAAGCTTGAGGACACGAGCACCCTCCCTGACAGGCTCAAGAGATACATGCTCGCAGCCCTGACGCAGCATCTCGAAGAGCAATGCGGGAAGGGGGGTGGATTCGATCGGTACTTTACGGAGCACTTGACTATCGAGCACATCTACCCCCAGAGCACGAGCGAGGACCAGCCAGGACCTGCTGCTCAGGAATGGATCAACCAATTTCACCCATCACAGGAATCGGCGCAATACGTTCATCGACTCGGGAATCTGGCTTTGCTACATCGCGTCCCAAACTCATCTGCTCAGGACGCTCCTTTTCGGCCAACGAAGCTGGGCTGGTACAAGAAGTGTCCATACGACTTGACACGAACGATTGCCGAAGAAATCTCGGGCGGAAAGAACACCAAGCTGACACGAACGGTCGAAAAGTATGGACTTCATCCCTACCGCGCTTGGACCTCCGCGAGCCTGGAAGAACGGCATCTGATGATGCTTCGTATGGTTGAGGAGTATTGGGGTGTTCAGTTCGGTGATCAGCCCTTAGCAGAGAGCGTAGGGGTGGCTTAGCCTCACGTCACGATCTTGGCGAGATGTGCTTCAGCGGTGCACTCCTCTCCCTTGTCGATGAACGTCGCAGTCTCCGACCACTCACCGGACGACCAACTGACTGGCGGAAGAACCTCGGAAAGTGGCTGCCGAACCCAGTCCCTGGCTCGCGCTCTTCCTTGCACGAGCAATGCCTCAGGGTCCGGATACCCATCGGGGGTCCAAAACGTGCAAACCCATAGGGCTGATGCGGACGACGGCGCGCCCTCTGCATCCACCAAGCGGACCCAATAGTCGCCGATCTCGCGCCTTCCCGAGAAGGGAGTAACGGCTGGTGTCGTTGCTACCGCCTCAAGAGCCTGTGCCCACCTTGTCATCTCGCGCTCGGCCTTGTGTCGGGCTCGATAGACCTCTGGCGGGAAGGCGATAGACATGCCATCCGAAACAAGCAGCGCCAGAAAACCTAGATCCTTTGACCTGTCCGATTTCACGAGCCCAAGCGAACCGGGATCAGCTCAAGTTGTCTGTGAGATCCGTCACGATCAGATCGAATGATCTGACGATCCACTGATTGGATCGCTACCGTTCCGCGGTGTCGACACGCGAAGGTCGAGCGGAGTACAGAGTCGACCTGACCGCGTGCTTCGTTTTCAGCATCCGCTCGAAACTGGAAGGCCCGAGCGGTCTCTCACGAGACCAGATCGAAGCTCTTATCGAGGCCAACTGGCTATGGGTATCGCTCGATACCGAGGTGCTACTCGAGAGCCACTGGCAGCTTGAGTCCGTCGAAGCGCGAATGATGCCCGGCTCGAACCCCTAGACGACGAAGGCGCAGCCGTTCCAGAGGGCGTTGATGCGGAGCTTCGTGAGGAACCCCCGCACCTCGAGACCGAGGGTCAGCGGCTTCCGCATCTGCGGTGGCGTGAACACGATGAAACCCTCTGGGGTCTCGTAGCGCTCCCAGTCCAACGCGTCGGGTGGCGGCTCCGTCGAGGTCCGCAGGAACCGCAGTCCTCGCATCCCCGCCTCGATCCAGACGAACAGCATCCCGCCACGCGCTCGGATCAGCTTCAACGCGTCGGACGTCGCCTGGATCTCCATGCCTTTGTATCGGTATCCGGACCCCCGAAAGTTCAGTCCGAATCAGTGATCAGCGGCGCTGCAACTCGTCTCTGATCTGCGTGAGCAGCTCTCTCTCGGTCGGTTCTCCTGGCTTCTCCTCCTTGGGAAGAGCACGGTTGTAGGCCTTGATGATCAGGAACAGCACGAACGCCACCAGCGCGAAGTAGATCAGCGCGTTCAGGAAGCTCCCGATCCTGATGGCGGTATCGCCGATGTCGATCTTGATGCCCGAGAAATCCGGCTGGCCGAAGACCGCGGCGATGAGCGGTGTGATCACGTCGGTGACCAGCGATTGCACCACCGTGTTGAGCGCCAGACCGAGGATCACTGCCACGGCCAGCTCGACCAGGTCCCCGCGCGAGATGAACGCCTTGAAGTCCGTCAGCATCGCTTCTCCTCTCTGCCGAGCCATCCGCCTAGGCGAGTGCCTGGGCGAATACCCGCTCCATCGCTCGGCGACACCTCCGAGTGACGTGTAGGTAGCGCTCCAGGAACGCCTGTCGTGGGTACTCCTCGAAGCCGAGGCGCCGGGCGAGCGCCGTTTGCTCGCCCGGCGACGCCGGAACCGCCTCCGCATGGACACGCCTGTCCATCTCGAGCACGTTCTTCACCTCGGAGAGGAACACGAACGCCTCCGCGAGGTCGCGCGCGACCTGGTCCTCCAGATGACGCGCCGCCGCGAGCCGCTCGATCGCCTCGAGCGTTCGGCGGGACCTCACCTCGGGATGTTCTCCCCCGAAGCGCATCAGGGACAGCTCCACCGCGAACTGCACGTCGGCGAGCGACCCGCGGCCGAGCTTGAAGTGGAACCTTGACGCCTCCGGCGGCTTCACGCGTTCGCGTTCGATCCGGTCCCGCATCCGGCGGACCTCGACCACGCGATCGAGGGTGAGCCCGTCCGGCGGATACGCGAAGTCCGCGGCGTTCAGCTCGAACCGCCGGCCCAGGTCCGGGTCGCCGGCCACGTGACGCGCCCGCAGCAGCGATTGGAACTCCCACGGATCCGCGTAGCGCTCCCAGTACTCGAGGAAGCCCGCCATCGAACGAGCCAGCGGGCCGCTTCGCCCCTCCGGCCGGAGATCGGCATCGGGCTCCCACCCCGCCTCGTGCACGTGGCGCATCACGCGCTCGGCGGCGGAGGTCGCTCGCGCGAGGTCGTCCGACCCCTCGCCCTCGTAGACGAACAGCAGGTCGAGGTCGCTCGCGACGTTCAGCTCCTTGGCGCCGAGCTTGCCCATCCCGACCACGGCGAACGGGAGGCCGGGCTCGGCGGCGGCGAGCGCCTCCCCGATCACCCGGTACGCGACCGCGGCGATCGCCTCCCCCGTCTCGCGGGGCGTGAGCTCCCGGCCGGCGCTCCGCGCGACCGCTTCGACGAGCTGGGCCTGCGAATCGACCGCGGGCGCGCCGAAGAGGCTGCCGGAGAGCGCGAGGATCCGATCAGGCTCGGCCACCAGCAGATCGGTCGCGAACGAGCTGGCCGCGGCGAGGTGGGCGAGCCGCCGAGCCGCTTGTGGATCGGCGGCGAGCGCGTCGGCGGGCGCGGTCCGGTCCCCCACCGCCTCGGCGATCCGCTCCAGCCGGACGAGGGCCGCGTCCGGGTCGGCCGCGAGCGCCAGGGCCGGCGCCATCACGGGGAACACGTGCGACAGGACCTTGCCGATCCGCGTGGAGGGCGCCACGAGTCGCTGCAGGGACTCGAAGGCGCGCGGCGGCTGCGCGAACCCGAGCCCGGCGAGGAGCTCCTCGGTGGCTTCGCGGTCGTGACCCGGCTTCGGCTGGACCGGGCCGGCGAACGCTTCGAGGAGCGGCCGGTAGAAGAGCCGCTCGTGGATCCCCCGGACCAGCCCCGTCGTCCGGTCGTACTCGGCTTGCAGGGCGTCGGCGCCGGAGAGCCCGAGCGACCGCGCCACCGTGGTGCGCGCGTGCCGGTCGGCCGGGAGGTCGTGGGTCTGGAGGTCGCGCACCATCTGCAGCCGGTGCTCCAGTCTCCGCAGGAACCGGTAGGCGTCGGCGAGGGCCTCCGCGTCCTCATACGCCACGTAGCCCTCATCCGCGAGCGCGGCGAGCGCCCGGAGCGTGTTGGGCTCGCGCAGCCGTTCGTCCCTCCGCCCGTGGACGATCTGCAGGAGCTGCACCGCGAACTCGACGTCGCGGATGCCGCCGCGGCCCCGCTTCACCTCGGTGAGCTCCTTGCCGCGACGCCGCATGTACTCCTCGATTCGAACCTTCGAACGCCGGACGTCGTCGATCGCGGCCTCGTGCAGGTCCCGGGGATAGACGAACTCAGCAACACCTTCGACGAAGGCGTCGCCGAGCCCCCGGTCCCCCACCGCGGCTCGCGCCTTGATCATCGCCTGGCGTTCCCAGGTGGCGGCTTCGCGTTCGTAGTAGGCAAGCGTGGCGGCCAGCGTGCGCACGAGCGAGCCGGCACGACCCCCCGGCCGAAGGGTGAGATCGACCCGGAGGGCGACTCCTTCCGAGGTCGGGTCGGACAGATCGGCGATCAGATTGGAGGCCTCGGTCTCGGCCACGTCCCCGCCCACGTCTTCGCGGTGGAGGAGAAGGAGGTCGACGTCGCTCGCGTAGTTGAGCTCCCGGCCACCGAGCTTGCCGAGCGCGACGATCGCATAGCCGTCGGGACACGCGTGCCCCAGACACGCGTCGGCCACGTCACTGATCTCTGCGACCACACCCTCGTACGGCGCGGCGGCGAGGTCACGCGCGGCGATGCGGAGCATCGCTCGCCTTCGGAACCGGCGGAGGCCCGCGGTGGTGCCGTGCCTGTCGCAGTCGTCCGCGAGCTCCGCGTCGAGCTCTCCCTCGTTCCTGGCGCGGACGTCCGTGAGCGCGTCGATCTCCTCAGGGTGGCGGACCAGCAGGTCGCTCGCCGCGGTCGAGAACCCGAGCAACCGCGAGGCGACCGGCAGGACCTCCGGCCGGCCCAAGACCTCTCGCGCGTGGGCGTCCTCGCCCACGCGCGAGAACGCCACGCGCGCAAGCTCCGGATCCGGAGCGTCCGCGAACGTCCGGCCGAGGATCTCGGGCGTCAGCACCCCGGCATCGTAGTCACGCGACCCGGGCCGATCGGCTCGAGCCTCACTCCCGGTCGAGGATCGCGTCGGCTTCGATCTCGACGCGCCAGCGGGGATCCAGGAACCCGGTGACCACGACCATCGTGCTTGCCGGGCGCACGTCGGCGAAGACCTCGCCGTGCGCCCGCCCGACCGCCTCCCAGTCCGCCGCGTCAACGAGGTACGTACGGGTTCGCGCGACGTGCTCGGGCCCGGCGCCGACCTGGGCCAGTGCCTCCAGGATGATCTCGAAGCAGCGTTTCGCCTGGCCGTACGCATCTGCCGGTGGCTCCGCTCCCTCGGGCATGATCGGCGCGGTCCCGGACACCGACACGTGGTGTCCGGCCACGATCGCCCGAGAGAACCCGATCACCGGCTCGTAAGGCGAACCCGAGGCCACCCTTCGCCGCTCCATCACGCCTCGTTCCTATGCGACATCACGTTGACGATCGTGCCGCTCGGTTCGGCGACGAAGAAGCGTCGGACGCCCCACGCCTCATCGGTCAGCGGGTACACGACATCCAAGCCCATCCGGACCGCCGTCTCGTGGAGGGCATCGACGTCGTCGACCTCGACGGTGATGCTCGGAGCCGTTTCCGAGCCGTCGCCTCGCGGGAAGAGACTGATCTGCGCCGTCGGAGTCTCCGGTGAAACGAGGGTCACGATCCATCCCATGTCCATCGCAACCTCGAAGCCGAGGACGTTCACGAAGAATCCACGGCTCTCCTCGAGTCGGTCACAGCTGATGTCAGGGACCACCCGCCTGATGCTCACGACCACCTCCCGCGCCTGGTGAGGCGAAGATTAACTCCGGCGTAACAGCCCGCAGCCAACGAGCCTCTAGCCTCCAGGACGTGGCACTTTCCGCGGAAGCCGAATACGTCCTGCGCACCGTCGAGGAGCGAGGGATCCGATTCGTCCGTCTCTGGTTCACCGATGTCCTCGGGTTCCTGAAGGCGTTCACGATCACCTCGCAGGAGCTCGAGGGCGCCCTCACCGAGGGGATGGGCTTCGATGGCTCCTCGATCGACGGATTCGCCCGCATCCAGGAATCCGACATGGTCGCACTCCCCGACCCGTCCACCTTCCAGCTGATCCCGTGGAAGACGGAGCACGCGGTGGCGAGGATGTTCTGCGACATCCTCGAGCCCGACGGCACGCCGTTCGCCGGCGATCCGCGCGGCGTCCTCAAACGCCAACTCGCGCGCGCCGCGGACAAGGGCTTCACCTTCTACGTCGGCCCGGAGCTCGAGTACTTCTACTTCAAGTCGCTCGAGGATCCCGAGTTCCTGGATCAGGGCGGCTACTTCGACGAGACGCCGCTCGACGTCGCGACGGACTACCGAAAGCGGACCGTCCACTACCTCGAGTCGATGGGGATCCCGGTCGAGTACGTGCACCACGAGGTCGCGCCGTCCCAGCACGAGATCGACCTCCGCTACACCGACGCGCTCACGATGGCCGATCAGGTGATGACGTACCGCCTGACCGTGAAGGAGGTCGCGCACGAGTTCGGGATCTACGCGACCTTCATGCCGAAACCGGTCGCGGGCGTGAACGGCTCGGGCATGCACACGCATCAGTCTCTGTTCGAGGGCGACCGCAACGCCTTCTTCGACGCGACCGACGAGTACCACCTCTCGAAGACCGCGAAGTCCTACATCGCGGGGCTCCTCCAACACGCGCAGGAGATCACGCTCCTCACGAACCAATGGGTGAACTCCTACAAGCGGCTCGTGCCGGGGTTCGAGGCGCCCGTCTACGTGTGCTGGGCTCGCCGCAACCGCAGCGCGCTCGTGCGGGTCCCGATGTACAAGCCGGGCAAGGAGGGCGCGACGCGGATCGAGTACCGCTCGCCGGACCCGGCCTGCAACCCGTATCTCGCGTTCTCGGCGATGCTCGCGGCCGGCCTCGCCGGACTCGACGGCGAGTACGAGTTGGCGCCCGAGGCCTCGAACAACATCTACGAGATGACGGAGCAGGAGCGCGAGGTCGCCGGTATCCGCTCGCTCCCCGAGGATCTGATCGAGGCGATCCACCTCGCCGAGGGCTCCGATGTGCTTCGCGAAGCGCTCGGGGACCACGTCCTCGAGTTCCTTCTGCGCAACAAGCGGGAGGAGTGGGACTCCTACAAGTCCCACGTCACGCCGTACGAGCTCGAGCGCTACCTCCCGATCCTGTAACTACGTTTTCTGGTGCTTTTGGCCTAGGTCCTTCTGTTGACGCCCATTGGCGGAACGGAGGATGATGCCCACTCTGGTCTGGGGTGCGCCGGACCTCCCGGAACACACGGCGACCACCAGGGGGTGGACAGTGAGATCAAAGAAGCGTGGCATCTTGTTCCTGCTCGTCTCGCTTGCAGGGGTACTGGCGATCACCGGGCTGATGGCGCCCGGAGCGCTCGGCTCCGAGTACGAGAGCGGCCTGGTCGTGACTTTCCAGGCGCAGCCGAGGGACGCGGAAAGCGGTCAAACGATCACCTCGTCGCCGTTCGACACCGGCGCGGATCCGGTCGCGGTGGAAGTCCTCGACGCGTACGAGGTACCGGTGACGGGGGCCTTCGTCGAGCTCACGTTCGCCCCGGGTTCCGAGGAAGGCGGTATCTCGGGAAACGTGGCCGAGACCGAGGACGGCGTCGCGACCTTCCCCGAGTTGTCGATCACCGGCTCCAACGAGCCACTGACGACTGACTACCAGCTGCTCGCGACCGCGACGGTGCCCGACATCGAGCTCAGCGTGGCGAGCACCTCCTCCAGCGGTGGAACCGCGACGTCCGACACGTTCGACATCTGGGATCAGGGCTGCCACGGCAACGGATGCGAAGTGGCCCTCAGGAGCGGCAGAGACACGTACAAGACCAGCGAGAACGTAGGCATGGGAGCGAGCATCGTCTTGTCGACAGCGATCGACATCGAGTGTCCCGGACAGCAGCTGATCTTCTCCAGCGATGTCTTCTTCCACGCCACGAGCGGAAACGGTCCCGTCTTCCTGACGAGCCGGATCACCCGCCAGGAGATGAAGGCAGCGTCGAACAACGGGCAGGCGCACGTGGAGTGGTGCGTCGGTCTAAAGGATCCCGACGCATGGGAGCACAACGGCGCGTCCTTCACCACACAGAACGTCAACGGCGTCGATCTCTTCGTCGGCTCGGCGCCCAAGTGCCCGAAGAAGTCAGCTGCGAGCTTCGCTCCTTGCATCGTCAAGCAGCGGGGCGACGGCAACGGCGGGAACATCACGACCGGGTGGCTTCCCGGAGGGGATCCGCCCCGCCGCACCTGATCTCGATCTGACATCTGCGGAAACGCTGCGCCCGGCCCTTCTGGGCCGGGCGCAGACCCATCCGGATCGGATGGCCTCTGTTGACGTACTAGGTCGCACGAGTGGATGATGCGTCTACTGGTCTGGGGCGCCGGACCCCCGGAACACACGGCGATCACCAGGAGGTGGACTCAGTGAGAGCAAGGGTACGTCGCAGCACTCCCGTTCTCGTTTCATTGTCAGTCGTGCTGGGATTGATGGCGCTGATCGCGCCCGGCGCACTCGGCTCCACGTCAGAGAACGGGCTCACGGTCTCTCTCGTCAACCAGCCGAAGGGTGCCCGGATAAACGAGACGATCACGTCGGTCGCGCTGAATCCGAACCAAGGGTTCCTGAAGGTCCTCGTGACCGACGGGGAATCAGGCGTCGCAGGGGTCGAGGTCACCTTCGAGCTCGCGACCGGTCCCGGTCTCGCGACGGGGAGCCTCTTCGTCATCCCGCAGACGACAGGACCGAACGGCATCGCCACGTTCGGTCCCGGGACACTTTCGATCGGCGATGCGAACGAGCCGCAGTTCACCGACTACAAGCTCATCCCGATCGCGAGCGAACCTCCGCCGAGCGGAGGCCTCGCGCTCGCGAGTCTGAACGTGAGCGGGTCGCCGTCGAACGGATTCGACATATGGGAGGAGGGGTGCCGTGGTTCCGGGTGCTCCATCGGCATCCGGGACGGGCTCGACGTCTACACCACGACGCAGAACGTGCGACTGACCGCGAGCGTTCTCTCCGATTCCTTCTACCCGGGGCTCGAGTGCAGGAACCAAGCCCTGATCTTCCCCGCCGACGTCTTCGTCCACCAGACATCGGGGTCCGGCGTGGTCGGACTCGTGAACCATGTGACCTTCAGCGACTTGAATGGCGGTGGAGGCGGGGGTGAGCTCGCGATCGCGAGTGACGATCCCGACGACGACGATGGTCCCCGCATCAAGTGGTGCGTCGGCACCAAGGCCAAAGCACCTTGGGTGAAGAATGGCGCCTCCTTCATGCGACAGGACACGAACGGTGATGGGAAGCTCGATCTGTTCGTCGGGGCCGCACCCAGATGCCCGAGGAACAACCCGAAGAGCTTCGCACCCTGCATCGTCAGCCGGGTCAGCGATGGAGAGGGCGGGTTCTTCCTGCGAGGTTGGTTGCCGGGAGGCGACCCGCCCCGCCGAACCTGATCTCAGCCTGACGACCTGCGGAAACGTACGCCCGGCCCCTTCGGGGCCGGGCGTACACTCGTTCGGTGCAGACCTGTCCCAGCTGCGGTGAGGAGAACCCGGATCGGTTCCGCATCTGCGGGATGTGCGGTGCCCAATTGGCCGCCGCCGAGGTCGTCCCCGAAGAGGTCCGCAAGACGGTCACCGTCGTCTTCTCCGACTTGAAGGGGTCCACGCCGCTGGCGGAGCGGCTGGACACCGAGACCCTCCGGGAGGTGTTGAACGAGTACTTCAACACGATGCGCGCCGTGCTGGAGCGGCACGGCGGCACCGTGGAGAAGTACATCGGGGACGCGATCATGGCCGTGTTCGGCCTTCCGCAGCTCCACGAGGACGACGCGATGCGAGCCGTTCGGGCGGCCGCCGAGATGCAGGAGGAGCTGGTCGGGCTCAACTCGCGATTCGAGGAGATCTACGGCGTTCGACTCGAGAACCGGACGGGAGTGAACACCGGGGAGGTGGTCGCCGGCGACGTGAGCGTCGGCCACCGGCTGGTCACCGGCGACACCGTGAACGTCGCGGCCCGCCTGGAGCAGGCGGCGCCCACGATGGAGATCCTCCTCGGCGAGGCCACCTACCGACTGGTGAAGGACGCGGTCGACGCCGAGGCCGTCGAGCCACTGCAGTTGAAGGGCAAGTCCCACCTGATGCAGGCGTATCGATTGCAGTCGGTCGGACGCCACGAGGAAGGCGTCGCTCGGCGCCTCGATGCCCCGATGGTCGGTCGTGAAGACGAGCTCGCAGTGCTCACCGGCGCCCTCGCCAGGGCCAAGGACACCAACAGCTGTCACGTGGTGACCGTCGTCGCGCCGGCCGGGACGGGCAAGTCCCGGCTGCTCAACGAGTTCGTCACGCGTTCGGACCTGCGAGCGCTCCATGGGCGATGCCTCTCGTACGGCGAGGGCCTGACGTTCTGGCCCCTTGCAGAGATCGCGCGCGACGTGGCGGGCATCGGCAACGACGACCCGTCGGCGGAGGCGCAGGACAAGCTCGCGTCGCTGCTCGGCCCGGCGGGGCGGGACGTCGCGGATCGGATCGCGGGCGCGATCGGTCTCTCGCCCGCGACCTACCCGGTGGAGGAGACGTTCTGGGCTGCTCGCCGATTCCTCGAGCTGCTCTCGGACGGACGACCGCTCATCGTGCTGATCGACGACATCCATTGGGCCGAGCGGACGTTCCTCGACCTGATCCGATCGGTCGCCGCCACGCTGACCGGCGTGCCGGTGGTGCTGGCGTGCTCGGCCCGTCCCGACCTCTTCGACGCGCACTCCGATTGGGGCGAGGAGTCAGAGCGGCATCGGGTCCTCGTTCTACAGCCCCTCTCGGAGGCCGAGAGCGTGGAGGTGGCCGAGAACCTCCTGGGCACCACCGACCTCGACGCGAAAGTACGCACGAAGATCGTCGAGGCGGCCGAAGGCAACCCCCTGTTCGTCGAGCAGATGCTCTCGATGCTCCTCGACGACGGGATCTTGGAACGCGACGACCGCGGGCGATGGATCCTGATCCGCGACGTCGGCGCCATCACGATCCCGCCGACGATCCAGGCACTCCTGTCCTCGCGCCTCGACCGACTCGGCCCGATCGATCGCGTCGTCGTGGAACGGGCCGCCGTGATCGGACAGGTCTTCTTCCGGGGAGCCGTCGAGGACCTCTCTCCGGACGAGGTACGACGTCACACCGGCGAGAGCCTGCGGAGCCTCACGCACCGTGAGCTGGTGCAGCCCTACGAGTCGAGCTTCGCCGGGCAGGAGGCGTACCGCTTCATGCACATCCTGATCCGCGAGGCCGCCTATCACGGCCTGCTGAAGCGGACGCGCGCCGACCTGCACGTCCGGTTCATCGACTGGCTCGAGCGCGTGGCGCCCGATCGCGTCCTCGAGTTCGAGGAGATCCGCGGCTATCACCTCGAGCAGGCCTTCTTCACGCTCCAGCAGCTCACGCCGAACGACGAGCAGGTCTGGCAGATCGGCGTGCGAGGGAGCGGCTACCTCTCGGCCGCGGGGCGCCGGGCGCTCTCGCGTGGCGACATCCCGGCGGCCGCGAACCTGCTGCGGCGCGCCGCCACCCTGCTGCCGCCGGGGCATCCCCAGCGGCCCCGGCTCCGGCTCGACGCCGCGGAGGCCCTCACCGAGCAGGGCGGGTTCGCCGAGGCCGAGGCGCTGCATCAGGCCGCGATCGAGGAGGCTCGCGAGCTCTCCGACCGGGTGCTCGAGGTGACGGCGAGGATCCAAGAGATGGAGCTCCGCTACACGATCGACCCCGAGACGGTCGCCGAGACGGTCGTCGGCGAGGTCGAGGCGCTCCTCCCCGAGCTCGAGGTCCTCGAGGCGCACGACGGTCTCGCGCGGGCGTGGCGGCTGATCATGTTCGTCCGGGAGATGGGGTTGCAGTGGGCCGGAGTCGGAGACCGCCGCCCAGATGACGCTCGACCACGCGAGGCTCGCGGGCAACAGGCTGATGGTCGCGCGGGCGATCCCCTCGCTCGGCTACTGCGCCCTCAGTGGGCCGACGCCCGTGCCCGAGGCGATCGAACGATGCCGGACCCTTCTCGACGACGTCCGAGGCGATCGCAAGCCCGAGGCGCTGCTCGAGGCCGCGCTCTCGCACCTCGAGGCCATGCGAGGCAACGTGGAGGAATCGCGGCGGCTGTACCGCAAGAGCAGGGCGATGCTGGAAGAGCTCGGCTGGACCTTCCTGGCCGCGCAGACGTCGTTCGACTCGGGGCCCGTCGAGATGCTCGCCGGCGACCTCGCGACCGCCGAGGCGGAGCTGCGGCGCGACTACGACACCCTGGAACGCATGGGAGAGACGAACTACATCTCGACGACGGCGGCGTTGTTGGCGGAGGTCCTGTACCGCCAAGGGGACCTCGAGGGAGCCGAGGAGCACACGCGGATCAGCGAGGATCTGGCGGCCCAGGATGACGTGTCGTCGCAGTTCCGGTGGCGAGGCGTGCGCGCGAAGATCCTCGCCTCACGCGGCCACGCATCCGAGGGCGAGCGGCTGGCTCGAGAGGCCGTCGAGGTGATCCGGGCCTCGGACGACCTCAACTCGCAGGGCGATGCGCTGATCGACCTCGCGGAGGTGTTGCGGCTCGCGGGCCGTCCCGCCGAGGCGGCGGAGGCGGCCCGCGACGCCCTCGCCCTGTTCGAGTCGAAGGGCAACGCGGTGTCGGCGGCACTGGCGCGAGCCACCGTGCAGGAGCTGGAGTCGGCGGTCGTCAGCTGACGACGATCGAGCCACACATCCCGTGGCAGACGCCGGCCTGGGCGTGACTGTGGATGTTGCAGTAGAAGCGGAATGTGCCCCGTCGGTTGAACCTGCGAGCGACCGAGGTCCCGCGATTCAGGTGCCGGAAGTAGCTCCAGTTGGCACCTCTTGACCTCACGTTGTGGGTGGTATTGATGGCGAACCAGCGCACGATCGTGCCCGGAGCGATACGCCTCACCTTCGGGCTCCAGACGTTGGGGGAGATCCCGCGGACGCCGACCGTGACGGCGTCGGCGATGCCCGAGGTTCCGAGAGTCAGGCCGACGGCCAGTGCGACCGTCGCGATGCCCTTCCGTGTTCCGCGCATACCATCTCCTTCGCGTCGGGGGGTAGTACGGCTCGGCCGAGAGCACGGATTGCGCGACGTCATCCTACGGGGCTAGCATGCTCGGATGACCGAGAAGCCGCGTACGCCTGCGCTGCAGGAGGCCGCGAAGCGCCGCCGGACCCTCCACGAGGCGCTCGTCGGACTCGAGGTTGCCATCTCCTCGCCCGCCGCCGGCCGGATCCCCGACTGGACCACGCTGGTCACCAAGGAGATCACGGGCGTCCGGGACGCGTGGGACCAGCACGTGGACACCACCGAGAAGCCCGGAGGCCTCTACGAGGAGATCGTGACGATGTCGCCACGCCTCGCCGGCACGCTCGACAAACTGCGCGACGAGCACCCCGAGATCACCCATGCGGTCGGCGAAACGCTCGCCCGGCTCGAACAGGTCGAGATCGGGGGGCTCCCGTGGCCCCTCGACGACGCTCGTGACGACCTTCAGCGGCTCATCGGGAAGTTGATCCGTCATCGGCAGAAGGGTGCGGATCTCGTCTGGGAGGCCTACAACCTGGACATCGGCGGGCCCGAATAGGCACGACGGCGCGGCCGAACCCTGAAGCACCTGCTCGCCGCGCTACGCTGATGTCGTGCCTCGCATCGCGCTCGGCCAGCTGAACCTCACCGTCGGCGACCTCGCCGGCAACGTCGAGAAGATGGCCGCGGCGGCGGCCGGAGCCGCTGAGGCCCGCGCCGAGCTCGTGTGCTTCCCCGAGCTCTCGATCACGGGGTACCCGCCCGAGGATCTGGTGCTCCGCCCGGAGTTCGTGCGCGACAACCTCGCGGCCCTGGACGAGCTGGCGGCGAAGACGACCGACGCGTGCCCGGTGATCGCCGGGTTCGTGGATCGGACCGAGCGGGGGCTCCACAACGCGTCCGCGTACCTCGCCGGAGGCGAGGTCCGCGTCCGCTACCACAAGATCGTGCTGCCGAACTACGGGGTCTTCGACGAGAAACGGTACTTCGTGCCCGGCGACAGGAGCGAGCAGGTCTCCGTCGGTGGCATCTCCGTGGGCCTCTCCGTGTGCGAGGACGCATGGCGTCCGGGATCACCGTTCGTCGACTACCGAGGGGTCCCGCTGGTGACCAACATCAACGGGTCGCCGTACCACCGGCGGAAGCTCGAGGAGCGACTCGGCGTGCTGCGAGACCGAGCGCGTGAGTTCGGAGGCTGGATCGCGTACGTGAACGCCGTCGGCGGCCAGGACGAGATCGTCTTCGACGGCGGATCGCTGGTGATGGGTCCCGACGGTGAGGTCGCGTGCCGGGCGAAGATGTTCGACGAGGATCTCTTGATCGTCGACGTCGATGACGGATCGGCGAGCGCCGACCACGACGCGGTGTGGTCCGAGCCGCCGGAGTCCATCTACCGAGCGCTCGTCCTCGGCCTGCGGGACTACGTCCGGAAGAACGGGTTCGACGACGTCGTCTTCGGACTCTCGGGCGGGATCGATTCGGCCTTCGTCGCGGTGCTCGCTGCCGACGCGCTCGGTCCGGACAGCGTGCGTGCGCTCACGATGCCGTCGCCGTATTCGAGCGAAGAGAGCGTAGAGGACGCCGTCGGCGTCGCCTCGCGCCTCGGCATCCGGATCGAAACGGCGCCGATCGACACGGTGTTCGACGCGTACCGCTCGACGCTCCGGCCACTCTTCGAGGGCCGGCCCGAAGACGTCACCGAGGAGAACCTCCAGGCCCGGATCCGCGGGAACCTCTTGATGGCCATCTCGAACAAGTTCGGCTCGCTCGTGCTGGCTACCGGGAACAAGAGCGAGTACGCGGTCGGCTACGCGACCCTCTACGGGGACATGGCCGGCGGGTTCGCGCCGATCAAGGACGTGCCCAAGACGCTCGTCTACGAGCTGTGCCGCTGGCGGAACGCCGACGGGCCCGGCGAACCCATCCCGGAACGGGTCTTGACGAAGCCGCCCTCGGCCGAGCTCCGGCCCGGTCAGAAAGACACGGACTCGCTGCCTCCGTACGACGTCCTGGATCCGATCATCGAGGCCTACGTCGAGGAGGACCTGGGCGTGGACGAGATCGTGGAGCAGGGTCACGAGCGCGCCACCGTCGAACGGATCGTCCGGATGGTCGACCGCACCGAATACAAGCGGCGCCAGGCGGCTCCGGGGATCAAGATCACGCCGAAGGCGTTCGGCCGGGACCGACGGATGCCGATCACGAACCGCTACGTGGACTGATCTGTCGCCCGGCTACGCGATCCAGACGGGCCCTGTGGTGCCGACGACCTCCCAGCCGTCTGTCTTCTCTTCGAGCAAGTAGGTCGTTCCGCCGCCACAGAGTCCACCGCATCCGTAGCTCCCTCCGACCTCGACTCCGTCACGTCGGTCCGTGATCGTGCCGAGGCGAAGGACGAGTGTCTCGGGAGGGCCCGTCATCCACGCTTCGTCGTAGAGCGGCGTGGGATCCTCGACGAATGAGATCCTCGGACCGAGGTCGCCGAGGCGCTGCGCGAGCTCGTCCTGCTCGGCGGTGCCGAGCGAGTCGTCGCATCCCTCCGGCCCCTCAGCCCCTCCGGCGTTCGCGCAGAGCTCCGAGACGATCACGATCTTCTTCCACTCGACCTTCTCCGCTCCGACCAACTCTCTGGCAAGACTCTCGTAGATCCCCATGCGGGTCTGGTCGAGCTGGGGTTCGGCAGGCCCTGAGGCGGGACCGGGAGCCGGATCGTCCGCACAAGCGGCCAGAACGAGCGCGAAGATCGTGAGGATCGCGGAGCGTCGCATGAGCAGCCTCCTCGGGCCGTATCCCTTTGGGACGGTCCGGCGGGGGTGGAGGTTCCTACAATCTCGGGAGGGGCGGTAGCTCAGTCTGGTCTAGAGCAGGGGGCTTTTAACCCTCGTGTCGCGGGTTCGAATCCTGCCCGCCCCACCACGCTCCGTCAGTGGGCGACTCTAGGGTCGCACGATGAAGGTCGTCGAGATGGACGGGCCAGGCGGCGGGTGGCGCGTGCTGATCCCGGAGACCAGGAGGGAACGGATGCGCGGGCTGCGGGGCCACCCGCCGCCGGCCCCCCGAGAAGCGATGCTCTTCCGCCGCTGCCGGAGCGTGCAGACCTTCGGGATGAAGGCAGCGATCTCCTTGGTCTTCCTGGACCGAGGGATGCGAGTGATCGCGGTGCACCGCTGCCGTCCTGGCCGGCTGGTCGCCGGTCGGCGCCGCGCCCGTCACATCCTCGAGTGCGATATCCGGTCGGAGGTCTCGGTCGGCGACCGCTTCAGATCCCAAGCAGTGCGCTGACCACGAGCGCCCCGACGGCCGCAACGGCCACCAGGAGCAGGGGCACCGCCCATGACGCCCAGCTCGGCAGTGCGATCGGCTCGCGCCGCGAGCGATCGGGCTCGACGAGGCCGAGCCACTCCAGCACCACTCGGAGCTCACGATGACGCATACGACCGGGTTTCGGACGGAAACGGACCCTCCTTGAGCGGGTTGCCGCTTCCAGGCGTCCGCTGACACTCTGCCGGACATGAAGGTCCGTCGCGCGTTCGCGCTCGTGCTCGTGGTCGCCGCGGGCTGCGGCGGGAACGGCGGCGGCGGTTCCGCGCCCGGCGACTACTTCGCGCAGCTTCAGCGGGTGAGCGAGACCGCACACATCCAGGAGCACGGGCTCGGTCGTGACCTCCGGGTCCGGCTCAAGCAGGTGGCGTGGGCGGACCGCATGGACGTCGTGACGGTGTTCCTCGACCAGAGCGCCCGGCTGTACCAGGACGTCGTGGACGCGCTCCGGCAGCTGGATCCGCCGCCGGAGCTGGTCGCCCCGCAGCGGGCCTACCTCGAGGCATGGCAGAGCCAGCTCGAGCTCGTCACCGCCGTCCGCGATGCCGGATTCCCGAGCTCCGCACGGACCTTGAAGGAGCTCGGGCGACCCGCCTTCCGCGATGCGGGGAACGAGACCAAGGGCCGGTGCGAAGACCTGCAGGCAGCCGTGGAGGCGAACGGCGCTCGCATCGATCTGGTCTGCGACGGTCGACCGACCTGACCTTGGCACGCACCGGGGAGCCGAAGGGCCGTGGCTATACTCTCTGAGCTGTCCCCGGTGGGAAGATGGCGAGGGGCAGGCCCCCATCGTCTAGAGGCCTAGGACATCGCCCTTTCAAGGCGGAAGCACGGGTTCGAATCCCGTTGGGGGCACGGCACCAACCGCATATGCGCCCGTAGAGGAGTCCGGTCGTCCTCACCTCCCTGTCAAGGAGGAGATCGCGGGATCGAAGCCCGTCGGGCGCGCTGGGCGAGCGAGTCGGAGACGGCTCGCTCACCTGTTGGGGGAGGTAGCTCAGTTGGTAGAGCACGCGGCTGAAAACCGCGGTGTCGGCGGTCCGATTCCGCCCCTCCCCACTCGATGTGAAGGGCGGGCGGGGCGCCTTCGGCGCCCCGCCCGCTTCGACCTCACGGCGACGGGCTGGAAGTAGTGCTCCTGTCGCCAGTTCGCGACCCTCCGACCGAGTCGTGCACCCTGCGCGTCCGCGGTCCAGAAGTGCAGTCCCCCGAAGACACGCGCTCGAAGTGATCTCCCGACCCGCCTGGGAGAACCGCGTGAACGTGCGCGTGATCGGTGCGGGACCCGGCTGCGGGAACGTGCGTGTCGCGCTGAACGTCATGCGGTTCGTCCCGTAGAAGTCCTTCAGGGTCTCCACGATCGACCAGCTGCCGCAATTGTGCCCGGACGGATGCTCTGGATAGGGCGGAACCGGATTGAGCGACTCCCAGGTTCCGTCGGCCTCCGTCAACGGGTTGCCGTCGGTTGCGGCTTCCCGGATCGCTGTCGTCGGCCGCCAGAAGCTCCATTCCGCCTTGTCCAGCTGGCAGGCGATCACGGCGTCCCCCACGGTGAGGTAGAGCATCCCGAAATATCGAGCGTTCTCCGGCGGTGGAAAGATGGTTGGCCTCCGAGAGCTGTCGGAAGATCCGGGTCCACATCCCGATCGCGTGGTCGGCCCAGAAGATAGCCATCGCGGTCTGATCTGCCTTCCTCGTGGTGCTGTCGATGGCGCCGAGCGACTTCACCCGATTGAACTCCCTCGTGTACTTCGCGCTCGCGACGGCGTTGGGCCCCCGTGTGCCGAACATCGCGGCCTTGGGGACGAGGAACGGAGCCACGTCCCCGGTCCAGCGGAAGTTGTTCCCAAGCAGGCCCTCCGCGAGGGGCCGCCACTCTCCCGTGTCGAAGCCAACGTCGAAGGACGGCTCGCCGTAGCGCCCGTCGCCGGTCCGCTCTGCGATCATCGCCTGTGCCGCGGCGTTTCCGACCGCCACGCCACCATCGATCGAGCTCTGGGGGACCCCGGCGCCCAAGATCGCCGCGAGCGAAGCGTCGTAGTACCCCTGCAGCCTCGCGGCGACCGCGGGGACATCGGCTTCGAGGATCAGCGGGGGCTTGAGGATGTCCAGGAGCACGTGATAGCCGGCCGCGGCCGCCGCGGCATCCTCCGAGTCGGTGGGGTCCGCCACCGCGGGCGCCACCAGGTAGGGCTCATATCCGCCCGCGATCGCGTTCACGGCGTCGTAGACCGCGCCGTGAACCATCGCGAGGTGGAGCGCCGACACGACCGGTGATTTCCACGTGGCCGGCGCGCCCAAGATCAGCTCGTCGTACGCATGCTGGTTCCATGCGAGCACCTGATCGGGGACCTCAACAGCTGACGCGGGCAACGCCGTGGGTACCGCGAGCGCCGCCAGCAATGCCGTGACACCGATCAACGTGCCAACTCTCCGTCTCCTCGTTCGGTTCATCGTCGACTCCTTCCCAGGGGATCGTGGGTCTGGGTTCGTGCCGACCCTGATTCCCTCCTCATGTCCCTTCGCCTCCGCGCGCTTCGCCAGCTGACCGTGACGTCTCGACGGCGTCCGCCTAGTCCGCCGGCCGCAGGACGTGGTTCACGGTCCAGGTACCGATCCTCTTGCCGTGGCGGATCCCGGTTCCAACCGCATCCCGGAAATGGAAGCCCACGTAGATCCGGGACGCCCCGTTCTCACGCATCGCCTGAGAGAAGCGGCTGAAATGGCGCAGGGTTGGCGTCGCATCGCTGCACCGCTCGCCCTCCGGAAGGGTGAAGCTGCAAAGGGAGAAGCTCATCCTGTTCGTATGGAAGAAGCGTCGCAGGACCTGCGCAGCCGCTCCCCCTTCGGTCGCATGCCCTGAGTCGTAGTCCGGGATCGGTGGGTTCTGCACTAGAGGCGTCCACGTCGGGTCGGCGATCGTCGCCGGGTTGCCGTCGATGGCCGCGAGACGGATGGCGGTGACCGGTCGCCAGAAGCGGTAGTGGTACTTCGTCTCGAACGTGCTGATGTAGCCATCCGTCAAGGCGATGTTCAGCAAGCCGAACAGTCTGCGCGTTCTCCCAGAGGTCGAGCCTCTCTGCGGTCGAGACGGTCCTCGGATCCGGTTCCACTGCAGCGGTGAGCTCTCGACCCAGAATAGCGCGATCTCGTCTGCTCGTCGGTGCGGTGCACTCGGCGTGATGACGTCGTCGCCTCCCAGACGCTGCACCTCCTTGACGTCCGCCGACGTACCGACTGCTTGTCAGTGGGTACGGCGGGCCCGGACGGAACTGGGAGCCGTCGCGCAACGCGAAGGGGGTGAGGTCTTCTCCCAGATGCGGAGCGAAGGCGAAGGGGGTCCCCGGCGTGTAGCGATACTCGCCCGGAGCCGTGCCCTCCGACGTATTCGGTGTCGACGGAGGGTGACGAGCCGTAGGCGGTGCCGCCCTTGAAGATCGCGACGTCCATGGCCCCGGGCGATGCCCGATCTCGCCCTCCCGGCCGCGATCGCTCGAGGGCGGCGCTAGTCCACTTCCATGGTGGTGACGCCGCGCCGGCAGTCCGCGGGGAGGAAGAACGACGAGCCGCGGCCCGGGACCTTCCGTCATCGCACAGCCTCCATCCGGCTCCGGCCGTCCGGCCCGTCGTGCGAAGGTCGACCGGTCGGGCTCGGTCGTCGTCGATGCCGTTCAGCGCGTATGGTGGCGACGTGCATCATCGCGTACCGCGCGCTTCCTGCGGCGCGTAGCCACCGAGATGACGCCGGACCGAGGCGTCCCCGGCATTCGCACTCCACGCGACGACGGGATCGACCGTTGCGCGGGCTGAGAACACCTCGGAACGTCGAGTGGCCGCCGCAGTCAGCGCGTTGGGAACTGCGAGGGCTGCGAGCATTGCGGTCGCACCGACCACCGTCGCCACCCTTCGTCTCCATCTGCTGTTCATCTCCAGACTCCTTCTGCGGGGTGGGTGATCGGACCTCGTTCCCCGAGCGCGTGGAAGCGCACCTCCCCCTTTCCTGCGCGTCGCTCTCCGCCGTAGGCCGCCACGTCGTACTCCCCCCGGCGGGTTCGTTTCCTGCATGGATCCGCAATGACCCGAGGATGCGTAGAAGAGCTCATGCGACTTCCCGCCCCTCTCCGTCGCGACTTCCCGCCCCTCTGACGCAAGACAGTCTTGCGGTTTCGCACTTGGATGAACCCTCGGCGGGCGAGGATCGCTGCTGTCGATCGATAGATCGCGCGGAACTTATCTCCGCCGCGGTTCTGCAAACGACCCTGCGGCCGCGATGCGGGCAGGAAGGGCGACGCAGAACCGGCGCTACCAGTACCGAACACTTGCGCAGCTGATTGCGCCTCCATGCGATCGGTCGTCTCCGGTTCGATCGGCCACCTGGGCGCCCTCGACCTTGTGCCTGATCCCGCGCCCCTGCCCGACGGAGGAAGGAAGGCGAGCCAGAGCCGGAGAGGCCGTCCCCCCCGGTCTCGGATCGGCATCCAGCGAGTGGCGAACCCGGTGCCCCCGTGAGTCGACCCGCGCGGTCGACGCGAGGCCTGTGGCGGCGGTAGATAGGCCCGTGCTCCAACACCCGATCTGCCAGATGTCCACCGGCTCGATCAGGATCGGGATGGCCATCGGTCCCTCGATGACGAGGTAGGGACCGGGGTCCGTTCGAGGATCGGCATGCTGGTCGGAGAGCGCCCAGGAATAGCCCAGGCGTGGCGGGTCGAATGGACCGAGAGGCCATTGTCGCGACAGTCGAGCGCCCCTGGCGGCGCGGCTCGGGCTGGATCGTCCGGTCTCCCGTCTCCCGGGCCGCGAGCGCACGAAGGAGTCCGGCGATCGCGAGCACGGACACGATCACGGCTACGAGCCCGGAGGCGATCCGCTGGTTCCGAACCTTCCGGTTCCGTCGCCGGAGCAGCCGTCCGAACGCGTCCTCGGGGAAGTCGAACCGCTCACCCACGCGCTCCAAGAGAGCCCGCTCGACGCTCATGCTCGGTCATCCGTCTGCGCCCGGAGAGTTTCTCGAGCTCGGGACGCGAGCCCGCGAACGGTCCCCGGCTTGACCCCGAGGGCCCGACCAGCCTCCTCGCTCGAGTAGTCGAGAACGTCGAGGAGCACGAGCGCCGCTCGCTGCCGGGGGGTGAGATCGGCCAGTGCTGCCACGAGATCCTGCTGCTCGTCGATCTCGGAGAAGGGCTCCGGAGCAGGCGTCACCGTGAAGACCTTCCGGGCGAACAGGACGGCCCGCCGGTGCCGCTTGCGCAACACGTTCATCGCCGTCCGATAGAGGTATCCCGTCGGATCCTCCATCGAGCCGACCCGATCCCAGCGCTCCCAGACAGCCAGGAACGCGTCCTGCATGATCTCCTCGGCCTCCGACGAGTTCCCCGTCACGGTGCAGAGACGGCGGAAGAGGGATCGCGATTCATCTTGGAAGAAGACATCGAAGCTCACCGACTCGGCCACGGCTCGCGTATCCCCCTGGAAGGATTCAGTCACGAGTCGAAGCGGTTCGTCCATCCCGCAGATGAACCCCCGGTGGGCGATCAGCGTTGCTGGCGTTGTGCTCAGTTCAGGAGCTCGTGCCCGCGGATCTCGGCCCAGTGGGAGAGGACTCCCTGGTAGATCTCGGCCGAGCGGGGAAACTCGTGCCGCTCCAACGCCTCGAGGGCGAGGCCGAGCTCTCGAACGCTGCGATCGTCGTCGAGCTCGTCCCAGGTGAGGAAGTCGCAGAGGCTCCCGTAGTCGAGCTCCACGAGGGATCTCGGATCGAACAGGGCGATCCACTCGTGCAGGTCCATCAACAGGTCGCTGATCGGGCCGAGGTCGGATCGGCGAAGGACGGGGATCGCCTGGCCGGCGCGACGGAGCGCACGGCGCGTCGTTGTGCGGTACCGGAGGCGGAGGCGTCCGTGCTCGTCCTCTCCGAGCCACCGCTCTCCGTCCGCGAAGAGCGCGAACCACCTGATGGGCACGTGCCAGGGGCTCTGATGGCAGAAGGCCACCGCGAGCGGGTCGCGCCTGCGAAGACGGTTGAGCTCGCGGGCGACACGCTTGCCGTCCTTCTTCGACAGGAATCTGTCCGGGAGCTCGACCGGTCGTGCCTCACGGAACGCCAGAGCGGCCGCGAGCACCCGCATCCGCATCCGCCACGGGCTCAGATAGGTCCGCCCGTCGACGACGCGAACCTCGGCATGCTCGCCGTCGGCGGGAGCGATGATCCCCAACCCATCCTTCGAACGTTCGTGGTACCGGAGCCGTCGACCCGGCACCCACATCTTCGTCAGGAGATACCGCTCCAGGCGAAGCTGCTCCTCCCGCTCGAACGCGTCGAGGGGTTGGAAGACCCGGAGGTAGGCGCTGGGAACCACGTTGCGAAGTCTAGCGCGAGGGTGCTTCCCCATCCTCTTGGCTCCTATGCTCTCGGCGTTCCCGAACCCGGAGCTGGAATTGGACGCGCCCGCGCACTGGGCCGGCACCGAGCCGGTCCGCATCCTGGAGGCCGACGGCACCGCCGTCGGCGACCCCGACGTGGGCCTTCCCCCGGAGCAGTTGCGCGAGCTCCTGCGCCACATGATCCGCGCCCGACGACTCGATCGCGAATGCATGGCCCTTCAGCGTCAGGGTGAGCTCACCGTCTATCCCCCCTTCGAGGGGCAAGAAGCCGCTCAGGTGGGGTCGGCGTTCGCCCTCGGCGCCGAGGATTGGGCCTTCCCGACGTTCCGCGAGCTGGCGGCCGCGCTGGTTCGCGGTGTCGATCCCGTGCAATACCTCTGGTATCACCGCGGCACCTGGCACGGAGGTCCGTACGACCCGCGAGCGACCCGATTCGGACCGATCTGCGTGCCGGTGGCGACCCAGATCTGCCACGCGGTCGGGGTGGCCATGGGACTCGAGAAGGATGGCATCGAGGCATGCGCCCTCGCGTACTTCGGCGACGGCAGCGCGAGCGAAGGCGACTTCCACGAGGGGGCGAACCTGGCGGCGGTGTTCGGCGCACCCGCGATCCTCTTCTGCCAGAACAACGGCTGGGCGATCAGCGTCCCCACCGAGCTCCAAACGGCCGGTGAGATCTGGAGACGCGCGGAAGGTCTGGGGTTCCCCGGCATCCGTGTCGACGGCAACGACGTCCTCGCGGTGTACCGAGTCACGCGGGAAGCCGCGACGCGCGCTCGCTCGGGGGGCGGCCCGACGCTGATCGAGGCGCTGACCTACCGCTTGGGCCCCCACACGACGGCCGACGACGCGTCTCGCTATCGCGACGAGGAGGAGGTCGACCGCTGGCGTGCCTTCGATCCGATCGACCGCTATCGGACCTGGCTGATCGGCGCCGGGCACGCGGACGAGGACTTCGTGCGCAGCTGCGACGAGGAGGCGGCTGCATGGGTGACCGAGGTGCGAGCGGCGATCACGGCGACCGAAGCGCCGCCCGCCGAGTGGATGTTCGAGTGGACCTTCGCGGAGCCGCCGGCGGCCCTGGCACGTCAGCGCGAGGAGGCGCTCGGTGGCTGAGTGGACCCTGTCCGCGGCGCTCAATCGAGCGCTGATCGATGCGATGGAGGAGGACCCGCGGCTGCTGGTGTACGGCGAGGACGTGGGGAGGCTCGGCGGCGTCTTCCGCGTCACGGACGGGTTGCAGGCGAAGTTCGGTGAGGACCGGGTCTTCGACACGCCGATCGCGGAGGCCGGCATCGTCGGCGCCGCGATCGGCCTCGCGCTCACCGGATGGAAGAGCGTCGTCGAGATGCAGTTCGACGGGTTCTCCTATCCAGCCTTCGAGCAGATCGTGTCGCACGTCGCGAAATACCGGACGCGGACGCGCGGGCGCGTGGACCTGCCGATCGTGATCCGGATCCCCTCGTTCGGCGGGATCCGCGGCAAGGAACACCACGGCGAGAGCCCCGAGACCTACTACGCGCACACGGCGGGATTGAAGGTCGTGGCCCCCTCGACCGCGCTCGACGGATACCGACTGCTCCGCCTCTCGATCGCGGATCCGGACCCGGTGGTGTTCCTGGAGCCGAAGGCGAGGTACTGGGCGAAGGAGGAAGGAGAGCTCGAGACCGGCGGTCCCGGGATCGGCGAGGGTCGCGTCGTGCGCGACGGGGACGCCTGCGCGGTGTTCGCCTACGGAGCGATGGTGGCGCGATGCCTCGAGGCGGCGGACGCGCTGGAGACCGAAGGGATCTCCGCTCGCGTGGTCGACCTTCGTTGGCTGGCCCCGCTGGATGTCGGCCTGATCGGCCGCTGCGCCCGAGAGACCGGACGCGCCGTCGTGGTGCACGAGGCTCCGAAAACGCTCGGGATGGGCGGCGAGGTCGCCGCCAGGATCATGGAGGAGGCGTTCGACTTCCTCCAGGCCCCGGTCGCGCGGGTGACCGGCTGGGACGTGCCGTATCCGCCGGCGGCGCTCGAGCACCGCTACCTCCCCAGCGAGGAGCGGATCACGGCCGCGATCCGACGGGTGACCTCGTACTGATGACGGAGCGGGTCTTCGCGATGCCCGACCTGGGCGAGGGCCTCGAGGAGGGCGAGATCGTCTCGTGGCTCGTCGCCGAGGCCGACGAGGTCGAGCTGAACCAGCCGCTCGTGGAGGTCGAGACGGCGAAGGCGACCGTGGAGATCCCCTCACCCTTCGCCGGCACGATCGCGAAGCTGCACGCGAGCGCCGGCGACGCCATCGCGGTCGGGGCTCCCTTGGTCACGTTCCACATCCTTGGCGGCGTCGCCGGCGCCGCCGATGGTGCGGTCGCGGCGACACGCTCGGCCGACCTTGCATCCGAGCCGGTGGCCGCCACGCCGGCGGTCCGGAGGCTGGCGAAAGACCTCGGCGTCGACCTGGCGACCCTCTCCGGGACCGGACCCGACGGCCGGGTGACCACCGATGACCTACGGGGGGCGACCGGTGCCGGCGAAGCCCGTGGTGAAGGCGCCTCCGCCACCGACGCAGCCGGCGTTGAGCGGGTCCCGGTGTCGCCGATCCGGCGGACGATCGCCCGCAGGATGGAGCAGGCGGCCGCGATCCCGCAGGTGACCACGTTCCGATCCGTCGACGCCACCGCGCTGGAGGAGGTGCGCATGGAGCTCGCTGCCTCTCCTCTGCCCCTGTTCGTCGCGGCTCTGTGCCGCACGATCGCGGCACATCCGATCCTCAATGCGTCGTGGGCGGACGACGTCATCGTGATCGAGGCCACCGTGCACGTGGGCATCGCCGTGGACACCGACCGAGGTCTCCTCGTGCCGGTGATCCGCGATGCGGGTTCGCGAGGCGTCGCCGACGTGGGCGCGGAGATCCGCCGCCTGGCGGAGGCTGCCCGCGCTGGTTCCCTCTCGCCCGAGGAAGCGACAGGAGCCACGATCTCCGTGAGCAACACCGGGAGCTACGGCAGCGAGGCCGGCACCCCCCTCCTCAACCCGCCCAACGCCGTCACGATCGCCCTGGGGGTCATCGCACCGCGCGCGCTCGTCACCGGGGGCGCCGTCGAGGCCCGGCCCGCGTGCACGATCAGCCTCACGTTCGACCATCGCGTGCTCGACGGCGCCGCCGCCGGCCGCGCGCTCACCGACCTCGTCGACCTGCTCGAGGACGCCGACGCTCTTCGTGCGCTGCCGCGATAACGTTGCCCGCCATGAAGGTCGTGTCCCTGCTCCCATCGGCGACCGAGATCGTGTTCGCGCTCGGTCTCGGTGACTCGCTCGTCGGTGTCACCGACGAGTGCGATTTCCCACCCGAGGCCGTCACGAAGCCGGTCGTCTCCCGGAGCGCGCTCCCGCAGGGCCGGCCGCTCGCCGCGCGTGAGATCGACCAAGCGGTTCGGAGCAAACTGGACGCGAAGGAGCCCCTTTACGTCCTCGACACCGATCTCCTTCGCCGCGAGCAGCCGGACGTCGTGCTCACCCAGGATCTCTGCCGCGTCTGCGCCGTGCCGTCGGGGCAGGTCCAGGAGGCGCTGGAGAAGATCGGCGTGCCCGATGCGAAGGTCCTTTCGCTGGATCCGAACACGCTCGAGGAGGTCATCGCGGAGATCGACGCGGTCGGGAAGCTCCTGGAGCGAGCCGACGAGGCTGCGAAGCTGACCGCATCGCTCCGGGAGCGCGTGGCCAAGGTGAAGGAGGTCGCCGCCCGTCTCCCGATGCTGAACGTGTTCTGCCTCGAATGGTCCGATCCGCCCTTCGCGGCGGGTCACTGGGTGCCGGAGATGGTGGAGGCTGCGGCCGGCGTCAACCTGCTCTCGGAGAAGGGCGGTCCCTCCCGCGTCGTCACCCACCGCGAGATCCGGGACACGAATCCCGAGGCGATCGTCTTCATGCCATGCGGCTACTACCTCGAGGAGGCCGAGGAAGAGGCGACAGGCGTGTTCCGGCACGCCGAGCTGCAGGAAACCCCCGCGGTGCGCAACGGCAACGTCTTCGCCGTGGATGCGACGTCGTACTTCTCCAGACCCGGCCCTCGGATCCTGGACGGGCTGGAGATCCTCGCCTGGGCGCTGCACCCGGACGCCTTCCCCGAGCCCCCACCGGGCCGCATCTCCCGGGTCGGATAGGGTCACGCGCGATGGCCGGCCGGAACCTCGTCACGCCCGACGACCTGGGCAAGCGCGTGTCGTTCCAGTTCGAGCTCCCCAACGGGTACGTCGGGGAAGCGGTCGGGATGCTCGAACGCTGGGACGAGGACGCCGAGACCTACTTCGTCCGGAAGAAGGACGGGACGGAGGTGCGCGTGCCGGCGCGCGGGGTCCGCTACGGCAAGGTCGTGGAGTGAGCTAGGAGGCCCTGGCGAGACCGCCCAGAACGTCGATCAGCACCTCGACGTCGAACGGCTTCGGGACGAACGCGTCGGCCCCGAGAGCCGTGGCCTTCTCTTTGTCCTCGGGGCCGGTGAGCGCGCTCACGATCACGATGCGAGGCCGCTCCGCGACGGGCAGCTTGGTCAACTCCTTGAGGACCGCCCAGCCGTCCATCTCCGGCATCATGAGGTCGAGCACCATCAACATCGGGTGGTGCTTGTCGAGCTCCTCGAGCGCCTCCACGCCGTTGCTGGCCGTGAAGGTCCGGTAGCCCTCGTGCTCCAGGGTGAACCGGAGGACCCACGCGACCTGTGGCTCGTCGTCGACGACGAGGACGCTCCCATGACCATTCGTGTCCATCTCACCTATCCCTACGGCCTCGGGAGCCCGGCGCTCCATACATCCAACGGGTCGTTTCCCACTGGGCCACCTGGCGTCCGCCGTTCGACCGATGCTTCCAGCACGGGGGACCGATGCCTAGTCATCATGAGGCAGAACGGACGAGGAATGAGGACATCCTCACATGAGATGCACGCCGGGACGGGACGAGACCTCGCCGAGGCGGAAGGCCTCATGCGCATCGCGACCGAGCACATCCTCAACCGACCCGGGCGCGACGAGGAGCAGCATGCCGATCCCCATGTTGAAGGTGGCGAACATGTCGTCGTCCGAAGCAGCGGCCGCTTCGCGGACGAGCCCGAAGATCGGATGCTCCGCCCAGGAGCCACGGTGGATCGTCGCCCCGAGTCCATCAGGCAACACCCTGGGGAGGTTCTCGAACCAGCCACCGCCGGTGACGTGGGCAGCCGCGTGGATCAGGCCGTCGCGCGCGAGCGAGACCACCTCCGGCGCATAGATCGCGCACGGTTCGAGGAGCTCGTCGGCGAGCGGTCGGTCGAGGCCGGGCGGTACGGCGTCGAGGTCGAAGGCGGGCAGGACCGCGGAGCGCACCAGCGAATAGCCGTTCGCATGTAGCCCGCTCGAAGCGAGCCCGACGATGACGTCGCCCTCGCTGACCCGTTCGGGACCGAGGAGGGATGCCTCGTCCACCGCACCCACGCAGAAGCCGGCGAGGTCGAAGGCGTCCTCCGCCATCAGCCCCGGATGCTCGGCGGTCTCGCCTCCCAGGAGGGCGCACCTCGCCCGGCGGCATCCCTCCGCGACACCTTCGACGATCGAGGCGACACGCGTGGGCTCCACCCGGCCGACGGCCAGGTAATCGAGGAAGAACAGAGGCTCTGCCCCGGTACAGGCCACGTCGTCGGCACACATCGCCACGAGGTCGATCCCGACCGTGTCGAGCCGTCCGGTCTGTCGCGCGATCTCGAGCTTCGTCCCGACGCCGTCGGTGGCCGCCGCGAGGAGCCGATCCTCGCCGATCCGGTAGAGCCCGGCGAAGCCCCCCACCCGATCGGCGACCTCGGGGCGCCTCGCGCTCGCGGCGAGATCGGCGATCAGGGCGACCGCTTCGGCCGCCGCCTCCGTGTCGACGCCGGCGTCGCGGTAGACGCCGCTCACGCCGTCGGGAGCTGGAGCTGATCCTCCAGCACGAACTTGCCGGCGTGCTCCGGGACGGCGATCGGGTATTCGCCGTCGAAGCACGCGCGACAGAAGTCCCCGGCCGGCTCCCCGGTCGCCCGGACCAGCCCCTCGAGCGAGAGGTAGCCCAGGGAGTCGGCGCCGACGTAGGCGCGGATCTCGTCGACCGCGAGATCGGCCGCGACGAGCTCCGCGCGCGTGCTCATATCGATCCCGTAGAAGCAGGGCCAGCGGATCGGCGGGCATGTGATCCGGATGTGGATCTCCGCGGCGCCGGCTTCCCGGAGCATGGCCACGATCTGCCTGGTCGTCGTCCCCCGGACGATCGAGTCGTCGACCACGATGAGGCGCTTGCCCCTGATCGAGTCCGGCAGCGGGTTCAGCTTCAGCTTCACGCCCCGCTCGCGGAGCGACTGTGAAGGCTGGATGAACGTGCGGCCGACGTACTGATTCTTGTGCAACCCGTCGCCGTAGGGGATCCCCGAGACCTCCGAGAATCCCTGCGCGGCAGAATGGCCGGTGTTCGGCACCGCGATCACCAAGTCGGCATCGGCGGGGTGCTCGGCGGCGAGGGTACGGCCCATCTCACGCCGCGCCTCGTGCACCGAGACGCCCTTCATCCGTGAGTCCGCCCGAGACAGGTACACGAACTCGAAGATGCACAGCGCGGCGCGCGGGCTTTGCGCGAAGCGGGAGGCATGCAGACCCCGGTCGTCGATCCGGATCAGCTCGCCGGGCTCGACCTCACGGATGAAGGTGGCGCCGACGATGTCGAGTGCGCACGTCTCCGAGGCGACGACGAAGCCCTTGGGGAGCTTCCCCACCGCGAGCGGCCGGAGTCCGTGGGGGTCCCGGGCAGCGAAGACCGAGCGCTCGTCGGCCATCACGAAGCAGAACGCGCCCTCGAGCTCGGGGAGCACACGCATCGCGGCTCCCTCGAGGTCGTGATGGGCCATCTCGGATGCGAGCATCGTCGCGACGAGGTCGGAGTCGGTCGTAGCGGCGGAGGAGCGACCCAGACGTGAGACCAGCTCGCTCGTGTTCACCAGGTTCCCGTTGTGCCCCAGCGCGAGCGCTCGAACGCCGTCGTTCTTGAACACGGGCTGCGCGTTGTCCCACGTCGTGGAGCCGGTGGTCGAGTAGCGCGTGTGGCCGACGGCGAGATCACCTTGCAGCGTCGCCAGCGTCGCCTCGTTGAAGACCTGCGCGACCAGTCCGAGATCCTTGTAGATCAAGATGTTCTGGCCGTCGGAGACCGCGATCCCCGCCGACTCCTGGCCGCGGTGCTGCTGGGCGAAGAGCCCGAAGTACGTCAGACGAGCGACGTCCTCACCCGGGGCCCACACCCCGAACAGGCCGCATTCGTCTTTGGGACTCTCCGCTCCCACTTGACGCCAGTCTACCGGCGGGCGTCACCCCTCCTGGGGAAGGCTCCGGTGAGAGTCTGGCTCAGCGGTCGAGGCGATAGAAGCGCAGGAAGTCGTGCTCGATCGGCATGACCGAGACCTCGTCGAAGCCGGCGTCCTTGGCGTACCTCTCGAAGGTCGTCTGTCGCATGACGGTCCCTGTCGCCGCCGACGTGTGGTCGTCCATCGCCGACGGCAGGCAACAGAGGACGCTGTAGGCGTAGAAGAGCCGCTCGGTCTCGCTCGCCGGTGCGGTGAACGACTCTTCGGTTCGCTCGTCGGCCACGATCAGCGTTCCGCCGGGCTTGAGCATCTCCCTGATCGCGCGCAACACCGCGATGGGCTGCGAGAGATCGTGGATCGACTCCACCACGATCGCGAGGTCGTACCGACCCTCCATCCCTGGAGCGGCGCCGTCCCTCGCCTCGAACCGGACGCGATCCGCGACACCGGCCTCCTGTGCGTTCCTCGATGCCATCTCGATCGACGTCTCGTCGAGGTCGAAGCCGTCGACGGTGATGTTCGGATAGGCGCGTGCCAGCGAGATGGCCGCCCAACCGACGCCGCAAGCCACATCGGCGACCTTCGCACCAGGTTCGCTCGAAAGCCGTGCGTCAAGATCCGGGATCGAAGGCAGGTACTCGGTGCCGAGGGACCCGACCAGCCACGGTCGGTTGAAATCCCCCTGCGCCTCGACCATGTCGCGGCCGTACGCGCTCCAGGGAACCTCGCCTCCCGAGCGGAACGCCGCAACGAGGTAGGGCATGGCACCGGACACGGCGACGAAGGACTTGCAGAGAGGCGCGATCGAGTAGGGGCTGTCGGGATCGAGGAGCGCCTCGACGTGTCCCGGCGGGAGCAAGTACCGGCGTTCGTCGGCCTCGGGCGACACGTCGTCGACGGCGAGGATGCCGGCCGCAGCCTGTTGCTCGAGCCATTCTCTCGCGTATCGCTCGAAGATCCCCGTCCCCTTCGCGAGCTCGGAGGCAGTCATCGGGTCGGCTCCCTCGAGGGCCCGATAGAGACCGAGCGTGTCTCCGAGGTAGACCGTCAACACCTCCGCCATCCCGAGACTCGCCGCGAACAGTCGCTCCACAAGCTCATCGCGCTGTTGGTCTGCAGCGGTCATGACCGTTCCCTCCTCGAGGCTCCGGACTTCGCCGGATACTCGGTGCTTGGCTCAGCAGCAGTCAAGGCCCCGGAGACACTCATCATCGCCGCAAAGCGGGCAACGACCCTTCGAGGGTGAGGAGGCGGCGCTTGCGGGACGGTCCTCCCGCGTAGCCGCCGACGTCGCCACCGGTGCGGAGCACCCGGTGGCATGGGACCACGATCGGGATCGGGTTGGAACCGAGGGCGTTGCCGACCGCGCGCGACGCGCGCGGCCGGCCGATCCGCTCGGCCAGCACCCCGTAGGTGGTCGTTCGACCGAAGGGGACGCGGGCGGTCGCGGCCAGGACGTCTCGTGCGATCCCCCGCATCAGCCGGCGATCCAGTTTCAGCTCGAAACGGGTCCGGTCGCCGGCGAAATACTCCTCCAGCTGGCGCCGCACCTCGTCCGTCGAGGCCGCGTGCTCCAGGATGCGCGGCGAGAGCTGACGGGCGAAACGGCTGAGCAGCTCGTCCCGCTCCTCTTCCTCGAAGGCCACGTAGGCGAGGCCGCGGGGCGTGACGGCGAGCAGCAGCTTTCCGACTGGGCTCTCGAACACACCGAGGGCCACGTCGAGGAGGCCGTTCTCGGCGGCAGCGGCGGCGATAGCCGCGGCTGCCGCCTCCGCCCGGCGGTCGGCCTCCCGGCCGCCCCCCAGCTTCTTCAGATCCTTCGTGTTCATCCCATCAGCTCCCTCAGCTTCTTCACACCCTGGTACACGTTCGCCCGCGCCGCCTCCTCGGAGATCCCGAGAGCCTCCGCGACGTCGGCGTAGCTGCGATCCAGCGCGTGGCGATGGACCACCGCCACGCGCTGCTTCGGCGGGAGGCTCGACACGGCCGCCCTCAGATCGCCGTCGAACTCCGGCTGCCCGCTCGGCGTGGCCAGGCGCTCGGGCAGCTCGTCGGACGGGATCGCCCGGCGGCCCACGGCTCGATGGTGGTCGATCGCCTTCCGCGAAGCGATCCGCAGGATCCACCGGTCGAGCCTGGATGCATCCGTGAGCCGTGGATACGCTCGGAGCGCCGCCACGAACGTGTCCTGGAAGCAATCGTCGGCCTCGTGAGGGCCGACGGCCGCCATCAGGAACCGGTAGACGGTGCCTTTGTGCTCCTCGAGGAATTCGCTGAACGGCGGGAGCTCCACGGTCTGAGATGCAACCACACCCCGAACAACGCGCGGGCGGCCCCTCACGTGAAACGACGATCAGAAGCGCGGCTCTGAGCTCGCAGCCGAGGTGGGGAGATCGCGCAGCCGCGCCTCCCGCCGTGCATCGCTCAGGCTGCGGGCAGGACGGCGATCACGATCCACCCTCGTAGCCAGTCGTAGAAGAGCTCCGGCCCACCCCTTCAGCGACCGGTCAGGCGCTCGAGGGTCTCAGGGTACCGAGCCCCTTCCACCCGGATCTCCGAAGCCGCGAGGTCGATCTCCGCGAGATCCTCGGGTGTGAGCTCGGTCTCGACCGATCCGATGTTCTCCTCCAAACGGTGCCGCTTCGTCGTGCCCGGGATCGGGACGATCCACGGCCTCTGGGCGAGCAGCCACGCGAGCGCGATCTGTGCGGGCGTGGCGCTTTTCCGCTCGCCGATCGTGCGGAGCAGATCGACGAGAGCCTGGTTCGCCTTGCGCGCCTCGGAGGTGAACCGTGGGAGCGAGCTTCGGATGTCGTCGCTGTCGAATGTTGCGTCCTCGCTGATCTTCCCCGTGAGGAATCCCCTCCCGAGAGGACTGAAAGGAACGAACCCGATCCCGAGCTCCTCCAGCGTGGGCAAGACCTCTGCTTCGGGGCCTCTCGTCCACAACGAGTACTCGCTCTGCACCGCGGCGACCGGCTGGACCGCGTGGGCGCGACGGATCGTGCCCGCCGCCGCTTCTGACAAGCCGAAGTGCTTGACCTTGCCCTCTTGGATCAAGTCCCGCACCGCACCCGCCACGTCTTCGATCGGCACGTCGGGGTCGACTCGGTGCTGGTAGAAGAGATCGATCGTCTCGATGTGGAGCCGCTTCAGCGAGGCCGCCGCAACCTCCTTGATGTGTTCCGGACGGCTGTCGACCCCGAGCCATGCGGCACCACCGGCTGGATCGAGAGCGAACCCGAACTTCGTGGCGATCACGACCTGGTCTCGCTGTGGAGCGAGCGCCTCACCGACGAGCTCTTCGTTCACGAACGGGCCGTACACCTCTGCGGTGTCGAAAAGTGTCACACCGAGGTCCACCGCTCCTCGGAGGAGCTTGATCATCTCCGGGCGATCCGGAGGCGGGCCGAGCGAGGAGGTCATCCCCATGCAGCCGAGCCCGATCGCCGAGACCTCCGGGCCATGGGTTCCAAGTCTGCGCTTCTGCATCGGCTTCCTCCCTCGGACGTCAGGCCGTTTCGCCGAGAAGTCTTGGGATCGCGCCCTCCCAGACATCTGCCATCTCCGTCACGGTCACATCCACCATGCCGTCGACCACTGCTCGAGGGCCCCCGGTCTCCCCGAGGCGCTCGAACGGAACACCTCGCGTCGCAGCGAGACCTCGAAACGAACCCTCTCGCTCGGGTGCCACCGCCACCACCACGCGAGAGGCGGACTCCCCGAAGAGCAGGACGTGCGGAGGAAGGTCTCCCGCCAGCGCGACCGCGAAGCCGTGTCCGCCGAGGATCGCGGATTCCGCCAGCGCGACGGCGAGACCGCCGTCGGAGCAATCGTGTGCCGACGCGAGGAGGTCGCCGCCCGCGGCCTCCTGCAGGAGGTCCTGGAGTCGGCGCTCGGCCTCGAGATCGAGCGCCGGCGGCGTCCCCGCGACCACGCCCAGCACCGTCTCCGCGAACTCGGACCCACCGAGCTCCGCGAACGATTCCCCCAGGAGGTAGACGGCCAAGGCGGGCGACGGGAACCCGGAGGGCAGGCGCAGTCGGTAATCGGCGAGCGACCCGAGGACGCCCACTACCGGAGTGGGCCAGATCGCCGAGCCGCCCGATCCGTTATAGAAGCTCACGTTCCCGCCCGTGACCGGCGTGTCGAGCGCGAGGCAGGCGTCGCGCATCCCGCGGATCGCCTCGGAGAACTGCCACATCACCTCGGGCCGCTCCGGGTCGCCGAAGTTCAGGCAGTTCGTGATCGCGAGCGGTTTCGCGCCGGTCACCGCGACGTTCCGGGCCGCCTCGGCGACGGCGTGCGCACCACCGAGGTAGGGATCCAGCGAGCCGTATCGCCCGTTCCCGTCGACCGACAGTGCGAGCCCCTTCATCGTTCCGGGCACGCGGATGACCGCCGCGTCCGAACCCGGCCCGGCGACCGTCTGGCCCTGGACCATGCGGTCGTACTGCTCGAAGACCCACCGCTTCGACGCGACGTTGGGCGCAGCCAGGAGCGACCGGAGCGCGTCGCCGAGATCGCCGTCGAACGGCGCGAACGTGGGATCGTCTCCGTTCGCAGGGATCGACCGCATCGGACGCTCGTACACCGGCGCCTTCTCTGTGAGCGAGAGCGCCGGGACCTTCGCGACCTGTTGGCCGGCGAGGTGCACGTCGAGGTCCCCACCCGGCTCCAGCGTGGCCACGACCGCCGTCGCGAGGCCCCACTTCGCGCAGACCGCTCGGACCCGGTCCAACTTGGACGGGTGCACGATCGCGAGCATCCGCTCCTGCGACTCGGACGTGAGGATCTCGAACGCCTCCATGCCCGGCTCGCGGAGCGGCACGACGTCGAGGTCCAGCCGCGCGCCGAACCCCGATCGCGCGGCGGACTCGCTGACGGCGCACGTGAGGCCGGCGCCGCCGAGGTCCTGCAACCCCTCGAGCAGGTCCTCGTCGACCAGCTCGAGCGAGGCCTCGATCAGGAGCTTCTCCGAGAACGGGTCGCCGATCTGCACGGACGGGCGCGATCCCTCGCTCCCCTCCTCGATCGTGGCCGACGCGAGCACCGAGACACCGCCGATCCCGTCCCGGCCGGTCGTCGCGCCGTAGAGAACCATCAACGACCCCGCGCTCGGCGTGTGCGTCGCCGCGGTCATCAGCCGGTCGGCGGGCGCGATCCCGACGCACAGCACGTTCACAGTCGGATTCGCCGAGTGTGGCTCGGCGAACCGGACCTCGCCGCCGACGGTGGGCACCCCGATGCAATTGCCGTAGCCGCCGATCCCCGCGACGACGCCTTCGAGGAGCCACCGGTTCCGCTGGTCCTCCAGTGGCCCGAACATCAGCGGGTCCAGGAGCGCCACAGGACGAGCGCCCATCGAGACGATGTCTCGGACGATCCCGCCGACGCCGGTCGCCGCGCCCTGGTACGGCTCGATCGCGCTGGGGTGCGAATGGGATTCCATCTTGAAGACGGCCGCGATGCCGTCGCCGATGTGGACCGCGCCGGCATCCTGCCCGGGACCGACCAGCACCGCCGGGCCTTCCGTCGGAAGCGTCCGGAGGTGGGTCTTGGAGGACTTGTAGGAGCAGTGTTCCGACCACATCGCCGCGTACATCGCGAGCTCGGTCCGATTGGGATCGCGACCGAGCGCGTCCCGGATCATCTCGAGCTCGTCGTCGCGAAGGCCGAGCTGGCGGTGCAGCGGCTCCGAGCCGGCGTCGGCGTTCACCGAGCCCCCGCCATGACCTGCGACAGCAGGGACGCGAACAACGCCTGGCCGCCCGTCGGGCCGACGTCCGGATCCACTGCGTGCTCCGGGTGCGGCATCAGGCCGACCACGTTGCCCGTCTCGTTCCGGATGCCGGCGATCCCCCGCAGGGCGCCGTTGGGGTTGTGGTCCTCGGACACCTCGCCGTCGGAACCGCAGTAGCGGAAGACGACCCTCCCGTCGTCCTCGAGCCGATCGAGATCGGCCTCTCCGGCGACGAACTGACCCTCCCCGTGCTTGATCGGGATCTCGAGGATCTCGCCCGGCAGCACGTCCGCGGTGATCGGCGTCTGGGTCGTCTCGACCCGCAGGGAGACGACCCGGCAGACGAACCGGAGCGACCGGTTCCGGATCAGGGCGCCCGGGAGCAATCCGGACTCGCAGAGGATCTGGAAGCCGTTGCAGATGCCGACCACCGGACCACCACGGCCGGCGAAACGTCGGATCTCCTCCATCACGGGCGCGAACCGGGCGATCGCGCCGCACCGGAGGTAGTCCCCGTAACTGAACCCCCCAGGGAGGATGACCCCGTCCACGCCGCGAAGGTCAGGGTCGGCGTGCCAGAGCGGCACACCCTCGCCGCCCATCAGCTCCACGGCGCGGAGGGCGTCGCGATCGTCCAGCGAACCGGGGAACGTCACGACCCCGATCCGCGCGCTCACTCTCCCCGCACCTCCAGGATCCGCGAGTCTTCGATCACCGGGTTCGAGAGAAGCCGGCCCGACATCTCCTCGACCTGCGTCCGCGCCTCCGACTCCGAGCTAGCCTCCACTTGGAGGCGAACGTGCTTGCCGACCCTCACGCCGGAGACGTTGGTCCAGCCGAGCGCCGGGAGCGCACCTTCCACGGCCTTGCCCTGGGGATCCGCGAGCCCCGGCTTCAGCGTCACCAGGACCTCGACGGCGAACCTCATCCGCGCTCCTCCCGCAGACGCTCGAGGACGGGATCGTCGTCGAGCTCGCTGTCGTCGTCGCGGGCCATCACGCCGGCGCGGGCGAGGTAGGCGTCGAACGGCTCACCGGTGATCCGGTCGTATGCCTCCACGTATCGCGACTTCGTGCCCTCGACGACCCCGGGTGGGAGAGAAGGCGCCGGCGGTTCCCGGTCCCACCCCGACCGATCGAGGTGATCGCGCACGAACTGTTTGTCGAACGACGGCTGGGCGCCGCCCGGCGCGTAGCCGTCGGCAGGCCAGAAGCGGGAGGAGTCCGGCGTGCCGACCTCGTCGATCAGCATCAGCTCGCCGTCCGCGAACCCGAACTCGAACTTCGTGTCCGCGAGGATGATCCCGCGCTCGGCTGAGATCTCCATGAGACGCTCGTAGATCCCGAGCGTGAGCTCCTGCAGGCGTTCGAACAGACCCTTGCCGACGATGTCGACCGCTTCGTCGGGGTCGAGCGGCGCGTCATGGCCCGCCTCCGCCTTGCTGGTCGGCGTGAAGATCGGTTCCGGAAGACGATCGGACTCGACGAGACCAGTGGGAAGCGGCACGCCGCACACGGCACCCGTCGATCGGTATTGAGTCCAGCCCGAGCCGGCGAGGTAGCCGCGCGCCACGCACTCCATCGGCACGACCATCGCCTTGCGGACGAGCATGGCGCGGCCCGCGAGTGCCGGGACACCGGCGAACGGCGGCGGGAAGTCTCCCGCGGCTGTCGACACGACGTGATGCGAGACCAGGTCGGCGCTGCGATCGAACCAGAACGACGAGAGGCCAGTGAGCACCCGCCCCTTGTCGGGGATCGAGTCGGGGAGCACGACGTCGAAGGCGCTGATGCGATCGGTGGCGACGAGCAACAGGTGTTCGTCGCCGACGTCGTAGATGTCGCGGACCTTTCCCTGGGCCTGCAGCCGTGGCGCCGGGCTCACTCGGACTCCACCGGGAGCTTCTCGAGCTTCTCGAACACACCGCCGAGGTTCGCGAGGTACCGCATCGGATCGAACAGCGGATCGAGTGCAGCGGCGTCGAGCCGCTGGGCGACCTCGGGATCGGATCTCAACCCCGTCCGGAAGCTCGCCCCCTCGTCCCAGGCGCGGGCGGCGGCCGACTGGACGAGGGCGTAGGCCTCACCTCGTGGGAGCCCAGCGTTCACGAGCGCGAGGAGGACCGCCTGCGAATAGACGACGCCCCCGCCGACTTCGAGGTTCGCGCGCATCCGGTCGGGGAACACGTGCAGCCCGTCGAGAACCCAGGTCAGGTCGCGGAGCATGAACGCGAGCAAACCGGTGGCATCGGGGAAGATCAGCCGCTCTGCCGACGAATGCGAGATGTCGCGCTCGTGCCACAGGGCCACGTTCTCGAGGGCGGCCTGGGCATGGCCGCGGATCACGCGCGCGAGCCCCGAGATCCGCTCCGAGACCACCGGGTTCCGCTTGTGTGGCATCGCCGACGAGCCCTTCTGTCCGTCCGCGAACGGCTCCTGCACCTCGCGGACCTCCGTCCGCGCCAGGTGCCGGATCTCGGTGGCGATCTTGTCGAGGGTGGACGCGGTGATCGCCATCGCCGTCATCAGCTCGGCGTGCCGATCGCGCTGGATCACCTGCGTCGAGGCCTCGACGCTCCGGAGGCCCAGCTTCGCGCAGACGAGCTCCTCGATCCGCGGGTCGGCCGAGGCGTACGTCCCCACGGCGCCGCTGATCGCACCGACGGACACGATCTCGCGCGCGCGGCGGAGCCGGTCGCGATCGCGATCCAGCTCGAACGCCCAGACGGCGAGCTTGTGGCCGAAGCTCGTCGGCTCCGCGATCACGCCGTGCGAGCGGCCGGCGATGACGGTCTCCCGATGCTGGAGCGCGAGACGCTTCGTCGCGGCCAGCAGGCGCTCGAGCTCGGAGAGCAGGACGTCGGCGGCCGAACGGAGCTGAAGTCCGAACCCCGTGTCGATCACGTCGGAGGACGTCAAGCCGAAGTGGATCCATCGCCCGGCGGGGCCGATCGCGTCCGCGACGACATCGACGAAGGCGGCGACGTCGTGGCGCGTGGCCGCCTCTCGCTCCGCCACCGCTTCGACCGTGAACACCGCTCGCTCACGGCATGCCGCAGCATCCTCCGGCGGGACCACGCCGAGCTCCGCGAGTGCTTCCACCGCGAGCAGCTCGATCTCGAGCCAGTTCGCGAGACGTGTCTCGTCCGACCACACGACCTCCATCTCGGGGAGGCGGTAGCGGGGGATCACAGCTTGAGGCCCTCCGCCAGGTCGTCCTTGAACTTCCAGAGTGCCGCCTGGATCGTCTCGTCACCCAGGCCCACGATCTGTGCCGCGAGGACCGCCGCGTTGACCGCCGCGTCCACCCCGACGGTGGCGATCGGGACGCCGGTGGGCATCTGCGCGGTGATCGCGAGGGCCTCGTTGCCGACCATCTGGGGCGGCGACGCGATCGGCACGCCGATCACCGGGATGACCGTGCGGGCCGCGACCGCGGCCGCGAGGTGTCCCGAGATCCCCGTCGAGCAGACCAGCACTCGGAGACCCCGCTCTACGGCGGTCCTCGCGTACTCGTCCACGAGGTCGGGGGTCCGTGAGGAGGACATGATCTGGACCTCGTTCGGGATGCCGAACTTCTCCAGGATCAAGCCCGCCTGGCGCATGATCGGCAGCTCGGTGGGCGAGGCGGCCAGCACCCCGACGATCGGCGTCTCTTCGGTCACTTCGAGCCTCCCCCGGCGATCCGGGCGGCGATGTCGCCGCGCCGAGTCATACCGTCGAACGAGATGTGCGATGCCGCCTCGTACGCGCGACGTCGCGCATCGGCGACCGCCGGCCCCCACCCGGTCACCGCGAGCACGCGACCGCCGGCGGTGACCACTCTACCGTCGCGCTCGGCGGTCCCCGAATGGAACACGGTGGCGTCAGGTGATGCCGCCGCGGCCGCCAGCCCTGCGATCGGCTGCCCGGTCTCGTACGGCCCCGGGTAGCCGCCGCTCGCGAGGACGACGGTCACGGCCGCGTCGTCGGACAGATCGACCTTCACGTCGGCCAGGCGGTCGGACGCGCAGGCGTCCAACGCCTCGGCGAGGTCGCTTCGGAGGCGAGGGATCACGACCTGCGTCTCGGGGTCGCCGAACCGACAGTTGTACTCGAGGACCCTCGGCCCGTCCGCCGTGAGCATCATGCCCGTGTAGAGGAGCCCGGAGTACGCGATCCCCTCGGCGCGGAGAGCGGTGACGGTGTCCGCGACGATCTCCCAGAGCGCGGCTTCCGTGCCCCCGTCCAACCAGGGCAAGGGCGAGTACGCGCCCATCCCCCCGGTGTTCGGCCCCGCATCGTCGTCGCCGACGCGCTTGAAGTCCTGCGAGAGGGCGACCGGGAGCACGGAGGACGAGTCGACCATCGCGAAGGCCGACACCTCCGCTCCCTCGATCCGCTCCTCCACGACCACGCGAGCGCCTGCCTTGCCGAACGCACCGGCGACGAGACACGCCTCCAGGGCCGCGATCGCCTCCGTCCGATCCGAGGTGACGGTGACGCCCTTGCCGGCGGCCAGGCCGTCGGCCTTGATGACGGCTTGGCCGCCCAGCCCATCAAGGAACTCGACCGCCGGACCCATCTCGGAGAAGGTCGCGGCACGCGCGGTGGGGATCCCGTGGCGTTCCATCAGTTCCTTCGCGAAGGCCTTGGAGCCCTCCAGCCGGGCGGCGTCGCGGCCCGGGCCGAAGGCCCGTCGCCCTCGTGACCGGAGCTCGTCGGCCAGGCCGGCCACGAGCGGCCCCTCGGGCCCGATCACGACGAGGTCCGCGTCGAGCTCCTCGGCCAGCCGGATCTGGGCGGCGACGTCGTCGGCGGCAGTGGCATGGCAGGTCGCGACCGACGCGATCCCGGCGTTGCCGGGCGCGGCGTGGAGCTGCTCGACCTGGGGGCTGCGCGCCAGCCCCCAACAAAGAGCGTGCTCTCTGCCGCCGCCGCCGACGACGAGGACCCTCATCCGAGCGGCAGACTCTGCTCGCGGGCCGGTCCGACCGACACGACGGAGACGGGCACCTCCGCGAGCTCCTCGATCCGGTGCACGTATTCCCGCGCCGCTTTCGGCAGGTCCTCGAACGTGTTCGCCTCGTCGATCTCCTCCATCCAGCCATCGTGATCCTCGTAGACCGGCTCGGCTCTGTGGAAGAGGGACTGGTGGGGCGGGAAGTCGTCGAAGTCGTCGCCGTCGACGCGATAGCCGTTGCAGATCCGGATCCGTTCGAATCCGGACAGCACATCGAGCTTCGTGACGAACAGCTCCGTCAGACCGTTCACCCGGGCCGCGTAGCGAAGGAGAGCCGCGTCCAACCAGCCGCAGCGACGCTTCCTGCCGGTCACGGTGCCGAACTCCTGGCCGCGCACCCCGAGGCGCTCACCGTCATCGCCGAGATCTTCCGTCGGGAACGGTCCGGCGCCGACCCTCGTCAGGTACGCCTTCACGATGCCGACGACGCGGTCGACCTCCTTCGGCCCGAACCCCGCTGAGGCGAGCGCGTACCCCGCCACCGGATTCGAAGACGTCACGAACGGATACGTCCCCTTGTCCAGATCCAGCAGCGTGCCTTGCGCGCCCTCGAGCATGACGGACCTGCCGTCGCGCAGCGCATCGTGCAGGAGCGTGGACGTGTCGGCGACGTAGCCCTCGAGACGGCCGGCCAGATCCATGTACTCCTCGACGATCAGGTCCCCGTCCAGCGGCAGCCGCCCGTAGAGCTTGGTCAAGATCGCGTTCTTCTCGCGAAGGACGACCTCGAGCTTCTCGCGGAAGATCTTCTGATCGAAGAGATCCTGCACACGGAGGCCGATGCGGGCCGCCTTGTCGGCGTAGGCGGGGCCGATGCCCCGCTTCGTCGTACCGAGCGCGTTCCGACCGAGGAACCGTTGGGTCACCTTCTCCAGCTCGAGGTGGTAGGGCATGATCAGATGACAGTTCCCGGAGACGCGTAGCCGCGACACGTCCACGCCGGTTCGCCGCAGATCCTCGAGCTCTCGGAGGAGATGGCGGGGGTCGACCACGACGCCGTCGGCGATCACGGGGGTGATGTGCGCGTAGAGGATCCCGGACGGGATCAGCTGGAGCTTGAGCAGGCGCCCCTCCGCGATCACCGTGTGGCCCGCGTTGTTGCCGCCCTGGTAGCGGACGACGAAGTCCATCCCGTCCGCGAGGTAGTCGACAGCCTTGCCCTTGCCCTCGTCCCCCCATTGGGTCCCGAGCACGATCGTGGCCGGCATCTGGGGCCAGTCTATCGGGGTAGGGTCCGCGGATGGATCGAGGAGGGTTCGAAGACTGGCTTCGGCGGTACTTCGAAGCCTGGGTGTCGAACGACCCGGGCGACGTCGCCCCGCTCTTCTCGGAGGACGCCCTCTACTGGGTGGGGCCTTTCCGGGAGCCCTGGGTGGGGCGCGAGCAGATCGTCGCTCGATGGACGGCGGGCACTCAGGAAGACGTCCGGACGGCCTTCGACGTGGTGGCCGTCGAGGGAGATACGGGCGTGGCGCACTGGAACGTCTCCTCGCGAACGGGCGACGACCGGGGACGGAAGGAACGGGACGGGGTGCTTGTGATCGAGTTCGGGCCGGACGACCGGTGCCGGGAGCACCGCGAATGGTTCTCTCAGCGGGACCTGACCTGATAGCCGAAAGGCGGTTGTGCGGGCTCGCGAGGGCAAAGTACCGTGGCCTCCCGCACCTTCCCGAGCCGAGGCCCAGGATCCGATGAGCAAGAGCAAGAGCAAGAGCAGGGACGAGATCGAGCTCGAGAAGCTCGTCGAGATCGACGGGGAGTACTGCGTTCCCCACGAGATGAACGAGGCCCGTCACGTCGTCGACTGGGGCCCGTTCGAGCCGCCTCGGAGCGCCTGGTACCTCGTCCACAAGTTCGTCCTCTTCGTGCCGGCGATGTACCTGTTCATCCTCGCGGTCCAGATCATGAAGGCCGGCGCGGTCGCGATCGGACCGGACATCCAAGGGCAGTTCCCGTTCGCGAACGGGATCTCGACCTTGGGGTTCGGCTGGCTCGGCGCCTACTTCGTGCTGTCAGGATCGCCGGTCGCCGCGACCGCGATCAGCCTCTTCGGCGCCGGCACCCTGACGAAGCTCCAGACCTTCACGATGCTGTCGGGGTCGCGCCTGGGCGCGTCGTTCATCGTCCTGTTGACGGGGTTCCTCTACGCGGCCCGGAACCGGCACGACCCCAACCGCAGCGAGCCGATCGGGATGGGGATCCAGGCCATGACGATGACGGCGCTCGTGTATCTGCCCGGCATGATGATCGGCTACGCGATCATCCGAAGTGGGCTGCTCGACGGGCTCAACCTGCACGCATCCGGGTCGCTGGAGGCGGCGCTGTCGGTCGTGTGGGGTCCGGTCCTCGATGTGATCGAGAACCTCGTCCCGGCCGGGCTCCTGTTCCTCGTCGGTCTCCTGGTGATCCTGGCGTCGTTCAAGGTCCTCGATCACGTTCTGCCGCAGGTCAGCAGCGACACGACCGCGGCCAAGCGCGCCGCGTGGATGCGACGCCCATGGACGATGTTCGCGCTCGGCTGCATCGTGGCGACGCTGACACTTTCGGTGTCGGTCGCGCTCACGGTTCTTATCCCCCTCGCGGTGAAGGGGTACGTACGCCGCGACGAAGCTCTCCCGTACATCATGGGGGCGAACATCACGACCCTTGCCGACACGCTCGTCGTCGCGATGCTCCAGCGCGACCCGGCGGCCGCGCAGATCGTGCTGGCCGAGGCGATCGGAGTCACGATCGTGTCGCTGGCGATCCTGGCGTTCTGGTACCAGCCGGTGAAGCGGGGCGTGATCCGGCTGGATGACTACTTCGTGGGGTCGACCCGGAGGATGGCGATCTTCGTCGGCATCCTCTTCGTGCTGCCGGTGTCGTTCCTGCTCTCGGGGCTCTGGATCGGCCCCATCGTGCAATAGCTCCCGGTCCGGTCGACACCTCCCGTCCCCGTCCGATCCCGTCGCCGGTTCGCAGGACCTTCCCTGTACGCTTCCGAGCCGCCTGTGGACGACGACCTGACGACCGCCCCGGCGCCGAGCGCCGGCCTCAGAGCGAGTGTGTCGTTGCTTCGCCGCAACCGTGATTTCCGGGCGCTGTTCTTCGCCTCGGTGATCTCCCTCGGCGGTGACTGGTTCCTGTGGGTGGCCATCAACGGGCTGATCTTCGAGGTCACCGGAAAGGCGCTCTACGTGGGCCTGGCTATCCTCGCCCAGGAGTTCGCGTTCTTCCTGGCGTCACCCATCGGTGGTGTGCTGGCGGACCGGGTCGACCGGCGGAAGCTGATGATCGTGTGCGACCTCGCCCGCGCGGTCATCTGTGTCGCGTTCCTGTTGGTGGGAAGGGACACGCTCTGGCTCGCTTATGTGCTGCTGCCGTTGCTCGCGTCCTTCGCCGCCCCGTTCGATCCTGCATTCTCGGCCGCGACCCCCAACGTCGTCGAACCGGAAGACCTCCCCGCTGCGAACGCGCTGAACGGGTCGCTCTGGGGAACGATGCTCGCCGTCGGCGCGGGGCTCGGAGGACTCATCAGCGCGAAGTTCGGTGCGGACACGGCGTTCCTCGTCAACGCTGCCTCGTTCCTGGTCTCTGCCGCGCTGCTCTCCTCGATCCGGCGCCGCTTCTCCGAGTCGCGGGAAGAGGCCACCGAGCACCCAAGCGCGATCGAGGCCACCAGGGAGACGTGGCGCTTCGCACGCCGGGACCATCGCGTCCTGTCCCTGCTGGCGGTCAAGTTCGGGTTCGGGGCCGCGGCCGGACTCCTCGCACTGATCCCGGTGATGGCGATCGATGTCTTCGAGTCCGGTAACGTCGGCTTCGGGATCCTCATGGCGGCGCGCGGAGTGGGCGCGTTGATCGGGCCGTTCCTCGGCCACCGGATCGCGGGGCCGGGACATCGCAGGCTCTTCCCCGCGATCGGGCTGTCGCTCGCGGTGTTCGGCCTCGGGTACATGGCGCTGGGGGTCGCACCCTCGCTGGCGCTGGCGGCGGTGACGATCTGCGTCGCCCACCTGGGCGGCGGATCTCAGTGGATGCTGTCCACCTACGGCCTTCAGGTGCTCGTCCCCGACCACATCCGCGGCCGGATCTTCGGGTTCGACTACATGCTGATCACGCTGTCGCTCTCGGTCTCCGCGGTCGTGGCCTCCGCGGTCGCCGATCGGATCGGAGCGCCCATCACGGTGACCATCCTCGGCGGGGTGGCGCTCGCGTGGGCGGGGGTGTGGTTCGTGCTCAGCCGGGGTGTTCGCAAGACGGGTCTGGAGGGATGCGCCGAGCCCGATCCGGACACGGGATCGGAGCGAGTCCCTTCGATCAGCTAGGCGTCAGCCGGGCGGTTGGTCGGGACGGCCTGGATCCGGCGGCGTCGCTCCCGCAGGGGGCGTCGCCGGCGGGGCCGCCGACGGCTCGGAGGGGCTGCCGAACGACACACCCGGCGCGCCGGGCTCGAAGCTCACCTTCGGAACGCCCTCTTCCCCACGCAACGCCTCCTCGACCTCGAAGAACTCCTCTTCTTCGAAGTGGAACATGTTCGCGATGACGTTCGACGGGACCGACTGGACACGCCGGTTGTAGTCGCGCACGTTCGCGTTGTAGAAGCGCCGAGCCGTCTGGAGTCGGTCCTCCGTGTTGGCGAGCTCTGCCTGGAGCGCGAGGAAGCTCTGGTTCGCCTTGAGATCCGGATAGTTCTCGACGACAGCGAACAGCTGGCGCAGAGCGGCGACGAGCGGCCCCTCCGCCGCGGCCTGGGCCGCGGGCGATCCCGTCGCACCGGTCGCCATCGCGCGGGCCTGCGTGACGTTCTCGAGCACCTCCCGCTCGTGCGACGCGTACCCCTTCACCGTCTCGACGATGTTCGGGATCAGGTCGTACCGGCGCCGGAGCTCCGTATCGATGTTCGCCCACGCGTCACGGATCAGGTTCTTCTGCGAGACGAACCGGTTGTACATGACCACGCCCGCGAGGACGAGCACCACGACGATCCCCAGCACCACCCAGAGAACTTCCACGTTCGCTCCCTTATCCGACGGTCCCGGAAGCCTACCCCCTCGGGTACAGAGAGCTCACGACGGCCGGGATCTGCTCACGGAACGTCTTGGCGGTGCCCAGGAGGTGGACCATCCCGGCCGGCTTCACCCGCTTGCACCAGCACAGCAGGCGGTCGCCGACGATCTCGAACGCGTAGCCCTCCCCGCGCAGCAGGAGCCAGTCCATCATCCGCGCGTCACAGAAGGCGGTCGCGAACCGCTCATCCGGCCCCCTGACGGTGAATCGCCGGTTGAACTCCTCGGACTCGAACTCGATGTCTCGGAACGTGAGGGCGTCCGCGAGGCGCGTGAACACGTTCTCCTCGCTGATCCGCAGCTGGGGGCAGAGCGCGTCGACCGGCGCGATCACGCAATCGAACCGGTAGTAGCTCTTGGAGCGATGTCCGTTCGAGTCGGAGGACTCCTCGTAGTACCAGTAGTCGAAGGCTCGGACCTCCAGTTCGTGCCAGAACCCCCACATCACGTTCTCGACGCCACGGCCGTCTCCCTTCTGCAGGAGTGAGAAGGGTTCCCCCAGGGTGTCGAACGGATCGTCGAGCGAGAAGTCGAGGCGCTGACCGAGTGCGAGGGAACGCAGCTCCCGTTGGCGTTGGAGCTTCAGCTGATGCTGGTAGTAGACGAGGCCCCCAGCCACCAACACGAACACCAGGATCAACAGCAGCGGCGTGAACTCACTCATGCCGGGAGTATCGACCCCCGTCCCTCGGGACCCAAGGCCGGAGGATGACCGAGCCTGTCCGAGGCGTTCAGCGCGTCGAACCGAAGAGCTGATCCACGACCGGAGGGACGCGATCAAGGAATGTGGCCATCGTCTCCAGCGCCCAGTTCACGTCACGATCGAGTCGTCGCGGCGTGCGGCACATGAGCGACCCGTCCAGGATCTCGAAGCCCGTGTCCGATGGGAGCTCCAGAAGCCACGACATCATCCGGGCATCGACCAGGGCGTGGGCGAACCGTGCGTCGGCCGACCGGACCTCGAACGCGCGATTGAACCCCTCGAGCTCGAACTCGATGTCACGGTCGCCCATCGACGTCGCCATCCGGGATCCGAGGCCCTCCGGGAGGATCGAGATGTTCGGCCACGCGACCGGTACGGGCGTGACGGCGCACGTGTAGTACCGATGATCGCCCCTGGATGGATCGCTCGACCGAGCGAACCAGTAGTCGATGACGACCACCTGCATCCCTCGCCAGGATCCCCAGGACGTGTTCTCGATGTCCTTCGCGCCGGCCGCGTGTCCCAGGAGGGCGAACGGACGCTGGAAGTAGCCGAGCGGATCTCCGGGAGCCGACCGGAGGCTGAGCGATCGTGCCTGTGCCTGATGGAGCTCTCTGCGGGGTCTGACCTTGAACCACCAGCCCAGGAAGAAGAGGAGTGCGATGAACCCCCATGTGGCGACCTGGGCGGGGAGCTCCCTCTTGGCCGCAGCGTCCCCCGCGATCGCGAGGAGCAGCATCCCTCCGAGGAGGATCACGGCGAGCCAGAGCAGGATCGTCCTGCTGGTCCGAACCCTCATCGACGGTCCCCCCGCGCGCGGATCGCCACAGGAGGAGTATCGACCCAAGGCGTGGCTAGCTGACCTATCCCGACTCGGCTCCCGTCGCCGCGTCCGGGCGCTCCTTCACGCGCAACGCGAGCCCATCGGGACCCGCTCCGACGACGACCGTGTCCCCATCACGAACATCGCCGGACAGCAGCATGAGCGCCAACGGATCCTGGATCTCGCGCTGGATCAGCCGCTTGAGCGGACGCGCGCCGAAGTGGGGGTCGTAGCCCGCGTTCCCGAGATAGGTCCTCGCCTCATCGTTGAGCTCCAGCCGGAGCTTGCGGTCGGTCAGTCGCTGCTGCAGTCCACGCAGCTGGATGTCCACGATCTTCTGGATGTCCTCACGGCTGAGCGAATCGAACACGACCACCTCGTCGATCCGATTGATGAACTCGGGACGGAAATGGTCGCGAACGTCCGCCAGCACCTTCTCCTCGCGCACTTCCGGAGAGGCCGTGGGGTCCTGGAAGACGGCGGCGCCGAGGTTCGAGGTCATGATCACGATCGTGTTCCGGAAGTCCACGGTTCGACCCTGGCCATCGGTGAGACGACCGTCGTCGAGCAGCTGGAGCAGCACGTTGAAGACATCCGTGTGTGCCTTCTCGATCTCATCGAGCAGCAACACCGAGTACGGGCGCCTGCGCACGGCCTCGGTCAGCTGGCCGCCCTCTTCGAACCCGACGTAGCCGGGAGGCGCGCCGACCAGTCGCGACACCGTATGCCGCTCCTGGTACTCGCTCATGTCGATCCGGATCATCGCCCGCTCGTCGTCGAAGAGGAACTCGGCGAGCGCGCGGGCGAGCTCGGTCTTGCCGACCCCGGTCGGTCCGAGGAACAGGAAGGAACCGATCGGCCGGTTCGGGTCCTGCAGGCCGGCGCGGGCACGGCGGATCGCGTTCGCGACCGCCGTGACCGCGGCGTCCTGCCCCACCACTCGCTCGTGAAGCGCCTCCTCGAGGTGGACGAGCTTGTGCATCTCGCCTTCCAGCAGGCGAGACACCGGGATCCCGGTCCACTTGGCCACCACGGCGGCCACGTCTTCCTCCGTGACCTCCTCGTTCAACATCTTCAGCTCCGACTGGATCTCCTGGAGGCGCTCGTTCTCCTCCTCCAGCCGGCGCTCCAGCTCCACGATCCGGCCGAACCGCAGCTCGGCGGCCTTCTCGAGGTCGCCTTCGCGCTCCGCCCGCTCCGATGCCGCGCGCGTCTCCTCCAACTCGGACTTGAGGGCGCGGATGCGGTCGATCTGCTCCTTCTCCTGTTGCCAGTGCGCGCGCATCCCGCGAGCGCGTTCCTCCAGGTCGGCGAGCTCCTTCTCGAGCTTCTCGAGCCGTTCCTTGGACGCCGGGTCCGATTCCTTCTGCAGCGCGGCTCGCTCGATCTCGAGCTGTCGGATGCGACGCTCCACCTCGTCGATCTCGACCGGCACCGAATCGATCTCGATGCGGAGGCGGGATGCCGCTTCGTCGATCAGATCGATGGCCTTGTCCGGCAGGAACCGGCCGGTCACGTAGCGGTCCGACAGGACGGCGGCCGCCACGAGCGCGGGATCCTGGATCCGGACGCCGTGATGCACCTCGTACCGCTCCTTGAGACCGCGGAGGATCGCGATCGTGGCCTCGACGGACGGCTCCTCCACGAGCACGGGTTGGAATCGCCGCTCCAAGGCGGCGTCCTTCTCGATGTGTTTGCGGTACTCATCGAGCGTGGTGGCGCCCACCAGCCTGAGCTCGCCTCGGGCGAGCATCGGCTTCAGCATGTTCCCCGCGTCCACCGCTCCCTCCGCTGCCCCGGCGCCCACGATCGTGTGCAGCTCGTCGATGAAGGTGATGATCTCGCCCTCGGAGTCCGCGATCTCCTTCAGGACCGCCTTGAACCGTTCCTCGAACTCGCCGCGGTACTTCGCCCCCGCGATCATCGCCCCGATGTCCAATGCGATCAGCCGCTTGTTCTTGAGCGACTCCGGCACGTCGCCGTCCACGATGCGCTGCGCGAGGCCCTCGACGATCGCCGTCTTCCCGACACCGGGCTCCCCGATGAGGACGGGGTTGTTCTTGGTGCGGCGCGAAAGGACCTGGATCACGCGACGGATCTCCTCGTCCCGTCCGATCACCGGATCGAGCTTGCCCTTCCTCGCCTGCTCGGTGAGGTCACGGCCGAATCGCTCGAGCGCCTGGAAGGTCTCCTCCGGGTTCTGCGACGTGACGCGATGAGAGCCTCGAACGTCTGCCAGCGCGGTCAGCACGCCGTCTCGTGTGAGGCCGGCGTCGATAAGCAGTCGCGAGACCGGGGCATCCCCCTGGAGCATCGCGAGCAACAGGTGCTCCGTCGAGATGTACTCGTCCGTGAGCTGTTCGGCTTCCCGGCCCGCGGCCTCCAACACCCGTGCGGTCGAAGGCGACAGGCTGACCTGCACTCCTTCGGCGTAGACCTTGGGCTTGGCCTCGAGGGCCTCGTCGACCTTGTCCCGAAGCTGTTTCGGCACCACGCCCAGCTGATGCAGGAGCGGGAACACCACGCCCTCGGGATCGGTGAGCAACGCGTACAGGACATGCTCCGGCTCGATCTGCTGGTGGTGCCGGGCAGAAGCCTGCTGGTGTGCCTCCTGGAGGGCCGCCTGCGACTTGATCGTTAGCCTGTCGAGTTCCATCCGCGCCTCGCTTTCTCGAAGTCCCCCCTGGTCATGCCGTACATCAGGTAGTCGCGTGGCTCGCCCTTCGTCGGCATGAAGCCGCGGAGCGTGCCCTCGAGGCCGAACCCGAGATGCTCGGCCACCCGCCGCATCGCCGCGTTGTCCACATCGGTCGTGAGCTGAACCCGGTGGGCTCGCTCCTCTTCGAACAGGTGCGAGAGAAACATCGCGAGCGCCCGGCGCCCGATGCCGGCGCTACGTTCGGACGGATCGAATACCTCGATCCCGATCTCGAACACACCCGGGGGCAGTCCCATATCCGGCTGCCGTGCCTGGATCTCGCCCGCGAGCCGTCCGTTCGACACGATCCCCAGGAGGAGCTCGCCGTGATTCACGTGGCCGCTGTTCGCGACCCGAGCACGCAGCTTCCGGCGCGAGTCCTCGCTGGTGTCGGCCCACGGCTCGTCCGAACGGGTCCGCGCGACCCAGAGTGCATCGAGGTCGTCCGACTGGAGAGGCCGGAGCGAGACGTCCCTGGTCAATCTCGTCTCCTTGGCCACGGCGGCGAGAGGACGCTCGCCATCGGCATGATCGCGACACCGGCATGTTCTCCTGGCATCGGGATCGGCCGGTCCTCGAGTCGAGCCTCCAGCTGCGCGAGCAGCTCTCGCATCCGACGCAGGTCATCCTCGAGGGCCATGATCCGTTTCGCTCCGGCGAGGTTCACTCCCTCCTGGGTGAGCCGTTGGACACGCCGGAGGCGATCGATGTCCGCCTCCGAATAGCGCCTGGTGTTCCCACTGGTGCGCTGGGGTCGCACGAGACCCTTCCGCTCGTAGATGCGGAGCGTCTGCGGGTGCACCCCTGCCAGCTCGGCCGCGACGCTGATGATGTACACGGCTCGCCGATCCGGACCGTTCACCGATCCACGTCCCTCTGGATCCACCTTCATCTCCTTCAGTTCACCCCGAGTCGCTTGCGAGGCGACTCTTTCGACACCTCGCGGAGCTTGCGGAGGAGCTCCTTCTCTTCCCGCGAGACCTTGTCGGGCACATCGACCTTCACCTTCGCGAGCAGGTCTCCCCGACCACCCTTCCGGGGTGCGCCCCGGCCCTTCACCCGGAAGGTCTTGCCGCTCGGCGTGCCTGCCGGGACCTTGAGGGTCACCGGGCCGTTCAGAGTTGGGACCTCCACGTTGGCCCCGAGGGCGGCCTCCGGGTAGGTGATGGGGAGGTCCACCATGAGGTCGTCGCCGCGGCGTCCGAAGACGGTATGTGGCTCGACGGCGACCTTGACGTAGAGGTCGCCGGCGGGCCCGCCGGCCACACCAGGCTCTCCCTTACCGGCGAGACGGATCTTCGCGCCGTTCCGCACGCCGGAGGGGATCTTCACCTGCAGGGTGCGGGTCCGGCGCTCCGCGCCGGACCCGCCGCACTTGGTGCACGGGGTTTCGACGATGCGGCCGGCGCCGCCGCAACGCGGGCACGGCCGCGACATCGAGAAGAACCCCTGGTTCTCCGCGATCTCGCCGCTCCCCCCGCACTGCGGGCAGGTGATCGGGTGGGTTCCCGGCTCGGCGCCAGAGCCGCGGCACCGGGAGCAGACAGCGGGACCGTCGAACCGGATCGGGACCGTCGTGCCCGCCATCGCTTCATCGAAGGAGATGGTCACCTCGGTCTCGAGATCTGCCCCGCGCCGGGCGCCGGACCGTCCGCCTGCCCGGCGGCCTGCTCCACCGAAGAGCCCACCGAACAGATCGGAGAAGTCGTCGACGTTCACCTGTTCGTAGCGAACGCCACCGGGCCAGCCGGCGGCGCCGGTGCCCGCTCCCTGCCAGCCCTGACCACCGGAACCGGGGCGGCCGAAACCGGGGCCGAACCCCGACGCACTCATCTCTCGGACCTCGTCGTAGGCCTTGCGCTTCTCCGGATCCCCGAGGACGTCGTAGGCGGCGGAGATCTCCTTGAATCGGTCCTCCGCGTCCGGGTCACCCTGCTTGGTGTCAGGGTGATGCTGCTGAGCCAGCTTGCGGTACGCCTTCTTGATCTCGGCATCGGTCGCGTTCTTGGGCACACCGAGGACCGAGTAATAGTCCTTCTCGAACCACTCCCTGCGGGGTTCTTGTGCCACCCGTCACTTCCTCTCCACCCGAACCCCGGCCGGCCGGAGGACCCGGCCCTTCAACGTGTAGCCGGGACGCAGCACGTCGGCCACCACGGGATCGCCCTCGCCCTCCCCCGTCTGCATCAGCGCTTCGTGCGTCTCCGGATCGAACGGCTTCCCCTGTGCGTCCATCCGCTCCAAGCCCTCGGCTCGCAGCGTGTCGAGGAGCTTCGCGTACACGAGCTCCACGCCGTGGAGGAAGCGATCGAAGTCGGGCCGGTCCTGCGCGTGCATCAGCGCGAGGTCGAAATCGTCCAGAACCTCGAGCAGCCGGTGGAAGACCGGCCGAGCCGCTTGCTCGACCGCTGTCGTCTGTTCGCGGAGCACTCGCTTCCGATAGTTGTCGAACTCGGCTTGGAGCCGCTGCAGATGCTCGCGGTACTGATCCGCCTCGGCTCGGGCAGCCTCGATGTCACTCTCGTCGGCTTGGGATCCAGCGGTTGCTGCCCGAGCCTCCTCCTCGCCGGTCACCGAGGCGGCCGCCCCATCGGCGACCGTTTCCTCATCCTGCTCTTGGTGACGACGGTTCGCGTCGTGATCGTCTCCCATCACGTGGCCTTCACCTCGACGGCTCGCGGCGTGGACAGATCACCGTCGGCGAGCATCACGACGAGCCTCCTTCGTCCACGATCTCGCCCTCCACTACGTCCTCGTCGCCGTCCGCGTCAGCATCCGGCGCCGAGGCCTCCTCGCCGCCGCCTTCGGGGGCGGTCTGCGCCTGCGCGGCCTGCTCGTGCAGCGTCTGGCTCACCTTCTGCCAGGTCTGCATGAGAGCCTCGCTGGCGGAGCGCAGGGTCTCCGTATCCGCCGACTCCTCCTTCAGGGCCTGCTTGAGCTCGTCGTTCTTCGACGCCAGGTCGACCTTGTCGGCGTCCGGGATCTTGTCCCCGTTGTCCTTCAGGAACGTATCGACCTGGTAGGTCAGCTGGTCAGCCTGGTTCCGGGCCTCAGCCGCTTCCCGGCGCTTGTGGTCCTCGGCCGCGAACGACTCCGCCTCCTTCATCATGCGATCGATCTCGTCCTTGGAGAGCGCGGTGCCTCCGGTGATCGTCATCGCCTGCTCCTTGCCGGTCGCGAGATCCTTGGCGCTCACGTTCACGATGCCGTTGGCATCGATGTCGAACGCGACCTCGATCTGCGGCACGCCTCGGGGGGCCGGCGGGATCCCGGTCAGGTGGAACCGTCCCAGCGACTTCACGCCCGGCGACATCACGGTCTCCGCTTCTCCCTGGAGGACGTGGATCTCGACCGTCGTCTGGTTGTCGTCCGCGGTCGTGAAGATCTCCGACTTGCGCGTGGGGATCGTGGTGTTCCGCTCGATCAGCTTGGTGAACAGTCCACCCTTGGTCTCCACGCCCAGCGTCAGGGGCGTGACGTCCAGCAGCAGGATGTCCTTCACGTCGCCCTTGAGGACGCCCGCTTGGATGGCGGCCCCCACCGCAACGACCTCGTCGGGGTTGACACCCTTGTGCGGCTCCTTGCCGCCGGTCAGCTCCTTCACGAGATCCTGGATCATCGGCATCCGCGTAGACCCACCGACCAGGATCACATGGTCGATCGCACTCGCGTCCTTGCCCCAGTCCTTGATCGCCTGCTCGAACGGCCCGCGGCAGCTATCGGCTAGATCGGCCGTCATCCGCTCGAACTCGGTCCGACTGAGCTTCTCCTCCAGGTGCAGCGGTCCATCGGGGCCTGCGCTGATGAACGGCAGGTTGATCGTGGTCTCTGCCACCTGCGAGAGCTCGATCTTCGCCTTCTCGGCGGCTTCTTTGAGCCGTTGCATCGCCATGCGGTCCTTCGACAGGTCGATCGAGTAATTGCCCTTGAATCGCTCGACCAGCCAATCGATGATCCGCTGATCCCAGTCGTCGCCCCCGAGTTGGGTGTCACCGTGGGTGGCTTTCACCTCCACGACGCCCTCGCCTATCTCGAGCAACGACACGTCGAAGGTGCCACCTCCGAGGTCGAACACGAGGATCGTCTGCTCGGTCTGCTGCTTGTCCAAGCCGTACGCGAGTGCGGCCGCCGTTGGTTCGTTGATGATGCGGAGCACTTCCAGCCCCGCGATCTGACCGGCTTCCTTCGTCGCCTGGCGTTGGGCGTCGTCGAAATAGGCGGGCACGGTGATCACTGCCTGCGTGACGCTGTCCCCAAGGAAGGCCTCCGCGTCGCGCTTCAGCTTGTTGAGGATCTGCGCGGAGATCTCTTGGGCGGTCCAGGCCTTGCCGTCGATATCGACCGACCAGTCCTTGTCGCCCATGTGTCGCTTGACCGACCTGATCGTCCTGTCCGGATTGGTGATGGCCTGCCGCTTGGCGACCTCACCCACCAAGATCTCGCCGGTCTTGGAGACTGCGACGACCGACGGTGTCGTCCGTGAACCCTCCGCGTTCGGGATGACGGCGGGTTCTCCTGCCTCCAAAGCAGCCACGACCGAATTCGTCGTCCCGAGATCAACGCCCACTGCTCGCGCCATCAGATCCTTCCTCCTCGCTCGCTGCTCCACGCTGCCGAGTGCCCCCGAGCGGCCCTTACCCGGGCCAGCGGGATCCAGTCAGCTCTTCGACAGATACCTTGAGAAATCTCCTGCGTCTGCTGGACTCAAGGATAGACCCTAAGTATGTCATTGGCAACTTTCCTTCATAGACGTTGTGGGGGCCGTGGGACGTTGCTGGGGCGCCCGCTCGGAGGCCGAGTGTGCCCCGCGCCCCCCGCCTCGAGACGTTCAAGCCGGGGGCCCTTTCGTCCGATGGATGGACCTAGACCCAAAGGACCGGACCGCCCAACGGACCCCACCGAAAGGACGAGAGTGGCAACCTCGAGCTCGACCCTGCGCAACCGAAGGAGCGTACATCCGGCCGTGGCGTACACGGTCGACACGCTCCTGCTGCAGGAGCGCACGAAGTGGGCGATCCACATCCACGACGGCCTCACTCAGTCCGTCACCAGCGCGGTCCTCGAGCTGCAGGGGCTCCAGCATCGGATCCTCACCGACCCCGAGACCGTCCTCGCCACCCTGAAGGAGATCGAGGACGCGATCCGCAACGACCTCAGTCAGATCCGGCAGATCCTCTTCGAGCTCGATGGAGGCACGCCTCGTCGGGAGCCTCCACTCGCGAGCTTCGTGAGCGAACTGGTGGAGCGCTGGCATCTGCCTGCGCGAGTTTCGATCGAGGGCGAAGTGGATCGGATCACCGATCGCACCCTGGAAACGGCGAACGCGATCGTGGCCGAGGCTCTGGCCAACGCAGCGAAGCATTCCGGCGCCCCCGAGGTGTCAGTACGCATCAGGGCAGGGCTCAACGACCTCCGGATCGAGGTCGAGGACCGAGGCAACGGCATCATCGCCACCGACGCCGACGGAGACCCGCATTTCGGGCTGCGGCTGATGCGCGGCCAGGCAGAACAGATCGGCGGCACCATCGAGATCGATTCGAAACCCGGAAGCGGCACCCGCGTGGTCGCCGTGCTCCCCGTCGGAGGGCGAGGTGATGAAGGATGAAGATCCTGATCGTTGACGACCACGCGCTCGTGCGTCGTGGCCTGCACCATGTGGTGAAGGAAGGCTTCCCGGACGCAGAGGTCGTCGAGGCCGAGAGCGCCGCGGCGGCACTCGAGCACATCCACAACGGAACGGAGGTCGATCTCGCGTTGGTCGACGTCCGCATGCCGGATCTGGACGGCCTCGAGCTCCTGCGGGCCATCAAGACGGACAAGCCCGACATCCCGGTGATCATGCTCTCGACGTACGACAACGCGCCGTACGTGAAACGGGCACTTGCCGACGGGGCCTCCGGCTATCTGCTGAAGGACGCGACACCCGAAGACCTGTCGCAGGCCATCAACGTGGCACTCTCAGGAAGCGGCAACGTGCTCTCGCCGAGGGTGATCCAGAACCTGTTCGAGGATCACGAGGCCTCGGGCCGCGATCACAACGGGCGCCGAGGCGAGTACAACCTGACGCAGCGCGAGCACGACATCCTGGCCCTGCTCTCCGAGGGACGGGCGAACCGCGAGATCGCACAACACCTGTATCTCTCGGAGAAGACCGTCAAGGCGCACCTCGCCGCCATCTTTCGAAAGCTAGGGGTCACCAACCGGACGCAGGCCGCGATGATGGCCGTCCAGATGGGCGTGGGGCCGGTTCCGGGCGCCTTGGTCCCCGAGTAGGAGATCCGAGCGAGGCTCGTCAGTCCCGGAAGTCCTCGAAGAAGCGACTCGCGGTGGGGCCACGCTGGCCCTGGTACTTGCTGCCCGAACCCCCGTAGGGGACGTCGGCGGCCGTCGTCAGTTGGAAGAAGGAGATCTGACCGATCTTCATGCCGGGGTAGAGCGTGATCGGCAGGTTCGCCACGTTCGAGAGCTCGAGCGTGAGGTAGCCGTTCCAACCTGGATCGACATAGCCGGCGGTCGAGTGGATCAGCAGTCCGAGGCGGCCGAGCGACGACTTGCCCTCGAGTCGGGCCACGAGGTCGTTAGGCAAGGCCACCCGTTCGAGCGTCGATCCCAGCACGAACTCCCCCGGATGCAGGATGAAGGGCTCGTCTGGTTTCGTCTCGATCAGCTCCGTGAGATCCGGCTGCTCCTGCTTCACGTCGATGTAGGGGTACCGCGAGTTCGCGAAGACCCGGAACTCCGCATCGACGTGCAGGTCGACGGACGAGGGCTGGACGCAAGCCGGATCGAACGGGTCGATCACGATGCGGCCGGTGTCGATCTCCTCTCTGATCGTGCGGTCCGACAGGATCATGGCCCCGGATGCTACTAGCGGCCGCGCGGAGGGTCGGGGGTCAGTCGGTGGCTGATCTCGAACACGATGCCTTCGGGGTCGCGGAAGTAGCAGTTCGAAGAGGTTCGGGTCGCCCATATCGAAGCGGACCCAGTCCTCGCCCGTAATCCAGCTGCGCGAGCCCATCACGTTGCGGGAGAACCTCGGTTGCCCTCGAGGTCGTCGACGACTACCCCGAGTCAGTTCGGCCATCGTGGACGCTGGGTCTCCTCCTCGACGTTCATGCATCACCTCCCGTCTCGCGCGAGACCGCGATCCACCTGTCCAGCGTCGCCGCCGCCTGGCCATCGTCGATCGATCCTTTGGCGAGCGCGATCCCTGAGTCGAGGTCGGTGGCGGCCCCGGCGACCTCCAGCGCGGCGCCCGCGTTGAGCAGCACGATTTCCCGCTTCGGCCCCGGCTCTCCGCCGAGTATCGACAAGGCGACGCGCGCCGCCTCGACGGGGTCGCCGCCATGGAGATCGTCCCGGGTAGCTCGGGCGATCCCGTGGACCGTGGGATCGAGACGGCTCTGCCGGACCTGGCCATCGCTCACGTCCAGCACCACCGACGGCGCCGTCGTGGTCAGCTCGTCGAGTCCGTCGTCCCCGCGAAAGACCTTGGCCCGCGTCCCGCGCCGGGCGAGTACCTCGGCCATCAGCGGGAGCATCCGCTCGTCGGAGACGCCCACGACCTGCGCGGCCGGCCGTGCTGGGTTCGTGAGCGGGCCCAGGAAGTTGAACGAGGTGGGAACGCGGAGCTCGCGGCGGACCGATGCCGCGTGCCCGAACGCCGGATGGAAGACGGGGGCGAACATGAATCCGATGTCCGCCTCCGCGAGACAGCGCTCGACGCCGGCCGCCTCGAGATCGATCCTCACCCCGAGGGCTTCGAGGAGATCCGCCGAGCCGCAGTGGCTGGAGGCGGCGCGGTTCCCGTGCTTGGCGACCGGCACCCCGGCTCCGGCGACCACGATCGCCGAGAGGGTCGAGATGTTGAACGTGCCGCTGCGATCGCCGCCGGTGCCGCAGGTATCGAGCACGAGTGCGGGCGCCGAGACGGGATGCGCGAACTCCAGCACCGTGCGAGCGAGGCCGTCGAGCTCATCGACGGTCTCACCTTTGGTGCGCAGCGCCATCAGGAAGCCGCCCACCTGGGCGGGCGTCACGTCTCCGGACATGATCGCGTGCATCGCGTCGGCGGCCTCGTCCGCCGACAGCGCGTCGCCCGCGATCAGGCGTTGGAGGGTTCGAGGCCACAGATCCGGGTCGGGCTCGCCCATGAGGGCGGCACGCTAGCACGTGGGTTGCGATCGCTAGGCCCCCGGAGCGCTGGTCTACACTGTGGCCTGCCGCCCCGGGGCGGCGGGTCCGCGCGGGTGTGGTTCAATGGCAGAACGCGAGCTTCCCAAGCTCGAAACGGGGGTTCGATTCCCCTCACCCGCTCTCCGAAGCTCCGCCGTTCTCTCCCGGTGGAGAGTTGTCTCACTGCCCTCTGATGCAGAGATCGACGACGGTCCTTTGGGGGAGATACAGGGTCTCGGGAAGTCCGCGCGACAGCTGCCTGATGCGGTCGAGCAACCACGCTCGGGTGGGATCGGGCAGCGAGACGACGTCACTGAACGTCGCGTAGAGATCCCCGAGTCGCGCCGCCGGCAGGACGTGGGTCGCGGAGAACTCCTGGCGCTCGAACGGATCGAACCCGTCCACCGTCGCCGGCGGCTCGGACCACGATCGGTGGGCGGCCATGATCGCGGCCTCGGCATGGGTCCCGTCGATGGCCTCGTAGATCGCTCGCATGCCGGGGACCTTCAGCTGCGACTCATCGGCCGGCCAGGCCCAGAACACGGCGAGAGCTCCTCCCGGGCGCAGGATGCGATGGATCTCCGCCATCGCCGCGTCGCGCTCGAAGTGGTGGAACGCGTTGCCCACGACGACGGCATCGACCGTCCCGTCGTCCAAGGGCATGGACTCCGCCGTCGCCACGATCGCTCGGACCGCGGGGAATCGTTCCTCCAGGACCGCGCGCATGTTCGCCGCGGGCTCGACGGCGATCACGTCGACGCCGAGCTGCACGAATCGGCCCGAGAGGCGGCCCGTCCCCGCCGCCAGGTCGACCACCCTCGAACCGGGGCCGATGCCGCAGCGCTCGGCGACCCAGGCGACCGCCTCCGGCGCGTACTCGGGCCGGAGCTCGTCGTAGTCGAGCGCGTCGACGACCTCGAAGCTGAAGCGTTCCGACACGATGAGGATGGTAACGGCCGCGCGGTCACCCGTCGGCGAGGTAGCGCGGGGCCGTCGGGCAGATGTCATTGAGGGGACAGATCGCACATCGCGGCGTCGGGGCCTTGCAGATCTCCCGGCCGAGCCTGATCAGGGCGACATGGAGCGGTGTACGGAGCCCCTCGGGCACGAGCTCGTGAAGGATCCGATCTGCCCGCTCGGCGGACGCCTTCGGGGGCACCAATCCGAGACGCGTCGTCACCCGGTGCACGTGCGTGTCCACGGGCATCGCGTCCCGCCCCAACGAGAAGGACAGCACGACGGCCGCGGTCTTCGGCCCGACCCCGGACAGCGACATCAGCTCCGCTCGAGCCTCATCGTCCGACAGACCTGCCAGGAACGAGAGGTCGAAGGCACCGCGCCGGTCGGCGACCTCTCGCAGGATCGCCTGGATGCGCGGCGCCTTCGTGTCGGCGAGGCCGCCCGAGCGGATCGCGTCCGCGACCGCTCGGGTCGGCGCACGCACCACGTCCTCCCAGGTGGGGAACGCGGTGCGGAGGCTCTCGAACGCCCTCTCAGCGTTGACGTCGCTCGTGTGCTGCGACAAGACGGTGAGCACGAGCTCCTCCAGTGGGTCGGACCGGCGAGGGGGCAGGAGCTCGCCGTAGCGTTTCCGGAGGCGGTTGAGGACGGTCCGGGCCCGCCGCCGAAGGACGGCCGGCGGGGCCGGCTCGGTCACGCCGGGACGTCGCCGCGGGCGGCGTTGCGGAACTGCGTGAGGGACGGCTCGAAGCTCAGCTTGATCGAACCGGTGGGACCGTTGCGGTGCTTGGCGAGGATCAGCTCGGCTTCCTTCTTCTTCTCGGGATCGGAGTCGTCCCGGTGGATGAACGCGACGACGTCCGAGTCCTGCTCGAGCGAGCCGCTCTCGCGGAGATCGGACAGCTGGGGTCGCTTGTCGGCACGTGTCTCGGGGTTGCGGTTCAGTTGGGAAAGGGCGAGCACGGGGATGTGCAACTCCTTGGCCAAGAGCTTGAGCGAGCGGCTGATCTCCGCGACCTCCTGCTGGCGGTTGTCGGGACGCCGAACCGCGGCGGAGGTCATCAGCTGCAGGTAGTCGACGATGATGAGGTCGAGACCCTGCTTGCTGCTCCGCATCCGCCGGGCCTTCGCACGTACGTCGACGATGTTGACGTTGCCTGAGTCCACGATGGACAGGGGCGCGTCGTGCAGGCGCTCGGCCGCCTGGACCACCCGCACCCAATCGTCGGGTCCCACACGCTTGCTCCGGATCCGATCCCAAGGCACCCGGGCGGCCGAACAGAGCATCCGCATGCCGACCTCGTGCCGCGACATCTCGAGCGAGAACACCGCGACCGACCCGGCTGCCACCGCCACGTTGTGCGCGATGTTGATGGCGAGGGAGGACTTCCCGATGCCCGGCCGGGCCGCCACGATCACGAGGTTGCCCGGCTGAAGGCCGGAGGTGAGCTCGTCGAGGTCCCGGAACCCGGTGGGCAGACCCGTGTACGCGGCCTCGCGATGCTGGATCTGTTCGAGCTCGATCATCGCTCCGTCGATCAGCTCTCGCAAGGTGGCGACTTCTTCGCGATCGTCCCTCCGCGCGACGTCGTAGATGCGCTGCTCGGCGGCATCCGCGACCGATTCCGGATCTTCCGGAGCCGAGTACGCCATGTCCATGACGTCGGCGGCCGCCCCGATCAGTCTCCTGAGCAGGGCGGCCTGCGCGACGATCCGCGCGTAGTGCGCGGCGGAGGCCGGGGTGGGGACCTGGTCGGCGAGGTCCCGGATGTACAGAGGGCCGCCGACGTCGTCGAGCGTTCCCTTGCGCCGGAGGGCTTCCACCGCGGACAGCTGATCGACGGGCTCGCCGCGCGCGTACAGCTCGCGCAGGACCTCGAAGACCCGTCCGTTCGCCGATCGATAGAAGTCCTCGGCCTGCAGGAGCTCGACGACGTCGGCGATGGCCTCGGCCGACAGCATCATCGAGCCAAGGGCCGCCGCTTCCGCCTCTACGTTCTGAGGCGGGACGCGATGATCCCCGTTCCGAGGAAGGCGGACGACGTCGTCAGCCGTGCGGACGATCCCGCTCACCCCCTGTCACCTTTTCCCGGACTCCGAACCGCGGACGCTACGCCGAGGCGCGACGGGCGGATAGTGGAGAACACAGTGGATTGTTCCCGCGCAGGTCGCATCTGAAGGTTTCCTGTCACTCCACCGATGACCTGCGGGATCGCGATGTGGACAACATGTGGAATAGTGTGAGTATCTGGGCCGACATGTTCAGAGCCCCTGCGATGGAGTCTCTCTGGACAACACGGCGAAACATCAGGCCGAACGCCTGTTCGGAAGCACGCGCGGGAGGGTACGTGGAGGCCCGCCCGGGCCACACGACCGCGGGGCTCTACGTCTGCGGCTGGACGTCGACCGTGATGACCGGATCCACCTCCGCATGGAGGTGGACCGTCACCTCGTGCGCTCCGACCGACCGGATGGGCTCGTCGAGGTGCACGTCACGCCGGTCGACCTGGACGCCCGCCTGGGCCGAAAGGGCTTCCGCGATGTCGGCCGCCGTGATCGAACCGAAGAGCTTGCCCTCGTCGCCGGCGCGAGCCGTCACGACGACCGGTGTCTGGATGATGCGCGCCGCTACCGACTCGAACTCGCCCTTCTGCGCCTTGTTCCGCGTCTCGTGAGCCCGCTTCAGGCTCTCGGCGTGCCGGACGGTGCCCTTCTCCGCCTTCACGGCCAGGCCACGAGGGATCAGGTAGTTGCGGGCGTAGCCGTCCGCGACCTCCGCGACATCCCCCGGGTCACCCAGCCGATCGACCGTCTTCTGCAGGATGACCTTCATCGGCTCGAGTAGGGCAGCAGCGCCATCTCGCGAGCGTTCTTCACGGCAGAGGCGACGTCGCGCTGATGCTGGACGCAGTTGCCGGTCACGCGCCGAGCACGGATCTTGCCGCGATCAGAGACGAACTTGCGCAGCATGATCACGTCCTTGTAGTCGACTCGGTCCACCTTGTCCTTACAGAACTGGCAGTACTTGCGCTTCCCGCGCTTCTGCCAGGCCTTTTCATCCTTGTCGCGTCGAGGCTTCCGGGCCGGCTTCGGCCCTCCCCTACCCGCCATCGATCGGAGACTCTTCCTGATCCGTTCCGCCCCCGCCGACGGGCGCCGCGACCTTCTCGCCCCAGTCGCCCGAGCTGGACGCGGAGGAGCGCGCCTGACGTGTCACGGCCGCGGTCGCCCACTTCAGGCTCGGCGCGATCTCGTCGGCTTCGACCTCGATGGCCGAACGCTTGTCACCATCCTGGTTCTCCCAGGTGCGGTAGTTGAGCCTGCCGGCCACGATCACACGGGTCCCCCGCGTGAGCGACTCGGCGGCGTTCTCACCCAGCGTCCGCCATGCATTGATCGTGAAGTACGACGTGTCGCCGTCCTTCCACTGGCCGTTCGCATCCTGGAACCGGCGGTTCACCGCGATCCTGAACTTGCAGACCGCTGCTCCGTTGGGCGTGTAGCGGAGCTCGGGATCGTCGGTCAGGTTTCCAACGAGCGTCACTTGGTTGTCAGTCGCCATGGTTCGTCCACTCCCCTTAGGGTGTCGCGTCTCCGCCGCCGGCAGAGGCGGGGGAAGTTGCCAATCTCTTCTCACGCTTGGTGGGTAGCACGACCACCTTGTAGCGCAGGATCTCGTCCGCGAGGTTCAGCGTCCGATCCAGCTCGGCCTGAGCGGTCGGCTCCGCCGAGAACGTGACCACGACGTAGTAGCCCTCGTTCCGGTGATCGATCTCGTAGGCGAGACGACGCCGGCCCCATCGCTCGATGTTCCGCACCTGCCCGGAGTGCTTCGCAACGACCGCGGAGATCCTGTCTGTCGCGGTGCCCACCATGGCCTCATCGGCCTCAGCGGGCAGCATCAGCATGCATTCGTACTCCCTCAAACCCCACCTCCTCTGGTCTGGACGGCCCCCCTCGAAGGGGAGCAGGAAGTCCTGAGGGTCGCCCAGAAGTGTACGGGACCTGGCGTGACGCTAGCACCCGGGTACGACACCGAAGCCCTCATCGAGGACGGCGCCGGGAGATCAATCGGTCTCCGGATACACTCAGCTCGATAGCCGTGCACTTCGAAGGAGGCGCGAGCGATGACGACTCTCCACGACCTGAAGGCGTGGAAGGCGGACGGGCACAGGTTCACGATGCTCACCGTCTACGACTTCCCCACCGCCCAGATCCTCGACCGCGTCGGTGTCCCCGTGCTCCTGGTGGGTGACTCGGTCGGGAACAACGTCCTGGGGTACGAGGACACCCTCCCGGTCACCATGGAGGAGATGCTCCATCACACCCGCGCCGTGGCCCGTGGTGCGGAACGGGCCATGGTGGTCGCCGACATGCCGTTCCTCTCATATCAGGTGTCCCTCGAAGAAGGCGTTCGGAATGCGGGTCGTCTCGTGAAGGAGGGCGGCGCTCAGGCGGTGAAGCTCGAAGGGCCGCACCTCGACCTCGTCCATCGCCTGGTCGAGATCGGGATCCCGGTGATGGCCCACGTCGGGCTCACCCCCCAGTCGGTGCACGCGATGGGCGGGTACAAGGTTCAGGGCCGCGGCGAGGCCGCTCAGCGGGTCGCCGAGCAGGCGGAGCAGCTCGAGAAGGCCGGAGCCTTCTCGATCGTCTTGGAGGCGATGCCGGCCGAGCTGGCCGGCGAGATCACTCGATCCGTGCAGATCCCGACGATCGGGATCGGCGCGGGTCCCGACTGCGACGCGCAGGTCCTCGTCATCAACGACCTCCTGGGGATCAACGAGAAGACGCCCAAGCTCGCGAAGAAGTTCGCGGATCTCCGAGGCGTCATGACCGACGCCGTGCAGGAGTTCATGCGCGAGGTGGATGCCGGCACCTTCCCCGACGACGACCATTCGTACGGCTAGCGTCCCATCGGTTCTCCGGCCCTTCCCCCGCTCCGGCTCGGCCTAGAATCCCCGCGTGGCCGGAGTCGAGGATCAGAACGCCCGCGAGGGGCTCCTGAGCAGGGCCGAGCTCGTCTCGAAACTCACGCACGAGATCCGGGGTCCGGTCTCCACCATCCGGGGGCTCGTCGGCACCACGCTCGCTCACTACGAGGCCTTGAGCGATGACGAGCGCCGCGAGTTCCTGCGGTTGATCCGCCACGAAGCCGACCGGCTGGAGCGCTCCGTGGAACAGGTGGCGCTCGCCCTCAAGCTGGATGTGGGCTCGCTTCGGTTCGACATCCGCACCCAGGATCTCGGCGCCATCGTCCGCGCCGAGGTGGAGGCCATGGAGACGGCCGACCACCCCCTCGAGGTCGACGCGGCCGATCCCGTGGAGGCGCCCGTCGACAGTATCCACATCGCCTACGTCGTCCGCGAGCTAGTCGGCAACGCCGTCGAGTTCTCGCCTCCCGACTCCCCGATCTCGGTCCGCCTCCGGCGAGAAGGCGGTGACGCGCTGATCGAGGTCGCCGATCACGGCCCCGGGATCCCTCGAGACAAGCGCGAGGCCGTCTTCGAACGCTTCGCCGATTGGCGCCCCCCTGACTACGAGGATCGCCCCGGGACGGGGCTGGGGCTCTTCATCACCCGCTCGATCGCGCATGAGCACGGCGGCGAGGCTTCGGTCTCCGACGGCCCGGCGGGAGGTACGATGCTCACCGTTCGGCTTCCCGTGGAGGGCTGATGGTGGGCGTCCCGTGACCACGCTCTTGATCTGCGACGACCACAAGATACTGACGGACGCCTTGGCGACCGTCGTCGGGCTCGACGACGATCTCCAGCTGGTGGCGCCTCCCGTGCACGATCCCGAGACCGCGATCGCGCTCTCCGCCGAGCACCTGCCCGACGTCGTGCTGATGGACATCGTCTTCAAGGGCGGGATGTCGGGGATCGAGGCGACGCGCCGGATCAAGGAGATCTCCCCGGCCACGAAGGTCGTCATCATCACGGCCCACGACGAGGATCGTCTGCTCGTGGAAGCGGTCGAGGCGGGCGCCTCGGGCTTCCTCGGGAAGGGCGAGGCGGTCGAGGAGGTGCTCGCGGCGGCCAAGGCCGCGGCGGAGGGCGAGGTCCTGATCGACCCAGCCACGCTCACCCGTCTCCTCGCGCAGGTCGCCCGCGAACGGGAGGCGCACCGTGAGGCGTCGATGCTGCTGGACGATCTCACGGATCGCGAGCGTGAGATCCTCCAGCTCCTGGCCGAGGGCATGCGGAACGACGGCATCGCCTCGAAGTTGTTCATCAGCCCCCAGACGGTGCAGACCCACGTCCGGAACATCCTGGGGAAGTTGCGTGTGCACTCGAAGCTGGAAGCCGTGGCGTTCGCCGTCAAGCACGGCGCGATCGTCGTCTAGGAGAGTCCTCCCGCCCCGACAACTCCTGTCCGGCAGGGCTCAAGTCCCGTTCCCTACGGGACGAAGGGGTAGCGGAGAGGGGACCCGCGTCTCCGGACGTGGAAGGCCGTCTCCCCTCGATGGCCTCGGGGATCTCCCCGAGAAAGGCCCGAGTCCACCCCTCCCGGACTCGGGCCTTTTCATGGATCGTCTCGGGTTCACGCCTTCTCGTCGTCTGGTTTCTGGGGACGACCGGGCCCTGGTACTGGGGTCATCGCAGGGCGTGGCGCCGCACCTTCCCCGTGCGGGTTCGAGGGATCTTCTGGACCAGGGAGAGCTCGCGTGGAAGCTTGAACCGCGCGAGGTGGTCGGCCCCGAGGGCTCGCAACTCGTCGAGCGAGGGCGGGTCGTCGATCACCCTCGGGACCACGAAGGCACTCACTCGCGATCCCCACTCCGGGTCCGGACGGCCGGCGACCGCCACGTCGGCGACCTTGGGATGGCCGGCGAGAACCCCTTCGACCTCCTCCGGCCAGACCTTCTCCGCGCCGGTCCTGATCAAGTGGTCGGCCCTCCCGTGGATCGAGAGCCGGCCGTCCTCGTCGATCGCGCCCAGGTCGCCGGTGCGCAGCCACCCGTCCGTCGTGAACGCCGCCCCCGTGGCGGCCGGGTCGAGCCGGTAGTTCTCCATCACCGTGGACCCGGAGACCTCGATCGCACCGTCCGCGTCCAGCCTGACCTGCATCCCCTCGAGCGGAACGCCGTCGTAGGTGAACCCACCGCACGTCTCCGTGAGGCCATAGCTGGTGACGAGGCGGGCGCCGCGCAGCCGCGCGGCGCCCGCCGTGTCGGCGTCGATCGCCTCGCCGCCAACCAGCAGCGTGAGGCCCTCCAATCCGAGGTTCGACGCCACCAGTCGACGAACCATCGTCGGCACCACAGACGCGAACGCGGCACCCTCTGCGTCGCGGACGAGGCGTTCGGGATCGAACCGCTCGTGGATCGTCACGGGAGCGCCGAGGATCGCGGCTCGCAGGATGACCAGGAGCCCGCCGATGTGTGCGGGGGTGAGCGGACAGAGCCAACGCGCGTTGGGGGTGGCGCCGAGCCGCTGGGCAGACCTGGTGATCGCCACGACGGCGGCGACGCGATGCAGCTCCACCAGCTTCGGCTCGCCTCCCGTCCCGGACGTGGGCATCACGATCGCGACCCCGGGCGTGACCGGAGCGGCGTCCGCGAGGAGCGTGTCACCGCCGGCGTCACGCACGAAGTGTGGCCGGGCTCGATCCAGGATCGCGCCCCGTTCCCGCTCGGTAAGCCGGTGATCGAGCGGCAGGAACGGCACCTCGTCAAGCCAGAGTCTGGTCACGAGCCCGACCCACTCCGGTCCGGGCGGCAGGTCGATCACGATCAGTTCATCGGTGCCCATCGCCTCGTCCCCGGTGCCGTTGCTTCCGCGCATCGCTGCGCCCAGGCACACGTCCGGTAGGCTAGCCCAACCGTTCGAGTGTTCGCTCTAGGAGTCATCGGTCACATGGACGAGTCACGCGGGATCAGGAAGGCCTTGGATTGGAAGCCGGGCGATGCGTGGCCGGCGAGGAAAGGCCCGGATGAACGGGCACCGGATGGCCGGTTCTCGGACATCCGCTACGAGACGGCCGAGGGGATCGCGAAGATCACGATCGCCCGGCCGGAGGTGCGCAACGCCTTCCGGCCGCTCACCACCCGCGAGCTGATCACGGCCTTCGACGCCGCTCGGGACGATGCTGGGATCGGCGTGGTCCTGCTCACCGGCGATGGCCCTCTCGCCTTCTCCTCCGGCGGGGATCAGGGTGTTCGAGGCGACGACGGCTACGTGGACGAGCAGGGGATCGGTCGCCTGAACGTCCTCGATCTCCAGATCCAGATCCGGCGGATGCCGAAGCCCGTGATCGCGATGGTGGCCGGCTACGCGATCGGAGGAGGGCACGTGCTGCACCTGTGCTGCGACCTCACGATCGCCGCCGACAACGCTCGGTTCGGGCAGACCGGACCCCGGGTCGGCTCGTTCGACGGTGGCTACGGGATCGGGTTGCTCGCCCGCCAGATCGGCGAGAAGCGTGCGAAGGAGGTCTGGTTCCTCTGCCGCCAATACGACGCGGCGACGGCGCTTTCGTGGGGACTCGCCAACGCGGTCGTTCCGCTGGAGGAGCTCGAAGAGGAGACCGTGCGATGGGCGAAGGAGATGCTCGCCCTCTCGCCCCTCGCGCTCCGGTTGTTGAAAGCCGGTGCTCACGCCGGTGTGGACGGGCTCGCCGGGATCCAGCAGCTCGCCGGCGACGCGACACTCCTGTACTACATGACCGAGGAAGCGCAGGAGGGTCGGGACGCCTACGTCGAGAAGCGGCCGCCGGACTTCTCCCGGTTCCCGAAACGGCCGTGAACACGTGGGTGTCGGGTGCGCGACCCCGAACACTGGGCGCCGGGATCGTTCCCGTGCTCGTGGGCACGGCCGCTGCTGACAGGTTCATCGCCTGGCGGTTCGGCGCCGCCCTCCTCGTCGCGATCGGCCTGCAGGTCGGCGTCAACTACGCGAACGACTACTTCGACGGCATCCGCGGCGTGGACACGCCCGAGCGGGTGGGTCCGCCCAGGCTCGTGGCGGCAGGCGTCGCGTCGCCGCCGGCGGTTCTGGTCGCAGCCCTCGCGTCGATCGGAGTGGCGGGGTTCGCCGGACTCGCCCTCGCCTTCGCCACGGAGCCGGTGCTGATCCTGTTCGTGGGCGCGCTCGCGCTGGTGGCGACATTCGCGTACAGCGGCGGACCGAGGCCTTACGCGGGGCTCGGCCTGGGCGAGGTGATGGTCTTCGTCTTCTTCGGGCTGATGGCGACGTGCGGGAGCGCGTTCGTGATGACGGAGACCGTGCCGGCGGCCGCGTGGTGGTGCGGAGCGGTGCTCGGGTTCCTGGCTGTAGCGATCCTGGTCGCCAACAACCTCAGGGACATCGCGACGGATGCTGCGGCGGGGAAGCGCACGGCGGCGGTCCGATTGGGCGACCATCGCACGCGGACGCTCTACCGCTCTTGCGTCGTGGCCGCCTTCGCGACGATCGTCCTCGGCGTGGTCGCCTTCATCGTCGACGAGCGGATCGGCCTCACACAGTGGGGACTGCTCGGACTGGCCGGCTGGATCCCGGCGATCCGTCCCATGGGGGCCGTCGGCGCGGCGACCGGTCCCGAGCTGGTTCCCGTCTTGAGTGGGACCGCGGCCGTGCATGCGTCGACCGGTCTCCTGTTGGCGCTCGGTCTGGTCCTGGCGCGGACGGTCTGAGAGAAAGGCCGAGAGGAAGGAAGGCGTGGAACAAGCGGATATCTCGCTCGCCTGCGCGGCGGCGCTCGTCGACGGGCTGGTCGCCGGCGGCGTCACTCACGCCTCCCTCTCCCCCGGATCGCGCTCGACGCCCCTCGCTCTCGCGCTGGCTCGAGACCCTCGGGTGCACGTTCACGTCCATCTGGACGAGCGGTCAGGCGCGTTCTTCGCGCTGGGGATCGCGAAGTCGACGCAACGTCCGGTGATCGTCGTGACCACGAGCGGCACCGCTGCCGCGGAGCTGCTCCCGGGAGTCGTCGAGGCATCACAGTCACGGATGCCGCTCGTGCTGCTCACCGCGGACCGGCCCCCGAGGGTGCGAGCCACGGGAGCGAACCAGACGATCGTGCAGCCCGATCTGTTCGGAGACTACGTCCGGGCGTCGATCGATCTCCCCGTGCCCTCGACCGAGGGACAGGAAGCGTGGTGGCGCCAGGCGACCCGCGAGGCGTTCGAAGCGATGGCCGCCGATCCGCCCGGACCGGTGCATCTCAACTGCCCATTCGAGGAACCGCTCACGCCGTCGGACGGCGTGGTCTTGCCGGCCCCGAGCGACGAGCGCTACGAGTGGCCGTCTCGACCGGACGCGACGCTCGACCCCGACGAGACCGATCGGCTCGCCGGACTGGTATCCGGCGCGCGCGGAGTGATCGTGGTCGGCGGATGGCCCGTGCAGCTCTCCGGGATCGAACATGTCTGGTCGGAGATGCTGGGGTGGCCGATCGTGGCAGAACCGATCTCGGGGTCCCGCCGACCGAGATCCTGCCTCGCGGCAGGACAGGCGCTCATCGGGAGCGTCTGGGCGAAGTCCCACGCTCCGGAGGTCGTGATCCAATTCGGCGCCGCACCGACGACAAGGGCGACCCACGCCTTCGTCGCCTCGGCCGAGAAGGTCGTCGTCGCCGACCGATGGCACCTCGATCCTGACCCCGATCGTCTCGCGTCCTGGCGACTCGCGGTCGATCCCGATGCGCTGGGAACCATGCTCGGTCGTCACGCGCTGATGCAGAAGGGGATCGGGATCGCGCTCACGGGTGCCCACACGCAAACGGAGATCGAAGAGCTGTGGCGGGGACGGATCGATCCCGCACCCGATCGATGGCGAGAGGAGTGGCTCGTCGCGGACCGTGTCGCTCGGAACGCGATGGACGACGCGATGGACGGCTGGGACGAGCCGTTCGAACCTCGGGTGGCTCGCGACGTGGCCGCATGGGCACCCGACGGCGGGTTCCTCTTCGTTGGCAACTCGACGCCCGTTCGCGACCTGGATCTCGCGATGGCGCCGCGCGACGGTCTGAGGGTGCTCGCCAACCGCGGCGCGAGTGGGATCGACGGGCTCGTGTCGACGGCACTCGGCGTCGCGGCCGCCGACCGCGGGCCGACGGTTGCGCTCCTGGGCGACCTGTCGTTCCTCCACGACGCCGGCGCGATCCTTTGGAACGCGCCGCGGGTCTTCCAGCTCACGATCGTCGTGGTGAACAACGGCGGTGGGCACCTCTTCTCGCTCCTCCCCCAGCGCGATCTCCCGGAGCACCGCGACCTCTTCGTCACGCCGCATGCGGTCGACATCGGCGGCCTGTGCGGGGCCGCCGGCGCCGGCCACGAACGGGTCGAGCGCGCCTCGGAGCTGTTGCCGGCGCTCGACCGGGCGGCCGGCGCCGGCGGCCTTAACGTGGTGGAGGTCGTGGCGGATGCCGAGCTCGGCCTCCGGCGCCGGCGCGAGATGCACGATGCGGTCGATGCGGCTCTGGGGGGATCGTGAGCGAGGTCCAGCCATCCATCGGCCCCGCGACGATCGATGACATCCCCGAACTCGGACGGCTCCGTTGGGAGCTGTACGCGGAGCAGAACGGCGACCACACGGAACCGTTCGAGGCCTACGTGGAACGGTTCGCGCGATCCGCGAGGTCGGCGCTCGCGTCGGACGACTGGCGCGCCTGGGTCGCCCGGACGGATGACGGGCTGGTCGGGGCGATGTGGCTGCACACGGTGCACCGCGTGCCCGTCCCCGGGAAGCGAGCCGGCCCGATCGGCTACCTGACGAACGTCTACGTCGCGCCGGAGCATCGGAACGCAGGGCTCGGCGCGCTGATGCTCGATCGCGTCCGGGACCGGTGCCGCGAGGAAGGCTATTCCCTCGTGATCGTGTGGCCGACGGAGCGCTCCCGTTCGTTCTACCGTCGCGGTGGCTTCGATCGTCCCGATGAGCCGCTCGTGCTGGAACTCGAACCGGACTCGCCTCTCGAGTCCTAGCCCCAGCGCAGAGCGTCGAGGAACGCACGGAACTTCCGATCGGTCTCGTCCAGCTCTCGCGCTGGATCCGATCGCGCCACGATGCCGGCACCCGCGTAGAGGATCGCGCGATCCCCGCGGAGCTCCGCGCAGCGGAGGGCGATCGCCCACTCCCCGTCGCCATCGGCATCCACCCAGCCGACCGGGCCGGCGTATCGACCTCTCTCGAACGGTTCGAGCTCGGCGATGGTTCCGAGGGCAGCCTCGCGGGGGTCCCCCGCGACGGCAGGCGTCGGATGCAGAGCAGCGACGAGATCGAGCGCCGTGGGCGCGGGCTCTCGTAGCTCGCCACGGAACCTCGTCGAGAGGTGCCAGACGTTCGGGGTCTCGTGGAGGACCGGCTCCCGATCCCAGGTGAGGTCCCCGCAGAACGGTTGGAGTGTCTCCGCGACGGCATCGACCACGATCGCGTGCTCCTCGCGATCCTTGGCCGATCCGATGAGCGCCTCCGCGTTCGCCCGGTCCTCCTCCGGATCGCCGGACCGGGGAGCGGATCCCGCGAGAGGGTTGGAACGAACGTCCCGCCCGCGGCGGGACACTAGGAGCTCGGGCGACGCTCCCACGAGCACTCCTTCGTCCGTGGGCGCCGCGAAGGTGTACGCATCAGGGTCGACCGCCCGAAGACGATGCGCCAGCAGCTTGGGATCGAACTCGCGCTCCGCCGTCACCTCGATCGTCCTCGCGAGAACCACCTTCCGCATCTCGCCACGACGGATCCTGGTGACCGCCTGGTCGACGGCGTCTTCATAGGAAACAGCCGGCGGGATCTCGCGCAACTGGATGTCGGGGAATGGCTCGTGCGCGGTGCCACCGACGACGGGCTCCAACGGTGGCGGATCGTCGCCGTCCCGCAGCGGGAAGTTCACGTCGAGCCGCCACGTCTGCCCGCCCCGGTCCCGGCGCACGGCCCTCCTGGGGATCACGAGCCCTGGGAGCCTTCTGCCGCCGCGGGCGAATGAGTACACGCCGATCGCGATGGGCCCTACATCGTGCCCCAACCGCACCGCGCTCCGCAGCGCCTGGATGACGTGACTCGTGTCGATCGGAACGGCCCCGCCGAACACCTTCGGCGGTACGCCCATCCCCGCGACGCCTTGTCCCCTTCGCTCGAAGAACACGCCCAAAGGCGGCCGGTATGCCGCCAGCAGATCGAACGCCTCGCCGAGCGACTCCGCTCTCGATTCCAAGGGTGGAGCAGCGGGATCGTTCATGCCCTGGTCGCCACGAAGAGCTGCGTCACGCCACCGCCAAGAGACAGCCGTCTCGCGTCAGGGAACCCGGTCGCGCGGAGCATCGCCAAGAGCGTTCCCGGCGCAGGGAGGTACGCGGTCGATCGAGGGAGGTACGAGTAGGCGTCCCGGTCCGAGAGCAGTCCGCCGATGGCCGGCACCACCTTCCGGAAGTACAGACGATGGCCCACACGCATCAACCGGCCGTCCGGCTCGCCGGTTTCCAGGAGCGAGATCCGTCCCCCCGGTCGCACCACGCGAGCGACCTCCGCGAACAATGCTTCGAGTGACACGACGTTGCGGAGCGCGAAGCCGCACGTGATGCCGTCCGCGCCGGCGTCGGCAACCGGCAGCCGAAGGATGTCGGCCTCGATCAGCGGCGCCTCCGTCCTGGCGGCGAGCAACATCCCGTGGGAGAAATCGAACCCCACCGGACGATGGCCGGCGGCTGCGATCTCGCGGCAGAGATCACCGGTCCCGCAGGCGAGGTCGAACACGTGTGAGCCTTGCGGCAACGCGAGCTCCCGTACCGTCCTGCGCCGCCAGCCGCGGTCCATCCCGAACGTCATGACCCGGTTCACGAGGTCGTATCGAGGGCTGATGGTGTCGAACAGGCGCCGGACGGCACGGGCCTTCTCCTCGCCTTCGGGCAGCGCCTGCTCCCGTGCCTGGCGCGGTGTCATCTTCGGCGCCGATGAGAAGGGGAGCCGCCGCCCGGCGGCGCCCCGCCTGACGGCACCCCGCCCGACGCCATCTCGTCCGGCGACTCGATGTGCTCTTCGGCTACTTCGAGGAGGACGCGACGGAAGTGATGCGACACGATGAGCGTGACCGCGGGCAGCAGCTCCCGGAAGGCCTCGACCATCCGATCGGACGCCGCGTCCGGATCGAGAGCAGTGTCCGTGATCGGCTTGCGGACGTGCTCATCGAAAAGCTCCACGGCCCGGTCGGCGAGACCGCGCAGTGCCTTGTCCGCGTCGCTCGCCAGCGCGAGGAGGTCTCCAAGAGGGAGTCCGAATTCGAGGAGCCGGAGGGCCGTGCGGACCAGCTCGATGTCGCCTGGCGTGTATCTCGTCTTGCCATCGACATCGTGCCCGATGCGGATCCCCTCGCGCTCCACCGCTTGGATCAATGATGCCGGCACGCCGCTGGCCGAGGCGAACGCGTCCAGTGAGAGGAGCTCACCGTCGCTCGGCTCGGACCGTTCGGCGGCGACGGCCGCCGCCAGCCCTGCATCCGCCGGACCGAGCTGGCCGTCGACCACACGACGGATCGCCGCGAGCGTCAGCCCTTGTCGCTGGAGGGCCCGGATCTGGTGGATCCGCTCGACGTGCTCCGGCCGGTACCAGGCCACCCGTCCCTCCTTGTCGGGCAGGGGCAGGAGTCCTCGGGCCTGGTAGTAGCGGACCGTGTCGACCGAGACCTCGCACACGGTCGCGAGCTGCTCGACTCGATACCTCACGACCGGGAACTCTACGAGTGTTCGCTCACACGGTCATCCCGCCCGTCCTCCTTGGGACCGTTGCGGCAGCGTCGATACGATGCCGTGCGTGGATCGCCACACCGGCGAGGGGTCCGGGGGGAGCCCCCAGGGCGAGGAGTCCGGGGGGCTCGAGAACCGAGCGCCGGACGACGCGAGTAGGGCTCCTCATGCGAGCCGGCCGGTCACCCTCGGCCTCGTGCTCGCCTGCCTCGCGGGGACGCTGCTGATCGGCGCCGTCCACAAGGCACCATGCGCCGGTGGCGACTGGGCGGACGGCCGTCAATATCGGCTCGCCTGCTACACGGACATCGTGCCCCTGTTCGGGACCGAGCAACTCGCAGGAGGCAGGCTCCCGTACCTCGACGCCTGTACTCCTTCGAACAGCAACTGCGACGAATACCCCGTGCTGACCATGTTCTTCATGCGCGCCGCGGGATGGGTGTCCGGGGATCATCCCGAACGCTTCTTCTGGGTCAACGCGCGTCCTCCTCTCCGTCTGTGCTGCGGTGGCGGCCGGCTGTCTCTACCTGATGGACGCGCGACGCGCGGTGTGGTTCGCCCTCGCCCCGACCCTTGCCCTGCAGGTGTTCGTGAACTGGGACCTCCTGACCGTCGCTCTGACGACCGCTGCAACGCTCGCCTTCTTCCGTCGACGCGACGGATGGACCGGGGTCTTGATCGGCCTGGGAACGGCGGCGAAGCTCTACCCTGGTCTGCTGTTGGTCCCGCTCGCGGCAGATCGGCTGCGTGGGCGTCAGCCAGATCGCGCGATCCTCCTGTGGTGGTCGGCCGCGATCACCTGGATCGCCGTGAACCTCCCCTTCGCCGCGGCCGGCCTGTCGGGATGGTGGGAGTTCTTCCGCTTCAGCGGGGCTCGCCCCGCCGACTGGGACAGCGCCTGGTACCTCCTCTGCCACCGGCTCTCCGTGTGCTTGCCGACCGGGCTCATCAACGTCTCCTCGATCGTGCTCCTCGTCGGCCTCGCCTGGTTCGTCTGGATGGCGAAGCGGCGTCGCGAACCGGACTTCCCCCGTTGGCAGCTCGCGTTCCCGATCCTCGTGCTCTTCCTGCTCCTCGGAAAGGTCTACTCACCGCAGTTCAGCCTGTGGCTACTCCCCTGGCTCGTGTTGTTGCTCCCTGGGCCCCGGCGGTTCCTCGCGTTCGAGGCCGCCGATCTCGCCGTCTTCCTCACGCGGTTCTCTTTCTTCGGCGACCTGACCGGCATCGGCGGCGTGCCCCAAGCGGTCTTCGAGGCCGCCGTGCTGATCCGTGCAGGTGTCCTCATCTGGTGCGTGGTGGCATGGGTCCGGGAACCGAGCCGCCGGCTGCCGATCGAGCGTGCCACCGATCGTGCGCTGCCGGTGGCGCACGCGTGACCGGGCGCCGGCGGCTGCGCGACGGCCTGCGACCATGCCTCGGCGTCTTCCTCGCGGCCCGCATCGGGCTGTCGTTGCTCTCGGTCCTCGCCGTCGATCTGATCGAGCCGCTCGACCCCGTGGACGTGCCCGGTAGGGAGGCCCCACCGGCCACCCAGGGTTGGCACAACGCGATCGACGCGACCGAACGGCAGGACGCGGTCTGGTATCTCCGGCTCGCCGACGAAGGTTGGTCGACGGACGATGCGAGCGCGGCCTTCTTCCCCCTGTATCCGCTCACCGTTCGCGCCATCGCATGGATCCTGCCGGGGGACGAGCTGCTCGCCGCGCTCCTCGTTTCGAACCTCGCGTTCCTGGGAGCGTTGTTGGCCCTGTTCGCGCTCACCGCCGAGGCCTTCGGGGAGCGCATCGCTCGGCGGGCGATCGTCGTCACGGCGATCTTCCCGACGTCGTTCTTCTTCCTGGCCCCATACACCGAGTCGCTGTTCCTGGTGCTCTCGATCCTCGCGTTCCGGGAAGCACGCCACGATCGGTGGGGGCGGGTCGCCGTCTTCGGCGCGCTGGCGGCGCTCACGAGGAGCGTCGGCATCCTCCTCGTCCCGGCGCTCCTGATCGAAGCGATCCGTAGCCGGACCGACGGCGATCGCGCCCACGCCGGTGGGGGTCGGGCGTTCGCCGCGCGTGTGGCTGGCGCGGCCGCGATCGCCCTCGGCCCGCTCTGCTGGTTCGGCTGGTGGGGCATCGTCCACGGCAACTGGCTGGCGCCACTGGACGCCCAACGGTATTGGGGACGGGAGCTCCAACCGCCGTGGGTGTCGCTCGGGCGCGCCGTGGAGTTCGCCTGGTCGTTCCAGTCCTACTGGCTGCTCGATCTGGTGATCGTGGGGATCGCGATCGCGGGTCTCGCGCTGGCGCTCCCGGCGCTTCGCACATCCGAAGCCGTGTACGGAGGCATGAGCCTGCTCCTTCCTCTCTTCGACCCCTTCGGGGATCGGCCGCTCCTGTCCGTCCCGCGTTTCGCCGTGGTGGTGTTCCCCGCCCTCTGGGGCCTGTCCGGTGTCGGACTCGGCCGGAAGCTGCCAGCGTCGCTCGTGACCTCCGTGCTCGCAGCCGGTTGGGCGATCTCCGCCGTGCTGTTCGTCAACTGGCGGCACCTGTTCTGATCCTCGCGCCCTGAACCTGGCGCTCGGTGACCCGGGCGCTCTCTGAACGGGGAGCGCGCCCGGGGTAGGATGTGCCGACACGCGACCGACCGGAGGGACCGTGACGATCAGGGTTGCCATCGCGGACGACCATTCGCTGGTGAGGCAGGGGCTCCGCAGGTACCTCGACATGGCCGACGGCATCGAAGTGGTCGGTGAGGCCTCCAACGGCAAGGAACTGCTGGAGCTCTTGGCCAAGGAGCAGACCGACATCGCCCTGGTCGACATCCGGATGCCGGAGATGGACGGCCTCGAAGCCGCCCGCGAGATCCGGGAGCACCACGAGAAGATCGGCGTGATCATGCTCACCGCATACGACGACCGCCAGTTCGTCGTCGAGGCGGTCCGCGCCGGCGCCCGCGGCTACGTCCTGAAGGCGCGGGATGCGGAGCACCTGATCCAGACCGTCCGGCTGGTGGCCGGCGGGAACATGGTGATCGATCCCCAGCTCGTCGTGGCGCTCGCCGAAGAGCTCTCGACCGCGAAGGAGCGTGACCGCCGCGCAGAGACCCTCACGGCACGAGAGATCGAGGTCCTGCAGCTGCTCGCATTCGGCCACACCAACAAGGACATCGCCGAACGCCTCTACATCTCACCCGACACGGTGAAGACGCACCTCGAGCACATCTTCGAGAAGCTCGGGGCCTCAGATCGAACCGCCGCCGTCGCCGAGGCGCTCCGCCGCCGCCTCATCGAGTAGTTCATCGCTCCGTCGAAGGCGTCGGCGTCGTAGGCCATTTGGCCTGGCGACTCACACGTTCGGGTGATGGAGTCTCGCCGAGCGACGCGGCATCATGGCAGCCCCATGCCCGAGACCTCTCAACCTCGGCGCGCGGCAGCCGCGCTCGCGCTCGGCCTGACGGCCGCGGTCATCGTCGGCGCCTCCCTGTTCGTGCCCGACGATCAGGATCGACGTCCGCTGGTCGTCAACCTCATCGATGCCGTGGCCTGGTTCATGGGCGGCGTCGTGCTGCTCTCCATGCGCGAGGGCAAGGTGGCGCGGAGCTCGCGCGCCGTCGGATTGACGTTCCTCATCGGAGCTGCGGTCATCGGCCTCGTCTTCGTATCGGGGCTCGCGGGCCCTAAGATCGAACCGGGGTTCGCGGACGTGCTCTTCCTGCTTCCGCTGATCACGCTCTTCTGGGGATTCCGCAGCGAGATCCGTCACCATGTCCCCGCGGGGGACCGCCGTGAGCTGGCGACGGACGCCGCGTTGATCGTGAGCGCCCTGATGGCGGCCGGCTACGTGCTGATCCGACCGATCGACGCCCTCGCGGGCGTCTCGGCCTCCGCAGTGACCTTCGCGCTCCTCACCGCGTTCCTCGTCGCCACCTATCCGGCGTTGGCGATCTGGGTCCCGACCCGAGCCCACATCGCGCGCGCGATCGTGTTCGCGGGCCTCGGCGCCGCCGTCCTGATGTTCGGATGGCAATGGACGCATCAGACGTACGACGCGACGAGCGCCGCATTGGAGCTGCCGATCGCGCTGTCGCCGCTCGCCGTGGTCGCTACCTACCTCGTGATCAGACCCGCGAAGGAGCTGCCGAGGCCGTCCCGGTTCGCGCGGCCGATCCTCACGAGCGTCGCCGTGATCGCGACGTGTGCGGCCCTGCTGATCACCGGCGTGCTCGGCAAAGAGAGGGGCCTCACCGCTCTGCAGACCGGTCTGTTCATCGGCGTCCTCGCGATCGCGGTCGCGGTGCGGATCATCGCGAACCAGATCACCGTGACGCAGGCCACCGAGTCGGTGCGGCGTGCCCTAGGCCAGAAGGAGGCCGCGCTCGCGGACACGGATGCCGCGCTCGATCGCGTCCGTGAGGCGAACGAGACCCTGAAGAGCTCCGAGGAGCACCTCCGGTTGGTCTTCGACGCCGCCGTCGACGGGATCGTGGAGCTGGACGCGAACGACGTCGTCGTGCGGACGAACGAGGCCTTCTGTCAGATGGTGCACCTCGACCGCTCCACGGTCGAAGGACAGCGGTGGCAGGCGTTGGCGGCGTCGCTCGACGGCGTCGACGCCAGGTTCAGCGAACTCCCGGGCGCGGGCCAGGCCGAGCTCGAACGTTCGGACGGCACGCCCTTGTACCTGGAGTCACGCGTGTCGGTGATCCCCACCGACCCGCCTCGGAGGCTCGTGCTGATCCGCGATGTCACGCCGGGCAAGGCTGCCGACCAGACGATCCGCTCGCTGCTGAAGTTCCTGCAAGAGAAGGATGAGGACCGCACCAGCTTGCTCCGGCGGACGAACTCTGCCATCGAGTCGGAGCGCAACCGGATCGCGAGGGACCTCCACGACGGGCCGGTGCAAGGGGTCTCGGCCGCGTCGCTCTCCCTCGAAGCGGCGCTCCTGATGATCGGCGCGGGCGATGTGGACCGGGGAGTCGACGTGCTCTCGAAGGTGCGGCACGAGCTGGCCGATGAGGCGGATGCGCTGCGCGCCTTGATGTCGGGACTGCGTCCACCCGTCCTGGAAGAGCGCGGGCTGATACCCGCGCTGCGGGAAGCCGTCACGCGATTCGGGATCGAGCAGGGAGTGGAGACCGACCTCGTGGGAGCGCTTCCACTTCCGATGTCATCCGACCTCGAGACGCTCGCCTATCGCGTCGTGCAGGAGGCGCTCACGAACGCTGCGAAGCACGCACGTGCCGGTCGCGTTGTCGTCTCCGTCGAGACGACCGCCACCTCGCTTCGTGTCGAGGTCGAGGACGACGGCAGAGGGTTCGATAGCGGGATGACCCGGGAGTTCCTTCGCCAGGGCCGGGTGGGACTGGCCTCGATGCGCGAGCGGGTCGAGCTGGCGAACGGGACGTTCGTCGTCCGCTCCAATCAGGGACGCGGGACCTCGATCATCGCCACGCTGCCGGTGAACGCACCGGCCGAGCCCAGGGTCGAGTCCATTACCCTCCCCGGTCGCCTGCCCGCCGGGTGAACGGTCGAGCGCTCGGGGGACTCGGCGACGGCGACTCCGAGGGCGAAGGTGACGGTGACGGTGACGGCGACGGGGAGGGGGACGGCTCCTCGCTCGGCGACGGCGATGGTGATGGTGATGGCGATGGCGACGGAGGGATCGGTGCCTCGGCCGACGGGGTGACCGTCTGTCCTTCGAAGGACGGCAGCGGGAACTCGGTCGCCGTCTTGTTCGCCATCGCGATCTCCATGAAATCCTTCCAGATCGCGGCCGGGATGGTCCCGCCGAAGACCTGAGGCACCCCCTCGATGTCCAGGAGTGGGATCTGCCCCTTGGGGAACCCCACCCAGACGCAGGCTGCGATCTGGACGGTATAGCCACAGAACCAGGCATCCACGGTGTCCTGCGCCGTCCCCGTCTTGCCTGCGGCGGGCCAGGAGCTCAGCTGGGCGGACGCTCCCGTTCCATAGTCGACGACATCTTGCAACGCGTACGTCACGAGGTCGGCGATGTTCTTCTCAACCACCCGGCGCCCCTTGGGAACGACGCCCGGATCGATCCTGCCGCCCGGCGATCGAACCTGCAGGAGCGGGTTGGCGCGGCGGCGAACTCCGCGTGCGGAGAGCGTCGCGTACGCGTTGGTCATCTCCACCGGATTCACGGCGACGCTCCCGAGGGTGATGGAACACACGGCCGAGAGATCGGAACGGATCCCCAGGCGGTGCGCCATGTCCACGACCGACTCCGGACCGACCTCGACCACCAGTTGCGCGAAGACGGTGTTGACCGAATGAGCGGTCGCCGACTGAAGGGTGTAGCTGCTGCCACCGCCCTCTGCGTTCTCCGGCTGCCAGGGGCCCTCCGGCCCGTCGCACATCGGGTCGTCGATGGTGATCGTGTTGGGCCCGTACCAGCGCGAGTCCAGATCGAATCCCTGGTCCATCGCCGCTGCGAGTGTGAAGGCCTTGAACGCTGAGCCCGCCTGCCGTCCCGTCCCTCCCTTGAACGTGGCGAGGTTGAGCTGCGAGGTGGCGAAGTCCTTCCCGCCGGCCATCGCCAAGATCTGTCCGGTGGAGGGCTCGATGGCGACGAGCGCTGCGCCCGGATCCTGAGGGCTGGGCAGATGTGACTCGATCGCGTGCTCCGCAGCGGCCTGATATCCGAGGTCGAGTGAGGTCCTGACTTGAAGCCCTCCCCCGAAGACGGCCCCGGCGCCGTACCGCTTCGCCAGATCTTCGCGCACGTACTGGACGAAGTACTCGGCGTCTCCCGGCGCTTCGATCTGCGCCGCCGATCCCCCTTGCAGCGAGACCGGTATCCCGCAACACGCTTTCCGCTTCATCTTCTCCGCGCGCTGGCCGTCGAGATAGCCGAACTGCACCATCCGATCGAGCGCGAAGTCCCTGCGGAACTTGGCATCGAACGGATGGTCGATCGGGTCGTAGGCCTCGGGGGCGGTGAGGATGCCCGCGAGCGTCGCCGATTGAAGAAGCGTGAGGTCGCGGCCCCGCACGCCGAAGTAGGTCTGCGCGGCGGCTTCGATCCCATAGGCGCCGTGGCCGAAGTACACGGTGTTGAGGTACTTCGCCAGGATCTTGTCCTTCGAGAGCGTGCGCTCCACCTTGACGGCGAGGAGGACCTCGCGGACCTTCTCTTTCACGGTCCGCGGGGGGATCACGTAATCGCTGACGCCATTCTCTCCTTCGATGTAGTGCCCCGCGTAGACGCGCTTCACGAGCTGCTGGGTGATGGTCGAGCCGCCCTGGACCTTGTCGCGGGCGACCAGGTCGCTCCAGGCGGCCCGGATCGTGCCCTTCAGATCGACGCCCGAGTGATCGTAGAAGCGCGCGTCCTCGACGGCGATCACCGCGTCGCGGAGGTGTTCCGGCATCTGTCCGAACGGGATCAACGTCCGGTCGACCGAGCCGTGGAACGTGGACAAGAGCACATCGTTGCGGTCGTAGACGAACGTCGTCTGGACCGGAGGGAGCGCCTTCGGCAGATCGATCCGGATGTACGCGAAGATCAAGACGCCGATGCCGAGTAGTGCGAGCGCGACGGGCGTGAGCGCGAAGGCCCACCAGTAGCGGCGGAAGAACCCCCGCTGTTTCGAGGAAGGCCGTCCACGCCCTCGTCCTTTTCCTTGCGCAGTGGCAGGGCGGGCGTTCGTCTTGGGACGGCCAGTCGGGCGTGCGCCCAGCCCAGCCCTCACAGACCCGCCGGCCTTCTTCTGGGCGTGACGGGGCGTGTAGTCCTTCGAGGGGCGTCTCGTCGCGGCCACGACGAGCGGAATCCTACCCGGGCGGATGGACGCGGAAACGGAACGATCAGCCGGCGGCGGCGCGCGTGCGGGCCGTGAACGCCTCGCGAAGGTGGTTCCAGGCGCAGGATCGACAGACCTCGACCACATAACAGGCCGACCCAGGATGGGCGGCCGTCAGCCGAAGACCCGTCTGGATCGGCCAGACCCGGCCGCTGTTGCGCCGCAGCGACGAGCCGAAGACGTACGCGAGCAGGACCAGCTTGTCCCGTCCGCAGACCGGGCAGTCGGAGGTGGTGGCTTCGCCGACGTGCTTCGCGGCTCGCATGAGCTCCGGATGCGCGTCACAGAGGTCGGCCTCGGACATGAGGCCGCGGCGCGCGTCGCGGATCAGCGCGCGCTTGGCAAGCGTGTAGTCGATGACGCCGAGCTCCGCGCCCCTGCGCCTGCGGGCAGTGCCCCGTACCTGTCGCATGGTCGCGCAAGTGTACCCCCGGCCCCAGACGCCGGGTAGAGGCCGAAGGGAGTCTCGCGGCGACCTCTGGCGTACGCGCTTTACCATCCACGAGTGTCGATCCAGGACCAAACGTCTCTCCTGCGGAAGGTGTACGTACGGGCGCCCGAGCCAGGGGCCATGCGGCGGTGGCGCGAGTACGGATGGCGCTCGGAGCCCGACCCGGCTCGGGCGGCCGCCGAGCACGAGGCGTTCCGGGCTCAGCTGACCGAGACCGGCGCGGAGGTGGTCGTCGGAACCGTGTCCGCGCCCAACGATCCCGATGCGATCTACACCTACGACCCCGTGCTCATGACCGACGCGGGCGCGATCCTGCTCCGGCCGGGGAAGGCGGAGCGCCGCGGCGAACCGGCGATCGCCGCGGCAGATCTCGAAACTGCCGGCGTGCCGGTGGTCGGCGCCCTCGGCGAGCACACGCTCGCCGAGGGCGGCGACATGTGTTGGCTCGACGCGAGGACGCTGCTGGTCGGCGTCGGGTACCGCACGACGACGGCGGGTGTCGACGCCCTCCGAGCCCTGCTCCCGGATACGACCGTCGTCTCGTTCGACCTACCTCATCTCGCCGGGCCGACCGCGTGCACCCACCTGTTGTCGTTCGTGTCGATGCTCGACGCGGATCTGGCCGTCGCCTCGCTGCCACACCTCCCGGTTCGCCTCGTCGAGCGGTTCCGGGACGCCGGGGTCGGCATCGTGGAGGTGCCCGACATCGAGTTCGACTCCATGGGGGCGAACGTGCTGGCACTCGGGCCGCGGGTCGCTCTCGCGCTCGAGGGCAACCCCGAGACCCGGCGGCGGATGGAGGCGGCAGGCGTTGACGTCCGAACCTACGTCGGCGAGGAGATCTCTCGGAAGGGGGATGGCGGGCCCACGTGTCTCACGAAGCCGCTGGAGCGAGCCTAGCGATCTCGCCCCAGCTCGCCTCAGAACGTCGGAAACCGGTCTGGATCGATGGCATCGTTCGTCCTGAACGACACCCGTCCGATCACGATCGAGCCTCGGATCCGATCGCGAGGAGCTCGTCCGTCGCCTGCCCGAACACCGCCGTGTGCCTGTCCACGTCCTCGGCAGTCGTGGCCGGCGACATCAGCGCCATGTTGTGGAACGGCGTCATCAGGATGCCCCGGTTGAGCAGGAACAGATGGATGAACGGGTCGAGCTCCGCGTCCTGCGCGTGGAACGCCTCGTCGCCGTTCCGAGCCGGTTCGGGACGGAACAGGTACTCGACGCGACACCCGAGGCGCACGACGTGCCAGGGAAGATCGTGGGAGGAGATGACCTCCCGCACCCCGTCCTCGAAGCGTTCGCCGAGCTCGATCATGCCCTCGAACGCTTCGTCGGTCATCACCTCCCCCAGGGTGGCGCGCATGGCCGCGAGCGACAGGGCGTTGCCGGCGAGTGTGCCTCCCGTCCCGCCGACGTCGATCACGTCAGGGTCGGTCCCCTCGACGATGCGCCGTTGGACCTCCTCCGTCATGCCGTAGGCGGCCGAGGGGATCCCGGCTCCGAGGGTCTTGCCGATCGTCACGATGTCGGGCGCGAGTCCCCACGCCTTCGTCGCTCCACCGGGCCCCGCGCTGATCGTGTGGGTCTCGTCGATCAGCAGGAGGGTCCCGGTGCGGTCGCAGAGATCCCGGACGCCCTCCCAGTAGCCCGCGTGGGGCAACACGATCCCGATGTTGGTGAGGGCCGGCTCGAACATGCAGACCGCGACGTCGCCGTGCGAGAGCTCTCGCTCGAGCCCGTGCAGGTCGTTGATCTCGACCACCCGCGTCGTCGCTCGCACGGGCACGGGAGGCCCCGTGTTCCCCGGCCGGTCGACCACGATGCCGGCCGCGTCCAGCTCCGCGAAAGTCTCGTCCACGGTTCCGTGGTAGCAGTGGTTGTGGACGAGGACCTTGGGGCGGCCGGTGATGTGGCGCGCCCAGCGGATCGCGAAGCGGTTCGCGTCCGTGGCCGTGAGCGTGAACGACCAGTACGGGACGCCGAAGCGGCGCGCGAGCTCTGCGCTCACCCAGGCCGCGTCCTCCGTCGGGAGCATCAGCGTGATGCCTCGGGCCGCCTGCCTCGCGATCGCGTCGACCGAGACCTTCGGGGCGTGCCCGGCCATGCCGCCGGTGTCGCCGAGGCAGAGATCGACGAAGTCGTTCCCGTCGACGTCGGTGAATCGCGCTCCTTCGGCTTCGGCGACGTACACCGGATGGTCGCCTGGCCACCGCACCATCCAGTTCATCGGCACGCCGTAGAGGAGAGAATCTCGACCCGCTTCGAACAGCGCCCGGCTCTTCGGATGGCGTTCCCGGAACAGCGCTCTCTCGCGGTCCATCAACCGCGACAGACGTGCGCGATCGATCGTGTTCACGCGATGGCTCCGATGTTCGTTCCGGCGTCCGTTGGCGCATCCGGAAAGAGGCGGAGTCTACTACCCTGCTCGCCGTGAGCTGGCCGCTGGTCGCCGTGTCGGGAGGACCGCGTGAACGAGGGCGCGCGTACGGGGAGCAGGCGCGCGAGCGCGTGCACCGTTCGCTCGAGCTCTACGAGCAGGTCTTCCGCCACCACACCGGCATGCGATGGCCCACGGTGCGCGATCGGGCCGGCGCCTTCGCCGGCCCGGTCGACGACTACGACGTCCGCCTCCTGCCCGAGATCGAGGGCATCGCCGAAGGCGTCGGTGTGGACGCCGAGGACATCCTGGCGCTGAACGTCCGCACCGAGGTGATGTTCGGGATGGCGACTCGAGAGTGCACCGCGCTCTGTGCCCCTGCGGGGGAAAGCGAGGATGCCCACGTGCTGCTCGCGCAGAACTGGGACTGGCACCCGGGCGCTCGGACGACGTGCGTGCTGCTCGTGGAGGCTCCGCATGATGGCCCGCCGTTCGTGAGCCTCGTCGAAGCGGGGCTGCTCGCGAAATGCGGGATGAACCAGCGAGGCATCGGTCTGGCCGCCAACGCCCTCACTTCGACGCTCGATCGCGGCGACCCTGGCGTCCCGTTCCATGCGATCCTGCGCCGGATCCTCACGTCGGATTCATTCGAGGAGGCGGTCGACGCCGTCACCGCACCGGTCCGGGCGTCCTCCGGGAACTATCTGCTCGCGTCCCGCGACGGTCGCGCGGCCAACCTCGAGGCGGCGCCAGGGGGTCGCGAGCACGTGCACCGATCCGACGGCGAGCGGCATGCCCACGCCAACCACTTCCTGCGGCCGTCGCACGACGGCTTCAAGGATCTCGAACGGTTCGACGACTCGAGCACCAGCCTCGCGCGACAGACCACGGCAGAGGCATGGGTCACCACCGCCGGGCAGCGCTCGATCGACGACCTGCTCGAGTTCCTGCGTGACCATTCGGCCCCGGTCTGCGCCCACGCCGACGGTGGCGAGGCACCGGGCGTCGCCAACGAGACCGTCGCGACGGTGGCGATGGATCTCACGGATGGTGCACTCTGGGTCACGGACGGCCCTCCGTGCACCGCTGCGGCGGAACGATTCGAACTCGGCTCCCTCGTCGCGCGCGCGGCCTGACGTATCCTCCGCGCGTGTCCCTTCTCCCCGCATCGGCTCGTGCATCGGTCGCCGTCCTCGTGATCGTTCTCGTCGCGACCGCATCACCCGTCGCCGCTGCGCCCCCGCCGTGGAAACAGGATGTCGCGAGGGCCATCGGTAGACGCGACATCTCCGTCGCGATCGGCCTGGACCGTGCATGGCTCTATCGCCACAACACGTGGAATCGGATGACGCCGGCTTCGAACCAGAAGCTCGTGTTCTCCATGGCGCTGTTGCAGCGGGCCCCGATCGGCGCGCGGATCCGGACGCGCCTGTTCGCCAAGGGTGCGACGACGAACGGCGTCCTCCGCGGGAACCTGTGGATCGTCGGCCACGGGGATCCGGAGGTCGGCAGGCTCACCATGGCGGCGCTCGCCCGGGCGGTCGACGGGGCCGGCATCCGCAAGATCCGCGGACGAGTGATGGGAGCAACGACGGGCTTCCAGCGTGACTGGTGGGCCCCTGGGTGGCAGGACTACTTCCCGCGTGACTACATCCCGTTGCCGACCGCGCTCACGTTCGAGGGGAACCAGGATGCCCGCAGCGTGCACATCCGAGATCCCGAGCGACGAGCGGCGCGTTCCCTCACCAAGCGGCTCCGAGCCCTCGGTATCGGCGTCACCATGGACGCAGGCTCGGGCGCGCCGCCAAGGCGACTCCGCCGCATCGCGACCATGGCGTCCGATCCCCTCGGGGCCCTGATCTCGCGGATGAATCGCCGTTCCAGGAACTTCCACGCGGAGGTGCTCGGCAAATGGCTCGGAGGCCTCGTCATCGGCGGCGCAGGGTCGATCGCGAAGGGCGCGCAAGCGATCGCGCGCTTCGCCCGAGCGCACGGCGCGAGCGTCGTCGCCCACGACTCCTCCGGCCTCTCCTATGGGAACCGGATCCGCACGCAGGATCTCGTGGAGCTGCTCTGGTTCGCGGAGACCCGTCCGTGGGAGACGTCCCTCCGCGCCGGTCTCCCGACCGGTGGTCAGGGGACGCTCGAGGGACGCCTGGTCGGTGTGAAACTGCGAGCGAAGACCGGCACGCTGATCGACATCTCGTCGCTCTCGGGCTGGGTGTGGCTGGCGAGAGAGAACGCCTGGGGGGAGTTCTCGATCATGTCCCGTGGGATGTCGAAGTCCCAGGCCGTCGCGATCGAGGACCGCATCGTCCGGATCGTCGCGAACCGTGCGTCACTCGGAGCGCCGTAACGCTTCCCCCGACCGCGGAAGAGGTCCATGCTCCAGGTGTCGTGACAAGCCCTGATCTCGACACGCTCGTTCGCGCAACGCCCGCCTCCCGAGACCGCGCGATGGACTTCCTGCGCGCGGCCTCGATCGTGGCCGTCGTGTGCGGTCACTGGTTCATCTCGATCAACCACTGGGAGGGCGGCGTGATCCGCTCGACGAGCGCGATCGGTGTGACGCCGGGTCTCTGGCTCTTCACCTGGGTCTTCCAGGTGATGCCGATCTTCTTCTTCGTCGGCGGCTTCTCGAACCTCGTTGCCTACGACTCCGCGCGACGCAAGGGGGAATCGACCTGGACGTTCATCCGTGGCCGGCTCGAGCGGCTCCTCCGGCCCTCGATCGTGTTCTTGAGCCTGTGGGCCATCGTGCAGGTGGTGCTCCACCTGGCCGACGTGGGTGCGCCGACCGGACCGCGGCTCTGGGGCGACACGACCCTGCTTCGAGGGATGAAGCCGCCTGGGGCCACGATCCCGTTCGGGCCGCTCTGGTTCCTCGGCGTCTATCTGGTGGTCGTGGTGATCGCACCGGTGACGATCCGGCTCCACCGCCGGTTCGGTCTCTGGGTGCCGGTCGTGATGGCGCTCGGAGCGGCGGTCGTCGACCTCGTGGCGTTCTCCACTGGCGCGTGGGGCTGGCGCTGGCTGAACGTGGCGTTCGTCCTCCTGTTCCCGCACCAGCTCGGTCATGCGTACGCGGACGGGACCTTCGCGACGTGGCCTCGTCGTCGGTTCTGGGCGATGGTCGTGGGCGGGCTTGCCGGTCTCGTCGTGCTGACCACACCGTGGTTCTTCCGGCTGTTCGGCGAAGCTCGCTTCGACTGGTTCCCCGGGATCGGTCACTATCCGAAGAGCCTGCTGGGAACCGACGTGGAGGCCGTTTCGAATGCCTATCCGCCGACCGTGTGCTTCCTCCTGGGGGGCGTCTGGACCATCGGGGCGGTGATGTTGCTCAAGCCCAGGCTCGACCGATGGCTGCAGCGCGAGCGGCCCTGGCGGTTCACGATCGTCGTGAACGCGAGGATCATGACGCTGTTCCTCTGGCACATGACGGCGTTCCTCCTGGCTCTCCTCGCCTTGTGGCCGCTCGGGTTCGGACGTGAGCAGGACTCCACGGCCCGGTGGTGGCTCGAGCGACCCCTGTGGTTCCTGGCATCGGGTGCGGTCCTGCTCGGGCTGATCGGGGTCTTCGGGCGCTTCGAGCGGGGGTGGAGGCCATCCGCGCCCGCAGGGCGTCTCGCGAGCCAAGGGGAGGCCGGCCAGGGGTAGCATCGCCCGATGGATCTCGCCTCGCTCGCCACCGGAACCGGGTCGCGGATCCTCCTGGTCGTGGTCGACGGTCTCGGCGGATCGGCCGACACAGTGCACGGCACCGAGCTCGAAGAGGCGGCGACCCCGAACCTCGACCGACTCGCCGAGGGAGGGGTCACCGGGCTCCTGGAGCCGGTCGGCGCAGGGATCACGCCGGGCTCCGGCCCGGGTCACCTCGCGTTGTTCGGGTACGACCCGGTCGAGTTCGTGTTGGGACGCGGGACGCTGAGCGCTGCCGGCCTCGGCGTCGAGCTCCGGCCGGGTGACGTGGCGGCCCGTGGGAACCTCTGCACACTGGACGCGGCGGGCAACGTCGTCGACAGGCGGGCCGGCCGGATCTCCGACGAGGAGGCTCGCCGTGTGGTGGCGAGGTTGTCGTCCGCCGTCCACGGCGTGGAGTTCCATCACGAGAAGGGGCACCGACTCCTGGTGGTCTTCCGGGGAGACGGGCTGGATCCACGGATCGGCGACACCGACCCGCAGACGACCGGGGTCCCCCCGTTGGAGGCCGAACCGCTCGATCCGGCGGCGGAGCCGACCGCGGAGCTCGTCGCCGCCAAGCTGGGCGAGATGCAACGGGTGCTGTCCGGGGAGGCCGCGGCCAACGGCCTGCTGCTGCGGGGCTTCGACACCCACCGGGAGCTCCCGCGGTTCGGGGACCGCACGGGCCTCCGCGCCGCCGCGATCGCGGTCTATCCGATGTACCGGGGGATCGCGGAGCTTCTGGGCTTCGACGTCCTCGGGCCGCCGTCCGACCTCACGGATCAGGTTCGCCTCCTAGAGAAGCATCGGGAGGACGCGGACTCTTCTTCGTCCACATCAAGGACGCCGACGCCGCGGGTGAGGACGGGGACCGTGCCGCGAAGATCGCGGCGATCGAACGCGTGGACGAGGCGATCCCCGACCTGATCGCCGCCCTCGAGCCGGGCGTGATCGCGGTGACCGGCGATCATGCCACGCCCTCGCAGATGGCCGCGCACTCCTGGCACCCGGTGCCGGTCGTCGTGCACGGCCCCCGCTGCGGGCGGGACGACACCGACCGCTTCGGCGAGCGCTGGTGCCGCATGGGCGGCCTCGGCATCCGCCCCTCGATGGAGCTCCTGCCGATCCTGATGGCGAACGCGGGCCGTCTCGCGAAGTACGGAGCCTGACGATGTGCTTCGACACCGATGCACTGCCCCCCGATCCGGCCCGGACCGGGATGCTCGGGGGGTCGGAGCGCACGGTCATCGTCGCCGACGACGGGAACCGCTTCGCGGCCACGGTCGCACGCACACGCGAGCCGGCCGCCGCGAGCGTCGTGATCATCCCGGACGTCAGGGGCCTCCACCGGTACTACGAGCGACTCGCCGAGCACACCGCGAACGCTGGGGTCCACGCGGTCGCGATCGACCCCTATGGGCGCACCGCGGACGCGGAGCATCGCGGGGACGACTTCGACTACGCGCCGCACCGGGCTGCCGCGCAGGACGACGGGATCCGAGCGGACGTCCGGGCGGCGGCCGAGACACTGCGGGGGGACGGCGCGACTCGCGTGATCTCGATGGGGTTCTGCTTCGGCGGGCGGGCCTCGCTGATGCAGGCCTCGCAGGAAGGCATCGACGGCAGCATCGCCTTCTACGGACCTCCCACGCGAGCGGAGGAGGGCGAGCTCTCGCCGCTCGCCGAGGCGCAGGCCGGCCTGGTCCGCGCGCCGGTGCTGGGTCTTTACGGAGGGGCCGACCGTGGGATCCCGACTGCCGATGTCGAGGCGTACGATCGCGCCCTCGACGCGGCGGGGATCGAGCACCGGATCGTCGTGTATCCGGACGCCCCGCATTCCTTCTTCGACCGGAAGATGACGGAGCACGCTGACGCGTGCCGCGACGCATGGGCCCGGGTGCTCGGGTTCGTCGACAGCCTCGCGAGGTGAATCCGGTCGGCGCGGGTCGCGTTGCGCCACAAACTGCGCCACGAGTCACTGACTTGCGCGCCGTTTCGAACGCCGGGTAGCCTGCGAGGTGCCACCGGCACGACGGAGCACGACGGAGAGGGGCGTGGGTTCGTGGACATCGATCGGGTGCTCATCGAAGGACGACTCAGCAGACGCGACCTCCTGAAACGGGGAGGGATCCTCGCGGGGGCCGCGATCGGCATGCCGGCGATCCTCGCCGCGTGCGCGCCCGATGCGCCGGCGCCGCCGTCCGGCGGCACGGAGCCCACGGCGATCGACACCTCGAGCATCGCCGGCTCGACGATCAAGGTCGGCACCTACGGCGGATTCTTCGAGGAGAACTTCCGGAAGATGTACCCGGCCTTCACGGAGGAGTTCGATGTCGAGGTCGAATCGGTCTCGCAGCCGACGTCGGAGGTCTGGGTCGTGCAACTGCAGCAGGCGATCTCAGCCGGCGGGGCGCCCCCCGCCGACGTCTCGATGCTCTCGGGCGTCGGCCTCCAAAGAGCGATCAACGGGGACATCCTCACGAAGTACTCGACCTCGGACATCCCGACGTCGGACAACCTCGAGGAGGGCTACGTCCGGACCGACGAGGACGGCAACGTCACCGGGGTGGGCGGCCTCTCCTGGTACATCACGCTGGTCTCCAACACCGACCGAGTGAAGGAGAGCCCGGACACCTGGACGGCGTTCTGGGATCCGCAGTGGGAGAACGAGCTGGCGTTGCTCCGGAACGCCGCCAACTCGTTCCTGCTCGAGATCACCGCGGAGACGCACTTCGACGGCTACGAGATCCTCGAGACGCAGGACGGGGTCCTCGAGGTGATGCGCAAGCTGCAGGAGGTCAAGCCGAACGTGAAGCTCTGGTTCCGCGACGAGGCACAGGCACAGCCCGCGTACAACGAAGGCGAGGTGTCGCTCGGGCAGTTCTACCACGACATCACACTGTTCGCGGCGTCGGAGGCCGGAGGCGGCGCCCCGCTCCGGAGCGTCTTCCCGAAGGAGGGCGCGATCCTCGACTCGGGGTTCTGGTCGATCTCGAAGACGACCGAGAACCTCGCCGCCTGCGTCACCTTCATCGACTACATGTGCCGGCCGGAGGTGCAGCAAGAGCTCGCCCTCACGCTCGGCACGATCCCGTCGACGAAGCGGGAGACGCTCACGATGAGCGATGAGGAGTACGAGGCCGTTGCCGGGCCCGGCCCGGAGACAGCTCTCCGACCGAAGTACGAGATCTACGACAAGTGGGAGGATTGGATCGACCAGAACTGGACCGAGCTGATCCTCACGTAACGCGCGACTGCCGGTGGACGGAGACGTACGAGGTGGCCTGAGGCTCGAAGGGCTGGTGAAGCGCTTCGACGAGGTGACGGCCGTGGACGGCGTGGACCTCCAGCTGCCGCCGGGAAAGCTCATCTCGTTCCTCGGGCCCTCCGGGTGCGGCAAGACCACGATGCTGCGGATGATCGCCGGGTTGGAACGTCCGACCGAGGGGCGCATCTTCCTCGACGACGAGGACATGACCGACCGGCCGGCGTACACGCGTGACATCGGCATGGTCTTCCAGAGCCTGGCGCTGTTCCCGCACCTGAACGTGGCCGGCAACGTGGGCTACGGCCTGCGGATCCGAGGGGCGCCGAAGGATCGGATCGCCTCACGTGTGGACGAGCTGCTGGAACTCGTCTCGCTGGCGGGGATGGCCGACCGGCGCATCCAGCAGCTCTCGGGGGGCAGCGCCAGCGGGTGGCGACCGCCCGCGCGCTGGCGTTGGAGCCGCGGCTCTTCCTGCTGGACGAGCCCCTGTCCGCGCTGGATGCGAACCTCCGCGAACAACTCCAGGTCGAGCTCCGGCTGCTGCAGCAACAGCTGGGGATCACCACGATCATCGTCACCCACGACCAGCGAGAGGCGATGACCATGTCCGATCTCGTCGTCGTGATGAAGGAGGGTCGCATCGAGCAGGTCGGCCCGCCTCTGGACGTCTACCGACGGCCCGGCTCCCCCTTCGTCGCGGGCTTCATCGGGCGCACGAACCTCCTACGGGGTGCGGCGTCCGGCGACGGCTCCGTCACGGTCGCCGGCCGCCCGTTCGACATCGCGGGCGACGCAGACCGCGCCGGCGACGTGGAGATCTCGGTGCGGCCGGAGGCCGCGCAGCTGGTCGTGGAGGGCGTGGAGGAGCGGAACGTGCTCCCCGGCACCGTCGTGTTCGTCCGGGATCTGGGCGAGCTCTTCGAGTGCTTCGTCGACTGCGGCATGGAGGAGCATGTGATCGTCGCGGGCTCTCCTCGAGATTGGGTGCCCGTCCAGCAGGGCGCGAAGGTGGCGGTCCGGTTCCCTGCCGAGGCGTGCGTGGTCGTGGTGTCGTGAGCGAGAAGGAGCGACCCTCGACCAGGACCTACGGGGTTCTCGCGTTCCCCGTGGGGATGCTCGTGATCTTCTTCCTGATCCCCTTCGGGATCATGGTCGCGACGAGCTTCTACCACCGGATCGAGGGCGCCTTCTATGAGCCGGCGTTCGAGCTCGCGAACTGGCAGCGCCTCTTCCAACCGGTGTTCCTCGAGAGGGCCCTCTTCTCGATCGGGATCTGCCTCCTCGCCGGTCTCGTGTGCATCGCGGTGGCATTCCCTTTCACGTATTTCCTCACACGGATGCGACGACGCCCGCACGTCGCGCTGCTGATCGTCGTGCTCTCCGCGCTCAGCCTCTCCGAAGTGATCGTCGCGTTCTCGTGGTACATCCTGCTCGGACGGGCGTCGGGGGTGTCGAACATCCTCGTCTGGCTGGGGCTGATGGACGAGGCCGCGGCGTACCAGCCGAGCTTCGCCGCCGTGCTGCTCGGCCTCTGTTACATCGCCTTCCCCTATTGCGTCCTCACGCTCTATCCGCAGCTCACCCGGTTGGACCCCGAGATCACCGAGGCGGCGCAGACCCTTGGGGCGTCGCCGTGGCGGACCTTCTGGACCGTCGTCGTCCCGATCGCCCGTCCGATCATCGTCGCGGGCTTCCTGCTCGTGTTCGTCTTCACCCTCGGTAGCTACATCATCGCGTTCTTCCTGGGCCGCCCCGAGCACTGGACGCTCTCCGTCTTCATCGCCGATCAAGCGTCCGCGAACGCGAACGTGCCGTTCGCTGCGGCGATGGCGATCTTCCTGACGGTGCTCTCGCTCGTCGTGGTGGCGTTGGTGGGCTTCATCGAGTCTCGCACGAGGAGGCTGACGTAAGTGCGCGTGTGGCGCTGGTCCCTCACCGCGTTCGTCGTCGTATTCCTGCTGGCGCCCCTCCTGGTCGTCGCGGTCGGGTCCGTGAACGAGAACCGATACCTGAACTTCCCACCCGAAGGCTTCTCGCTCTCCTGGTACGGGGAGCTCTTCACCGATCCGGGGTGGCGGACCTCGATCCGATACAGCCTGACGATCGCCGCCACGAGCGCCGCACTCGCCGTCCTGATCGCGACTCCCCTTGCGTACGTGCTCCGCACCTATCGGATCCGGCTCGCGCCGCTGCTCTACACGCTCGGCATCCTGCCCTTCATGCTGCCGCCGATCATCAGCGCGCTCGGGATGCAGGTGTTCTGGCTCTCGACCGGACATGTCGGGCGCATCGAGAACGTGATCCTCGCGCACGCCATCTTCTTCTCGACGCTGCCGCTGGTCACGATCTCCCTCGCGATGGAGACGATGGATCAAGCCCTGCCCGAAGCGGCGCAAACGCTGGGCGCCGATCAACGCACCACGTTCCGAACGGTGACCCTCCCGTTGCTGATCCCCTCGATGATCACCGGGTACGCGGCCGCGTTCGTACTCAGCCTGAACGAGTACATCATCGCGTTCCTCGTCGCCGGCTTCACCGTCGAGACGCTGCCGGTGAAGATCGTGAACGGACTCCGCTACGGGTTCACGCCGACGATCGCGGCGGTGGCGGTGGTGTTCATCCTGATCGCGGCGACCACCTTCACGTTGTTCGCGATCTTCGGGAACCTGATGAGGTTCCTGGGCGCCGATCCGGCCATCCTCGAGAAGAACCGAGGCTAGGCCGTCGACCGACGGGCGAACACCGCCAGGAGCTCGTAGGCCGCGTGTGCGGCGGCCACGGCGGTGATCTCCCCCGCGTCGTACGGCGGCGCCACCTCCACGATATCCGCGCCCACGAGGTTCACCCCCGCGAGCCCGCGGAGGATCCCGAGGAGCTCGCGGCTCGTGATGCCGCCGGCCTCCGGGGTCCCCGTCCCGGGCGCGAAGCCCGGGTCGAGCACATCGATGTCGATCGACACGTACACAGGGGCATCGCCGAGCCGGTCGCGGACCCTGTCGGCGATCGCCCGCCGGCCGTCGTCGAGGACGTCCATGGCCGAGACGATCTCGAACCCGAACCGAGCGTCGTCGACCAGGTCGTCCGGCGAGAAGAGCGGGCCGCGTATCCCGACGTGGGTGGCCTTGTCCTCGAGCAACAATCCTTCCTCCCACGCTCGCCGGAATGGCGTCCCGTGCGTGTACGCGGCGCCGAAGTACGTGTCCCAGGTATCGAGGTGCGCGTCGAAATGCAGAAGCGCCACGGGGCCGTGACGGCGGTGCATGGCTCGCAGCAGCGGCAGCGCGATCGTGTGGTCGCCTCCGATCGACAGCAGATAGGTCGCGTCGTCGAGGGTCGCGTCCGCGGCGGTTTCGATCTGCGAGATCGCCTCGGCGATGTCGAACGGGTTGCAGCCGACGTCACCCGCGTCGGCGACCTGGAGCACCGCGAACGGGTGGACATCGAGACCGGGGTGGTAGGCCCGCAGGAGCCTGCTCGCGTTGCGGATCGCGGCAGGGCCGAACCGGGCGCCGGGCCGGTAGGTGACGCCGCTGTCGAACGGGATACCGAGGACGGCGACGTCGCAGACGTCGACGTCCTCGCGCCGAGGCAGCCGGGCGAAGGTCGCCGGCCCCGCGAAGCGGGGGACGACGAGCGGATCGACCGGGCCAACGGGTTCGGGACGATCCTCGGGCGGCCGATCGGGATTCGGATCGTTGGTCATCGCGCGGCAGATGCTAGCGGCCCGAGGATCCGGCCGTGTTCGGCCCCGCGGAACGCGCGAGGACGGCGGCGCCGTGGCGCCGCCGCCCTCGCGCTGGGCATGGCAGTCGGTACAGGTGGTCAGTGGTCGTCGCCGTGACCCGAGTCGTCGTCGATGCTCCCCGGACCGCTGTTCTCGCTCGGACCGGAGTTGTCGTCATCGGCGTCCTCGACCTCGTCCTCATCAGCGTCGTCATCGTCGCCGGACTGGAAGTCCCCGAACTGGAAGTCGCCGGGACCCTGGTCGGGAGTTCCGTCGTCGTCGATGGACCCGTTCCCGCCCACGACCGGCACGTCGCCGGGACCTTGATCGGCAGTGCCGTCGTCGTCCGTTGCCCCGCCGACACCACTCGGGCTGGGCGAGTCGCTGGCCGAGCTGGTGGCCGACGAGGTCGACACGCCCGCGCTCGGCGTGGGCGAACCGGTCGCGAGGGCCATGGTGCCTCCGATCACGAGACCACCGACCACGAGCAACGCGACCGCTGTCATCAGCTTCCGCAGGATCTTCGTCATCTTCTCCTCCTGTCGTCCCTGTCGATCTCGTTCGAGATCTCCTGGAAACAACCTAGGGAGCGACCGGTTACGACTCGCCCATGCGGCGGTAAAGGAAGGGGTAAGCCTCAGTCGTCGTCGGGAGGATCGTCCGAGCCCGAGCCGGAATTGCTCGAGCCCGAGCCCGAATTGCTCGAACCCGAGCCGGAGTCGCTCGAGCCCGAGCCGGAATTGTCGTCCGGATCCGCCTCGCCGCCGTGATCGTCGACCGACGGGGAGGGCGATGTTGAAGGATCCTCGTCCCCGGAAGGGCTGGGGGCGAGCGATCTCGACTCGGACGGGATCAGGGTCGGCTGGACCACGCTCCCCACGTCGTTGCCGGCGAGCGCGAGCGCGCCGACGGTGAGCGCGATCGCGGCGGCCAGCCCACCGATCCCGAGCACGACCATGACGATGGCCTTCTTCATGAGTCCACCGTACCGGTCACCGCGTTAAGGCCACGCTAAGCGTCCGGAGCGTGCGGAGCCTTCCCTTCGCCGGTGCTGGGGAACCAGACTTCGACGCGAGTTCCGGCGGCACCCGCTCGCACCTCGATACCCCCACCCCATCGTTCGGCGAGCTCCCTCGCGATCGCGAGCCCCAGCCCGGACCCGCCCGCCGGAGCGCCACGGCCACGGAAGAATCGCTCGGTCACACGGGCCACCTCGTCCGAGGGGATGCCGGGGCCGTGGTCCGCGACCGACACCGTGGCCCGTGCCCCGTTCGGAGACGCGGCGACGTCGACCCGCCCCGGGGCGTAGGTGAGTGCGTTGTCGATCAAGACGTCGAGGACCTGATCGAGGTCGTCGGGATCGGCCGCGGCCAAGACGGCGGCGCCCTCGCTCCCACCCTCATCGATCAACGACGACGATGACTGCGCCGCCCGCTCGTGCCATCGCTGCAACGCTCGCCGCACGGCGTCGCCCAGCTCGGCATGAGGTACCCGGCCCTCCTCGATCTGGCCGGCCATCGTCAGGAGCCGTTGGATGATCTGCGCCAGACGATCGACCTCTTTGTCGGCGGCGCGAAGCTGATCCCGGGCGGCTTCGTCCGGGGTCTCGGCGATCGCGGCCTCAAGTCGGAGTTTGATCCCGGTGAGTGGTGTCCGGAGCTGGTGCGACGCGTTGGCGACGAACTCGCGCTGGGCTCGCACCGTGCGCTCGACCCGACCCGCCATCTCGTCGAACGAGCCCGCGAGCTCGTCCACCTCGGTACCGCCCTCGAGCTTCCCCGCTCGGGTGGACAGGTCGCCGGCCCCGAGCCGATGGGCGGCCGCGGCCAGTCGCGACAGCGGTCGGGCGAGCGACCTGGCCAACGCGACGGCGATCGCCAGACCGGCCAAGAGACCGCCGAGCGCCACGGCGACGATCGCCGCCGTCGCTCGCCCGACGTTCTCTTGGACCGTCCGCACGTCCCGGGAGATCCGGACGGCGCCGACGAGAACGCCTTCGTCGATGATGGGGGCAGCCGCGACGGCGATGTCCCCTCCCTCCTCGTCGCTCCTACGAACCTCCGCACTTGTCTCGGACGCGAGAGACCGGGCGACCTCGGGGCGGCCCGGCGTCGCGAAGTTCTCCCCCAGATCCTCGTCAGTGGAGTCGGCGATCACGGTGCCGTTCACATCGAGGATCACGACCCGACCCCCTACATCCGTCGCGTAGCGACGCGCGTCGCGGATCAGTGCCCGACGATCCTGGGGGTCGACCCTCAGACGACTCTGGTTCAGCACCGCGGCGATCGTCTGAGCGTTCGTCCGCGTCAGCGCCTCGAGCTCCGATCGCGCGCGGTCGCGCAGCACGAGCGCGAGGGGCACTACGAGCGCCACGATCACCACGAGCAGGACGTATGCGAAGGAGGCGACGAGCCGCGTCCGGACCTTCATCAGCCATCCGGGGGGGCGAAACGGAACCCGACGCCGCGGACGGTCGTGATGTACCGCGGCGTGGACGGCTCGTCCTCGATCTTCTTCCGCAGCCAGGAGATGTGGACGTCGAGGGTCTTCGTCGGGCCGAACCAGTGCGGATCCCAGACCTCGTCCATGATCTCTTCCCGTCCCACAACCTCGCCGGCGCGCGACATCAGCAGCCTCAGGAGATCGAACTCCTTGGCGGCCAGCTCGATCGGCTCGCCGCCTTTCGTGACCGCACGCGATGACGGATCCAACGTGATGGCGCCGACGCTGATGGGCGCGCGCAGTGCGCCCGGCGCGCGGCCTCGCCGTTGGATCGCACGGATGCGGGCCACCAGCTCTCCGGCCGAGAAGGGCTTCACGACGTAGTCGTCGGCCCCCAGCTCGAGCCCGACGATCCGGTCCACCTCCTCGCCGCGGGCGGTGAGCATCACGATCGGCACGTCGGAGCCTGCGCGCACCTCACGGCAGAAGTCCCGGCCGTCCCCGTCGGGGAGCATCACGTCGAGGAGGATCACGTCGGGCTCGTCCCGGCCGAAGGCCTCGCGAGCGACCGCGAGCGTGCCGGCGACCTCCGGTGTGAACCCCTCGCGCGTCAGGTGAGCGGCGAGGGGCTCCGAGATCGAAGTCTCGTCCTCGACGACCAGGACCCTCGGCTTCACGTCACCGATGGTAGCGGCCGTCCGGCCGTCGACCAGCGGAAGCGTGGCGGTAGGCCCGGGGTGTGCCCGGACCCACCGCCGCGTCGCTCGCTGGGATCAGGCGGTCCACACGGCGACGCCGCCGCACGTCTCCCCCGTACGGGCGTTCACCGCGCGTCCTCGGAACACGTCGTTGCCAGCTCGGTTCCGCTGTACGAGTCGGACCTCGAACGAGCCGCTCGGTGCCTTGGTCGTCCGCTTGCCGGCGAACACGAGCCCGCCATCGTGACGGATCCCCACGCGCCAGACGTCGCCGACCCGGTTCTGGTCGACCTCGTACTCGACCTCGATACGACCGTTCTCCTCGCTCAACTTCAGCTTCCAGTCGCTGCGCCTGCTGCAGGCTCCTGTGCGGATCACGTCGCCGTCCTTCGCCAAGGCCGGCATGGCCGTTCCGCCGATCAACAGGGTCCCCGCGACCGCCGCAACCACCACTACCCGGAATCGCATCGCTGCCTCCTTCTCCCGCGGGTGCCGACTGGCGCCCTCCTCAGAAGAGACGATGCGGGATGGCTCTTGAAGAGCGCCGAAAGGGCCGGTCAAGGTTGGGATAAGTCGGCGACGAGCGACTCGAGCGGGACGCCTTCGTGAACGGTGCGAGAGGAGCAGCTCGGGAGCTCGAGAGGGAGGAACGGAAGGATCTTTTGGGCAAAAAGAAAAGGCCCTGATCGGAAAGTTCCGGACGAACCAACCTTGCGGCCGGTCCGGGACCTCGGGGTCTCGGCTAGCGTCCCTTGCCTGCTCCCCGCCCCCGGTTCACTCCGATCAGGGCAGAGCCAAGGTACGACGGCGGCGAGTGAGCGGTCAAGCTGAAGAGGGTGGTCTTGTCACACTTTCGCCGGGATCGGCTCCTGCGGGCGGATACCCATCGGCCCGTTAGCGTCGTGGGGATGATCGCGAAGCTCTTGCGTGTCTCGCGTGGGCGCACATGGGCGCGGGCGACCGCTGCCGTGCTCGTCGTGGTGGTGACGGCCTGCACGGAGACGCCGCGCCAGGAAGGCGCGATCCCAACCCACGGTTCAGCGTCAGCGTCGACCACGCCCTCCGCCTCTCCTCGCCCCGGATCCTCCTCTTCGCCTTCGCTGACTCCAGACGCGCCGGCGGAGGGTGGAGCGACGCTCCCTTCGGCTGACACCACCTCCCGGGGGGTCGTTCCTCGTCCGCGGCCGATATCCATCCGTCGCAACCCGTTGCAAGGACGCCGAGCCTGTGACGCTCACCGGCCGGTTCCCCGGGGCGCTTCGGGTCAGGCGATCCGACGACGGCACACTGGCGCTCACGGTGGTCGTGCCCTTCGACCGGTATCTCGAAGGGATCGCGGAGGTTCCGTCCTCGTGGCCGAGAGCGGCGCTGGAGGCGCAGGCGATCGCCGCTCGCAGCTACGCGCTCGCGACGACCGGCTGGAGCGGCGATGAGGGGGAAGCCCTCGATGAGCCCATCTGCGCCACCACCTCCTGCCAGGTGTACCGCGGGATCCCGGTTCCCGCGGACCCCGCCCACCGGCGATGGGTGCACGCGGTCCGCCGGACCGACGGGAAGGTCCTCCTGCACGACGGCCGCCTCGCCACCACCGTGTACTTCTCGACCTCCAACGGGCGCACGTACCCCAACGAGGAAGTCTTCGGCAGTGAGCCTCTCCCCTACCTTCGATCCGTTCCCGAGCGCGACGACGGCGCGTCGCCGACGTCGCGCTGGCGGGTCAGGTTGCCGTTCAACGACCTCACGCGGTTCCTCCGCTCCGCAGGCATGTGGCCGGGCGGATCGGCGATCTCCAACGCCCGTCCGCGCGGCACCTCTCTCACCGTTCGCGGCGGAGGCGAGAGCCGGTCGATCGACGCTGCCGACCTCCGCGATGCCGTCAACACGTGGGCACCGTGCTTGCGGCCCGGCCGATACCCGCCCGAAAGCCCGAAGGGGACCTTGCCCCTCACGATCCCATCCGGGTGGCTGCACGTGTCCTCCACCGAGAGCGCCTTGGTCGTGACCGGGCGCGGATGGGGCCACGGAGTGGGCATGGTGCAGTGGGGGGCGTACGGGAAGGCACGCCGGGGCCAGTCGGCTGCCGACATCCTGGCCTTCTACTACGGTGGCCTCCGACCCGAGGACCACCCGGAGCCGGGCATGATCCGCGTGCAGGTCACGAGCGGTCTCAAGATCCTCAGGGTCCTCCCGTCGGGTCGTGGGGCGAAGATCGAGGGACGGGCCCTCGGGACCGGCTCCGTCGTGATCGCAGGCGGCGATCGCCTCGACGTGCGCGACTGACGTCAACGGCCTGCGCAGACGGGCGTCACGAGCCGCATGCAGGACGACCCTTCTGGGTAAGGGCAGGGCCGGACGCCGTTCGAGGCGTCCGGAGGGAGAGGTTCTCATGACGATCGGAGAGGTGTTCGGGTTCCTGTTGATCGGATGCATCGTGGGGCCACTGGCACGGTTCATCGTGCCGGGCGACGACCCGATGCCGATCTGGATGACGATCGTGCTGGGCGCCGTCGGGGCTTTCCTCGGTGGCTGGCTGCTGGCCGAAGTGATCACGCCAGACAACAAGGGCGTGCCCTGGATCGCGGCGATCCTGGCCGGTGCAGCCCTCGTGGTGGTGGTCCGCCTCGTGCGGCGCGGCACCAGCGGCACGACGCGTCGTCAATTCTCGTAGCGATGGTGGAGCTCCGGCGGATCGGTGACCGGATCGAGGTGGCGGTCCAGGAGGTCGAGGACTTCCTGGACTCCCCCGCCGGCCGCCGCTTCCGCCGGCTCCTCGCCGGCGCGGCGATCGTCGGCGCGCCGCTGCTCTTCCGGCTCCCGGTGCTGAAGCGCTACCCCCTGTTGCGTGCGCTCGAAGTCGCGGGAGGTGCCGCTCTCGTGGTCAAGTTCGCCGAGGCGCTCCGGGACTGGGAGCCGACGGCGAGCCGTCCGATCGTGGTGGATGTGCCCGGGGCATCGGGCTAGACGCGCCTACACCTCGGTCTCGGTGTGCTCGTGATACTCGTAGGCGGACATCGCCTTCCCGGTGGACGACTTCCACTCGCGTTCGTGCTCCGGCAGCTTTCCGAGCACCTTGGCCATGGCGCGGACGTGCTCGGCCACGGAGCCGCAACACGAGCCGATGTAGCGGACTCCGGCCTCCCTCGCGCTGTCCGCGAAGACCGCCATCTCCCCCCGCGCGAGGGTCATCGGTGTCAGGGCGAACGGGAACTCCTCTCCGGACGTGAAATCGGGTTCTTCGTGTGTGGTCGCGTACGCCACCGGCTGCGCGGCGACCGGCGCGGCGCCGGCGAGCGCCTCGACCATGTCCTGGGCGATCGGTAGCTGCTGCGCCGGCCCATTCAGGCAGTTCACACCCACGATGTCGGCACCGGCAGCGGCGAGCTTCCTGGCGGCCTCGCCAGGCGGGTCCCCCTCGTAGGTCTTCGCGGGCAGCGTCTCGAACGACATCGTGACCATCACGGGCAGGCCCGTCGCCTTCGCGCGCTCCACGAACAGGAGCGCTTCACCGAGGAACGAGAACGTCTCGCCGATCCAGAAGTCCGGGGGCCCGGCATCGAGCTGATCCTGCAGCTGACGGTCGAAGAGCCCACGGACATGGTCCGGACTGGCGCCGTCGGCAGGGTCGTACGCCCAGGTCAGGGACAGGTTGCCCGCGACCAGCGCATCACCCTCGGATGCGACCTCGCGGGCGATCCGAACCGCGTTGCGATTGATGTCGTCGACCGTGCCCTCCATGCCCACGGTCGCGAGCTTGTCGTCGCTCGCGTAGAACGTCATCGTCTGCAGCACCTCAGCCCCTGCGCGCAGGAACTCTCGATGCAACTGAGCGAGGGCCTCCGGATGCTCCACGACCACCTCCGGCGTGAACGGGCCGGCCTGGACGTAGCCGCGCTTCTCCAGCTCCAGCAGATACCCGCCGTCGCCGAGGACCGGACCATCGGCGAGGCGCTCCAAGATCCCCTTCGGCATGCGATCGAACCTCCCTCGCGGAACGCGGTGCCCGAGTCTAGGGCCGGTCGCGGGCCACGGGGAACGAGCCGCCCCGACCGTCGGTCACGCGGCGCGCCGGGGGCCCAGAAAGTGAGAAACCGCCGGAACCCGAGGGCTCCAGCGGTCTCTCGAGAGGAACCATACGCGAGGGCGCGAGTGCCTGTCAAATCGAGGGTAGGAGGACCTATCCGGCCCGGAGCTCCCGCCCCCATGAGGCGACCTCCTCGACGGTCCGGTAGTTCAAGATCCGCTCCCTGGGGATCCCTGCCAGCGCGGCCGTCGCCAGCCCGAACGGCAGGAACTCGAGCTCGAGCGAGGCGTGGGCGTCGCTCCCGATCGAGAACCACCGAACTCCCTCCCCCATGGCCACGCGGGCAAGCTCCACGCTCAGATCCTGACGAGCCGGGGTGGCGTCGAGCTCGACCGCCTTGCCTCGAGCCGCGGCCTCGGCGAAGACGCGCGACCAGTCGGCCCGAAGCCCGGTCCGGCGGCCGTACATGCGGGCTTGCGGATGGGCGAGCACGTCCACGGACGGGTTCCGCAGGGCGGCCAGGTAACGCTCCGTCTGATCCTCGCGGATCCGAAGCTTCGAGTGAAACGCACCGAGGACGATGTCGAGCGGCGCCAGCGCCTCCGGCTCCATGTCGGCTGATCCGTCTGCGAAGACATCCATCTCGATCGAGTGGAGCACGCGGAACGGATCGCCCGCCGCGATCAGATCTGCGTTGAGCGCATCGATCCGCCCGATCTGTTCCTCGAGCCGCGCCTCGTCCATCCCGTTCGCGATCTTGAGGCTCTTCGAGTGGTCGGTGATCGCGATGAAGGGACGACCGAGGAGCCGGGCAAGCGCCGCCATCTCCGGCAACGGGAGCCCCCCGTCGCTGTCGGTCGTGTGCACTTGGAGGTCGGCATGTGGCGTGCGCTCCCACGTCGGGTCCGCGTCGAGCACCCGTCGGACCTCGGCAAGCGTCAGGAACCCGCGACGCGTCTCGTCGGGCTCCGGGATCTCGGGCGGCTCGTCCAACCAGCCGTGGATCCTCGCCGCCACCCAGGGTCCGACCGCACGGAGCTCGGTCAGCGACCGTCCCGCTTCGGCGAGGTCCCGAGCCTCCTCGATCCAGAATCGCGCGGCGCGAGATGCCTGGTGGAGGGCGCGTCGGCGATGAGCGGTCTCCTCATCGCCGGCGCGCCACAGGAGCTCGGAGAGGTCGCCGTTCGACGGGCTCACGCCGCCGGCGCATCCTCGCGGCGCCGTTCGTATCTGACGCCGAACCAGATCTCGTCCCCCTCGCGATGCTCGAACCGTTCGATCAGACGCATCCCTATCTTCTCCGCGACGCGGATCGAGGGTGTGTTATCCGCGTCGGCATAGGCGCGCACCACGTCGGCACCGAGCGCATCGAACGCGTAGGCGACCAGCGCCCCGACCGCCTCGGTCGCGTAGCCCCGACCCTGGAAGGCCGGCGACATCGTGTATCCCACCTTGATGACGCCGGGCTCCCCGTCCGCCGGACTGATCCCCACATCGCCGACGAGGCGGCCACCGTCGCGTTCTTCCACGGAGAACTGCACCCAGCCGCCGGTCTCTCCGGGCGCCCGGCCCGCCATCTGAGAGATGTCGGCCCGGACACTTTCCGGATCGGTCCGCTCCCACCCCTGCGTGCGGTTCACCTCCGGGTCGCTCCGATACGCGGAGATGGCGTCGGCGTCCTCGGGGACGGACCGGCGCAGTCGAAGACGCTCGGTGAGCAACGGCTCGAAGTCGGCATCGACGCGCATCGGAGGGGAAGCGTACCGAGTAGCCTGCCGCTCGCCGTCCACGACCCGTGTCGAGATCACGAAGGAGGACCGTCATGGACCCATGGTCGTTCGAGCCGAAGGGGCGCTTCGACGAACATACCGTCGACAGCCGGGTGCTCCGCGGGAATCCATTGGGCGATCCGCATGAGCGCCCGCTGTGGGTGTACGTGCCGCCGGGCTACGACGACGAGCCCGGCGCCCGATATCCCTCCGTTTACGCGATCCAAGGTCTCACCGGCCAGCTCGACATGTGGCGCAACCGATCACCCTTCCGACGCAACTTCCCGGAGCTCGCGGACGATCTCTTCGCGCGGGGAGATGCGCCACCCGTGATCGTCGTGTGGGTCGACTGCTGGACGTCGCTCGGCGGCAGCCAGTTCCTCGACTCCCCCGGCACCGGGGACTACCTGACGTATCTCTGCGACGAGGTGGTGCCGTTCGTCGACGAGCGCTACCGGACGATCGCCGATCGGGACCACCGGGGGATCGGAGGGAAATCCAGCGGCGGGTACGGCGCGATGGTCGTGCCGATGCTCAGGCCGGACCTGTGGGGGGGTCTCGCGACCCATGCCGGCGACGCGCTCTTCGAGGCGTGCTACCTCCCGGAGTTCCGCGAGTCCGCGCGGGTGCTCCGCGATCAGTACGAGGGTTCGTTCGACAACTTCTGGAAGGACTTCCGGAGCCGCCCGGCGCTCTCGAAGGACAGCGACGGGCATCTCCTGAACGACTGGTGCATGGCCGCCTGTTACTCGACCGACCCGGACGGAACGGTCCACCTCCCGTTCGATACGGCCACCGGCCGGCTGATCCCGGAGGTCTGGGAGCGGTGGCTCGAGCTCGATCCCGTGCGGATGGCGCCCAAGAACGCCGACACCCTCCGGTCGATGCGAGCGATCTACATCGACGCGGGCAAGAAGGACGAGTACTTCCTCGACCTCGGAGCAGAGGCGTTCCGCCGAGAACTCGAGGCGATCGGCGTGACCGATGTGTTCTTCGAGCTGTTCGACGGCACCCACATGTCGATCGAGTACCGGTACCCCCTCAGCCTGAAGTACCTCGCGGAACGCCTCTCGGCCTGAGGGGTCGCCGGTCGGAGGAGACCACGGCAATCGCCGGACGGACCGGGACTATTCCGTAAGCGTTTACTTACGAACGTGTATGATGCCCCCCTCAGGCTGCATCGTGCAGCCGGGAAGGGGGAGATCCGGATGACGGACTACCTGCTGCTGTACAGCGGTGGAAGCATGCCCGAGAGCGAGGCAGAACAGGCGGCCGTGATGCAGGCCTGGAACACCTGGATGGAGGGGTTGGGCCCGGCCTTGAAGGATGGCGGGAACCCGTTCACACCGGGAGCGGCGAAGACGATCGGCCCCGACGGTTCGGTTCGAGACGGCGACGGGTCGGCGAGCGGCTACTCGATCATCAACGCCGATTCGCTCGATGCCGCGGCGGACCTGGCCAAGGGCTGCCCGGTCCTCGAAGGCGGCGCCACGATCACCGTCTACGAGACCTTCGCGGTGATGTGATCGGGCTCGAACTGACTCGAACGGTGGCGGCCTGCGAAGGACCTCGCTCCTCCACGGCGATCACGAGCGCGTCGAGCTCGTGACCCTTGAGGGACAGGTGGCGTCGCTCGAGACCAGAGGTCTCGAGCGACGCCCCGACCGCTTCCGTGACCAGGATCTCGCCGGGACCAGCCGCGGAGGCGAGGTGGGACGTGACGTTGATCGTGTCGCCCAGCGCGGTGAACTCGCTCGCCTCCCCGCGTGAGACGTATCCGACGAACGTGTCTCCCGAATGGATACCGGCCCCCAGCAGGAGCCAGGGCCCCTCTTCCGAGCCGTAGCCGACGGCGCGGAAGAGTGCCCGCGCGGCTTCCACCGCCATACGAGGGTGCTCCTCCCCCGCCATGAACGGAAGGAAGAAGCCGACCACCTCGTCGCCCACGAACTTGTCCAGCAGAGCCTCGTGGTCGAAGAGCACCTCGGTCGCGACCCTGTAGAACCGCTGCATCAAGTGCGTGAACTCGAGGGTTCCCATCTGTCTGGCGAGGTCGCTCGAGCGCCGGATGTCGGCGAAGAGGAACGAGGCGTCGACCTCAGCGCCCATGACGTCGGCGGACCCGAGCCCGATCACGCATCGGCGGCACAGGTTCGGGTTCTTGTCCCACGGCCCGTACTTCTCCGAGAGATGACGGAAGACGAATCCACCCGGGCCGCGGAACGGGATGCTGCAGAACTTGCACCTCGGGTTGGACGGCACGAGCCCGAACGTCCTGCGAGCGATGACCATGTGTCGAGCCGTGCCCACTAGGCAGGCGCGCCATTCGTCTTCCGGGACCGTGGCACCTTTCGGCATCGCGCTTCTGCCCCCCTCGGCCTGACACGATATGCCAGACCATGGACCGGCTGCTGCGACTGTTGCCCGGAGAACGGTCGGTGGTGGCTCCGGCCGCCGCGGCGGCCTTCCTCTCGGCTGCGGGACTGACGCTCGCCGCGAGCAGCATCGACGCGCTCCTCTTCGCCCGCGGCGGCGTCGAGGACCTCCCGGTGCTCTACCTCCTCCTCGGGGCGACGATGTTCCTGGCGACGCTCGGGGTCTCGGCTTTGCTCGGACGCCTCGGACGAGGGCGGGTGTTCCTCGTCATCCCTTCCTCGATAGCGCTGATCGCGGGGGTAGCTCGGGTGGCGCTTGCGACCGACGCGGAGTGGATCTACCCGGCGCTGTGGCTGCTCCGCGGGGCGTCGGAGTTCCTCCTCGGCCTCGCCGTGTGGGGGCTGGCCGGGCTCGTCACCGATACGCGCCAGGCGAAGCGGTTCTTCCCTCTCATCGGCGGGGCCGCCGTCCTCGGACAGGTCGTGGGTGGTCTGGCCACGCGGCCACTCGCGAGTTGGCTCGGGACGGACAACGTGATCGTGGTGTGGCTGGGAACGCTGGTGATGGTGGTCGTGCTGGGTCGGATCCTCGTGGCGAGAGCGGGGGCGGACGTTGTTCGACCGAAGCGACGTCGGACGCCAGCCATCGTCGAGATGCGCGACGGATTCCGCTACGCCGTGAGATCCCCGCTACTTCGCTGGATGTCGGTGGGATCGATCCTGTTCTCGCTCTTGTTCTTCTCCCTCTACCTCCCGTTCTCGCGTGCCGCCGCCGATCGCTACCCGCAGCCCGACGATCTTGCCGGATTCTTCGGTCTGTTCTTCGCGGTATCGACCGCGGTGACCCTCGTCCTGTCGCTCCTCGTCATGAACCGCCTGCTCTCGAGGGTCGGCATCCCCACGGTGATGATGGTCCTGCCCGTGCTCTACCTCCTCGCCTTCGGAGTGCTCACGATCGGCTCGACGTTCGCGATCCTCCTCGCGTTCCGATTCGCGCAGGTGGTCTGGCTCCAGGGCGGTGCGTCGAGCACGTGGGAGGCGGTGATCAACACCGTTCCCGACGAGCGGCGGGACCGGATGCGAGCGTTCCTGTACGGAGGGCCGACGCAGGTGGGCACGGTGCTCGCCGGTGTCGTCGCGATGATCGGCGAGCGCGCACTGTCGCCTCGGATCCTGTACGGCATCGGGCTCGCGGCGGCAGCGGCCGCCGTGTATTCCATGTTGCGGGTGCGGAGGGCCTACGCTTCCGAGCTCGTCGCCGCCCTTCGAGAAGGCAGGCCGCACGTCTTCGGGGGGACGCCCGGGGCGGGGGAACCCTTCGGGGTCGCACGCTCCGACCGGGCCGCCGCGTCGGTCGCGGTCGGCGCGATGACGGACCCCGACGCGGGCGTACGACGAGTGGCGGCGGAGCTCCTGGGCGACATCGACACGCCTGAAGCGATCCCGGCGCTGATCGAAGGGGTGCGCGACGACGACCCCGAGGTTCGAGCGACCGCGCTGCGCTCCCTCGCCCGTGCCGAGGCGTTCGTGGCGTCGGACGTGATACCCGAACGGCTGGCCGACCCGGCGCCGGAGGTTCGGCTGGCCGCGTTGGAGGCGCTCGGCACGCTCCGAGCGGACCGGTCACGGGCACGAACGTTGCTGGACGATCCCGATGGCCTCGTCCGGGCTCGGGCCGCCGGCATCCTGCTGGCCGACGCGAGAGAGGACGGGCCGGACGACCGCCCGAGGGCGGGGCCGGAGGACCAGCCGAGGGAGGAGCGGGAGGATGCCGAGGCCGAGACGATCTTGGCGACACTCACGAGATCACCCCATGCCGAAGCCCGCGTGGCGGCGTTCCGGGCGCTCGCCGAGTCGCGGAGTCCCGCCGCGACGGATCTCGCTCGGAACGGGTTGTCCGACCCCGCCCCTTCGGTGCGATCCGAGGCGTCGCGGACGATGATCAGCGTCGACCCGGTCGGCGGTATCGAGGAGCTCATCGCTGCGATCGCCGGCGGCGGCACCATGCTGGAGGCCGCCGGTGAGGCGATGTCCGCTTCCCCAGAGCGCGCGGGCGAGGTCGTGCGGCGGCTCGCGACCGCATCGGCATCGCAGGCGGTCGAGAACCGCCGGCTCGCCGACTCGATCGAGACCGGAGGGAACGAGCGGCTCGAGATGCTCGTTGACACCCTGATAGCCGCATCGCAGTCGCATGCTCTGACGGCGATCCGGGCCGTGGCGCTCCTGCGCGATCGTGGCGCGATCTCCACCGCGCTGGAGAGCCTTTCGGGCGTGGATCCGGCCCAGCGAGCCAACGCCCTCGAGGTGATCGAGACCATCGGCGACCGCGACCTCGTGGGCCCCTTGCTGGGACTCTGGGAGCCGGGAAGGTCACACGATCTCGATCGCGATTGGCGGAAGAAGGTGCTCCAACACCCAGACGACTGGATCAGGACGTGCGCGGAGTGGGCGACCGCGGCCACGACCAAGCCCGCGGCTACGTCCGAAGAAGGAAGTCGAGAAGGAGGAACCGTGACCGAGACCCTCATGACGTTGCCGGTCGTGGAACGAGTGCTGTTCCTGCGGCGCGTTCCGTTGTTCACGGACCTGTCGCCGCAGGATCTGGTACCGATCGCGACGATCGCGTCGGAACACAGCTACGGCGATGCGGACATGATCGCGGAGCAGGGCGATCCGGGCGACGAGATGCACATCATCGTCAACGGCTACGTGATGGTGATCCTGCGGGAACCCGGCGGTCACCAGCAGGTGTTGGCGGTCCGCTCGGCGGGCGACGTGATCGGCGAGATGGCGGTGATCACGAGCGGTCCGAGGATGGCCTCGCTCGCCGCGAAGGGACCCGTTCGCCTCCTCTCGATCGGGCGACGGGAGTTCGAGGCGCTGCTCCGTGAACGCCCCGAGACGTCGCTCGCGCTGATGCGCGTCCTCTGTCAGCGCCTTGCCGATCGCGACGCGGCGCACACGTGAAGCTGCCGCGGATCGCGGGCGGACCTTCACATCCTGTACGATGCACCGTTTCCAACGGTCGTGAGCACCGAGAGAGGGCCTGGAAGAGAACGCCTGCACGTCGAGATCTCAAGGAGGAGACCTGAAGGCCGCCCTCCTCACTGCTCCGCGGCGAATCGAGCTCCACGATACGGACGAACCCCATCCGGAGCAGGGTGATGTCGTGGTGCAGGTGGAGTCCGTCGGCATCTGCGGGACCGACCTGAGCATCCACTCAGGCAAGATCCCGGTCGACTACCCGCGCGTGATGGGACACGAGATCGTCGGGACGGTGATCTCGGGCGGAGATGACGACGAGATGGGCACCAGGGTCCTCGTCGATCCGGGGATCGTGTGCGGGAACTGCCGGCAGTGCCGCGAGGGACGGACCAACATCTGTACCGCTGGCGGGCTTCTCGGTCGCGACCGAGATGGAGGGTTGCGGGATCTGATGTCGGTCCCGGCATCCAACGTCCACGAGCTGCCCCGAGGCCTCGATCCGGGGACCGCCCCGATGCTCCAGGTCCTCGCGACCTGCGTGCATGCGCAACGCAGGACCCGCGTCCTTCCAGGCGAGGGCGTGGTCGTGCTCGGTCTCGGGGTGACGGGACTGCTCCACCTGCAGCTCGCGAAGCTCGGTGGAGCCGGCCCCGTGATCGGGGTCACCAGGTCCGCGCCGAAGCTCGCGCTCGCGCGCGAGCTCGGCGCGGACCTCACGATCGCGGCGGACGGATCCGAGTCATCGGAGGTCGCCGCCGCCGTGCCCGGCGGAGCCGATCTCGTGATCGAGTGCGTCGGGACGGTCGACGCCTTCGCCCGGGCGATCGAGATGGTCCGGATCGGAGGGAGGATCCTCGCGTACGGCACGATGACCGAAACATCTGGGGAGGTTCCCTTCTACGAGCTGTACCACAAGGAGATCTCGGTCATCGGAGCTCGCTCGGCCAGGGTCGAGGACTTCCCGATGGCGATCGACGCCGTGGCCTCGGGGCCCGTAGTGCTCGACGCGCTCGTGTCGGGACGGTTCCCGATCGACGATGTCGACGAGGCGATCCACGCGGCGGGTGCACCGGGGGCCCTCAAGGTGCTCGTCGATGTGTGAGCCGCAGGAGTGAGCGCGGGTCCGACGGCCGAGGCGCCCGCCGAGCCGCCTGCGGTCGACATGCGGGATGCGCACGTCCGGATCGCCGGTCGAGTGGTCCTCGGTCCCATCGATCTGAAGGTCGGGCGCGGGGAACACTGGGTGCTGCTCGGACCGAACGGCGGTGGCAAGACGACTCTCCTCGCGCTCGCCGGTGGTCGCCGCCAGCCCTCGTCCGGCCGCGTCAGGGTGCTGGGCATCACGTTCGGGACCGCCGACGTCCGCGCGCTGCATCCCAGGATCAGCCACACCAGCCACGTCCTGGCCGAGCGGATGCCGCCCGACCTCACCGTCCGGACCGTGGTGCTCACGGGCAAGCGAGCGACCCTCTCGCCCTGGTTCCAGGAATTCGACGATGCCGATGAGCGCCGCGCGGCGGCGTTGCTCGAGCGGTTCGGCTGCGGACACCTCGCCGCGCGGCGCTTCGCCACCGCCAGCCAGGGCGAGCGGCAGCGCGTGCTCCTGGCTCGGGCGCTCTTCTCCGAGCCGGAGCTCCTGATCCTCGACGAGCCGGCGTCGGGGCTGGATCTCCCGGCGAGGGAGGCGCTGATCGAAGCGCTCGAGGCTGTGGCGGCCCCTCCCTCCGCTCCGACGACGATCGTCGCCACCCATCACCTGGAGGAGATCGCGCCGTCGACGACACACGCCGCGCTACTGCGAGACGGCCGGCTCGTCGCGAGCGGTGAGGTCGAACGCGTCCTCACCACGCGATCGCTGGAGGATTGCTTCGGGATCGCGATGGACGTCGGACGGCGCGGCGCGCGCTGGTGGGCCACGGCGGGTCCTCCGCCTGCGGGAACACTCTCGACCTAGGTCGACCTCGCGAGCGCGTCGGCGTTGACCGCGTACGGTGGCGTTCGGCCCGCGAGAGCCTCGATCACCTGCTCGACCGCCTTGCGCTGGAGCTCTTCCAACGACTCCTCGCTGTAGAAGGCAGCGTGCGGCGTGATGATGACGTCGTCGCGATGCAGGAGCGGGTCGTCGGCTGCCGGTGGCTCGACCTCGAGGACGTCCAGCCCGGCACCGCCGAGCCGGTCGTCGGCCAGCGCGGCGCGAAGCGCGTCGAGGTCGACGAGCGGGCCTCGCGACGTGTTGATCAGTATCGCGCCGGGCTTCATCATCGCCAGCTCGGCCTCGCCGATCAGGTGACGACTGTGAGCTGTGAGCGGTGCGTGGATCGAGACGACGTCCGCGGCGGCCAGAAGCTCCTCCAGCATCGCCGGCTCGGCGCCTGCCTCGCGAACCGCCTCGTCGGCCACGAACGGATCGGTCGTGACGATCCGGAAGCCGAGCGGCGCGGCCTTGGCGGCGAGCGCGCGCGCGATGCGGCCGAACCCGACGAGCCCGAGGGTTCGGCCGCGAAGTCGGTGGATCGGTCGTGCGTCCGACGGCGTCCAGGATCCGGAGCGAACATGCCGGTCGAGAAGCGTCACGCCACGGGACAGGGACATGAGCAGGGCGAGCGCGTGATCGGACACCTCGTCGATGCAGTAGTCCGGAACGTTGGTGACGACGATGCCCTTCGCGGTGGCTTCGTCGAGATCGATCGTGTCGAGCCCGATCCCGTACCGAGCGATCACCACGCACCGATCGAGCCCACGGATCACTTCGGCGGGCATCGGCGCGTAGCAGTTGAGGACCGCGTCTGCGCCGGCGACGGCTTCACGCACGTCCTCTACCGAGGCGGCGTTCGACCCGAAGCGGAGCCCGTGGCCGGCATCGGCCAACAGCTTCCGTTCCTGCTCGAGATCGGGGAAGACGTGATCGGTGACCGCGACGAGTGCCATCATGCCCTCCTTCAGGCCATCGCTCGGGCATCTTCGGACGGCACCGCCGACGTCTCGCCGGCCGGCAGGATCGACACCACGCCCGAGTTCCCGTCGACCGCGACCAGCGAACCCGCCCCGCCGGACACGGTCGGGTCGACGCCGATCACGGCGGGCACACCGAGGGAACGAGCCACCTCGAACAGGTGCGCCCCCGAGCTGCCTCCTGTGCTCACGAGGGCCGCGCTGTGCCAGAGCAGCGGCGCCATGTGAGGCAGCGGAAGCGGCGCCGCGAGCACGTCACGAGCCGCGGGGCGACCCATCGCTCGGAGCTCCCGGAGCGGATGCAGATGCCCGGCGGCGATGCCAGGTGAGACGGCGGTCCCAGTGGCGTGGAGGCCTCGCGATCGAACGACGTCCGCGACGAACGGTTCCCATCGCCCGGGGCCACGCCGCAGGGACGGCCGATCGCCGCCGATCGCGCGCTCGAGCTCCGAGACCGTCACCCGCCAGACGAGGGAGTCCGAGGGCAGAACACCGGCGTCGACCAAGAACGCCCCGAGTCCGAGGATGAGCCCCACGACGCGTCCCGCGGCGGACGTGTCGGGCGCGGGGAGACCGGCGATCTCGCGGCAACCGTCCTCCACCCGTCCTTCAAGCAGGAGCCGCGACACGGCGGCGGCGCGATCCCGGGCTTCACGGGGTGCCGTTCGCCAAACCTCCGCAGCGAGCTCGTCCGCCGACGCACGGGCCTCGCGGAGGGCCGACTCGGGATCGTCCACCTCGATCCTCTCGCCCTCGGGCACGTCGCCGGAACCGAGCGCCCATGGGAAGACCAGATCGTCGGCCAGCGGGCCGGGGAAAGCCGTGACAAGCCGGGCGAGGCCTGCGACGGGGGCCGGCATTCGTGCCGGGCTCGTCGCTGGACCTGATGGCCGGAGGACCGCCCTCTCCGGCGGCGTGGGGCCGATCTGTAGCAGGGAGAGCTCGCCGCCGATCGCTCCCCACTCGATCGCTCCGGCGGCCACGGCCTCGGCCGCTCGCCTCGCGAGCGCGGCGGCGGCCTCCACCGTCTCCGCCCCCACGGCCGACTCGCCGAGCCCCTCGGCGACGGGGCCATCCTCGCCGACGATCACTTCGCGCCCGCCCTGCCCGCCCATGACACCGGCCGGCCCGCCCGGAACCGCCGTGACGACGACCGTACCGTCCGGCCGCACCCTCGCGGTTCCCCCCGCCTCGAACGCCAGGAACGGCTGCACGAGCACGGCGATCCGGAGGCTCCCGATCTCGATCCCCGTCTCCCGGCATCGCGCGAGTGCGTCGGCGGAGAAGACCGAGGCCCAGCATCCTCGCAAAGCGGTCGCCAGATCGCTCCCCTCGACGCCCAGGTAGCTCGTGAACGCACCCGACCATCGCCCGTCGTCATCGAGGAGGGTGGAGGATCGCACGACGAGGCGCCGGCCGTCCGGTGCCGCTCGCCGCATCAGCTCCTCCGCGAGATCGGCGGGTACCACGCTCTCCATGGCCGCGAGGTACCCGCTGGCCTCCGATCCCGTCTTGAGCGCTCCCATGCCGCGCGCCACGGCATCCGACGACGCCTCGGACGGGAGGACGCGCCCGGGGAGCACGGGCAACCCGGCACTCGTCGCGGCGGCGAGCCGGGCGGCCTTGACCCCGACGAGGGAGGGATCCCGCGCCGCCGGGTCGGCGAGCGCCACAGGCACCACCATCCGGATCAATCCAGGACCGTGATCTCGTCGATCGGGAAGGACGTGATCAGGTCGTGCCCGGTATCTGTCACGATCAGCATCTCCTCGAGCCGCACACCGAACTCGTGGACCTTCCCGTGCTGCGTCTCGAGCGCGAACACCATGCCCGGCTTGATCTCGATCGGATGGTCGAGCGACCAGATCCGGGAGATGACCGGCTGGTCATACTGTGCGAGCCCCAGCCCGTGTCCCCAGAGGTTGGCGGCCGCTTCGTCCTCGTCGGCGTAGCCCCACGTCTCCATCGCCGAGGGCCACTTCGAGGCGATGTCACGCGTGGAGACCCCCGGCTTCACCGCGTCGATCGAGTCCCGGAGCCATTTCAGGGCGGTGTCGTAGTACTGCCGCATCTCGTCGGTGGGCTTCCCCCCGACGCAGTACGTGCGATAGACGCACGATTTGAATCCGTTCCATGTGAGCGCCGCGACGTCGATGATCACGAGCTCCCCCGGCCGGATGATCCGGTCGGAGAAGTTCCGCCAGTTCGGCCATGCGTTCGGGCCAGACGACACGATCACGTCCTCGACGTCCTCGACACCGGGGAACGAGTAGAGGAACTCGAACCCGTGCGCGGCGACCTGGTTCTCGGTGAGCCCGGGCCGCAGGAACTGCGACATCTCGTAGTGGAGCGCGTCGCACATCGAACCCACGATCCGCGAGCAGTTCTGCTCGTCGGGGCTCTTCACCGCCCTGGCCTCCATCATCGGCGTCATGCCATCGGTCCATGTGATGCCTGCCTGCTCGAAGGTCTTCATCATCGTGATATCGATGAAGTCCACCCCGAGCGGCTGGTCCTTCACACCGGCATCCTCCAGATCGTCCGCGAGCGCCTTCGTGAACTTCTCGACCTGCATCGTGGACGCGGGGCCGGCCGCCCCCTTGATCCACGCGAACGAATGCCGCACGTTGTCCGTCGGGATCCAGGGCGAGTGCGCCTTGATATGGATACCCAGGTCGCCCTGCTCGTACAGGATCGGATCCTTGCCCGCCGGCAGTACCGCGTAGCGGAGGCCCGGCTTCAGCTTGTTCCAGCCCGGTGTGAGCGTGGAGGTCACGTAGCGGATGTTCTCGTCGTACATCAGGAGCATCGCGCCGAGGCCGTGGCGTTCCATCGCGTCCTGCGCCCGTTCCTTCCGGAACGCTCGCACCGCGTCCCAATCGATGCCTCGCTTCCATTCGATGTTCGCGTAGCCGAACGCTTCCCTCATCGCACCTGCCCTCCGTTCCGTCTCGATCTCTGGCCGGTCACGACGTGACCCGGTCGACGATCGCCGAGAACGCTTCGTCGTCGAGGAGACCCTTCGTTTCGAGCGAGCGAGCCTTCACCTCGTCGAGGATCTGCTGCATCTGCTCCGGGGTGGCGGTGCGGCCGAGCCGATCGAGACCCGCCGCGACCGAGTCCAGGCCGGAGCCCTTGCCCAGCACCAGCACCGGCTGGGGTTGTCCGACGAGCTCGGGCCGGTACGGGAAGGATTCCGTCAGCTCGTCGCCGACGTTGCGGACCCAGGTGGTGATGATCCCGGATTCGACGTTGTAGAGCCGCTCACCCACCACGGGACGGTTCGAGGGCTGCGAGACGCCAGCCAGTCCCATCACCAGCTTCGAGAGCTCGAAGAAGCGTTCGGTGCGGATCCCTGTGTCGAGACCGTACATCGTGAGGAGCGCCAGGACCGTCTCCTCCATCGGTGTGTTGCCCGCTCGCTCCCCGATCCCGGTCACGGTCGTCTGGATCACCTCGACGCCCTCCGCGACCGCGAGCAGCGTGTTCGCCACGCCGAGGCCGAAGTCCATGTGGAAGTGGGTCTCGAGGGGGACGCCCATGCGCTCGCGGGTCTGCCGGACGAACATGCGGACGCCGTGCGGCGAGAGGACGCCGAAGGTGTCCACGAGCCCAACGGCGTCCACGTGCCCATCGGTCGCCACCCTCTCGAGCAGGTCGAGGTACTCGACCAACCCCGCCCGGGTGGCATCGATCGGGAAGAACGAGACCGTGAGCCCGAGCTCATGGGCGAGGCTGGTGGCCTCGACCGAGGCGTCGATGGCACGTTGGACCGGCCATCGGTAGGCCTTCTCCACGAGGTGATGGCTCGACGGGATCTCCATCACCACGCCGTCGACGCCGCAATCCGCCGCGCGCTTCACATCGTCGACGATGCACCGGGAGAAGGCGTAGATCTTCGAGGGCAGCCCCATCTTGACCATCTCGCGGACGGCCGCATCGTCTGCGGGCGAGACGGCAGGCAGCCCCGCTTCGATCCTCGGCACGCCGGCCTCGGCCAAGGCCTCGGCGATCCGGAGCTTGTCGTCCTTCGTGAAGACGACCCCGGCCTGCTGCTCCCCGTCGCGCAGCGTCACGTCGTGCACCTGGACGGTTGCCGGGAGCTGGAGCGTGTCCCGGATCTCCGGCATGAAATTCCACGGGCTCGTGAACCACTGATCGGTGTGCCAGGGATCCTCGTTCATGAAGCTCCTCTCACGTTCCGTGGCCACGCTATCCGGGCGACAGCCGGTCGCGACCGGATGGGACGGCCACGCAGGGCTACGATATTAGATATCCTGCGTTCTGCAATCGAGCGAGAGAGGGGCCCGGATGCTTCGGCACGTGGCGATGTTCAAGTGGAAAGACGGCGTCGAGGATGAGAAGAAGGTGGCCGCCCGGGACGCGCTGGCGGCGCTCAAGCGACAGGTCCCGAGCGTCGTCGAGTACACGGTCGGCTTCGACATCGGACGCAACCCGAACAACTGGGACATGGTCCTCGTCGCCGACTTCGAGGATGTCGCCGGGTTGGAGAGCTACTTCGCCCACCCGGTGATGAACGCAGCCTCGGACCTCGTGGCATCGGTGACCCAGAAGGAGATCACCGCCCGCGTCCAGTTCGAGTTCTGACGCCATGGCGGTCATCGACATCCACAATCACGTCACGCCACGCCGCTTCGTGCAGGCGATCGAACGGGATGGCGAGTGGCACACGCTGAACGGCGAGGTCGGCGAGCTCCACATACCCAAGTTCTCGATCTCCGCCGAGGATCGCATCGCGGAGATGGATCAGATGGGCGTCGACGTACACGTGCTCACGGTCAATACAGGGTTCTTCAAGTACGACCTCGATCCGAGCGTCACTCGCGTGATCGCCGACGAGAGCAACGAGGAGCTCAGCGAGATGATGCGCGCCCATCCGGACCGGTTCATGGGGCTCGCTTCGGTCCCACTCCAGGACGTGCCCGCGGCCATCGAGGTGATGGAGCACGCGATGGGAGAGATGGGATTCAAGGGCATCACGATCGGGGACCACGTGGACGGCGTGACCCTGGACGACCCACGATTCTCGCCCTTCTGGTCGGCGGTCGAGCAACTTGGCGCCGTCGTGTTCTTCCACCAGTGCGCCGCGACGGTCGTCGAAGGCAGGACGATGCGCTATGGCCTGCCCAACGTCATCGGCAACCTGGTCGAGCGAGCCATCACGTTCGGCACGCTCGTGTACGGCGGCGTGATGGACCGCCACCCCGACCTCAAGCTCTGCCTCGGTCACGCCGGCGGCTATACGGCGTTCGGAGTCGCTCGGATGGACAAGGGTTGGCGGGCAGGGGCCATGGAGAATATGCCTGAGTTCGAGGACGCCCGGACGTACCTCGAGCGAGCCCCGAGCGAGTACGTGGGTCGATTCTGGTACGACTCGTGCACGTACACGGAGTCCACCCTCCGGTACCTGCTCGATGTGGTGGGGAGCGACCGGGTGGTTCTGGGTACGGATTACCCAGCGCCGATGATGGAGCCCGATCCGGTGCCGTGGATCAACGCGATGACGAGCCTCTCGCAGGAGGAGAAGGAAGGGATCCTCGAGCGGAACCCCGCTCGATTGCTCGGCCTCTAGGGCGGGCGGTTCTCGCCCCGCAGGCTCAGCCGGCGTCTTCCATCCTCCGGGTGACTTCGGCGAGCTCCGCGATCCGGGGGTCGAGCGCTTTCCGCTTGCGCTCCATGTCCTCGAACACCTCGAGGATCTCCGCCTGCATCGTGGCGACCGCCGGGTCGGACTGTAAGCGGGGGTACGGCAGATCGATCGGGAGATCGGCGAAGTTCCGCCCGCCGTAGGCGACGATGATGATGCGGCTCGACAGTTGCACCGCCTCGAGCACGTCGTGAGTGACGAACAGAACGGTCTTCTTCGTCTGCTCCCAGATCGACTGGAGCTCCTCCCGGAGCGTACGGGCCGTGATCGCGTCGAGGTGGCTGAACGGCTCGTCCATCAAGAGCAGATCGGGCTCGACGGAGAACGCGCGCGCGATCCCGACCCGCTGCTGCATCCCCCCGGAGAGATGCGCGGGGTACATGTCCTCGAACCCCTTCAGGCCGACCATGTCGAGGTAGCGCTCGATGCCGGCGCGGGTGTCGTCGGTCTTCTCGCGATGCACGTAAAGGAGGTTGCTCATCACCGTTCGCCATGGGAGGAGCCGCGGGTCCTGGAACACGTAGCCGAGCCTGGCCGGCCCGCCCCCGTCGGCGGACACGGAGACGCTCCCGGTCGTCGGGGTCTCGATCCCGGAGACGATGTTGAGGAACGTGCTCTTCCCACAACCCGATGGGCCCACCATCGAGACGAACGTCTGGCCCCCCATCTCGAAATCGAGGCCGTCCAGGGCGCGCACGGTCGGCTGATGCTTCGTGGGGGGCGGGAACTCCTTCACGACCTTCGTGGCCTTCAGGATCGCCATGCCGGTTGTCCTCCCCGATCAGCCATCCGCTACCCCTTCGCTCCGAACGAGGCGATCGACCCGCGCCAGGCGTGGGCCTTGCGGTCGATGCGCTCGATCACTCCACGGTCGATCGCGATCACGACGACCAGCACGACGACGCCCCATGCCATCAGTCCGTTGTAGTCCACCGCCGATTGGTACCAGTAGCGGGCTCGGAAACCGGCGCCCTCGTTGCTCCCGAACCACTCGACGAGCACGACGCAACCCCAGGCCGCGATGATCGACAGGCGGACGCCGGCGATCAGAGCGCCCGCCATCGAGGGCATCGCGAGGTCTCGGGCTCGGGTCGGGCCTGGGACCCCGTACGCGTCCGACATGTCCCGGAGCTCACGCGGGATGGCGAGCGTGCCCTGCAAGACGTGGACGATGAGGCCCGGCGTGGCCGAGACCACTGCGCAGAAGACGGGCGCCCGGATCCCGAACCCGAACCACATCACCGTGAGGAGCGCCCACATGTAGGCAGGGAGCGCGATCCCGACGGTGACGATGTCGGTGAAGAACGCCTGGACCCGCCACCAGCGCCCCATCGCATAGCCGACAGGCACGCCGATCACCAGGACGAACACCATCGCGAGGCCCGTACGCGTCAAGCTGATCTGGAGGTTCTGTACCAGCTCGTTGTTCCAGACGCTCCACGGATCGCTGCCGAACGCCGTTTGGAACTCCCGCACGAGGATGCCGACGGTCTGGACCGGTGTCGGGAACCGCGGGCTCATGATCCCGGCGAACTGCCACAGGAGGAGGAGGGCGAGGCGCGAGGTCCACCGGGCGACGCGATCGCGTCGCAGGAAAGCGAGGATCGCGCTCCCGATCGAGGATCGGGAGACGGGTGTCTCGGTCATCGTCTCGGTGGCCATATCTCCCCGATCAGTAGCGGAGGATGTCCTCGCCACGCTTCAGCCGGTACCGGAACACGAAGCGCTCGAACCGCATCAGCACGAACCGTTCGATGAGCACGACGAACAGAACGAAGAACATCATCCAGGCGAGCATGTCGGTCACGGAGAAGCCCTGGAACGCCTTGCGGATCTGGACGCCGACACCCGTGGTCCCGCCGAACGTCTCGGCGAGCGCGGCCAGCTTCCACGAGGCGGCGAAGGACGCCCGCGCCGAGGCGAACAGGAACGGCGTGAACGACGGGATCACGATCTGGCGGAGCGCGGCCGAGGTCGGCATCCCGTAGGCACGACTCATCGACAGCAGGTTCTGATCGACCCCCTCCACACCCGCGGCCACGTTCAGCGAGATGACGGGGAGGACGAGCAGCGCCACCACGAACGCAGGTCCCGTATCACCGATCCCGAACAGGAGCAGGCCCAAGATCGCGTACACGATCAGCGGAACGTTCGCCGCCAGGTAGACGAAGTCGAAGAAGAAGTTCTTCGCGTAGCGATACCGGCCCATCAGGATGCCGATCGGCACGCCGACCACGAGGGCCCCGAAGAACCCGAGCAGCGTCTTGCGGAACGTCTCCCAGAAGTTGACGAAGACCCATCCCGGCTCGATCCCCTCCGCCTCGTTGCCGAACGTGAAGTCCCCCATCCGCTGGAGCACGCTGAGCGGGCTCGGGAGGAGGTTGAACTCCGTCCGGGTGTACCCGGAGGCGAGTTGCCAGGCGCCGAGCAGTGCGACGGCGCCGAGCAACGAGTACGCGGCCGCCTTCCACCGCATGCTGCCCGCTCGCCGGCGGGTGCCGATGCGGACCGCGGTGGTGCTGTCTCCCTCAGGGAGCTCGGTGACGGGTGCGGTCGACATCACGCTCCTCGACGTGACGGTGGCATATCCACTTGGTCGCGCGACCGTGGCACGCCCGATCCAGGCTCGCCGCCGGTCGGCGAGCCAGGATCCGATCGAGGCCGCCGATCATGGCAAGCTGCAGGTTTCCTCTCCGCTGTCCGGGTCGATGCACACGTGGATCGGCCCGGGCTGGCCCTCGGGCACGAGGCCGGCATCCGCGAGCAGGTTCGTGACCTGGAGTTCCCCCTCGATCCACGTCTCGTCCAGGTACACGGTATCGACGAACTCGTCGAACTGGGTCGCGTACCAGTTCTTCAGATAGTCGAGCTCCTCGGGGGTCTTGTAGCCGAAGTCGTCGGGATACGCGTCGAGGATCGCGTCCTTGTTCGTGGCCCATTCCTGCAGACCGCGATCCCAGACCTCGAGGAAGAACGCGACCTCCTCCGGGTGCGCGTCGTACCAGGTCTTCGTCACGACGAAGTTGTTGCTGTCCATCCCCTCGTGACCGGGCACGTACTGCTCGGCGTAGAGCTGCGAGGCGGACTTGTTGTCGTACAGACCGACCACACTGCCGTCCATCAGGTACGACATCGCGTTGTAGATCGAGGTGACCCCGGCGCAGAGATCCCCGCTCACCACGAGCTCGGGAGCCGTGTCGAAGTCGGTGATGGCCATCTGGATGTCCTCGGTCCCCTCGCCGATCGTGCGGCCGTGGAGGTCCTTGGCGAGCGCTTGCCACACGATCGTGGATCCGCTGAAGGACTCGACGCCGAGCTTGCAGCCGGGCTCGAGATCGTCGAACGTCTCGTAGCCGGAATCCGCGGGGACCACGACGATGTCCTTCGCCTTGTTGTACTTGCCGATCGTCACGGTCTCGACGTCGGTCTCGGCTTCCAGCACCGGTGTCTCGTAGCTCCCCGTCGAGACGATGTCCGCGTGTCCTCCCGCGAAGAACGCGAACTCGTCCTCGGACTCGTTGCGCTCGATGTGGAACCCGGACTCCGCTTCCATGTCGGCGAGGATCCCTTCGTCCTCGAGCCAGTTCCACACGGGATCCGGCGAGAAGACGAAGCGCATGGTCCCGCCGTCGCCGCCCCCTGTGTCGCCGCTGTCACCACCGCATGCGGCCAGCGCGATAAGCGCCAGCGCCGCAACCATCACCGCCAGCCGACGGACCATCCCCGACCCCCTCTGTCGAGCCGACACAACTCCGATTTTCGCGCACTCTATATCTTGTATGACGTCCCTGTCTAGACAGGGATGAGACGTCCGGTCGTGCTAACCCAGACGGTCTGGCCGGACCGCGGGCGGCTCGCCGTACACCTCTGGATTGACCACTCCGGGCGCCCGCTCGCCGGCGATCATCGCCCGGAGGTTGTCCACCACCGCCAGACTCATCGCCTCCCGGGCCTCGACCGTCGCGCTGCCGATGTGCGGGGTGAGGATGACATTGGGGAACGCGAAGAGCTCGGGGCTCGGTGCCGGCTCTCCCACGGGGGGTTCCTGCCAATAGACATCCAGCCCGGCTCCCGCGATCTTGCCCTTCCGTAGCGCCTCGATGAGCGCCGGCTCGTCCACGATCCGACCGCGGGCGGTGTTCACGAAGAAGGCCGAGGGCTTCATGAGGTCGAATTCACGAGCGGCGATCATCTTGTGCGTCGTCTCGTTGTACGTGGCCATCAGCACGACGAAGTCGGCGCGTCGGAGGAGCTCGTCCCGATCGGGCTCCCACGTAACGCCCAGCTCCTGTTCGAACTGCCGAGGGAGCCGGTTCCGCTTCGTGTACATCACGTCCATCTCGAAGGCGCGGAGGCGCTTCACGATCTCCGCGCCGATGTCGCCGAGCCCGATCATCCCCACGAGCTTGCCGGCCAGCTCGTGGGTGAGGAACGTCGCCGACTGCTCCTGATGGAACCGCCCCTCGCGGACGAACCGATCGGCCTCGACGAGGCGCCAGGAGAGCCCGAGGACGAGGGCGCAGGTGAGATCGCAGGTGGTCTTGGTGATCACATGAGGCACCACGGTGACGGGGAGGCCTCGCCGGGTGGCGGCCTCGACGTCGACCACGTTGGGGAACAATGCCATCGTGGCGATTCCCTTGAGCGAGGGTGCCGCCTCCATCACCTCCTCGTCGATCGGCGTGTCGCCCAGCATCCACAGGTAGTGGCAGTCCGCGACGCCCGACAGCAGCTCCGCGCGCCCGATCATCCGCTCTGAATCGAAGACCTCGACGTCGGCGATCTCCTCGAGAGCGCGACGACCGACGTCCATGATCGGCTGCACGACGAAGACCTTCGGCTTGCGCGCGGGCGTCGTCACACGCTCGCCTCAGCCTCGCCGGAACAGGTTCACCGCGGTGCCACGCAGCAGGGCGTGACGCTCGCCGTCGGAGAGCTCGGTCATCGTCTCGAGACGGCCGACCGGGTCGTCGAAGGTCATCGGAGCCGGCCAGTCGGTACCGAAGACGACCCGGTCGGCCCCTACCACGTCGATCAGGAATCGCAGGTTGCGAGGCGTGTAGACGACCGTGTCGTAGTAGAACCGCCGCACGTATGCGCTCGGTCGGTCCTGCGACTTCCCCCGCTCGCTTGCCCAGACGTCCCAACCCTTGTCGAGGCGGTCCAGGGCATAGGGGACGTAGCCGCCACCGTGACACAGGCAGATCGTGAGGTCCGGGTACCGGTCGAGCACCCCGCCGTAGATGAACGCCGCGAAGGTGATCGTGCGGTCGACGAGGTTCCCGATCGAGTTCAACAGGAAGTACTTCCGGGTTCGGTACGTGACCGTGGTGTGTTGGAACTGGTGGATCAGCAGGAAGACGCCGAGATCCTGTGCCGCCTCCCAGACCGGCTCGAACAGATCGTGGTCGTAGGTGAGGCCGTTCACGTGGTCGTCGATCATGAACCCCGTGAGGCCGAGCTCTTTCATCCCCCGTGCCATCTGGGTGACGGCGCGTTGGGGGTCCTGCATGGGAAGCGTTCCGAGGCCCATGAAGCGGTCCGGATGGTCGCGCACCATGCCCGCGATCTCCTCGTTCGCCTCCTGGGAGATCCGCTCCGTGACCTCGGGAGGCTGGTGGTACTGGTAGAAGACGTCTGTAGGCGACACGAGCTGGACGTCGATGCGCAGCTCATCCATCGTCTCGAGTCGCTTCGGCACCTGCCATCGGTTCTTGATGTTGCCGAGCTCGCCGTCGGCGGTGGTCATGCCGTACCAGTCAGTCCCGCCCTGCAGTACCGCCTCCTGGAACCGCTGAAGCGTGCAATGACAGTGGACGTCGATGATCGGATCCGTCGTCATGTCCTGTCCTCCGAGATGGCGCCGTTCAATGCCCGTGCATCTCGTGGGTGATGCGAGCCGTCCACTCGTACTTCGTCGCCACGGAGAGCGTCCGCATCGTCTCGCGATATCCGTCGCCCCTGATCAGCATTTCGGCGGCGTCTGGGTCCGCCAGCTCCAGGTCGAGGAGCCAGTCGTAGTCGGTCTTCAATTCACCGACGCCGGTGCCGAGGGTGAGCCGCTCGACGCCGGGCTCATCGCCCAGCCGCTTCACTTCCGTGAGCGCCCGGTCCTTGGAGACTTCGTCCAGGTCGTCCTTCCAGATGAACATCCCGGAATGCCGAACGCGGCCCGGCACCATCAGCGGCGCGCCCTCGTACCACCAGTCGATCCTCGCGGTCAGCTCTCCCTGGCAGACCGCCGCGTTGTAGACGGCGATCTCATGGTGCACGTCGTCCTTGTTGTACGCCTGGAGACCTGCTTCGTCCTCGAAGTCCAGATGGAGGGCGACGTCGTAGTCGCACGGGGGACCCTCCGTCGCCCCGCGCCACCGCGGCGTGCGGTCCCATGGCTTCGTCTCGGAGAGGTGCAGCGAGCCTCCGAACAGGTCGGATCCGAAGTCGATCGCGACGGGCCCGGCCGCGGTGAACCGCATATAGGCGGACCCTTTCTGCATCCACTGCATCTCCTCGAGCCCGTTCCCTTCCTTCAGCATGAAGAAGGCGGTGTGTCTCAGCACGTGATCCTCCTTGTCGGTTACGCGTCGATCTTCTGGCGTTCCATCTCCTCGAACAGCTCGAGGATCTCCGCCTGTTGGATCGCGACTTCCCGATCCGTCTGGCGCCGTGGGAAAGGGAGGTCGATCGTGAGGTCCCTGAAGATGACTCCCTGGCTGCTCATCATCAGCACACGGCTCGACAGAAGGACCGCCTCCAGCACGTCGTGGGTCACGAACAGGATGGTCGAGCCCGTATCAAGCCAAAGGCGCTGGAGCTCCACCCGAAGGTCGCGTGCCGTGATCGCGTCGAGGTGACTGAACGGCTCGTCCATCAACAGGAGGTCGGGCTCGATCGACAGAGCCCTCGCGATCCCCACGCGCTGCTGCATCCCGCCCGAGAGCTGCCCCGGGTACATCTCCGCGGTCGACCCGAGGTTCACCAGGTCGAGGAACCGCCGGCCGCGCGCCTCTCGCTCCTCGTTCGAGCCCTCGTCGAGGACGTACACCATGTTGTCCAGGACTGTCTTCCACGGGAGCAGGCGGGGGTCCTGGAAGACGTAACCGATCCTCGCGTCGCCCTCCGTCCTGCCGAAGACCTCGAGCGTGCCGGCACTCGGCCTGTCGATGCCCGAAACCATGTTGAGGAAGGTGCTCTTGCCGCACCCCGACGGGCCGACCAGCGTCACGAAGGTGTGGCCCTCGGCTTCGAAGCTCACGTTGCGCAAGGCGAACACCGGGTCCTGACCCTGGCGGGTCGGTGGGAAGACCTTCTTCACGTCACGGGCTATCAGTCGCGCCACGGGGAATCACCTTCCGGTCGTCTTCGGCGCCGGGAGCGCCCGATCAACGTGACCATTGCTGCCCGCCGATCCGCCAGCTCCGGAAGTGACGGACCACTCGGTCCATCACCATCCGGTCGAACGACAGGATGATGACCATCATCACGAGCCCCCACCCCATCAACCCCTCGAAACTGTGCGCGTCGTACCAATAGTGGGCACGGAACCCGACACCCTTGTCGTTCCCGAACCATTCGACGAGGAGGATCGCGCCCCAGCCGGCGAGCACCGCTGACCGGAACCCTGCCGCGATGTACTCCATCATCGAGGGGATCATGAGCCATCGGAATTGCCGCCGAGTGCCCACCCGGTAGGCGTCCGACATCGCGAGCAACTTCCCGGGCGTTGCAGTCGCGCCCTGGAACGTGTTGACGACCAGCTGGGGCGTCGCGGACAGCACACAGACGGTGATCGGCCCGATGTTGCTGAACCCCCACCACATCACGACCAGGAGCGCCCAGATGAAGGCCGGCAGCGTGATGCCCACGAGGATCAGATCGGTGAAGAAGTAGCGGACGCGCCACCACCGCGCCATCGCGATCCCGATCGACACGCCGAGGACGAGGACGATCGAGAGTCCGATCACGGCCCGGACCAGGCTGATCGCGAGGTTCGGGAAGACCTCGCCCCGCCGGAACTCCTCGATCAGGAACTCGACGGTGCCGAGGGGCGTCGGGATGTCCTCGAACGTCGATCCGGCCCATTGCCAGACGAGCAGGAACGCCACGCGCGCCGTGTACCGCGCGGCGCGATCCGAGGTGAGCCACCTCCACCGAGACCGCGGTGGAGCGAGCAGGAACTCGGGGATCTCGGTGGATCCACGGCCGTCGACGGTCGCGACGTCGCTCATGAGACCCGCTCCCTCGCTCCCGCGGGGTCGCGCCAGCGGAACACCCGTCGCTCCGCCGGCGCGATCAGGAGCCGCTCGACCAGGATCACGAACAGGACGAAGAAGAACATCCACGCCAGCAGGTCGACGACCGAGAAGATCTGGAACGACTTCTCGAGCTGGTACCCGACACCCAGGTAGCCGCCGAACGTCTCCGCCAGGGCGGCCAGCTTCCACGAGTTCGCGAACGAGACGCGGCCGCTCGCGAAGAGGAACGGCACCACCGAGGGGATCACGATGCTCCGGAGGGTCTTGCGGCTGCTCCGCCGGAACGACCGGCTCATCGCGAGGAGCCCGCGGTCCACCGATTCCACGCCGGCCGCGACGTTGATCGCGATGCCGGTGAACGCCTCCAGCGCCACCACGAACGCCGGCCCCCACGGGCTGATCCCGAACACGACGATCGCGATCACCGCGTACACGAGGAGCGGCACGTTCGCGAACAGGTAGACGAAATCGTGGAAGAACGCTCGGGCGTAGCGGTAGCGGCCCATCAACATCCCGACTGGGATCCCGATGACGAGGGCAATCACCCAGCCGGCCATCGTCTTCAGGAAACTGCTCAGGAAGTTCGTGAAGACCACGCCCGAGACGAGGAGCTCCCACATCCGCTGCGCCACCGCGAGCGGGGACGGGAGGACGTAGGGCTCCAGGACCGTGGAGAAGTACGCCCAGACGGCGACGAAGCTGGCCGCGCCGAGGAAGGAGTAGAGGACCTTCGCGCGCGTGCGCCGGCCGCTCGAGGCGAGCGCATCGATCGCCTCCTGCTCGAGCTCCTCGAGGGTCTTCTCGGTCTCGACGGTCGCGGCCATAGGGGGTGAGGGCCGGTGCCGGCGTCACTGACGCGACGCCGGCACCGGATCGCTCGCTAGAAGCCCTCCGGACAGGGATCGCCTTCCGGATCCTCCATCACTTCGTGCCGAGGGAACTCCGCGTCCGCCGGAACGACGCCGGCGTCCTTGACGAGGTCGAAGACCGGCCGCTCGCCCTCGATCCACTCCTCGGTCAGGTAGGGGCTCTCGACGAACCAGTCGAAGGTGTTCTCGAAGTAGTCCTTCATGAACTGCGCTTCGGCCTCGGTCTCGACCGCGAAGTGCTGCGGGTACGTATCGATGATCTCGTCGCGGTTCTCGGCCCACTGGACCATGGCGCAGTCCCACACCTCCTCGAAGAAGGCCGCCGCCTCGGGATTCGCGTCGAACCATTCGGCTCGGGACACGAACGCGTTGCTGAGCACACCCTCGTGGCCGGGCACGATCTCCTCGCCGTAGAGCTGCGACGCGGACTTCCCGTCGTACATCACCGTGAGGTCCCCCGATGCCATGTCCGGGATCACCTGGGTCGGGTCGAGGATCCCGGCGCAGGCCTCGTCCTCGCGGAGCAGGTTCGGGATCACCTGGTAATCGGCCGTGACGATCCCGATGTCATCGGAACCCTCCGCGACCTCGCGACCGTCGATCGCGTTGATCAGCGACCCCCAGATGATCGTGTTCCCGGTCACGGACTCCGTCGCGATCTTGCAGCCGGCCGGGAAGTCGGATGCCGTCTTGTACTCGGGGTGCGCCGTCACGAGCACGTCCTTGTTCATATTGAACTGGCCGAACGTGACGGTCTCGATGCCCTGCTCCTCGAGGAGCGGAGTCTCGTACGTGCCCGTCGAGACGACGTCGGCATGACCCCCAGCGAACGTCGCCCACTCGTCCCACGTGGCGAGCTGGATGATCCGGAATCCGGACTCCTGCTCCATCGCCTCGAGGATCCCCTGGTCCTTCATCCAGTCCCAGGCGGGATCCGGCGCGAACGTGAAACGGATGATGTTGCTCTTCTCGCCGCCGCCTTCGCCGCCACCGCCTCCGCCGCCCCCGCCGTCGTCACCGCAGGAAACGGCCATGAGCATGGTCACGGCCACGAGTGCAGCGCTGCGAAGCAAGCTGCTGTGGCTCATCTTCGAAGCCCCTCCCCCTGTCAGGCCCGATCAGGTGACGCACTCTATAGAATATGCGAATCGTTGTCTAGGCAGCAGAAGCCGTCCCTGTGACCGTCCACGGAGGAGCCTCCGATGGACGCCGCGACCACCTGGGAGGGCTGGTGCTGTGCGCCGCGGGCGTGGTCGTGATCAGCCCGGATGCCCTGATCATCCGAACCGTGCACACCGACGCGTGGTCGACCGTGTGCTGGCGCGGGATCTTCACCGCGATCGGGACCCTCGTGATGCTCGCGATCCTCGCGCCCGGACGGGCGCCCCACGCATGGCGACCGACACGCCCTCACCTTTTCGCGGGGGCGCTGTTCGCGGCCGCGAGCGTGGCGTTCGTGTCGGCGCTGGATCGGACCGACGCGGCGAGCGTGCTCGTGATCATCGCCGCGGGGCCCCTCATCGCCTCCCTACTCGGCCGCCTGTTCCTCCACGAACCGGCGCACGCTCGAACCTGGATCACCGGTGGCGTCGTGGTGGTGGGCCTCCTCGTGATCTTCGGGGGAAGCCTGGGAGGTGGTGAGATCGACGGCGATCTGCTCGCGTTGGCCGGCGCGTCGTGCTTCGCGGGCTATCTCACCATCTCGCGCGCTGTTCGCCCGGCGGACATGACGCCGGCGATCGCGATCGGCGGCGCCGGGGCCGCCCTCGCCGGGCTGATCGCCGGCGCCGATCTCACGATCCGCGCCGGCGACCTGCTGCTCCTCGCCCTTCTGGGGGTGGTGATCCTGCCCGTGTCGCTCACCCTCATCACGCGAGCGACCCATCACCTGCCGGCGCCCGAGGTGAACCTGGTCGCGCTCCTGGAGACCGTCCTCGGGCCGCTCTGGGTGTGGCTCGCGATCGAGGAGGCTCCATCGCCTGAGGTGCTCGCCGGCGGTCTCCTCGTCGTCGGAGCCGTGACGATCCACTCCGTGCTCGCCTTGAGGACCGGAGGGGATCGAGACGCTGCCGCTGCGGTGCTGGGCTAGCGGAGATCCGCCAGCTCGGCCGAGCATCCCGACTCGAGGCTCCGGCCGATCGCCTCGAGAACGGCCGCGACCTCGATCGCCTCGTCGATGCCGGTCTCCGGGACGTCGTCGCCTCGGATGCATCGCGCGAACTCGGCGATCTCGTCGACCATGGTGTCGATCGTCTCGACCTCTCGCTCGGTCCGCATGGCTTCGCTCCGAGACTGCGTGAAGAGTCGTGTGCCGTCCTCCTCGTTCCACACCGCCGCGTCGCTTCCGAACACCGAGAGCCCGACGACCGGTGGTGCGAAGTAAGTCGTGCTGATACAGGCGATCGGTCCGGCCTGGTACTCGACCAGCACCGTCGTGGCTTCGTCGAGGTCGTTGAAGCCGTGGATGCGCGTGCTGAACGAGGTCACCTTCTTCGCGGGACCCATGAAGTAGTGGAACGTGTCGACGGTGTGAACCCCGAGCGCCGTCATGCCCCCGAACGGGCACTCGGTGGGATCCTTCCGCCAGGCGGGTAGGTCCGGCTTGTGTCCGCCCGCCGCGGTGTGTACCCCATCGAGCTGGAGGACGGTCCCGAGCTCACCGGCTTCGATCATCGATTTGATCCGTCGGTTCGCGGGCTGCCGGCGACGATTCTGGCCCACCTGGAGGACCACGCCGGCGGCGGCGGCCGCCTCCCCCACGCGCCGCGTCTCGGCGACGGTGAGCGCGAGCGGCTTCTCGACGAACACGTGCTTACCCGCCTCGGCGGAACGGACGGCGATGTCGGTGTGGGTGGAGTGCGGCGTGACGACGAGGACGCCGTCCACCTCGGGGTCGGCGAGCATCTCGTCGAGATCCCCCACGGCCCGGCACCGGTGCTGCTCGGCGAACGCCGCCCGCGTTTCCTCGGTCCGCGCGTAGCAGGCGACCACCTCGGCGATACCGGACGATCGAGCGCTCTCGGCCAGCACCCCGCCGAACCATCCGAGACCGATGATGCCGAGTCGAACCGTGTCCATGTCAGCCGCTCCTTCCCGAGGATCACGAGGGCCGCCCGACGGCGAGCCCTCCGTCAGGCCGTCCCGCGTTCCTCCGGCCTGGTCATCTCGATCGGCATCGCCGCATGACCCTGCATCACGACGGCCGCCCGCTCGGCGTCACGAGCGCGGAACGCCTCGATCAGCGCCTGATGCTCGTCGTCGGCTCGCCTCCGGATCTCAGGGTGCCACCGCTGCGCCTGCGCCACGTAGACGGTGGACGCCTCCTCGAAACCTTTGAGGATCGAGGCGAGGCGATTCACACCTGTCGAATCGTGGAAGACGAGGTGGAACTGCGTGTTGAGCTCGACCCAGTTGCCGAGGTCCCGCTCCTTCGCCATCCGGGCTCGGAGACGCTCCGCCTCGGCGAGCTCCTCGTCGGTGATGTTCTCGACCACGAGGCGCACGGCCAGCGGCTCCAGCTGGTGGCGGATCAGGCGGATCTCCTCCATCTCCTGCCAGTTCAGCTCACGAACGACGCCGCCCCGGTGCCGATCGAGCGTGATGAGGCCCTCGGTCGCAAGATCGCGGAGAGCCTCGCGGACAGGGGTGGTGCTCACGTTCAACATCGTCGCCAGGTCGGCCTGGATCAACCGAGACCCACCGCTCAGATCACCCCGGAGGATGGCCCGCCGCAGAGAGTCCTTCACGAACTCGTGGGCGGTCCTGCGGCCGCCGGTGTTGGCGATGTTCGCCCAGTTCACGTCACCCGTCATCGACTTCTCCGTGGTCACGCGCGACCTCTCCTGGCCAAGACCTGGGGTTTCACTTCCGACAGGATGTATGATACATGTCCCAACGGGAGGCCCTGACTCCATCGGCCGTTCCCGTCGCGGCGGCGAGACGGAGGGCATCGCCCGCACCCGAGGAGAGTGATGAGCGGCTACGCGCGCGGACCCTTCGGGGTCGACTGGGAGGACCGCATCGACTTCGCGCGGCTCCGAACCCATCGCGTTCAGGCCGCACAACAGGCCCTCCGGAGCTCGGACATGGATGCCCTCCTCCTGTGGAAAGACGAGAACGTCCGCTACCTCACGTCCCTGCGCGCCCAGCTGATCGCGGGGAAGATGACCTCCCTTAATGGGGTGCTCTTGACGCGCGATGCGGGCCCGGTGCTCCTGTGCTCGGGTGGCGAGATCGACAAGGCGTCGATGGGGATGTCCTGGCTTACCGCGGCGCACCCGATCCCGATCATGGAGCAGCGCGAGCTGGTCGATGGCTTCGTGAAGGTGACGCTCGCCCCCTTGCTGAACGAGTTCGGTGTCGCCGCCGGGCGCCTCGGGGTCGACCAGGTCAATTTCTCACTGGTCGAATCGATGGCCTCGCACCTTCCCGATCTCCAGCCCACCGACGGCGACCACCTCATGCAGCAAGTGCGGCTCATCAAGAGCGAGGACGAGATCGCGATCATCGAGGAAGCCTGCGCGATCGGAGACGCGGTCACGCAACGCGCGATCGATTCGAGTCGTGCAGGTCGCCGCGAGAACGAGGTGGCCGGCGACGCGATGCAGACCCTCTACTACATGGGAGGGGAGATGGCGCACGTCATCACGCCGTTCGTCGCCTCGGGCGAGCACATGTCTCCGCCGCATCGGATCTGCACCGACAAGATCATCCGCAACGGCGACCTGTGCTTCATCGACATCGGCGCGATGTGGAACGGCTACTTCGCCGACATCGGACGGACCATGATGGTCGGGAAGCCGTCGCCGATGCAGAAGCGCGTGTATACCTCGGTGTATCGCGGGCTGATGGCCGGCGTCGACCAGATGCGGCCGGGCCGGACCAACCAGGACGCTGCCGATGCGATCATCGCGGAGGTCCGCGAGCACGGCTTCGGCGACAACCTGTTCAGTCTGTTCATCGGCCACGGCATCGGCATGGGAGCGAACGAACCCCCGTACATCGGCGAGACCCTCCCGGGGTCAACGGTCTTCGACCTGAAGCCGGGCATGGTGTTCGCGATCGAACCCCTCGTCTGGGTCCCCGACGTCCAGGGAGGCGGAGGCGTCAGGATCGAGGACATGGTCCTCGTGACCGAAGGTGACCCGCGCATCCTGTCCCGCGTCGAGTACGACGACCGGCTGCTCGACTAGCCCGGTCTGCCGCACGATGTCGGGTGAGCACGACGCACTGACGGACGATAGGCGTCCCACCCACACCTCGGCCCGCATGCGCGATCGTCTCTGGGCGAACCCGCACGATCAAGCGCCCGTGATGCGGCGGCCCGCCGTGTATGTGCTCGCCGCCGCGACCGTCGCGGTCCTCGGCCTCAACTGGCCGATCATGGCGGCGGGCGTCGACCTGGTGCCGCCGCTGTGGCTCGCCGCGTTCCGGATGGGCGGCGCCGCCCTCGTGGTCGCGGCGGCGATGTCGACGCGCGGGATCCCTCGTCCGCGGGCCGCCGACCGCCCGATCCTGTGGAGCGTGGGGCTCATCCGGCTCGCCCTGGTGACCGCGCTCGTCTTCAGCGCTCTTGAGTTCGTACCACCGGGGCGATCGTCGATCCTCGTCTACACCGCGAGCCTGTGGACGGTCCCCCTCGCGGTGGCGTTCCTCCACGAGCGGCTGACCTCCCTCCAAGTTGCGGGACTCTCGCTCGGATCGGCGGGCGTCGTGCTGCTCTTCGAACCGTGGACCCTCGAGTGGAGCGACACGCAGCTCCTCGTCGGCCTCGGCATGCTGTTGGTCGCGGCGATCGCGAACGCCGCGACGACCGTCCACATCCGTGCGCACCGGTGGGCGGGCACCCCCTTCGAGCTGATGCCATGGCAGCTCGCCGTCGCGGCCGTCCCCGTCGCGATCCTCGCCGCCGCGTTCGAAGGCGAGCCCGACATCCGATGGACGGCGGCGACCGTGGCGATCGTCGCGTATCAGATCCTCCTCGGCTCTGCGTTCGGGTTCTGGGGACTGCTGACGATCAGCCGTAGCCTCCCCGCGATCACCACGAACCTGACCCTGATGGCGGTCCCGGTCATCGGGCTTCTCTCGTCGATCGGGATCGCGGACGAGCGGCTGACCCCGGCCGTGGCCGCGAGCCTCGTCCTCATCCTGGTGGGTGTCGGGCTCGGAGTGCTCTCCGACCGCCGACGGGGGGAGCCTCTGCTCCCCGTCTCCTAGCGGGGTGTGAGACGGGCTCGAGCGCGTAGGGTCGAACGATGCGAGCGATGGCGGTGACCAGCTACGGGGGACGCTTGGAAGAGATCGACGCGCCCGAGCCCATCGTTCCCGCAGGCTATGCCCTCGTCGAGATCATCACATGCGGCGTCTGTTTCAGCGACGTGAAGACGTCCCGTGGGCAGATGCCGTTCAGCGAAGAGCTCGAGCTCCCGCACGTTCCGGGACACGAGATCTTCGGTCTCGTCCTCAGGACCGAACCGCCGGGTTTGGTTGAGGAGGGGACGCGGGCGGTCGTCTACCACTATTGGCCGTGCGGGCGTTGCCCGGCCTGCCGGCGTGGCGACGAAACCCTGTGCGCTCGCCTGGTGGGCTGGGCGGGGTTCATGCATCAAGGGGGCTTCACGGAACGGATCGCCGTGCCGGTCGATCGGCTGGTCCCCATCCCCGGCACGATCGATCCCGTGCACGCGGCCCCGATGTCGTGCGCGCTCGGAACCGCCTACCGATCCGTCGTGACGCGGGGCCGAGTCGAGGGCGGATCCAGTTGCGTGATCATCGGGCTCGGAGGTGTGGGGATCCACGCGGCCCAGGTGGCCCGCGCCGCCGGGGCCACGGTCGTCGGCTTCGACATCCGCGAGCCGGCTTTGGAGGCCACTCGTTCGCTGGGGCTCGATGCGAGGCGATCGGATGACGACGAAGCGATCGCCGACCTCGCCGACACGAAGGGCGAGGGCGTCGACGTCGTGGTCGACACCGTCGGCCACGACGGCACGCTTACGACGGCACGCCGTCTCGTGAGGAAGGGAGGGCGGGTGGTGGCCGTCGGGTACACGCCGACGTCCTCGCTCCGCGTTCCGACTGCCAGGTTGGTCCTCGACGAGGTGGACTACGTCGGCTCACGGTTCGCGCACAGGGACGACCTGGCGAGAGCCATGGCGCTCGTCGAACGAGGCCTCGTTCGGACCGTGGTCGGGCTCGTCCGGCCTCTCGGGGAGGTCGATGACGTCTTCCGCGCACTCGAAGAAGGCTCCGTCGTCGGGAGGGCGGTCTTGGAGATAGGCTCCGCCACCGATCACGCGGCCGCCTGATCGTCAGCGGTCGAGCCCCAGCAACCTCGCGGCGTTCCCGCCGGCGATCAGCCCGCGCTCCTTCTCATCGAGGTTCGCAACCCTCGCGAGGAGCCCGAGTGGATCGGTCTCCCCCATGTCGAACGGGTAGTCCGTGCCGAGGAGGACGTGGTCCGCCCCCCACCGCCCGACCAGCGTCGCGATCGCCTCCGGTTCGAACACCATCGTGTCGAAGTGCATCTGCGCCAGATAGGTGCTCGGCGGTCGGCGGATGTGCTCGCGGCAGTCGTCTCGGACCTCGTATGCGTGGTCGAAACGCGCTGCGTAGAACGGTAGATATCCGCCCCCGTGCGTCACGCAGATCTTGAGATCGGGGAAGCGCTCCAAGACGCCTCCGAAGATGACCCTCGCGATGAAGACGGACGAGTCCATCGGCATGCCGACGGTGTTGATGAGGTAGTAGTCGGCGAGTCGGCGGCCGTCGGAGAAGCCGTGCGGATGGACGACGAGGAGCAGGTCGTGTTCGACCACCCTCTCGAAGAACGGAACGAACCGAGCGTCGTCGAAGTCGAGGCCGTTCACGTTGGAGCAGATCTCCAGGCCTGTGAAGCGCAGTTCGCTGACGACCCGATCCAACTCGGCGAGCGCGCGGTCCATGTCTTGCATCGGCAACGTGCCGAGGCCGACGAACCGATCGGGATGGCCCTGCACGATCTCGAAGAGCCGGTCGTTCATCATCCGGGCGAGCCGACCACCGAGCTCGGGCTCCGTCCAGTAGAAGTACTGAGGCGGCATCACCGAGATCGCCTGGATGTCGATCCCCATGCGATCCATGTCCCGCAGACGCACATCGGGGAGCGTGAGCCCGGGCACGACTTCCGGGATGTGCTGCTTGTTGTACGCCCTCGTCGACGGGCTCGAATATCCGAAGAACGGGTCTTTCTCAGGAGTGAAGAACGGTCGGACGAGCTCCTGCGCCTCGGGCGTCATGACGTGAGAATGGATGTCGATCACCACCCCGCTCCTCTCGCTGTGTCGACCGCCGGTGCCGTGGCTCGGGACGACCATCTCGGTCCCTTCTATCGCCTCAGCTCGACGGTCACGAACCGGAGCGTCGAATCTCCGACGTTCTCCAGGTCGTGCACCAAGGGATCGGTCTCGGAGTGCTCGAGATAGCGGGTGTCGCCCAGCGCGTAATCTCGGACGACGAACGTACCGTCCGGATGCCGCTGCAGACCCCGGCCGGACTCCACGACCGTCCAGAAGTACGGACGGTCGTGCACGTGGAAAGGACCGCGTTCGCCCGGCTCGAGTCGCACCTCGAACACGCGGACGTGATCGTTCTCGAACCACAACGACGTTCCGATCTCGTGATTCATCGGTGCGCGGGCGAGCTCGTCTGCGAACGACTCGAGGGCGAAGGTCCCATGTTCCTCCTTGCGCGCGTCATCGATCATCCGACGCCCTCGGGCCACTCCGCCTCATCCGGAGTTCCGCGCTGCGACGAAGTCGACCTCGATCAGCCAGTCGGGGTGTGCCAGGCCGGCGACGAACAGGAGGGTGGACGCCGGGCGGTGGCCTGCCAGGACCTCTTCTCGGACGGCACGAGCGGTCGAGAGGTCGCCCCGATCCACGAGCAACATGTTGAGCTGCACGATGTCCGAGATCTCCATGCCGGCGCCCGCGAGGACACCTTCGATGTTCCGCCATGTCAGCCGCGACTGCTCCTCGATGCCCTCGCCGATCCGGCCGTCGGTGTCCACGCCCGTCTGCCCGGAGCCGAAGACGAGCCGCATCGGGCTCTCGACCTCGATGCCGTGCGAGTAGCTGCCGAACGGGCCGGCGACGCCTGCCGGGTTGAACGCGCGCATCTGCCTCCGCTCCCTTGGTCTGGCCCGGCACCATAGCGTCCGGCGTCGCCTTCCAGCCCCCAGCCTGCTCCCGCGCCCTAGCATGCGGAGCGTGCGGATCCTCGTGTGGCACGGATGGCTGCTGGAAGGCTCGGGGTCCAACGTCGCCACCGCCCGGATCGTTGAGGTGTGGCGGGCCGCGGGACACGACGTGCTCCTCGTCTGCCAGGAACGCCATCCGGAGCGCTACGCATGGATCGACGCACACGGCACCGTCGATCGGGACGGGCCGTCCGGGCTCGAGCCGAACCCGGATGTCTCGAGCGCCCCTGGGCGATGCGTGCTGCTCCGTCCGGACATCGGCACGACGCTCCCGGTCTTCGTCGTCGATCATTACGAGGGGTTCGAAGACGTTCGGCCCTTCGTCGAGCTGACCGAGGGCGAGCTCGACGCCTACCTGCGCGCGAACGTGGAGGCGCTCCGCGCGGCAGCCGGGTCCCACGACTCGGAGATCGCGTTCGTGGGGCACGGGATCCCTGGCGCCGCGATCGGGCGTCGCGCGCTCGGCCCCGAACGGTACGTCGCGAAGATCCACGGCAGCGATCTCGAATACGCGATCCGGCCGCAGGGCCGTTACCGGGAGCTGGCGCGCGAGGGGCTCGATGGCCGCTCGCGCCGTCGTGGGCCCGAGCCGCGAGGCCCTGGAGCGATGCGCCGACCTCGTCCCCGAGATGCAGGGACTGGCGCGCGTCGTGCCGCCTGGTGTCGACGTCGCGGCGTTCCGCCCCCGGCCTCGAGTCGAAGCGCTCCAAGAGGTCGCCTCGCTCCTCGACCTCGACCCGGACACGGCCCGGGGGCGGCCACCATCCCTCGACGCCGAGGTCGAGCGGGCCCTCGACGCCAGGGACGAGAAGGCCATGTCCGCCCTGTTCGACAGGTACGAGGAGGACGTGCCCGAGCCGGGCGCCGCGTCGCGGCTCCGCGACCTCGCCGACCGGGACGGGCCGATCGTGGGGTATCTCGGCAAGCTCATCCCGCAGAAGGGCGTGGAACTCTTCCTCGAAGCCCAGCCTGGCCTCCACCACGACACCGCAGCTCTCGTCGTGGGCTTCGGATCCGACAGGGACTGGCTCGCGGCGCTGACGATCGCGCTCCGGCGCGGCGACCGGCCCGCGATCGAGTGGCTACGGGACGTCGGCGGGCTCCCGGTCGATCCCTCCGCCACCAACGGATCGACCGGAGGGCGGCCGGACGTCACCTTCACCGGTCTCCTCGACCACCGATACGCGCCCGGCGCCCTCGCGGCCATGGACGTGCAGGTCGTCCCGTCGATCCTCCAGGAAGCGTTCGGGATGGTCGCCGCGGAGGGGGCTGCCTCGGGCGCGCTCCCGATGGTCTCGCGGCACTCAGGTCTTGCGGAGGTCGCCGGCGCCCTGGAGGCCGAGGTCGGTCATCCGGGGCTGTTCTCCTTCGAACCGGGCGAAGGGGCAGTGCAGAGGTTGGCCGAGGGCATCGACCGCCTGCTGTCCTTGCCGGACGGCGAACGAGAAGAGCTCCGGCGCGGCGTGAGCTCGTTCGTGGCGAACCACTGGACGTGGGAACGGACGGCCGCGGGCCTCCTCGCTGCCGCCGAGCCGGTGAGGTGAATGGACCGGTTGATGACTAGCGCTTCTTCCGCGCCTTCCAGGCCTCCTCGATAGGCCACCGCCGGGTCCACTCGGGGGTCGCGAGCGGATCGGTCGGCGTCTCCGCGTCCTCCGGAGGCGAGCACGTGGTCGGCGATCGAGCCCTCCCCTTCGTTCATGCGGGAGGGGGCGGCAGCTCCGCGGGACCCGGAGGCGGGGCGGGGCGTCGCAGGGCGGCGTCCCACACCTTGTTGAGGTGCTCCTGCGAATAGATCCCCACCGCGATGTGTACCAGCAACAAGAGGACGACGTTGATGGCCGGCGAGAGCGTCTGCGAGATGCCGAGCCGCTCTTCCATCCGAACGATGTGCTTCGACGTGTTGTACACCGAGATGAACGGAGGCACGATGATGAGCCAGCCCAACGTGACGGCGAGCAGGGCGATCCCGGGGCGGACGGTGTCGTCCTTCCCGAACCGGCGGATCTCATCGTTGATCGTGTAGTACCAGTAGAGCCAGTAGATCCCGAGCGTGATCACCGACAGTCCGAGCACTCCGAGAGGCTCTCGCTTCTTGTATTGCTGCCCCTCGATGGTCACGAGCTCCGCCACGCATGCCCCCTCGATCGCGTTGTCGCGGCGGAGTGTAGTGGCCGGCACCTTCAGCGCTTGACATCCGCCCCGGTGCGCACCGAGCGCCATTCGGGTATACCGGTGGAGAGAGGAGGTCTGGACATGGAGGACACCACCACGAAGGAGCTCACCGACGAGGAGATCCGGACCGTGATGCCGGGCGAGAGCGCATCGCCGAAGGCCGAGACCGATCCCGACAAGATGGACGGCGACGGCACGGACGGCGACACCACGGACAAGAAGGACGGCGACGCGGCGGACCAGGACGGCACCGACGGCAAGGACGCCGACGGCACCGACACCGGCGACATGGACGGAACCGACAGCACGTCGTGAGCGTGGACACGCTCGAACGCGTCCGAGCCGGGCGCGGGCCCCTCGAGCGGTGCACGGGCGACCCCCGATCGTTCCTCGCGAACGACTGGGGGAAGCGGGCGGCGGTCCGCCGAGGCGGACCGCCGCCCGCCGGGTTCGAGGACCTGCTCTCGCTCGAGGACGTCGACCGGTTCCTCACGACGACGGCGCTCCGCACACCCTTCTTCCGGCTCGTGAAGGCGGGTGAGCAGATCCCGGAGTCGGCCTATACCCGATCTGGTCGCACGGGTTCGCGCGAAGTGACGGGCATCGCGAACCCTGCACGAGTTGCTGCGCTCTTCGAGGACGGGGCCACGATCGTGCTCCAAGGTCTGCATCGCTGGTCCGAGCCGGTCGCACGCTTCTGCCGCGACCTCGAACTCGAGCTCGGGCATCCGGGGCAGGTAAACGCGTACATCACGCCACCAGGGGCACAGGGCTTGGACCTGCACGTGGACGCGCACGACGTCTTCGTCCTGCAGGCATTCGGCCGCAAGCAGTGGGAGGTGCACGCGGCCCCCCACGAGGAGCAGCGGGATCCCCTCGACGTCGAGGTCACGTCGGGCGGCACGATCTACATGCCCGCGGGAACGCCGCACGCCGCCCGGGCGCAGGACGTCTTGTCCGGCCACCTGACGGTCGGCGTCCACGTGACGCCCTGGCGGGAGGTGCTGACCGGCGTCGTGGGCCGCGTGGTCGCGGAGATGGAGGACGCCCTGCCCGCCGGTTGGGCGGATGACCTCGAGCGCTTCGCCGGCGAGCTCGGGGGGCGGCTCGCGGCGCTCGCCTCGGCGCTCGGCGAGGTCGACGTCCAGGCGGAGGCCGGCGAGCGCCGCGAGCGGTTCCTCTCGAACCGGGCGCAGCTGGCGCGGGGAACGATCGCGGAACGCGCGGCGCCGATCGAGGTGGACGACGCCACCGTGGTCGCGCGGCGGCCGGGCACCATCTGCGAGTTGGCCGTGCGCGCCGATCGCCTCGTGGTGCTCCTCGGGGACCGTCGTCTGGAGATGCCTTCGTGGGTGGAACGCACGATGCGCCGCGTCGCCGACCTGGACGAGGACGAGGAGCTTACGGTCGGCGACCTCGCGCCCGCTCTCCCCGACGCGGGCAGCCGTGCCGTGCTGGTGCGCCGACTGATCCGAGAAGGCCTGCTCACGATCCGCGACGGACGCTGAGCCCGGGCATGCCGCCTCCTCCCGGTGACCGCTGCTCGCTGCGGAGCCTGGCGGCCGGCGAGCCCCTCGCGGGCACCGCGTCGACGATCCGTCATTGGCTGTTGATCGAGCACGCCGGCCCGTGGGGACGCGACGGGCTCCTCGATGCCCGGCTGCCGGACGGGCTCGGACGGGAGCTTCGAGCCCTCGAGGGCCGGACCGGTGCACGCGTCCTGCTGATCCGCAAGCCCCGCCGGCTCCCGGAGTACGACGACGGCACCGTTCTGTGCTTCGCGGTCGACACGGGCGACGCTTGGCTCGGCGTCGCCGCCCTCGCCACGATCGAGAACGCGCTCGAGCTGGATCCGCGCGATCGCACCTCGTTCATCGCGACTCCGCAACCCGTCTTCGTCGTCTGCACCCACGGACGACGAGATCCGTGTTGCGCCGAGCGGGGGCGACCGCTCGCGGAGCGACTCGCCGCTTCACTCCCCGAGATCACGTGGGAGAGCACCCATGTCGGCGGCGACCGGTTCGCCGGGAACCTGGTGGCGTTCCCGCACGGCTTGTACTTCGGTCGCGTCGAGCCCGAAGAAGGACTCGAGATCGCACGGGCGTACGCCGGGGGCCGGATCGCGCGGCTCGACCGCTACCGAGGCCGGTCCAGCGACCCGTTCCACGTCCAAGCGGCCGAGCGGGCCTTGCGAAGCCACCTCGGCCTGGATCGGATCGACGCCACGACATCGGAGGGCTCCTTCCGCCGGGGAGATCTCGCGGAGGTCGCATTCGCAACCCCGGGCGGATCCCACCGCGTGCGACTCGAGCGGACGCTCGGGGCGCCGATGCGGCTCACGTGTCACGCCTCGACCGAACAGGCTCCGCCCGTGTGGCGGGTGCTCGAGATCGAACGTGCCGGCGACTGAGCCCTACACGACGAGCCAGCGGTCGACCGCGACGTTGTTCCCGGCGCTTGCGCGGCGACGGGTGCCGCGCACCTCGATCCGCACGGTGTGGGACCTGTCCACCAACCTCGACACGAGCGGCATCTTCGCGAACCTCTTCGCCGGCGCGTAGAGATCCACGACGCGGACGAAGGCTCCGTCCAGCCAGATCTCGGCGCGACCCATCGCCGGGCCCCGGAGGACGCGGATCGACACCCCCGTCCCCCGGAACCGGAGCCTCGTGAACGCCTCTCGCACATCGCTGATCGCGTAGCTTCCGCCGCTGGCCGACGCGTTCGTCACCGCCGCCCACGCCACGGCTGCCGCAGGAGGGTCGGCGCGTGTGGAACCGCCCCACCGAAGTGCGTCAACCCCGACGCGCGTGGCGGCGGCCGCCGGCCGTTTCGTGCCGAGCACCCGCACCGTGAGCGTGTGCGCGCCGGACCCGAGCCCAACGAAGCGACGCGCCACCTTGGTCCGGAGAGCTCGGGCGTAGCCGTCGAAGGTCGCCACGGTCGCCCCGTCGATCTGGACTCGGCCCCGGCCCATCATCGGCCCCGAGACCGTGAACAAGGTCACCTCTCCGCCCGAGAACGCGTACGTCGCGGTGGCCCCCGAGCGACGCTCCCAGCGGTAGGAGCCGCCGATCGCTCTGGGGTGACTGGCCCGCCCCCATGCGAAAGCGGTTCCCGCGCCGTCCTGTTCCACGCTCACCACCGAGTCGAAGGTCGCCACGACCTTCCTCGGCGATGCGATGCGCACCGAGCACACGGGACCCGCGGCGCCGCATCCCCCGCCGCTCCACCCCACGAAGGCCGAAGCGGAGTCGGCGTCGGCGGTCAGGGCCACCGTCGATCCTGCCGGGAACGAGGCGGTGCATGCCGTTCCGCAATCGATCCGCGCCGGCGCCGAGGTGACGGTCCCGCTTCCGTTCCCGCGCACCTGGACGCGCACCGGATAGCCGAACACGGCCGAGACCTTCCTGGCGCCGAGTGCGGTCACGTCGCAGGTCGGGGACGAGCCCGAAGAGCGGCACGCCCCCGTCCAGCGCAACAGAGAGGCGCCCGGATCGGGCCTGGCGGCGAGGGTGAGGGAGGTGTCCGGGTTCGCCAGCCGGCTGCAGCGGGTCGCAGCGCCGCCGCATGCGATCCGGGCGCCGGTGATGACCCCGCCCGCTGCGGGCGTCACCGAGAGCGACGCGATCTTCCCCCGCAGGAGGCTGAAGCCATCGAAGCGATCGCGGTCGACGTTGGTGGAGATCCCGGCGACCCTCCCGGTCGAGGTGCGTTGCCAGAAGGTCCACCCGCGGCCACCCCAGTTGCCGGCGGGAACGCTCGGCGCCGGCACACCCCAATGCGCGATCCACAGTGGGTACCCATGGTTCGCGAACCACCTCGTGTCGCCCAGGTAGGTTCGCCAGAAGTAGGGGCTCGAATAGATCATCGCGCGGACGCCGGTCCGGGCGGAGACCCTGCTGAGCCACGTGCGCACCCAATCCGTGAGCCGCGCGACGTTGAGACCGTTCGCGTCCTCGATGTCCAGCACCGGGAGCACATCCCCGCGGTGGTTCCGGGCGACGTCGATGAAGTGGTCTGCCTCGGCCTTCGCGTCCCCCGCGGCGACGCCCACCTTCGCTCGGTGATACGCGCCGACGACCAACCCGCTGGCGGAGGCTTCGGCCAGGTACTCCGCGTACATCGGGTCGTTGTAGGCGTTCCCGCGCGTCGCTCGCATGATCACGAAGCGCACCGGCGTCGACGCGACCGCCGCCCAGTTGACGTTGCCCTGCCATTTCGAGACGTCGATCCCCGGCACCTTCGTCGCGGCGGCGGCAGGGTGAGAAGCGGGAACGCCGATCAGGATCGCCGCGATCAGTGCGATCGCACAGACAACCCTTGTGCCGGCCCGCCGGCCACCCGCCGAGGCACGGCGTTCACCCACTCCCGCTGCCCGCATGCGACAACCATACGGCGAGCGACGGCTGGCAGGGCGTTAGGCTGGGCCGATGTTGGGCGAAGAGGAAGCGCTCGTCCTCGAGGTCGCACCCTTCGATCTCCACGGCGTGAGGTACTACGACCTCTCGGTGGGGTTCCCCGATCGCTCCGTCCAGCAGGCTCGCCTCGGTGCCGAAAGCGTGCCGGACGGCCTCCAGAAGGGCGACCGTGTGCTGGCCACGCGTGTGGCCAACATGGTGATCTCGGTCCGCAGGCCGTAGCACTCGGGTGGTGCCGGCTCGCCGATCGCTCGACTCCGTCAGCGCTTCAGCGTCAGTGCGGCGCCGGCCGCGACCATGACCAGGCCCGCGACCCTCGTGACGGTCACGGGTATGCGCGGCGAGCCGAGCCAGCCGAAGGCATCGATCAGCGCCCCCGCGACGAGCTGACCCGCGATCAGCAGCGCGACCGTCGCGAACGTACCGATCCGGGGAGGGGCATAGGCGATGGCCAGGACGATCACGGCTCCGAAGAGGCCGCCTAGCCAGAGCCACAGGGGCTCGTGGATCGCCGCGACGACCGAGCCGCCGCGTCCGAGCGCCACCGCCAGCACGATGACGAGGACCACCGCCAACACCGAGAGAAATCCAGCCGCACCGATCGTCCCGACCCGACGACCGAGCGCCCCCGAGATCGAGGCTTGCGCCGCGCCGGCGACGCCGGCTGCGAGGGAGAACGCGATCGCGATCCGAGTGCCCGTCACGGCGGCGAGGCTATCGAACGACGACGACTCCTCGCGTCCGATCGGCGAGTCGCTTCCTCGGCACGTCCCGCCGGACCCCGGTCGCTAACGCGCTCGTCGGGAAGCAGCCGTCCGCGAACCGGTGCGCTTGCGGCTGGTCGAGGCCTTCCGAGCGGCGGACGTCTTGCGCTTCCGGGCGGTCGCGGCCTTCTTCCCCGCGGCGACGCGCTTCGGGGACTTGCGGGTGGTGCTCTTTCGCGCCGTCGTGCGCTTGCGGCTGGTCGAGGCCTTCCGAGCGGCGGACGTCTTGCGCTTCCGGGCTGGTCGCGGCCTTCTTCCCCGCGGCGACGCGCTTCGGGGACTTGCGGGTGGTGCTCTTTCGCGCCGTCGTGCGCTTCGCGGCTGGTCGAGGCCTTCCGAGCGGCGGACGTCTTGCGCTTCCGGGCTGGTCGCGGCCTTCTTCCCCGCGGCGACGCGCTTCGGGGACTTGCGGGTGGTGCTCTTGCGCGCCGTCGTGCGCTTCCGGCTGGTCGAGGCCTTCCGAGCGGCGGACGTCTTGCGCTTCCGGCTGGTCGCGGCCTTCTTCCCCGCGGCGACGCGCTTCGGGGACTTGCGGGTGGTGCTCTTCCGCGCGGCAGGCCTCGTCGAGGCCGTCTTCCTCGAGGCGGTGCGCTTCCGGGTCGCCGCCTTCCTGCTCGCAGACGTCGCGGCCTTCCGGGCTGCGGTCGATCTCCGTGTCCCTATGGTCGTCGTGGCGGCTGCCGCCTCGTCCACGGGTCCGCCAAGGGGCATCGCTGTGCGCTCGGTTCGCGGCGTCGGCCGATCCCACGCGGGCGTCTCGGGCTGCCAGGAGGGCTCCGGGGCGCTCGGGGCATCCAAGGAGCTCCCCTCTTCGACCTCCTTCGCCTGCTCCGTGCTTTCGGACGCCGACTCGTCGGTGTCCTTCCAAGGCCGATCCTTCGTGGTGCGCTCGTCGGGTGACGGCATGACAAACCTCCTCTGCTCGAGGGTCTCCAGTTCCCCTACCCGAACTCGCCCGGAAAGATGCATGCATCGAGGCGGCACCCTCCTCAGAAGGGGTTCAGGGCAGTGAACTCCTCCCACGCGAGGTCCGATCGGTACTCGTACTCGCGCCAGTTCGCGATGAGATCGTCGCGGAGCCGGATCACGGCGACCCCGTGGTAGGTGTTCGTGCCGTTGTAGGTGTACTCACCCGCCCCCAGTTGCTGATCTTCGTCGAACACGACGGTGTGCCAGACCATCCGCATGGGCGGCGGGTCCTCGCCGCCGAAGAACTCGTACAGGGCCTCACGGCCCTCGTAGTGCTGGGTGTCCGGAGGCTCCGTATACCTGGCGTCCTCCGCGAAACACGCGAGCGCGGTCGGGGTGTCGCCCTCGTTCCACGCCTCGGCGACCGTTCGGAGGAGTCGACGGAATCCCTCTGCATCCACTTCATCACCCTCCTGAGCTGGGCCACGGCCGTATCGGGAGAGATCATCGCGCTCCCGGTGGCCATCGCAACCCGCTTGCCGTCCGCATCATCCACCCTGCACGTCGTGACCGCGATCGTGCGTCCCCGCTGCTCGACGGTCGACCGCGCCACGAGGTCGCGGCCGTCCGGCGTGACCGGCCGGAGGAAGTTGATCTTCAGATCGAGCGTCCCGAACGATGCCCCCGGCGGCAGGGTGGTCAGCACCGCGGTGTTGATCGCCTGATCGGCGAGGGCCGTGAGGACCCCACCGTAGAAGGTGCCGAATCCGGTGCAGAACCAGAGCGAGGCCGGCATCGCGAGCGTCACGCTCGCCTCGGTCACCTCGACGAACCGCAGGCCGAGCAGCGAGCAGCTCGGCGCGGGGGGACGCTCTTCCTTCTGCCAGAGCTGGACGAGGTCCAACCCGCTCGTCTCGTCCCAGACGGCCTGCGGAACGATGTCGCCCTCGACGGGGCGGAGGTAGGGGTCGGGGCTGTCGAACACCGGCTGCGACACCGGTGGGAACTCATCGAGCGGGTCCGGCGGATCGAAAGGGAGCGGCTGCAGGACGCACCTCGAGGTCGCGAACGCGAGGAGGGTCCCGTAGGCGTCCTCGACCCGAGCCTCCGACAAACCCTGGCGCCGCCCCGAGTGGATCAGCGTCCCGGTCGCGACCAAGCGCCCGCTGGACGGCGAGGCGGGTCCGAGGAAGTTGATCGAGAGGTCCGAGGACAGCAGGGCCATGCCCCTCGACAGCGTGGTGAGGACCGCACCGCCCAGGGCGGCGTCGGCGACGAACCCGAGCGTCCCACCGGCGAAGACACCGGCGGCCGTCTGCCACCAGGCACTCGCGGGGATCGACCATGTGGAAGTGCCCGGGGCTGCATCCTCCACGACCAGACCGCTCAGGTGCGTGAGCGGCGGCGCCGGCAGCTTCCGATCGATGAAGAGCCGAAGCTGCTCGACGCCCGGCATCGCGAACAACCCGGGTTGCTCGAGATAGGCGAAGGACCCCCTGACCGGCTCGTCGACGATCACGAGGCGAGGATAGCGGGCACACGGAGGGCTCCGCCCCTGGACGGAGCCCTCATAGACGACGAGTCGCCCTTCGTCGTCGACGCGCGCCGACCTCTCCTGCCAGATGACTTTCGTCCCCCGGCTCGACGAGCTGGTCTCCGGAGCCGATGGGCCTCCGTCCCGGCGCCGACGCTCGTCATGGACGGCGGAGCCAGGCCGGATTGGCAGCGAAACGCCGTCCTCGCGCTGGAAAACGTCCTCCCGAACGCGCGACACAGGACATCGGAGGGCCAGGACCACCGACCGGACACGGCACCCGCGTCCGCGCTCGAGCAGTTCTCCATCGGCTGAGCAACCGTGGAGGGTGGTCCTCATAGGAGTCTCTGTAGGCCTCCCTTCTGACCACCATACGCCCGGCAGATATCCTCGGCGCCTCGGCGTACGATCGCCCTTCGAACCGAGGGGACTTCACGGCCATGGATCACCAGCCGAGGGTGCAGGTCGTCCTGGGCGAGGCGGAGCGTACCGACGGACTCCTCCGCTTCGTCCTCGAAGGCGAGGGGTTCGACATCATCGGACTCGCCGCCGACGACCGTGAGCTCACGCGCGTCCTGCGAGGTGCCCGACCGGCGGTGATCGTGCTCGACGGGGGCATCTCCGCCGCCGCCGCCCTCGAGGCGAGGCGAAGCTCTCCCGGGGCCTCTTTGGTGGTCGTCTGGCCGGATGGCGTGTCCGCCGCCGTCGCGGAGGAACACGTCGAGCCCGATCTGGTCATCTCGGACCTGGGGGACGCGGTCAGGAGAGCGGGTCGCCGGGCCGAGCTCCGCAAGCCGCCGGACCCGATGCCGGAGTTGCTCCGACGCGCCACGACCGACCGACCGGTCCCAGCGCCGATTCGGAAGGCGCCGGTTCGCAACACGCCCTCGAGGCCGGCGCGCACCGGCAGGCGTGGGAGCGGGCTCCTGGTCGCGGCCGCCACATGGTTGCTCGTCATCACTGCCCTCGGCACGATCGCGATCGCGGTGCCGAAGGCGCTCGACCGATCGCCCCGCGAGCGGGCGCCGCGATCTTCACCCAGCAGGACCGTCCACCCACGACCCAGCGAGAACGCTGAGGCGCCCGACGACCAGCGACACGAGGGAGCCGGCCTGCCGGGCATGCGCTCCGGATCGCGGAAAAGTGACCACGCGAACCAAGGGAGCGGTGCTGGTCGACGAGGCGATCCCGTCAGTGAGCCGACACCGGCGGGAGCGAGCGAGGCTACGACGGTGCCCCCTGTGGTGACCGACGGAGTCCAGCTGGAAGAGGTGTTGGACTCCCTGCCCATCGAGGATGACCCGCCCGGCTTGCCGACACCCGCCGGCGACGTGATCCCGATCCCGACATCGAGCGCGGCGAACCTGCCGACGGTGCCCGGGAGCCCGCTGCCGTAGGAGGACCTGCCCGGTCGGATCCCACCTGGGTGGGTTACTCGGCTCTCAGCCCATTCGGGTAGGATGGAGGGGTGGAAGGTGAGCGGAGCGTCTACAAGACCGAGTCCGGAGTGATCTTCCGGGTGTCTGAGACGCAGGAGGGGCACATCTCCGTCGAAACGCTCAGCGACGCAGCGTGGGTGGCCGGAAGGATCGGCATGGTCGGATTGCGCGTCCTTCCGACAACCACTCGCCTCACGGCGCGCCAGGTCCTCGCGCTCCCCATCTAGCTCCGCGTGAGACCCGTAGTTGATGGGCTGACCGGCTGCTAACTCGACCCTGTTGAAGACGCCCCGCGACCGGTCGAGTGGACGAGTCGAAACAGACGAGAGAACTCGTCTCACGGTGTCCGCGAAGGGCCTCGGTCAGGTGCCGACGTAGGCCGCGAGGTGCTCGCCGGTGAGGGTGGAGCGGGCAGCCACGAGATCGGCTGGTGTGCCCTCGAAGACGATCCGGCCGCCGTCGTGGCCTGCGCCGGGTCCGAGGTCGATGATCCAGTCCGCGTGCGCCATGACCGCTTGGTTGTGTTCGATCACGATGACGGACCTGCTGGCGTCGACTAGCCGGTTCAACAGGCCAAGCAGCTGCTCGACGTCGGCGAGGTGGAGGCCGGTGGTCGGCTCGTCGAGGACGTAGACGTCCCCCTTGTCGCCCATCTGGGCGGCCAGCTTCAGCCGCTGCCGCTCGCCGCCGGAGAGCGTCGTCAACGGCTGCCCCAGCGAGAGGTAGCCGAGCCCGACGTCGGCGAGCCGCTCGAGGATCGCGTGGGCAGCCGGCGTGCGGGCCTCCCCGTCGTCGAAGAAGCCCTCGGCCTCGGTCACCGACATCGCGAGCACCTCGGCGATGTTCCGGCCGCCCAGGGTGTACTCCAGGACCGACGCCTGGAATCGCTTCCCCTCGCACTCCTCGCAGGTCGATTCGACCGTGTCCATGAAGCCCAGTTCGGTGTAGATCACTCCGGCGCCGTTGCAGGTGGGGCAGGCGCCCTCGGAGTTGGAGCTGAACAGCGCGGGTTTCACGCCGTTGGCCTTGGCGAACGCTTTGCGGATCGGGTCGAGCAGGCCGGTGTACGTGGCCGGGTTGCTCCGTCGTGAGCCGCGGATCGCGCCCTGGTCGATGACGACGACACCGTCCCGGCCGGCAACCGAGCCGTGGATCAGCGAGCTCTTGCCGGAGCCGGCGACGCCCGTGACCACGCAGAGCACTCCGAGCGGGATGTCGACGTCGACGCCTTGAAGATTGTGGGCCGTCGCGCCGCGGATCTCCAACCCGCCGGACGACGAACGCACCGATCCCTTCAGGGCCGCCCGGTCGTCGAGGTGGCTTCCTGTCGTGGTCTCGCTCCCGCGCAACCCCTCGACGTCGCCCTCGTAGCAGACGGAGCCGCCCGCCGATCCCGCGCCGGGGCCGAGGTCGACCACGTGGTCCGCGATCGCGATCGACTCCGGATCGTGCTCCACGACGAGCACCGTGTTGCCCTTATCGCGCAGCTGGAGCAGCAGGTTGTTCATCCGCTGAACGTCGTGGGGGTGCAGGCCGATCGTCGGCTCGTCGAAGACGTAGGTGACGTCGGTGAGCGACGAGCCGAGGTGGCGGATCATCTTGGTGCGCTGGGCCTCTCCCCCGGACAGGGTGCCCGACGGGCGGTCGAGCGAGAGGTATCCGAGCCCGATCTCCGAGAACGAGTCGAGGAGATGCTGCAGCCCGGTGAGCAGCGGGGCCACCGACGGCTCGTCGAGACCCCGGATCCAGTCGGCCAGGTCGCTGACCTGCATCGCGCAGGTGTCGGCGATGCTCTTCCCCTTGATCTTCGAGGACCGGGCACCCTCGCTGAGTCGGGTGCCGTCGCACTCCGGGCAGGTCGTGAACGTCACCGCGCGTTCCACGAAGGCGCGGATGTGTGGCTGCATCGCGTCGACGTCTTTGGAGAGGATCGACTTCTGGACCTTCGGGATCAGCCCCTCGTACGTCATGTTGATGTTGCTGACCTTGACCTTCGTCGATTCTCGGTAGAGGAGGTCGTGGAGCTCTTTCTTCGTGTACTTGCGGATCGGCTTGTCGGGGTCGAAGAAGCCCGACTCGGAGTAGATCCGCACCGCCCAGCCGTCCGCGGTGTAGCCGGGGATGGTGATCGCTCCCTCAGCGAGCGACTTTCTCTCGTCGTAGAGCTGGCTCAGGTCGATATCGGTCACGTTGCCCGTGCCCTCGCAGCGCGGACACATGCCGCCGAGGAGGGTGAAGGTCGCCTTCTCGGTCTTCGTCTTGGCGCCGCGCTCGACGGTGATCGCTCCGCTGCCTCGTACCGAGGGGACGTTGAACGAGAACGCATTGGGCGAGCCGATGTGCGGTTTCCCGAGCCTGCTGAAGAGGATGCGGAGCATCGCGTTGGCGTCGGTGGCGGTCCCGACGGTGGAGCGTGGGTTGGCCCCCATCCGCTCCTGGCCCACGATGATCGCCGTCGTCAGGCCTTCCAGCACGTCGACCTCAGGCCGCGCCAGCGTCGGCATGAAGCCCTGCACGAAGGCGCTGTAGGTCTCGTTGATCATCCGCTGCGACTCCGCGGCGATCGTGTCGAACACCAGCGAGCTCTTGCCCGAGCCGGAGACGCCCGTGAACACCGTCAGCCGGCGCTTCGGGATCTCGACGCTGACGTCCTTGAGGTTGTTCACGCGCGCGCCCCGCACGCGGATCAGATCATGGCTATCGGCCACGGACAGCTCAGGCGGCTTCTTGTCCTTCTTCGTCGGCACGGTGCTCAACGCACCGCCTTCTTCACCAGCGCGGCGATCTTCTTCTCATCGGCGGCGGTCAACTTCGTCAGCGCCCACGAAGTCGGCCACATCGACCCTACGTCGAGGTTCGCGTCGTCGTTGAAGCCGAACGTCGCATACCTCGCCTTGAACTTGTCCGCGCTCTGGAAGAAGCAGATGACCTTGCCTTCCTTGGCATACGCGGGCATCCCGTACCAGGTCTTCGGTGCAAGATCTGGCGCGCTGTCTTTGACGATCGCATGGATGCGCTTACCCATGGCGCGATCCTTCGGAGGCATCGCTGCGATCGCCGCCAGCGCGGCCTTCTCGTCATTCGCGCCGCGCGCCTCCTCCTTCAGCTCTTGGGCGTACGCTTTGGCCGCGGCTCGTTCCTCGGGCGACCATCCCCTACCGGTCTTGCCTTTCGCGGTGTTGCTCTTCGCGGGCTTCCGCGTGGTCTTCTTCGCGCTCATCATTTCCTCCTCTGCACGCTCACTCACTGGTCCTGGATCAGCCCGAGCACGTTGCCATCGGGGTCGGTGAAGGTGGCCACCAGGCGGCCGCCACCGACGTCGCCCGGCGGCTCCTTCACGGTGGCACCGGCAGCGGTCACCTCGGCCAGCTTCGCCTCGATGTCCGGCACGTGCCAATACGCCACGGGCGTGGTCATACCTTGCGGTCCACCGCCCGGCACCAGCCCGATCTGCTGGCCCTCGGCGTCGTAGCCGACGTAATAAGGCCCATCGGTCTGCGGCGAGACGCCGAGCAATGCCGTGTACACCGCCTTGGCCTTGTCCAGGTCCGACACGGGATGCAGCAGGGTCTTGACCCCCTGGGTGGAAGAGCCGGTCATGGTCACCTCCTGAAGTCGTGGGTCTCATCGACCCGGTGTCTCTCTTCAGCGTTCACACTAGCTGCGGCCCGAACACCCCTACTTCTCGATTCCTGATCGGTCCGCACCCCCGGGATGCCTGAGATCGATCTCGTCTGGGCGGTGAGTCAGGCCGGCGATCGCCGGACGGTCAGCGCAGCTCCTGGATGCGGATCAGGTTGCCCGCGGGATCGCGGAAGGCGCAATCGCGAAGCCCGTACGGCTGCTCGATCGGCTCCTGGACGACCTCGGCGTCGCTGGCCTGCAGCCGCTCGAAGGTGCCGTCGAGGTCGCCGGTGGCCAGGTTGATGCTTGCGTAGGTTCCCTTGGCCATCATCTCGGCGATGGTGCGGCGCTCGTCGTCCGTGATGCCGGGGGCGGCGGCCGGCGGGTACAGGACGATCGAGGTGCCGGGCTGGCCGGGGGGACCGACCGTGATCCAGTGCATCCCCCCGTACTCGACGTCGTTGCGCACCTCGAAGCCGAGGGTGTCCCGGTAGAAGGACCGCGATGCGTCCGGATCGTCGTGCGGGAGCATGGTCGCGTGGATGGTGATGTCCATGCGGTCATGCTACGTGCGGCTCGTGGCGCGTTGCTTCTCGATTCCTGATCGGTCTGGTCACCTGTTTCGCCACGCACGGAGGCATCCCCGCCGTCGCGCGCGTCTCGAGGAGCCGGTAGGTGCTGGGCGGCATACCGACCAGCTCGGCGAAGCGGGTGCTGAAGGTGCCCAGCGACGAGCAGCCGACGGCGAAACAGACGTCGGTGACGCTGAGGTCGCCACCACGCAGCAGCGCCATCGCGCGCTCGATGCGCCGCGTCATCAGGTACGAGTACGGCGACTCACCGTAGGCGAGCTTGAACTGGCGGCTGAGGTGCCCGGCGGACATGTGCGCGCCGCGGGCGAGCGCCTCGACGTCCAGCGGCTGCGCGTACTCCCGGTCGATCCGGTCGCGGACGCGGCGCAGCCGCGCGAGGTCGCGCAGGTGCGGCGCCGCGGCGGGTCTGCCGGTCACCTGCGAATCGTGTCAGGTCGGGCGGAAGTTGCCTATCGCCGCGGGCGTCTATCCGCCACTCGTCCCAGTCAACACGTCTCGTTCGGTCAACTCGCTGCGCCCCCCCGCGTGCGGGGAGGTTCCGCGGCGAGCGCGGCGTAGGCCTGGGCCAGATGCAGCACCATCTGGGCGTCCGCCTCGTCCTTCACCTTGCCGGCGAGGGAGGTGATCTTCTTCGCGATCGCGGTCCTCGCGTCAGCTGCCCTGATCGCCGCCTCAGCCTGGGACTCCACTCGTTCGCTCATCGTCCTCTCCTCGCAGGGCGCGGTCGCGGTCGGTGTCGCGGCCGTTGCGCATCGCTCCGGCGCTGAGGGGTGGTGTCGATCCGCAGGCCCGCGTCACCGAACTCGGTGTGGAGCTTCAGGACGTTCGCCATCCTCCCCACGTCCGTCCGCTTCTCCGGTGTGACGAACGTGATGCCGGTGCCGCTCCGGCCCGCGCGCGCGGTGCGGCCCACCCGGTGAAGGTAGTCCTTCTCGTCGGCCGGCGGGTCGAAGTTGATCACATGGGTGATGTGCTCGAGGTCCAGTCCCCTTGCGGCGACGTCGGTCGCGACCAGCACGTCGTTGGCGCCGGCAGCGAATCGCCCGAGAGCTCGCTCCCGTGCCGGCTGCGTCATCCCACCGTGCAGGGCCCCCGCGCGGAAGCCCTCGGCCTTCAGGTTCCTCGCCAAACGGTCGGCGCCTCGCTTGGTCCGCACGAACACCAGGGTGAGGCCGCGATCGGCGGCCAGCTCACGCACGAGCGCCCGCAACCTCCCGGCTTGCTCCACCGCGACGAAGCGGTGGCTGGCCTCGGTCACGAGCGGGCCTTCCTCGCCCGTCACCTCGTGGCGGACGGGGTCGGCGATGAAACGTGACGCCAGACGCCCGATCGCCCCCTCGAGGGTCGCGGAGAAGAGCATCGTCTGCCGGTCCGGTCGCAGCATCTCGAGGATGCGCGTGACGTCGGGCAAGAACCCCATGTCGAGCATCCGATCGGCCTCGTCCAGCACGCAGATGCGCACCCGGTCGAGGCGCAGCATCTTCCTCTGCACCAGGTCGAGCAGCCGACCGGGGGTGGCGATCAGGATGTCGGCGTGGCGGGCGCGTTTGGCCTGCGGCCCGAGCCCCACACCGCCGTACACGGCGGCCACACGCAAGCGCCTCACGTCGGCGATCGCTCGGAACTCCTCGGTGACCTGACTGGCCAGCTCACGCGTCGGGGCGAGGATCAGCGCGTTCGGGCTCCCACCGCCGGGCGTCAACCGCTCGACGATGGGCACCGCGAACGCGAGCGTCTTGCCCGAACCGGTGCGAGATCGCGCCATCACATCGCGACCCGCGATCGCGTCCCGGAGGACGAGCGACTGGATCGGGAAGGGTTCATGGATGCCCCGCATACGGAGGGCCTCCGCGACCTGGTGAGACGCACCCAGGTCGGCGAAGCTCGGCGTTCGGGTCGGTAAGGGTCGGATGGGCACGACGGCAGCGCGCCGTGTATCGGCTGGTTGTGACACGACAACTTCCTCTCAGGAGTGTGTGGGGACGATCGACTGCTCCGAGAAGAAGGGAGGGAAGGCGGCCTTCACCACGCGGGCGTGCATGCGTGCTCGCATGGACGCGTAGGGATCAAGTGTACCTGAGAAGGAGCCGCGCAAGCCCGGCACGCCGAAGGCCCATCTCCTCAGTTGCAGGGGACCGGTCCCCCGCTGTCGAGCACCGCGCCGTTCAAGCCCACGAACTCCCAGGAATACGAGCTCTCGCCGAGGGTGAGCCTCAGCACGCCGAAGTCCGTCGCGTTCCCGAACTCGTAGTTGGCGTCCTTCACGTCGAGGAGACCGTAGTGGCTCGTGCCCCCGGTGCCGACGACGAACTCGCGGATCCCATTCGGAGCCGCCTGTCCGGACGGATCCTGCTTCGCATAGCGCTGGTAGTTGTGCTCGTGTCCGTTCAACACGACGTCCGCTCCGGCCGCGTAGAGGTCATCCCAGAAGGCCCTGACTCCCGCCGGCGTCCTCTGCCCGTGGACCGCGCCCGAGTTGAAATAGGGATGGTGCCAATAGGCGAGGATGCATGACGGCGTTGGGGGTGTGAGGGCCAGCTCAAGGAAGTCGTTCTGTGCCGTGCCCTCGATGCATGGGACCGGGGAGCAGTTCGAGTTCATCGCGATGAGCCGCCACGACCCTTGGTCCACGACGTAGTAGCCCGCGCCCGCGCCGCCGGTGGGCCGGCCCTTCGATGCCCAGTAGTCGAAGTACCCCTGCGCGCTTGGGACGTGATACTCGTGGTTGCCGACCGCCGGGTACGTCACGGACGCATGCTGGCCCCACGACGGGTCGTAGCCAACCATGAAGTGCTCCAGTGCGCCGCCCGGGTACTGGAGATCGCCCAGCGCGAGGACCGCGTCCGCCCCGGCCAGCAGATCGGCCGTCGCCCGGTGCTGGCAGACGGCTGGCTGCGATCCGTCGAACGCGGACGACATCGGATCGCAGACGATGTCCCCCGCCGTGGCGATCACCGCACCGGGGACGGGATCGGTCTCGTCGGTGTCCACGTGGTCGGTACACCCCGGATCGGCAGGATGGTCGATCAGGCCGTCCGAGTCGTTGTCGAGGGTGTCGGAGCAGGCGGGTACCGAGGCCTGAGAGGGGAGGGTGGCGATGGTCAGCATCGCCGCGACGAGGAGCGCTGCAGTGATAGTGCCCAATGCCTTCACTCAGCCAGGCCTTCCTTCGTTCGGCGTCGAGGGCGGGAGGACAACCCTACTCCGTCGGACATGCCCCACGGGAAATCGCGAATCGTCTTCGATCCAGCCTGTTAGCAGGGAGGAGCTCAGACGGCGCCGTCGCTCCCGAGGTCGTCGAGCCGAGCACGGACGCGGGCTGCGGCGACGACGTTACCTTTCCGCTCGTAGCGATCGAGCGCCTCCTCGTACGCCTCGCGCGCGTCGTCGCCGCGGGCTGCCGCCAAGAGGACCTGGCCCCTGACTTCGTGGCCGTCGGCCTGGTAGACGAGGTAATCGGTGCCTTCCATGATCTCGACCGCTTCGTCTGCGAGCCGGAGTGCCTCCTCGAACGCACCTGATGCTGCGAGCACGCGCGCCCTCGCCATCCGCCAGAGCCCCTGCGACGCGAAATCGTCCTCCGCCGTGAGCGTCCGACTTCTCTCGGCGAACGTGTTGGCCTCCTCAAAGCGCCCTTGGTCGCACAGCGTCTGCGCTAGCAGACCGCAGATCGTCGAGTTGAAGCCTGCTTCACCGATCGCCTCGTACGCCGCGTGCATCTGTCGGAAGATCTCCTCCGCCTCGCCCAGCCTTCCCTCGAGCCGAAGCGTCTCACCGGTCGCCTGGTTCGAGAAGACGATCGCATTCGGCCTGCCCAGCTCCTCGAAGAGGGCGACCGATCGATCCATCGCCACGTGCGCCTCCTCGAAGCGTCCGGCCATCCCGAGCAGCCCCGTCCTGATCCGGAGATCCTGGCCTTCTCCGCTGGGACTGTCGCCCTGCAGGACGTGGGCCCGGTCGAGCAGGACGAACGCATCGTCGAGCGGGATCGAACCGAAGTACGCACAGATGCCGAGTTGCGCGGCGATCTCCTGCCGCACCCGCCTGGACATCGCCGGTGCGCGATCCATCAGCTCGTCGAGGATCGTCACGGTCTCATTCGTCCTTCCCTGGAAGAAGGCGAGGAGCGCGAGCAAGAGGATCGCTTGGTCGCGAAGCTCCAGGTCGGCGAGACGTCCTGCTTCCTCGAGGATCGCCGTGGCCTCTGCGAACGAGACCTCCATGGTCCGATCGGGCTCGATCGACGACCGGGCCATGATCCGCACGAGCTCTGCCCGAAGCGCCGAGGCACGATCCCCGATCGCCTCCGCGATCGCGATCGATCGGGTCGCGGTGTCGAGCGCTACCGGGAAATCCTGCAACTCCTGGCAGAGCTCCGACAACTGGACGAGCGACCTGAGCTGCATAGTGCCTTCCGACAGTTCGACGCTCCGATCGAGGAGTGCCTTCGCCGCGTTCACATCCCCGCGCTCGTCGGCCCGTACGGCGGACGCGTGCAGGTGCTCCGCCGCCCGATCGGCGAGCGACTTCGTCCTCTCGTCCACCGTGCCCAGCTCGGCGCGGTAGCGGTACGCCTGCTCGAGGTGGTGGCCGAGGATCTCCTCGTATTCCGCGATGCGTTCTCCGGCGACGCCATCGAGCCATTCGGCGAACCGCTCGTGCAGATCGGCACGGTGCTCTTTCGGCATCGCCTGATACGCCGCGTCTCGGATGAGCAGGTGGCGGAACCGGAACGCGTCCTCCCCAGCGAACTCGGCCCGGTCCGGCCGGATCAGCTCCTTGCGAGCGAGCGCGAGCAGACGGGACCGCACGTTCGGCCTCGCCGAGTCCTGGCTGAGCGTCGTGACGGCGCCGGTGTGGAAGACCTTGCCCTCGACGGCGCCTCGTTCGATCACGGCCCGCTCCTCCGCATCGAGCCGGTCCAAGCGCGCTGCCAGAAGGAGGTGGATCGTGGGTGGCACGGTCACGTTCGCGAGGTCCTCGACGGAGCGCCATGCACCTTCTTCGAATCGAAGGAGCCCGTCATCGATCAGCATGGCGAGCATCTCCTCGACGAACAGGGGGTTCCCCTCCGCGGTTTCGAGGATCCGTTCGCGCGCGGTCTGCGGGATGTCGGCCCGCCCGAGGAGGTTGTCGACGAGGAGTGAGGCCTCGTCGCTCGGAAGAGACTCCAGCAGGATCGAGCTCGCGTTCATCTTGCCACCCCCCCAACCCGACCGGATGTCGAGGAGCTCGGGGCGGGCGAGACAGACGACGAGCACCGCTGCATCGCGCGTCCAATCCGCGAGATGCTCGATCAGGTCTAGGAACGTGGGTTCGGCCCAATGGATGTCGTCGAAGACCACGACGACCGGCTGCTCCCGGGCGAGGTGCTCGAGGATCTTCCGGACGGCCCAGAAGGCGTCCTCGGTCGCGCCCGGCGGGCCCCACCCGAACAGTCCACCCACGAGCGCGGAGATGCGCTCGCCGTCGGGGAGCTCGGCCAGCAGGAGATCGAGCTTCGCTCGCGCGGCCGCCGGCGGCTCGCCCTCGAGGATGTCGGCCGCCTGGTGGATCAGCTCGGCGAGCGGGAAGAACGTGATGCCCTCGCCGTAGGAAAGACATCGACCGCGAAGGACCGTGGCCGTGCCGACCGACCCGTCCAGGAACTCGCCGACGAGCCTGGATTTCCCCACGCCGGCGGCCCCGAGGAGCGTGAACAGGTGCGACGTGCGCTCCGTGATCGCGCGCTCGAGGGCTCGCTCGAGCATCTCGAGCTCTTTGCCGCGGCCCACCATCGACGAGTCGAGGTGACGTTCGTGTCCTGCGACGTCCGAGAGGACGGTGACCAGACGGTAGGCGGGCACTGGCTCTTCCTTGCCCTTGAGGTCGAGCGCGGCGACCGGCTCCACCTCGACCGCGTCCTTCACCAGCCGATGGGTCGTCTCGCCGAGGAAGATCTCGCCGGGCGAGGCGGCTTGCTCCAGACGGGCGGCGACGTTCACCGCGTCCCCCGTAACCAAACGTTGCCCGGCCGACGGGTCACCGGCCACCACTTCCCCGGTGTTGACACCGATCCGAGCGGCGACCCCGACGCCGTGTTCGCGTTCGAGCTCCAGGTTGAGCGAACCCAGCGCCTCCCGCATCCCGGCAGCGGCGCGGACCGCGCGGACCGCGTCGTCCTCGTGCAGCCGCGGGATCCCGAAGACGGCCATCACGGCATCGCCGATGAACTTCTCGACCGTGCCTCCGTGGCGTTCGATCACCGCCGACATCTCGTCGAAGTAGCGGCTCATCACGCGGCGAAGGGCCTCCGGATCCAGCCGCTCCCCCAGGGACGTGGACCCCGTGACGTCGGCGAAGACGACCGTGACGACCCTGCGGACATCGGCGGCGACGCCGTCAGCTTCGCCGAGCCGAGTCGCACAGTTCTGGCAGAAGCGAGCCTTATCGGCGTTTTCCTCGCCGCAGGACGGGCACAGCTTCACGAGCGCATCCTAGATGGTGCCTTGCCTGCGCCGGAGCGATCCCGCGCGCTATCTCGTCGTGCCGATACCTTCGACGTCGTGCTCCGATCGGGGCTGCTCGCCGGTCGCCGTATCGTGCGCCGACGTGATGTCTCGCACCGGGACCCTGAGCGGTTCGCCGTCTGATCGGGGGAACTTCTGGAGCGAAGACGGCTCGAGCGGGCGGATCCCATCCTTCAGGATCGACTCGGTGCCCTCACTTCCGAATGGAAGAGGGAGTCCACCGAAGTGGACTCCCTCCCGCACGGCCGCGCTCGTGCAGCGCGGCCGTGAACAATCGACCGTCAGACCTTCGCAGGCACTCCCTCGAAGAAGGCCAGATCCCCGATCTGCGTCGACCTGAGCTCGACCCTGCTGCCGACGTGCTCGCGTACCCAGCGTTCCGCCATCGGGACCGACGCGTCGGCCTGCTTGTGGGTCTCCCACAGGCTCAGCGACACGCACTTCCTGTCGCCGAGGTCGGCGAGGCCGTACCGGATGAAGCCGGGCTGCTCCTGGAACGTGCGCAGCATCCCCTTGCGGGCGATGTCGGCGAGGTCCTGGAACGTGCCGTCTTTGATCTCATACGTTGCGATACGGACGTGCTGCTCCATATGTGAGTTCTCCTTCGATGGTTCGGTCGTTTCGGACCCGTGACCGTAAGGAGCCAGCGTGAGCCGGGATCGAGAGCGGAGTTCGCTCGGGATATCAAGACCTTCGCTGGGACCAGCGATGGAACGGGATCGTCGGATGCGATCTCCGTGTCTCCTGCTTCTCCCCTCCGATGGATGGGGATCGCGTCTCCTTGAGTGTACGTCTTCGCTCCGACGCCACGACGGAAGCCAGCGACGACGGCTGTGACGCCGCTCAGTTGCAGGGAACCGGACCGCCGGCGTCGAGCAACGCGCCCGACACCGCCGCGAACTCCCACGAGTAGGAGTCCTCCCCGAGGTGGAGCCGGAGGACGCCGAAGTCCGTCGCGTTCCCGAACTCGTAGTTGGAGTCCTTCTCCTCGAGCAAGCCGTAGTGGCTTTTCCCGCCGGCTCCTGAGATGAACTCGCGGATGCCGTCCTCGGTCGCCACGCCGGTGGGATCTTGTTTCCCGTAACGCTGGTAGTTGTGCTCGTGGCCGTTCACGACGATGTCCGCGCCTGCCGCGTGGAGGTCCTCCATGAACGCCTCGGCGCCCGAAGGCGCGGAGTCCCCATGCGTCTCCCCCGAGTTGAACAACGGGTGATGCCAGTACGCGAGGACGCACCCCTTCGTCGTGTTCATGAGGTCTTCCTCCAGGAAGTCGTTCTGCGCCGAACCTTCGTCGCATGCAACGTCGTCGCAGTTGGAATTGAGCGCGATCAGATGCCAGGAACCGAGGTCCCAGCTGTAGTAACCGCTCCTCGCCTCACCGACCGGCCGGTCCTTCGACTCCCAGTAGTCGTAGTACCCCTCGGCGCCGGCGACGTGGTACTCGTGGTTGCCCGGCACGGGGTAGCTCTCGTCGGCGAACTTGCCCCACGTCGCGTCGTAGCTCTCGAAAGACTCCAGCGTGCCGTCGGGGTATTGGAGGTCGCCGAGCGGGAGGACGACGTCGGCGTCGACCAGCAGATCGGCCGTCGCTCTCGCCTGGCATTGGTCCGGGTCTTCTCCGTCGAAGTCGGAGTCGGACGATTCACAGGCGACGTCGCCGGCGGCAGCGACGACCTTCGCGCCACCGGGAACCTGCGGAGACTCGACGCTCGGAGGCGGTCCAGTCGAGGGATCCTCCGTCGCTTGGCAGGACGCTATCGCGAAGACCGCGAGCAGCGATGCAACGCCCGCCTTGCCGATCGACTCCATCCCAGGATGTTCCCATCCCGGAGCGTCACATGGGGGCTGGGGGGTGACATCCAGCCGTTTCCGTAGGCCGACCATAGGTCTGTCGCGTCCGACGTGAGCAGCCCAAGATGATGGGAGCCTTCTACCTTCCCCCGACCCCCGAGGAGGGCATCATGCGCATCCGGACGATCGCCATCGCCGGTCTGGCGGGAGCTGCCGCCGCCTATCTGTTCGACCCGGTCGCCGGACCCGCGAGACGGCGCCGTATCCGCGAACAGATCACCGGGTTGACCCGGCGCCTGGCGATGCCTCAGAAGACGCCGCCGCTCCCCGTCAACATGGTCTCAACGCCGACCTTGGAAGCCACCCCTGACACCTCTGAAGTTCCGACCAAGGCCGAGGTCGAAGAAACCCCCGAGGTTCCGACCAAGGCTGAAGTCGCAGACACGCCCCAAGAGCCCATGAAGGCCGAGGTCGTAGAAACCCCCGAGGTTCCGACCAAGGCTGAAGTCGCAGACACGCCCGATGTTCCGACCAAGGCTGAAGTCGCAGACACGCCCCAAGAGCCCATGAAGGCCGAGGTCGCAAACACGCGCCAAGAGCGTCCGAGGATCATCGCCGACATGCCCCCCGAGCGCATGCAGGGGTACCTCACAGACATCCGCGAGGACCGGCCGATGGACGATGCCGCCATCGCCTCTCTCGTTCGGACGAAGGTGCTCGGACGGCCGGATCTCGACACCGGAAACCTCGTCGTCGACGTCGTGCAGGGCGTCGTGTTCCTGCGTGGCGATCTGAAGGACCGGCGGCAGGTTGACGAGATCGTGAACCTCACGGGCGCGGTCCCCGGCGTCCAAGAGGTGAAGGATCTGATCCACCTGCCCGAGAGTCCCACCGAGTCCGGACAGACTGCCGCGCGTCTGGGCGACGCGTGGAACGGCTAGGTTCCTCACCTCAGGCGAGAGAGGAACTACTCGGCCAACGCAACCTCATCTCGTGACGCGTCAGAGGTCACGGCAGGTTCGAATCCACCGAGGCTGATCCGGAAGGTGGCCCCCCGGCCCTCCTCGCTCTCGACGGCGATCGAGCCCCCGTGCGCCTCCACGATCGCCTTCGAGATGGGCAAACCCAGACCCGTTCCTCCGTTGCTCCTGGCGCGATCGGTCTCGATCCGCGCGAAACGATCGAAGATCCTGGGGAGGTCGTCGGCGCGGATGCCTCTCCCCTCGTCCGATACCTCGATCACCAGGACCTCGTCGTCTGCCCGGCACCCGATCCGGATCCTGTCGTCGTCGTCGGTGGCCTTCACCGCGTTCTCCAACAACCCGTCGAGCGCCGTCTCCAACCGCTCGCGATCGGCGCGGATCGTCCCTCTCGCATCGATCCGCACCCGCCAATCGCGCTCAGCGGTGGGCACCCACCGGCGCACCAACCCGTCGACGAACCCCTCCACCTGCACGGAGCCTTCCGAGAGGAAGCCGGGGTGCCCGGCCGTCGTGAGGATCAACAGTCGTTCCGAGAGCTTGGAGAGGTGTGCGAGCTCGTCGAGGATGACCTCGGCGTCCATCGACACCTGTCCGCCCGGGTGCGCATCGCGGATCAGCTCCGCGTGGCCGCGGGCGACCGTGATCGGCGTCCGGAGCTGGTGCGACGCGTCGCGAACGAATTCCCGCTGTCCCAACAGGAGGCGGTGCTCGGAGTCGGCGAGTCGTCCGACCTCTTCGACCGCAGCCTGCCGACGTTCCGCATGCCACACCATCGCGAGGAACATCGCCGCCATGAGTGGGACCTCCGCGAGCTCGTCGGGACTCTCGTGACCGCGAGTGATCGACCACGCGAGCGCGGCGGCGGTGACGGCCATCACGACGAGGAGGAGGACCATCGTGGTGCGGAGGCGCCAGTGTCGGATGCCGTAGACGAGGGTGAGGCTCACCCAGACGAAGTGGAACGGGATCGTCTCCCAGTGGCTGAGCATCACGATGACCACGACGTTCGCCGCGGCGAAGAGGCCCCAGGCGACCTCGACCCAGTGCCTACGCAGCGTTGAACCGATATCCGACATTTCGCACCGTCTCGATCACGTCCCCGCCCAGCTTGGCCCGGAGGCGTCCCACGCACACGTCCACCACGTTGCTGCCGGGGTCGAACGAGTAGCCCCAGACGTCGGCGAGGAGACGCGGCCGACTGCACACCTCCCCCTTCTCGCGCATCAGATGCTCGAGGACCAGGAACTCCCGCTCGCTGAGGGGCACGCGTCGTTCGTCCACCTCGGCGACGCGTCTCGTGAGGTCGAGCGTCAAGCGTCCATCGTGGATGAACCGATGGCGGGGTCCCGCGCCCGGCTGTCGAAGCCGCGCCCGGACACGAGCGATCAGCTCGGCGAGCGAGAACGGCTTGGAGAGGTAGTCCGAGGCGCCGAACTCCAGGCACTTGACCTTCGTCTCGACGTCAGACAATGCAGAGAGCACGAGCACGCGCTGGTCGGGGCGCGTCTCCATCAGGCCCTGGAGGACCGACATCCCGTCGAGGTGCGGGAGCAGGAGATCGAGGACGACGAGCTCGTAACGTCCCGTCCTCGCCAGCTCGAGCGCTCGGATCCCGTCGTGTGCGCCGTCCACCCGGAACCCCTCGGCGGTCAGCGCGCGGGACACGAAATCGACGATCCTCGGCTCGTCGTCGATCACCAGCACCCTGGCCACGCTGAGGATGCTAAGCCGGACGAGGTCGACGCGATAGGCCTTCATGACGGAGCCGTCATGAGGATCGCGGGCGCGCATGACCGGGGGATGACGGTTCCCTGACGCCCTCAGGAGATACGGGACCGGGCGTCGGCCCCGAGCCTACAGTCGCCCCCGAGCCGGCCTCCCAGGTGCGCCGGCCAGAGAGAGTCAGTTGAAAGGGGGAACCACGGTGCCTTCACGTCTTCGACGGCTGTTCATCGTCCCTGCCGCGACCGCGCTCGCGCTCACGGCCGGGAGTTGCGGCGGTGGGGGTGGCACGGTGAACGTGACACTCCAGGAGTTCTCGGTCGGAACAGACCCCACGACCACGGATGCCGGCGAAGTGGTTTTCGAGGCCTCCAACGAAGGCCCGAACGACACCCACGAGTTCGTGGTCTTCCTCACCGACCTCGGCCCGACGGAGCTTCCGACCGACGAGAACGGTGCCGTCGACGAGACCGGCGAAGGCATCGAGCTGATCGGGGAGATCGAGGACATCCCGGTCGGGGAGACGAAGAGCGTCACGCTGGATCTGGAGGCCGGCAACTACGTGTTCATCTGCAACATCTGGGACGAGGCAGAACAAGAGTCCCACTACCAAGAGGGGATGCGCACGACGTTCACCGTGAGCTGAGGACGGCCCGACCGAACGAGCCAGACCTACGACGTGAGCTCTGCGTCCCGGGTTGCCAGCATGTGGCGTGCGCGAAGGAGCTCCTCGACGCCCTCGAACGGGAGCGGCTTCGAGAAGTAGAACCCCTGACCCAGTTCGCAATGAAGCTCCAGGAGCTTCTCCAATTGATCGGCGCGTTCGATGCCCTCGGCCACGGGACGGAGGTTCAGGATGCCGGCGAGCTCGATGATCGCGGCGGTGAGCGCGGACTCTTCTCCTCCTTCGTTCACTCCGTCGACGAAGGACTTGTCCACCTTCAGGATGTCGACCGGGAAGCGACGGATGTAGTTGAGGGACGAATATCCGGTTCCGAAGTCGTCCACCGCGAGCCTCACTCCGAGCTGCTTCAGCTGGGTGAGGCGCTCGTTCGAGAGCACCATGTCCTGCATCATCACGCTCTCCGTGATCTCGAGGACGAGGCACTCGGGCGGAAGCCCACTGTCCAAGAGGACCTGGGCGATCTCGCGGACGATCTCGTGTCGCTGGAGCTGTCGAGCGGAAAGGTTCACTGCCATGTGGAGAGGCTGCGCCTCCGAGCTGAGGCTCTGGATGGCCACCGCCTGGCGACAGGCCTCCGAGAGCACCCACGTCCCGATCTGGACGATGAGCCCCGTCTCTTCGGCCAACGGGATGAAGTCGAGCGGCATCACGATGCCGCGAGTGGGATGGTTCCAGCGGATCAGCGCTTCGAATCCCTCGATCTCGCCCGTCTCCAAACGGATCACGGGCTGGTGATGGAGAACGAACTCTGAGTTCTCGACCGCCCGTTGGAGGTCCGCCTTCAGCTCGAGGCGGCGAAGCGCGGTGTCATGCATCTCCGGCTCGAAGATCTGGTAGCGGTTCTTCCCGGCTTCCTTCGCGATGTACATCGCGACATCGGCGTTCCGCAAGAGCTCCTCAGCGCCCTCCGGCCCGGTCGATCGGCTGACGCCGGACGTCGCGATCCCGATGCTCGCTCGAACGAAGACCTCCTTCCCGTCCAGGAGGAATGGCCCATCGAGGGCCTTCAGGATCCGGCCGGCCACCTCGGCGGCGCCGACGCTCTCGCCTCCGTCCTCGAGCAGGATCGCGAATTCGTCGCCCCCTAGGCGGGCCGCCGTGTCGGGCGTCCGCAGGCATGTCCGCAGCCGCTCACCCACCTCACCGAGCAGCCGGTCGCCGGCTGCGTGTCCGAGGGAGTCGTTGATCGTCTTGAAGTCGTCCAGGTCCATGAACAAGACGGAGACGGGGTCGGTGTCGCGCGTCAACCGCTCCAGCGCGTGCTCCACGCGGTCACGGAACAGCGCCCGGTTGGCGAGCCCGGTGATCGAGTCGTGGAAGGCCTGGTGCGAGAGCTGCTCCTCGAACGCTTTGCGCTCGGAGACGTCTCTCGAGTTGAGGACGATCCCCTTGACGTTGGGGTCGTGCAGAAGATCCGTGCGGAGCGTCTCGATGTGCAGCCAGAAGTCGTCGCGATGCCGCATCCGTGACTCGATGAGACCGGTCGCGGTCGCCCCCTCACGCCCGCTCAAGGTGAGGAACTGGAGCACCTGGGTCTTGTCGTCGGGATGGATCAACCGCGTGAGCTGAGTGTTCTCGAGCTCCGCCGGGTCGTAGCCGAAAACCCCCTCCACGGAGGGGCTCACGTACCTGACGGTCGAATCCGCGTCGACGACCATCACGACGTCCGTCGAGTTCTGCACCAGGGAGCGGAACCGGGCTTCGGTCTCCTGGCGGAGCAGGTCCTCGGTCAAGGCGGCGCTGTCGAGCGCGAGCGCCACCTGCGACGTGAGCGCTTCGAGGGTGTCTCGGTTCGCCATCGGGAGCGCGGAGTTGCTCCCCACGACGAGAAGGCCCCGGAGCTCGTCCTTCATGAACAACGGGCCGCTCAACAGGAACGCCGACTCCGGAGGGAAACCGAGTGGTTCGGCCAGTTCCGCATCCTCCACGACCACCTCGTAGGAGCGATGCGTCTTGAGACGGTCGCGCTTCCACTGCGGCAGGATCGAGAGGGAGAGCGTGACGCCCACGACGTCCTCTCGTCCGCCGGCGGCGGCCACCACGGTGTAGTCCTCGGCATCCTCGCCCACCAGCACACGGATCACCGAGTTCTCGCCCGCGATCGAACGGGCCGCTTGCAGCGTGGCCGCGTAGATCCCCTCACGGTTCGTCGCGGTCACGAGCGCCGTCCCGGCTCCGCGGAGCGCGCGCTCGCGGACCGCCGACTGCTCCTGTTTGCGAACCAGTCCGGCGATCCGCAAGACGACGAGGAGGAACAAGGCCCCCGATGCGCCGATCAGGACCGGGAGATCCTCCGTCACGCCCCGAAGATGCTGGATCATCATCACGGTGGGTGCGAGGAGGGACGCGAGCGCGAGTGTCGAGAGCCGTGCTCTCGACAGCCGCGGCTCGACGTCGGGAGTGCGCTCCGACAACGCTCGCATCGAGCCGTGCAGCGCAGCCGCACCCCAGAGGATGTAGAAGGTCGCCCACCCGGCTTCCAGGATCCCGGTCTGCTGGTAGACGTCGCCCTGGACCGAGATGTAGCTGTAGGCGAAGTCCGTGACGAACAGCGCGAGTGTGGCGCCCGCCATCAGGTAGAAGGCCGGGGCTCGCCGCCCGCCGCCGATCGCGAGGCGGACGACCACGGTGAACAGGATCAGGTCCATCACCGGGTAGCCCATGGCGGTCAACTTCTGGAGCAGGCTGGACGCGGAGTCGTGCGCGAGCGGAGACAGCAGGAACACCCACGAGACCGTGCTGACACCGATCGCGACGATCAGCGAGTCGATCACGCTGTCCCGGTCGCCGCCGGGGTTGCGGAGGCGGACCAGCCAGAGGATCCCCGCGATCAGGCAGGGATAGACCGAGAGGTAGAAGACGTCGCCGATCGAAGGGAACGGCAGCTCGGCGCCGAAGAACCGGTCGTAGTTGTACGTGATGACGTCCCCGGCCACGAAGAACGCCTGACCGAGTGCGAACAGGTACCACGGGAGCCGTGAGTGCGGCTTCCACAACCGGACGGCGATCACGATCGCGATCGGAGAGGAGATGGCGATGAGGTTGAAGATCCATCCCTGCCGCAGACCCGGAGCGAAGAGGAACGCGGCCGTCACGAGAACGCCGCCACAGGGATAGAGGAACCACGCTCTCCGCTTCACGGGTTCGATATCGGAACCCGGAGGGGCTGACCTTAGGGGGCGTCTTGCCTGTTCAGACCCCTTGAGAGCTGCCCGCCAGGGCTCACAGAGGAGCCGGCGTGCGGCTCGGGACCAGCGGGCCCTCGCTCGGGGTCAGGTCCCCGTAGGGATCTTCCCGCGATGCGTGGGCGAGGTCACCCGTCCGCTCGATGTCCCGCATACCGGGGAGGAACAGGAACCCCAGCGTCACGATGCCGCCCAGGATCCCCGCGCCCACCAGCGTCGCGCGGACGCCGAAGACCGCGGCGACCGGGCCCGTGAGGGCGAAGGACACGGGCACGAGACCCGTCGAGATGAACCAGTCGAAGCTGGACACCCTGCCGAGGAGCCTCGCGGGCACCAACCGGCCCTTCGTGGTGGCCCATACGATCGTCCCTGCACCCTCCAGGGCGTTGAACACGAAGCTCGCCACCATCAGTTGCCAGGGGAACGACGCGAGGCCGTATCCCGCGATGGCGACCGTCGAGAGGGTCCAGACCCCATACATGAACGTGATGTGCCGGCGGGGCATCTCACGGTTGCCCATGACGATCGCCGCGAACATCGCCCCAACCCCGCCGAGGGCGAGGATGAATCCCAGGTCCCGGGCCGAGCCGTGCATGTGGTTCTTCACGATGAAGGGCAGCAGGACCTCCGACGGTCCCCAGAAGATCAGGTAGGCCAACGTCGCCGCGAGGAACGTGCCCCAGAGCCACACCCGCGACCGGACGAACCGGAATCCCTCCCGGATCTCATGGAAGGCGCTCGCTCGCTCCTCCGACGTGCCCTCGATCCCGTGCGACCGCATCAGCGTGACGCACGCGATCGAGAGGACGAACGTGAGCGCGTCGATCAGGAACGCCGGTCCCGGATGGCCGCTCCACAGGGCGATGAGCCATCCACCGACTGCGGGGCCGAGCATGCGCGCCGCGGCCGGTCGGATGAACTGGTCCAGCGAGTTGGCCTGGTTCAGGTCGGAGCTCGGGACCAGCTGCGGGACGATCGCGTCGAAAGCCGGCCCGAAGAACGCCGTGCCGGCGCCGAAGGCCGCGGCGACGATCAAGACGTGCCAGAGCTCGAGGTTGCCGGTGATGGAGAGGACGCCGAGGATCGCGACGCTCACGGCGCGCAGCGCGTCGGCCGCGATCATCACGCGACGCCGGTCGAACCGGTCGCTGACGACGCCGCCCACGAGCAGGAAGACGATCTGAGGCACGGTCATCGCGACACCCACGATCGAGAGCGCCGTGGGAGCGTTCGACAGCTCGTAGACCTGCCACGCCAAGGAGACGAGGAAGATCCCGTCGCCGATCAGCGACGCGGTCATCCCCGTCCAGAGCAAGCGGAAGTCGCGATGTCGAAGAGGCCTCAGGATCCGGACGCGGTTCATCAGACCGTTCATCGGTCAGGCCGTCATCGTCGCCACCCGCAGGGTGGATCGGAGGAGGTCGCGAGCGGCGATCGCCTCGCGCGTCGCCGCGAGTGCAGGGCGCTCGACCAGGCACTCCTCGAGGTCGTCGAGACCCATGCGGACGACGCCTCGCAGCCGTTCGACGCCCCCGTTGACCGCCTGATGGATCCCGCGCTGGTATTCGAGGAAGGCCCTGCCGCGGTCGCCCACGCACATGAGCGCGAGGGCGAGGTCGAACCTGACGGCCGTCCACCGTCCATCGAGCTGGAGTGCCCGACGAAGGGTTTCCACCGACTCCCGGTACAGGCCCAGCCGCAGCTGGCACCACCCGACGAGCTCGAGGAGATCGATCTCCTCGTCGGAGCGTGGCGTCCCCTCATCGATGACCTCTCGCGCGAGCCGGTTGGCTTCCTCGACATCACCCATCCGCCTGTACACGTTGGAGAGACCCTCCTTGGCCCACAGGGCGGTGGGGTCGAGCTCCAGAGCGCGCGAATAGGCGTCTCGCGCACGGGGGAGGCCTGCCGAGCCGAGGTTCTCCAGCGCCCATCCACGCGCCGTGTGCACCGCGGGCTCGAGCGGATGCTCCATGACCTGCCGGTCGAGCTCCTCGAGCGCGGCCTCGTAGCGACCGGCTTCGGAGAGCTCCTCAACGAGGCCCAAACCCTCGGCGACCGGACCCTTGGTCATCTGGTCTCACCTCCGGCCCGGGCGACCCGTTCCCGGAGGAGCTCGCGATGTCCCTCATGTTGCAGGTCGAACCTCCCGTTGATCTCGCCGAGGACCTCGAGGAGTCGCTCGATCTGCTCGCCATCGTTCGCGGCGGTGATCTGGATCCGGAAGCCGACCTCGTCCTTGGGCACGAGGGGGTAGGCGGCCATCGTCACGTAGATCCCACGATCGAAGAGGTACCGACCGACCGCGTCGATGTCCTCGTGGCGCGCCAGCGGGATCTCGATCAGCGGGTACCCGGATCGATTGGGCGTGTAGATGTCGAGCTCGTGCAGCCGGTCGAGAACCCGTTCGGTCATGCGGTGCATGTCGCGGCGGTTGATGTCGCCTCGTCGCTCGTTCACATCCAGGCCGGCGATCGTGGTGGCGAGCGAGGCGATCGGCGAGGGGCCCGAATACAGGTACGGCGGAGCGGCCACCTTCAGCACATCCTTCAGGCGCGTCGGGAGCGAAAGGAAGGCCAGCAGGGATGAATACGCCTTCGAGAAGCCGGCGACGAAGATCACGTTCTCGTAGGTCTCGCCCTGATGCCGGATGATCCCGTTCCCGCGCTTCCCCCACGGGGAGAGCTCGTCCGGACCGCGCTCGCCGACGACTCCGAACCCGTGGGCGTCGTCCACGTACAGGAGCGCGTCGTACTCGCGCGCCAGGCGGGCGAACTCGCCCAGGTCGGGGGCGTTGCCCAGCATCGAGTTGACGCCGTCGAGCGCGATCACGCGCGGCGTGATCGAGCTCGACCGCAGCAGCTCCTCGAGATGCTCCGGATCGTCATGCCGGAAGCGCTGCACGCTCGCGCCGTGGCCGCGAGCGATCATCGCCCCGTCGTAGATCGTCTTGTGCGCCCGCCCGTCGAGGAAGATCGCGCCCGCGCCCGCCAGGACCGGGATGACCGACATGTGGATGTGCGTGATCGTGGGGAACAGCAGCGTGTCCTCCCCGCCGACGAGCTCCGTCACCTTGTCCTCGATCTCCTCGTACAGGACCGGGCTTCCGAGGAGACGGGACCACGACGGATGTGTGCCCCATCGATCCAGGTACGCGGGAACCGCGGCGATGATCTCCGGGTCCAGGTCGAAGCCGAGGTAGTTGCACGACGCGAAGTCGAAGAGCCACCGGTCGCCGATCCTGATCCTTCGTCCGTCCTGCTCGTCGATCACGGCGTCGAGCATCGGATGCGAACGCTTCAGGCGATCCAGGTCGGCGACGGTCTCCATCCATCGATCCAGCCAGCCGTCGTGCTCGCGGCGCAGCGGCACCGGGCCGATCGGACCGGACACGACCGTGTCGGTTGCTCGCCGACGGGCGCCATCGGGCTTCCGACGGGCGAACACAGGCGCACGGGATGCGCGTTCTGCCAGCGACATGCTGCGGGTATCGGCCGGTTGGGTGACGGGCTTTACCCCTACATCGGGTATCTCGTGCGAGACCGGATCGTGAGCGAACGACCCTCATCCGTGCTCGCGGGCTGTCCTGGGGCGTCCAACTCCCAGGCCCCCATCCGGGGGACACTGGCCAAGCGACCCTCCGTCAGCGAGTTGGGATGGGAGCCCCCGCCTCGGCGACCGTGAGCTGATCCTCGAGCCCCGCCACCTTCTCGACCTCGACGCCTGTCCGCCGACGTTCCCGGATCTCCAGGCGCCGCGACAGCCGCGAGAGCCCGAGGTTCACGATCACGAACATGATCCCGACCGTGAGGAACACCTGGAGGAGCGGCGCGTCCACGCCCGTCCCCACGAACGGGCTGCCGCTCGTGGAGACCACGATCCGCGCGTGCCGCATCACCTCCTGGATCCCGATGATGCTGACGAGCGTGGTGTCCTTGGTCAGGGTGATCAGCTGCGACACCGTGGCCGGCACCATCCGCCGGAGCCCCTGAGGCAGCACGACGAGCCGCATCGCCTGCCAGTGGCGAAGCCCGATCGACGCCGCGGCCTCTCCCTGACCCTCGCTCCAGCGACACGATGCCCGCCCGCATGATCTCGGCCAGCACGGCCGAGTTGTAGAGGGTGAGACCGATCACCGCGGCCAGGAAGAACGGCGTCTGGAACGCGGTCGGGAACCACTCCGGAACCCAGCGCTCGTAGGCGTCGCGCCAGGACTCCGGCATCACGAGGAAGAAGTACAGGATGGTGAAGATCAGCGGCAGGTTGCGCCACACGTCCACCCACAGTCCCGCCACCCTGCTCAGGACCCGGCGCGTGGAGACCCGGAGCAGCGCGAGCACGAGCCCGATCGTGAGCGAGAGCACCATCGCGACGAATGCGATCTGGATGTTGATCCAGAATCCGCGGAGCAGGAACCAGAAGTTGTTCCCCGAGAAGAGCCACTTCCAGTTGTCCGGGTCGAAGAGATAGCCCATCAGCTGCTCACCCGTCCTCACCGCCTGACCACGAGCCGTCGTTCGAGTGCCCGGACCGCGAAGGTCACGCTGACCGTCAACAGCAGGTAGCCGACGGCCGCCCAGAAGAACACCTCGTTGTACTGGAACGTCGCGGAGCCGATCAGCCGAGCTTCCTTCAAGAGGTCGTCGGCGAGGGCGAAGACCACGCCGATGATCGCGGAGTTCTTGATCATCGCGATGATCAGGCTCCCCAGCGGCGGGATCACGCTCCGCACCGCCTGGGGGATCACGATCTGGGACTGCACCCGCCGATAGGTGAACCCGAGCGCGAGGCCGGCGTCGATCTGCCCCTTCCCGACGGCGAAGACGCCCGAGCGGATCGTCTCGGCAACGTAGGCGGCCGTGTAGAGGCCGAGGCTCGCCGTCCCGGCCACCCACGGCCCGATCGGGATCCCGGCGCGCCGGAGCCCCAGGTAGGCGATGGTCAGGAGCACGAGAAGGGGGGTGTTGCGGAAGAACTCCACGTACAGTCCGCCGACCCATCGGACCCACCGGATGGGCGCCAGCCGGAGGGCGCCGACGAACAGCCCCACGCCGATCGCGATCACGAACGACACCGCCACGAGCTGGACGGTGACCAAGAACCCCGACCGGAACTCCGGGAAGTGCCGGACCAGCACTTCCCAGAGCTCGCTCATCGGCTCGCGATCGCCTCGATCAGCAGGTCTCCTCGCACGGACGCAGCTCGAGCGCCTCCTCGAGCGTCATCGTCGGAGCGGGATCGGCCTCACCCGTGTACTGCCCGATCCACTTCTCGTACGTGGCGTCCCACCGGCCGTCGTCGATGAACGCCTGGATCACGCCGTCGACGAACTCCTTGAACTCCGCGTCGCCCTCGGCGATGCCAGCGCCGTACGGCTCGGTCGTGTAGCCCTCGCCCTTCAGCTCCAGGGTGTCGTCCTGGATGATCATCCCGGTGAGGATCACGTCGTCGGTGGACACGGCGTCCACGGCGCCGGTCTGGATCAGCTCCAGGCACTCCGAGTACGTGTCGACCAGGCGCAGCTCCGCCTCCGGCGCGTTCTCCTTGAGGTTCTCCTCGTACGTCGAACCGGTGGCCGTGCACACCTTCTTCCCCGCCAGGTCCTCGACCCCGGTGATGTCGGAGTCCACCGGTGCGAGCACGCGGCCCTCGGCGATGTAGTACGGGATCGAGAAGTCGATCTCCGCGTCGCGGTCCGTAGTGATCGTCATCGTCGACAGGATCAGGTCGGCCGTGCCGTCCACGAGGAACGGGATCCGGTTGTCCGAGATCGCCTCGATGAAGTTCGGCTCCACGCCGAGCTCGTCGGCGATCGCCTGGCCGAGGTCGACGTCGAAGCCCTCGATCGCGTCGGTCTGCGGGTTCTTGAACCCGAAGGGCGGGACGTCGTACTTCACGCCGATCGTGATCTCACCTGCTTCCTGCAGCTCGGCCATCGTGGTGCCCGCCGGGAACTCCTGCAGCCGGGCTGCTCGTCGCCGCCGGCGGCTCCGGTGTCTTCTCCGCAGGCCGCCCCCACGAGCGCGAAGACACACGCCAACACCACCAGCCACCGTCGATCTCGCTTGGCCGTCGTCATGTCGCCCTCCCTTCCAGCCCGTCCGTTCAGGGCGAGCCGTCCGCACCCCTCGGCTCAGTGCCGGAGGATCTTGTCAACGAAGTCCTTGACCCTCTGGCTCTTCGCGCCTTCGAAGAACTCCCCCGGCGACCCCTCCTCCACGATCCTCCCTTCGTCCATGAACGCGATCTTGTCGCACACCTCGCGCGCGAAGCCCATCTCGTGAGTCACCACGATCATGGTCATCCCATCCCTGGCGAGGTCGCGCATGACGTCGAGTACCTCACGGATCATCTCGGGGTCCAGGGCCGAGGTCGGCTCGTCGAACAGGATGAGCTTGGGTTCCATCGCCAGGGCTCGCGCGATCGCGACCCGCTGCTGCTGACCTCCGGAAAGGTCGGCTGGGAAGGCGTCGGCCTTCTCCGGGATCCCGACCCGCTCCAGGAGCTCTCGGCCGAGGCGCGCGGCGTCCGCCTCAGACAGGCCTTTCACCTTGATCGGACCCAGTGTGATGTTCTGAAGGACCGTCTTATGGGCGAAGAGATTGAACGACTGGAACACCATGCCGATCTCGGCGCGCACACGGTAGAGGTCCTTGCCAGCCCCCGGGACCGAGCGCCCTTCGAACCGGATATCGCCCTCGTCGATCGTCTCGAGGCCGTTGATGCAGCGCAAGAGCGTGGACTTGCCCGATCCCGACGGACCCGCGACCACCACGGCCTCCCCCGGCGCGATCGACATGTCGATGCCGTCGAGCACAACATGGGATCCGAAGCTCTTGCGGACGTCCTGGATCTCGATGAGATGCCCGTTGGATGTCATCGTGGCCGTGCGCTCAGTCTAGATCCGAGCGTTGCTCTCCAGCCAATCGGGGCTCCCGGTGCGGCTGAACCGTGTGGCGACCACCTCCAACGTTCGTCCGACGGCCCCTCTCGCCGACACCCTGACCACGTACAACTGGCTCGGAGGGTTGGCAGTGGCCTTCCGAGAGGCGTCGGGAGCCCGGCGCCCGAGACGGAGGTCCCCCGATCCGCCGAGAAAACGGTCGGCGCGCCACCGCAACGGCCTTCACAGACAGAGGCAGTTCGAGAGGCCTGGGCTGGGCACCCCCGCCCGGGCCTTCCTCGTCGCGAGAGCTGATGACGGGGCGGGCGAAGTTCAGAAGCTCAGCGCTCGTGCCAGGTGCCGGGTCTCGATGCCGCGACCGCCAGCACGACCACCTCGTCGGGACGGAGGACGGCGGGCTGCTTCAGGATCCAGTCCTTGGCGCCCCTCGGAGCGGCGACGTAGACGTCTGCCGGCCGCTGCTTGATGGTCCAGTCGTCGGCGAGGATCGCGAGCACGCCCCGAACCTCGACCGGTCGACCGATCGCCTTCGTGAGGAGCTGCGACGCTCGGCGCGCCTCGGCAGCGGCCTTCGGGAGGAAGTCGGTACGCCGCCGGTTGTGCAGGATGCTCTTCGGCCCGATCCACACCTTGCCGGTGAGGTTCTCCGTGTTGATCGTGAAGACCCCGGCGGGCCCGATCACCAGGTGGTCGATGTTCGCTTCACCGGAGGGGAGGTCGTGGAACACATGCCACCCGGCCGGGAGCCGGCCGAGCCACCAGCCGGTCAAACGCTCGCCGCTCGACCCCCTGCGCCAGGCCCGCTCATCGGTGTGGACGCCGAGGAACCGCGCGAGGAGGGTCCGTACGGGCTCCGCGGCGCGGAGACCCCTGGCTTTCTCCGCGGCAGATCCGCCCGCTGGACGACCGACGAAGGTCTCGTCGAGCTCCACGCCCGTCCGCGGCTCGTTCGGTTCGCTGGACATCCAACAGTGGTCGGCACGCGAGACGCTCTCCATGAGCCCCCGCATGGAGTCTCATCCTTCGGCCTGTAGGACCGGATCGCCAACGTAGACCCAGACCGACGCGGCGTCGTCGTCCACAGCAACCCCGAGCACCTCCGCGCCGACGGGGAACTCCTGCACCTCGTGGGTTAAGGGGTCGATGCGGTACAGAGATCCGTCGAGATCCCCGACCCAGACGGCCTCGAGCCCGACCGCGATGTCCGAGGGGTCGTTGCCTACGCGGATCGGGTCGCTCACGGTGTGCGAAACCGCGTCGATCCGCGTCACGACGCCCGCGCGTTGGTCGAGGATCCAGAGGCCGTCCCCACGACCGACCATCCGGTCGATGTTCCCGCGGATCTCGACCGGCGGGCCCGCCCGCCGAAGGGAGTCCGGGTCGAACGGAAACACGGCGCCGGCCAGGATGTCGGCCACCCACAGGCGATCCCTCGTCGCGGCGATCGCATCGATGGACAACCCCGTGTCCACCTGATCGCGGGCTCCCGTTCCCGGATCCGCCCGAACGAGCGTGCCGTCACTCACGCCCACCCAGATCGCGTCGCCGAGCGCGAGGGACCACGTCGAGATCGCGGACGGGATGGGAAGCACCAAGAACTCTTCCACCTCGTCGGTCCCCGGGTGGATGCGATACACGGTCTCGGCGCTGAGGGTCCAGACGGCGTCGAAACCCGTGACGACGGTCTGGGATTGTCCGACCCCGACATCGATCAGCTCGGAGCGGACCTCCTCGTGGCGCGGATCGATATGGAAGAGGCTCGGAGGGTGGACCAACCAGACGCCACCCTCACCGACCGCGAGCGGGTGGTCGATGAAGCCGAACGACCCTTCCTCCCGTGGACGCACACCGAGGGAGATCGGCGACCCGACATCACCCGTCTGGACGTCGATGCTGGCGACGGAGTGTTGGAACGGTCCGGTCCGCCGCGCGGGCGGTTCGTCATCGACCAGACCGGGGACGACGAGCACCGCGGCCACGATCACGGCGATCGCGCCGGCACCGAGACCTACGATCACCGGAGCCCGCCGAGCGCCCGACGGGAAGATCTCGCTTCGACGGCCGGCCGCCTCCTCCTCCTCGAGAGGAGGAGCCGGCGGGCGGCCGTCGACGTCGGTCACCTTGAAGAGTCGGAAGTCCCCCTCGAATCCCTTGAACTCATGGACCCCGTGCTCGACGAACGCGATCCCGGACCCCGGCACGATGTCCTTCACCGACGCCGGCACGAGCACCTCGCCCGGACCCGCGACCGCCATCACGCGGGCCGCCGTGTTCACGACGAGGCCGCCCGCCTTTCGCCCGACCGTCTCGAGCTCACCGAAGCTCACGCCCGCTCGGATCTCGATCCCGAGCTCCCGTACGGCCTCCTCGGCTGCGACGGCGCATCTGATCGCGTCGGCCGGCCGTTCGAAGGTGACGAAGAATCCGTCGCCGGCGGTATCGACCTCGTGCCCACCGAATCTGCCGATCTGTCGCCGGAGGATCCGGTGATGCCGCTCCACGAGCTCGCCCCACCGGGTGTTGCCCATCTCGGCGGCGATCGCCGTGGACCCCACGATGTCGGTGAAGAGGACGGCGCCGAGAGCGCGTCCGCCGCTGCGCCGCTGCATGGGCGCGAGTGTAGGTTCGCCCCGCCCCCGGGTCGAGCCGCCTCGTTCTCTCTCAGCCGTCGACCGGAAGGCTGCCGGCCAGGGTCGTGCCCCCACCCGGTGCGGATCGGACCTCCATCGAACCGTCGAGCGCGGCGAGCCGGTCGGCGATCCCCTGGAGCCCGGTGCCGTAGGACGATGACGCCGTGTCGAACCCCACTCCGTCGTCGGTGACCTCGAACCGGAGTGCCCCGTCGCCGTCCGAGAGCGACACGGTGGCGCGCGAGGCCGAGGCGTACTTCGCGACGTTCTGCAGCGCTTCCAGGCAGGAGAAGTAGACGGCCGCCTCGGCCTCGCGCGCGTACCGCCCGATCCCGTCGCCTTCCACCGTGACCGGCACGGCGGACTTGCGGGCCTGCGACTGGAGGGCCGCGATCAATCCCTGGTCGGCGAGCAGCGGCGGATAGATCCCGCGGGCCAGGTCCCGAAGCTCCTCGAGCGCCTCGGTCGCATCCCCCTGCAGCTGCCCGGCGATCGACCGAGCTTGCGCAGGATCGCGCTCCACCAGCCGTTCCAGCAGCCCGACCTTCACCGTCAGTGCCACGAGCTGCTGTTGCGCGCCGTCGTGCAGGTTCCGCTCGAGCTTCCGGCGCTCCTCGTCCTGCGCGGTGACGAGCCGCTGGCGCGAGGTGCGGAGCTGTTCGATCGTGTCCAAGAGGTCCTCGGTCAATCCGGCGTTCCGCATCACGAGCCCCGCCTGCCCGGCCAGATCCCGGACCAGCTTCTCCTCGGTCGCCGTCATGGACTCGCCCGGCCGCTTCTCGATCGACAGCGCACCGAGCAGCTCGCCACGATGCCGGACCGGCTCGAACATCGATGCACCCGTCACGACGCCCTCCTCGACCGATGACACGGACCGCGGGGGCAGCGGCTCGGCGTCCTCGGGCCACGTCGCCTCGGGTCGCAGCTCGCCGCCGACACGCACCCACGCGTCGGCTCGCGCCGCGCCGGTGCCCTCCCCCAGCGCGCGCGCCATCCTCGGGAGCAGCTCCTCGCTCGCGTACGTCTGCCCGACTCGCTCGGAGAACTCCGAGAGCACCTCGTAGGGTGTCGCACGCTTCCCGTAGACGAGCCGGTCGGCCAGTCGTTGCGCCCGACGACGCAGAGGCTGGAACGCGAGCGCGACGACCGCCGCCGCCGCCGCGGACAGTACCGGGCTCGTCTGCCCGCCGACGATCGCGCCGACGCCGGCGACGATCGCGACGTATACGATCGTGATGAACACCGCGAGCGCTCCGAACAGCACCGCCTTGTTGATCACGACGTCGATGTCGAACAAGCGATACCGGAGGATCGACACGCCGATCGCGAGAGGGATCAGCGCGAACGAAGGGATCACGATCGTCTGAAGCAGCGTGATCCAACCCGGATCGCCCTCTCCGCCCCAGGAGCTCCCGAGCGACGCGATCATCGCGCCCGAATAGAGCACCGCCACGAAAGCCGCCGCCGTGAGCAGCCATCGCAGCTGGAGTCGTTCGATCCCGGATGATCGGCGGAACCGTAGCACGAGCGACGTCAACGAACCGATCACCCCGATGGGGATCACGAGGATCAACGCCTGCGCGACGTCGAGGAACGGACCGAGCGCGTCGATCCCGAGCGGGTTCCGCGCCGTCGGAGCGATCGACTCCTCCAGCAGACCCGGATAAAGCAGGATCGAGAGGTAGACCACCACGAGCGCGACGCCCAGCGACCACGCGAACCATCGCCACCGCGGCGACGGCAGATGCCCGTCCGGGAACAACAGGAGGAGGAACGTCACGGGCAGTACCACGATCGGAACCCAGCTCGGCGAATCGAACGCGATCAGCACGAGCGCGGTGTCCCGATCTCCCGAGTAGAGGAGGTACTCGCCGGGCGACGTGAGGAGCGCCGTCAGTCCGAAGAACGTCCCGATCCCGAGCATCAGCCACCCGATCGAGTTCTCCGGGCGGCGGGTCGCCAGCACGTACCCGATCACCGGGAACATCGCGAACGAGAGGACGAAGAGGAGATCCCCGAACGGGTCGCCGGCGCCGGGAGGACGGATCGAGGAGGCGAGGAACGTGAACACGAGCGCGATCGCGAAGCCGACCAACGTGAGGCCGGCCAAGACCCGAGCGAGCAGCAGATGACGGCCGGGCTCTGCGTCGGGGAGCTGAGCATGTTCCTGCATCACGGGGGATGTTCGCACGTCACGGGTCGGCGCCCAAGGGGCGTGGGCCCGCGGATCGGGCGGGAGGCAGGCTCTCGCCGGGGCCCGGGTGCCACCACGCGCGGATGGAGCCGGGCCGTGACGCGAGCCGGCGACCTCGGCGATACGCTCACGCTCATGCCGGACCAGGACGAGACCCGGTTCGCTCGGATCGGCGACGTGCACATCGCCTACCAGATCGTCGGAGACGGGCCGATCGACATCCTGTTCGTCGACACCTGGGTGCATCACGTCGAGGCGGTCTGGGACTTCCCGGACTTCGCGCGGCTCCTCCGCCGTCTCAGCTCGTTCGGGCGCCTGATCCACTTCGACCGCCGCGGGACGGGCCTCTCCGATCCCGTCCCGCTCGACCGGCTCCCGGACTTCGACACCCAGGTCGAGGACGTGGTCGCGGTCCTCGACGCGGCGGGCTCGGAACGACCCGCGATCGTGGGAACGAACGACGGCACCCTCGTCGCGATGCTCCTCGCGGCGGCCCATCCCGAGCGATGCCGCTCGCTCGTCTTGTTCGCACCGACCGCGCAGCACGTGATCGAGGAGGGGCAGGAACTGGGGTCGATCGAGGACGTGGTCACCATGATCGCGCAGTCGGTCGATGACAGCGGGCTCCACTGGCTCGCGCCGAGCCGCGTCGGCGACGACGCGTTCGATCGCCGACTCCTGAAGCTTCAGCGCTTCTCCGTCCGCCAGGGCGCGATGGGGCACTACTACCGCCAGACGATGCTCTCGGACGTCCGGGACGTCTTGTCGCAGATCGCCGTCCAGACCCTTGTCCTGAACCGCAGCGGCAACCGGATCGTCCGGATGGAGCAGAGCGAGAACGTGGCGGCGCGGATCCCCGACGCCAAGCTCGTCGAGCTGCCAGGTGAGGACCACCTGATCTTCTCCCAGGACATCGATCGCGTCGCCGACGAGATCGAAGAGTTCCTCACGGGAACGCGCACCGGGAAGGACCCGGATCGACTCCTGACCACGCTGCTGTTCACCGACATCGTGGAGTCGACGACACAGGCCGCCGAGCGGGGCGACCGGCGTTGGAGGGATCTGCTCGACCAGCACCACGTGCTCGTGCGCGCGCAGCTCGAACGCTACGGCGGTCGCGAGATCTCAACCACCGGAGACGGCTTCTTCGCGTCATTCGCCTCCCCGACGCAGGCGGTGCGCTGTGCACTCGACGTCGCCAAGGCCGTTCCTGCGCTCGGCGTGCAGATCCGCGCCGGCGTCCACACGGGTGAGGTCGAGGTCAGGGGCGACGATCTCGGCGGGCTTGCCGTCCACATCGCCGCCCGCGTCAGTGCCGCGGCCGGAGCCGGAGAGGTCGTGGTCTCGAGCACGGTGAAGGACCTGCTCGCCGGGTCGGGCCTCACCTTCGAGGAACGAGGCGAGCACGAGCTGAAGGGCGTCCCCGGAACCTGGCGCCTCTTCGCGGCCGGCGGCGCCTGACCGGCCTCTCGATCACTACTTCTTCACGGAGCGGATCACGTCCCGAAGCCACGGCGACGCACCCTGCAGGACGAGGCACGCTAACCAGACGAGCCGCCACCCCGAGCTCCAGGGGTCGGAAGGTGCGGCCGCGTACCCCGCGAAGTACGCGAGCAACCCCACGATCCAGAAGAGGCTGGAGACCCCCCCATCATCACGGGCCGGCGGCGACGCCTTCGCTGCGGCCCAACTCGCCCGAACGAGGGTCCACCTCTCTCGCAGGTCGTGGCTGCGCGGCGCTCTCACCGCCGGGGCAAGCCCGAGGCCGAGTCGGGTCGCGAGGTCCCGCACAGGCGCGTGCGACCCGCGGACGGGGATCAACTCGACGATGCGTGCGCGCTCGGCTCGGTACCCACGCTCGTGCTCGATCACTTTTCCCGCGAGCTCCACGCGGCCGATCACGACGTGCTGCTCCGATCCATCCTCCGCGTCGCCGATCGGGAAACCATGACGAGCGAGGATGAGCAGGTCCGGATCGAGTTCCTTCAACGCGTAGAAGCCGCAACTGCACGCCTCCTCCGGCACGTGATGCTCTGACCGGAAGGCCAGTCGATCGATACGACGCCCGCCGGGCCAAACGACGGGCGATCCTGTGGGACCGATCGATGCCGGCAGGCCGTGGAGACAGGAGGCGGAGACCCATCCGGCCGCGGCGCCGTTCCACTCGGGCGTGGGCATGTTCAGCGGAAGGAACGTCGGCTCGTCCCCCTCGAAGACCACTCGCCACATGCGGTAGCCGGTGAGCGGTGTGATCGCGTCCGGCACCGGGTCGAGCGGGTCGTCCATCGAACGAACTACCCAGCTGGGTCCGGCGGGCCGGCAGGCTGTGGCTCGGCGGGAGCCGGATCGAGCGCCGGAGAAGGCTCTTCGATCGGCCAGGCCTCGGGCTCTTCGATCGGCTCGATGTAGATGGTCCGACGTTGCTCGCCGATGTTCATCCTGACCTCCTTGCCGGTCCTGTCCGGACTATCCCGAACACCGCAGAGAAGAACAACCCCTACGAGCCTCGCGCTCTACCCTCGCACCGTACGGTGATCCTCCTCTTGGGCCTACGCTGAGCGTCCCCCATCCTACCGACAACCATCTACGCTCCGCAAGCGGCACGGTCTACGTCGCGAAGGAGGACTCGAGGGATCAGCGGGGACGCTCGCCGCGCGGCGATCGTGTTCGCCGGATCGGCTCTAGAGTTCGGGCGAAGGAGGCGATGACGTGTCCACGGAGGAGAGCGTTGCCATCGTCAAGAAGCTCTACGACCTGTGGAACGATCGGGATCTCGACGGTGCCCTCGATCTGGCGACCGATGACGTCGAGGTCCGGCTGGTTGCCCTCGGTCAGACGCTGACCGGCCGTGACGGCTTCCGTAGGTTCATGGAGCGGTTCGCCATCGCGTCCTCGGACATGAAGAAGGACGTCACGAACCAGATCGCTTCCGATGATCAGGTGGTGAGCGAGTTCACCCTGAGGGGCACGCACGACGGCTCGCTGCGAACCCAAGCGGGAGAGATCCCACCCACGGGAAGATCGATCGAGCTGGACGTCGTGGAGGTCGTGAGCATCCGGGAGGGCAAGGTCGCCTCGATCACCAACTACTCGGACACGTCCACTCTCATGCGTCAGCTGGACCGCTTGGAAGGACAGGATCCTCCCGCTCGATAGTCACACGGCGCAGGGACCCTTCTTCCGCCAACCCCACATGACCCGAAGTCTGGGCGATGACGGTGAGCAGGGAGCCGAGCGCCGCTTCGGCGCTGGGGGCATCGACCCGAGACAGGAATCGACAGTCCCCGCCGTCGGTCTCGCGAGCTGCCTCCACGCCGTCGAGGATCGCGTACGTGTTGGCGAGTACCGCGATCTCGTGCAGGCCGTCGTCATCCACGTCGGCCCGCAGAAGCACGTCGACCCGGTACCACATCGCGTCAGCACCGTAGCCGAGCGGCCGGAGCCGCACAATCGCAGTACTTGGAACTCGGGCGGGCCGATCGAAGGCGGAGAGTCAGCTGTCGAGCTCGTCGCGGAGCGCCGAGAGCCACTCGACCGCGATCCGATCCTGCGGCCGATCGGCGGCGCGCTTCATGCGGATCAAGTCATCGAGCGAGGCCACGCGGACGACGAGCCCGTCCAGGTCCTCATCGGTGGCCGACGCATCGATGTCCAGGAATCCATCGGTCCCGGCCGGCGTGCCGAGGCAGTCCATCGGACCCGCGTCGGTCGCGAACGTGAAGTGGTCGCCCTCCTCGAGTGTCCGGCCGTCGAGCAGGAACGGGACGTCGGGGGATGCGCCACGGAGGCGTGCGCGCAGGCTCTGGAGGGCCGCGGCCAACCGATCGAGGTTCGCGCGGTCGCGAGCCGGGCAGATATCGACGTCGCCGGTCATCATCGGCGAGCCGCGGAGCGCCGCCGCGTAGCCCCCGATCAGCACGAACCGTACGCCGTGCTCGACGAGCGCCTCGAGACCGGCGATGGGGTCGAAGTCGGGTTCGCTCAAACGTCGTTTCCTCGACGACGCAGCCCTCGCGTGCGGTTCCATTCCCGGGCGGTCAGCCGCACGCGCTCGATCGGCGAAAGACGCAGCCGCTCCCGGATCAACGTCCGGTCCACGCCGAGACCGGGTCGCTCCACGAGGTCGAGGGCCAGGCCACACCCGCGGAGGAGGACGTCGAGCGTGTCGAGGCGCGGCGACACGTGATCGCGCTCGATCCTGGAGACCGCCGGCTGAGGGACACCCGCCGCACGCGCGAGCTCGCGCTGGGTGAGCCCGGCCCGTTGCCGGGCCTCCCGGAGGATCGTCCCCGCTCTCACACCGCAGATGATAACAGAATCGTTATCAGTTCCCCTGAGACGACCTCGTGTCACGGACCCCGCCAACGATAGAGAGGCACGAGTCCGCCCTGGTGTTCACTGACAGCCAACTAGGCTGCGCGAGATGTCCGCCGACCAGGCCCGCTCTCACGTTCGGAAGCAGGAACGTCGGTCCGCGATCGGCGGCACGCCGCTCGTCGAGCTTGGGCGCGTCACGCGCGGGCTTCCCGGCCGCGTCCTCGCCAAGCTCGAGTACCTCAACCCCGGCGGCTCGAAGATGGACCGGATCGCGCTGCGGATGATCGAGGACGCCGAGGCGATCGATGGAGCGCGGCGCCTAGCGCGCGAAGAGAGGATCTTCGGTCCGGTGGCGCCTGCCTCGTGGAGGCTGAGCGGCTCTTGCGCGAGCGCCATGCGGGCGAGACGATCGGCACCGTGATCGCCGACTCCGGGATGAAGTACCTCAGCACGGGCCTCTGGAAGGCGGATATGGTTCTCGCTGAGATAGTGAGATGGATCGAACGATCCTTCGTACAAGGGCCAGCGAGGCTACAACCGCTTCCTCCTCGCGATCTACGACCCGTGGGTGATCGGGTTCATGACCCGCGCGGTCTGGAAGGTCCCGGTCCCGCCCGCCGTCGAGCGCTATCGCCGGCTCGTGGGACGCCGGCACCTGGACGTCGGCCCCGGCACGGGCTACTTCCTGGAGAAGGCCGCCCCGCCGGACGGGACCGAGATCACCCTGCTCGATCCGAACCCGAACGTGCTCAGGAAGGCGTCCCGCAGGCTCGCGGCGATGCACCCGATCACCGTCGAGGCGGACGTGATGAAGCCCCTGCGGTCGAGGGGAAGTTCGACTCGGCGGCGCTGAGCTACGTGCTCCACTGCCTGCGGGGACCGCAGTCGAACAAGGCCGTGGCGATCCGGAACATCGCCGACGTCCTCACACCCGATGGTGTGCTGTTCGGCGGCACCGTCCTGGGCCTCGAGGAACGACACCGACCACAGGCTCGCGCCTTCCTTCGCGGAGCCAACCGGCTGGGCGACTTCGACAACCTCGGGGACACCGCCGACGGGCTCCGCCGGATCCTGGAGGAGTCGTTCGAGACGGTCGAGGTCGAGGTGGTCGGATCGACCGCGGACTTCACGGCCACCGTGCCGCGTCCGGCTCGAGCACGCACCGGTTCCCGATGAGCGAGTTCTACGCCGACGCACTTCGCCGGCCCCTATCGGTCGTACGCGGAGGACCCGCCCGGAGGAACGTGGCCCGTGTTGACGTACCCGGTCTCGGAAAACCGCAGGCACGCTGGGTTCGGGACGTGGCCCGTGCAGGCGTAGGAGCTGAGGTCCCGGGAACCGATCGTTTCCTCGGCGATGGCGGGTGCGTCCGACCTGCCGATCATAACGCCGATGAGGAGGCTCAGCACGATCGCCGCCGCGACGACCAGGGCCTGCCACATCCTGACTCCGGGGAGGATCCGTACGCGGATCGTCTGCGTCTGCGTGCTCATCCTTCCGCCTCCTTCCCTCACATCCCCCGTGGATGCGCTGGTGAGGACGCTAGGCGGGTAGTTGGCGCGCGGAATCGGGGAACGACCCTATGTCTGAGGAGCTGAACCCCCAGATGACGCTTGACGTGTCCTGAGCTCGCGCCGCGACGTGATCCCGAGCTTCTGGAAGATCCGCGAGAGGTTGGCCTCGACGGTCTTCACGCTCACGAACAGGGCGTCGGCCACCTCCCGGTTCGTGCGGCCATCGGCCACCAGCTCGGCGACCCGCTGCTCGGTCGGGGTGAGCTCGCCGGGTGATGCGCGGGCACCGATCCTCGCGAGAGCTTCCTCCGCTTTCGTCGCCCACAGCGGCGCCCCGAGCGTCCGGAACGTCTCGAGCGCTGCTCGCATAGATTCGCCCGCCGCACGCCGCCGCTTGAAGCGACGCTGCACCTCGCCGAGGGCGAGGAGCGTTCTCCCGAGCTCGAAAGGCATCTCGATCCGGGCGTGGTTTCCGATGGCTCGTTCGAACGCATCCATCGATGCCGACCGATCGCCTCGGGAGGCCGTGATCAGTCCATGGCACCGGCCCGCCGTCGCCAACGCCCAGGGTCGATCCATCGCTCGACCCTTCTCTTCGTGAACCGCCAGGAGCTCATCCGCCCTCTCCAGGTCGCCCAACGCCACGAGCGCCTCGATCGCGTCGGGAACGCACGGGATGATGCCCGGCTCCGCGGCTCCCAACTGGTCGAGGAACGCGAGGACCGGATCGAGTCGCTCGATCGCGGCGGCCGGGTTCGAGAGCGAGAGCTCGAGGAACCCGAGGACCGCCCCGTTGCAGCTCCCGTTGAACGGATCGCCGTTCAACTCACACAGGCGCAGCCCCTCCTCGGCGTCCGCGCGAGCCGCCGCGTCTCCGATATGCGCCTCTATCAACGACTTCGGGAACAGGGTGTGACCCCGCCCCCAGATCCGGCCCGACTCGACGTCGATCTCGTAGGCCTCCTCGGCGTGCCGTGTGGCGGCCTCCCAGTTCCCGGCACGGCACTCCACCTCGGCCAGGTACGAGAGGAACTCGTCGCGGACCAGGTACCGCCCGCGTGCCTCGAAGAGGGCGAGCTCGCGCTGGAGGAGATCGCGGGCCTCATCGAGGCGCCCCGCCCAGAGGAGCTGGAGGCCGTAGTTCGCTGATGCCGGCGTGTACGCGGCGGCCTCGCTCGCCGACACCTCGGCCATCGCTTGCTCCTGCCAACCCAGAGCCTCCGACATGCTGTCGTCGGCGGGACGGCCTTGCAGGAACTCGACCATCCCGAAGGTGGCCACGACATCGGCTCGGATCGAGAGGTCGTCCATGCGCTCGGCGCGTTCGAGCGCCGCCTTCGCATGCTCGGCGGCATATCCGAGATCGCCGCGGTAGATGCCCACCCAGGCCAGGTGTTCGAGGATCGACGCGGAGAGCCGTGGGTCACCCTCCGCTTCCTCGAGCGCTTGCTCGCAGAGCGACTCGACGCGTCCGAGATCCAGCCAGCTGATCGCGGCGAGCTGGAAGATGATCATGGCTCGTTCGTGGCCGGGACTCCCGCCGGCGATGGCCTCCTCCAGCAACGCGAACGCGCGCATCGCGTCGCCCGCATCGAAGTGATAGACGGCGGCCTCGACGCTCCGCTTCAGCTCGGCCTGACCGTTCCCGGACGGCGTGAGCTTCCGCGCCAGTTCGGCCAGCTCGGCGGCCGCGTCCGCGGCTCCTCGCGCGGACGCATGTCGGGCGGCGGTGTCGAGCGCGTCCGCGACGGCAGCATCTGCACCGGGCGCCGCGAGCGCCAGATGCCGCGCCCGCTCTTCCGGGTCGACGACGAGCTCGGCCAGGCGGCCATGGACCCGACGTCGCGTCTCCGTCGACGCCGCCGAGTAGACCGTCGACCCCAGAAGCGGATGGGTGAAGTCGATCCGCTCGCCGTCGACGCGAACGATGTCCGCCTCCTCCGCCTTCGCGATCCCGGCGAGCGCGCGATCCCGGTCACGAGCTGATCCCCGCACGAGATCGATCGTGGGCCGGGTCGCCGCGGCGACGACGACGAGCACGTCGATGGCATCGGACGGGAGGTTGCCCAGACGGGCGCGCAGCAACTGCTGCAGGTCGTCGGGGACGGGCAGCGGCTCCCCCGGCGCCGAGGGGACCGCCCGATCCACGAGCGAGCGGGCGATCTCCAGCGCGAAGAATGGGTTCCCCCGAGACACCTTGTGCAGCCGGAGCAGAACGGGATGGGCCAGGTCATCTCCGATCCGGTCTCGCAGCAGACGGATCGTCGTCTCCTCGCGGAGCGGGAGAACCGCGAGCCGCCTGGTCGACGTCGTCACGTCCCGTAGGCCGAGCGGTTCGATGTCGTGCCCCGACCGTAAGGCCAGGAGGAACAGGATCGGTTCGTCGCGGAGACGACGAGCGGCGAACGACAGCACCCGGGCGGAGGGCGCATCCAGCCACTGGATGTCGTCGATCGCGACCGTCACCGGACCGGAGGAGGCGAGCGCGCGGAGCACGCCCAGCATCGCGAGGGAAACCGCACGCCGATCGGGTGGAGGTCCCTCGGATCCGTCGCGGAGGAGGGCCGCGTCGAGGGCCCGCTCCTGCGGCGCGGGCAGCGAGGGAAGCTCGAGATCGAGCAGATCGCCGAGAGCCGTGTACGAGAGCCGCGCCTCTGCTTCGACGGGTCGACACGAGAGCACCCGATGACCCGCCTGGGAGGCGAGCGCGGCACCCGCATCCCACAGTGTCGTCTTGCCAATCCCGGCAGCGCCTTCGAGGATCAAGGTCGACGGACCATCGGCCGCCGACCCGATGAAGCGTTCGATCTCGGCGAGCTCGGCATCACGACCGAGGATCTCCTGGGGCGACGCTCCCATGCCACCGGCTCCCGGCTAGCTGCCCGATCCGTCAGGACGCGTCGAGCCTAGACCTCGTTGGTTCGGACGTCGCCCACACTCCGCCATCCGCGGGCGAGCTCGGCGCCGTCACTCAGGCCGACGGGACCCAGAGTTCTCGGCAACCGCCTCGAGCTTCTCGTGTCGGAGGTCGACCCTTCGCAGCGCGTATCGGATCGTGAGCCAGACTCCCGTCGCGAGCACCACCATGAGGCCGAGTGTCATGAAGTATCCGGTTCGCCATCGGAGCTCCGGCATGCGGTCGAAGTTCATGCCGTAGATCCCCGCGATCAGCGTCGGCACGAGGAGGACGGTAGCGATGATGGTCAGGGCGTATGTCGTCGCGTTGAGGCGGTCGGTCTTGATCGAGTCCCGGAGGGCGACCGTATGCTCCACTTGGTCGATGAGATCGGCGACCGCGTGATTCGCCCGGTCGGCTTCCCGACCGAGATCGTCCAGCTTGAACCGCAAGCCGGCATCGCGTTCGACGACAGGGAGGAACGGGCCGGAGCCGATCTCCGCCAGCTCATCGGTCGGCATGAACGCCCAGCGAACCTGGCGCAGCAACCGCCGCAAGCCGAGCACCCGACGATCGAGCTTGGGCCATTCCTTCCGATCCCAGAGCCATGCCTGCTTGTCGAGGATCCACCGCTCAATCTCGTCGGCGGTCTCTCGCAGATCCTGCATCGAGTCGAACACCGAGTCGATGACGATGTCGACCAGAGACGACGCGACCTCGAGACCGAAGACCGCGCGAGGATCAGCCGGATCGATCCGATCCCTCAGCTCTTTGACGCCTTGCCGGACCCGTGCAGGATCGAATCCCGGGCGCGCGACGAGTTTCGGGAACTTCACGCCTTCTGCGATCAGCTTGGTGAGATTCCAGGCGAGGCATGGGTATCGGATCGTGATCGCGAACGACGGGCCGGCGATGAGGTGGATCTCCTGGGCGACGAGGTCCTGCTCCTCGTCCCTCAGAGGAGAGCCAACGACCTCGAGCCAATACATGCGAGCGAAGACGAACTCACGGAAGGCCTTCGTCTTCGGAGGACGTTTGGTCGGGTCGCGCTCCGGCCGGGCCGCGCGCTCGGGGATGAGGCCGTCGAGTTCAGGACACCGTTCCTTCACGGACGCGAGGAGCTCCTCGGTCAAGCCTTGTTGGTATTCGATGTCGAGCGAAACCAACCGCTCCGGATCGGAGATCAGTTGCGCGACCCTTTCGACCGATCCCGCCCGAGCGACACCCAGTCTCCGTTCAGTTGCTGAAGATCCAACGATGGGATGTCAGCGATGCCCGTCATGGTCCCTCCTCTCCCGCCTCGCCGGTCATAGCACGTCGCAGGCGATTTGACCGCGTCGATCCCAGCGGAGACGCTTCTCCACGATGAGATGGGACCGGGTGGTCATGGGTGCGACCCTGGTCGCGATCGGCGTGCTCTTCCTGCTCGATCGCGCAGACGTACTCGACGCCGGCCAAGTCATCGGCGACTGGTGGCCGGCCGTCATCGTCGGCTTCGGGCTCGTGAACCTCGCCGAGCGACCGGTCTCGCTCCTCGGACCGGTGCTCCTCATCGCCGTCGGCGTGCTGCTCCTCCTCGTCACGAACGACGTGCTCGAGACGTCGGCCTGGAACGTGATCTGGCCGGCCGCCCTGATCGCGTTCGGGCTGACGGTCCTGGTCCGCAACAGCAGACG
>CAWJFY010000005.1:0-321124 GCA_963842295.1 uncultured Actinomycetota bacterium | reverse complement strand
GGATGACCGTCGCGCGGGATGGCGTCGGATGGCACGATGGCCGTGATGGACGAACTCGCCTGCCCGAACTGCGGTGCCCCGGCGTCGCCCGACCTGCGGTTCTGCGGAGCCTGCGGGTCGACCCTGGAGCGTACGTGTCCGTCGTGCGGCCAGACCTGGGCTCCCTCGTTCCGCTTCTGCGGGAACTGCGGCACGCCGCTCGCGTCCCCGAGCGGCGGGGCGCCGGCGCCTGCCGCGGAGATGACCCCCGAGGAGCGCAAGGTCGTCACGGTGATCTTCGCGGACCTCAGCGGGTCTACCGAGCTGGCGACCCGGCTCGACCCGGAGGACCTGCGCGGCGTGCTCCGGCCGTTCTTCGACGCGATGGTCGAGGAGATCGAGCGGTTCGGGGGCACGGTCGAGAAGTTCATCGGCGACGCGGTGATGGCCGTGTTCGGCGTCCCCGTCGCACACGAGGACGACGAGGAGCGAGCGGTCCGCGCCGCGTTCGCGATGCAGGCGCGCATGGGGGTCCTCAACCGAGAGGTGACCGAGCGGGCCGGCGGCGACCTCGACCTGCGCGTCGGAGTCAACACGGGCGAGGTCCTCGCGGCCCACAGCTCCCACCGGGAGGGATACGTCACGGGGGAGGTCGTGAACGTCGCCGCCCGTCTCCAGACGGTGGCCGAGTCCGGGGCCGTCGTGGTGGGTCAGCGGACGCGCGACGCCACCGTCGCGACGATCGCGTACCGCGACCTGGGGCCGTTCGAGCTCAAGGGCATCGACGAGCCCGTCGCGGTCTTCGAGGCCCTGCCGGATCGACGGCCCGAGGAGGTTCGACGCCCCGACGCCCCGATGGTCGGACGGGACGACGAGCTCGACCTCCTGCGGCTCGTGATGGGTCGGGCGCGGAAGCAGGCCAAGCCGGGCCTCGTGACCCTCGTGGGCCCACCCGGGATCGGGAAGAGCCGGCTCGCGAGCGAGTTCCTCCAGGGTCTGGACGGGGCCGGGACGGGGCCGATCACCGTCGTCCGAGGCCGCTGCCTCCCGTACGACGGCGGCCCGTACCGGCCGATGGGCGAGATCCTCAAGGCCGACGCCGGGATCCTGGACAGCGACGCACCGGCCGTGATCCTCGAGAAGGCCCGCACGCAGCTCGGCCGCCGGATCGCGACCGACGACTCGCTGGGGACGATCGAGGTCCTCCTGTCGGCGATCGGGATCGAGGCGGGGTCGGACCCGCTCGCCGGGGTCGAGCCGGCCGCCGCCGGGCGCACGATCGCGGGCGCCTGGCGCCGCTACTTCGAGTCGCTCTGTGCCGAGGGACCGGTGGTGGCGCTGATCGAAGACATCCACTGGGCGGATGACCCCGTGTTCGAGCTGATCGAGTCGCTGTCGACGCGGACCTCCGGGGCGCTGGTCCTGCTGTGCACGGCCCGACCGCAGCTGTGGGAGCTGCGTCCGAGCTGGGGCGCCGGCGTGCGGGACGCGACCGTGGTCGACCTGCCGCCCCTCTCGGACTCGGAGGGACGGTCGGTGCTCGAGGGACTGCTCGCCGGACAGGCCCCGGACGACGTCGCCGACCAGATCACCGCACGCGCGGGTGGGAACCCGTTCTTCACGGGCGAGCTGGTGCGGATGATGGTCGAGGACGGGACGCTCGAGCGGGTCGGGACCGAGTGGGCCCGCACGCGCGACCTGCCCTCGGCCCTGCCCGACACCATCCAACGCGTGATCGCGTCGAGGATCGACCTGCTGGCGACCGCCCAGAAGCGCGCGATCCAGGACTGCGCGGTGGTGGGACGGGTGTGCTGGGTCGGCGCCGTGGAACGCCTCGGTGGCTCCGAGATCGAATCACAGCTCGAGGACCTGATCGACAAGGGGTTCGTGCGGGAGCGGGACGCGTCCGCGATCGCCGGCGAGCGAGAGCTGAGCTTCCACCATTCCCTCACGCGCGACGTCGCGTACGAGAGCATCCCCCGCGGCCGGCGGCGTGAGGCGCACGGGCTGGTGATCGACTGGCTGGAGGAGGCGACGACCGGCCGCGACGAGGAGTTCGCCGAGATCCTCGCCAACCACGCCACCCGCGCCGAGGACCAGGAGCGCGTAGTGCGGTACGCGATGCTCGCGGGGCACCGGCATCGCCGCGTGTTCGCCGCCGAGGAGGCGATCGCCTGGTACGACCGCGCCCTCGCTGCGCTGGAGGAGCTCCCGACCGAGACAGGTGCGCTGACGCTGTTCGAGATCGCGCTCTCCCGGGGCGAGGCCTGCGAGCAGCTCGGTCGGTTCGACGAGGCGCACGCCGACTACGAGCGCGCACTGGAAGCCGCCCTGATCCGCCCGGAGGGAAGCCGGGGATGGCTCGAGAGCCGCGCGCTGGCCGCGCTCGTGCACGTGCTCTGGAAGGCGGATCGGTACGAGGAAGGCGAGGCCCTCCTCCCACGCGCCCTCGAGTCGGCGCGCGTCATGAACGCCGCCGACCTCGTGGCCCGGCTGCTGCACACGGCGGGCTCGATGGCGATCGGCCAGGGGGATTGGCAAGCGGCCGCCTCGTTCGACCAGCAGGCGCTCGACGTCGCGACCGAGGCGGGCGACCTCGAGATGGAGGCGTTCGCCCGGCACGGCCTGGTCGAGACGGGGTTCTTCACGGGCCGCTTGGACGAGGCGCTGAAGCAGGGACGGCGGGTCGAGGAGCTGCTCCGGGACCTCGGGCAGCAGCCGATGCTCCATCACAACGGGTACATGAACGCGGCCGTGGAGTGGCTGCTGGGCGATCTGGTTCCGGCCCGAGAGATCGCCGAGGCCTCCGCCGACGGCGCGGGGGATCTCGGGAATCGGGTCGATGAGGCTTGCGCCCGCTCGACGCTGGCGCTGATCGACGTGTCGGACGGTGAGCTCGGCGCGGCGATCGCCCATGCGGACCAGGCGGTGGGGATCGCGTCGACGGCGATGGCCCCGCGGATCGAGCTCGCCACGCGCCTGTGGCGTCTGTGGCCGCTGTCGGAGCTCGGCGACCACGATCGCTTCGCGCAGGACGTCGAGCGCGCCCGAGAGATCGGTGACCTCGTTGGCGGGCGATTCCTGCGTCCACCGCTCGAAGCGGCCTCGGGATGGGTGCACGCGCGGGCGGACCGCTCAGACGACGCGGTGACCTCGTTCGCCGAGGCCGTTCGGTCGGCTGGCGACACGCCCGGCGAGCTCCTGCTCGCGCTCCGGCTCGAGGTCGCGTGCTGGGAGGAGCGAGGGGACGGTGGGCGACTGGCCCGCGCTGCCGGGATGCTCGGCGAGGCCGCCGCCGACCGCAGCCCGCCGCTGGTGGCGTGGGCCGCGTACGCGACGGCACTCGCGGACCTGCTCGCCGGGGAAGCGGAAAGGGCGGAGTCGGGAGCGGTGCGAGCGCTCGAGCTCGCGACCGAGGTCTCCGAGATCCCCGTCGTCTGGCGCTGCCACGCGCTGCTGGGACGCTCTCGGGCTGCCCTCGGCCGAACCGAGGCGTCGGACGAAGCGCTGGCGCGGGCCCGGGAGATCCTCGCGAGGACCGTCGCAGGACTCGAGGACCGGCCGGAGCGCGTGACCTTCGTGGAACGGAGCGACGTCGCAGCGGTGCTCAGCCCGCGGGCCGGCGCTGCTCAGGCGTAGGTGAGCAGCTTGGCGCCGTTCGCGATCTCCTCGATGACCGTCGCGGCTCCCACGATCTTCGCGCCCTTGACCGCCTGATCCTCGGTGATCTCTCGAGGGCGCGTGCACACGCCGCACATCCAGATCTCGCCGCCGTTGTCGACCACGTTCGCGAACAGCTCGGAGAGCGAGGGGAGCCCTTCCTTCTCGAACCCGTCGGTGCCGCCCTCGGTCCCCAGCCATACGCCCTCGATCGTGCAGAGCACCGCGGTGGGGATACCCGCGATCGCGGCGGTGCTGGCCGCGGCGAACGTGACGATCGCGCGTTCCGGATCGTCCTTCCCATGACTGCAGACGAAGATCATCCGATCGCTCACGGAGCGTCCTCCTTCGGTCGGCGTGTCACCGCGCGCGCTCGACCCTGATCACGAGCGCGCCGTCTTCTTGCAGATCCGTCGCGAGGATGCGGTGGCCGAGCATCCGACAGAAGGGCGGCGTGTCCTCCTTCGAGGATGGCTCTCTGACGAGGAACTCGACGACGTCCCCCACCTCGACGTCCTGGAGGTGACGACGCACGATCATGGGGATCTCGTCGCAGCCGACCCACCCACAGTCGTACCGGACGATCTTGCCGCCCGTAACCTGCGCCGCGGTCTCCGCGGCGCCGAGAGCGGTGCCCCCTTGGTCCGTCGCCATCCGATCTCCTCGCTGAGGCGAGGGCCCATCGTAGTCCCGGGGCTCCTGCGAGCCAAGGGGTCCAGCGCCGGTCGTGACTCCTTCTGTCGCGGGCCCATCGGTCAGCGCGTTCGGGGTCGCGTTGATCCCGCTCGTTTCGGCATCCCCGACACGGGTAAGGCCAATGAGGAGGTGACTTCGATGGAGAAGACACGCTATGAAGTCGTACCGATGGACGGCGGATGGTCCGTGGAGACCGGAGGGAAGTCGACACCGCCGTTCCCCTCGAAGGAGTTGGCGATCTCGGCTGCGACGGCCAGGGCGAAGCAGGATGCGCCGGCCGACGTGATCGTCCACGCCGAGGACGGCACGGTCGAGGAAGAGAAAACCGTCTAGAGCTGCGCGAGACAGCGGGCAAGATCGCCGCGGGCTTGTCCTGACGCTCGGTTTGAGCTTTGCCTACCGAACGATCCGGACGTTGACGGGCAGCCTCACCGCTGCCCATCGACCGTCTGCGGTGACCGCCGGACTCTTCGCGGCGATCGCCAACGCGAGGCACGCGCGGTCGCCGAGTGAGAGCCCGGCACCCTTCGACCAGAGCTCGGCGGTGGGACGGGCCATGGCGATGTCGTAGTCGCGGAACTCGATCCCGAGGGCTTCGAGGTCGTATTCCAGCCCCTCGGTGTTCACGTCGTGCTGCTCCGCCTTCTGGATCACCTCGGAGAGGTTGACGCTCGACATCAGCGCGCCGTCGAGGAGCGACTCAATCTCGTCGGCTCCCGGCTCCTCCTGGAGGAGCGCGAGGACGGCTGACGCATCGAGGACAACACCCTGGGCCTCGGTCACTCCCCCGACTCCCGGCGGGCGTCCTCGGCTCGATCGACAGCCAGCTCCGCAGCGAGGCTCTCGTCGTCAACATCGGCGAACCTGCGCCGGAGGCGCCGGAGAACCTCGCTCCTAGGTTCCAGGATCAGGCGACGGCCGTCGGAACGGATCGCGAGCTCCGCGCCCTCATCCAGGTCGAGCTCCCGACGGAGCTCGACGGGCACGACGAGACGGCCCTGCGGGCCGAGTCGGATGGGGATCGCGTTCCGTGCCATGTCCCAAGAATCATGGCATCTCTCTTCTGAAGTGGCAAGGGTACGAGGGATGCCACTCACGACACGCGTGGCTACCGATGGCGAGAAGCGACCGTCCACCCACGCATCTCGGGGCCCACCACAGAACCTCGAGCGGCGGCTCCGGGTAGTTCCTCTGTTCCACCTGTTATCGGCCGAGAGGCTCGCCCGCGGCCGTCAGTAGCGAGGGAACGTCAGGATCGAGCCGAGGCCGTACGCCATCAGGCCGATCGCCAGGACGAGCACGGCCAGGCGCACCCGCCGGATCTTGAATCGTTGGGAAAGCACGAGCAGGAACAGGACGCTCGCGAGGACCACCGCCGTTCGGATGTACCTGTCCGCGTGGTGTCGAGCCGTCGTGCCCGCGTCGAAGAGGTGCTCCGCGACGTGATTCAGTTCGGCGCCCTGCTCGAGCAACGGGTTCACGTACTCGGGCATGAAGCTCGGACCGGGCGGCACGTCCGTGTTCGAGGACGGATCCAGCGCGATCCAGGCATCGAAGGCGGTCTTGAACTCCGGACTGAACCGGCGCTCATAGAGGGCCGCGAGCTCGTCGTGCCCTTCGTTCTGGGCCTGGATCCAGGTGTTGAAGGTCGAGATGTCGAGCAGGCGCTGCTGGCCGCCGAGCGTCAGTGCTTGATCGGCCTCGTTCCGGAGTGTCGAGGCCCTCCCGTAGAGCTCGGCCTGGCGCCCGTCCCATCTCGCCGCCTGGTAACCGCACCAGGCGGTCGCGATCGCGACGATCGCGAGGAGGATCGCCTCCACGATCTCGACGATCGAGTCCGAGCGGGTCTTGGGTGCTCCCGGGTCGCCCTCGCCCGTCACCATGGTCTCCGCGATCTCGGTGTTGAGGTCCTCCGGCACACTCCACCTCGCCTCGGTTCGGCTAGCGCGAGTGTAGGCGCGGCTCGCGGCTGAGCGCCTCGGTTGGACCCGAGACGCGGACGGGCCGGGCTCCGAAGGAGCCCGGCCCGTCGTGGATCATCGCCTCACGAGCACTTCGGCCTCTGACGAGGCTTCGTCGGGTAGACCAGGTCCGAACCCGCGAGGTCGGTGAGCTGGTTGGATTCTGCCGGCCATCCGGCAGAGCGGGCGGGGCGGTCGGCCCCGGCCCGGAGGGACGGCCTCAGCAGCCAATCACCTCGAGGGTCTCCATCTGTCTATGCAGTAGGACCACCTCCTCTCTCTCGTGCCGACATGTTCCGACAGGACCGCGGCTATGGCAAGGAGTCCGTCGAGCTCTTGTCGGTTTCGCGCAACACCCTCAGGATCAAGCGTTGATCGAGCGTGCGGCCTCGACGGGGTCTCCCTCCAGCAGGCGGAGTCCGAGTCCGGATATCTCCTCGGGCCGGATCCCGCCGCCAACGGCGACTGGGACCCGGCCGGCCAGCATCCTGAGCTCGTGCGTTTGGGAGGCGATCGGCGTGCCCTCTGCCACCGCCAGCACGACAAGCGCCGGCTCCACGGCGGCCACGGCCTGCTCGATCGTGTCGAAGGGCGTGTCCTGCCCCAGGTAGGTCACCCGCCAACCGCGTCGCCAAGCAGCGATGCCGAACATGATCAGCCCGAGGTCGTGCTCTTCACCGGCCGGACACGCGAGGAGCAACGACGGGCCGCGGCCCGCGCCCCATCCACGAGCTAGGCCCAGCAATCGTCCCCGGAGTAGCGACGAGGCGAAGTGTTCCTGCGCGACCGAGATCTCGCCGGAAGCCCAACGGTCCCCCAGCAAGTGCAGGTACGGCAGGAGCACCTGCTGCATCACCGTCTCGAGGGTGAGCGCCGCCAGGAGACCATCGAGGGCGCGGTTGGCGCCATCCTCATCGAAACCGTCGAGCGCTTCCCGGAGCTCGGCGGCAAGCCCTTCCGCGGCCGGGGCATCTTCCTCCTCTTCCGTTGGACCCTCGGGGCCGAGCGCGCGACGGGCGGCCTCGGCGGCGGACAAGCCCTCCGCGATCAGCGCTTTCGTGCGCAGGACCCGGGTCTCGTCCTGGTCGGAGTACAGACGGAACCTGCCCTCCGAACGCATGGGTCGAAGGAGCCCGTACCGCTGCTCCCAGGCGCGAAGGAGCTCCGGCGAAGTCCCCGTTCGACGGGCGAGCTCACCGATCCGTAGGTACCCCTCCCGATCGCTCATCGCCGAACCGTACAACATCTCGACACGATTCTCGACAAACCCTTGACACTTCGAGCGTGCGGCATCTATCCTGACTCTCGACAGAACCTCGACAGACGGAGGGAGGGAGACAGATGAAGAAGCTCGACATCTTGACGCTGGCACTCGCGATCGTGGGGGCCCTGAACTGGGGCCTCGTGGCGGTGGCCGAGTTCGACCTCGTCGCGACCATCGCCGGTCTGGAGTTCGGCGAGGTGAACGGGTTCACACGAGTGATCTACGGCCTCGTCGGCCTGTCCGCGGTGTGGCTCGCCGTTCGCTTCGGCGAGCTGGTGGCGCATGACCGCGACCATGGTCGCGATCGCGAGATCGCACGGCTGGCTGCCTAGGGTCTCAACAAGCAACATCGGAGGGCGGGGTCCGTCGGCAGACGCGACCCCGTCCTCCTCCGCTGTGCCGGCTCGGGAAGGCAGGGAGCGCTTGCCGGACGTGGATGGCCAGGTTCCGACGGCGCTGCGCGATCGTGGCTCCTAGGCGGCCACGCGGTAGAGGCGCCATCGATCGGGCACACCCTTGAGCTCGCGCTCACCGGCATCCTCGAAAGTCAGCCCGCTGCCGGCGACGAGGTCCTTCACCGTCTGGGAGACGAGCACCTCCGACGGTCCGGCCGACGCGCCGACGCGGGCTCCGATCACCACGGCGATGCCGCCCACCTTCCCGTCGATCGTTTCGACCTCGCCGGTGTGCACCCCCGCTCGGACCTCGATGCCCAGCGGTGCGACGGCGTCGACGATCGACCTCGCGCACCTGACCGCCCTCGCCGGGCCGTCGAACGTGGCGAAGAACCCGTCTCCCGCGGTGTCGACCTCCACGCCGCGGTACCGGGCGAGTTGGCCACGGACCCGCCGATGGTGTTCTTCGACCAAGGACTTCCATCCCCGATCACCGAGCTCGGCGACCTTCTCGGTGGATCCGGCGACGTCGGTGAACAACACCGTCGCCAGCGACCGGTCGAGTTCCGCCTCCACCTCCCCGTGCGCGACCACGAAGCGCTCCATTTCGTCGAGGATCGCGTCCGGGTCTCCGACCCATGGGAAGTGCTCCCTCCCCGGGAGCTCGACGAGCCTGGCTCCGGCGATCCGGCTCGCCATGTCCCGCACCTGGTCGATGGGGAAGTCGAGGTCACCCTCCTTGGCGATCACGAGGGTGGGGACGTGGATCGACGAGAGCGCGTGGGTGGCGTTGATCTGGCGGTTCATCCGCTCGAGTGCCATCGCCGCACCCGGGCTGGCCGCTTTCCGCATGTACGACGCGAGCCACGCGACCAACCGTTCGTCGGACTCGTGACCGGGGGCGCCCCAGCCGGCGATCTCGCTATGGGCGAACTCGGGGGTGCCCCACTCCTCCTCCATGCGCTCGAGGTACGCGGCCGGGTCGCCCTTGTAGGCGGGCTCGCGCACGGTGAAGTCGGCCGCCGTGCCGAACAGAGCGAGCGCGATCGTGCGCTCGGGATAGGTCGCGGCGAACAGGATCGACATCGGACCACCCTCGGAGACGCCGAAGACGACGGCTCGCTCCGACCCGACGGCATCCATCACCGCTCGCACGTCGTCCATGCGGGTCTCGAGATCGGGGAGCCGTTCCTCGGGCACCCTGTCGGAGAGGCCGACGCCCCGCTTGTCGAACAGGATCAGGCGGGAGAACGTCGCGAGGCGATCGAGGAACCGGGCGAAGCCGGGGTCGTCCCACATCACCTCGATGTTCGTCACCCAGCCCATCACGAAGACCATGTCGACGGGTCCGTCGCCCACGACTTGATAGGCGACATGCACCCCGTCGGCGGTCTTCGCGTAGCGGGTCTCCGGGTGCTCCACGTGCGCATCCTTGCGCCCGTGGACCTCGGCGGCAAGCGAGGCGGACCACGCTCCGCGTGCAGCGGGCTGGGCCTAGCGGACAGCTCCGAACAGAGCGAGGGTCTCCTCCACATCCAGGTCCGCGCCTTCCGACCAGGCGTGCGTCAAGGCGGCCTCGCCGATCGCGCTTCGGATCTTCGACAGGGTGTCCTCGCGCAATGCCCGTTCGGCAGGTTGCGCCTCGTACTGCAACGCTTGACGCAGCCCCTCCGACGCTCCGAGCATCCGAGCGGCAGACGTGTGATCGCCCCGCTCGACCGCGACCCCAGCCGATACCACCAGGCAGTCCGCTTGCAGAAGACGGTCCGAGACCCCGACCGCGGTCGCGATCGCGTCCACGACATGGTCGGCCGCTCGGTCGACCCTGCCCAGGCGGAGGGAGGCCTCCGCGAGGTTGCACCGCGCGACGCCCTCGCTCCACGGGTCACCGAGCTCTCTGGCGACCGAGATGGCCTCCTCCGCGTACCCGACCGCGTCCTCGTACCAACCGCGGATCAACACGGAATACGAGATGTTGATGAGTGCCAAGGTCAAGAGCCGCGGATACTCAGCCCGCAGATCCCTGCAGATCCGCAGGACCTCTTCCTCGATCGGCCACGCCTCATCCAGGAGATCCATCGCCTCCAGTGCGTTGGCGAGGTTGGTCAGTGCGTACTGGATCCCCACCGGATCGCCGACGGCGCGAGCGGCCGTCAGCGCCTCCTCGGCCGTGGTGCGCGCGAGCTCGTACTCGCCTTGCAGGTAGACGACCGATGAAAGCCGATTGATCGCCCCGGCGAAGGCGGGGCCGTGACGGGAACCACCCGAGAGCGATCGCTCCAGCCACGATCGCATCTCCGCCAGTGACCCTCGCTCGATCCAATACCTTCCGAAAGAGCCGGCCACGTCCTGCGCAGCCTCGAGATCCTCCTCTTCGAGGAACCACGACAGCGTGGCTCGCATGTTCTCGACCTCCGCATCCAGGATCCCGAGCCAGTCCTCCGTCCCGACGTCGATCGCACGGCCCGCTCTGGAGGCGATGGCCCGGTAGAAACCCGCGTGACGGGCGCGCATGAGTCGGACCTCGTCCGCCAGCTCCAGACGCTCGCGCGCGAACTCCCGGATCGTCTGGAGCATCCAGAATCGAGGCTCGGTAGCGCCATCCCGACGGCGGAGCAGGCTGGCGTCCAGGAGACCGAAGAGGGTGTCGAGCCCCGTCTCCGTGATCGCTTCCAGGGCCTCCGCAGTGGCACCCGCAGGGAAGACCGAGATGCGCCGGAATGCCTGCTGCTCCTCGAGCGAGAGGAGCGAGTGACTCCCCTCGATCGCGGCGCGAAGGGTCCGATGTCGTGGGTCCGCATCGCGCTGACCCGGGACGTCGAGGAGGTGCGACAGCCTTTCGGTCAGCTGCTCGATCGTGAACACCTTCAGTTGTGCGGCGACGAGTTGCATCGCCAACGGAAGGTGATCGAGCCGCTCGCACAGGCGCGACTGAGCCGTGGAAGGCTCCAGTTCGATACCGGCCGCCTTCGCTCTCGAGAGGAAGAAGGATGTTGCGTCGTCTTCGCTCATGGCTGGGACCGGGTACTCGAACTCTGATTCCAGGTGGAGAGGCGCTCGGCTGGTGAGGAGGAACGTCGCTCCCTCCGCTCCACCGATGAGCGGTGCGAGCTCTTCGGCCAGCGAGGGCAAGAGGTGCTCCGCGCTGTCGAGGAGGACCAGTGAGCTTCCGGTACCGAGGCGTGGTATCGGGTCGGAGGCGGCGACGGCCTCCCGAGGTTCTTCCGTGGCCAACGCCGCGGCCAGAGCCGACCGAACGAGCTGCGGATCCGAGAGGGGGGCGAGCGGTACCCACCATCGCCCGTCGGGGAAACGCTCCGAGCTCTCCCTGGCGGCCTGCAAAGCGAGCCGGGTCTTCCCGATCCCACCGGTTCCGGTGAGGGTGACGACGCGCACGTTCCGGTCGGCGAGGATCGCCTTCACACGCTCGAGTTCAGCCCGACGACCGAGGAACGCCGTGGTCGGAGCGGGGAGGTTCGACGGCGACAGGCTCCTGATCGGCGGAAACACGTCCGATCCGAACTGGAAGAGCCGCTCCGGTCGAGCCAGATCCTTCAGTCGATGTTTCCCGAGGTCGACGAGCGCGAACCCATCGGCCTCGACGAGCGTCGCCGTCGTGGCGGAGACGAGGATCTGACCCCCGTGTCCGGCGTCGGCGATGCGGCTCGCGCGGTGGACGTCCGCGCCGACGTACCCGTCGGACGTGAGGAGGGGTGTGCCCGTGTGAACACCTATCCGGACCTGGACCTCGCCGCCCCTCGAAGCGATGAGCCCCTCGGATGCCGCCTCGAGTGCGTCCCGCGGCGTCCGGAACACGAAGAAGAACGCGTCGCCCTGCGAATCGACCTCGATGCCATGGTGTCGCGCGAACGCCTGCCGGACCAGCCTCCGGTGCTCGGCCAGCGCCTCCGCATACGCTTCCGCGCCGCGCTCGTGGAGCAGCTTCGTCGACCCCTCGATGTCGGTGAAGACAAGGGTGACGGTGCCTGCGGGAAGGTCGTCCCTCACGCTGCCAAGGCTCCCTCAGCCCGTCTGCGAGCGATCGTTCATCACGCACATCCCTCCTCGAGGTGCAGATACTGACGGCACTCGTCGTCGGTCAGGCCGCGAGTCAGCTCGGCCTCCGCGATCGCGATCAGCTCGTCGAGGTCGAGCGCCCACACGCGCACCACACCGTCGGGGGTCGCGGATGCCAGCCGCTTCCCGTCGGGGCTGAAGTCCAGGCCCGAGACGAGGAACTCGTGTCCTCGGAGCACCAGCTGTTGCGCGCCGGTCTCGGCGTGGGTGTCGAAGAGGCGGATCGTCGCATCCTCCCCGCCGGTCGCGAGCATCCTGCCGTCCGGGCTGAAGGCGACATTCATGACGGTGACCGATCCCGCACGGAACGAACGATCGACCGTCGCCCGTCGAGGCGTGGCGGATCTCGACGGTCCCGTCGTAGAACCCGATCGCGAGCCGCTCTCCGGATCCGTCGTAGGCGAGCGACGACGCGCCCACGGCGTCGAGCTCCCGAACGACCTTCTGGGCCCTCCAGTCCCAGATCGACACGTGGTTCGTGTCCGGCTGCTGTTGGTTGAAGCTCGCGGTGGCGATCGTCCGACCGTCCGGCGCGAAGGCGAGCGCCTGGATGGCGTGGGGATCCGGCTCGGAGCCGACGCGCGTGGCGCGTCCATCGTCGTCCGCGTCGAGCACGTGCAGTGTGCCGTCGTACCCGCCGACGGCGAGGTACCGACCGTCGGCGCTCCAATCGATCGACGTGATGACATCGCGCCGAACGTCGTAATCGAAGGCGGCTGTTCCCGCCTCGACGTTCCACACCGAGACGACTGCCGCCTCGTTGCGCACCATCGCGACCAGCTCGCCGTCCGGGCTCGGCGCGATCAGATACACGGGATTTCCCGAGCCGGTCCCGGGGCCGAGCGTCGCCTCCGGCGTGGTCGCGTCACGACGGGCGTCCCAGATCGCGACGGATCCACGGTCGTACGACGCGACGATCCGCCCGTCCGGGAGGTACGCCACATCGACCGGCGCCAGGTAGTCCGTCCGGGCGTTGAAGACCTCGGCGTCGCCCTCGAGCGACAGGTCCCAGATCTTGACCGCGGCGATCCCGACGTCGCCCGTGATGACGCCCTGCCCGTCGGGCGAGAACGCCGCGAACAGCCCCGACTGGGTCTGCTGGGCCGACAAGAGGTACACCTGGCGGCCCTCGACCTCGACGGTCCCCCGGGTCCGGTGCACCTCGAGCTCCCACACGCGCGCCGTTCCGTCGCTCCCGCCGGAGACGATGCGTTGCGAATCGGGCGACCAGTCGACGGTGACCACGACGCCGGTGTGTCCGAGCAGCCGCTCCTCCAGCCTGCCGGTCGCCGCGTTCCAGACGCGAACCGACGAGTCGCCGGAGCCTGTGGCGATCCATCGGCCGTCCGGGCTCCACGAGACGGAGTTGACGGAGTACGTGTGCCTCGGGAGCTCGACGACGACCTCGCCGGTTCGGACGTCGAACACCGACGCGATGTCCACATCGGCGCTCCCGACCACCAGCCGGCTCCCGTCCGGACTGAGGGCAGTATCGAACACGAACGTGTCCAATCCCTCGAACGTGCGCACGATCTTGCCGGTGGCGGCCTCGGCCACTCGGACCGTGTCGTCCTCCGGCCACGCGGCGGCGACGAGTCTGCCGTCCGCGTCGAACGACTGCCCCACGGCGCCCGTCGTCCCCGCCACGCTCGCGATCAGTTCCCCGGTCTCGGGATCCCACATCTTCAGGAGGCCATCGTCGCCGGTCGTTGCGAGGGTCGAGCCATCGGGCGAGAAGCGGACGTCGTTCACGTCGCTGTTCTCGTGCCCCGTCCACGATCTGACGGAGTCGCCGGTCGTGGCGTCCCGGAGATCGATCGTCCCGGTGTTCTCGGGGCCCTCGGTCACGAAGACGCCCTCGGGGCTCCAGTCGACGGTGCCGCCGAGGTCCGGCTCGGTCAGCACGAGCCGAGAGGCGATCACGGCTCGGTGGAGCGCCTCCTCCGCCTCGGGCAGCACCGTGCCGTCGGCGGAGCGGGTGACGTCGATCGCCTCGAGGGCGAGGAGGATGCTTCGCTCGGGGTCGACCTCGAGGTTCGCGACCGAGGCAGCCGCGAGCTCGCGCGCGGTGGCGTTCCGCTCCTGCGCCTGGGCCTTCCCACGCTGGCCCATCGCGAAGACCGTGAGGCCTGCCGCGACGAGGGCCGCCGCCGCGAGGACCGCAACGATCGCTCGGAGCCGCCGGACTGATCTGCGCTCGAGATCGCGTTCGTGCGCTTCGCGAGCCACCTCCTCGGCCTGTCGCCGATCCCGCTCCGCGCGCGACGCCGCGATGTAGTCACGCTCCTCAGGCGTCGCCGCGACGCCGGACTCGGCCTCCCAGGTCTCGGCCTGCGCGAGCCGCGAGCCGGCGAGCAGGAACGATGGCTCGCGATCCGCCTCGATCCATTCCTTCGCGGCCGTCGAGAGGCGCCGCTCGGTGCGGAGGTCTTCGCGAGCGGCGTCGATCCACCGGTGAAGCCGGGGCCACGCCGTGAGCATCGCCTCGTGCGCCAGCTCGACCGTGGGCGCACCCGTCCGCGCGTCCCGGTCGAACGAGAGCTGCCGGGAGGTGCCGAACGCGTCGAGGACAGCGGTCATCGCCTCTTGGTCGACGTCGAGCGAGTCGACCTCCGATCGCGGCACCCGACGCCGGGTGTCCTCGGACCCCTCCCCGAGCGCCACGAGGCGGAGGAACAGCTGGCGGGCGGCCTCCTTGCCGACGTCGTCGAGCTCGGAGTAGAGCTCCTCGGCCCGGCGACCGAGTGCCCCGGACACGCCGCCGATCTGCCGGTAGGCCTCGAGGAACAACGTGCGGCCGTCGCGCCGCTCGAAGAGCTCCGTGAGCGCGTACTCCATCAGCGGCAGGGCGCCCGGTTCCTCGGCGACGTCGGCCATCATCGCGGCGACGAGGCCCGGCTCGAGCGAAACGTCGACACGCTTGGCCGGCCCCGAGATCGCCCGCTCGAGCTGCTCGGCCGACAGTGGGACCAGCGCCTCGACCCGGGACTTGAACAGCTCCGCGAAGCCTCGGTAGAGCAACGGCCGGTCGTAGAAGTCGGCCCGCAGGGTGACGACCACGCGCAGGCGGCTCCTCGGGTCGTTCGCGGCGGCCTCGAGGCTCCCGAGGAAGTGCGTCCGGACGGCCTCGTCCTCGACGAGCGTGAACACCTCCTCGAACTGGTCGATCACGAGGACGAGCTCGCTCTGGTCCGACGGGAGGAGCCGGAGGACCGCGCGGTGGAGCCCATGCTCGTCGCGCTCGAGCTGCTCCATCAGGCTCGCCGGCGGGTTCGGCGCGGCGCGAAGCAGCGCGGACTCCAATCCATCCAACGGGTGAGCGCCCGGGAACATGTCCGCGATGTGCCACGCCTCGGACCCGGCGATCGCGCCGCGCCGGAGCGCCGGGATCAGACCGGCCCGCACGACGGACGACTTGCCGCTCCCGCTCGGTCCGACGACCGCCAGGAACCGGGTCTGCTTCACCCGCTTGATGAGCTCCTCGACGAGCTCTTCGCGTCCGAAGAAGTCGGCCACGTCGCCTTCCTCGAACGCACGGAGGCCCTTGTACGGATTGACGACGATCGCCCCGGGGACCGCCGGCGTGAGACGGGCGGCCGACGATCCGAGCGCTCTGCGGAACGCCATGTCGTCCGCCGCGTCGTTCGCTTCCGCCCGGAGGCGGATGACGTGGACCGGGTCCGCGAGCCCCTTGAGCTGGACGGATCCGCGATCGACGTAGGCAACGCCCTCGACCTTCCTCGCGAGGTGCGTGACCGCCGGGCTGGCGAGGATCTCGGCCGGCGCGGCGATGCTGCACAGGCGCGCCGCCAGGTTGAGAGCCCCGCCGCGGTAGCCATCGTCGACGGCCACGGCCTCCCCCGCGTCTAGGCCGATCCCGACCGCGAGCGGCAGTGTCGGGTCCGCCACGGTCTCGTCGACGAACCGCCGCTGCAGCTCGATCGCCGCCCGGATCGCCTGTCGAGCGGAGTCGAAGACCGCGAGGACCTCGTCGCCGCGGAGCTCCAGGTGGGTTCCGCCCCGGGCCTCGAGGATCTCGCGAGCCACCGTGGCGAACTTGCCGGCCAGCACCGCAGCGGCCTCGTCGCCGCGTTCCTGCGTGAAGACCGTGTATCCGCGGACATCGGCGATCAGGAACGTGCGGATCAGGGCGTCGCCAGTGCCCACCCGTCCCTCCGCGACCTGCGGGTCCTCGCCGACCATGGGGGATTATGGCCCGAGCGACCTACGGCGTACTACCCGGTCACCCGGTAGAGGCGCCAGCGGTCGGGTACACCCTTGAGCTCGTGGAGGCCGGCGTCCTCGAACATGAGCCCGCTGCCCGCGACGAGGTCCTTCACGGTCTGAGAGGGCTACTCGCCGAACCAGATCGCAGCGAGCTGTTCTTCCGACCGGCTGTCGTAGCCGACGGCGAGGATCCCTGTCGGCCGACCGAAGAGGGAGAGGATCTGCTGGTCACCCTCGCCTCCCAAGGAGATCCCGATGCTCGTCTGCTTCTGGAACTCGTCGTCATCGATGTACCACAAGGCCGCATCCCGCGTTTCGCTCGACTCATCGGCGCCGGCAGCGACGAACATCGGTAGCCCGGTCTCGGGCTTCGGCGAGATCAAACGATCGATCCACTGGTCGCCGGGACCACCCAAGAGGTCGGACGGCAGTGGCTCCCAGTGCATGCCGTCATCCGAGGACCAGAGGGCAGCATCCAGGTCACCCTCACCCGACCCGGCGTAGCCAGCCGCGACGACTCCACCGTGTGGGTTCGCGGTCACATCGATGATCCGCTGGAGCTCGGCACCCTCGAAAGCGTCGTCCGAGACGCGCTGCCACGTGGACGGGTCCTCCGCGATCCAAACCGCACCATCTTCTTCGGACCCGTTCTTCTCGTACCCGACGGCGATCAGCATCCTCGTGGTACTACCTTTCGGCGTGAACGACGTGACGCGCGACAGCACTTGCTCGCCCGCTCCTCCGAGCACGTCCTCAACGTCCGGATCGAGGGTCCAGTCGTCGCCGTTCCCCGAGTACCAGATGGCACCGTCGTCCTCGTCCTTCCCGACGGCGACCAGGCCGACATCACCCGACGAGTGCACCTTGTTGATGATCTGGTCGCCGGGCCGATCGAAGCCGTCGATGGGAGTCAGCTCGCCTTCGAGGGAGACCCACCAGGCAGCTGCATCCCTGCCATCAGGTGTCGTGCTCGCGCCGACGGCGATGAATCTTCCCGCGAACGCGGTGATCCCGGTGATCACCCCCTCCCCGGGCGCGGAGCTCTCCACGGCCTTCCACTCATCGCCGCTGAGCACCCACGTCGCCGCCTTCGACCCCCGTGAGCCCACCGCGACGAGCTGTCCCTCGTTCGCCGTGATCCCGTCGATGACCGCGGGCGCCGGACCACTCTGGTCGAGGGTGGCCGTTTCCCATCCGAGGACCATCTCCGTCGGCGGCTTTCCGTCTCCGCCTGGGACCGGAGGCGTGGGGTCGTCGATCGCCGCGAGCACGAGCGCGACAACCACCACGAAAGCCACAGCTGCCACGACCATCTTTTTGGCTCGGGTCCACCCGGACCCGACGAGTGACGACCACAGCCGCGTCCACCACGGTGTCCGGCCTTTCTCGAGCAGGATCTGGACCGGAACTCGCTCCACGGCGCCGTCGCGCTCGCGCACGTAGACCGCCCCACGGCTCGATCCCGCTGCGGTCGGTGCGAGCGACACCCTGACGAAGTCGTCCAACGGCTCCAGGCTGATCCATGGGTCGTCGGAGTCTGCCTCCCAATCGAGGACGCCACCGCCTCGGTTGAAGACGTAGATCCGTTCGACCACCGGGAGGTCGTCGGGGCGGACGCCGGTGACCTCGATCCGTTCCGGCACCACCGATAGGCTCGGCGGCTCCAGCGGCCCGATCGGCAGGGTGGGTTCGGGTACAACCTTCGTCTTCTTCGCCGGTCGTCGGGCCAACGCGACGCTCCCCACCGACTTGTCGAAGTCACGCTGCGCCTGTTGGCCGCTGTCCCTCAGGTTCCGCTCGACGTATCTGTAGATCTCGTCGATGTCGACGAACCCGTCGACGTCGACGTCGACATCGGCATCCGTGATGGCTTCCACCAGGTACTTCGTGAAGGGGCTGGATTCCGTGACCACCGCGGCGTCGACGGAGTTCTGGCCCGCGCGCGAACTTGTGATCAGGAAGCGACCCGATCCGGTGAGAGGGTCAGGCAACAGGTCCGTGGCACTCTTCCACCCTCCAGAGCTGCAGCAATCGAGGATCAAGACGAAGCTTCGCGCCGGCGACGACCTCATCATCGCGTTGACCTGCTCGTCCCGGATCGCGGTCGAGAGCAGTCGATCCAGCCTCGTGTCCGCGGCGCAGAGGAAGAAGTTGTTGTTGATGTCGAGCTTCCCGTGGCCGCTGTAATAGAGGAGCAGCGTGTCATCGTGCTTGCAATCGAGGAGGAAGCTCTCGATCGCCAGGAGCGCGTCGGCGCACCGAGCGTTCGGGAGGAGCTTGACTTGCCCCGGGTCGAAGACGCTGATCGTCGGATGGGTCAGCGCCTCCTTGAGGCGCGCCATGTCGTAGATCGGGGCGTTGAGCTCCGGAAGATGCGCGGGATCCTCGTAGAACTTCGAGTTCGCGACCAACAGGGCGCGATGACTGCCCACGGGTCACGCCTCCGGGGGAATGCTGGATGAGCTCCGTCGCGAGTCGCTCCATGGTCGCGCTATCGGTATCACCCGTGAAGTCGACCTCTGTCACCTCCTCACCGACCTTCATGCGGATCCGGATGTGCCGGGTCCGTTCACGACTCAGCCACGCTTGGAAGACGGTGATCGCGGCCGTGAAGGCGCCCGCCGACCCGAGAGCGGCGATGACGGTCACGATGTCGCCCTTCGCCCCTGGCACCGGGCGGCTCTCCTCCCGGACCGGGACCCCTTCTTCGCGGAGCTCGTCGTAGAGGCCGGCGACCTGCTCGAGCCATCGATCGTCCTCCGACTCGAAGGTCTCCGATCCCGGCGTGATCTCGATCTCCATGGCCATCGTCTGCCTCCTTCTTCCATCGAACGGGTCTGATCAGGAAAGCTCGCTCCACATCGGAAGCTCTGCGGGCAGGAGCTCCCGGTGGTAGCGGGAGAGCACCGCGCCCGTGAGCCACCAGGTTCGGTAGATCACCTTCCGGCAAACCTCCGCAGTGAAGCTCGAGAACACGGTGGGGAGCCTCGCCGTCTCGACACGCCACTCGTCGTGGTCCGGGCGGCCTTCGCGCCACTCTTCGCTCGCATCCACGGTCGCCGCGAGGCCGAACACCACGCCGAGGCGTCCCCAGGAGGGCGGCTCCTCCCCTTTGGCGCGAGCGTCCTCGAGGGCCTTGAATCGCTCGACCATCGACCGCATGCGCAGAGCTGTCGTCTGCCGATACAGCAAGCCCTGCGCTCGCTTCAGATCGCGGATGACGGGCAGTCCCCCATACGCCCCGGTCGCGAACAAGCCACCGGCGTTCACCGCGACCAGGCACACGTCCGAAAGATCGTCGAGCGGCTCCAGCCCCATGTTGTCGTACGCACCGCCGTCCAGGAGCTTGGGCGCGATCCCTCCCGAGCACGGGAAGGACACGTTCTTCACCTCCAGCGGCGCGAAGGCGCCGGGGACGGCGGCCGAGGCCGCCACAGCCTGAGACACCCGGATGCCCGAGCCGGCGGTTGCAGCTCGGCCTATCACCCAGTCGCCCATGACGTCCCGCTCGAACCCGAACCGCACGCCGGTCGTGACGCTGGAGGCGTTGAAGATGAACCGGCACCCCGTAGGCAGCTGTTCGAGGAGGAGCCCGCGATAGAACCATCGATCGAACGCCTCCGCGAGCAGATCGGTGCGGGTAGGGCTTCCCACCGCACGCCAGAGGTTCCGGAGCAGCTCCGATGTGAGCGAGCGGGAGGAGATCGCGTCGACGAGCGGGGAGATGACGAGGGTGTCGACCGACTGCCGCGAGAAGCCGGTGGCCTCGAGTTCGCGGTAGTCCCGGGCGAAGAGACCATGCGCGACCGATCCTCCGGAGACGGAGGAAACCCATCGCACGCGATCGAGGAGACCTGCATCGGCCATGAACCTCACGAGTCCGAGGGCTGCGAGCGTGGCCCGGAAACCGCCGCCGGAGAACGCCATCGAGAATGCGGGCAGCACCTCGGGATCGGGTGGGCGGGCTGGTCTGGGGTCCCGTTGGGCACAGGGCTGGATCAGGTCATTGGGAGCGGTTCCGATCGTGGGTGAATCGAGCGGGGACGTGTCGGCCACGTCAGGAGCCCGCTCCGGGCGGCAGGCCCCATCGCGTGGCCGTCGGGGTCACGACTTCTCTGCCTTCAGAACGGTCGTCGCGATCCTCTTCGCGGCGCCTGATGGAGAAGCCTCGTCGTCCTCTGCATCGGCTTCGCCACGCTTGCCCAGCTGCTCGGTCAGCGTGTCAAGGAACCTCGCCATCCGTCTGATCGCTCTCTCCTGCTCCGGCGTCAACTCCTCCACCTCCTCGGCGAGCTCGAGCCGCGCTTTCTCGGTCATCGCGTGCGCGTCCTCAGGCGTCCCCATGAACTCGAAGTGCATCCAGTCCTTGCTGTTCGGGTAGTCCCCACCCCATCGGAACCCGTAGGCGTTCCACAGACGTCCCATCGCTACGGGGATCGTGTGCGTCGCACCGCCGAACACGTTCTCCGGCGCGTTGATGTCGAGGGCCAGTCCCCATGAGTGGTTGCTCGGCGTGTCTGTGAAGGTGCCATCCGGCCTCTTGATCGCCCGACAACCGCCACCCCAGCACCACCCAGGCTGCAAGTTGACGTAGGCGCGTCGCTCGGAGACCTGCAAGAGGAGCGAGACGAGCTCATGGATCTCTCCGCGAACGGACCCGGGGAACTCGACGTCCTCCTCGAAGGAGATACGTCCCTGTCCCGGCCGCACCCGGTGAGAGGGCACCCTGACGATCCGGCCCTCTATCGACAGGACCTCCAATGAACGCCAACCGGATCGGTCACAATCAGGCCAACCTGCGCCCCACCCGCGTCCATCTGCATGGCGCTGGTCGTTGAGATCCACCGTCATCGGCTCTATCTGCGCCGGGCTTCACCCGGTCGTGCCTCCGTCGGCCAGGTCGTACCCCTGGGGGGCAACCGGTGCCAGTCGCCCGGGGCGACTACATCACGAGCACCACTCCTGCGGGCAAGTCTGCCTGCCCACGTACCGCGGCTCGTTCATCCCAGATGCCCCATCACCCGGTTCACGATCCGTCCGATCGAGGCGTCGATCACGCTGAGGATGCCACGCTGGACCATCCGGTTCGTCCCGATCCCGGCGCCGTCCACGAGTCGTTCGAGGTCCTCGACGTACCCCTCTGTGGAGAACGGCACCCCTTTCCGGTCCATCTGTTGCGAGTGTTTCGACTTCCACAGCTCGGTCAGGATCTGCGCCTGCCCTTCCTTGGAGAAGGAGGTCAGCGCGTTGGCTCGTCGGAGGCCCTCCGGGCCGCCGAAGTCGTAGGGGTCAGAGCCGAAACGCCTGGCGATCTGCTCGAGCGCACCCTTCAGGAATTGGGCTTGCCCCGTCTGGTGCTCCCACACGTGGCCGAGCTCGTGGATCAACGTCGACTCGCTCGGAAGGTCCTGCGGCGCCCGGGCGCGTTTGAACCTGATCACGTCGTTACACGTCCACGCGGTGCCCGGCGGGCCGAGGACGAGTCGGCTCGCCCCGATCCTCACCGCCGAGAAATCGATCGAGGGTCCGTAGAAGAGTCGAGCGCGGGTCAGCCACTCGTCGATAGGAGAGATGGTCACCTCGAAGCGGACCTCGTCTTGTCCACTGGTCGCCGTCACCGTGTGGGTGCCCCCGGATCGGAACACCGTCGAGAACGCCCGACCCGCCCCGGTCGCAGGGTCGCCTCGACAGACCCACCTGACCTCGTCCTCCGAGGCGTCGGCATCCGCGATCACCTCGAACGTGAACCGCTCCCCCGGGAGCCCCGCGTCACGTTTCGCCTTGCCGATCATGCGCACGTCCCCCGCCGGCAACGTAGCTGCCTCTGCCGGTCGACGCATCAGCCGACCGAGCTACGGAAGACGCCGAATTCCCCCGCGATCACTCGGTTGCTATTCCTCGACGGGGAACCCGACTTCCCACAGGGATACGACCGATGTCCATCAAGGAGCCGCTGAAGGACGAAGACACCGAGCCCTCGGTGTCCGGCGCGACTGGTCCACCGCAGCCATCCTTCAAGTGGGACCGCGACCTCGAACGGCTGCTCGAGGAGTGGCGCACGCGCGCGTGGGCCGCCCAGATCGGCCACTACCGGATCGCGTCCCGGCTCCGGACGTACAACCTCTGGCTCGGGCTCCCGGTCGTCATCCTGACGACGGCCGTCGGCACGAGTCTGTTCGCGACGCTGAACCAGGATGATCTGGCGATGTGGCTCAGGATCATCGTGGGAGCCATCAGCGTTCTCGCGGCGATCTTCGCCGGGATCCAGACCTTCATGAACTTCGCGCAACGCGCTGATCAGCACGTCGTGGCCGCCGACTGGTATGCGAGCATCCGACGCAAGATCGAGCAGCAGCTGAACACGCCGAGAAACGGCCGGAGCGATCCGAAGAGGTTCGTGGACGAGGTGCGGGCCGACATGAACAACGTGGGGTCCCAGTCTCCGGAGATCGGGGACAAGGTGTGGACGCAGGTCGCCGAGGAGTTCGGTCTGACCTCTTCCGGAGCTGGTCCGGGGAGGATGGCCGATCACGCAGGGTCGTACACGCCGAAGCACGCCGGCCGGTGAGCTGGCTCCCCGGCCCCGCGCCCGACCTCCCGGTCCGAGGTCGCCGCTGGAGGCGGGACGTGATCCGAGGGATCCCGACGACACGCCTCCGATACGTGGTGGTCGATGAGCTGTTCGCCGATACGGCGGAGCTGAGCATCTCCTCGTGGCCGGTCGTGGATGCGCTGGGACGGCTCCGCTTCCCCGGCGAGCCGACGACCCACGTCGAGGTCGACGCTCGCCGGATGCAGACGTTCCTCCGTCGTCACCGGATGCCGAGGAAGGCGGTGGGGCGTGTCCTTCGTGCGGGTGACACTTTCGGCGTCACGGTTCAGGCTCGGGAGCTGACCGCATTCCTCAAGGCGCACGAATCGCCCGAGACGCCGGAACGCGAACGCTCGAGGATGATCGATCCGAGGACCTGGGAGTGGCTGGAGCCCCCGATCTACGACGTGACCTCCGAGGCCCGGGAGGCGGCCAAGCTCTCGTACTACGCGGCCCTGACCGGGCCGCTCCCTCGATCGGCGTTCGAGCGCCTGTGACCCTGCCCGCGCCGGTTCCCGCCTCCTCGTTCCGCAGGGGCGACTTCGTTGCTGACGTCGACCCCGAGGATGCCCTGTACTTCCTGCTGAACGTGGGTGACGGCGACACACAGCTGATCGTGTTGCCCGAGTTCCGAGGGGTGCGACGGGCGCTCGTCGTGGACGTGGCGACCACCGACAAGCTGCCGGGACTGATCGAGGAGCTCGCCCCCACGCCGTTGTTCCCGGTCGGGTCGCGGTTCTCGATCGTCGTCGGGACCCATCCCCACGACGACCACATCAGGGGGATGCCGGAGTTCATCGACCGCTTCGGCGATCTGATCGACGAGTACTGGGAGCCGGGCTACTACCACCCGACGAAGGCGTTCTTCGAGACGACGCGCGCGCTCGAGGATCGTGGGATCCGCCAGCTACAGCCCACGAGCGGCACGACCCGGTTCCTGGGGACCGGCAAGGTGACCGTGCTCGCGCCGGCGATCGGGCTGCGCAACCGATTCGACTCCTACGGGGTCGAGATCAACAACGCCTCGCTCTCGCTGATGGTCGAGGCCCCCGCCTCGCGGTACCTCGAACGGGATCGGGAGCGTCGTTACGTGCGGCGCCCCGACACGAACAAGCTCTTGCTCGGAGCGGACGCGCAGACCTTGTCCTGGGGCCAGGTGCTGCAGGACTTCCCGCAACTCGTGCCGGAGAGCTCTCCCGTCGCCAAGCTGCTGCGGGAGGCCCTCGGCTCCGATCCGCTGAAGGCCGACGTGTTCAAGATCCCCCACCACGCTTCCAAGCGAGGCGTCAACCTCGAGCTGGTGGAAGCGGTCGACCCGAAGATGTGTCTGATCTCCTCCGTCGGCGGCGGTGGCAAGTACAACTTCCCGCACGCGGTGTCGATGGAGGCGATCCGCGAAGCGATGCAGCCGATCGGGTCGACGGGAGGGACGCGCCGCGCGGACCATCTGCTCAACATCCACCACACGCACGGGGTCGACACGGATGGCCATCACTTGGGATCCATCGCGCTCGTGATGTCCCCCACGGGTCGGAAGCGACATCTCTGGAGGTTCCGCGACGGACCCGGCGACGCCATCAGTCTCGCCGGTGCCGACCTGATGGGATGACAGAGGGGCTCGAACGGCTCAGACGCGAACGGCTCAGACGCGACGAGCGAGACCCTCGGGTATCAGCGGGCGCGGGGTTCGGGGGTTCCGCTGAGCGTCCAGTCCGAGATCCTCGGCGGGTTCCTGCGCGTGCCACCCGGCTGAGTCCCGACTGAAGCACGACCAGGTTGGGTACGGAGCCAACATGCCGGCCGTCGGGTTCCACGCGTCACATGAGCAGCTTCCACCGTCCCGGCTCGTCGCCGCCGTGAAGGCGGCCGAGGCCGCCGGCTTCCAGGCGGCGATGTGTTCCGACCACCTGGCGCCCTGGAGCGAGCGGCAGGGCCATTCGGGTCATGCATGGACGTGGCTCGGCGCCGCGATGCAGGCGACGTCGCTGCCTTTCGGTGTGGTCACGGCCCCCGGACAGCGCTACCACCCGGCGGAAAACGCCCAGGCGATCGCGACGCTAGGCGACCTGTTCCCCGGACGCTTCTGGGCCGCGTTCGGCTCCGGCGAGGCCCTGAACGAGCACGTGACCGGCGAGCCGTGGCCATCCAAGCCCGACCGTGACGCCCGGCTCCTCGAATGCGTCGCGGTGATCCGAGCGCTCCTGCGCGGAGAAGAGGTCACCCATGACGGACGGGTGCAGGTGGACCGGGCTCGCCTATGGAGCCTGCCGGAGCAGGTTCCGTTGCTGTTCGGTGCCGCCGTGAGCGAGGAGACCGCGAGGGTCGCCGGCGATTGGGCAGACGGACTGATCACCGTGCGGCAGCCCGTCGATGTCCTGCGGCGCGTGATCGACGCGTTCCATGATGGAGGCGGCGAGCACAAGCCGGTCGCCGTCCAGGTCCATCTCTCGTGGGCCGAGGACGACGACACGGCGCTCGCGATCGCGCACGACCAGTGGCGCACGAACGTGTTCGGCTCGGATCTCGCCTGGAACCTCGAGCTCCCCGCCCAATTCGACGAGGCAGCTCGCACAGTGCGTCCCGAGGATGTCACCGAAGCCGTCCTCGTGTCCGCCGATCCGATCCAGCACGTGAAATGGCTGCGGGAGCTGGTCGACCTGGGCGTCGACGCGATCTATCTCCATCACGTGGGCAAGGAGCAGGAGCGCTTCATCGACGTGTTCGCCGAGCACGTCCTCCCGGAGGTGATCGAGTGACGACGGCACAGACGAGCGACCTGTGGTGGAAGAACGCGGTGATCTACTGCCTCGACGTCGAGACGTTCCTCGACTGGGACGGTGACGGGATCGGCGACATCCGCGGACTCACGGAGCGCGTCGACTACCTCGCGGGGATCGGGGTCAGCTGCCTCTGGCTGATGCCGTTCCAGCCCTCCCCGAATCGCGACGACGGCTATGACATCACCGATTACTACGGGGTCGATCCGCGGCTCGGCTCGCTCGGGGACTTCGTGACGCTGATCCGGACGGCGAAGGACCGCGGCATGCGCGTGATCATCGACATGGTCGTGAACCACACCTCGGACAAGCATCCATGGTTCCGTGAGGCGCGGTCCTCGCCCGACAACCGGTTCCGCGACTTCTATGTCTGGCGCGACCGGCCGACCCGCACGTCGAAGGCCTCGATCGTGTTCCCGGACGCCGAGGACAGCATCTGGGCCTTCGACGAGAAGGCCGGCCAGTGGTACTTGCATCTCTTCTACTCGCATCAGCCCGACCTGAACATCGGGAATCCGCAGGTTCGCAACGAGCTCGCGAAGATCGCCGGCTTCTGGTTGGAGCTCGGTGTCGACGGCTTCCGTGTCGACGCGGTGCCGTTCCTGATCGACACGAGCCAGATCCCGGACGTCAGCCTGGACCCGCACGAGATCCTCAGGGAGCTGCGCTCGTTCATCAGCCGCCGTCGAGGCGACGGGGTGCTCCTCGGCGAGGTCAACCTCGAACCGGAGCAGCTGATCGACTTCTTCGGTGGGGAGGACGGCGACGAGGTCCAGCTGCTCTTCAACTTCCCGTTGATGCAGGCGGTCTGGCTCTCGCTCGCACGCCAGGACGCCGAGCCCGTGGCCGAAGCGCTCCGCGAGACGATCGCCGTCTCGGAGGACACGCAGTACGCGAATTTCCTGCGCAATCACGACGAGCTGACGCTCGACAAGCTCTCTGACGAAGAACGCCAGGAGGTCTTCGACGCGTTCGGTCCCGATCCGGACATGCAGTTGTTCGGCCGCGGTCTGCGTCGCCGGCTCCCGTCGATGCTCGACGGCGACCCGCAGCGGATCCGGATGGCGTACAGCCTGCTGTTCTCGCTGCCGGGCACGCCGGTCCTGTTCTACGGCGAGGAGATCGGCATGGGTGAGAACCTCGAGGTCCCGGGACGGATGAGCGTCCGCACGCCGATGCAGTGGACCGACCAGAAGAACGGCGGGTTCTCGAAGGCGCGTCCGTCGCGGCTCCGCGTGCCCGTCGTCGAGGGTCGCTTCGGACCGCTGGCGGTGAACGTCGCGGCGCAGCGCCGGGACCCGGATTCCCTCCTCAGCTGGATGGAACGGCTGATCCGGCGCCGGCGCGAGACGCCGGAGCTCGGTTGGGGATCGTGGAAGGTCGTTCAGACGAACGTTCCGAGCGTGCTGGCCCACCGCTGCGACTGGGAGGGGCGGACCGTCTTGGCCGCCCACAACTTCGGCGATCAGCCGTGCGTCGTGCGTCTGCGATTGGGCGACGTGCCTGAGGATGCGAAGCTCGACGATCTGCTCGACCAACAAGGAGCTCTCCGTGGCGTCGAGGACGGATCGCTCGAGCTCAAGATGGACGGCTACGGCTTCCGCTGGCTCCGGATCAACACGCCCGACCAGCACACCCCGCCCTGAGCGATCGATCAGTCCGTAGCTGGCCGCGCCCGGTAGAGGCGCCAGCGCTCAGGGACGCCCTTGAGCTCGTACTCGCCGGCGTCCTCGAGGGTCAAACCGCCTCCGGCGACCAGATCCTTGACGGTGGAAGACACGAGGACCTCGGAGGGTTGGGCAGCCGCGCTCACCCGCGCGCCGATGTGGACGCCGATCCCTCCGACCTTGCCGTCGATCACCTCGACCTCGCCCGTGTGCACTCCGGCCCGCACCTCGATGCCCAGTGGCCGGACGGCCTCGCAGATCGCGAGCCCACACTCCACCGCGCGAGCGGGCCCCTCGAACGTGGCGAAGAACCCGTCCCCCGCGGTGTCGATCTCCACTCCACCGTGCCGGGTGATCTCCGTCCGGACGATCCGATGATGGCGCTCGAGGAGCTCGCGGTAGCCGCGGTCCCCGAGACCGCGCGCCTGCTCGGTCGATCCGACCACGTCGGTGAAGAGCACCGTCGTCAGGGTCCGGTGGCGAGGACGATCTCCCACGGTTGTCCTCCCGGTGACGAACCGTTCGATCGCATCGAGCACCTCGTCGCTCGCACCCACCCATGGCAGGGTGTCGCGGCCGGGGAGCTCGACGAGCTTGGCGTCCGGGATGTGGTCCGCGAGATATCGGCCGCTCTCGATCGACTCGACAGGGTCCTCGGTTCGGTGCAGCACGAGAGCCGGGATGCGGATCGTCGGCAGGACGTCCTTCAGGTTCAGATCGAGCACCTTCCTCGACTCGGTGACACCGGCGCCGGGGGCTTGCGTGAGCGCGATCAGCATCGCCATCCGACGCACGGCGACCGGATCCGCCGCGTAGGTCGGCAACGAGTTCCGGATGTAGCCGTGGGCGAACTCGGCGGGAGCCGAGCCGGTGAACTCCATGAACTGATCCTCCCACCGCTCCTCCGACCACTGCCACGGAGCATCCTCGGAGCGGCGCCACGTGTGCGCGCCGCCGAACGTGATCAGCGCCCGGTAGCGGTCCGGGTGCCGGGCCGCCGCGGCGATCGCGAGGAACGCACCTTCCTGAACGCCGAACAGGATGGCCGGTCCCGCGTGCGCCGATCGGCCGACGACCCGTAGATCCTCGAGCTCGTCGTCCATCGTGCTCGCCTCGCCCGGTGACAGCCGGTCGGAGCACCCGTTGTTGCGACGATCCATCACGATCAGTCGTGAGAAGGACGCCAGTCGTTCGAGGAATCGAGCGTGGTCGGGGGCGAGCCAGTTCGCCTCGACGTTCATGACCCACCCGGGGAGGTAGATCAGGTCCGCGCCCTCGCCCAGCACCTGGTACGCGAGCGCGAAGTCGCCGTTGTAGGCGTACCGGGTCTCCGGCGGTGAGCTCATCGACTGCATCCTCCGGCCGAGCGCTGCGTCGCGCAAGCTGCTCGTCGCCCCCTCGTGTTCATCGCCACGAGGCGCCGCTGACCTGGCCCGTTGTGGGAGCTCGTGGCGCCTGCAAGGCTGACGAGATCGTCGATCCTCGAGGAGGAACCCCCATGCGCCTCCGAACGATCATCGCAGCGCTCACCGTCACCACCCTTGCGCTCTCGATCGCTCCCGCCCGAGCCGATCACGTCGAGACCGTGGTGACCTTCGACCTCGCCGCCGGCGAGCTCCCCGAAGGTGTCGCGGTCGACAGGCGCGACAACGTCTACGTCAGCCTGATCGCACCGGTCTCGGAGATACGCAAGATCACACCGAGCGGCGCGCAGTCGACCCTCGTGGACCTGAACGTCGGCGGGTTCGGACCGCTCGGTCTCGCCGTCGGCGCGCAGGGAGCCGTCTATGCCGCGGTCGCGACGATGGACCCGGCCACCCAAGGTGTGTATCGCGTGACCCGAGACGGGACGGCGACGCGGCTGCCCGGAACCGAAGCGATCTCGTTCCCGAACGATGTCGCTTTCGACCGCCGAGGCAACCTGTTCGTGACCGATACGGCCCGCGGCGCGGTCTGGCGGATCCCCCGCGGTGGCTCGGCCGAGCTCTGGATCCAGGACCCGCTGCTCGAAGGGACCGGCGAGCTCGGCGCCGGGGTCCCCCTCGGCGCGAACGGGATCGCGGTCGCCCATCGCCGGCACGCGATCATCGTGGCGAACACCGAGCTCGGCACGCTCCTGCGGATCCGGATCCGACGGGACGGAACGGCCGGCGAGCTCAAGGTGGCCGCGGAGGATCCCGCGCTGTTCGGCGTCGACGGGATCGCGCTCGCGCGGTCCGGCGCGGTCTATGCGGCTGTGAACGCGCAGAGCACGATCGTGCGAGTGGATGGAGACGAGTTCACGACGATCGCCGATGCTGAGGACGGCATCAACGGGGCCTCGGCGGTCGCGTTCGGGGCACGGAGGGACCGGAGGAATCTCTTCGCGGTGAACTTCGGCGTGTTCTCACCCGCTCCCACGCCCTCGCTGCTCAAGATCGCGGTCGGCGTTCGAGGCGCGCCGTAACCGCTCGCCGATCCGGATCGGGGGGCAGCCGAGGAAGCCCGCGCTGAGCCGGACCGGGACGCTAGGTCACGGTGTCGGTGAGCACCACTTGGACGACCTGGTCGAGGAGCCATGGCCAGCGGTCCGCATCGTCGCCCCCCAGCCGAGACACGCCGACATCGATCACCGTTGCCAGCGCGAGGTTCGCGTCACCCACGTCATCGTCGTCCAGTCCTCCCTCATCGGGGTCAACCCACCGTTCGCGGAAGCGCAGCTCTGCCCGGTCGGCGACCGCCTGCACGGCCGCTCGCATGGCGCGCTTCGCGAACGCCGCCGCGATGAGATCGTTGAAGCACTCCTCGACGAAGTCGGCGCCCCTCTGATCGCCGACCATGTCCCAGACGAGCTCGGCGATCATCAGCTCGCCGGCGAGAAGACCTCCTTCGCGGCCGCGAGCCATCTCCGCGAGCGAGCCCCGTTCGCCGTCGTGGAACCTGCGCACGTAGTCCGCGGCGGCTCGAACGGAGTCGACCGTGCTCAGCGTCGACGGAGGTCCGAGGGGTTCCGGCGTGTGGCTCCCCGTCACTCCTGCGCGCTGATCCAGTTTCTGTCGAAGGGTCCCGTAGGATTCCAGCAGCTCCAGCGCTTTCCTCATCTTGAGCGCCGCGAGACACGTGGCATACAGCTCGAGCCGATGGAGGATCGCGCGCACCCGTGGGTCCGTTTCTCTGATCCCCGGCGAGGCAGCGAGAGCTGCGAATGTCACCCTCTGATCTTTGAGCTTCGCCGTGATCGTCGAGATGGACCGCTTGCTCTCGCCCCAGACGCGGGAATGAGCGAGTGTGTCGACCGGATCTTGGCGCCCTGCGAGGTGCTTCAACAGAGTCTCGACGTGACCCTCGAGCTCATCCGGGTGCTCTTCGGACGCGATCCTCTGGAGTGCGACGGAAACGACTTCTGCCCAGGAGCCCTGAGGGAAGTACTCGAACTTCTGCGGACCGGCCTTGCGGACGGTCTCGGCGATGGTCTTCTCCGTCCTTCGCACCTCGTCGCGAGCATGTGTACGACAGTACGGCCCAACCTCAGCGAGGCGAGCACAGAACGGCTCGGCGCACACTCTCTGTCCCATGACTCTGGTTGGTTCGCCCCGTCAGCCCGTCGTCGGTCGGAGCATGGCGCCGGCTTCGACGGCGCCGTGTGGAAGCTGCTCGGAGGTCTCCATGAGGGAATCCTTCCCGTTGCGACCCCAGCGTAACCACTTGGAGCGCAGCGCGGTTGTGGTCTCTCTCGGGGCGAACCTAAACTCGTGGGACCGTCGTGAGCAGGGAAGAGGTCGCCGGGCTGTGAATCACGCCTTGGAGCACGACGCACTGATCTACGGAACCGACGAGGCGCTGATGGACACCCTCGTGCCGTGGCTCCAGGAGGGTCAGGCGCAAGGGGACGGCGCGGTGGTGGTGACGACGGCGTCGCACATCGACCAGTTCCGGGATTCGCTGGGGGCGGACGGCGACTCCGTGTCCTTCATCGCCGCACACGATTTCTACGTCCAACCGGTGCAGACGATCGCGGCGTGGCAGCGCATGCTCGTCGATGCCGCCGCGGCGGACGTCGCGTATACCCGGATCGTGGGCGAGGTCGCGTTCGGCACGACGCCGGATGTACAGACGTCGTGGACGCGCTACGAGTCGGCCCTCAACGCGGTGTTCGAACACTCACCGGCCTGGATCGTGTGTCCCTACGACTCCCGCGTGCTGCCTCAAGACGTGATCGACGAGGCGTCCCGGACGCATCCCACGGTGTGGAACTCGACGCGCCACAAGAGCGACCGCTACGAGGTTCCCGCGCGGCTGCTCCGCGAGATCGTCGAGCCGTCTCGAGCCGTGACCGGCGCTCCCGACGTCGAGCTCGGGATCGACGACAGGATGGGCGAGGTGCGGGGGCTCGTCCGGACCGCCGGCCTCCAGGCAGGTCTCGCTCGCGCGCGGGTGGAGGAGCTCGTCCTGGCGGTGAGCGAGCTCGCGGGGAACACGGTTCGCCACGCCGGCGGCGGGGGTCGACTTGCGCTGTGGATCACCTTGGAGGGGGTCGTCTGCGAGGTGACGGACCGAGGCGCGGGACTGCAGGATCCGCTCGTGGGCCTCGTGCCGCCCAAGCCCCAAGCGTCCGCAGGCATGGGGCTGTGGATCGCTCGGCAGCTCTCCGACTCGTTCGCGATCGGCGCGGGCGACGACGGGACGACCGTGCGCATCGCGGTCGACCGCTGACCCTTCGGCCCCGACGGAACCGCCCGCCTCGGAGCGGTTGCAGCCGAAGCTATCCGGCCGCCTTGTCGGACATGATCGAGCGGCCGACGAAGAAGGCGCCTTCCTCGATCGCGAGCGTTCGGCAGGTCACGTCTCCTTGCACGCGAGCCTCCCTCCCGAGCTTGACGCTCTGCTCCGCGACGAGGTCGCCGTCGACCGTGCCGTGCACGGTCACGCTCTGGGCACGGACGTCTCCTTCGACCCGGCTCTGCGAGGGCAGAACGACCTCGCCCGGCGCGGTGAGGTTCCCCTTGACCTTGCCCGCCAGGCTGATGCTGCGCGCGTTGATATCCGCCCGCACGTCGCTGCCTGCGGCGACCGACACGTCGCCGTCGACCGCGATGTCGCCGCTGAGACGACCGTGGATGCGGAGCGAGCCGGTCGAATTCAACGTCCCTTCGATCCGCGCGCCCTGTCCCACGACCGATACGTCATCGCTCTGTTGGTTGGCCACGCTCCTCCTCGCTCCCGACGGCCGTTGGGACCAGCCTACGGGCGAACGGTTCCTCACGCATCTCCACGGGCCGTCCCGCGAGCCTCAGCCGGAGACGGTATCGCCCGACGCCAGATCGGGTTCATTCCTCGTCGACGCGGCGGAGCTTCTTGACCTTGGCGCGGCGCTTCTTCGCCGCGATCCGGCGTTCGACGGCTCTCTTGCTCGGCTTCGTGGGGCGCCGCCGGCGAGGCGGTGGCGCGATCCCTCCGGCGAGGATCTCCGCGAGCCGTTCGAGGGCGATCTCCCGGTTGCGGAGCTGCGACCGTTCCTCCTGCGCCGTGACGGTGAGCACCCCGTCGACGAGCCGGTCGGCCAGCCGTTCGAGCGCTCGCGCCCGCTGCACCGGCCCGAGCGCCGTCGTCGTCGTGAGGTCCAGGCTCAGCTGCACCCGCGAATCGGCGGTGTTGACGGATCGCCCTCCGGGCCCCGAGGAGCGGCTGAAGCGCCACCGAAGCTCCTTCTCGGGGACAACGACCGAGCGCGTCACACGGAGCGGGCCGACCATGGGGCCAGTATGGGCCGAGGCTCACATGGTGCTGGGGCCCGGCCTCAAGGGGTCGGTTCGAGAACCACGCTCACTTCGCTGACCGCGGGAACGGCCTCCGCCAGCATGCCGCCCGATGACTCGGTGGCGGGAACGACCTCCATCAAGGCGGCGGAGGACCCGGCGAGGGCGCCGTCCGCGGACCCGGTGGCGGGAGGAACGTCCGCCACCGGAGTGCCGATCGGAGACGGCGTCCCGTTCCCGCCGCCGGGCGGTTCGGCCGTCTTGTCGTTCTCGGTCGTCGCTGAGACGACTTCGGACGGAGCGGAATCGCCGGCCGAGTTCGTGGCCACGATCCGGTAGTAGTAGGAGGTTCCCGGAGCAAGCGAGCTGTCGGTGTGGACCGTCACGTTCTGGCCGGCCGTCCCGATCCCTGCCCAGCCGCTGGTTCCGTCGGGCGAACGCTCGATCCGGTAGCCGGTCTCGTCACCGACGTCGATCCACGTCAGTGTGATCGTGTCCAACGCTGCCACGGCCGTCACGGACGTCGCGGTCGGCACCGCGCCCCCCGGAGTCGTCGCCGAGACGACGTCGGATGCCATCGCGGCGCCCGACTGCGTCATCGCCGAGACCCGATAGAAGTAGGTCGTGCCGGCATCGAGACCGGCATCAATGTAGGAAGTGATGCTCTGCGGGACCTCGACGATCTCCAGCCACCCCTGCGGGCTTTCTTTCTCCATGCGCTCGACCTCGTAGCCGGTCGCGGCGGTGACACCTGCCCAAGCGAGATGGATCGCCGTCGAGGAACGAGGCTGCGCGGCGACGGCGGCGGGCACTGCCTCATCGTCGGAGGTCCCTGTCGCCGAGGCGCTACCCGGGGATCGCGGCGAGAGGTCCGCTCCCCGGGAGGAGGCTTGGCGCTGGCGCTCCGACTCTTTCTGCAGGGACATCGGGCCATCGAGACCGCGAGCCTCGACGACCGGCCCGGGCCCTCCGGGACCGAGTGCGGCGACGAGGACCCATAACGCCGACGCAGCGACGGCGAGCCCGACCGATGCCTTCCCTACCGACCGGGGCGGCGCCGGGAGCCGATGGAGGACGGGGGTGCGCTGCTTGACCTCGACGCCGAGCGGGGAGCCCCAGCCCGCCGTCTCCGTTTGTGGCATCGTCAGCGAGCGCCACAGCGTGTCGACTTCCTTGATCTCCTTGTCCAGCCGGCGTCGCTCGATCAACTCGAGTCCCACGAGCCAGCCCGCGATCAAGACATTGAGCAAGAAGACGGCGCCGAGGATCCAGACCAGAGTGGCCACTGGGGCCAGACCATACGACTACTTACGTAAAAGGTCTATCCCAGCCCGAAATCGGCCGTGAAGGATCCGTGAGGAAATCGGGTGGGAGAGTGACGCTCCTCACATCGCCTGCGAGCAAAGCCTTCTAACCTCGAATGTATGTTCGAGAGCCGGCATCCAACGTAGGTCGATGAGCGGGGCTCCGGCGGGCGAGCCAGCACCAGTCAAGGAGCTGGGTCCTTCGAGGTGCTGCCCTCTGATCGAAGCTCAGTCGCGACACGCTCCGCCTCGCGCATCACGCGAAGCAGGTTGCGGCCCGCGATCTTCGTGAGGTCCTCGTCCGAGTAGCCGCGGTCGGCGAGCTCGGCGAAGAGCGCCGGATACTTCGACACGTCCTCGAGCCCATCGGGCATCCCTTCCAGCCCGTCGAAGTCGCTCCCGACGCCGATGTGATCGATCCCGGCCAGCTTCCGGAGGTGGTCGACGTGATCGGCCACGTCGGAGACCGAGCTGGGCGGCGTCGGCTGCGTCTTCTCCATCTCCTCCACGGCCGCTCGCACCGCGTCGGGGTCATCGGGATGCTCGGCCCTCAGGCGCCGGATCTCTTCCCACTCCGCGTCGTTCGCCTTCGCCCCTTCGGGGGTGAGGAACCACGGCACGAAGGTCGCCATGATCACGCCGCCGCCGCGCCCGACCATCTCGATGACATCGTCCGGAACGTTCCTCGGCACGTCGCACAAAGCGCGCGCGTTCGAATGCGAGAAGATCACCGGCGCCAAGGAGACCTCGATCGCCTGGCGCATCGTGTCGTCGGACACATGGGACAGGTCGACAAACACCCCGAGACGGTTCAGCTCGCGGACCACTTCCTCGCCGAACGTCGTCAACCCACCGTTCGAGTGCAGCCCGGTCGCCGAGTCGGCCCAGGCCGTGTCGTCGTTGTGCGTCAGCGTGAGGTAGCGGGCGCCGAGCTCGGCCAACACCCGCAGGGTCCCGAGCGAGCCGCCGAGCGAGTGCCCTCCCTCCACGCCGATCATGGAGGCGACCTTGCCTCGCGACGCGATCCGCTCGACTTCGTCCGCGGTGCGCGCGAGCTCGAGACGGTCGGGATGGTTTCGGAGGAGCTGCAGGAACGCGTCGACCTGCTCGATGGTCCGGATGACGGCTTGGTCCATGGGGAGATCCGAAGGGACATAGACCGACCAGAATTGGCCCCGCACGCCACCTTCCTCGAGGCGCGGCAGGTCCGTGTGGAACGCGGGGCTCGGCTCCCCGACGTCGGGATCGTCGTCCCCCTTCTCGCGGGCGTTCCGAAGCGCCCAGAGCAGATCGTTGTGCCCGTCGATGAGGGGCGCCGCCCGAAGCAGCTCGGCGATGCGATCCTTACCCATAGGGGCGCGAGCCATCGGGCGATGGTATGCCACGGGGCCGCACGTGATCCGCCAGCACCGGCTCCTCTGTTGCCTGGACAGGATCCTGTTCAGCGAGTTCTTGGTGGTATGCTCTTCGCATGTCGTTTCAGATTGCGATTCGCATACCGGACATCCTCGCAGGGCAACTCGAGCAGCTGGTCGCGTCTGGACGATTCGACACGAAAGCGGACGCCGTACGCGCGGCGCTCGAAGCGCTCATCGATGCCGAGCGGCGCGCCGACGTCGGGCGCCGGATCGTCGAGGGGTATCGAAAGGTTCCGCAGGATGACGTCGAGGTCGCCGCGGCCGCCGAGGCGGCCTCCCGCTCGATCGACGAGGAGTCCTGGTGACGATCGGCCGAGGCGAGATCTGGTGGGGCGAGACCGATCCGAAGGGTCGCCCCTTCCTCATCCTCACCAGGGACGAGGCCATCCCGGTGCTGCGGACCGTCCTGGTCGCCCCCATCACGCGAACGATCCGGCACATCCCCACGGAGGTACCGCTCGGCATCTCCGAAGGTCTGCCGGTCGCCTCCGCAGCCACGATGGACAACGTGTTCGCGATCCCGAAATCCATGCTGGTCCGCCGGATGGGATCCCTCGCCCCCGAGCGGCAACACGAGCTCGGCGAGGCCCTGTCCGCCGCCATCGATTGCTAGTCCCCCGCCCGATGCGAGAGGCTGGACCGGTGACCGACTGGAACGCGAACATCATCGAGGAGTTCCGGGAGAACGAGGGCAGGATCGGTGGGTACTTCGACGGCGCCACGATGCTCTTGCTCCACACCACCGGGCGCCGTACAGGCAAGGAGTACGTGAACCCGCTCGTGTACCTGCCGGATGGCGGCCGCTGGGTGGTGGTCGGGTCGAAAGGGGGCGCGCCGGCCGATCCCGATTGGGTTCGCAACCTCGAGGCGAACCCGGAGGCGACGATCGAGGTCGGCACCGAAGCCATCCCGGTGCGGGCCATCAAGATCCTGCGCGACGAGCCCGAGCGGGAAGACCTCTACGCCCGTCAGGTCGCTCGGCGACCGGGGTTCGCGGAGTACGAGGTGAAGACCGACGGCGTGCGGAAGATCCCGGTGATCGTGCTCGAACGCCGCGGGGCGTAAACCCCTCCTCAGAAGTCGCGACGGCCCTCGAAGTGTTCGGCCACTTCCGGCCGTGTGAGCTGATACAGCGCCACGCGGTGCCCGCCGGGGCCCTGGAACGAGCAGATGGGGCCGTGCGGGATCTCGAAAGCGTGCTCGCGCCGCCAGCCGCGCCCCTCGAGCTCCGTGAGCGCCGCCCCGAGCTCGGGCACGCGGTAGACGAGGATCGGTCGGTCTCCCTCGAGGTGGTCGGTCAGCAGGACCAGGGGTGGATCCTCAGTCAACCGGACGGCAGCGACCCGCGTCCCCATCGAGTCGATCGCGAACACCACCCGGCCGCCGAGGACCTCGCTGAAGAACGCGAGGTCCTCGGCGACGTCTCGGCTCGGCACGTACAGGAAGTCGAGCTGTTCGAAGGGAGCGCGGTCGCCCGGGTCGGCCACTACGCGGCGATGGCCGCGAGCGCGTTCGGCACCGTGTCCTCGGGCGTCACCGGAGACCAGGCGTGCTCGATCCGTCCCTCTTCGTCCACCAGGAAGGAGGAGCGCAGGATCCCGAAGTACGTGTGGCCGCCGCGATGTTTCTCGGCCCACGTGCCCCACGCCGATGCGGTCGCGTGATCCTCGTCCGCCAGAAGCGGGAACCCGAGACCGTACTTCTTGTCGAACGCGAGCTGCTTCTGCGGTGAGTCCGGTGAGATCCCCACCACGTCGAGACCGATCTGTGTGAGCTCCTGCCGATGGTCGCGGAGGTCGCACGACTGCGTCGTGCAGCCGGGCGTGTCTGCCTCCGGGTAGAAGTACACGAGGACCTTGCGCCCGCGATAGTCCTCGAGCCGGACGGTCTGTCCTTGCTGATCCAGGAGTGCGAAGTCCGGTGCCCTGTCGCCGTTCTTGAGCGTCGTCACGACCCCACTTTACGGCTCTCTCGCGGTACACTCCGCCCGCTCATGACCCCTGGAAGAGGGAGGGACCCCCGATGAGCTTCAGGCGCATCTTGCTGGCGGCCGTCGCCGCGAGCGTGCTCGTCGTCGGTTTCGTGCCCCTGGCTCACGCGGCCAGGCTCGACGCCGGCGTCTGCATCGAACGCCACGACCACCTCGGTCCCGAGGGCCGCTTGCGCGACCTCGTCGAGAAGCCCGCCGTCGACAAGCTCCAAGGATGGATCAAGAAGCACGCGAAGCTCGCCGCGAGAGCGGAGGCGAGCGCTGCGTCGGGTGCGACCGTGGCGGTTCAGACGTGGATCCACGTGATCCGCAAGGACCTCACGGTTGCGGGCGGCAACGTCCCATCCCGGTGGATCAACGACCAGATGAGTGTGCTGAATCAGTCGTTCGGCGGCGCCACGGGCGGCGCGAGCACCGGCTTCGCCTTCGAGCTCGCGGGGGTGACGCGCACGACGAACAAGAAGTGGTTCGATCTGCAGGGTGGCGGCGAGGATCGCGCGATGAAGCGGCTCCTCAAGGTCGGCGGCGTCGAGACGCTGAACATCTATACGGCCAACCTCGGGAAGAACCTGCTGGGTTACGCCTACCTCGCGCAGGACGCGGCGAAGGTCGGTGAGCTCGACGGCGTCGTCGTCCACTTCCAGACGCTGCCGGGCGGCAACTTCGCGATCTACAGCGAAGGGGACACCGCGACACATGAGGTCGGCCACTGGTTCGACCTGTTCCACACGTTCGACGGCGGCTGCAACCGCGGTGATCTGGTCGATGACACCGCCCCGGAGGCGTCGCCCGCGTTCAACTGTCCCGTGGGACGGGACACGTGTGTGGCGGGCGGCCTCGACCCGATCACGAACTTCATGGACTACACGCAGGACAGCTGCATGTTCGAGTTCACGAACGGCCAGGCCGTGCGGATGCAGCAGGCGTGGGCGGCGTTCCGGGCTCCGTAGGAGACCGGAACGAGGAACCGAGAACGGCTCGGTTCGAGGGGATCCTTCGGGATCCCCTCGTCCATGGAGGAACCTGACGCGCGCGTCTACCGCATGTTCGGATTCAGTGAATACACGGGCACGATCTGTCCCTCGTCGAGCATGTGACCGTGCATCGCCGTGCGGAACTCCTCGAGGCCGAAGCCCGGCTCGAGCCCGAGCGTGTCGACGTCGAGGGCGTAGACGGTCGTGAAGTACCGGTGGACCTGCTCGTCGTTCCACGGAGGGAACGGACCGTCCCAACCGCCGTAGGTTCCCTCGAGGTCCGGGTTGCCCTCGAACAGGCCGCGATAGCCGTTCTCGCCGGTGACGCCGCCCTGCGCCAGAGGATCCATCGGCTTCCCGTGCGCGACGAAGCCGTCGCCCCCCGCACCCTCCGGCAGCTCGTGGACGCCGGCCGGGATGTCCGCGACGAGCCAATGCACGAACTCGACCCGATCCTCGTCGTCGCCGAGCGGCAGCCCCTCGACACCCATCCGGTTCCGATCCGCCGGCACGTCGGGGTCGACGACGGAGATCGCGAAGGACCTGGTTCCCTCCGGCTCGCCCGACCATCGCAGATGGGGGCTCAGGTCCCGCCCGGCCATCTCGGCCTTGCCGTCGGCGGTGGGCGTGGCGACCGCGTGCGTCTCCGGGATCGGCTCCCCGTCGGCCATGCTGGTGCTCTCGACCGTCATCGCCATGGTTGCCTCCTCGGTCGCGGACGTTCCTCGGAAGGCTGCACCGTCCGGCGTCGGACGGCAAGTCGATACCGCTACGCGAAGAGCTCCGCCATGTGCTCCGCCTCGTCGTTCAGGGAGCGACGGGTCTCCTTCGACAGGCGTTCGAAGGGCTCGAGCGCGATCCTGCCCTTCGCGTGCCGCCAGCTGCCCGCCACCTGGCCGTCGACCAGGAACGTGTGGAGAGAGTGCGGGGTCTTCGTGTTGAAGATGCGCGGGCGGTATCGCTCGGGAAGGATCTGCGTGCGGCGAGCCTGCACCAGCAGCGTCGCGTCCCAGGCGGGGAGGAAACGGATCGGAGCCGGCGTCTCCGGATCGGGAAGGGGCGCGCGAGGGAGATCGACGAGCTCCTTGCCGCGCTCGTCCGCGAACAAGCGGAGCGGGATGCGTTCGAGAACCGGCACCAACTGGCCCGTGGTGAGGCCCGTGAAGCTCGCGACGTCCTGTCGGGAGGCGGGGCCGAAGCCGGCGAGGTAGCGACGAACGAGGTGCTCGATCCCCTCGTCTTCGGTCAAGGGTGGCGACTCCCCGAGCCAGTCCGAGGCCAACCCGTACAGGTCGGCGCGCGGCTGCTCCCACGTCCCGTACGGAGGGACGCGGACGAGATCGAGCCAGAGGTTCACGCCGTACCAGATCGGGCTGTCGAAGGCGAGGGCCTTCACGATCTCGGCCCGCCGCTTCGGCCCGTCGGCGAGGAAGCGCTCCGCCTTCCGGGCGGCGGCGGCGGCCTCGCTCGCCGATCCTCGGAACGCCTGCACCCATCCCTTGCGACGCTGCTCGCGGATCGCGGCCGTGAACAGCCAGAAGTCTCGCTTCGATGCCATGTGGATCGTGGCCCGCATCATCCAGGCCTGCACCACACGGCGGCCTTCCAGGGCTCGGGTGAGGTCCTCCCGCCGGAACCCCTCGAGACGGCTCCGAAGAGCGATGTAGCCGGCGGGCGCGTACTGGGTCTGCAGGCCCGCGGTGCGCTCGATCGCCTTCGGGACGGTCGAGGAGGCCCGCTCCAGCAGGTGCTGGCGGGCGAGGAGGGCCCGGTTCAGCTCCCGCTCCGACAGCGTGCGTTCGGGCCCTTTTCGGGAGGTCACGGGCCGCGGGCTCACCGGTCCTCGACGTTTCCCGCTTCGAGCTCCTCCCGGAACGTTCGGACGCGATCGCGCAAGACGAGGCTCCCCTTCCGCTCGAAGAACTCCTCCGCCTCTTCGCGCCGCCATCGACGGCGTCGTCGAGCCGGCCCGCCAGACGCAGGACCTCGGCCAAGTCTGCCCAGGCCATCCCCGTGTACCCAGGCCAGTCGGTCTCCTCCGCCAGGCGAGCGTTCTCGCGCGCCTCGCGTTCCGCCTCATCGAACCGTCCGCGGCGTGCGAGCACCTTCGCTCGCACGCCGCGCAGCCAGATCTGCGGTTCCATGTCGTCGGCCGCCGAGACCGAATCCGTCTTCGTCGACCAGCACCATCGCCTCCTCGTATCGGCCCTGCTCGTAGACGATCGACGCGAGGATAGCCGCCCGACTCGACAGACGGGCCTTCTCTCCCATCGCCTTCAACGTTTCGTACGCGGGCCGGAGCCGCGCCTCCGCCGCATCTCGAGGTCGCCGGACGATCATCTCGACGATCGCCGGCCGACAGCCCCACGGCGGCCGCCAGCTCGAGGGCCATGCCGAGCTCGCGGAGGATCGAGGCGCCTCGCTCGATCGAGCGACCGTGCCTCGTCGAAGTCGCCGATCATCGCACGACCCACGGCGAGGCCGAGCATGTTGAACGCCGCGATCGGCGACGCCTCGTCGGCGGAGGACAGCGCCTCCTCGGCACGCGCGTTGTCCTCCGCGACCGTACTCGGGCCCTGCCACGAGAACGTGAGGGCTCGTCACGAACGCCAGCTCGGCGGAGTGTGACGCCCGCCCGATCGAAGCACTCTTGTGCGCGGCGACGACCAGTTCGCTCTCCCTCGTGTCGCCCGATGTCGCCGAGCAGCCTGCCGGCTCGCAGCAGTGCCTCGCCCTCAGTGACCGGATCGTCCGAGCGCCGGCCGCCTCGGCGGCGATCTCCTCAGCCCGCTGCGATGACGTCGCGAAGAGCACGCTCTTCGGGTCCCCCATCAAGCGCAGGTAGAGGCGTCGGAGTTCGAACCGAAGTTCGATGCCGTCGATCCCCACTCGCTCTCGCGAGCGCCACATCCCTTCGTCCGGCAAGCTCCTCGACACGTTCGAACTCGCCAAGTTCACGGAGCGCATCGACAAGCTCGATCGCGAGGTGCGGATCGCGACGGGGTCATCGGGCGGGAGACAATCGCGAGCGCGCGGCGCGAGGAGGTTGGCCGCCGCAGGCATGTCCGCCCGGGCGAGGGACCTGCGGCCCGCCTCGCCGAGGTGGCGAGCAGCCTCCCGCGCGAGTCCGGTCCATCCGTCGCCGGGCTCCCGAGCTCCTCCCGGTATCGGAACGCTCGCTCCAGGTGGTACCCGACGATGCCCTGCATCTCCGGCAGAGCGCTCGGACCCCGCTCCCTTCGAGCCATCGAGCGAAGCGTTCGTGCAGCTCCGCCCTCGTCTCCTTCGCCATGCCCTCGTACGTCGCATCCCGTATCAGGAGGTGGCGGAAGCGGAACGCGTCCTCGTCGGAGAGGTCCGACGGCGCAGGTCGGATCACCTCTTTGCGAACGAGTGACATCAGATTGCCACCGAGATCGGACCGAAGCTCCGTGGGCACGAGCTCCGCGACGGCGCTCCACTCGAACACCTCGCCCACCACGGCCGCGCACTCGAGGACACGTCGCTCGGCTCGATCCAGGTGCTCCAACCGCGCAGCGAGGAGTGCCTGCACGGTCGGCGGCACCGCGAGGTCGGCGAGCCCGGGGGTCGGCGACCAGTGTCCGTCATCGCGCACCAGCAGGCCGTCGTCGATCAACATCGCGAGCAGCTCCTCGACGAACAGCGGGTTGCCCTCTGCGGTGCCGGCGATCGCCTCGGTCACGGCGCCGGGGACCTCCTCCGTGCTGAGGAGGCCACGCAGCAGAGATTCGCACTCCGCGTCGCCGAGCGACGTGAGGACCACGACGTCCCCGGCCGCCCACCCGGGACGGCGGTCAAGCAACTCTTTCCTGGCAAGGCAGATCACGAGAACGGGCACGCCACTCGTCCATTCCACGACATAGCCAAGGAGGTCGAGGAACGTCTCCTCGCCCCAGTGGATGTCGTCGAAAACCAGGACGAGCGGCTGCGATCGCGCCAGGCCTTCGAAGAATCGACGGACGGCCCAGAAGCCCTCCTCCGCGGTGCGCGCTCCTTCACCGAGGCCGATCAGCTCGGCGACGCCGTCGGCGATCCGGTCGGATCGTTCAACACCCTCGAGGAGCGAGGCGATCCGGCGGCGGGCCTCCCGGGGCGTGTGCTCGTCCAAGATCCCGGCGGCTCGGCGGACGGCTTCTGCGACCGGCCAGTAGGTGATGCCCTCGCCGTACGGGAGGCAGCGCCCCCGCAAGACGATGGCCCTGTCGCCGATCGCGCCGAGGGCCTCCAGCACGAGGCGTGACTTCCCGACGCCCGCCTCGCCAAGGATCGTCACCAGCCGGCAGGTCCGATCGACGGCCGACCGTTCGAACGCATCGAGGATCGTTCGCAGCTCGGCGTCGCGGCCGACCATCGGAGCATCCATCCGTCGGGCGTGGGCCTCCGCCCCGACGATCACCTCATCGAGACGGTACGCAGGGACGGGTTCGGCCTTGCCCTTCGCATCGACCGGATCGATGGGCTCCGCAACGACCGCGTCCCGGACGAGGCGATAGGTCGGCTCGCCGATCAAGACCTCGCCGGCGCCGGCCGCCTGCTCCAGGCGGGCGGCGGTGTTCACCGCGTCGCCGGTCACGAGCGTCTGGCCCCTGCCCGGGTCGCCGGCCACCACCTCTCCGGTATGGATCCCCGTCCGCGCCGCGATCTCGACGCCCACGTCGCCCCGGAGCTCCTGGTTCAGGCGGACCAGGCGCTCGCGCATCCCTGCCGCCGCCCGCACGGCGCGGAGGGCATCGTCCTCGTGGAGGCGAGGATCCCGAACACGGCCATGATCGCGTCGCCGATGAATTTCTCCACGGTCCCGCCATGGTGTTCGAGCACCTCGCGCATCGCCTCGAAGTAGCGGCCCATCAGCCGCCGCAGCGACTCGGGATCCAGCCGCTCCCCGAGCGAGGTCGATCCGGCGACGTCGGAGAACAAGACGGTGACGGTCTTGCGAACCTCGGAGGCGGCGTCCGCCGGCGGGAGCAGCGTTCCGCATGCCTCGCAGAAGCGTGCTCGGTCGGAGTTCTCCTCCCCGCACTGGGGACACGCGCGCACGGAGCGAGTCTAGGGAGCGGACACGAGCGAGGCGAGCGGGTCTCCGCTCGAGCCTTCCCTCTCGATGTGTCACCTGCGATGCCCGTGGGTACGGTGCCGTCTGCGAAAGTGCTCGCGTTCAGGAGATGGGTATCAGTCGTTTCCGGAGGAACGAGGCTCCGATGCAACTCGAGATCACGGCGACGGACGAGGGGTTCCGGCTGGAGGGGGAGCTCGACATGGCCACCGCGGAAGAACTGAGCCAGGTTCTTCGGACCGCGGCGACCAACGACCACCCCATCGTGCTCGACTTCGAAGGGGTTTCGTTCATGGACAGCAGCGGCCTGCGGGCGCTCCTCGAAGTTGCGGGCCTGCCGAAGGAACGCGGTCCGGTCGTGATCCTCAACCCGATCGCCCAGGTACGTCGTGTGCTGGACATCAGCATCCCCGGCGGGATCCCCGGCCTGGAGGTACGCCCCGACTAGGGGTCGACGGTCCCCTCAGCGCCGCCGGGCGCCGATTCCACGACGTGGTCCGGCGTGTGATGGATCGCAGGGACGCTGCCCAGCCGCCCGGCCTGGTAATCCTCGAACGCTTGCACGAGCTCGTCGCGGGTGTTCATGACGAAAGGTCCGTACCAGGCGACGGACTCCCCGATCCGGCGGCCACCGAGCACCAACACCTCGAGGGCGGGCGAGCGGGAGTCCTGCGAGGCGGCCGCCTCGAGTCGAACGGCGTCGCCGGCGCCGAAGACGGCCAGCTGGCCCATCGCGATCGGCCGACGATCGTCACCAACGGACCCCGCGCCCGAGAGGACGTAGACGAGCGCGTTGAACTCGGGACGCCAGGGAAGATCGAGCCGCGAGCCCGACGACACGGTGGCGTGCACCATCGTCATCGGGGTGTAGGTCTGACCGGGCCCGGTCTGGCCCGCGAGATCTCCGGCGATGACCCGGACCAGCGCGCCCGCGTCCGACGACGCCAGCAGCGTGACCTCGCTCCCCCGGAGATCCTGGTACCGCGGAGGGGTCCACTTCTCGGCCTTGGGCAGATTGACCCAGAGCTGGATCCCGTGGAACAAACCTCCGCTGGCGACCAGGTGCTCCGGCGGTTTCTCGATGTGGAGGATCCCGGCGCCCGCGGTCATCCACTGGGTGTCCCCGTTGGTGATCACGCCGCCTCCACCGTTCGAGTCCTGATGCTCGAAGATCCCATCCAGCATGTACGTGACGGTCTCGAAGCCCCGATGCGGGTGCCACGGCGTGCCCTTGGGCTCGCCGGGCGCATAGTCGACCTCGCCCATCTGATCCATGTGCACGAACGGATCGAGATCGGTCAGATCGACGCCGGCGAACGCTCTTCGGACGGGGAATCCCTCGCCCTCGAAGCCGCCGGGCGCCGTGACCACCGTGCGAACGGGACGGATCGTGGCCGATCCGCTCACGCGGGGGAGCCGCTGGAGCTCCGTGACGTCTTCGACCGTGATCGCGGGCATGTCTTCCTCCGAACGCGTGCGAGAGGCAAGCCTATTCCTCAGGGTGTCCAGCGAGCGCCTCGGCAACACGGCCGCGCCGCGAGGCGTAGGGTTGGTAGGCCGTGCAGGAGTCGGGCGTCTACCGGACCGAGTCGGGGATGATCTTCCGGGTGTCCGAGGACCGCGAGGGCCACCTTTCCGTGGGGATCCTGCAGGACGCCACCTGGGTCGACGGCCGGGTCGGGATCATCGGGCTCCGCGTGGCCCCGACGACGGTACGACTCACGCCCAAACAGGTCCTTCGGCTCCCGCAGTAGCGTCGGTCGTCGAAGGCGGTCAGGCCTCGGTCAGTCGAAGGCTGAGGCCGGGGGAACGATCCCCATCTGCTCCTCGATCTCCTCGGGCGTCGCGACGGGCGGGCCCGGCTCGATCAATCCGGCTTCGCGGTCGCGGCGGCGCTGGGTGCGGGCGAGACGCCGCTCCTCCGCCGCCGCCGCCTTCTTCGCCTTCACGTCCTTGCGCTGACGCTTTCCGAATGTCTCTGGCATGGTGTCGTCACCTCTCATCAAAGCTTACCTGCCGACGTACGTTTGCCCCGGACGACGCATGGGCAAGGTCTCCACGGATGATCGGATCGATCGAGTCAAGACGCACCCAGCGCTCGATCGTCGCCATCGACCTGCTCGTGGTCCTGTGGACGGCCGCCTGGCTCGTGCTGGGTATCGCCGTCGGCAACTTCGTCGCACGGCTCGGCGCGGTGGGTGAGGGCATGCAGGATACGGGCCGCGCGATCGGGCGAGCGGGAGATGCCGTCGGCCAGCTGTCGGACGTGCCACTCGTGGGCGAAGGGTTCGACGCCATCGCGGAAGAGATCCAGGAGATCGGCAGCGAGACCGCACAGAACGGTCGCTCCGTCGAAGACGACGTGGACAGCCTGGCAGTCCTGATCGGCGCCGGCCTCGCGCTCGGACCGACGCTGCCCATCCTCGCCCTGTGGGTCCCGCCGCGCGTGTCGCGCGAGCGCGAGCGACACTCGCTCCGGAAGTCGCTGAAGAGCGACGATGGGGTCGCGCTCGCCTACCTCGCGAACCGTGCCGTGGCGACCCGCGGCTTCCGGGAGCTCCGGAAGGCGAGCGACGATCCGGTGGCCGACCTCGAGGCCGGACGCTACGAAGCGCTCGCCGCCTTGGAGCTGGATCACCTCGCTCTGGGCACGCTCCGCCCCCGCCGGGCGCCGATCGAGGAGCGAAGCTCAGCCGGTCGCTGAACGATCCTCGATCTCCCACGCGTGATCGAGGACGTGCCACGCCGCCCTGCGGACGAAGTAGGGAGCCGACCATCGTTTCCCGCCTCGCGGGCCCGCTGGGATGCCGTCCGTGACGGCGCGTTCGAGTGCCGCCCGGACGATGGCGCGCTCCTCGTGCGCGGCGTCCGCGTCAGCTTCATCGAAGCCCTTCGTATCCGCCCCGATCATGCGCGCGTAGCTCGCCTCCGCTCCTATGACGTGTGCCACGATCGCGTCCACCTCGCGGCCGCCACCGCGCGGTCCTTTCGCCAAGGGCCCGGTCGACTTCGCCGCCGCGCGATCGAACGCGTTCCAGGACGCCTTCAGGATCTTCTCCTCGCGCGTGAGCCATCGGCGGTCGACCGCCCGGGCGTCGGCCTTCGGTGCGATCGAGGGCGCGCCGAATTCCGTGGTGGCGTCGCCCTTCAGTCGCTCCACGACCTCGAAGGTCGAGGTCTTCGCGGGCGGTGCGAACCGCACGCCCGAACCCTTCAGGACGGCGGCGTACCGAGTGCCGTAGGCGAGGAGCACCTCGAGCACGTCCTCCTCCTGTCGCGCGCTCCGGCACCACCCGGGCCAGTCGAGCGCGCCCGCGAAGACACGCTTGGCGCCGACCTCCAGATAGGTCTCGACGGGCATCCGCCGAGGTTACGACCCCTCGAGCTGCCCGCCGACGTACGTCGCCTGCCCGTTCCCCTCGTAGAGGTACTCGACGACCCCGTCGAGTCCGGGCTGGTCGGGATCGGTGTCGTCGTCTCGAGCGGGCCGCTCCGGCCAGTAGATCGGATGGTCCTCCTCGAGCGTGTCGTCCGAGATCTCTTCCTCACGGCCGTCCAGCGGGCCGCCGACGAACTTCACTTTCATCGGATCACCTCCGACCCGCCCATACCCTTCGGGAGGAGCGAGGAAGCGTCTACTTCTTCTTCGGCTTCTTCTTGGGTTGTTTCGGAGGGAGCTCCTCAGCGTGATCGAGCGAGCGCGCCGCCCACTGGCGGACGCGGTCCGGCTCATCCAGCCAGGCGCTCGGGAAGCACGACGTATTCGCGCATCGGACGGCCCTGCATCGGTTCGAAGACCCGTCCGCCCGCGCCGAGCACCTTCTGGCGATCTTCCTCCGGAAGCCGTACGAGGATGTCTTCGCCGAAGATCCCCATGAACAAGTTCCCGTTCACGAACGCCGATAGCTGCCCGAACATCGGTCGGATCGTCACGGCGGGGTGGTCCGGAACGATCGACGCGAAGAAATCTTTCGTTTCCTCCGTCGGCTTCGGCATCTTCGAAGGCGCCACGGCGGAACCCTATCCGCTCACCGACGACCGCCGGGAGCGTGAACGCGATGGTCGTGCCCCGAGGACCGCCCTCGGCGGAGATCTCGCCGCCGTGGGCCTCGACCAGACTCTTCGCGATCGCCAGGCCGAGGCCCGCGCCAGGGTGAGTCCGGCGCTCGCGAGAACCGATCGAACACGTGCGGGAGTCGCTCCTGCGCGATCCCGGTCCCGCTATCGGCGATCGAGAACTCGACGGCTCCCCGCGTGCGACGGCCGTCGACGATCGACCTCGCCGCCGCTCGGCGTGTGGCGGAGGGCGTTCGAGAGCAGATTGCTCAGGACTTCGCCGATCCGGAGCCGATCCACGTCGATCTCCGGAAGGCGTGGCGCCCCGCATCTCGAGGCGGACGCCGGCTTTCCTTGGCCTGGGCCGTGAACGCATCCGACGGCCGCGTCGATCAGCTGGCGCGGCTCGACCGGCTCGCGATGCAACGTGAGGACGCCCGCCTCGGCGGTCGACAGCGTCTGCAGGTCGTCGAGCAGCCGGGCCATCACGTTCGTCTCCTCGAGCACCGGCCGGAGGTGCGCTTCGTCGATCGGATACAGACCGTCGAGGATCGCCTCGAGGTTCGCCTGGATCACCGAGAGCGGCGTGCGGAGCTCGTGCGCGACGTCGGCAAGGAGCTGCCGACGTCGCGTCTCGTTCGTGCCGAGGCGCTCGGTCATCTCGTTGAACGCGCGGCCGAGGCGCCTGACCTCGCGAGAGCCGCGCTCCTGGACGCGGGTCTCGTAGTCGCCCGCGGCGACGCGATCAGCGGCTTCCATCACGTCGCCGAACGGCGACGCGAACCGCCGCCCCGCGCGCACGATCAGGAAGATCGCGAGCGCGATCAGGACGATGCCGACCTTGCCCGCGGTCGATCCGGACCTTCGCGACCCCAGAGGACACCGCCGAAGAGCGCGGCGAGCGTGACTAACAACGCGAGGAAGAGGGCTCGGATCGAACACGAACTTGCGAACGAAATGACGGCGCATCCCCCGCCAGGCCTCGGGGCCGCGCGGAGGCCAGTCCTCGTCTTCCGGCCACCACGGAGGCTTGCCGCCTCGCCATGACGGACCGCCGCGCCACTGCGGACCTCCCCACGGTGGGCCGTGGCGTGGCCGTGGTCGTGCTCGTCGTCAGGCATCTGCGAACCGGTATCCGACGCCGTGGACCGTGAGGACGTACCGAGGCTTCCCCGGCTCGGGCTCCAGCTTCTTCCGGATGTTCTTCACATGGGCGTCGATCGCGCGCTCGTAGGACTCGATCGCAACCCCATGGATCGCGTCGAGCAGCTGTCCGCGCGTGAACACTCGTCCGGGCTCGCGTGCGAGCGTGGCCAGGAGCTGGAACTCGGTCGGCGTGAGCTCGACCGGACGCCCATTCCGGGTCACGCGCATCCGCTGAGGATCGACCTCCACGTCGGCGACACGGATCGGCTGCTCCCGGAGCATCTCGGCCGTCGAGCTCCTTCGCAGGACGGCGCGGACCCTCGCCACCAGCTCCTTGGGGCTGAACGGTTTCACCATGTAGTCGTCGGCGCCGAGCTCGAGTCCGACGATCCTGTCGGTCTCCTCTCCGCGCGCCGTGAGCATCACGATCGGCACGCGCGAGGAGCCGCGGAGCTCCCGCGCCACGTCGAGGCCGTCCACGCCGGGAAGCCCGAGGTCGAGCACGACGAGGTCAGGCTTCGACCCTCGGGCGCTCGCGAGGGCGGCCTCACCGCTGGATGCCACGATCACCTCGAAACCGGCGTCGGTCAGGTAGTCGCGCACGACCCGCGCGATCTTCATCTCGTCCTCGACGACCAACACGGTCTTCATGGGAACTCCTCGACGCAGCCGCCACAGTGCAGCGGCGGCGGGGCGGTGGCAACCGCCACCGCCCCGCCGGGGGCATGCCTAGGCGGGTTCGCCTCCCGCACTCTGGTCGCCGCCGGCCTCGTGCTGCCGGCGGTGCCACTCCTCGTACCCCTGCTCCCAGTGGCCGCCGGGACCGTGGCCACTCGGACCATGTCCACCAGGCCCGTGGTGGTCACCATGGCGCCGCCACATCGCTCCCTTGAACGCGAACAGCGCCAGGAAGAACAGCGGGAAGAAGAGGAAGAACGGGAAGAAGCCGAACCCGTGACCCCCGACGTACCGCACGATCTCTGTGGCTTGACCGCTCTGCTCGATCCCCTCGTTCACGCCCCAGTTGTAGGCACCGATCCCGACCCCGACGAGCAGCAGGACCACCAGGATCGCCGCGCCCAATCCGAACCCGCGTCGCATCTCGAACCTCCTTGCCGGATGAGTCCCTCCCATCCCTTGCATCAGACTCCCGCCGAGGTGTGAAGGAGTCATGAACTTCTCGTGGAGGGTTCGCGTAGGCTGCGGCCATGCTCCAGGGCGACCGCGTCGTGCTGCGACCGATCCAGGCCTGGGACCGGGAACGCCTCTATGAGCTGGTAGAGACGATCGAGATGCGCGCGCTCTCCGACAGCCATCCTCCGCTCCCCGTCTCCCTCGAGGAGATCGAGGCGCGCGACAAGCGATGGAACGAGGAAGACCACACCGACTCGGCTTGGTTCGCGATCGACGTGGACGCCGAGACGATCGGCATGTGTGGCCTGCAGTCGATCGACCACTACCACCAGCGGGCCGAGGTCGGGATCCGGATCGGCAAGCCCTACTGGAAGCAAGGCCATGGGCAAGACGCCGTGCGAACGCTGGTGGACTACGGATTCCGGCAGCTCAACCTGGCCAAGATCTCGCTCCAGGTCCTGGCAGATGACGAGCGCGCGGTTGGCGCCTATCGGAAGGCCGGGTTCGTCGAGGAAGGCCGCCTGCGCGATCACACGTGGTACGACGGCAGCCGTCACGACGAACTCCTGATGAGCGTGCTGCGCGACGAGCCGTCGCCCGCCTGATCACAGGTCCACCGCGTACCGAACGACCGGCTCGTTCGCGCAGTCGAAGTCGTGAGTGCTGACCGCGCCGTCCCAGGTCCAGCCGACCCTCTCGTAGAAGCGGCGGGCGGACGCGTTCTCCTCGAGTACCCAGAGCGTCGCCCGTGTGCAGCCGGCCTTCCGGAGCGCGGCCGCCGTCTCCTCGATCAGCTGCCGGCCGATCCCCGTCCCGACGTCCGCCGGGTCGATGTAGATGGCGGGCACCTCACCTGTGCCATCGGGCGCGTCGTCGTCGCGGGACGGCCCGAACGTCGCGAACCCCACCACGCGGCCTGCATCATCCTCGGCGACGAGGACACCGGAGCCCGGCCGTGGATCCGCGAACCAGGCGAGGCGTTGCGCTTCTCGCTCGCCCACCGAGAGCTTCTCGAGATAGTCGTCGGGCAGTAGCCCTCGGTAGGCGTGGCGCCACGACGCCACGTGCACCTCGGCGATCTGCCGCGCATCTTCCCTCGTCGCCGGACGGATCCTCATCCGACTACGCAACGAGCTCGTCGATCTCGGCGAACTCGTCGTCCGAGAGCCGCCACGCCTCGACCGCCTCGGCATTCGCGCGAACCTGCTCGGCACTGGTCGCCCCCGCGATCACGGTGGCGATCTCCGGCTGCGTCGCCAGCCATGACATCGCGAGCTCGAGGATCGTGTGACCGTGCTGCTCGGCGAACGCCGTCAGGCGCTCGACGATGTCGAGACGCTCGTCGGTCATGTAGCTCGTCCCAGCCACCGGGCCCGGCGAGCCGTGAGCCCGGCGGGGGCGGCCGGCCCTTGCGGTACTTGCCGGTCAGCAGGCCCGACGCGAGCGGGAAGTACGGCATGAAGCTGAGGTCCAGCCGACGGCAAGCCGGCAGCACCTCCTCGCGCGGCTTCGCGCGCGATGAGGCTGTACTCGTTCTGCACCGTGACGAACCGGCGAACGCCCTTCTCCGTCGCGGCCTCCTCCGCCTCGTCCAGCTGCTCCGCAGAGAAGTTCGAACACCCGATCTCTCGGACCTTCCCTTCGTCGACGAGCCGAGACATCGCGGTGAGCGTCTCGGCGATCGGGGTCGAGTCATCGGGAGTGTGCAGCAGATAGACGTCGATCCGGTCGGTCGCGAGGCGCGTCAAGCTCTCCTCACACGCGCGAACCACCCACACCGGGTCACCGCCACTGAGCCCGTCCGGCGGCTTCCGCATCCCGAACTTCGAGACGATCACGGTCTCGTCGCGGCGCGCCTTCAGTGACTTGCCGAGGAACTCCTCGGATCGTCCGTCCCCGTAGAGGTCAGCGGTGTCGAAGAGGGTGGCGCCCACCCCGAAGGCCGCATCGACGACTTGGCGGGCGCGGTCCTCATCGATCCGACGACCGAAGTTGTTGCAGCCGATGCCTGCCAGCGGCACGGGGATCGAGCCGATCGAACGCATCTCCACGGCCGCAGGCTACGACTCGGCCGCGTCGCGTGGGTGGAGAAGGCCGAACAGATACGCCTCCGTCAGCGCCTCCCACGACGCCTCGATGATGTTCTCGCTCACGCCCACCGTGGTCCACGACCGCTCGCCGTTGGACGAATCGATCAGCACCCGGACAACGGCCCCCGTCCCGTGCGTCTCGGCGAGTACACGCACCCGATAGTCCTCGAGCTCGATGTGCCGAAGCTCCGGGTAGTCGTTCGTGAGCGCCTTGCGCAACGCGTCGTCGAGCGCGCCCACGGGACCGTGCCCCTCGGCCGACTCGATGTGACGCGAGCCCTTGGTGCGAACCTTCACGGTGGCCTCCGCGAGCGGCGGCTCGCCGTCGCCGACCCGCTCCTCGACGTGAACGCGGTAGCTGTCGATCTCGAAGAACGGCTGCGACCATCCCGAGGCGCGTCGCATCAAGAGCTCGAGCGAGGCATCGGCGAGCTCGAAGGTGTAGCCGCGCGCCTCACGCGTCTTCAGCTCTTCGAGGACGCTGGGGATCGCGCCATCGTCCACCTCGAGGCCGAACTCGGTCGCCTTCATCTTGAGCGTCGCGGCGCCGCCGAGGTCGGAGGCAACCACCCCTCGCCGGTTGCCGACGGAAGCCGGCGCGACGTGCTCGTAGGCCTCGCTGAACCGGGCCACCCCGCTCGCGTGCAGGCCCGCCTTGTGGGTGAACGCGAAGCGCCCCGTATAGGGCTGGCGCGAGTCGGGGGCGACGTTGGCCACCTCGGCGACGTAGTGCGCCACCTCGGTGAGGCGCTCCACGGCGCCCTCGGGCAGGCAGTCGGCGTCCATCTTCAGGATGAGGTTGGCGGCGATCGGCACGATGTCGGCGTTGCCGGTTCGCTCGCCGTAACCGTTCACCACCCCCTGCACCTGGAGCACGCCGGCCTCGACCCCCGCAAGGGCGGAGGCGACCGCGCAGCCCGTGTCGTTGTGGGTGTGGATCCCGAGCGGCACGCCGCTCACGCGTTCGCGGACCTCGCCCACGATCCGCGCGACCTCCGACGGGAGCGTGCCTCCGTTCGTGTCGCAGAGCACCAGGCGCTCGGCGCCTTCCTCGGCGGCCGCCTCGAGCACCCGGAGAGCGAAGGCGGCGTTCCCGACGTAGCCGTCGAAGAAGTGCTCGGCGTCGAAGAACACACGGCGTCCCTGGCCGCGGAGATGCCTGACGGTGTCGCGGACCATCGCCACGCCTTCGTCGAGGTCGGTCCGCAGCGCCTTCTCGACGTGGACGTCCCAGCTCTTGCCCACGAAGCACACGGTCTCGGTGCCGGCGTCCAGGAGGTCACGGAGGATCGCGCTGTCCTCGGCGTTCTCCCCCGCCCGCCGGGTCATCCCGAAAGCGACGAGCTCGGCGTTGGCGAGCTTCTCCTTCGATCGCCAGACGGAAGAACTCCGTGTCGCGAGGGTTGGCACCCGGCCAGCCACCTTCGATGTACGGCAGGCCCAGCTGGTCGAGCTTGTGGAGGATCCGCATCCGGTCCTCGACGGAGTACGAGAGTCCCGGCGCCTGGGCGCCGTCGCGCAGCGTCGTGTCGTACAGCTCGACGCGAGGGCCCGGCCTCATACGGCGGCCGCCGCTTCTGTAACGAGATCGCCGACCTCCTGGGTCGAGTAGCCCATCTCGGCGGCGCGCATCGACGCGAGCTTGGTGCAGGCGAAGCGGATCCCGGCGTCGATGCGCGCCGCTGCCCCACCTTCGCCGAGCTGCGACAGGAGCATCCCGGTGGCGCCGATCGCCGCGAGCGGGTTGATCGTGCCCTTCCCCGTTTCCGACGGTGCGGTCCCGCCGATCGGCTCGAACATCGACACGCCGATCGGATTGATGTTCCCGCCGGCCGCGATCCCCATCCCGCCCTGGATCATCGCGCCGAGGTCCGTGATGATGTCGCCGAACATATTGTCGGTGACGATCACGTCGAACCGCGACGGGTCGTCCAGGAAGTAGATGCAGGCCGCATCGACATGCACGTAGTCGGTCACGACGTCCGGGTACTCGGTCGCGACCTCGTCCACGACCCGCTGGTAGAGGTCGCCCGCGAACGTCAGCACGTTCGTCTTGTGGACGAGCGTCACCTTCCGGCGGCGATCCGGCCGCATCGCGAGGTCGAACGCATAGCGCACGATCCGCTCGACGCCATGCCGCGTGTTCACGGAGGACTGGACCGCCACCTCGTGGCGAGTGCCCTTCCGATGGAACCCGCCGACCCCGCTGTAGAGCCCCTCGGAGTTCTCGCGGACCACGACCATGTTGACGTCGTCCTCGGTGTGCGACGGCACCAGCGTCTCCACCCCGGGGTACCGGATGACCGGCCGGAGGTTCACGAATTGGTCCAGCTCGAAGCGGATCCGGAGCAGGAGGTCGCGCTCGAGGATCCCCGGCGGCACCCGCGGGTCGCCCACCGCGCCCAACAGGATCGCGTGGGTGTTCTCGCAGCGCCTCGAGGTCGGCCTCCGGCAGGGTCTCCCCGGTCCGCAGGTACCTCTCGGCGCCGAGATCGAAGTCGATCAGCTCCACCTCGAAGCCCTCCCGGACCGACTCGAGGACCTTGAGGGCCTCGGCGATCACCTCCGGCCCCGTCCCGTCGCCGCGGATCACGCCGATCCGGTACGGCCGGGGACCGGCGTCGAGGCGCTCGGGTCTCGTCTCGGTGGCGACCGCGGCACTCACGGCGTGACCTCGCTCGCCGACTCGTTCGTGGCTGTCTCCATCGTGGCGGCCCCGATCGAGGCTCGCGCGACGGAGGCCGCTCGGTTGATCGCGGCCAGGTAGGCGCGCGCGCTCGCCTCCACGACGTCGGTCGCGACGCCTCGCCCGGTCACCCTGCGTCCGTCGATCTCGAGCTGCACCACGACGTCGCCTAAGGCGTCCGAGCCGCCCGTCACGGACGACACGTTGAAGGTGATCAGCCGGGCCTCGACGCCTGCGGCGCGCTGGATCGCGCCGCAGGCGGCGTCGATCATCCCGTCACCCATCGCGGATTCCTCGATCACCTCGTCGCCCTTGCGGAGCCGAACGGTCGCGGTCGGAGCGAGGTGGGTGCCGCCGCCCGAGGCCAGGGACTCGAGGACGAGAAGATCCTCCTTCCCGGAGCCGACCTCCTCCATCACGATCGCCGCGAGATCCTGGTCTGTGATCTGGATCTTCCGGTCCGCGAGCTCCTTGAAGCGCGCGAACGCTCGGTTCATGTGATCGGGGTCGACAGAGATGCCGACCTTCTCGAGAGCATCGGCGAACGCGTGCCGCCCCGAGTGCTTGCCCAAGACGATCTGGTTGCCTTCGAGCCCGATCTCGATCGGATCCATGATCTCGTAGGTCGCCCGGTTGGCCAGCACACCGTGCTGGTGGATGCCGCTCTCGTGCGCGAACGCGCTCGCGCCGACGACCGCCTTGTTCGGCTGGACGGAGTAGCCGGTGAGCGAAGAGACGAGCCGCGACGTCCGCACGATCTCCCTCAGCTGAAGCCCGTGCCGTACACCGAGCGACTCGCCGCGCGTCCGCACGATCATCGCGATCTCCTCGAGCGAGCAGTTGCCGGCTCGTTCGCCGATCCCGTTGACCGCCACCTCGACCTGGCGGGCGCCGTTCTGCACGCCGGCCAGCGAGTTCGCGACGGCGAGGCCCAGGTCGTTGTGGCAATGGGTGGAGATCACGACGTGATCCGGCGTCCGTTCGCGGACGATCCGGACGAGCTCCCCGAACTCCGCCGGGGTCGCGTACCCGACCGTGTCGGGCACGTTGATCGTGGTCGCACCAACCTTGACGGCCACGTCGAAGCACGAGAGCAGGAAGTCCAGCTCCGTCCGGGTGGCGTCCTGGGCGCTGAACTCGACGTCGTCGGTGTATCCGGCGGCGAGCTTCACACCCTCGGCGATCCCGTCCAGGACCTGCTGGTGCGACATCCGCAGCATGTCCTCCATATGGATCTGGGAGGTCGAGATGAACACGTGGATGCGGAAGCGGTCGGCCCCCTTCAGGGCCTCCGCCGCTCGTTCGATGTCGCCGGGCACCACGCGAGCGAGCGACGCGATCACCGGCCCCTTCACGCTGGTCGCGATCTCCCGGACGGCGTCGAACTCGCCGTCTGAAGAGATCGCGAACCCCGCCTCCAGGATGTCGACCTCCAGCCGGGCGAGCTGCTCCGCGATCTCGACCTTCTCGTCCTTGGTCAGCGCGATGCCGGGCGCCTGTTCCCCGTCGCGCAGGGTGGTGTCGAAGAACCGGACTACGTCAGGGTCGGCGTTCACGACGGCGGCACCTTCTCCTCGCTCCGGAGCCACGGCATCATCTTCCGCAGCTCCCGACCCACGTCCTCGAGCTGGGACGAACGAGCCTCGCGCCGCTTGGCCAAGAACTCGTCGAAGCCACCGTCCGCCTCGGCGATCCAGCGCTTCGCGAACGTCCCGTCCTGGATCTCGGCGAGCGCCCGGTGCATCGTCTCGCGCGTCCGCTCGTCAACCACACGGGGACCGCTCGTGTAGTCGCCCCACTCCGCGGTGTCCGAGACGGAATACCGCATCCACGAGAGCCCGCCCTCGTAGATCAGGTCGACGATCAGCTTCATCTCGTGCAGGCACTCGAAGTAGGCGATCTCGGGCTGGTAGCCGGCCTCGACGAGGGTGTCGAACCCGGACCGGATCAGCTCGGAGATGCCGCCGCAGAGCACCATCTGCTCGCCGAAGAGATCGGTCTCGGTCTCCTCTTTGAACGTGGTCTCGATGATGCCCGCTCGGGCCGCGCCGATACCGGCGCCGTAGGCGAGCGCTCGCTGCAGGGCCTCTGCCGGTCGCGTCCTGCTGCACGGCGACCAGCGCGGGGGTCCCGATGCCCTCCTCGTAGGTCCGGCGCACCAGGTGGCCCGGTCCCTTGGGCGCGATCATCGTCACGTCGACCTCGGCGGGAGGCTTCACCGTGCCGAAGTGGATCGAGAAGCCGTGCGCGAACATGAGCATGTCGCCGGCGTGAAGGTTGGGCGCGATCTCCTCCGTGTAGACCTTCCCGTGCGAGGTGTCGGGCAGCAACACCATCACGACGTCGGCCTCCGCGACGGCGTCGGCCGTGTCGAGCACGAGGAGCCCGGCCTCTTCGGCCTTCGCGCGGCTCGACGAGCCCGGTCGCAGGCCCACGCGCACGTCGTGTCCCGAGTCCTTCAGGTTCTGGGCATGCGCGTGGCCCTGCGACCCGAACCCGATGACCGCGATCTTCTGGCCCGCCAGCGCGGATACGTCCGTGTCCTGCTCGTGAAAGATCGTCGCCATCAGCGTCCCCCTCGCGATCACCGGATATGGCCGGCTACACGCCTCCGCCGGTCCACTCCGAGTCTTCGGCCCCCGCTGCCTTCGCAACCCGTAGACCGCTCTTCTCCCTGATCCCGCGATCGCCTCGCGACAGCGCGATCCGACCGGTGCGCGAGAGCTCCACGATCCCGTACTCGGACAGGAGCTCGCGGAGCGCCTCGAGCTTCTCCGGCTTGCCCGAGGCCTCGACCGTGAGGGTCGTCTTCGTCACGTCGACGATGCTCACGCGGAAGACCTCGGCGATCTCCATGATCCGCGCCCTGGCGTCGCCCTTCGCGCGCACCTTCGCGAGCATCAGCTCCCGCTCGACGGCCGATCCGGGATCGTGCTCGAGGATCTTGATCACGTTGATCAGCTTGTTCAATTGCTTCGTGACCTGCTCCAGCGACTTCGACTCCACGTTCACGACGATCGTCATCCGCGACAGACCCTCGGTCTCGGTCGGCCCGACCGCGAGCGAGTCGATGTTGAACCCGCGCGCGGAGAAGAGCCCCGCCACCCGAGTGAGGACGCCGGGCTTGTCCTCGACCAGCACCGAGAGCGTGTGCAAGCTCATGCGATCGGTGCTTCCGCCGGGTCGGCTTGGGGCGTGAGACCCTCCGGGCCGGTGATGATGTCGTCGTTCGAGGCCCCGGCCGGCACCATCGGGAAGCACATCTCCTTGGCGTCGCAGCGGAAGTCGATCACGACGCTCCGGTCGTCCACGGAGAGCGCCTTCTCGATCACCGTGTCGACGTCTTCGGGCCGCTCCGCGCGAAGACCGACGGCACCGTACGCCTCGGCGAGCTTCACGTAGTCGGGGACGTCATAGCCGAGGTACACCTGGGAGTAGCGCTCCTCGTAGAACAGCTCCTGCCACTGACGCACCATGCCGAGGTTCGCGTTGTTGATGATCGCCGTGATGAACGGGATCTTCTCCGTGGTCGAGGTGGCGAGCTCCTGCGAGGTCATCTGGAAGCATCCGTCACCGTCGATCGCGATCACGCGCCGGTCCGGCTGTCCGGCCGCCGCCCCCAGCGCGGCCGGGACGGCGAACCCCATGGTGCCGAGCCCGCCGGAGTTGATCCAGGTCCTTGGCTTCTCGAAGGACCAGAACTGCGAGGCCCACATCTGGTGCTGGCCGACCCCGGCCACGACGATCGTGTCGCCGTCCGAGTGGGCGCGCAGGCGCTCGATCGCGTACTGCGGCTTCAGCGCACCGTCGGCCGTGCTGGTCGTAGCGCAGCGGGTACCGAGCCTGCCACTCGGCGAGCTGCCCGAGCCAGGCGCTCCGATCCGGGATGCCGGACTCGTCCTGGCGCCGGGTGAGCTCGGCCACCAGCTTCGCGGTCACGTCCTTGCAGTCGCCGACGATCGGCACGTCGGCGACGCGGTTCTTGCCGATCTCCGCCGGGTCGATGTCGATGTGCACGATCTTCGCGTCGGGCGCGAACGTCGAGAGCTTGCCGGTCACGCGGTCGTCGAAGCGAGCGCCGATGGCCACCAGCAGGTCCGCCTTCTGCATCGCCGTCACCGCGGTGTAGACCCCGTGCATGCCGGGCATGCCGAGGCAGAGCTCGTGGGTGTCGGGGAAGGCGCCGCGTGCCATCAGCGTCGTGACCACGGGGAGATGACCGGTCGTTGCGAGCTCGAAGAGCTCCTCGGTGGCGTTCGCCTTGATGACGCCCCCGCCGACGTAGAGGACCGGCCGCTCCGCCTGCAGGATCAACTTCGTGGCCTCGACGACCTGACGCATGTTGCCCTTGGTCGTGGGCTTGTAGCCGGGCAGGTCGACCTGGTCCGGCCAGCTCCAGGTCGTCTCGTTCACGAGGACGTCCTTCGGGAGGTCGACCAGGACCGGACCCGGCCGGCCGGTGCGTGCGATGTGGAACGCCTCGCGGATCGTCTCCGCCACCTCGCCGGGATCCGTCACGAGGAAGTTGTGCTTCGTGACCGGCATCGTGATCCCGGTGATGTCCGCCTCCTGGAAGGCGTCGTTGCCGACCACCGGCGTCGGGACCTGGCCCGTGATCGCGACGATCGGTACCGAGTCCATCTTCGCGTCGGCGAGCGCGGTGACCAGGTTGCATCCCCCCGGCCCGGACGTCGCCATCGCGACGCCGACCTTGCCGGTCGCCCAGGCGTAGCCCTCGGCGGCGTGGCCGGCCCCTTGCTCGTGACGGCAGAGGACATGGCGCACGGCGGAGTCGATGAGCGGGTCGTAGGCGGGCAGGATGGCGCCGCCCGGGATCCCGAAGACGATGTCGACGCCTTCGCCCTCGAGGGCCCTGAACAGCGCCTGGGCGCCGGTGACCTTCATGGAGTCGCCCTCATCCCGCGACCGCCTCCCGCTCCGGATCCTCGACCGGGCCGGTCTGGACCCGCTTCACGGTGGCGCCGAGGCGGCGAGCCAGGTTGCGACAGGCACGCTCGAACTCCCACGGCGTCCAGTCGCGCCGGCGGCTCTGCAACTCCTCGCCGCCGAAGCCGCTCAGGTACGTGACCTCGGACGACAGGTACCGGTCGACGGCCGCCCTGGTGGCGGGGTCGTCGGTCTCGACGGTCACCTGGCCGGGTCCCTCCCACAGGACGCTGGCAACGGTGGCGCCGTCCTTCTCGAACTCGTAGCGCATCGGGTGGTCCTCCCTCCATCTCACGGCCGATCTGGGGCCGGGGCAGAAAAAAACCCCCGCGTAGCGAGGGTATCGGCGCGGAACGCGGGCCTCTTAGGCCCGGCCGCGCCTAGCGAATAAGTACGAGGACGTTGCTCGGAAGGCTCCTCGCGCTCTTCATGGTCGGGCCAGTGTCCGCGGTGGGACTGGGAGTGTCAACCCCCGGATGGCCGTCGGCCGCTGTGGGGCGCCCTCGCGGTGGGAGGCAGCCGCACGGCGAGATCGCCCCGGTCTGCCAGCATGGATGGTGGATGGTTCTGGCACTCACGTCCCTCCAGGCCGCGCGGATCCAGATGGCGGTCTCCCTCGGGTTCCACATCGTGTTCGCGGCGCTCGGAGTCGGCCTCCCGCTTCTCCTGTTGATCGCCGAATACCGAGCCAACCGGACCGGCGACGGCACGTGGATGGCGCTCGCCAGGCGATGGGCGAAGGCGCTCGGGATCTTGTTCGCGGTCGGCGCGGTCTCCGGCACCGTCCTGTCGTTCGCGCTCGGGCTCTTCTGGCCCGGCCTGATGGGTCGCTGGGGCTCCGTGATCGGCCTGCCGTTCGCGCTGGAAGCCTTCGCGTTCTTCGTCGAGGCGATCTTCCTCGGGATCTACCTCTACGGATGGGACCGGCTCACGCCGTGGCAGCACTGGTGGTCGGGGGTGCCGATCGCGCTGTCGGGCGCCGCCAGCGCGTGGTTCGTCGTGACCGCGAACGCGTGGATGCAGACCCCGGTCGGGTTCCGGGAGGCCGGCGGCCGGGTCATCGAGGTCGACCCGATCGCCGCGATGCTGAACCCCTCGACCCCGGTGATGACCACCCACATGATCCTGGCCGCGTACATGGCCACCGGCCTGGGAGTGGCCGCGGTCTACGCGATGGGTTTGCTGCGAGGCCGGCGCGACGCCTATCACCGGCGCGGTCTGGCCGTCGGGCTCGCCCTCGGCCTCGGGCTCGCGCCCGTGCAGATCCTCGTCGGCGACTGGGCCGCGAGGGTGGTGGCCGAGAACCAGCCGGTCAAGCTCGCCGCGCTCGAGGGTCAGTGGGAGACACGGCGGCGGGCGCCGCTGCGGATCGGCGGTCTCCCCGATCCGCAGCGGGAAGAGACTCGCTTCGCGATCGAGATCCCTGGCGGGCTCTCCTGGCTCGCGTACGGGGACGTGAACGCGATCGTCGAGGGGCTCGAGGAGGTGCCACCCGCCGATCGCCCGAATACGGTGCTCGTGCACCTCGCGTTCCAGGCGATGGTCGCGATCGGGTTCGGATTGCTCGGGCTCGGCGTCTGGGCCGGGGTCGTTGCCGTCCGGAGGCGACGGCTCCCCGACTCCCGATGGTTCCTGCGAGCGGCCGTCGCCGCCGGACCCGCGTCCTTCCTCGCGATCGAGGCGGGGTGGATCGTGACCGAGGTGGGCCGTCAGCCCTGGATCGTGCAGGGCGTGATGCGGACGACCGAGGCCGTCACCTCGCGGCCCGGCATCGGCTGGCACCTCGTCGGCACGATCGCGGTGTACCTCGCGCTGGCGGCGGCTTCGACGTACCTCCTGCTCCGGCTCGCGAAGCAACCGAGGAGCGCGGAGGAAACGCCGGTCGAGGAGCCTGCATGAGCTTGGAGGCCACGATCCTCGGCATCGTGTGGGTGGGCCTCACGTTGTACGTGCTCCTCGCCGGCGCAGACTTCGGTGGCGGGGTGTGGGACCTGTTCGCGACTGGAGAGCGCGCGCAGCAGCAGCGGGACCTCATCTCGGCCGCGATCGGTCCCGTCTGGGAGGCGAACCACGTCTGGCTGATCTTCGTGCTCACCGGGTTGCTGAGCGCCTTCCCCGCCGTCTTCGCGGACCTGTCGATCGCGCTCTACCTCCCGTTCTCGCTGGCGTTGATCGGCATCGTGCTGCGCGGTTCCGCCTTCGCGTTCCGCTCGCACGGCCAGCCGGACTCCGCGTGGCAACGGACCTGGACGCGGATCTTCGGCATCGCGTCGCTCGTCACGCCGTTCGTCCTGGGCGCCGCGGCCGCGTCCATCGCCAGCGGACGCATCCGGGTCGTCGACGGCGAGGTGCGAGCGGGCCTCGTGTCGTCGTGGACGTCGGCTCTGTCGCTCTTCGGCGGCCTGTTCGCATTGACGATCTGCGCGTACCTCGCCGCCACGTACCTCACCGTCGAGGCTGTGCAACGGGGTGAGGAGGAACTCGAGCGCGATTTCCGCGGCCGGGCGTTGGTGGCGGGTGCGGTCGCCGGAGGCCTCGCGGCGATCGGCCTCGTGCTCGTGCGGTCGGAGGCGCCCATCCTTTGGGAAGGGATGCGGGACGCCGGCCTCCTCTTTGCGCTCGCGTCGGCGGTCGCGGGGGTCGGCTCTCTGGTCGCCGTGTGGAGCCGCCGCTACCGGCTCGCTCGAGTGGGCGCGATCGTCGCCGTCGCCTCGGTCCTGTTCGGCTGGGGCGTGGCGCAATGGCCGTATCTGATCGTGCCCGACGTGACGGTGACCGCCGCAGCCGCACCCGACGCCACCCTTCGCGTGGTGATCATCGGGTTCGCGCTCGGCGGGGCGGTTCTTGCCCCCTCCCTCTATCTGCTGTTCCGCATCTTCAAGCTCGAACACTGAGGATCGTTCGACCGCTGCCGGGAGCTGGTGCTAGCGTTCGGCCGCCATGGCCACGGACGCCTCCACCGATCCCGCACTCGACGCCGCGATCAAGAGCATCCCGTCATGGGAGGGGCAGGAGCTCGAGATCGTCCCGATCGCCGAGGGCCGCACCAACCGGAACTTCCGCGTCACGGCCGGCAGACGAAACCTACTTCCTCCGCCTCTCCGACAAGTCGACCGAGCTGCTCGGGATCGACCGCACCGCGGAGCAGGAATCCGCGCGGGCGGCCGCCGACGCGGGCGTGGGGCCGGAGGTGTTCGTCTACCTCCCGGACCTGGGCTGCCTCGTCACGCGATGGATCGATGCCGAGCCGCTCTCCGAAGGTGACCTCGAGCGCGAGGAGGTCCTGACTCCCGTGGTCGATGCCATCAAGGCGATCCATGCTGGGCCGGCGCTCTCGTGGTCGTTCGACCCCTTCCGGATCGTCGAGGACTACCGCCGCATCTCGGAGGAGCGCGGCGTCGTGGTGCCCGATGCCTTCGACGGTGCGCACGAGAAGGCCTCCCGGATCGAAGCCGCGTTCGCGAGCGATCCGATGCCCGTCCGCCCTTGCCACAACGACCTCCTCGAGGCGAACTTCCTCCTTCGCGAGGGCCACGTCTGGGTCGTGGACCACGAGTACGCCGGGATGGGCGACCCGTTCTTCGACCTGGGGAACCTCTCGATCAACAACGCGCTGTCCGACGACGCGCAGGAGCGCCTGCTCGGTCTCTACTTCGGGGAGCCGACGGATGCTCGACGGGCCAAGCTGAAGCTGATGCGGATCATGTCCGACTTCCGGGAGGCGATGTGGGGAGTCGTGCAGCAGGGCCTATCGACGCTCGACATCGACTACGTCGAGTACGCCACGCATCATTTCGATCGGCTCTCCACGACGATGGCGGACCCGCGCTTCGACGACTGGCTCGAGACCGCGCAGGGGAACTGAGCGCGTGGCCGACGATCGCGCGCAGGTCGTCATCATCGGCGGCGGCGTGGCCGGGACGAGCATCGCCTACCACCTGACGCGCCTCGGCTGGACCGACGTGGTGCTCGTGGACCGCGGAGAGCTCACCAGCGGATCCACGTTCCACTCGGCCGGTCTCGTGGCGCAGCTCCGGAACTCCGTGAGCCACACCCGGATGATGATGTACGGCGCGGAGCTGTATCCCACGCTCGCCGAGGAGACGGGGGTCGACCCGGGCTGGCACCAGGTAGGCACGCTCCACCTCGCGTCGTCGCCGTACCGGATGGAGGCGCTCGCTCGCCAGGCCGGATGGGCGAAGTCCTTCGGGCTCCCGGTCGAGATCGTCTCGGCCGAGGAGGCTCTCGAACGCTTCCCGTTGATCGACGCCTCGCGCGTGCTCGGCGCCCAGTTCGTTCCCACCGACGGGCACATCGATCCCACCGGGCTCACCCTGTCGTTCGCGGCCGGCGCGAAGGCCGCGGGCGCTCGCGTCACGACCGGCGTGCGCGTGGAGGAGATCACCGTGCGTGACGGCCGCGTGGCGGGCGTCGTGACCGATCACGGCGCGATCGAAGCCGAGGTCGTCGTGAACGCCGGCGGGATCTGGGCACACGAGCTGGGGCGGTTGGCGGGCGTCGAGATCCCCGTCGTCTCGATGGAGCACCAGTACCTGATCACGCGGCCGATCGAGGGCGTGCGCGCCGACTTCCCGACGCTCCGCGACCCCGACAACCTCGTCTACGTCCGCGAGGAGGTGGGTGGGCTCGTCGTGGGCGGCTACGAGCGGAATCCCGACCCGTGGCACGTCAGCGATCCGATCCCGCGCGACTTCAACCACCGGCTCCTGCCCGAGAAGTGGGAGCGGTTCGAGTCGATCGCCGACGGCGCGTTCCGGCTGATCCCTCCGTTGCAGACGACGGAGGTCAACCGGTTCATCAACGGCCCAGAGGCCTTCACGCCCGACGATGACTTCATCCTGGGCGAGACGGAGGTCGCCGGGTTCTTCGTGGCGGCAGGGTTCTGCGCGCACGGCGTGACGGGCGCCGCCGGGATCGGCCGCTGGACCGCGGAGTGGATCGTGGACGGCGAGCCCTCGATGGACCTGTCGAAGATGGACATCCGCCGCTTCGGCCGCCAGTACGGGAGCCGCGACTACGCGCTCGCGAAGGCGTACGAGATCTACGCGAAGCACTACGACGTCCGGTACCCGGGCGAGGAGAACGACGCCGGGCGCCCGCTCCGGATGGCGCCGACGTACTCCCGCCTCGAAGCACTGAACGCCGAGTTCGGCGAGAAAGCCGGGTGGGAGCGCGCCAACTGGTTCGGTTCCAACGAAGATCCTGCGCACGAGGAACGCCGCCCGCGAGGCTGGGCCGGCGAGCAGTGGTCCACCGCGATCGTCGCCGAACACGCCGCCACCCGGGAACGGGCCGCGCTGTTCGACGAGACCAGCTTCGCGAAGTTCGAGGTCTCGGGTCCGGGGGCGTTGGGCCTGCTGCAGCGCCTGTGCGCGAACGACGTCGACGTACGCGTCGGACGCGTCGTCTACACGCAGATGTTGAACCGCCGAGGCGGGATCGAATCGGATCTCACGGTCACACGTCTCGCTCCGGACCTGTTCCGGCTGGTCACGGGAACGGGCTCCGGGAGCAGAGACCTCGCGTGGATCCGGAAGCATCAGGAGGGCTCGGACGCGGTCGTCCGGGACGCCACGTCGAGCCTCGCCTGCTTGGGGATCTGGGGCCCGGCGGCACGCGAGATCCTGACGGCGGTCACCGACGACGACCTTTCGAACGAAGCCTTCCCGTACATGACCGCGAAGGACATCGAGGTCGGGGACGTGCCGTGCTTCGCGGCGCGGGTCACCTACGTCGGCGAGCTCGGCTGGGAGCTCTATCCGCCGACCGAGTTCGCGACGCGGCTGTGGGACGTGCTGCGCGAGGCCGGTGAGCCCCACGGCTTGCTGCCGGCCGGCTATCGCGCGATCGACTCGCTCCGGCTGGAGAAGGGCTACCGGTCGTGGGGGGCCGATATCACGCCCGACGACTCTCCGCTCGAGGCGGGGCTCGGCTTCGCGGTCGCGTTCGACAAGGGTTCCGACTTCATCGGCCGGGACGCCGTGCGGCGGCTCCGAGACGAGGGCGTGACGAGACGACTCCGTTGCCTGACGCTCACGGACACTCGCTCATCCACCCTCGGGAACGAGCCCGTGCGAGCCGGAGACGACGTCGTCGCGAGGATCACCTCCGGCGGGATCGGCTACGCCGTGGAGAAGAGCATCGCGTTCGCGTACCTCCCGACCGCGCTCACGGACGTGGGGACGAAGCTCTCGATCGAGGTCTTCGGAGAGTGGGTCGACGCCGAGGTCGTCGAGGACACGCTCTGGGACCCTTCCGGCGAGAGGATCAGGGCGTGATGGAGTCTCCACGGTTCGACCTCGACGGACAGGTGGCGCTCGTGACGGGCGCCAGCCGCGGCATCGGCCATGACCTCGTCCTGGCCCTCGCCTCGGCCGGCGCCAAGGTCGCCGCCGCCGTCCGCTCCCCCGGCGACGCAGAGACGGTGGTCAGGAGGTTCGCGATGCCGGGGGCGAAGCCGCCGCGGTCACGCTCGACGTCACCGACCGGGCTTCGATCGAGCGTGCCTTCCAGGAGGCGGTCGAGCGGTTCGGCCGCCTCGACATCCTCGTGAACAACGCGGGCCTCGGCACGAACCACGACGCCCTCGACGCCACCGAAGCGGAATGGGACGAGCTGTTCGCCGTCAACGTTCGGGGACTGTTCTTCGCGTGCCAATCGGCGGGGCGCCGGATGGTCGAGCAGCGCCACGGACGCATCGTCAACATTGCGTCGCAGGCCGGCCTCGTCGGGATCCCGAGGCACGCCGCGTACAGCGCGAGCAAGGGAGCCGTGATCGCGCTCACGAAGGTGCTCGCGCTCGAATGGGCCCCGTTCGGAGTGACGGTGAACAGCGTTGCGCCCGACCTTCATCCGCACGCCCGGGACGGCCGAGCGCCTCGATCGGCCGGAGTTCCTCGCCGACGTCCTGGAGCGGCTCCCCGTCGGACGCGTCGGCACCACGACCGACGTGGCCGGCGCGGTGATCTACCTCGCATCGCCCGCGGCGAGCCTCGTGACTGGGACCGTGCTCGTCGTCGACGGCGGCTGGACGGCTCGCTGAAGATTCCCGGACCTAGGCCGGCGTGAACGAGTTGCCGTTCCAAGCCGCGCGAAGCCGCTTGCGCACCACGCCCGAAAGGTCCAGATGCACGGACTCCGGGAGGTTGCGACCGCCGCAGTCCAGCAGGAGTGCGATCCCATCGCCCTCGAAGCGCTGGAAGTCGCCCACCGGCCCGGGCGGTTCGACGGAGGCCTCGAGGACGAAGATGGGGTGGTAGCCGTACTCCATGGCCACCGTCCACACGTAGAGCACGCCGCCCCGCGACCGGACGTGCTCGACGGCCTCCGGCGTGGCTTCGATCCTCACGGTCCCAGGGTGCGGCGGCTCAGCGGGTTCGTCAACGCGCGATCTCTCTGAGGTGCCGACCGAACTCCGGGCCACTGAACACGTCGCGGGCCCGCCCCCAGCGTTCCTCCGACCAACCCCAGAAGTCGAAGTCGATCGATGAGATCGTCGCCTGGATCGCGGCCCACAGGGTCCACCCCACGTCGGCCATCACCGCCTGCAGCTCCATCCGTGCGAGGAGGGCCGGCGTCGCCTCCCCGAAGTACGCCTCGCAGAGGGCGGCGCGCAGATCGGCGTCGAAACCGCATTCCTGCGCGGTGTCGCCCAGCTCGAACGCGGGGTCGTTGTTCCCGCTGTACTCGAAGTCGACGATCCACAGCTGCACGCTGTCGTCGATGTAGTTCTCCGCGAGCAGGTCGTTGTGGCAGGGCAGCGTCGGCAGCGGCCTCGCGGCCAGCGCCAGCTCGATCGCCTCGACGTCGTCGCGGTGCTCCCCGAAGCCGTCCGGGATCCGGACGTCACGCTCGGCGCAGACGCGAACGTAGAACTCGGTGAGGCGGAACATGTCGAAGTCCTGCCGGAACCGCGGTCCGGCGTGCAGGCGGCGGAGCGACGCCGCGATCCGCGGCGCCATCTCCTTCGCCCGGAGCCGCTGGGACGACATCGTCACCCCGTCGATGTACTCGATCACCATCACATCGAGGTCCTCAAGCACCTCGACGATGCGAGGGGAGACACCCGTCGTCGACGCGGCCGCCGCGTTGTGCCGCTCGTTCTCCCGATCCACGGCCAGGAGTTCCGTCGAGGCTCCGGGGATCCGTACGACGTAGCGGTCCCCATCGACGTCCACGAGGTAGTTCGTGTTCGTCAGTCCACCGGAGAGCTCAGAGACGACCGGCTCGCGGCCGCGCCACGCGGCGACGCGCCCGAGCACCTCCTCGATCGTGGTCATGCGGCGACCTTCCCGCCCGCTCCGACCAGGACATCGGGGGCGACCTCGGCCGGGACCGCCTCGCCGAACACGTCGATCCGCAACTCCTCGCCGTGACTGAGCTCGAGCGGCAGGGATGCGACGCCCACGTTGCGCCCGACCGTGAACCCGTAGGCGCAGCTCCGGAGCCGACCGACGACCTCCGACCCGCGGAGAACCGCCTCGCCTCCGTAGATGGGGACGTACGGGTCGCTCTCCCCGATCAGCAGCGTGCGGAGCCGTCGCTCGGGGCCTCGAGCCCGTTGGGCGAGGAGCGCCTCTCGTCCGAGGAACCCCTCGCGGTCGAACGCCACGAACCGTTCGAGGCCGGCGTCCAGCGGCGTGTCGTTCGCGGTCAGGTCCGTGCCCAGAGAGCGGAAGCCCTTCTCGATCCGGAGCCCATCCAGGCATCGGTAGCCGCACACCTGCACGCCGTGCTCCTCACCCGCCGCGATCAGTCGATCCCATACCTCGACGGCCCAGGAGGGTTCCACGAACAGCTCCCATCCAGCCTCGCCTGCGAAGCTGACACGCTGCGCCGACACGGGCGCGGCGCCAACCCGCACGTCCCGGCCGTGCATCCGCGGGAAGTCCGCGAGCTCGAGGCTCGAGTTCGTGACGGCCCCGAGGATCTCGGGAGCCGCCGGTCCCCACAGCGCGATCACGGCGAGCTCTTCGCTCGTGTCCCGCAGGGACACATCGTGCAGCTCCTCCCGAACCCCGATGCTGCGCAGCCATCCGAGATCGCCGTCGATCGCGCCCGCGCCGGTGATCATCCGGAAGCGCTCGTCGCCGAGCCGGATGATCGTCACATCGCCGACGATCCCCCCACCGTTATCGAGGAGCTGCGAATACACGACGGAGCCCGCCGTCACGTCGATGTCGTTCGCCGCCGCCCGCTCGAGCAACCGGAGCGCGTCCGGACCACTCACCTCGATCTTCCCGAACGAGCTGAGGTCGAAGAGGCCGGCGCTGCCGCGGACCGCCCGGTGCTCCTCGCCGACCCGGTCGAGCCATGGCGGCCGTGTCCACCCGAACGCACGCTGGTCGGGCCCGGCGCGTCGCCACGGCTCGCCCGGCTCACATCGCTCCGCTCGCTCCCAACCGTGCTTCACCTGGAAGACGGCGCCGGCGTCTTGGAGCCGTCCGTGCAGCGGCGACAGGCGCTTCGGCCGGCCCAGCTCGTCGTGATCGAAGGGATACCGTAGGAGGTAGTAGTAGCGATAGCTCTCCCGGGCGAGCTCGGCGACCCATCCGGCGTCCTCGTGGACGCGTCCGAATCGCCACGGCCGGTACGCCGTGAGGTCGAGCTCGGTCTCCCCTCCGGTGACCCACTCGGCGAGCGATCTCCCGAGCCCGCCGGCGCCCCCGAAACCGTTCAGCGAGAGCCCGGCGGCCATCCACAAGCCACGCACGTCGGGGACGGGGCCGACGAACGGGTTCGCGTCGGGCGTCATCGCGTCCGGGTGGCAGACGAGCTTCACGATCTCCGCGTCCGCGACGAAGGGGAACCGGCGAGCTGCCCCTCGGAGCAGCTGCTCGAACCGATCCATGTCGGGCGGGACGGACCGGGCCCCGTGCTCCCACGGCGCGCCGTCGACCCACCGAGCGACCGGGTCGGGTTCGTAGCCGCCCAAGACAACGCCGCCGGACTCGGATTTGCCGTAGACGAGGTTGTCGGGATCTCGGAAGCACGGCATGTCCCGCGCGAGCTCCCAGCCGGGCACCGCCTTCAGGGCGATGTGCTGGTGATCGACCGGCGTCGACGGGATCCGCACTCCGGCCATCGCCGCGACCCGAGGCGCCCAGATGCCGGCGGCGTCCACAACCACCTCGCACTCGATCCGGTCGGCCCGTGTCCGGACGGCGGTGATCTCGCGCCGGTCGGAAAGCTCGATCCCCGTCACGCGTTCCCCCGTCCGGATCCGGACACCGAGGCCCTGGGCGGCGTTCGCCAGGGCGTAGGTCGCCGTGTGCGGGTCGAGGAAGCCGTCACCGGGGAGCCAGACACTGCCGAACAGCGACTCGCGGCTCGCCGCCGGCATCCGCTCCAGCGTCTCGTCGGCCGAGAGGAGCTCCACCTCGAGTCCGATCCCCCGGGCCCGTGACACGCCCCGCTGCAGGTCCTGGAACGACTCCGCGCTCGAGGCGATACGAAGGCTTCCCACCGGGTCGAACACCCCGAGATCGCGGTACAGCTCCACCGAATACCGGCGGAACGCCATCATCGTCGGCGAGGGATTGAACATCGTCACGAGCCCGGCAGCGTGCGCCGTGGACCCGCTCGTCAGCTCGCCCTTATCCAGCAGCAGCACGTCCGTCCACCCGGCGCGCGCCAGGTGCAGCGCCACGCTGCACCCGGTGACGCCGCCGCCCACCACCACCGCGCGTGCACGATCGCTCACTGACGTCTCCCCGGACGGAGGAGGGCGAGGCCTGACGGCCCCGCCCTTCCGCCAGTCGTTCAGCGCTACTCCGGCGGATCTCCCGGAACGCGTACTCGACCTTCAGACCGGCACTGGCCCGGACCTGCCGCATGACGAAGTACACGAGCAGCCCGAACAGCGCCGTCCCCAGGACGATGTAGTAGGGGAACCACCCGTTGATCGACGCCGCGAGGCCGAGGTTGTCCACGAACAGGAACGACCCGACCATGAAGGCTCCGAACAGGAACCCGAGAGCTCCGACCACGGTCACGAGCGGCGTGTTCCCGAGCTTGTACTCGGCGCCAGGCGATGCCTCGTACACCTTCGCGGCGCGATAGGGCAGCAGCGCCGCCGCCAGCGCGGAGAGCGTCATCACCGCGCCGTTCGCGAACGTGATCCCGAGGGTCCAGCGGAACCAGTCGCCGATCTTGTTGTACCCCCAGATCACCGGGATCGCCGCCAGGAAGTACGCGATGTGCGCGTTCAAGGGTGTCTTCCACCGTGGATGCACACGCGCGAACCAGTCGGGCAGCAACCCGTCGAGCCCCTGCGCGACCATGATCCGCGTCGTCCCGATATAGCAGTTGCAGACGATCTGGAAGGAATTGAGGATGTACCCGATGCCGATGACCCCGATCAGGATCGGGCTCGAGGTGAGCGCGATCGCGATCAGGTTCGGCATCAGAGGTACCACCCCATCGACGAGCTTCGCCTCGGGAACCAAGTACCAATAGCCGGACGAGGCAACCATGAGCCCCTCTTGCCCGATGCCGCCCTCCATCGCAACGGCGAGGAGGATCAACAGCGCCGCCGTCAGGGTCAGCGAGCCCACGATGATGAACACCTGGCTCCTGAACACGTTGGCGTTCTTGATCTCGCCGCCCTGCTCGGAGGAGTAGGTAGCCCACTGCAGGCTCGTCCACGCGATCGGTGCCACCATCAGCGTTCCGAAGAGCCAGAACGGCGGGTTGAAGTTCACACCGGCATCCGCCGCGGCGGCCTTCGCCGTCGCGAAGAACTCCGGTGTTCCGCCAGTGGCGCTCGCGAACCCATCGAGGCTCGACCGGAAGTCCCCAGCGTTCGTCGTGAAGAACAGGATCAACATCACGGCGAAGGACGCGAGGATCGCGTACCACATCACGTACTGGAACCGGACGTAGTTGCGGAATCCCGTCACGAGCAGCACGAGGGACAGCGCCGCGTTGAGGATGCTGATGATGATGATGCCGTTGGCCGTGGCAGCCCAGGCGCCGAAGTCGATCAGTGCCTGGTTGTTCAGCGTGACGCCGAGCCCGATGAAGGTCGGCGCGATGCCGAGGACGGCCATCAGCCATCCGGACAGCGCCACCCATTGAAGGATCCAGACCACGAAGAACGCGAACACCACCGTGAACCCGAACCCGCCGCCGAACACGCGACTCTGGAACACGTAGTCGCCGCCCGACCGGGGAAGTGCGGTCGCCAGCCAGACGTACGCGAGCGCGATCGGCAGCTCGAAGAGGAACGCGAAAAAGATCCCGAGGACCAGGTTCGACCCCTGGAACGCCGTTGGTGCCCAGACGTACGTCCACGGGAAGATCAGGCCCATCGTGAGGACGTTGTAGATGAACGCCGAGTACGGCGACATCACCCGAACGAGACCTGAAGCTCGCCGGGTGAAGACCTGCGGCGCTACCGCTTCAGCCATCCCTCCCTCCTTCTGTGCGTCACGCCGGCTCAGCCGGACGTGAACTGGTGTCCCAGCACTTCTCCTCCCCGGATCGCGACGATCAGGCCGCGCAATACCCCCTCTCCGTACTCGCTGCCGGGGTTGAACGCCGGAGTGCGGCCGTACTTGGTCGCCCCCCGGGACTCGTGGATATGGCCATGGAGGCCGACGATGGGCTGGTAGCTGGTGAGCGCGTCCGCCACAGCCTGCGACCCTGCGCCGTAGTGGACCGGCTGACCCCTCTCGATCACTGGTTTCGGCGGCCAGACCGACGCATCGAGCTTCAGACATGTGTCGAGGCCGGAGTCGAGCGGCGGGCAGTGGAAGTTGAAGACGGTCTTGGCCGGATCAGCGACAGCCGGCATCAGCTTCTCGATGATCTCTCCGATCTCCTCGTCGGTCCGCTCGCGCGGCGTCTCCCACGGTGTCGGCGTCGAGTAGCCGATCGTCAGGAGCTCGTGCTCGTCATCGAGCGGCACTGCCCGGTTCTCCGCGTTCACGACGCGCTCGCCCGATGCCTCGTCGAGGGCAGTCAACACCTCGTCGGTGTCGTCGTTCCCGCCGCAGAGATACACGTTCACGGGTGTGCCCGCGAGCCGCTCCTCGGCGAGCGTGACCCACCCGGCGAGGCGCTCCTTCGCGAGGACGTCGAACAGGTCGTCGATGCGCCCCTGTTGGCCTTCATACGTCGCGTACTCCTCGGGATCCATCTCCTGCCAGTAGAAGCCGAGCGTCTGCATGGTCCGCTTGAAGGTCGCCAGCTGTTCCTCGCTCTTGAGGTGATGCTGCTGACCCTGGAGGCTCGCCCTCCAGGTGCCGCCGGCGTCCCGCACCATCGGGATCAGGAGCTTCCCCATCAGATCGCCGCCGAACACGAGGGCGTCGACCTCGTAGAACTTCGCGGCGTTCAGGAACTTGCGGTAGGTGGGCTCCGACCCGTGGATGTCGGATGCGTAGAAGAGGCGCGTTGCCTTCTCCTTCGCCGTCTTGGAGAACAGCGGCATGTCAAGCGTCCTCCGGCACGGCCATCAGCTCACCCACGTCCCGGTACCACTTCTTCCGGTCGCCGACCTTCGCGCGGAGCCTCCATGACATCGACTTCGGCTCCGCCCCGATCCGCTCGAGCGCCGCCACAACCTGGTCGGAAACGCGCCGAGTCTCGTCCTCGTTCAGCTGTTCGTAGTGCTCGGCCATCTGGCGAACCTTGGCGAGGTTCATCGTGAGGGTGCGCCACCAGCCCCAGTCCTTCGCGCAGATCGCGGCGACGCGTCCGATGTTGATCGTGTCGTCGTCCGAGTCCCCGAGCGGGAACTCGAGCAGGAGCATGATGGTGTCGATCAGGTCCTTCTCGTTGATCTCGACGATCTGCATCTTCTGCAGGAGCAGTTCGGCGAGCGGGATCGTCTCGGAATCGATCTCGAGGCGCTCTTTCCACCGGACCGTGTGACAGAACTCGAGCTTGTCGAGGAACACGTCGACGTGCATCCCGATCCCCGGGTGCTCGGCCACCAGACGGGAGCCCTCCGAGTCCACATAGACCGCCGAGTCCTCGACGTAGCCCGCCCGGCTGAGCATCGCGCGGATCTCCGGCGCCTCCCGCCCGTAGGCCGCGAAGTCGATGTCTGTGTAGCGGCGCCCAAGCTTCTCGCGCAGGTAGGCGTGGTTCGGGCAACGGCGTGCGAAGGCGACTGCACCGAGGAGCCTGAGCGTTGTTCCCTCCTCGCTGGCGAGAGCGAGCAACCGGTCGGCTTCGGCCTCGAACTCGGCCTTCTCCAGGGCTACCTCCCGAAGGATCCCTCAGTGCGGGCACGGCGGGTGGAGTCTGTGCGTTCAGGCCTCCGAGCGCAAGCGGATGCCTCTCTCACCGCTCCAGGACGGCCAGGAACTCCTCGAGGTCGGGGGCCACGTGATAGCTGGGCTCGACCAGCCCTTCGAACGCCTCGACGGTCTTGTAGCCGTTGCCGGTCACGTAGGCGACCACCTCCTCGTCCGCCCCGATCACCCCCTGCTCCACCAGTCGCTTGAGGTTGGCGATCGTGACCCCGCCCGCCGTCTCGGTGAAGACGCCCTCGGTGGAGGCGAGGAGCCGGACCCCTTCGAGGATCTCCTCCTCCGCGCACCACTCGATCACGCCGCCGGTCTCACGGGCGACCTGGAGCGCGAAATACCCGTCCGCCGGCGAGCCGATCGCGAGCGACCGGGCGATCGTGTCGGGCTTGACCGGCGTGACCTCCTCGGCGCCGTCTCGGAAGGCCTGCGCGACGGGCCGGCATCCTTCCGGCTGGGCGCCGCTCACCCGGTACCGCTTCTCCTCGACGGCTCCGATCGCGATCAGCTCCTGGAACGCTCGGTGGATCTTCGTCAGCAGGGCGCCGCTCGCGACCGGCACCACGACGTGGTCGGGCAGGTGCCAGCCGAGTTGTTCTGCGGTCTCGAACCCGAGGGACTTCGAGCCCTCCGCGTAGTAGGGGCGCATGTTCACGTTCACGAACGCCCACGGCAGTGTCTCGGCGACCTCGGCGCAGAGGCGGTTGACGTCGTCGTAGTTGCCCTTCACGGCGACGACCCTCGCGCCGTAGGTCTCGGTGGCGAGGATCTTCGCGCGCTCGAGATCGTCGGGGACGAACACGTAGCACGGCATCCCTGCCTGGGCGGCGTGCGCGGCGGCGGCGTTCGCCAGGTTGCCGGTGGAGGCGCAGGACAGAGCCTCGAACCCGAACGCTTTGGCCATCGTGGCGGCGATCGACACGACCCGATCCTTGAACGAATAGGACGGGTTCACGGAGTCGTCCTTGATCCAGAGGTTCCGCAGACCCAGGGCGGCTGCGAGCCGGTCCGCGCGGCGGAGCGGCGTGAAGCCGGCGCCGAGGTCCACCCGGTCGAGGCCGGGCCCGCCCGGCAGGAGCGCCTCGTATCGCCACAGGCTGGCGGGCCCGGCCTCGACCTGCTTGCGGAAGTCCGTCCCGTCGATCGCGTCCAGGTCGTAGGAGGGCTCGAGCGGGCCGAAGCACTCCTGGCAGATCGTGAGCGGCTCGACGTTGTAGCGCTCGCCGCAGATCCGACACTGCAACGCCGCCGGGTTCGTGCGATCAAGGTCATCCGGTGATCGCCCCGTGGTCGGCGCCACCCACGAGCTTCGCGTACTTCGCGAGGGCGCCCGTCGTGTAGCGCGGCGCCGGAGCCGTCCAGCCGTCGCGCCGGCCGGCGAGCGTCGCGTCGTCCACCAGCAGCTCGAGCGATCGGGCGTCCGCGTCGATCCGGATCCGGTCCCCTTCCTCGACCAGGGCGATCGGACCGCCGACGAACGCCTCCGGCGCGATGTGACCGACGCTGTATCCCTTGGTCGCGCCCGAGAACCGGCCATCGGTGATCAACGCGACGTCTTTCCCGAGACCGGCGCCGGCGACGGCCGCGGTGACCGCCAGCATCTCGGGCATCCCGGGCGAGCCCTTCGGGCCTTCGTACCGGATCACGATCACGTCGCCGCTCGCGATCCGGCCCGAGGTGACGGCGGCGAAGGCGTCCTGCTCGGAGTCGAACGGACGGGCGACGCCTTCGAACGTGAGGCCTTCCGCGCCCGCGGCCTTCACGACGGCGCCGTTCGGGGCGAGGTTCCCGCGGAGGATCGCGATCCCGCCCCAGGGGTGGATCGCGTCGCCTGCCGGATGGACGATGTCGCCATCGGGCTCTTGTGGAGCGAGCTCGGCCAGGTTCTCCGCCTGCGACCTGCCCGTGACCGTCAAGCAGTCCCCGTGCAGCAGCCCGGCGTCGAGCAACTCCTTCATCACCACCGGCACGCCGCCCACACGGTCGAGGTCGCTCATGACGAACTTGCCGGCCGGCCGGACGTCGACGAGGTGCGGAGTCGAGCGCGAGACGCGATCGAAGTCGTCGAGCTGGAGGTCGACCCCCGCCTCGCGGGCGATCGCGAGCAGGTGCAACACGGCATTCGTGGAGCCCGCGAGGGCCATGACCACCGTGATCGCGTTCTCGAACGCCTCCTTCGTGAGGATGTCCCTCGGGAGCGGCCCGCCGGCGGCGACCAGCTCGGCGGCCCGGATGCCGCTCTCGCGCGCGTACACCTCTCGTCGGTAGTCCACGGCGGGCGGAGACGCGGCGCCGGGGAGCGAGAGCCCGATCGCCTCGCCCACGGCGGCCATCGTGTTCGCGGTGTACATGCCGGCACACGAACCGGTCGTGGGACACGCGGCGCGCTCGATCCCGAGCAGCTCGGCGTCGTCGATCGTGCCCTTCGCGTGAGCCCCGACCGCCTCGAACACATCCTGGATCGTGATGTCTCTCTCCCGGTAGGTGCCGGGGAGGATCGTGCCGCCGTAGAGGTAGACCGACGGCAGGTTCAGCCGGGCCATCGCCATCATCATCCCGGGCTCGGACTTGTCGCAGCCGGCGATCCCCACGAGCGCGTCGAAGCGCTCGGCGTGCATCACCAGCTCCACCGAGTCGGCGATCAGATCGCGGCTCATCAACGAAGCCTTCATGCCCTCGTGCCCCATCGCGATCCCGTCGGAGACCGCGATCGTGCCGAACTCGAGCGGGACCGACCCCCCCTGGCGCACGCCTTCCTTCGCGAGGGCGGCGAGCTTGTCGAGGTGGTAGTTGCACGGCGTGACCTCGTTCCACGACGACGCAACGGCGACCTGAGGCTTCGCGAAGTCGTCCTCGGAGAAACCGACGGCGCGGAGCATCGCGCGCGCGGGCGCACGATGGGGTCCTTCCGTGACCTCCCAGCTGCGCGGGCGATCGTGCTCGCCGGCCATGTAGGTACCTTTCGTGGACGACCTGCGAAGATGCGGGGCTGCAGCCTAGCAAGGAGACGTGAGCCGCTCGTGCAGATGACGATCCCACCCGACGCCGGCCGGAGCTGGTGGCTCCGCGACGCGCTCGCCGCCGATCCCGGTGAGCCCGCCCGTCCGCTCCGCGGTGATACGACCGCCGACGTCGTGATCCTCGGCGGGGGCTACACGGGGATGTGGACAGCCTTGCACCTCACGGAGCTCGACCCGGGCGTGGACGTCGTCATCCTCGAGCAAGACATCGCGGGCGGCGGCGCCAGCGGTCGGAACGGCGGCTTCGTGAACTCCTTCTGGGGCGACATCGAGTACCTCGCACATCGGTTCGGAGACCACGCCGCGATCGCCCTCTGCGAGGCAGGCGAGGAGAGCGTTCGTGCGATCGGACGGTTCTGCGACGACCACGGGATCGACGCCTGGTACCGCGCCGACGGCGAGTACGTGGTCGCGGCGTCCGACGACCAGGTGGGCCGGTGGGCTGACGGGGTCATCACGGCCGACCGGCTGGGGGTGAACGAGCACTTCCAGGTCCTGTCCGGACCCGAGATGCGCGCGCGGATCGCTTCACCGGTGTTCCGCGGCGCGCTGTTCCGGAAGGTGGGCGCGACGGTGCATCCCGCACGCCTCGCGCGTGGCATGCGCCGGGTGTTGCTCGAACGGGGCGTACGGATCTTCGAGAACGCCACGGTCACCCGCTTCGGGGCGGGGAGCCCCGCCCTCGCGGAGACCAGCGGCGGCACCGTCCGGGCCGGTTCCGCCGTGGTCGCCCTGAACGCGTGGGCGTCGCACTGGAAGCGCTTCCGCCGGACGGTCGTCGTCCGCGGCTCTTACATCGTGCTCACGGAGCCCGCGCCCGAGAAGCTGAAAGAGATCGGGTGGGTGGACGGATCGGGACTGGCCGACATGCGCTCGGCGGTCCACTACGTGCGAACCACTCCCGACGGCAGGATCTCGTTCGGCGTCGGCGGGATGCAGCCCAACCTCGCCCGGCGGATCGGCCCGCGGTTCGCCTACGACGCCGAAGCGATCCGGATCGCGGTCACGGACCTGCACCGGATGTTCCCCGGATTCCTCGGTGTGCCGCTCGAGGCCGCCTGGGGAGGCCCGATCGACGTGTCGGGTCATCACCTCCCCACGTTCGGGACGATCGGTCGCGGCAACGTCCATTACGGACACGGCTACACGGGCAACGGAGTCGGGCCGGCGCACCTCGGCGGCCGGATCATGGCGCACCGGATCCTGGGGAGGGCCGATCCGGTCCTCGACCTGCCGCTGGTCGACCTGGAGCCGCTCCGGTTCCCGCCCCAGCCCGTCCGATCACCGGGGGCACTCGTCGCCAACACCGCGATCCGCCGCAAGGACGACGCCGAGGACGACGGCGAGGAACCGAACCCCCTGATCGACTTCGTCGCGAAGCTTCCCCGGCGCCTCGGCTACAACTTGGGCCCGTGATGTGCGAAATCGGCGCGGAGCGTCGTGTAGGAGGGGTCGTGTGAATCGGGAGGATGTTCTGGATGGGATCCGTCGGCTCGACCCCTGGTTCCACTGCATCGAGCTCGCACCCGGGGTGCTGACGAAGACCGAAAGCGTCGCGGGTGAGCCGGCCGACCATCCTCGCGAGACGTGGGACATCATCAAGAACTGCCTGCCGGACGATCTCTCCGGGAAGAGCGTCCTCGACGTGGGATGCAACGCCGGCTTCTACTCCGTGGAAGCGAAGCGTCGGAACGCCGCTCGTGTCGTGGGCGTTGACGCCATGCGACGAGAGATCATGCAAGCGAGTTTCGTTCGCCGAGCTCTCGGCCTGGACATCGAGTTCCGTGCCATGAGCGTCTATGACCTCAGCGCCGCCAGCGTCGGACGATTCGACGTCACGCTCGCGCTGGGGCTGATCTACCACCTGAAGCATCTGGTCCTCGGTCTCGAGAAGCTCGCTGCGGTGACGAAGGACACGTTGATCGTCGAAACGGCGCTCTTGCCCAAAGGGTCCAGGGTCCTCGAAGCGGTATCCAGGCGGCAGGCCGAATACGTGGTGGGAGGTCTCCGGCGTCCGCTGCATACGATCGGCTGGGTCGAGAACCCCGCCGAGGCGGCGGAAGCCAGCTACAACTGGTTCCTCCCGAGTCTCGATGGCGCCGTGGCGCTCCTCAAGGCCGTCGGGTTCCGGGATGTGAGCGTGTTCGAGGTCCACGGCGATCGTGCCGTCATCGTCTGCCGGGATCCGGATTCGACGGTGGAGAGCGGCGCGGCAGGAGCGCTCTCGGCGAACCTGCAGCTCATCGACGGTCCGGAGGCCTGTCGTGCGGGGGACGACCTCACGTACCGCCTCCATGTAGCGAATCAGGGGTCGGCTTCCTGGCGAGCGCGAGGTGAGCGAGGGTCGTATGAGGGCGCGGTGAGACTCGGAGCCCACCTCGTTCCACCCGATGATCTGGACGTCCCGCTCTGGGACTTCGGTCGGGCGGATCTCGACGCCGACGTGGCTCCTGGAGGCGGGGCGTCGATCGATATCGTCCTTCGGGCGCCCGAACGGCCGGGTGCGTACCGGATCGAGTTCGACATGGTCGCAGAGGGAGTGACGTGGTTCGAGGACCGCGGCTCGTCGGCGATCCGCTCCGATCTCCGGGTGGATGCCCGCTAGGACGCCTCGCGATCCCGGGGCTCTCCCGGGCTACACGACGAACGGTTCGTAGCCGGGCGCGACCAAGGGCCACGGGTTCGTCCGCTCCCACGCCTACGCGACCGAAAGGGCCATGTCGTCACGGAACCGCGGGGCGGTGATCTGGAGCCCCAGGGGAACGCCCTCGGGCATCAGTCCCGCGGGCACGCTGATGGCGGGGTGACCGGTCATGTTCTGCGGGTCGGTGTTGTACGAGTCCGGGCCCTCCCCCGGTCGGCCCGTCGAGTCGTCCCCGGCGCCGTCGGGCCGCATCGACTGGAAGCAGTTCGTCGGCGTGAGCAGCACCGCATCGTCGCCGAGCAGGAGGTCCAGCTCCTTGACGTACTCGAAGCGACGGCGGCGCGCGACCATGTAGTCGTCGAGCGGCCGCTTCCTCGCGTACTCCACGACGTCTGCGAAGACAGGTGAGAACCGCTCGAGGTTGGACTCGCAGAACTCCCACCCGAAACGATGGACGTGCTCGAGCGCGCAGAGCAGGAGCCAGTCTTCGCTCGGGTTCCCGGCGCGGAAGATCTCGGCGGGGTGGATCGGTTCGACCGACAGGCCCGTGTCTCGCTCGAACGCGCCCAGCGCAGCATCGAACGCCGTCTGGACCGGCTCCGGAAGCGGCCCGAGATCCACGAGCCGCGGCGCTGCGATCGCGCGGGCGGGCATCCCGCCATGCATCGGGAAGGGGTACGGCAGCGCGCTCGGGTCTCCCGGCACCGGACCGGCCTCGATGTCCAAGAGGAGCCGGGCGTCGGCGACCGTCTGCGCCAACGGTCCGGACGTGGAGAGGTCGATCCAGTCCGGAACGGGCTCGCGCCCGATCACGCCGTTCGTCGGCTTCAGCCCCACCAACCCGCAGCACCCGGCCGGGATGCGGATCGACCCGCCTCCGTCCGTCGCGGTCCCGATGGGAGCCATCCCGGCCGCCATCGCCGCCGCAGAGCCCCCTGACGAGCCGCCGGGCGAGGACTCCACGTTCCACGGGTTCCGCGTCGCGCCGTAGAGGAGGTTGTCGGTGAACCCCGCGAAGGCGAACTCGGGCTGGTTCGTCTTGCCCACCACGATCGCGCCGGCGGCCTTGAGACGCCGGGGGATCAGCCCGTCGGCGGCGGCCGCCGGCGCGTCGGCGAACACGAGCGACCCGTACGTGGAGGGAACGCCCTGGACGTCCTCCATGTCCTTGACGAGCAGCGGGATGCCGGCGAGGGGCCCGGGATCGTCTCCGGCGCCGACGCGCCCGTCCAGCTCGCGCGCCTCATCCACCGCTCGTTCACGGACCGAGATCACCGCGTTGAGCGGAGGGTTCAACCGCTCGATCCGCTCGAGGGATGTCCGGACGAGTTCCTCGGCCGACACGCGTCGTCCTCGCACCGCCGCTGAGAGCTCCTCGAGCATGCGGCGGAGCGTAGCGGAGAGAGCGCCCCTACACTCGCGACTCGGGATACCGGCGCGGGAAAGAGTCCCGCGCGGGAAGTAGAGCGGCGGGGAAAGAAAGAAGCGATGGATATCCGACTCTCCAAGACCGACAGAGAGCTGCAGCAGAAGGCGCGCGAGTTCACCGACCAAGTGCTCGTACCCCTGGAGGACGAGTGCGAGACCACCGACGGCCTGACGCCGGTGAGCGCCGCCAGCGCGAAACAGGCCGTCCTCGACTGGGACTTCCACGCGATCAACCACGCGGAGGAGGATGGCGGTCGCGGCCACGACCTGTTCGCACAGATGCTGATCGAGGAGCAATGGGGCCGCGCCACCGGAGCCCTCTGGGACATCCCGTGGCGGCCGGCGATCCCGCTGAGAGCCGGCACGGAGGAGCAGAAGGACCGGTTCCTCCGCCCTGCTTGCCGCGGCGAGCGTCGTGACGCCTACGCGATCACCGAGGAGAACGCGGGTTCCGATCCCACGATGGTCGAGACGACGGCGAAACGCATCGATGACACGTGGACGATCACCGGCGAGAAGTGGCACGTCACCTCCGGCGACGTCGCCGACTTCTTCCTGCTCCACACGCACGTCGACGGCGATCCGTCGAAAGCGACGATCTTCCTCGTGGACAAGGACATGCCCGGCGTGCGTCTGGTTCGCACGCCCGCCTATATGCACACGTTCGTCTTCGAGCACCCGATCTTCGCGTTCGAGGACGTCCGATTAGGCGACGACAGGATCCTCGGAGAGATCGGACAGGGCTTCGAGCTGACGAAAGACTGGTTCGTGGAGGAACGGCTGATGATCGGCGCGCGAACCGTCGGCGCCGCCACGCGTGCGCTCGAGCTCTCGCTCGACTTCGCGAAGGGGCGGCGCCAGTTCGGTCAGCCGATCGTCGGATTCCAGGCGGTCGAGTTCATGCTCGCCGACATGGCCGCCGAGGTCATGGCGGCGAAGTCGATGCTGTACCGGGTCTGTTGGGAGGCCGCGCGTGGTGGCGCCGGACGCAAGGAGCTCAACGCGATGGCCGGCGCGGTCAAGCTCGTCTGCAGCGAAACCGCGGGCCGGATCGTGGACAAGGCCGTCCAGATCCACGGCGGACGCGGCTACATGCGGGAGCAGCCGGTGGAGCGGTTGTGGCGAGAGCTGCGGGTCGACCGGATCTGGGAGGGCACCTCGGAGATCCAGCGGATCGTGATCGGCAACGAGCTGCGGAAGCGAGGAGCCGATCTCTACACCGGCTGGCCGTCGGAGCCCTGAATCAGTCCAGGAAGGCTCGGGCGCAGCGGCCCCGACACGATGTTCAACCAGGTCAGTAGCGGGTAGGACAGCCCCACGATCCCGAGGACCAGCCCGATGAAGGAGCCGCCACCACCCTCGCCTTTGGTCGATGTCATGATCGAGGCGAGGATCGCCATCAGTCCGAGGACCGCCGCGAGAACCGCGAGCTGATCGGCGAGCTGGCCGCCACCCGCCACGTCCGCCGAATACCTGCCGAGGATCCGGCTCTCCGGCGCGAACCGGTAGATCCACAGGACCGCGCTTGCGAGCGCGGCCGCCAGCCCGGTCACGACCGAGACGAGCGCGATCGGGTCGGACCTCCCCGATCTCCCCAAGCCCGCCATCAGGCGCCATCCAAACACCCGCGCACTTCGGCGGGCAAGCCTGGGAGGTCGAGTCCGGCACCGCCCCTCACGAAGTCGTAGCGGATCCCCGACCACTCGCCGGGCAGGCCCGGGTACGCGCGAGGCTCGGGGTCGGCCTCGTTCCACTGGAACCCGCTCCAATCGGGCGAGCGGAAGCCCGCGGTGTCATACGGAGCCACGGCGGCCACACCGTCTCCGTACTCCCGTGACTCGATCAGGAATCGACCCTGGAACCGGAGGTCGCCCTCGGTGAAGAGCTTCACGTACCACCGCTCGATCGTGAGGATGTAGCCCTTCTCCGAGGGTGGGGACTCGGGGCCCGTGAAGTACCGCATCTCGACGATCACCGGCTCCCCGGGCAGGCGAATGGTCCGCCGAAGGACCTGCAGCGGCTTCGCCGTCAACGGCGAACCGGGGGAAGGCGTCTTCCATCCGTCGACGCAGGTCGCGGACGGATCGCCGCTGGTGGGAGGAGGTGGCTGCGGCAGTGCCGGCGGCGTCGGGCTGGCGAGCGTGGGAGTCGAGGGGAACGGAGAGGGCGACGGGGAGAGTTGGGGTGTGGGGAATCGCTCCCCTCGTCCGCCGTCGCAAGCGGCGAGGAGTAGGAGCGCGGCAACGATCATGCGTTTCTTCGTGAGATGACCCATCCGAAGCCGACGAGGATAGCGGGCTTGATACAAAGGGAGGGCATGGACACCTGGCCCTCTCCCGCGATCGATCGCGATGAACGACACCCGCTGCCGGTCAGCCGGCGGCGGTTCCTCCGGACGAGCGCGATGGCGGTCGCCGGTGGGGTTCTCTTCGCCTGCACCGGCGGGAGGAAGACGCCGAAGGTGAGCGACACGATCCCCGCCGTCCAAACGCAGTGGCCGATCAAACGCGTCATCTACGTGATGCTCGAGAACCGGAGCTTCAACAACGTGTTCGGGAAGTTCCCGGGAGTCCGCGGGACGACGGTGGGTGTCGAGAACGGCGTCGAGAAGAAGCTGATCCGGTGCCCGGAGTGGTTGCCGGGCGACCTTCCGCATGATCTCGCCGCGCACCGTCTCTCGGTGAACGGGGACGCGATGGACGGGTTCGGCACCGGGGTCTACGGCTCGACGTACGCGTACACGATCCTCGACGAGGATCAGATCCCCAACTACTGGCAGTGGGCGCGCGACTACGCCTTGTCGGAGAACTTCTTCTCGTCGGCGGCGGGTCCGAGCTATCCGAACCACTTCTTCTTCATCGCGGGCAGCTCCGGAGGGGTCGCGGACAATCCTGAGAACATCCGGAGCCGCAAACAGGAAGACGGCAGGCGCTTCAAGAGCTGGGGCTGCGACGCGATGGGGGACGACGTCTTCGTCTTCGTCAAGGACGCCGCTGGGAACCTCACGAAGCACAGCACGTGCTTCGAGTTCCCCACGGTCGGCGAGCAGCTCACCGACGCGGGCGTCGATTGGGCCTACTACTCCGCCGTGCCGGGGCAGCCCGGGTACTTCTGGAACGCCTACAACGGGATCAGCAACGTGTTCCACACCGACCTCTGGCACCAGCATGCGCGGTCCGTGGATCGGCTGCTCGACGACATCGACGCGAACGCCCTTCCGGCGGTGACCTGGGTCACGCCCCGGTTCCAGCTCTCGGACCACCCTCCCTTCTCCACCGGCCACGCCCACAATTGGGTGACGGAGATCGTGAACAAGGTCATGCGCTCCGACATGTGGGAGCACACCGCGATCTTCCTCACCTGGGACGAGTGGGGCGGCTTCTACGATCCGATCGTCCCCCCGACGGTCGACCACGTCGGGCTCGGGATCCGTGTTCCGCTCCTCACCATCTCGCCGTACACCCGTCGCGGCGTCATCGACGACGAGCGCGGCGAGTTCTCCACACCGTTGCGTTTCATCTCCGACAATTGGGGGCTCGAACCGCTCACCGATCGGATCAAGAACACGCACAACTTCGAGCACGTCTTCGACTTCGCGGGGAAACCGCGGGCTCCGAAGATCGCACGAGAGAAAGCTCCGACCTTCTCGACACCTTGGGAATTCCCTCGTGACACCTACACGGGCTGGGAGCCCGGGACGATCCCGGTCGAGGACGCGCTGTAGGGGTCTAGGTCGCCCAGCGGCGGTCGGCGAATCGCCAGATCGCTCCCCGCTTCACGCGAACGATGTCCGGGTCACGAGGATCGAGGCGGAGGGGCAGTTCGAGCTCCATCGAGCGGCGAGGCTTCGGCTTCTCGATACGGATCCGCTTCATCGCCCTCACCTCCGTGATCGCCGTCTCGCTCCGGTTCGTTCCGGACGGTCCGGCGGATCACGTCGACGTCGTACCCACTGCTACAGAGTTGTATACGTGACCGAAGTCGCGCAAGGATGCGCGACACGCGCGCTAGGTGACGACGAGCACGTCCACCGCCACACATCCTCGCGGTGAGACGATCACGGGGTTGACGTCGAGCTCGGCGATCCGATCGCCGAGCTCGACGGCGAGGATCGAGAGCCGCGAGGTGGCGCGAGCGAGCGCGTCGACGTCGGAGGCTGGCGCGCCGCGCGCGCCGTCGAGGATCGGCCGGATCGCGAGCCCGTCGATCAGGCGGCGGGCGGCGTCCTCGTCGATCGGTGGGAGCGCGAGCTTTCGGTCGTGGACGAGCTCCACCAGGACGCCGCCCGCCGCCACCAACACGAGCGGACCGAACGTGGGATCGCGAACGATGCCGAGCGCGACCTCGACGCCCGGTGGCGCCATCGCCGCGACGATCGTCGCCGGGCCGAGCCGGCCGGCGACGTCCTCGTAGGCGTCGCGAACGGCATCGGCATCGACGAGTCCGAGCCGGACGCCATCGCTCTCCGTCTTGTGGAGCACGCCGGGGACGGCTGTCTTCAGCGCGACCGGGTACCCGATCGTGGCGGCGGCGGCGACCGCCTCCTCGGCGGTCGCCGCCGCCTTCGCCGTCACGGTCGGCACGCCATAGTCGGCGAGGAGCTCGAGTGCCTCCAGTTCCGAGAGGGCTTCGGCGCCGGCCAGCCGTTCGCGCCAACGGGCCGTCGTCGCGGCGGGAACCGGATCGGATGGGATCCTCGATCGCCGGTCGTCGTGTTTCGTGTGATCGAGCAGGTGCGTGAGTGCGCGCAATCCGGAAAGGGTTCCCTCGAGCACCGGGATGCCCGCACGCCGGAACCAGCCGACCTCGTCGCGCGCGATCGCGGCGGGCAGGTTCGACACCACGCAGAACGGCTTCGTCGTGGCCTCGTAGACGTCCGTCGCGACCCGGAGGTACCCCTCGTCGTACGGCTCACCCTGCCGAGTGAGGTCCACGACGAAGGCGACCGCGGCGGTCTCCGGATCGTCGTGCAGCGCCAGGAAGCTCTCCCTGTAGATCCGATCGGCGTCGATCCCGGTCCCCCAGGCATCCAGCGGGTTCTCGGCGACGAGACCCGGGTCGAGCACCGCGTCGATCCGCTCCCTCGTCGCCTCCGAGATCCTCGCGAGCGGGACGCCCAGATCCGACGCGAGGTCCACGAACAGGGCGCGCTCGCCGCCGGAGTCGTGCAGCGAAGCGATGCCGCCTCCGCCCACCACGCGACGAGGGTTCGAGAACAGCTCGATCGTGTCGGCGAGCTCCTCGAGGTCCCGGCACTCGTGCACGCCGTAGGCGCCGAACACCGCTTCGTACGCCCCGTGCTCGCCCGCGAGCGCGCCGGAGTGCGCCACGACCATCTCCTTCGACCCCTCCGTCCGACCGACCTTGAGCGCGAGCACCGGCACGTCCCGCTCGTTGGCCTTCGCGAGCGCGGCCAGGAACCCCTCCGGGCGGCGCACGGTCTCGAGGACCAATGCGATCACCTTCGTGCTCTCGAGGTCGAGCGCGAAGGACAGGTACTCGTCCATCGTCGTGACGATCTCGTGGCCGCTCGACACGATCAGGTTGAAGGCGATCCCTCGATCGTTGAACGCGAAGGCTGCGAACGCCGAGCCCGAGTGCGAGAGGAACGTCACCGGACCCGGCGGCATCTCGTCGGGGGTCGGGAAACCGGTCGCGCGGAGTCGAGCTTCGGTGTTGACGAACCCCATCCCGTTGCCGCCGCAGAGCGCCATCCCGTTGTCCCGAGCGATGGCCGCGACCCGCTCGGCGAGCGTCGGCATCCCGGCCTCCGGCGGCTCCTCCTCGAACAGCGACGAGAACGTCACGACGCTGCCGGCGCCGGCCGACGCCGCGTCCCGCATCGCCTGCTCGACCCGCTGATTGGCGATGCCGAGGATCGCCAGATCGACGGGCTCGGGAACCTCGCCCAGCGACCCGTAGCAACGGTGGCCGAGCACCTCCTCGTATCCCGGGTTCACCGGATAGACGTCGCCTTCGTAGCCGCCGCGTTCGAGCTCGAGCATCATCTGACGCCCGACCGAGCCCTCCTTGACGGACGCGCCGACCACCGCGACCGAGCGCGCCGCCAGCATCCGCTCGAGCGGCGACCGCTCGGCACGACCCGTGGAGCTCACGAGCGCTTCTTGAGAGCCCTGTCCTTCACGGCCGCACGGTACGCCTTCCAGCCGGGGATGCCGTTGACCCCTCCGCCGGCGTGGGTCGCCGACGATCCGTGGTACAGGCCTCGGATGGGGGTCCGGAAGTCCGCGTAGCCGGGCGCCGGCCGCATGTGGAACAGCTGGTCCACCGAGAGCTCGCCGTGGAAGATGTTCCCGCCGATCAGTCCGAGCTCCTGTTCCATGTCGTAGGGGCCGATCACCTGATAGTCCAGGATCGCGTCCTTGAAGTTGGGGGCGAGCTCGTCGTAGAGGTCGAAGATCCGCTTCGCGTAGGCGTCGAGCTCGTCGCGGTGCGGCTCGTTGACCCAGTCGTCCGGCACCCACTGGGAGAACATCGAGAACACGTGCTTGCCCTCGGGTGCGAGCTTCTTGTCGAGCGTCGTCGGGATCACTCCGTCGACGAACGGAGCGACCGACGCCTTTCGGTCCATGTGCGAGTCCTGGAACGCGCGCTCGGCGTACTGCGGTGTGAAGCACAGCTCCACCGAGCCGGTGTGGTGCTCCTGCATGTTCTTTCCGGGCATCGCGGTGAAGTCCGGGAGCTCCGACATCGCGACGTTGATCTTCACGACGCCGGAGCGCGTCTTCCAGCGCTCGATGTCCTTGACGAAGTCCGCCGGCAGCTCCGCGGCCGGGATCAGGTCGAGGAACCCGATCTTGGGATGCACGCACGTCACGCCGATCGGGGCGTGGAGCTCTGTTCCGTCGTCCAGGACGACACCCCGGAAGCGCCCGCCGGACGTCAGGACCTTGTTCACGCGCGCGTTCGTCCGGACCTCGGCGCCGAAGGCTTCCGCGGATCGCCTGATCGAATCGGAGACCGCCCCCATCCCGCCCTGCTGGTAGCCCCACGACCCCAGGTGCCCGTCGCCGACGTCGCCGATCGAGTGATGCAGCATCACGTACGCGGTCCCGGGCTCGTCGGGACCCGCCCATGTGCCGATGATCCCGTTGACCGCGAGCATCCCCTTCATCTCGTCGGACTCGAACCAGTCGTCCAGCAGGTCGGTGATGCTCATCGTGAACAGTCGCGTCACGTCCGCGACACCACGGACACCGAGCTTGCGGACCTTCCACGCGGTTCGGGCCGTCTCCAGCAGGTCGCCGATCGCGAGCGACCCCGCCCGCGGCGGGCTCTGCAGCAGCAGTGGTCCCAGGATGTCGGCGACGCTCTTCAGCCACGCCTCCCACTCGGGGAGAGCATCTGCATCCTTCTTCGAGAACTGAGCGATCGAGTCGTACGAGCGGTCGGCCTCGTCGGCGTAGACGGTGATCGCGCGGCCGTCCGGGTAGGCCTGGAAGTACGGGCCGAACGGCGTGACGTCGTAGCCGTGCCGTTTCAGCTGGAGCTCGTCGATGATCGTCGGTGGCATCAGCGACATCACGTAGGAGTAGGTGGTGACGTTGATGTCGGGGTGATCGGCGAACGGCGCGCTCGTGTCGGCGGCGCCGCCGGTCTTGTGCCTCGCCTCGAGGACGACCGTGCGCGCCCCGTGTCGCGCGAAGTAGGCGCCGGCCGTGAGTCCGTTATGGCCCCCGCCGATGACGATCGCGTCGTAGGTGTTCGTGGCCATGTCTCTTCGGATCCTTTCGTCGATGCTGAATGATGCCTCGAATCTGAACGGCGAGTCAAACGCGACGCTGGGGGCCCTCCTTTGATTTCGGCTGCTCAACGGGGTACCTTTCCATGGACGCCCGCCTCATCAGGGCGCCTGTCCCTCTCGTTTCTCTGTACGCCGTTCAGGAGTGAGATGCCCAAGACACGAACGAAGGCGACCAAGACGGCTCCGAAAGGGGATCGCCGTCAAGAGATCCTTGCCGCCGCCGCCCAGGTGATCACCGATCGCGGCCTCGCCGACACGAGGATCCAGGACATCGCGGAGTCGTGCGGCGTTTCGACCGGGCTGATCCTCTACTACTTCGAGTCCAAGGACCGGTTGCTGGTCGAAGCCCTCACCTATGCGAACGACCAGTTCTACCTACGGCTGTCGCGCGAGCTCCGCAAGAATCCGTCGGCCCGCGCGCAGCTCGACAGGCTGATCGAGCTCTCGATCCCGGGCCTGCTCCCCGAGTTCCCGTTCTTGGACGAGTGGGCCCTATGGGTGGAGATCTGGGTGCGCGCGCTTCGCGACCCCGAGATGGCGAAGGAGCACGAGGTCCTGAACCGACGCTGGAGGCGATCGATCTCCGACATCGTGCGTCACGGCAGGTCGACGGGAGAGTTCCCCGAGGGGCTGGACGCGGACGAGCTCGGGATCCAGGTCGGCGCCCTGATCGACGGTCTCGCCATCCAGGTCCTGATGGACCACAGCGACGTCACCCCCGAGGACATGCTTCGTGTGAGCCGCGAGGTCTCGTCGAAGCTGATCGGATTCGCCTTGGAACCGGCCGGCGCCTGAGTACCCTGTGCGGGCCATGGCGCCCGTGCCGCTGATCCTGGACGTCGACACCGGTGTCGACGACGCGCTCGCGCTGCTCTACGCCGTGGCATCCCCCGAGGTCGACCTGATCGCCGCCACGAGTGTGATGGGGAACGTCTCCGTCGAGCAGGCCACGGAGAACACGCTCGCGGTGCTGGAGGTGGCGGGGAGGCCGGAAGTCGAGGTGGCGCAGGGGGCGGCCCGGCCGCTCGCTCGCGACCACGTCCCGTTCCCGATCGTCCACGGGGAACGCGGGCTCGGCCGGGCCGCCCCCCCACCGCCCGCGGCTTCGCCCTCGGATCGCTCGGCGGTCGACGTGATCGTGGCCTCGGCGCGCGAGCGTCCTGGGGAAGTGCTCCTGGTCGCGACCGGCCCGCTCACCAACGTGGCTCTGGCGCTTCGCGAGGAGCCGGGACTTCCGCAACTGTTGGGCGGGTTCGCGCTCATGGGCGGGGCGTTCGCCCGAGGCGGCAACGTGACGCCGGCCGCCGAGGCGAACATCTGGGTAGATCCGTTGGCCGCCGCCGAGGTCTTCACCGGGTTCTCCGGGGCAGACGATGAGCGCTTGCCGATCTGTGTCGGGCTCGACATCACCGAGCGAGCCGTGATGCGGCGGCCCGACCTCGACGCCGTCTGTGCGCCGGCCCCGCGGTCGCCGCTCGGGCTGCTCGTCGAGGGCGCGACGAGCTTCTACATGGACTTCTACGCATCGGTCGTCGGCGAGGACGGGTGCCGTCTGCACGACCCGCTCGCGCTGGCCGTGGCCATCGACCCCGCGCTCGCTCGTCTCGAGACGACCCGGGTCGAGGTCGAGACCGAGGGCCGTTGGACGATCGGCGAGACCGTGGCCGACCTCACCGGTATCCGCGGGAGCCCCTGGCCGGTGGGCTGGGAGGCCGAGGCGAACGCGCGCGTCGCCCTCGAGGTCAACGACGAAGCGTTCATGAAGCGGTTCGTCGAGCGACTGCGATCGCTGGTGGAGTCGATGGCGTGACGGGCTCCGTCGTCGTGATCGGCGCGATCAACGTCGACCTCGTCGTGTCGGGAGCTCCGCTCCCCGCACCCGGTCACACGGTCACCGGCGGGGTGTTCGCGCAGCATCACGGCGGCAAGGGCGGGAACCAGGCCGTGGCCGCGGCGCGAGCCCTCGGCGGCGGCCCCGGCGTCGTGATCGTGGGGGCCGTCGGGAACGACACACTTGGGCACGAAGCATTGGACGCGCTCCGAGTCGAAGGGGTGGCCACGTCCGTGGCCATGCGACCGGGCGTGCCGACCGGCGTCGCACTGATCTGCGTCGGTCCCGACGGTGAGAACCAGATCTCGGTCGCGCCGGGTGCGAACGCCGAGCTCTCGGCCAGCAACGTGACGTCAGCGTTCGAGCAGGTGCACGAAGTGGGGGTCGTGCTCGCGAGCCTGGAGGTCTCGCACGGCGCCGTCCGAGCCGCGGCGGCATGGTGCAAGGAGCATCAGCTGCCGCTCGTGCTGAATCCCGCGCCCGTGCAGCCCTGGGTGGGAGAGGTTGCGCGACTGGCGACCTACGTCACGCCGAACGAGCACGAGCTCGACGCGCTGGGCTCGCTGCCGGATGGAGTGGTGGTGGTCGAGACGCGTGGGGAGGACGGGGTGTTGATCCATCGAGGCGGCGAGGAGGAACGGGTGGCGAACCCCCGGGTCGATGCCGTCGATACGACAGGCGCCGGCGACTGCTTCAACGGCGTGTTCGCGGCGGGTCTCGCTGAAGGGTTGGAGCTGGCGGCGGCGGCCCAACGTGCGGCGGCCGCGGCCGCCCTCTCTGTCACGAAGGTCGGCGCCCGAGAGGGCATGCCGACCCGCGACGAGCTCGACGCATTCCTCCAAGGGAGCTGAGCGCGCCGTGGGCGAATCCACACTCTGGACGACGTTTGGGCAGAAGGCGGGTCTGGGCGACTCGGCCACGTTGGTCGATGTCGTCGAGTCGATCCGCTCGCTCCCATACGGACGACCCCATGATCGGACCCCAGCTGGCGTCGTCTCCGAGTGGCGTGGGACCTGCTCTACGAAGCACGCTCTTCTCACCGAACTCGCAGCGACACGATGGCCCGAGCTTGAGCCGCTCATCGTTCATCGCATATACCGGCTGACACCCGATCTCGCTCGGACACTATTCGGGGAGGGAGCTACAACGGCGGTTCCGCCAGAAGGGCTGACCGACGTCCACAGCTACGCAAAGCTGCTCATGAACGGTCGGCGAGTGAGGGTCGACGCCACGGTCCCGGGGCCGGACTGGGATGGGCGGTCCGACATGCGGCTCGCGTGTGGCGACGGGCTCGACGTGGACGGTGGCGACGATCCATGGGCGACCAAGTCGGCGCTGGTTCGGGAGCACTGCGATGGCGATCTCCGTGAGCGTGTCATCAGTGCGCTCGCCAAGCTGCCCTAGCGGCGAGATGCCGACGGGTGGCCCGTGCGGGTACGGTGCCCCCGTGAGCGAGGATCGGCGGACGGTGGCGTGAACGTCGTCGTCTTGACCAAATGGGTACCCGAGCCCGAGGGCACACCCACGCTCGGCGAGGACGGGCTGCTTGTCCGAGAAGGCGCCGACGGGGCGCTCGATCCCGGCGACGAGTACGGGCTCGAAGCCGCGCTGCAGCTCGTGGAGGCGGCGGGCGACGGCGAGATCACTCTCCTGACGATGGGTCCCGAGGTGGCTCATGCGGCGCTGCAGCGCGGTCTCGCCATGGGCGCACACAAGGGCCTTCGGATCACCGACGACTCCCTCCGTGGCGCCGACGCCCTGGTCACGGCCCGTGTGCTGGCGGCGGCTGTCGGTCGCCAGACCTTCGACCTCGTGATCGGCGGCGTCGAGTCCACCGACGGGTACACGGGGACGGTGTCCGCGGCGATCGCCGAGTTGCTCGGCCTGCCCAGCCTCACGTTCGCGCGCAAGCTCGAGGCTTCGGACGGTTCGTTGAAGATCGAGCGGCAGACCGCGGCCGGCTACGACGTCGTCACCGCAGCTCTTCCGGCGGTCGTCACGGTGACTGCCGGCGCGACCGAGCCCCGTTACCCGTCGCTGAAAGGCGTGATGGCAGCGAAGTCGAAGCCGGTCGAGACGTTGAGCGTCTCGGATCTCGGCCTATCGGCCGAGGACACGACCGCCACCCAGACGGTCGCGGAGGTGTCCAACGCGCCCCCGAAGCAGGGCGGGGAAACGATCGAGGCCGATGACACCACGCCTGCCCGCATCGCCGACCTGCTGGCAGAAGCGAAGGTGATCTGACGTGCCAAGGTGCCCAAGATGAATGTCTGGGTCTGGGCCGACGTCACGCCGGATGGGCCGGCGCCGAGTGCCTTCGAGCTCCTCACGAAGGCGCGGGACCTCGGCGACGAGGTCGCCGCGGTCGCTCTCGGTCCCGGCGCCAAGGCATCGGCCGACGCGCTCGGCGAGCACGGTGCGCAGACCGTCTACGCGAGCGACGACGAGGTCTTCTCGAAACACCTCGCGCAACCGGCGGTGCACGCCCTTGCCGGCCTGATCGAAGAGCATCATCCCGACCTGATCCTGTTCCCCGCCTCCTACGACGCCCGCGACGTCGCCGGGCGGCTGCAGGCGCGCACCGGGTCGACGCTGATGGCGAACGCCACGGATGTCCTCGGGCCGGACAAGGCTCGCACCGAGATCCTCGGCGGGACCAAGATCGTGGATGTCGAGCTGAAGGGTCCGGCGCCGAAGCTCGTGCTCATCCGCCCGCAGTCGTTCGCGGCAGAACCCTCCGGCGGCGCCGCTCACGTCGTCGAGGTCGAAGCCGATGTCCCAGACGATCTGAAGAAGGCCGAGCGGCTCGAACGCCACGAGGAGGAGGCATCCGGGCCTCGCCTCGAGGACGCGAAGGTCGTCGTCGCCGGCGGCCGGGGGCTCGGCGGCCCTGACGCGTTCGAACAGCTCGAGAAGCTCGCCGCCGCGATCGGGAGCGCCGCCGTGGGCGCATCGCGAGCGGCCGTCGACGCCGGCTGGGTCCCGTACAGCTTCCAGATCGGGCAGACCGGCAAGACGGTGAAGCCCGAGGTCTACATCTGCGCCGGGATCAGCGGCGCCCTCCAGCACATGGTGGGCATGAAGGGCGCCAAGCGGATCGTGGCGATCACGAAGGACCCCGACGCGCCCATCCTGAAGATCGCGGACCTGGGCGTCGTGGGTGACCTCTTCAAGGTCGTCCCGGCCCTCACCGAGGAGATCGAGAAGCGACGGACGGGCTCGTAGCCGCCGCGGCCCTCGCGGCCGTCGTCGTCGTGGCGGTCGTCCTGTTCGTGCGCCGCGTCCGGCCGCGCGTGGCGCTCGTCGCGAACGCCCGTCCGGCCGGACGCGGCACCCCTACCCCCGATCGCGTCACCCGCGAGATCACCCACGTCTTCCTCCAGAAGAAGCTCCTCCAGAAGCTAGGGCCCGGCCTGATGCATGTGTTCATCTTCTGGGGCTTCATCGTGCTGCTCCCGACGATCGCGGAGGCCGCCGTCGCGATCGTCGACAAGGAATCGTCGCTTCCGGTCCTCGGCAACGCGTCGTGGTTCGCGTTCGTGTCGGACATCTTCGCGACGCTGGTGGTCGTCGGCGTCGCGATGGCGTTCTTCATCCGCAAGGTCCTGAAGCCCGACCGCTTCCGCGGGAGCCACATGGAGGAGGCCGATCGCATCCTGCTCCTGATCCTGGCGATCGTCGTGACGTTCCTGCTGTGGAATGCCTCGCGGATCGCGCTCGGGATCGCTGAGGTGCCGGACTCGCGGCCCGTCGCGAACCTCCTCTCCGGTCTGTTCGGCGCCGGAAGCGGCACCGAGATCGCCGAGCGCATCCTCGTGTGGGCGCACCTCCTCGTGATCCTCGGCTTCCTGGTCTTCCTCCCCGGCTCGAAGCACCTCCACATCGCGACCGCGCCGGCGAACGTCTGGCTCGCGAAGGATGGCCCGACCGGTCGCCTCGAGCCGAACCGGATCGACCTCGAAGCCGCCGAGGAGGACATCCGCTTCGGCGTCGCGACGCAGAAGGATCTCTCCAAGAAGCAGATGCTCGACCTGTTCTCGTGCACGGAGTGCGGTCGGTGCCAGGAGGCGTGCCCCGCGTGGGCAACCGGCAAGCCGCTCTCACCGAAGCTGCTGATCATGGACCTCCGCGACCGGGTGGTCGCCGAAGCCGCCGGCGAGGTCGAGCTCCAGCCGCTCGTGCCGAACGCGGTGATCGACCAGGTCGTGTGGGATTGCGTGACGTGTGGCGCCTGCGTGCGCGAGTGCCCGGTCGACATCGAGCACATCGACACGATCGTCGACCTGCGCCGGAACCTCGTGATGGCCGAGTCGCGGTTCCCGCAAGAAGCCGCCCCGATGCTCCGCGGCGTCGAGAACCAGGAGAACCCGTGGGGCCAGCCGGCGTCGGCGCGGCTCGATTGGGCGAAGGACCTCGACGTGCGAGTGCTTCAGGAGGGCGACCCGGCGCCGGAGGTCCTGTTCTGGGTCGGGTGCGCGGGCGCGTTCGACGAGCGAGCGCAGAAGACGACGCAGAGCGTGGCGAGGTTGCTCGCCGCCGCGGGCATCGATTCGGCGGTACTCGGCCCGCGCGAGAAATGCACCGGCGACCCCGCCCGGCGGATGGGTCACGAGTACCTGTTCCAGATGCTCGCCGAGCAGAACGTCGAGACGCTGAACGGCGCCGGCGTCACGAAGATCGTCGCGAGCTGCGCGCACTGCTTCAACACACTGGCGAACGAGTACCCGGACTACGGCGGGAAGTACGAGGTCGTGCACCACACCCAGCTGCTGTCCGAGCTGATCGCGGCCGGGCGGCTCCAGCCGCGGACCGGCGAGGGGAAGATCACGTACCACGACGCCTGCTACCTGGGCCGACACAATGGCGAGTTCGACGCCCCTCGCGACGTGATCGGCGGCGAGATCGAGGAGATGCCACGGAACCGCGAGCGGTCCTTCTGCTGCGGTGCAGGCGGCGCCCGCATGTGGATGGAGGAGGAGTCGCCCCGCATCAACGACACACGATTCGAGGAGGCGGCCGAGACCGGCGCTGAAACCGTCGCGACAGCCTGTCCCTACTGCCTGGTGATGCTCGACGACGCCGCGAAGGGCAAGGGCTCGGACATCCGCGTCGCGGACGCAGCCACGCTCCTCGCGGAGGCGACCGTGATGGGTCCCGACACCGCCTAGATCGCCAGCGAGGTCCCGGGCCGAAGCTCCTTCTCCCACGTCTCCCATGCGTGGGCCACGTGCATGCCGGCGCGCTCGTACAGCCGGGTCGCGCCCGTCGGGTTCTCCGAATCGACACCGAGCTCGGCGCGGGGGATCCCACGGCGTTGGAACTCCGTGAACGCGGCCCCGAGGAGGGCGAGACCCACCCCCCGCCCGCGCCACCCCCGACGCACACCGAGGATGTCCACCTCGGCACACTCGCGATCGCGGGCGGACGACGGTCGGCAGACCGCCGCTCCGACAACCTCCTCCCCGTCGGCCGCGACGAACCAGAGCTGTGGATCGAACTGCGTTGCCTCGCCATCGATGTGATGGTGGCGCCACTGCTCGTAGGAGGGGAAGTCGTGACCCCGATGGTCGAGGAAGGCCTCGGCCAGCGCTGCGTGCGTTCTGGGCGCGTCTCGCTCAGGGTCGAACGTCCGGATCACGATGCCCTCAGGCTCCGGCGGCGTCGGCGGCCGGTCCCCGAGCTCGATCTGCATCATCCAGTACGTCTGGAGGTAGGCGTAGTCGAGGGAACGGAAGAGCGCACCGGCGGCCTCGTTGTGTGCGAACCGGGCCACTTGGTGCGTGACGCGCAGATCGGCAGGGGCCCTGTGGATCCGTTCGCGCGCGCGCTCCTCTCCGAGCCGGATGAGGAACGCGCTCAGGCTGCGGGACCAGTACCGAGGCCGGACGTACACGAGCGAGACCAGCTCGTCGTATGGGTCGATGTCGCACCAGAGCTGGAGGTAGCCCGCGACTTCGCCAGCCCCGTCGACGAGGAGCGCGTCCGCCGGCAGATCGTAGCCGGGCCCGGACCATTCGTTCCGCACCTCCTCCGGCGTCGTCCAGGGAAGGCCGATCTCGGCGCGAGTGCACTCGTTGATCACGTCCGCGACCGCCTCAGCGTCTGAGAGCTTGACGGCGCGCAGGGAGAAACCCTCAGACGGTTCCCGATTCACGCTGACTCCTCTGACGCACGGACGGGCATCGACCCGGAGCATACGGAGGTCAGTGTCGAGCCCGGATCCGACGAGGCAAGGAGCGGACGAACTACGTGAACGCCTTGAGGCCTGTCAGTTGTTCACCGATCACCAGTGTGTGGACCTCCTCGGTCCCCTCGTAGGTGATCACGGATTCAAGGTTCGTCATGTGGCGCATGATCGGGTACTCGAGCGTGATGCCGTTCGCGCCGAGGATCCCGCGTGAGGTCCGGGCGATCTTCAGCGCCTCGCGCGTGTTGTTCAGCTTCCCGACGCTCACCTGTTCCGGCGCGAGGCCCTTCTCGTCCTTCAGCCGGCCGAGGTGGTAGGCGAGCAGCGTCCCCTTGTACAGCTCGAGTCCCATGTCCGTGAGCTTCTTCTGCGTGAGCTGGAACGAGCCGATCGGCTTGTCGAACTGCTCGCGGGTCTTCGAGTACTCGAGCGCCGTCTCGAAGCACGAGCGAGCCGCGCCCATCACGCCCCAGACGATCCCGTAGCGGGCCTCGTTCAGACAGGAGAGCGGTCCGCGGAGCCCCTTCACCTCGGGGAGCATCGCGTCCGCCGGCAGCCGCACGCCGTCCATCACCAGCTCCGACGTCACCGACGCACGGAGCGACATCTTCTTGTGGATGTCGTTCGCCGTGAAGCCTGGCGTATCGGTCGGCACGATGAACCCGCGGACCCCGTCATCGGTCTGCGCCCAGACGATCGCGATGTCCGACACGCCGCCGTTCGTGATCCACATCTTCGTGCCGTTCAGGATCCAGTCGTCGCCGTCTCGCTTGGCCACGGTGCGCATCGAGCTCGGATCGCTCCCCGAGTCGGCCTCCGAGAGCCCGAAGCACGCGATGGTCTCGCCGGACGCCATCTTCGGCAGCCACTCGTTCCTCTGCTCGTCGCTCCCGAACGCGTAGATGGCGTGGCCGGCCAGCGCGCTCTGTACCGAGACGAATGAGCGCAGACCGCTGTCGCCGGCCTCGATCTCCAGCTCCACCAACCCGTAGGCCACAGAGTTGAGTCCGAGCGTCCACTCGGTGTCGAGCTGCATCAGGAAGAAGCCGAGCTCGCCGAGCTCCTTGGCGAGATCGCGCGCCGGGAACTCGCCCTTCTCGTACCAGTCCTCGACCTCGGGCAGGATCCGGCGCTGCACCCACTCGCGGGCGACCTCGCGGATCTGTTTCTCCTCGTCGGAGAGAAGGTGATCGATGTCGATCAGGTCCGTCGGCTTCAGGTCGGACGGGCTCACGAACCCGAACGTACCACCGGACCCTCTCCGGGAACCTGCGCCATCCCGCCGTTGGTCGTCTTGGCATCCGGAGGAACGCCCGGTGCCGTCGTTCCGGGCTCGATGCCGAACGCCTTCGGGCTCCGGAGATCCACCCAGACCTCGTCGCCCTCGCTGGCGTTGCCGAGCTCGTCGTGCGGCACGTGGGCCACGAGGGTCTCTCCGCCGGGCAGCCGGATCGACAGTCGCGCGAGCCATCCGAGCGTCGCCCTCCGCTCGATCGTCCCTCGAACGCCGGTCTCTTCGGCCGACACGCGGACATCGTGGGGCCGGACGTAGGCGGCCGCGGCGGCACCTTCCTCGAGGTGACCTGCCCCGGCCACCTGGACCGTCCCGAGGTGCACATGTCCGTCGACCACGTGCCCGTGCAGCACGTTGGCCGCGCCGACGAAGCCGGCGACGAACGCGGTGGCGGGATCGTTATAGACGTCCGCGGGCGAGCCGGCCTGTTCCACCCGACCGTCGTGCATCACGATCACCTGGTTGGCGAGCTCCAACGCCTCCTCCTGATCGTGCGTCACGAGCAAGCTGGTCACACCGAGCTCCCGATGGAGCTCGTCGAGCCAGCGACGGAGGTCTTGTCGCACCTTGGCGTCGAGCGCCCCGAACGGCTCGTCCAGGAGCAGCACTTCCGGGCGGGGGGCGAGGGCGCGAGCCAACGCGATCCGCTGGCGCTGGCCGCCGGACAGCTGCTCCGGGTACCGATCGGCGAACCTCGACATCTGGACGAGCTCCAAGAGCTCCTTCACGCGACCGTCCCGGGTTTCCTTCGACTCCTTCCGGACCCTGAGGCCGAAGGCGACGTTCTCCGTGACGGTCATGTGCCGGAACAGGGCGTAATGCTGGAAGACGAAGCCCACCTCGCGCTCCTGCACGCTCTTGGCCGTGACCTCCTCGTCACCCACCACGATCCGGCCGGCCGTCGGCCGCTCCAAGCCCGCGATCACGCGCAGCACCGTGCTCTTGCCGGAGCCGGACGGCCCGAGCAACGCGGTGATCGAGCCGGCACGTGCCGTGAACGACACATCCGTCACCGCCGCGAAGTCGCCGAAGCGCTTCGTCAGGTTCTCCACCACGATCGGCGTGCTCATACCTCGATGCCTCCTGCCGCTTCTCGGCCTCGTTGGGTGCGTCTGCGGAAGCCCTCGATCACGACGAGTAGGACGACGGAGATCGCCGCGAGCGCCAGGGCCACCACGTAGGCCTGCGCGTCCTGTCGTTCCTCGAGCGCGTTGAAGATGTAGATCGTCGCGGTTTCTGTCTTGCCCTGGATCAGTCCGCTCACGATCAGCACCGCGCCGATCTCGCCGATCGCACGGGCGACGGTAAGGGCGATCCCGTAGCCGAGCGCCCAGCGGATGTTGGGGAACGTGACCCGGCGGAACGTCTGCCAGATCGAGGCCCCGAGGGTGCGGGCCGCGTCCTCCTCTTCCAGCCCGATCTCCTCGAGCACGGGCACGAGTTCGCGGATCGTGAACGGGATGCAGATGAAGATCGTGACGAGGACCATCGAGGGCAGTGCGAAGATGATCTGGATCCCACGCGCCGCGAAGAAGTCGGCGAACCACCCGCCGGTGCCGAAGAGCAGGACGCACGCGAGACCGACCGTCACCGGCGAGAGGGCGAACGGCAGGTCGACCAGTGCGTTCATCAGGGCACGGCCGCGGAACCGCTGACGGACGAGGACCCACGCGACGCAGAGTCCGAAGAACGTCGTCACGACGACCGTGATCACGGTGATCACGAACGTGAGCCAGAACGCATGCTGCACCTCGGGACGGGAGAACGTGTCGGTCACGATCGAGAACCCCGGGTCGAGCGCCGTGATCACGATCCCGACCAGGGGCAGGAAGAGCAGCACCGCCACATAGGCGACGCAGGCGGCCGCGATGCCGGCGCGGAGGAACGAGCGTCGGCCCCCTCGCGGCTCGGCGGTGGTCGGAAGCGGGGGGGCAGCGGGCGCCTGGACGCTCATGCCGCCTCCCTCCGCTTGAGCAGTCGCGCCGTGATCAGGACGAGCACGAACGAGATGCCGAACATCAGCGTGGCGACCGCGGCCGCCTCCTCGGGTCGGAACTGGCCGGTGAGCTGGAAGATGAACACCGGCGCGGTCAGGGTCTCGCCCGGGCGGTTGCCCGAGACGAGCACCACACTGCCGAACTCCCCGATGCATCTCGCGAACGTGAGGAGCGTGCCGCCCACCACCGCGGGGCGGATCGCCGGGAAGACGATCCGCCGGAAGGTCGTCCAGCCGCCGGCGCCCAGCGTGGCCGCCGCCTCCTCCTCCGCGGGGTCCAGCTCCTGGAGGACGGGCTGGACGTTGCGGACGACGAGCGGCAGCGTCACCACGCAGAGCGCGAGGAGGATCCCGACGGGCGTGAACACGACCTGCAGACCGATCGCATCGAGCGCCTTACCGATCGCGCCGTTGGGTCCGTAGAGCGTCGCGATCATCAACCCGGTCACGAGCGTCGGGATCGCGAGCGGGAGATCGACGAGCGAGGAGAGGACGTTCCGACCCGGGAATCGGAAGCGGACGAGCACCCACGCGAGGGCCACCCCCATCACGCAGTTCAGGACCGAGGCGAGCCCCGACGTGATCAGCGTCAGCCAGATCGCGTGCCAGGCGTTGGGGATCGCCATCGCCTCGCGGAAGGAGCCGAGACCGTCGCCGAACCCCCGGGTGATGACCGCGGCCACCGGGATCAAGACGAAGGCCCCTAGGTACAGGATCGCGGCGCCGCGCAGCCCGAGGTGCCGCAACGCGGCGGCGGTGCGGTCGCGGGACCGCACCGTCGCGCTGCGGGACCGAAGGGTCTGCGCGGCGCCGCTCATCGCTAGCCGGCCGTCGCCTCGGTCACGATTCCGGTGTCGCTGAACAGCTTGTCGTTCAGCGCTCCCCAGCCACCGAGATCCTCGACGCTCCAGAGATCCTCGATCGCCGGGAATCCCTCGCCGCCGGCCTGCGCCTCCGCGAGGTCTGTGGAACGGAGGAACCCGACATCCGTGTACATCTCCTTCGCCTCAGGCGTGTGCAGGAACTCCACGAAGGCCTCGGCCACCTCGCGAACGCAATGCTTGTCGACGTTCTGGTCGACGACCGCAACCGGGTTCTCGATAAGCACGCTGGAGGGCGGATACACCGCCTCGTCCTCGAGACCGGCCTCCTGGGCCGTCAACACCTCGTTCTCGTACGTGATCGCGACGTCCCCGTTGCCGGATTCGAAGTTCTTGATCGACTCGCGAGCGCTCTTGTCGAACGCCACGACATTGCCGAGGACGCCCTGTAGGAGCGACGTGGCGCCGGCCTCGTCGTCGGCCTGCACCCCGGCGTGGCCGCGGAGGGCGGCGCCCCAGGCGGAGACCAGGTTCCAGCGGGCTCCGCCGCTCGATGCCGGGTCCGGGGTGAGGACCTCGACGCCCGACTGCGCCAGGTCGTCCCAGTCCGCGATGCCATCGGGGTTCCCCGGTCGGACGTCGAACACGACGACCGACGTCGAGACCATCCCGCCGTCGGCGGTGTCGGTCCAGTCGTGGGTGATCAGTCCGGCGTCGGCGATCTCGTCGACGTCGGGGGCGAGCGAGAGCGCGACGACGTCCGCCTCGTAGCCGGCGATCACGTTCGCGGCCTGCGACGTGGATGCGCCGTAGGACTCCTGGAAGATCACGGTCTGGTCGTTGTGATCCTCCTTCCACTGAGCCGTGAACGCCGGGATGATCTTGCCGTAGACCTCCCGCGGCGTGCTGTACGCGGCGAAGCTGATCACGGGGGTCTCGGGCAGACCCGCGCACTCGGCGGCATTCGCCGTGCCGTCACCCGAGCCGCACGCGGAGAGCGCCAGGAGAGGTGCGACGCCGAGCGCCGACCACCGGAGGAACGTGGAGCGGAAAGACATCGGGACTCCTTCCGATCGAACCGGGACGTGAGACGCCCACCGGTTTCTGTGGGTCGGTCTCCGGTGGTCCGGTCAACCGTCAGGACATCGCCTCTGAGAGGCGGGACCGCTCTCCGGTGGCCCGGTCGAGCGGCGGTGTGCCCCGCATGGATACCGCCCGGATGGGGCTCCTGTCAATCACCTCGGCCGTCTCGCAGCACGAGTCGTCACAGTTCCGACACATCGTTCCTAGCCCAGCGCATGCGCCGGGGGTTCTAGGATGCGAGCCGTGACCGACGAGCTGACGACGCCACCCTCCGAGCACGACGAGCCGATAGACGGCGACGAGCTCACGGACGAGGAGCGGCGGGTCCTGGCGAACGTGGCCGGGATCCTGCGGCGGATCAAGTTCGGCACGGTGATCCTGGTCGTGCAGGACGGCAAGGTCGTGCAGATCGAGATGGCGGAGAAGTTCCGGCTGCGATGAGTCGCGCCTCGATCGAGACCCGGGACCAGCCCGCCGGCCCTCCGGCTCCGTCGATGATCTCCGTCCGGGGCCTCTCCATGACGAGGCTCCGTCCCACCGGCGAGCGCGAGACGGCCTTCCAAGACCTCTCGTTCGAGGTCGTGCGAGGGGAATTCGTCTGCCTGATCGGACCGAGCGGGAGCGGGAAGACGTCCATCCTGAGCGTCATCGCTGGCCTCGAACGCCCCACCAGCGGTGAGATCGCTCGTCGATGGCCGGCCGGTGACCGACCCCGGGCCCGACCGCGCCGTGCTCTTCCAGGAACCGGCCCTGTTCCCCTGGCTCTCGGTGCGGGGCAACCTCGATCTTGCGCTGCGCCTCGCGAACGTCCCCACGGATGAACGCGAGGAGCGGGCGGCCACGTGGCTCACGCGTATGGATATCGATCGGTCCGCCGACCGCCAGCCGCACGAGCTGTCGGCCGGGATGCGGCAGCGCGCGGCGCTCGCCCGCGCCCTGGCGTGCGATCCGGCCATCCTGCTGGGCGACGAGCCCTTCGGCGCGCTCGACGCGCTCGCCCGAGAACGGCTCCAGGACATCGTGCAGCGCGAGCGCGTCGAGCGCGCCGGCCGCACGACGTTCGTATTCGCGACCCACAACGTCCGCGAGGCGGTGCTCCTTTCCGACCGGGTGCTGGTGATGTCGGCGGCCCCCGGCACGCTCCTGGAGGAGTTCAGGATCGACGCGCACCGACCCAGGACGCTGGACGACGTCCTGGTCGCCCACGTGGTTTCGGAGGTCCACGACCTCCTGATCAGTCAGGTGGAGGAGGGCTAACCGTGCGGCGTTGGGCGAACGAGCTGGGCCCGCCGCTCCTGGGCGTGGCCTCGCTCCTGATCGTGTGGGCGGTCGTCGCCGCGGCGACCGACACGGCATCGATCCCCGGGCCGGCCGAGACGTGGACCGCGCTGCGGGACGGCATCGCGGACGGCACGATCCCCGAGGCGACCCTCAAGACCCTGATCCGGCTCGCCTTCTCGTTCACGGCGGCGCTCGTGATCGGGACCGCGCTCGGGCTCCTGCTCGCCGCATCCGAGCTCGCGCGGCGGAGCGTCCGTCCTCTGGTGGTCGCGCTCCAGATCACGCCGTTCGTCGCGTGGGTGCCGCTCGCCGTGATCTGGTTCGGCGTCACCGAGCGCGCCGTCGTGTTCGTCGCGATCGCGGGCTCGTTCCCGGCGGTCACGCTCGCGACGCTGCAGGGGATCCGCCAGGTCTCGCCCATGTACGTGCGAGCCGGGCGGACGCTCGGCGCGAAAGGCTGGGAGCTCCAGCGAGCCGTCGTGTTCCCCGCGGCGCTCCCCGCCTACATGGCGGGCGTCCAGCAAGCCTGGGGCTTCGCGTGGAAGGCGCTGATGGCGGGTGAGCTGATCGTCCAGGCCACCGGCGCGACCGGCCTGGGACACCTCCTCGATCGCTCGCAGGACGTCGCCTCGCTCCTGGCCGTCGTCGCGGTGATCGCGGTGATCGGCGTGGCCGTCGAGTACCTGATCGTCGGTCCGGTCGACAGGCGGATCAGATCCAGGCGCGGACTGCTCGAAACGGCGTGATCCTCAGACGCCGCCGACCGTCTGCAGACCGAAGCGCTCGATCTCCGCCTCGATGTCGAGGGGCCGCATCCGCGCGCGACCGTCCTCGATCTCCGGCGTCTGAAGCTCGTTGGGCACGATCCAGCAGACCTCGAACTCGAGCCCGTCCGGATCCTTGCCGTAGAGCGCCTTCGTCGTGCTGTGGTCGGTGGCGCCGGTCAGCGCCCCCGCCTCCTGGAGCTTCTGCGCGATCTCGCGGAGGTCGCCGAGCGTCTGGACCTCCCACGCGATGTGGTACAGCCCGACCGTGGACATGCCCGCCGAGGAGGGTCCGGCCGCGTCCCCGATGCTGAAGAGGCCGAGGTCGTGATCGTTGTCGGAATCGGGTGCCTGCAGGAACTTCGCTCCCGGCATCTCCATCACGACCCGGAACCCGAACACGTCTCGGTAGAACTCATAGGTCTTCTCCGCATCGCGGACGTACAGGACCGCGTGGTTCATCCGCTTGATCGCCATCAGTCGATCGGCCCCCGGCCGAGCTTCGCGCGACCCATCTTCGCCCGGTAGCTCTCGTTGAACGCGAACAGGTACCGGTCCTGTCGTGGGTACACGCCGGTCGTGAACGCGCGCGATCCCACTCCGATCTGCGCTCGCTCACACACGTCCCAGTCCTGCTTCGAGATCAGGTCCCAGAGCTCCACGACCGGCTCCGGCTTGAAGGCGGCGGGGTCGGCGATCGTCTCCGGTCGGAAGAGGTACTCCGAGACGACCGTGGTGTGCCCCGGTCCCTTTCGGGTACCCGACGTAGTACATGACGCAATCCGGGTGGATGTTCAGCAGCAGGTTCGGGAACTGATACGCCCCGTAGTAGCGGGTCAGGTCCTCATCGAGCAGCCCCGGAAGCGTCGGCAGCTCGGAGCGGCCGGTCATCGTGAACGACTTCGCTCCGTCGACCATCTCGTTGCCACCGTCACGGGTCTCGCCGTCCCACACTTCACCGAAGCGGAACAACGGGACCACCTGCACCAGCTCGGGATGTACGACCGGGCAGTGGAGGCACTCGTTGTAGTTCTCGACCACGATCTTCCAGTTCGCCGCGACCTCGTAGACGATGCGGACACCGACACGGAGCTCGTCCATACCGAACCGGTCGAAGGCCGTCACGCTCTCCACGCCGTCGTTCAGCGCTTCGAGGAGAGGCCGGGGCTCTCGCGCGAGCGTGGCGAACAGGAACCCTGCGTAGGTGTCGACCGGGAAGCTGCGGAGCGGGTACTGCCCGCGGTCGAAGTGCTCGTCCTCTCTGACGTTCGGCGTCCCGATCAAGCGCCCGTCCAGGTCATAGGTCCAGGAGTGGTACGGGCAAACGAACGCCTTCCGTACGTTCCCTGCTGCTGGTTCGTCGTCGAGGAACTTCGTCCCCCGGTGGGAACACACGTTGTAGAAGCCGTGGAGCGCGCCCTGTGCGTTCCTCGTGACGAAGATCGACTCACCCGCCAGCTCTCGGACGAGGTAGTCGCCGGGGTTCGCGACCTCCTCGGCGCGACCGAGGCAGACCCAGTCGCCGAACCAGATCTGCTCGCGTTCTTCCTCCCAGACCTCGGGACTCGTGTAGTCGTTGCCGCTCAGCGTGGGGCGCGGCTTCCATCGGCCCTCGCGCTCTCTGATCGTCTCTTGCTCGAGCATCGCTGCGTCCTCCGTAGCCGAGAGCGCAAGGATAGGCGACCCGAAGGGGCGGGGGCCGCTCGCAGCCTACGGTCGCTGGAACCTGGGGAGGAGCGCCGGGAGCGCGAACAGCACGAGGACCAAGGGGATGAATAGGAGGCTCGTGGGAATCAGCGAGAACGCCGCCATCATCAACCAGCCTGCGAGCTGGATCCACCTCGACGAGGGATGCGTCGTTCGCTCGAGTCCGACGATGTACAGGAGCGCCCCGCCCACGCCTGTGAGTGCGAGGGCGAGCCAGACCGGTGAACCCGTGTCCAGGAAGGTGACGAACACGAGCGATCCGAGGATCAGGAAGACGCAAGTCACACCACGACCCGTCCACTGCCACACGGCGGAGGCGCGAGCCTCCTTCGCTGACGTGCTCACGCGACCACTGTAGGACCATTGCCGCCCAGACGATAGGCTCCGCCGATGTCTGAGCCGATCGTCCAGGCAGGTCCCGACCGCGTGCCCGATCTGGCCGCGCTTCTCGGCCGCGCGTTCACCGACGATCCGATGCTCGTGTGGCCCTTCGGTGCGGAGAAGACCGAGGTGATCACCGACTTCTTCCGCGCGTTCGACGAGCGGATCTCCGAACTCGGCTGGCTCTGGGAGGCCGGCGCTGGCCTCGGCGTCGCGGCGTGGATCCCTCCCGGGAGCGACCAGGTGATGATGGACATCGACCGGTCGATGCGTTCGACGCTCGCGGCTGCCGAGACTCGTCACGAGGAGATGTGGGAGTGGATCGCCGACAACTTCCCGCGCGAGCCCTTCTGGTACCTCGATCATCTCGCCGTGGAGGTGGAGCACCGCGGCACCGGTCTCGGAGCGGCGCTGATCCGTCACGGGCTCGACTTCGCCGGTCGCGACGGCGTGCCGGCGTTCTTGGAGACCGGCCGGCCCGGGAACGTCGCGTACTACGAGCGGCGCGGTTTCCGCACGATCGCGGACGGCGACGCGCCCGGCGGCGGCCCGCACCTCTGGTTCATGCGCTGCGACCCTTGAGCGAGAATCGGACGTAGACGACGGCGCGGATCCTCAGTGAAGGCGGCAACGGCACTGAGCGGACAACAGGCAGACGCTCAGCCCGAAGCCATCGATCCCTCGGTCACTTCCCCCTTGTGCGCCGCGAAGGCCGCCAGGACTTCATCCTTCTCACGCGCAGGGACCCCGAAATGATCGAGCGAACGTCCCAGCTCAGCCGCGACCTCATCGAACTCCTCGGGGGAGATGTGGAGGTCGCGATGGGCCTCTTCCAGCCCGAGGGGGGTGCTCCCTGGCTTCGTGGCAGCGAACGTGAAGGGTCCCCCGGCGACGTTGCAAACCCACAGGGTGCGCATGAACTTCAACCCCGGCAGCCTGTCCAGCTGGTCGGTATGCCACTCACGAAGCTCAGGGTTCTTCGATGCTTGGCCGACGATCGGATTCTGGACGACCGCATCGCTGAAATGGTCGATGACAGCAGCGATGGCGAATACGCCGCCCAATCGTTCGTACAAGCTCGGCTCTGCCATGCTCGTCCCCTCCCCTTCGTTCCACGTGCCGTGCGGGCCGCCCCGTCTCTGGAGGGTCTACGTGCGGCACCTGGAGTCGGTTCGTGTCTCGGTGCGGCCAAGGAGAGGAGCACTCGGTGCGCGAGTGTCCGCGGATGTCCCTCGGATCAGATGTCGAGCGAGAAGCCGAGGTCGACCTCCGCGGATGAGCGGCCGCCGCGGAGTCCCCAGCTTTCCAGCGTGGGTTCGATGATCACGATCGAGACGTCCATCGGGTCGATGGCGATCTCGCCGAGCTTCTCGATGAGGACTCGGTAGAGGGTCCGCTTCGCCTCTGCGGATCGGCCAGGGAATGCGGTGATCTCGATCAAGGTGTAACGATCGGAGCTCCCAGGCGGGATCTCGAAGTTTTCGGCGTCGTGCTCGACGATCCGCTGTGTGCGGTCGTCATCAGGGATCTGGAACGCCTCCATCAGCCCGTCGTGGACCGCTTGGAACAGCCGCCGCCGCTCCGCGAGCGATCGTCCCTTCACGACCTCGATCCGGACATGAGGCATCGGGTACACCCCCTAGGCACGTCAACGCTATCGGACTAGCCGGGACACCCGTCGCCGCGTGTGAGCTTGGCCCGAGGGCGGGCGAATGTCGCTCGAACCCTTGACGCTCCCCGCCGCTACCGTTCGATCCAGCACAGGCAGAAGGGATGCCCGGCTGGGTCCGCGTACACCTGGAAGTTGTCGACGGAGTCGGTCTCCTCGGCAGGCTTCAGCACCTTGCGCCGAGCGACATGACTCGTTCGTGGCCGCCGGGAAGTCCTCGACCCACAGGTCGAGGTGCATCTGTTGGGGCGGTGTCCCGTCGGGCCAGTTTGGCGGGATGTGGTTGGGCGCGAGTTGCACCCCGACCCGGGGCTCCCCTTCGACGACCACCATTTGCCAGTCGTCCTCGGCATCCACAGCACCTTCGAGCACCCCGGCCCAGAAGCTCTCTGCAGCGAGATCCGCAGCGTCGAACACGACGACCTGACGATCGATGCGCATCGCGTGAGCCTAAGCGTGACGAGGCTGGCTGCCGCTGAATCTCGTCCTAGCGACTCTCACGCATGGCGCTCGGCGACTCGGGGACCCTGACCGGCGCATCATCGGCGAGGATCGGCGCGTCGCGGCGGAACCCCTTGGCGACGAGATAGATGCCGAGCGACAGCTCCCAGAGCCCCTCCGGGATCGTCATGATCCCATCGATCGGGCCGCCGGTCTCGATCACGTCGAAGATGACGAGGATCCCCGCAAGGATGATGAGCGGTCCGCCGACGAGCCCGAGCATCGCCATCCGCCGGGGAACCAAGCCTGACTTGTACATCATGTAGCCGAGGATCAGTCCGTTCCCGACGCCGACGAAGAAGCCCGGGCCGATCCGGAACGACCACTCGTAGATCGCTTCGATCCCCTGGCCGAGGGCAGCAGTGGTGCCACTTGGGGCGTCCTGCCGCAGGGTCACGATCGCGAGCATGCTGACGATCCCGATCGCGATGAAGATGCACTCGACGATGCGGGCTGATACGTACGCAACAGCTCCAACTTCGCTGTAACGCTTGTGGACCGAGAACGGCACCACCGCGGTGCCGACGTTCGAGATGATGAGGATCAGTTCGAGTACAGCCCCTGTGGCTAGAAGCGCGAGGGAAGCGTCGCCGGCTCCGGTGACGTAGTTGGGCTCGTCCAGCACCGGGGCGTAGAAGATGAATCGGGCCGGGATCGAGGTGACGAAGGTGACGATCCACAGCCAGCCGGTGAACGTCGCGATCCTTCTGATGTCCATGCGGGAAACCGTAGACATCCCAACTCCGACCAGTCAAATCCAAGAGGCTAGGACCCCGGATAGTGAACGCCATCTTTTCCGGGAACATCGTGCACCCTCGGAATGAGCGAGGGTTACCTCTCCGGAACGCCGAGGCTGTCGGCGAAGCGGCTGACCTCCTCCGTGTGCTCATGGTAGTGGTCGAACGTCTCTTCCTTGAACCAAGAAGCTGCCTCGTCTGTGACTTCTGAAAGGGCCTGCAGAGCGGCACGGGCGCGCTCGCGATCCTCCAGCGCGCGCGCCATCGCCTCCTGGTAGAGCATCGATTTCGACTCCGCGGCCCACAGCTCGTTCTTGCCCTGCCAGACCTCGTCGGCGTCCTCCTCGCCCGCGGAACCGGAGGCCGCGATGGCTCCCAACTTCTCCGCCGCCACGCCGGCCCACCTCCCGTTGTGGAAGACGAGATCGTTCACCGACCAGCCCGGGACCACGCCGTCGTCGCCGCGACGATGCTCCGGGACCCGGCCGACCTCGGCGACGAACTCGGCCCAGGCGGTCTCCTCGCTCTGCAGCAGCTCCTCGGCCGACGCCATCAGCGTGTCCTCGGGAAGCCGAGGTCGACGGCGGACGTCGCCGGATCGGGCCATCGCGCCGTCACCACCTTGCCGCGTGTGTAGAACTGGATCCCCTCGGGCCCGTACATGTGGTTGTCGCCGAACAACGAGCTCTTCCACCCGCCGAAGGAGTAGTACGCGACGGGCACCGGGATCGGGACGTTGACGCCAACCATCCCGACGTTCACGTCGAACTGGAACTGCCGGACCGCACCGCCGTCGCGCGTGAAGATCGCGACACCGTTCCCATACGGGTTGTCGTTGACCATCTTCAGCGCCTCGTCGTAGGTGTCGACGCGGACCACGGAAAGGACGGGACCGAAGATCTCGTCACGGTACGCATCCATCTCCTCGGTGACGTGATCGATCAGCGACACGCCGAGGAAGAACCCGTCGCCGCCGTACCGCGAGTCCTCACGACCGTCGCGGACGACCGTGGCTCCTTGCTCTGCGCTCGAGTCGAGGTAGCCGGCGACCTTGTCGCGATGCTCGCGCGTGACGAGCGGACCCATCTCGGCTTCCGGATCGGTGCCCGGCCCCACCTTCACCTTGGGCAACCGGTCGGCGATCTTCTCCACGAGGTCGTCGGCGATGCCGCCGACGGCCACGATCGCGGAGATCGCCATGCAGCGCTCTCCGGCGCTGCCGTACCCGGCCGACACGGCGGCGTCGGCCGCCATGTCGAGGTCGGCGTCGGGCAGCACGATCATGTGGTTCTTCGCGCCGCCGAGCGCCTGGACGCGCTTACCCGCGGCAGTGCCGTGCTCGTAGATGTACTTCGCGATCGGGGTCGAGCCCACGAACGAGACCGCCTGGATGTCGGGATGCTCGAGGATGGCATCCACGGCGATCTTGTCGCCGTGGACCACGTTGAAGACACCCTCGGGAACGCCGGCGTCGCGGAGGAGTTCCGCGAGCAGCAGCGAGGCCCCCGGATCCTTCTCCGACGGCTTGAGCACGAACGTGTTCCCGCAGGCGATCGCGTTCGTGAGCATCCAGAGCGGCACCATCGCCGGGAAGTTGAACGGGGTGATCCCCGCCACGACGCCGAGCGGCTGGCGGATCGAGTAGACGTCGACCCCGGTGGAGGCCTGCTCGGTGAAGCCGCCCTTCAGCAGGTTCGGGATCCCGCAGGCGAACTCCACGTTCTCGAGGCCTCGCTGCACCTCGCCCATCGCGTCCGACACGACCTTCCCGTGCTGCGCCGTGATGGCCTTCGCGACCTCGGCCTTCCGGTCCTCGAGGAGCTCGCGGATCTGGAACATCACGTCGGATCGCTTCGAGAGCGACGTCGCGCGCCAGGCCGGGAACGCCTCGGCGGCCGCGGCGACCGCCTGGCCGACCTCGTCGGCAGTGGCGAAGTCGACCTCGTGTGTCTGCTCCCCCGTCGCCGGGTCGAAGACGTTGCCCGTCCGTCCCGACTCACCCGGGACTGTCTTCCCGCCGATCCAGTGGCTGATCCGTTCCATCGTCAGCTCCTCTCGCCCTCCCGCGGCCCGTCGGCCGTGACCAGCGGGCATCTCGGGTCCGGCGCCAGCGAGCCCAGGAGCTCGCCGAGCCGCTCGTGTGCCGGATCGAGACAGACTCGCCAGGCGCGCTCCGCCGGGCCGGCCATCACGTTCAGGTAGTACATCGTATGCCCTGGCGTCGCGACGCAGGGCCCGTGGTATCCGCGCGGGATCAGGAAGACGTCGCCGTCGCGCACCGTGACCGTCTCGTCGATCTCGCCGTCCGTCGTGTAGGTCCGGTGGAGACCGAATCCGGCCTCGCCGCGGATCCGGAAATAGTAGATCTCCTCGAGCGGCACCTCGTTCTCCGAGTGCTCGTCGTGCTTGTGGGGCGGGAAGGACGACCAGTTCCCGTCCGGCGTGAGCACCTCGACGGCGATCAGGCGCTCTGCCTCGAATGCGTCGGCGGCCATGAAGTTGTTGATCTGTCGCGTGGCCACACCGCCGCCTCGGATCTCCACCGAGATCGCGCGGGCCGGCACGTGGGCGGGGTCCAGCCTCCGGGTGGCCGGCGCGTTCGGGAGCGCGATCTCGCACCCCCCGGCGCTCGAGAAGGTGGCCTCGGAGCCCGCCGGCAGGTAGACGAAGTCGGACACGCGCGAGAACACGTCACGGCGACCCTCGAGGTCATAGGTCGCACCACCGACCTCGACGGTGCACGATCCCGAGAGCGGCAGCGCACACGCTTCGATGCCGTCGAGACGCAGGGCACGACGCTCACCGGCGGCGAGAGCGAGGACGCGGAGACCGCTGAACGACCAGCCGGCGTCGGCCGGTGTGAGATGCACGGGCTCGCCGTCGGCGGCCGCGGTGCCGGCGGGCCGGAACAGGTCAGCGCCCACGGAACGCCCCAGGAGTACGGTTCGGGAGATGCGAGGCCGGATGATCGCCGTCGTCGTGATCGTGATCGTCGCGGTCGGGTCGCTCGCGGCGTGGCGGGGGACCCGACCGGACCTCCGGTTCACGTCGGCCACGCCCGGCGACGTCCGCGAGCTGGCGACCCAAGCGTGGCAGCGGTTCGCCACCGCGATCCCCGACCGATCGGCGTGCCTCGAGGGCGTCACGGTCGGCGTGGCGTGGGACCTCCGCGACCGGGCGCGCTACGAACCGAGCGGTGCCCTCGTGCTGATCCGCGCTCCGGGAACGGCGGCCAACCTCGAGGCGTCGCTGCTCCACGAGTTCGCGCACCACGTGGAGCACGTCTGTCCGCCGAGCACCGCCTTCCGCCAGCGGTTCGTCGCCGCGGCCTTGCTGCCGCCGGGGACGCCCTGGCGCGGCGGCGACCGCTGGGACCGGATCCCGTCGGAACGGTTCGCCGAGGCCGTGGTGCTCCTCGTTCTCGGCGAGCCACCCCCACATATCCAGATCCAGCTCCACCGGGCCGAGGTGGCCATGGTGGTCGCGTGGGCCGGCGACGGCTGATCGCTCACGCATCGACCAGCAACGCCTCGACCTCGGCCTCGGTCGGCATCTCGTCCGCGCAGGCGAGCCGCGACGCGACGTGGGCTCCCGCGGCACTCGCGAACCGGATCGTCCGGGGCACGTCCCACCCTTCCAGAAGGCCGTGGCAGACGCCGGCCCCGAACCCGTCGCCGGCGCCGAGGCCGTTCACGACGCGGACCGGGACCGGTCGGAATCGCTCCGCGCCGCCCGCCCACGCCGCCAGGACCCCGTCTCCACCGAGCTTCACGATCGCGAGGTCGAGACCGAGATCGAGCAGCCGCTGCGCGAGGTCCTCGGGTGACCCGTCCCCCACCGCGACGGCGCACTCCTCCACGTTGCCGACCGCGACCGTCGCGAGCGCCAAGGCACGGAGCTGCTGCGGCCGCGCGTCCTCCGGCGACGACCAGAACATCGGCCGGTAGTCGAGGTCGTGCACCGTCATCGCTCCGCGGTCCCGCGCCTCCAGGGCGGCCAGGGTGGCCGTCCGGCTCGGATCCGCCGACAGCCCCGTCCCCGTCGTCCAGAAGATCCGGGCGTCCCGGATCGCTCCGAGGTCGAGCTCGCCGGCCGAGACCTGCATGTCCGGAGCGCTCGGCTGCCGGTAGAACACGATCGTGGGGGACTCCGGCGGCAGAAGCTCACAGAACACGATCGGCGTCCGGAGCTCCGGATCGATGCCGACGAACCGGTCGTCGACACCGAAGCCACGGAACGCTGCGCGGATGTAGTCGCCGAAGCCGTCGGCGCCGACCTTCGTGATCACGGCCGCCCGATGACCGTATCGGGCGGCGCCGACGGCGACGTTCGTCGGACTCCCGCCGAGCGATTTCGCGAACGTGCGCACTTCTGCGAGCGGGACGCCGCTCTGCTCGGGATACAGGTCCACCCCGACGCGGCCCATCGTGATGAGGTCGAAGGGGCCGCTCGCGTCCACGTCAGCCCTCGGTCGCGGCCTCTCCGTCGGCCGGGGCTCGGCTCGGGGGCTCGGCCGCGACCGGCTTGGGCACCGCCGCCTTCACCTCCTGCTCGAGCACCGCGGCGGCCTTCCGGAGTTCGGCGTCGTCGCCCGCCACCTGTTGGAGCTCGTGCGCCAGGGTCTCGAGCTCGGCTCCTCCGGCCATCATCTGTACGAGGTGTTCCAGCGTGAGGTCGGCCTTCGGGAAGCTCCCGAAGACCTTCCCGCGCCGGAGGATCACGAAGTGGTCGCCGACGGGGTACGCGTGGTGCGGGTTGTGGGTGATGAAGACGACGGCCACACCGCGTTGCTTCGCCGTCACGATGTAGCGGAGGACGACGCCGGCCTGCTTCACGCCGAGGGCGGCGGTGGGCTCGTCGAGGATCAGGACCCGCGCGCCGAAGTACACGGCGCGGGCGATCGCGAGCGACTGCCGCTCGCCACCGGAGAGGGTCCCGACCGTCTGCTCGGGATCGCGGATGTCGATCCCCATCTTCGAGAGCTCCTGCCGCGTGATCTCCTTCGCCCGCTTCACGTCGAAGCGACGGAAGGGACCCCAGCCCTTCGTCGGCTCGGAGCCGAGGAAGAAGTTCCTCCATATCGAGAGCAACGGGATCATCGCGAGGTCCTGGTAGACCGTGGCGATCCCGCGCGCGAGCGCGTCGCGCGGGGACTTGAGATGCATCTCCTCCCCGTCGCAGAGATACTCGCCCTCGCTGGGCTCGTACACGCCCGAGAGCGTCTTGATCAACGTCGATTTGCCCGCGCCGTTGTCCCCGAGCAGGCAGGTGACCCGCCCCGGGTGCACGAGCATCGAGATGTCCTTGATCGCGATCACGCTCCCGAAGTACTTCGAGAGCTTCCTGGTCTCGATCAGCGCGTCGCCGTTCGTGCTCATAGGCTTGCCGCCTTCCTCCGGACGAAGTTGTTGAAGATCACCGCCGCGAGCAACACGGCGCCGATGAAGACCTGGTACCAGTCGCCGTCGATCCCAGTGATCACGATCCCCTGCTGCACCATCGCGAAGATCAGCGCGCCGAGGGCCGCGCCGACCGCGGAGCCGTAGCCCCCGGTGAGCAGGCACCCGCCGACGACCGCCGCGATGATCGCTTCGAACTCCCGACCGGTCCCGCGGAGGGTGTCCGCGCCGGTGAACTGCACCGCTTGCGTGAGGGCGACGAAGAACGCCGCGAACGCCGTCGTGAGGAAGAGCGCGATCTTCACGCGACGCACCGGGACGCCGACGGCGCGCGCCGCGTCGGGCGCGCCGCCCGTCCCGAAGATCCAGTTCCCCGAGCTCGTCCGGACCAGCATCCACGTGGCGATCACCGTCAGCAGGACCCACCACAGGATCGAGATGCTGAAGCGGGCGCCGAAGATCTCGAACTCCTTGCCGAACCACGTCTCGAACAACGCGAATCCGGGCACCTCGTCGAGGTTGCCGAGCTGCGTCCGGTTCGTCCGCGCCCGTGTGATCGCGGTCGTCAGCCCCCGGAAGATGAACAGTGTGCCCAGCGTGATGATGAACGAGGGCAGCTTCGTGAGGACCACGAGCCACCCGTTGACGAACCCGGTCAACAACGCCAGCACGAGCGCGAGGATGGCCGCAGGAAGCAACGACCAGCCCAGCCCGCCCGCATCGACCGGCGTGACGGCGATCATGATCGCCATCCCCGAGAAGCCGAGGATCGAGCCGATCGACAGGTCGAACTCGCCCGCGATCATCAGCAGGGCGACGGCCACCGCGAGGATCCCGAGGGGCGCCGCCCGGTTGAGGATCGAGGCGGTCGTCGCCATGCCGACGAAGTTGTTGTCTGCAGCGATGATCGCGAAGAAGACCCAGACCACCACCAGTCCCGCGATGGCACCGAGCTCCGGCCGGCCGAGGAGCCTGGAGAGCACCCCGACGCGGCGGACCCGCTCGTCTGCGTCGGCGGTGGGCTCGGTTGCCGTGGTTGCCATCCCTGGTCTCCCCTCGCAGCTCGGCCTCGCTGATGCCGCCTAGTCGATGCGGATGGTACGGGGTCGGCGCCCACCGCGTGAGCGCCGACCCCGAGCCCGACTAGCGGAGCCCGTCCTCCGAGTACTGGACGACGTCCTGCGCCGTGTCCTCGGTGACGATCTGCGGTCCCGTGAGGACCACGCGATCGACGCTGCCGAGCGGCAACGCGCCGGTCTCCAGGTACTTCGTGAGGAACACGATCGGCAGGTAGCCCTGGAGGTACTGCGCCTGGTCGATCGCGAACAGCATGTCGCCGTCCGTGATCGCCTGCAGCACCTCGGGCGACAGGTCGAACGTGGCGAACTTGACGCTGCCGAGCATGTCCGCTTGCGTCAACGCCTCGAGCGTCGGCGTGGCGCCCGTGGGACCGAGCGTCAGGATCCCGTCGACGTCCGCGTTCTGCTGGAGGACGCCGGCCACGGTCTCGGTGGTGCCGGCCGGGTCGTTCAGGTCGACCGGGATCACCTCGCCCTCGACGCCGAGACCCTCGAAGAACCCGTCGCAGCGGGCATCGAGTGCGGCGTTCCCAACCTCCTGGTTGATGCAGATCGGGTTCTGGACGCCCTCGTCGGCGAACCGCTGTCCGGCGATCAGCCCGGCCTCGAACTCGGTCTGGCCGACGTGCACCAGCACGCCGAGGTCCTGGAAGACGTCGCTGCCGGAGTTCATCGAGATCACCGGGATACCGGCGTCAACCGCTGCCTGGATCGACGGACCGAGCGCGTCGGCGTCGGGGATGCTGACGACCAGCCCGTCGGGCTCCGAAGCCACCGCCGCATCGATGAGCTCGCTCATCGCCACCATGTCGAACGTCTCGGGCGCCTGGTACTCGACCGTGACGCCCATGTCCTCGGCCGCGGCGTCGACGCCGTTGGCCGCCACGGACCAGAACGGGTCCGACGCCTGCCCGTGGGTGACGACCACGAACCGGAAGTCACGTTGCGCGACGCCGTTCCCGCCGCCATCACCGCCGCCACCACCGCCGCCGTCGTCGCCCGTGCACGCTGCCGCGCCGAGCGCGAAGACGAGCGCGAGCGCAGCCCATCTCTTGATCATCGATCTAACCCCCTCTTCGACTCGCCGGGCGCGACGCTCGCGCCACCAAGACCTAACCCCTCGTCGCCGTCCCCACCCCCTCCCACGCCCGCTCCAGGAACGCGAGGCTACTCCTCGCATCCTGGATCGGGCCCGATGCTTCCTCCGGCTCACGATCGAGCACCTCGTCGTGTTCGAGTACGTACCAACCGTTGTACCCGGACTGCTCGAGCACCCGCACGACGGCCGTCACATCGAGGTCGCCGTCGCCCAGGGGACGGTACAGGCCCGCCCGGACCGCATCTCGGTATCCGAGACGCCCCGCGCCGATCTGCTCGGCCACGGAGGCCGAGGCGTCCTTCAGATGCACGTGAACGACGCGGGACGCGGCGTCGCGGGCGAGCTCGAGTGGATCGCCGCCACCCACCAGGATGTGGCCGGTGTCGAGGCACAGCCCCACGTCGGAGATCTCGAGCAGGCGTTCGACGTCCACGGGTCGCTCGACCACGGTTCCATGGTGGGGATGGAGGGCGACCCCAAGCCCGCGATCCTCGATGAGGGCCACAGCCCTCTCGATCCCTCGTGCCAGGGCCGACCATCCGTCGCGGTCGAGCCTGTTCGTGGCCTCGTAGCCCTCACGGCCCGTCGAAGCCGCGAGCACCAGCACCTGGCCGCCCAGATCCGCGATCAGGTCGGCGGACGCGGCGACCGCGTCCAGCCCGCGTTGCAACCCGGCTTCCTCGTGGAGCACGGCCGGGACGAACCCGGCCACCAGCTGCAGGTCGTTGTTCGTGAGGAGCGCTCGCGCACGTGAGGGAGGCAGGAACCCCTCCGGACCGAGCTCGGTCGCCCCGAACCCGGCGGCATGCATCTCGAACAGGACGCGCTCGGCCTTCATCTGATGCCCCCATCCGGGGACCTCGCATACCCCCCACGAGATCGGCGCACCCGCGACCCGGCCCGTGAGCGTCATCATGCGACCTCCTCCAGCCGCACCGGCCGGTGCTCCTTCCGAGAAAGGTCGCAGGCGACCGCCACCCGCATCGCCTCCAGCGCGTCCTCGGCCGTGCAGGCGCTCTCTTGGCGGCCCGCGCCGACCTGCACGAACGCGTTCATCTCCGCACGATAGGCCTCGGCGAACCGTTCCTGGAAACCGCGGTAGGCATCGGCGGGCGCCGGCGGCGCGCCGGGTTCGACGGAGCGCAGGGGCATGCGATCGTCCCAGCCGACGGCGATGCTGTCCCCGGATCCAAGGAGCTCCATCCGGATGTCGTAGCCGAGCGGATCGTGCCGGGTCACCGACAGGATCCCGAAGCTCCCCCCTGAGAGCCGCAGCGTGGCTACGCCCGTGTCGACGTCGTCGTATCTCGCGAACTGCGGGAACGCGATCACGGCGCCGTCCGCGTACACCTCGACGGTCTCTTGCTTCGTCACGAAGCGGAGCGCGTCGAAGTCGTGCACGCTGAAGTCGCGGAAGATCCCGCCCGAGGCGGGGATGTACTCCTCGTGAGGCGGCGCCGGGTCGTGCCCGGCCATCCGCACCACGTAGAGCGTGCCGAGCGAACCGTCGGCGAGCAGGTCTCGGGCCGCCCGGAACCCGGGATCGAACCTGCGCTGGAACCCCATCTGGAGCGGGATCCCGGCAGAACGGACATGCTCGACCACCTCGGCCGTCGACGCCAGGTCGAGCGTGATCGGTTTCTCGCAGAACGTCGGGCGGCCGGCGTCGGCACATGCGTGGATCAGATCGGCGTGCGCGGACGACGCCGCCGCGATCACGACCGCGTCGACCGACGCGAGCAGCTCTTCGGTCGTGGGCACCGTCTCCGCGCCCACTCTCCCGGCGACCTGCTCGGCCCGAGGCGCGTCCGGATCCGTGATCAGGACCGCATCCACCTCGTCGATGGAGCTGAGCGTCCCCGCGTGGGTCTCTCCCATGCGGCCCACCCCGATCACTCCGACGCGCATCGAACTCCTTCGTTCCGTGATCGCGGAAACCGAGCCATCGGCCCCCGGACTCCTTCAAGCAGTGGAACGTTCCAACGTGCTGTCGAAGGCTGTCGAGTGGAACGTTCCAACCGGTCGGCGTACCATAGGCGCCGCTCCGAGGCCCTGTCAACCGGCATCGGCGTCGCGAGCGAGCGAGAGGAGGGGCCATGGACACGATCCGCCTGACGACGGCCGGCGGGCTGGTGAGGTTCCTCATGGCCCAGCGCACGGAGATCGACGGGCGCGAGGCCCCGCTCTTCCCGGGCGTCTTCGCGATCTTCGGACACGGGAACGTCACGTGCCTGGGTGATGCGCTCGAAGCGGTGAAGGACCGCTTCCCCACGTGGCGGGGGCAGAACGAGCAGTCCATGGCCATGGCGGCGATCGCGTTCGCCAAGGCGAAGCGCCGGCGCCAGATCATGGTCGCCACCAGCTCGATCGGCCCGGGGGCCCTGAACATGGTGACCGCAGCGGGCATCGCGCATGCGAACCGGCTGCCGTTGCTCCTCCTGTCCGGCGACACGTTCGCCGGGCGCGTCCCCGAGCCCGTGCTTCAGCAGGTGGAGCATTTCAACGACCCGACCACGACAGTCAACGACGCGTTCCGTCCCGTCACGCGGTATTGGGATCGCATCACCCATCCCGCACAGATCCTGCAGTCACTCCCGCAGGCACTGGCGACGATGCTCGATCCCGCCGGCTGCGGGCCGGCCTTCCTCGGACTGCCGCAGGACGTCCAGGCGGAGGCTTTCGACTATCCCGCACGATTCTTCGAGCCACGACTTCATCGGATCCCGCGGCTCGGCCCGGATCCCCACGAGGTCGCAGCCGCCGCGACGATCCTCGGCTCGGCGGAGCGACCGCTGCTCATCGCCGGCGGAGGCGTCCACTACTCCCTCGCGACCGAGGAGCTCGCCGCCTTCGCGACGCGCCACGACATCCCTGTCGTGGAAACCGTGGCCGGCAAGTCGTCGCTCCCGTGGGACCACCCGATGTTCGCCGGACCGATCGGAGTGACCGGCAGCTCCTCGGCGAACACTCTCGCCCGAGATGCCGACGTCGTGCTCGCGGTGGGCACCCGGCTGCAGGACTTCACCACGGGCTCTTGGAGCGTGTTCGGGGACGAGGGGATGCGGCTCATCTCGCTGAACGCGGGCCGGTACGACGCGTCGAAGCACCTGGCCGCGCCGCTCGTCGCGGACGCGCGGCGCGGCCTCGGTGAGCTGAGCGATGCCCTCGGTGCCTGGCGCGCGCCGGCCGGATGGCAGGCGCGCGCCACGCAGGAGTACGCGAGCTGGAACGACGACCTGGACGAGACGGTCGGGAAGGACTCGACGAGCGGCCGTCCCTCCTACGCGGCCGTCATCAGGGCGGTCAACGAGCTCGCCGGTCCCAACGACTACATCGTGGCCGCGGCGGGCGGGCTCCCCGGCGAGCTGAACAAGCACTGGCGCTCGCGTGGCGTCGGGACCTTCGACTGCGAGTACGGCTTCAGCTGCATGGGCTATGAGATCGGCGGGGCGTGGGGTGCCGCCATGGCGATGCCCGACCGGACCGTCATCTCCTTCTGCGGAGACGGCTCCTATCTGATGGCCAACTCCGACGTCTACGGCTCCGTGCTGTCCGGTCACAAGTTCGTCCTCATCCTCTGCGACAACGAGGGGTATGCGGTGATCGACCGCCTCCAGGTGTTCAAGGGTGGGGCCTCGTTCAACAACATGCTCGCGGACGTCCGCGCGAAGGAGCCTGTCCGGGTGGACTTCGTGAGGCACGCGGGATCCATGGGCGCCTGGACGGAGCAGGTCGACTCGGTCGACCGTCTCGAGGGTGCCCTGGAACGTGCGCGCGCCGCCGACCGGACGGCGGTGATCGTGGTCCGCACCGATCCCCACGTGTGGACCGGTGGCGACGCGTGGTGGGACGTCGGCGTGCCCGAGGTCTCGGAACGCGACGAGGTGCTCGTGGCGAAGGCGGAGCACGAGGCGGCGCGCAAGCACCAGAGGACCGGGGTGTGACCACCCGGGCCCAGGGGCCGAACGGCCCGGGGTCGAAGCGGAGGCACCCGACGATCGTCGACGTGGCAGAACGGGCTGGGGTCTCCAAGTCACTCGTGTCGCTGGTGATGCGCGGGGCACCGAACGTGAGCGACGAGAAGCGCGACGCCGTGACCCGGGCGGCCGAGGAGATCGGGTATCGACCGAACGCCGTGGCCCGGAGCCTCGTCCGCAGCCGCAGCTTCGTGATCGGCGTGATGGTGTCGGACCTCCACAACCCGTACTTCACGGAGGTCATCGACGGGATCGAGGCGGCCGCTCGAGCCGCCGGGTACCACGCGCTCTTCAACTCCGGTGAGAGGACCGCGGCCGGCGAGACCGAGGCGATCGACACGCTGCTCCAGCTTCGGACCGACGGGGTGGTGATGGCTGGCCCCGTGCTGGCCACTCGGAAGATCGCGCACGTGGCCGCGTCGGTTCCGGTCGTCGTCGTCGCCAGGCACTCGCGTTCGCCTGCCCACGACTCGATCACGAACGACGACCGGATGGGAGCCCACCTCGCCGTCGACCATCTCGTCGCGCTGGGACATCGGCACATCGCCCACGTCGATGGCGGGACGGGCGCGGGAGCGGCCCAGCGCCTGACGGGATTCCTGGAGGCGATGGCGAGACACGGGCTTCAGACCTCGGCCACCGTCGTACCGGGATCCTTCACGGAGGAGGGCGGGAGAGGAGGCGTGACCGCCCTGCTCGAAGAACGAGATCGCGTGACCGGGATCTTCGTGGGGAACGACCTCGCCGCGGTCGGCGCGCTCGACGCGTTGCATCACCACGGCCTGCAGGTGCCGGGAGACGTTTCCTTGGTCGGCTACGACAACATCGCGCTGGCCGGGCTGGGACATATCAACCTCACGACGATCGATCAACCTCGCCGCGAGATGGGCGTGACGGCGGTCCGGCTGCTCCTCGAGAGGCGCGACGAGGACCGCCGAAAGGCCCGTCATCTGGTCGTGCCGCCCTCCCTCGTCGTCCGTGGGTCGACGGGACCTCCACCCCAGCGAGTTCGCGCCGGTTGAACGCCGCGACCGGCCGGCTCAAGCACCCGCTGGCACCCGGACGATGTGTAGGTGGGAGCCCCCGAGGGAAAATGATGCTGGATGTCCCCCATCAACCAGATCGAGACCGTCGGCGACCGCTACCGGCTCGGCGAGCGGCTCGGCCACGGCGGCATGGGCGAAGTCTTCGCTGCCCATGATCTGCGCCTCGAAAGGGAAGTCGCCCTCAAGCTGCTCCGCGCGGACCTCGCCGAGCAGGACGGCATGCGGGAGCGGGTCGTGGCGGAAGCCCGCCTCGCTGCTCGCCTCAGCCATCCGCACGTCGTCGGGGTCCTCGACACCGGCGAGCAGGACGGCCGCCCCTTCGTCGTGATGGAGCGGCTCTCCGGTCGGACGCTTCGAGATGAGCTCGCCGACGGTCGGATGCCGCCCGAGCGAGTACGCGACGTGGGGCTTCAGGTCTTGCGAGCGCTCGCGGCGGCGCACGAGCTGGGGATCGTCCATCGGGACGTGAAGCCGGCGAACGTCCTCGACGCCGGCGTCGGCACATGGAAGGTGGCCGACTTCGGCATCGCGAGATGGGTTCACGCGGACGAGACGCTCACCGGGACAGGGGAGCTCCTCGGGAGTCCGTCCTACCTCGCGCCGGAACGCATCGAAGGACAGCAGGCAGAGCCCGCGAGCGACCTGTACGCGGTCGGAGTGCTCCTCTACGAGGCTCTGTGTGGCAAGAAGCCGTTCGAGGGTGACGACCCCTTCGCGCTCGCCACCGCGATCCGCGACGGAGCGTTCGAGCCGCCCATGTCGGTCCTCCCCGATGCCGACCCCGGCATCGTCGCCGTGATCGAGACGGCGATGCGACTCGATCCTGCGGATCGCTACGACAGCGCGGAACAGATGGCCGCTGCACTCCTCGGAGACGTGACACCGGAGGCCCAGGACACCACCGCGACGATCGTGACGCAGGGATCCGATGACACCACGGCGACGATGGTCGCGGCGACGACCACCCCGCTCCCGCCCACCGATGCCGTGCCCGAGCCGGAGCCCGACGGGAACGAGACCGTGCCTGTTCCTCGCATGGACCAGACAGCCCGTCTCCGGTACCAAGCTCCGGCGGCGAGGCCGGCACGGTCGCGGCGCGATCCGAAACGTGCGGTGATCGTCGCCGGAGCGATCCTGGCACTGGTCCTGGTCATCGTCTTCGCGATCGTCGCGTTCACCGGCCCAGGAGGTCCGCCTCCCGCTTCGGATACCTCCTCATTGCCGGTCCCGCTCGAGGATGCGTTGACGCGGCTCGAGGAGTCCGTCCGGCCATGAGGCGCGTGGTCACGACGCTCGGCGTCTTCGCGATCCTGATGAGCTCGTGCGGCGGGAACGACACTCCGGCGAGGCTCGCCGAGACGCTCCAGGATCGCGTGGCCTCGATCCGAGAGCTCGCGGAGGCAGGGAAGCCGGGACTCGCACTTTCCAGACTCAGGAACATCGTCGCCTCGGTGTCATCGCAGCTCGATCGAGAACGGATCGACGAGGGGTGGGCATTGGAGATCCTCGAGTCCGCCCAAGCGGTGGAACTCCAGCTCCGCCTCCTCCCGGCGTCACCGTCGGAAACGGATGCACCCAGCCCGTCTCCGGTCGACGAGGGCGGCCGCGAGGAACACTCCGACGGTGGCAAGGACAAGGACAAGGACAAGGACGGAAAGAACGGCGGCGAAGGACACGGGAACGACTAGAGGGCTCCGGTCTCAATACTCGTGCTCGCGGAGCCAATCAACGTACGCGGGCAGACCTCGTTCCAGCGGATGCTCCGGCTTGTATCCGAGATCCTGAGCCGCCGCCGTGATGTCCCACGGACCTTGCCGATCCAGGTGCCAGTAGCCCGGTCCGATCTCGACGCGCGCACCCGGGACGAGGTCCCGGATCATCTCGCCCGCCTGACTCAGCGTGACCTGTGACCCGCCCGTGATATTGAAGATGGAGCGTTCGTGCCGAGCGACATCGGCGGCGAGGAGCGCGGCACGGGCGACATCCTGGACGTGCACGAAGTGGAATCCGTGGTCCCCGCCGGTGCCCATCGTGAACGGCTCGCCTTCGAGGACGGGTTTGATGATGTCCCGCAGGATCTCGGGCATCTTGTTCCCAGGACCGTAGATCTCGGTCACGCGGAGCGAGATCACGTCCAGGCCGTACAGGTTGGTGTAGACCCTGCCCAACAGCTCGGTGGTCACCTTCGTGACGCCGTAGGGGGTCGTGGGATCCAGCGGTGAGTCCTCGGTGACCGGACCGTCGACGTTGCCGTAGGCGCACTCGGACGAGAAGTTCACCACGCGCTTCACGCCCGCCATGCGCGCGGCTTCGAGAAGGTGGAGCGTTCCGTCGACGTTGGCCGCGAACGTCGTGATCGGCAGGTCGATCGACAGGTCAGGGTGCGACATCGCCGCCGTGTGGATCACGCGGTCGACCTCGTGACGAGACAAGGTGTCGACGAGCCGCGGGATGTCGTAGAGCTCTCCCTGCACGAACTCCGTGCCCGGAGTGGAGCCCTCCGCGTAGTCGCGGTTGTAGCTGACGACAGGATCACCGCGCTCGGCCACCGCGGAGACGAGGTGGCGGCCCACGTACCCGAGTCCGCCGGTGACGAGGACCGCCCCCGCCATCAGATGCCCCACACCCTGGTCGAGCCGCCATTCGGATGGAGGACCTGACCGACGAACGCCTCGGCGTTGGTGGAGCACAGGAACGCGACGGTGGCCGCGATCTCCTCAGGTCGTCCGACCCTGCCGAGGGGGATGTCTTCGCCGTAGCGTCGCGCGATCTCCTCGTGTGACACGCCGGCGTCGAGGGCGTCCACGTCCAGCTGCGGCGTGTCGGTCACGCCCGGAGCGATCGCGTTCACGGCCACACCCCTGACCCCCACCGCCCGAGCGACGCTCTTCACCAGGCTGATCAAGCCGCCCTTCGAGGCCGCATACGCCGTCGCGTTCGGCCAGCCGATCACGCCCCATTCGGAGGCGATCACGACGATCCGGCCGAAACCCCGATCGGCCATGGCCGGGACACAGCGCTCGATCAGGATCCCCGTGCCGAAGAGGTTCACGTCCAGGATGCGCCGCCAGTTCTCCGGCGATTCCTCCTCGAAGGGGGCCATCGTCATGTACGCATGATTGGCGACCAGGAGCTCGACGGGACCGAGCTGGCTCTCCACGTCCGCGACGCCAGCATCGACCGCATCCGGTTCGGAGACGTCGAAGGGCACCGCCATCCCTCCCACGGCTTCCGCGGTGGCCGCCGCGGTGCCGGGGTTCAGGTCGTTGGCCGCCACCTTCGCCCCCTCTGTCGCCAGGCGCTCCGCGATCGCCCGACCCATCCCCTGGCCGGCGCCGGTCACGAGGGCGACCCGACCATCGATGCCGTCGGACCGCACGCTCAGACCACCGCCCCCGCGTTGGGCGAGAGCACGGCTCCCACGAAGTTGTGCTGCTCGAGCATGAGGAACGCCACGGTGTCGGCGACCTCCTCGGGCTTGACGATCCGCTGCAGCACCAGCGAGTTGACGTACTCGGGTGAGCGCATCTCCTGTTTGAGCAAGGGTGTGTCTGCCGGGCCCGGAGCGACGCAGTTCACGCGGATACCGTGTCGCACCGCCTCCATCGCGAGACTCTTGGAGAAGGCGTGGATCGCTCCCTTCGCCGACGCGTAGTGAGCCGCCTCCGGGTCGCCCATCAGACCGAGCTCGCTGCCGATCGTGACGATCGAACCGGTACCCCGCTCCTTCATCCGGCGGTAGACGCTGCGACAGGCGTTCGCCGTCCCGTCGATGTGGATCGCCAGCATGCGACGCCACTGCTCGGCCCCGATGCTTCCCAGGGGGAGCAGCTCGTACACGCCGGCCGCGGTCAGCAGGTACTCAACCGGACCGAGCTCGACCTCCGTGCTGGCGACGGCATCTTCGATCGCGCCGGCGTCTCGGACGTCGACCTCGAACGCAAGGTCGACGTCCGCAGCCGGATGAAGGTCGAAGCCGGCGACCGCGAGACCCTCCTTCCGGAGGCGTCTCGCGGTCGCCGCTCCCAGTCCGGATGCCGCTCCCGTGATGACCGCAGCGCCCGCCACCTCAGCGCACGCTGGGCCGTTGCGCCCGGTCGAGCGGGATGAACACGGCCAGCGCCACCAGGGGCCCCGCCAGCCAGGACAGGTCCGTGAAGTTCAGGAGGTGCTCGGAGATCGGGCCCGCGTATCGTGGCACGCTGATCGTCGCCCACGCGGCTACCATCCCGGCGATCAGTGCGATCGCGCCGGGCCAGTAGATCCCACCGGAACCCCAGTAGGGACTTTCCGGACCTCCGTGCGCCGCCACCGGATCGATGTTCCAGTTCCGGCGCCACGCGTCGTAGATCCAGATCACGCCCCACGGACCGATCCAGATGATCGTGTTCACCACGATGTCGTTGATCGTCGTGAGGAGCGCCTCGTCGTAGAAGAGCACGTACACGAGGCCGATGGTGGCGAGGACTGCATCGACCATCACGGCGTGGTAGCGCTTGATCGGCAACCCCGCTGCCTGCGCCGCGAGTCCCGCCGAGTACATCGTCAGCATCAGATTCGTGAGCGACCCGCCGATCGCCGCGAGCAGGAAGGGGAGGTACAGCCACGACGGCATCAAGGACTTGACGCCGCCGAAGGTGTCCACCACGAGATCGGCGTCCGTCTGGGACGCCAACAGGATGCCGACGACGCCGAGCAGCAGACCCGAGCCACCTGCGGACCACATCACCGTTCGGACGATGTCCTTCGCGGGTGTGTCGCTCGGAAGGTACCGGGGGTAGTCAGCGGCAGCGATCACGTAGGCGACGTGGCCCGCGATGACGATCCCCAGGATGATCGCCATCGCCGACAGGGTGCCCCAGAGATCGTAGTCCCCGCCCAGGCTCGCACCGAGGTCGAGGTCGGGGAGCGCCTCGATGAGGACGACGACCGCGATGACACCGAGGGCGATCGAGAAGAAGCGCTGGACGTGCACCACGGTGCCGTGGCCGAGGAACGCGAGGAGCACGGAGAGCGCGTACACGAACGCGAGTCCGATGACCTTGCCGGTCGTCCCGGAGTCGTCCCAGCCGAGGAAGGCGAACAGCGCCAGCACCGCGAAGACGCCGATCGAGGCGTTGATGATCTCGAACAAGATGCCGACGAGCCACGCGAGCGCGGCGTTGATCCGAGCGAACCGCAGGCCGAACGGTGCGCGGCTCACCGCCATCGTGGGGATCCCTGCCCTCGCCGGTGGGATCGACGTGAGTCCCACGAGCCAGTAGCTGAGCAGGATGCCGGCCGTGAGCGTCAGGAGGGTGAGCCAGACGGAGAGACCGAGCGTGTACGCCAGCACGCCCAGGACGATGTTGAAGGGGTACAGATTCGTCCCGATCCAGAACACAGCCAAGTTCTTGAGACCCATGTGACGTTCGTGCTCCGGGACGTAATCGACCCCTCGGCGCTCGAGCCCGTAGACCGGGTTGCCCTGTTCCCCTTCGTACGCCAGGTGCTCCTCGTGGTTCGTGTCCACTGGTCTCCCCTCTACGACCCGGGCACCGGCTCGGCCGGCCCCTCTCCGATGATGGGCAACGACAAGGTCCGCGCCGGCACGTCCGACGCGGCGGTGTGGGCGGCGATCTCACCGATCGTGGCGATCCACAGTTCGGGCACCGCCTTCGCCCGCTCCAACAGCCGTCGGAGGGCCCGCGCCCGTGCCGGTCGGCCGGACAGGAACGGATGCATCGTCAGCACGCAGCACCCGCCGACCTCCACGTATGCCTCGATCTCCTCCCACCAGGTCTCGAGGACGCGCGCCGGCGGCTCGATCACTCCGGACCCGGTCGGAGGATCAGGCAGGAACGCGTATTTCTCCCAATCGTCGAGTGCCCACGAGATCGGCACCTCGACGAGCTCGGACGAGCCGGCCGTGAGGCGGTACGGCTCGTCGCGATCGAACAGGCTCGAGTCGCAGGTGAAGCCGTATTCGGCCAGGAGTTCGAAGGTCGCGTCCGAGGTCTCCCACCAGGGGGCGCGGAACACGATGGGCCGCATCCCCGCGGTGCGTTCCAGCGCTTCGAGACCGCGCTCCAGCTCGGACCGCTCCGTCGCCGCGTCGATCAATCCCGGTGGGCGGTGAAGGTAGCCGTGGTGGCAGATCTCGTGACCGGCCGCGACGATCGCCTTCACGGTTCCCGGATGGCGCTCCGCCGAGAACCCGGGGATGAAGAAGCTGGTGCGGATCTCCAGGGATGCCATCACTTCCAGGATGCGAGGCACCGCCGTCACCGGCCCGTACTGCTGATGGGTCATGATCGACGGACGCCGGGCGTACTTCTCGTCGACGGCGAGGACGGCCGCCTCGGCGTCCATGTCGAACGTGACCGCGAGCGCGGCCCGCTTGCCCTCGGGCCAGGGGAACATCTCAGCCCACCTCCGTCGTGCTCGCGACCCGCGGGCCGCCCGCGATGAGGCACACGAGCTCGTACACGACCGTCGCCGCCGCCAGCGACGTCAGATCGGCGTGATCGTACGGTGGGGAGACTTCGACGACGTCTGCGGACACGAGGCGCAGCCCCGCGAGACCCCGGACGATCATCAACAGCTCGCGCGAGGTCAGTCCACCGACCTCCGGCGTGCCCGTCCCGGGCGCGTGCGCCGGATCGAGCGAATCGATGTCGATCGAGAGGTAGAGCGGATGGTCACCGACCCGGTCGCGGATCCGCTGGACGACACTCTCGACGCCTTCCCGGTGGACGTCCTCCGTGCGGATCGTGCGGAAGCCGAACCCCGCGTCGTCGACCATGTCCTGCGAGCTGTAGAGCGGGCCCCGGATGCCGACGTGCATCGAGGCGTCGTCGCGGAACAGACCCTCCTCGGCCGCGCGACGGAGGAGCGTCCCGTGCGTGTAGGGAGCGCCGAAGTACGTGTCCCACGTGTCGAGGTGCGCATCGAAGTGAACGAGGGCCACCGGGCCGTGCCTCCGATTCATCGACCGGAGCAGGGGGAGGACGACCGTATGGTCGCCGCCGATGCTCACGATGGAGGAGGCTCGCTCGAGCACCTCGTCGGCACCGCGCTCGATCTGTCCGATCGACTCCATGATGTCGAACGGGTTGCACGCGATGTCGCCCCCGTCAGCACCCTGCAGGATCGCGAACGGCTCCATCTCGTGGATCGGGTGGAACTGGGGCCGGAGCATCCGCGATGCCTGACGGATCGCATGCGGCCCGAACCGCGCACCCGGCCGGAAGCTCACTCCGGAGTCGAACGGGATCCCGAGGATCGCGACGTCGCAGCGGTCGAGGTCCTGCAACTCCGGCAGCCGAACGAAGGTCGATGGTCCCGCGTACCGGGGCACGACCGTGCCGCTGACAGGCTGGATCGTGGGCTCGCCGTACGAGATGTCGCACCCTCCCTCGATGACCGCGGGCGGATGCTAGCGCCCGTCCGGATCGTCGTCGAGTTGCGTGAAGCGCTACGGGGTTTCGTCGGCGGACAAGTGCTCGTGGATCGCGAGCCACCGTCCGTCGCCCTGGCGTTGGAAGACGACCGACTCCCGCTCGTGCAGCGTGGACTCATCGCCGTCCCACATCTGGATCGTGGTGACACGGTGGGTGAGTATCGCGGTGTCGCCGAACACCCGGACATCGGGATCGTGGGATGCCGACGACTGGACCCGGAAACCGTGCTCGTCCTTCCACGTTCGGACCAGAGCCCGGTACTCGTCCCGCGAACCGATCGGATCCACGCCGTGGAAGAGGAACGTGGCATCCGGATGGAAGCAGTCGAAGTAGCCATCCTCGTCCCCGGTGGAGAACGCCTCCATCAGCCGCTCGGCAGCCCTCCGGATCTCCTCGATCGCATCCGTCATGTCCGACCTCCTTGTCCGATCAGGTTGCGCACGCCCCGCTTCGCGAGCTGGTCGGCGATGATGTTCCGCTGGATCTCCGACGTGCCCTCCCAGATGCGGTCGACGCGGAGCTCCCGGTAGAAGCGCTCCGCCACGTTCTCACGCATGTAGCCACGTCCGCCGAAGATCTGGACCGCTCGGTCGGCGACCCTCCCGGCGGCCTCGGATGCGAAGAGCTTGGCGATCGAGCACTGCGCGTGCTGGATCTTCATGTCGAGACCGGCATCGATGCCGCGCGCGAGCTCGTACGTCATCAACCGCGACGCCCACAGATCGGTGAGCGAGTCCGCCAGCATGTGACCGATCGCCTGGAACTCCACGATCGGTTTGCCGAACTGCACGCGCTCCTTGGCGAAGGCGGTGGCCTCGTCGACGAGACGTTCCATGGCGCCGCAGCAGCGTGCGGCGATCATCAGGCGTTCGTACCGGAACCACTCGTGGGTGAACGACATGCCGTCACCCTCGGCGCCCACCAGATGCGAGGTCGGCACCCGGACGTCGTCGAATGCGACGAGCGCATGGGTATCCGGGTACGTGTGCGAGTAGCGCGGCTCGCGGAGCAGCTCCACACCCGGCGTGTCCTTGTCAACGAAGAACAGCGCATGCTCGCCTCGGTGGTCCCCGCTCGTGAGCTTCGCCTGGAAGAAGATCCAGTCGGCGGTGTTGTAGGAGGTCACGTGCATCTTCGTGCCGTTCAGCAGGTAGTCGTCACCATCGCGACGGGCGGTCGCCTCGATCGCATCGACGTCGGAGCCGGCGCCCTCTTCGGTGATCGCGTAGCACTCGTGGCGTTCGCCGCGCACGGCAGGCGTGATCCACCGCTCGATCTGCTCGGGGGTGCAGACGGCGGGCGCCCACCCGGGCGGCGTGTGGACGCACCAACCGAGGGCGTTCGTGACCCGGCCGATCTGCTCGGAGACCAGGACCTGCTGGAACATGGTGGACCCCCCGCCCCCGATGTCCCTCGGCATGTTCATCGCGGACAGGCCGAGCTCCTTCGCTTTCGCGCGATGGCCCTGGCGGACGTCGTCGGGGATCAGGCCCTCGTGCTCCTCGGCGTGGACCTCCCACGGGATCAGCTCGTCGTCGACGAACCGCCGAGCGCGCTCCTGGATGTCTCGATCCTCGGCGGACATGTCGCGGCCTGTCACGGGTCAGGAGCATACGGAGGCGTACTCAGCTCCGCGAGCCGTCTCTGGAGGAAACGGCGCTCCGCGTCTTCCGTGGATCAGCGCCAGCGCCCGGATGAAGCCTTCCGGGGCTTCCCCTTCCTGGCTTGACAGGCTTCGTCGCGCATCGGTATAGCAGCATCGATGGCGCGTGAGGGGCGCGGAGCGGCAGCCGAGATCGTGTTCGATCACGTCTGGCACCGCTATCCCGGTCGCGCCGTCCCGGCGATCCAAGACCTGTCGCTCACGATCCCTGCCGGCGAGATCTGCGTGCTGATCGGGCCTTCGGGAGGCGGCAAGACCACCGCGCTCAAGATGGTCAATCGGCTGATCCCCATCAGCAAGGGAGACATCACGATCGACGGACGCAGCGTGCAGTCCATGGACGTCATCGAGCTCCGGCGGGGGATCGGATACGTCATCCAACAGGTCGGTCTGTTCCCGCACATGCGGGTGGAAGACAACATCGCGACGACACCGAGGTTGCTCGGTTGGCCGGATGCCGAGATCCGGGATCGCGTCCGAGAGTTGATCGAGCTCGTGGGCCTCGACCCTGACGAACACGCTCGGGCCTATCCGTCCAAATTGTCGGGCGGCCAGCGCCAACGCGTCGGTCTGGCGCGTGCGATGGCGGCGGATCCGCCCCTGATGCTGATGGACGAACCATTCGGTGCGATCGATCCGATCACCAGGGAGCGGTTGCAGGACGACTTCCTCCGGCTCCATCAGACGATCCGCAAGACCGTCATCTTCGTGACGCACGATATCGACGAGGCGATCAAGATGGGCGATCGGATCGCGATCCTCCGGCCGGGCGGCCTTCTCGCGCACTTCGACACCCCGGAAGCCATCCTCGCCGAGCCGGCGGACGATTTCGTGGCTCGATTCGTCGGCGCAGATCGGGGTCTGAAACGGCTGTCGCTCCGAACGCTGCGTGAGATCGAGCTCCTCGAGGCTCCTCCCGGATCCGAGCGGTCCGATATCCCGAGAACCCCGGAGGCGACGAAGGTCCGTGACGCGCTGTCCATCATGCTCACGAGCGGCAACCCCAAGCTCCTCGTGACCGACGATCAGGGATCGCCCCGCGGGATGGTGACGATCGACTTGATCACCGCGCTCCTGTCGACGGCGGAGAGGTCGGTCGTCCCGTGATCGGCGCGATCCTCGCACAGGCCGGTGACGGACCCGAGATCCCGGACTTCGGCCGCGGCAGCGACTGCGTACGCGAGAACGGACAGTTCTGTGTGGACTGGGTCGTGGAGAACTTCGGCGATCAGCTCCTGCCACGCTTGATCGAACACATCCAGCTGACGGCGATCGCGGTCGGCATCGGTTTCGCGATCGCGTTCACGGCTGCGATGCTCGCGCATCGGTACGGCTGGGTGAAGACCCCGTTCACCGTCTTCTCGGCGTTCGTCTACACGATCCCCAGCATCGCGCTGTTCCAGCTATTGGTGCCCGTGACCGGCCTCTCCTGGACCAGCGCCGAGATCGCGCTCGTCGGCTACACGCTGTTGATCCTGTTCCGCAACACGCTCGTCGGGCTCCAAGAGGTGCCGAGCGACGCCATCGAGGCCGCGGAGGGGATGGGCCTCACCCGCCGGCAGATCCTCTGGCGCGTGGAGCTCCCGCTCGCGCTGCCCGCGATCATGGCCGGTCTGCGGATCGCCACCGTCACGACGATCAGCCTCGCGACGATCGCGGCCTACATCGGCGCAGGAGGCATCGGCCAGCCGATCTTCGACGGCATCCAGCGCGGGTTCCGGACACAGTTCGTGACTGCCGGGATCCTCGCCGTCACGCTCGCGCTCCTCGCCGATGGGCTCCTGGTCCTGGCGCAACGCGCCCTGACTCCCTGGGTGCGGTACGGCAGGTGAGGTGAGATGGGGACGTTCCTCGGCGCCCTGGAATTCCTCCGGGACAACCCCGGCCTGATCTGGGAGAAGGTCCTCCAACACCTCCAGCTGTCGGCCGCCGCGATCGGCGTCGCACTGCTGATCGCGATCCCCATCGGCGTGGGTCTCGGACATCTCCACAGGTGGTCGTTCCTCGCGATCAACGCGGCCAACATCGGCCGGGCGCTCCCGAGCCTCGCGTTGATCTCGATCGGGCTCGGCTTCCTCGGAGTCGGCTTCGTGAACGTGATGGTGGCGATGATCATCCTCGCGGTCCCGCCGTTGATCACGAACGCCTATGTCGCCGTGGATCAGGTGGACCCCGATGCGGTCGAGGCCGCCCGCGGGATGGGCATGCGTCCGGTCCAGGTGCTCACGAAGGTCGAGCTCCCTCTCGCCCTGCCATTGATCTTCGCGGGCATCCGCACCGCCGTGGTCTACGTGATCGCGACGGGAACGCTCGCCGCGATCGCCGGCGGTGGCGGCCTGGGCGACATCATCTTCAACCAACCGAGCTACGAGCTGGCCGGCGTGGTGGCTGGCTCGATGGTGATCACCGGCCTGGCGTTCGCCGCGGAAGGACTCTTCGCGCTGCTGCAGCGGGCGCTGACGCCGAAGGGGATCCGAGGAGGGAAGGGACCTGTCGACGTCATGATCGAACCTCCGGCGAGCGAGCCCGCACTCAACGTAGGAGTATGAGAGACCCCTCGAGGGGGAGGAAGGGAGGATCGCCATGACGACGTCCATACGAAGCTGGCTCGTGATCGCGATGTCGCTCACCGTCCTGGCCGCATGCGGGGAGGACACCCCTCCTGCGGCTGACGAGGACGCCGGGCTTCCGGGCGAGGGCAAGCCGACCGTCACGATCGGCACGAAGGACTTCACCGAGGAGTTCATCCTCGGGGAGCTCTACACGCAGGCCCTCGAAGCTCAGGGGTACACGGTCGAGCTGAAATCGAACGTCGGGAGCACCGAGATCATCGATGTGGCGCTCGAGAGCGGTGAGATCGACGGCTACCCCGAGTACACCGGTGTCGCCGTGGCCGTGAGCGCCGGGCAGGACATCATCCCCAAGAGCGCCGAGGAGACCCTGGGCCTCGCGACGGACTTCTACGAGAGCCGCGGGCAAACCGTGAGCGAAGCGACGCCGTTCTTCGACGTCGACGCGATCGCCGTGACCAAGGAGACGGCCGAAGCCGAAGGGCTGGCCACCGTGGCCGATCTGAAGAAGCTCGGCACCTTCACGGTCGGGGCGCGACCGGAGTTCAAGGATCGGTATCAGGGGTTCCGGGGGATGCAGGAGGTGTACGGCCTCACCGAGGCGAAATTCAAGCAGCTGGCGTTCGGACTCCAGTACCAGGCGCTCGACAGCGGGGACATCGAGGCGGCCAACGTCTTCTCGACCGATGCCCAGCTCGCGAGCGGCAAGTACACGGTCCTGGAGGACCCCGAGGGCGTCTTCGGCTTCCAGAACGTGGTCTTCGTGATCGATCAGGCGAAGCTGGACGAGCTCGGAGCCGACGACTTCATGGGAGTCATCAACGAGGTCAACGCACTCCTCACGAACGACGCGATGACCGCGATGAACGCGGCCGTCGACATCGACAAGCAGGAGCCCACGGACGTCGCCCGCGAGTTCCTCGCGGCGAACGGGCTGGTCTAGGCGGGTCGGCCGGCTCTCAGCCGAAGGTTGAGAGCCGGCCCGACCGGACCAGCGTCACGACCGGTTCCAGGTCCTGCGGGAGGGGATCTCCTTCGCCGACGAAGGGGACCACCCTCCGCACGGCCGAATGGGTCCGAGAGGTGCCGCGGCCCGAAGGCGCCCCCTCCCGCAGCTCGACCGCCTGCGCAGCCACCACGAGCTCGATCGCCGCCACCCGCTCGGCGAGCGCCACCAACTCCGAGGTGCGCCTCGCGGTCAGGGGAGCCATCGTCATGCGATCCTCGATCCCGTCCGCGAGCGACGTGGAGCCTGGCCCGAGCGAGACCGGCTGCGCGAGCGAACGGACCTCGGCATCGATGGCCTGGACGGCGATCCCGAGGACCGCGAGGCCGATGTCGCTCTCCTGCGGCGTCAGCCCGGTGGGAAGGCCCGACCACGAGTGCTCGAGCAGCTTCACCGACCGCTCCGCGGAGGCACCGACCGCGGGTGCGAGCCCGAGCCGGAGCGCATCCATCGCCGACGCGATCGGCTGAGCCTCGAAGTTCGCCACGGAGATGACGCGATCCTCACCGACCAGCACGAGCGGGTTCCCCTGGGCGGCGTTGAGCTCGATCGAGACCTGACGCCGGGCGAATCCCAAGGCGTCTCTGGCGGCACCCAGCACATGGGCTGCGTTCCGGAAGCTGAGGGGATCCTGGAGGTTCCGCGCATGACCGGCTTCGAAGAACGCACTGCCCTCCAGCTGTTCCCGGAGCGCACCGAGAGATGCGATCAGACCCTCGTAGGGCCGAGCCTCGGCCACGTCGGGATGGAGCGACGAGGGGCTCGCGGCGAAGCCCTCGAGCGCCAACGCCCCCGACGCCTCCATCGCATCGAGCAGGGTGCCGGCCTCCGCCAGCGCGAGAACCGACCAGCCGGCCGAGAAGGCGTTGTTGTTCAGCAGGGCGAGGCCTTCGCCGGGAACCAGGTCGAGATCGTTCAAGATCGCGGCCGCCAGGTCCGCGTTCGCGGTCAGATCCGCTTGCCCGACCGAGCCGAGGATCCGAACCTCGGGCTCCATCCCATCGAGGAGCCCGCAGAGCGCGTCGACCACGGCGGGCCGGACGCCGGCGAACCCGCGCGCCAGGGTGTTCGCGAGACAGACGATCATCGCTCGGACCACCTCCCTCGGCGCCGGAGGCCCTTGTCCGACGCGATGTCGCCCGATCAGCGCGCGATCGAACGTTCGGCTCTCTCCGGGCGAACCGGAGACTCGCACTCCGTTCAAGGGCCCGACGCCGGTCGTGAGGCCGTAGACCTCGTCGCCTCGTTCGAGCGCGCGATCGACGACCTGTCGGCCACGCTCCATCGCCTCGCGGCCAGCGGGATCGAGCGAAACGGTCTCGATCCGGCGCGCCACGGCGACGACGTCTTCGATCGTCAGGTCCGAACCGGTCAGCGAGATCGTCACCGGAACGCGCTCAGACTCGGCTGAGCGCCTCCGACGGCTGCGGTGGCTCGATCTCCTCGATCGTGACCTCGCCGCCGTGGGCGGTGATCCGGTACCGCTCGAGCACGTACGACTCGTACATGCTGACGGCCGCGCCGATGGCGTCCCGGTGCCTCGGCAAACCGGCCGCCTCCGCGGCTCGAGTGCGGTCCTGCCACACGCAGAAGGACACACAGCGTCGCTCCTCGTCGAGTTCCCCTCCGAAATAGTGCAACAGGCCCGAGTGCGCGATCGCCTCCTCGTGGGCGCGGGCATCGAGCTCGTAGAGGAGCCTGTCGTCGGCATCCACGCTCCGGACCGATCGGAAGGCAACCATGTACCAATCCGCGTCCTCCACGGAACCCAAGCATTCCGCCCAGTTGAAGGACTCCAGGATCGGGGCCACCGCGTAGTCCTCGCGCGTGGGACGCAGGCCGTCCAGGGCCTTGCCCGCTCCTTCGCCTGCCTCGCTCACGTCGTGCACCATCCCTCCGGCGCGAGAGCCTCGCTCGAGTCAACGTATATCAGCCGGACGCCGCCGATCCCGCGAGATGGTCGCTGGATTGACGGTGAGCGGCGGGTCGCGGAGTCTCGTCTCGGATGGGAACGCGCTACTGGCGAGCCGCCGAGCCGAAGCCGACCTACGAGGTCGTGATCGTGGGCGGCGGCGGCCATGGACTCGCGACGGCCTACTACCTCGCGAAGAACCACGGCATCACCGACGTCTGCGTGGTCGAGAAGGGCTGGCTGGCCGGCGGCAACATGGCCCGCAACACCACCATCATCCGATCGAACTACCTCTGGGACGAGTCGGTGGCGATCTACGAGCACTCGCTGAAGCTCTGGGAGGGACTCGAAGAAGAGCTCGGATCCGACGTCGAGTTCTCCCAGCGGGGCGTGCTGAACCTTGCGCACGACCTCGGCGAGGTGCGCTCCTCGATGCGCCGGGTCAACGCGAACCGGCTGAATGGCGTGGACGCGGAGTGGCTCACGCCCGAGGAGGTCACGGGGTTCTGCCCGCTCGTGAACATCTCGCCGACCCTCCGATACCCCGTGATGGGGGCGACACTCCAGCGCCGGGGAGGGGTCGCGCGGCACGACAAGGTCGCGTGGGCGTACGCCACGAGAGCGAGCGAGCTCGGTGTCGACATCGTTGAGCACGCGGAGGTCACGGGCTTCCTTCGCGGCCCGGACGGTCGCGTGGAGGGTGTCGCGACGACGCGGGGCGACATCCGCGGTGCGAAGGTGGCCCTCGCCGCGGCGGGGCACACCAGCGTGTTGGCCTCGATGGTCGGGCTGCGCCTCCCCCTGCAGTCCCACCCGCTGCAGGCGTTGGTGAGCGCCCTCTATGAACCCGTCCTCGATTGCGTCGTGATGTCGAACAAGGTGCACGTCTACGTCTCGCAGGCCGACAAGGGCGAGCTCGTGATGGGCGCGGGCATCGATGCCTACAACGGCTACGCGCAGCGTGGGTCGTTCCACGTGATCGAGCAGCAGCTGACCGCGGCCGTGGAGCTCTTCCCGATCTTCGCCCACGCGAAGCTTCTCCGGACGTGGGGCGGGATCGTGGACGTGTGTCCGGACGCCTCGCCGATCGTGGGGCTTGCTCCGATCGAGGGTCTGTTCCTGAACTGCGGCTGGGGCACGGGAGGCTTCAAAGCGACGCCCGGTGCCGGATGGGCCTACGCGGAGACGATCGCGACCGGTGAGCCGTCCGAGCTCGTGCGGCCCTTCTCGCTGGACCGATTCACGACTGGCGCGCTGATCGACGAGCACGGCGCCGCGGCGGTCGCGCATTGATGTCCGCGGATATGGAAGCGGACTGACATGAGGAAAGACACCCTTCGGAGGATCGCGTTGGCACTGCCCGATGCGACCGAGCAGGAGACCTGGGGACAGCCGACGTTCCGGGTGCGCAAGAAGATCTTCGTGATGCTGTCCGAGGGCGAGCGGGAGGCCTGGGTCAAGAGCACCCATGACGAGCAGCGCGCACTCACCTTCATGGACCCCGAGACGTTCTTCGTCCCTCCGTACGTCGGGCCGAGTGGTTGGGTGGGCGTCCGCCTGAGGACGGCGGACCGCGACGAAGTGCGCGAGCTGATCACAGAGGCATGGCGGCTCACGGCGCCGAAGCGGATCGTCGCGTCGTTCGACTTGGAGGCTCGCTAACGTGTTGCTGATCCGGTGCCCCTGGTGCGGTCCACGCGACGAGATCGAGTTCCGGTACGGCGGCCAGGCGCACATCGCCTATCCCGAGAACCCAGATGCCCTCTCCGATGAGGAGTGGGCGGAGTTCCTGTTCATGCGGGACAACCCGCTGGGACCGTTCCGCGAGCGCTGGTACCACGTACACGGCTGCCGGCGGTGGTTCAACGCGGTCCGGGACACTTCGACGCATCGGTTCGTCGCGACGTACCGGATCGACGAGGAGCCACCGTCGTGACATCGCGACGACTGCCGGAAGGCGGCTCGTGGATCGACCGCTCGAAGCCCCTCACGTTCCGCTTCGACGGGACGGAGTACCACGGTTTCGAAGGCGACACCCTCGCGAGTGCCCTGCTGGCCAACGGGATCATCGGCGGTTTCACGAGCCCGATCCTCGGCCGCCCGCGAGGAGTGATGACGGCCGGGCCCGAGGAGCCGAACGCCTTCGTCGAGGTGAGCCAACCCTGGTTCGACGCGATCGTCGCCGCGACGATGGTGGAGCTCGTCGACGGGCTCGTTGCGGACCCACGAGCCGGCGTGGGGCGGCTCCCCGATCCGTCAGAGGTCCCTTCGATCGACGCCCTGCACCGGCACGTGCACGTCGAGACGCTGATCGTCGGCGGCGGTCCCGCCGGGCGGAAGGCAGCCGTCGCCGCGGCGATCCGCGGCGACCGCGTGATGCTGGTGGATGAACGTCACCGGATCGATCATCCCCCGGACGGGGTCACGGTGCTCCCCCGCACGACGGCCCTCGGCGTCTATGACGACGGCTACGTGGTCGCGCACGAGCGATCCCCCACGCTCGAGCGGCTCTGGCACGTCCGCGCGGCTCGGGTCGTGCTGGCCGCCGGAGCGCACGAGCGCTTCATCGCGTTCGCCGGGAACGACAGACCCGGGGTGATGCTCGCGTCCGCGGCGGCGGCCTACGTCGAGCGGTTCGGCGTGCTTCCCGGAGACCGCGCGTCGATAGTCACCACGAACGATTCCGGCCTGGAGTCGGCAGACGCACTCCGGGCGGCGGGCGCGGACATCGCGTACACCTTCGGCGTGGGAGAAGACCTGTCCGCCGCCGTGAACGACGGCGACCTGCTCCTCGTCTCTGGCGGGTGGAACCCGAACCTGGCCATGTGGCGGTCCGCGGGGGGCGGGCTCCGCTATGACGAGCGACTGTCGTCCTTCCGTCCCGCCGGAGACGCGCCCCCCTGGCTCGAGGTCGTGGGATCGGCTGACGGTGACGGGCTTGCCGCGAGCGAGGCGTACCGGCTCGAGCCCTCCGGGGACTGCTCGGATCATTTCGTCGACCTGCAGCGCGATCAGACCGTGGCGGATATCGCGGAGGCGCTGGAGGCCGGACTCGTCTCCGTCGAGCATGTCAAACGGGCTACCTACATCGGGACGGCGATCGATCAGGGCCGCACCAGCGGGGTCCTCACGGCCGCGATCGTGAATCAGCTCCTGGGCGCCGGTCCCGACGCGCAAGGACCGACGAACGCCCGTCCTCCCTCCGTGCCGATCTCCTACGGGACGATCGCAGGCCCCGACCGCGGTGAGCTCCTGGATCCCGTCCGCCGGACGCGCATCCACGCCTGGCACGAGGAACAGGGGGCCGTGTTCGAGGACGTGGGCCAGTGGAAGCGGCCGCGGTACTTCCCCAGAGACAGGGAGGGGATAGAGACCGCGGTCGCCAACGAATGCCTCGCCGTACGGAACGCGGCCGGCGTTCTCGATGCCTCCACCCTCGGGAAGATCGAGGTCGTTGGGCCCGACGCCGGTGCGTTCCTCGATCTGATGTACACGAACCGGATGAGCACGCTACCGATGGGATCGATCCGGTACGGGTTCATGCTCGGCCTCGACGGGATGGTCGCCGACGACGGCGTAGCCATGCGCCTCGGCGAGGACCGCTTCCTCGTGACGACCACCACCGGGAACGCCGCGATGGTGCTCGACCGCTTCGAGGAATGGCTCCAGACCGAATGGCCGGACCTGCGCGTCTACTGCACGAGCGTGACGGAGCAGTGGGCCGACGTGACGATCGCCGGTCCGAAGGCAAGGGAGGTGCTCGACGCGGTCGGCACCGACATCGACCTGGGACGCGACACCTTCCCGTTCATGACGTTCCGCGACGGGGAGGTGGCGGGCGTGTCCGTGCGCGTCGCTCGCGTGAGCTTCACCGGCGAGCTGTCGTACGAGATCCTGGTCGACGGCCGGCGCGGCCTCGAGCTCTGGGAAGCCGTGACGACGGCCGGTGCGCCATTCGGCCTCACCCCCTACGGCACCGAGGCGATGCACGTCCTCCGCGCCGAGAAGGGCTTCGTGATCGTGGGCCAGGACACCGACGGCACGGTCACGCCGGACGACTTGGGCATGGGCTGGATCGTCCGGAAGGACGACTCGGACTTCATCGGGCGACGCTCGCTCCGACGGGCCGACACACGGCGCGAGGACCGGAAGCAGCTGGTGGGGCTGAACTCGAACGAGCTGCTGCCCGAAGGCGCACAGCTCGTCGAAGAGGACACCGGCCGGATCCCGATGTCGATGATCGGCCACGTCACATCGTCGTACGTCAGCCCATCGCTGGGCAGGCCGATCGCGCTCGCGATGGTCGAACGAGGACGCTCGCGGCACGGCCGGATCGCGTACGCGCCGCTGCCGGGCGGCACCATCTCCGCGGAGATCGTGTCGCCCGTCTTCTACGACCCGGAAGGAACCCGCCGTGACGGATGAAGAACTCGTCGCCGCAGATCTCGCCCAGATCGATCTGCGCGCGGATCCCGACTCCCTCCCGTTCGAGGCGCCCGAGCCGAACACCGCGATGGCGTGGGACGGTCGAGATGTCCTCTGGCTCGGCCCGGATGAATGGCTCATCGTCGGCGGGCTCGGGACCGAAGGCGTCGATCGAGCGCGACCTCGAGGACGCGATGACAGGCACCCATCACTCGGTCGTCGACGGGAGCGCGAACCGGATCGTCCTCGACCTGGCAGATGGCCTCGAGATCCTCTCGTCCGGATGCGGCCTCGACCTCGACCCGAGTCGATGGAGACCAGGGATGTGCGCCCAGACGCTCTTCGGCGGCGCGCAGGTGATCCTCCACCAGCTCGACGAGCGAACGACGCGCGTCTTCGTCCGCCCTTCGTTCGCCGGCCACGTCGTCGACAGACTCAGGGCGGCGCAGCAGGTCATCTGAACTCGGCCAGCATCCTCTGCTGCCAGGCCACCGTCGCCTCGACCTGGTTGAACGTGAAGAGGTGGACCGCTCGGATGTCTGCCTGAGGACCGAGGAGCGTGGGGCCGAGCGAGCGCAGCAGGCGCTCGGGTGTGAACGACCTGCCGAAGAGAAGCCTGAGGAGCTGCCGGTTCTTCCTGAGATACCGCACCGATCCTCCAACGCCGATCCGGGCAGCGACCCGGAGCAATCGCCGGAGATGCACCACCCCCGGCAGGCCCAGATGGACCGGAAGCGTCACGCCCTCGCTCCGGATCCGATCGAACCATGAGGAGATCGCGTTCACGTCGAAGCTCATCTGCGTCGTCACGTAGGTCGCGTACGCCTGCTTCTCCTTCAGCGAGGAGAGGAGGATCTCCTCGGGGATCGAGGGATGGCCCTCCGGGTAGCCGGCCACGCCCAGGGCCTCGAAGGGGTGTCCGAGTTCATCCATCAGACGCAGAAGCGTGAGACCGTCGTGGATCTCGCCTCGATCCTTGGCGTCCCCGCCGACGACGAACGCGTCGCGGATCCCGCCGGCGACGCAACGATCGAGCAGCGCTGCCAGGTGCGCCCGGTCGCGGATCATGTGCGCCGCCAGGTGCGGGGTCGCCGGATGCCCTCGAGCGATCAGCCCCTCGCACAGCTCGATCGTCGACTCGATCCCGTGCGTGGGGGATGCCGTCACCGTCGTCGCTGCGCGTGGCGGCAGGGAGTCCGCCCGCTCGAGGGCGTCGCGAAGCGGGATCAGCTCGAACAGCGGCCGCTCGACGAGCCCGAGGAGCGCGGCCCGCTCGTTCTCCGGAAGGGCCGGGGTCCCACGCCCGCGCAGCGACATCATGTCCGCATCTTGCCCGACGACCGCCACCGCGGGCGTCGTGCCGCCCGAACCGCCGGTCACCGGGGAACGCCACTCCCTCCGCTGGTGTACTTCGCTAGGTGAGTGTCGCGATCCGCTCCGGACTACTGGTGTCGATCACCCTCCTCGCCTGCACGTCCGACGGGGATGCAGCCGGCCCGGCCGCCTCCGTTCCGTCGCGGTCGGACGAGCTGCCCGCCGCTGCCCCGGACGCGGGAAGGATCACGTTCTCCGGTGACGATGGTGAGATCCACGTCCTCTCGCTGCCGAGTGGCGACGACAGGGCGGTGACGTCCTTCTCCGGCCCCCAGTTCGATCCCGACGGCCATGGACGCCTCCTTGTCTTCCGGGACTCACGCGCCGGCGTGAACGTCAACGACGACATCGCCGTGATCCGCACCGACGGCACGGGCTACCGGAACCTCACCCGGTCGCCAGATGCCAACGAGTGGGGACCGGTCTGGTCCCCGGACGGCCGGCAGATCGCGTACTCCTCCGACGAGACCGGCATGCCCCAGCTCTTCGTGATGGACGCCGACGGCTCGAAGGCGCGGCAGCTCTCGGACGTCTGGGGCGAGTACCCGACCTGGTCGCCCGACGGCTCCGCGATCGCGTTCGCCTCCTCGATGGGCGGCTCGACACCGTTCGGCGACCCCGACTACGACGTGTGGGTGATGGACGCCGACGGGTCCGATGAGACCAACCTCACCGCCGCGCCGGACAGCAACGACATGTATCCGACCTGGTCCCCCGATGGCGCGTGGATCGCGTTCGAGTCCACGCGCGGGACGCCGCCGTCGTTCGAGCCGCCTCCCCACGACCTCGAGCGCCTCAGCGACGACGACGTGTGGGTGATGCGCGCGGACGGGTCCGATCCGCGCAATCTGACGTCGGACCTCGTGAGGCAGGACAAGTTCCCAGACTGGTCCCGCCGAGGCCTCCTGGTCGATCGCGAAGGGTCGATCGTGATCCTCGACCCGCGCACCGGAGCGCAGGACGACGTCAGCGAGCGGACGGGGCTGTTCGGGACCTTCCCGGCCTGGATCGAGCGCTAGCCCTTCGGTATCTCCTTCGTCGGATCCCAATGGGGCGTCTCCACGACGGTCGCACCGACCTTGCCCTTCGGCGTCTCCACCTCGAGCTTCGTCCCCAACTCGGCGTGCTCGATCGGGAGCATGGCGAGCCCGATGTTCTTCTCCATCCGAGGTGAATGGCACGCGGACGTCACACGACCCACCACGCTCCCGCCGGCCGACGCCGGAAAGAAGTCGATCATCTCGTTGTCGATGTAGGTGCCGAGCGGTTCGCCCTCGATGTCGACCCCGACGAGCTTCTGCTTCACGCCCTCGGCCTTGATCTTCCTCAGGGCCTCCTTGCCCATGAAGTCGGCCTCCTGCTCGAGGTCGACCATCCACGTGTAGTGGTAGCCGACCTCGAAGGGGTTGTTCTCGTACCACATGTCCGCGCCGAAGGCCAAGATGCCTCCTTCGATGCGGCGGATGTGGCACGGGCCGATCACCTCGAGGTCGTGCGGCTTCCCGGCTTCGAGCACGCGGCCCCAGAGCTGCACGCCGTGCTTCGACGCGTCCCGAAGGTAGATCTCGTAGCCGACCTCGCCCGTGTAGCCCGTCCGCGAGACCACGACCTGCATCCCGTCGAGCTCCGCCTTCATCAACCCGTAGTAGGGGACGTCGAGGACCTTGTCGCCGAAGAGCTCGACGAGGACCTTCTTCGCGTTCGGCCCCTGGATCTGGACGGGAGCGACGTCGATCTCCTGCACCGTGACATCCATCCCCTTCGCACCCGCGATCCCGAGCGCGTAGAGGTTCACGTCCGAGTCGGCGAGCGAGAGCCAGAACTCGTCCTCCTCGACACGGAGCAGCACCGGATCGTTCAGGATCCCTCCGTCGGGGGCGGTGATGAACACGTACTTGCACTCGTCCACCGCGCACTTGTTGAGGTCGCGGGGCACGATCATGTTCGTCAGGTCGAACGCGTCCGGACCCTTGATCTGGATCTGCTTCTCGACGCCGACGTCCCACAGGGTCACCGCGTTCACGAGGTGCCAGTACTCGGCCACCGGGTCGCCGTAGTGGCGAGGGTGGTACGTGTGGTTGTAGACGCTGTAGCGTGCGACCCCGTGCTCGCGCGAGGCGTAGAAGTAGGGCGACTTGCGGATCCGCGTGTAGAGCAGGATGCCCGGGTCCTCGTTGACTGCCATCGAAGCTCCTTCGGTCAGGCCCGCAGGCGTTCGCCCTTGGGGTCCCACAACGGCTCGGCCGCGACCGTGGCGGCCAGACGGTCGCCGAAGTATTCCACTTCGACGGGCGTCCCCTCCACCGCCACGTCGACCGGCAGATAGCCGTAGACGAAGCCGCGACCGATGGAATACCCGTAGGCCGCGCTCGTCACGTAGGAGACGACCCGGCCCTCATGCCGGATCGGCTCCTTGCCCATCACCACGGATGTCGGATCGTCGAACGTCATGCACGCGAGCTTCTCCCTCAACCCGCGGTCGATCTTGCGCTGCAGGGCTTCCCTTCCCTGGAACTCATCTTTGTCCATGCGCACGGCGAAGCCGAGCCCTGCCTCGAACGGATCGTGCTCCGTGTGGATGTCCTGGCCCCAGAGCCGGTAGCCCTTCTCGAGACGGAGCGAGTCGAACGCACCGCCCCCCGCCGCGACGATCCCGTGCTCCTTCCCCGCCTCCCAGAGCAGGTCCCACGCCCGTTGCCCCATCGCGATCTGCCCGTACAGCTCCCACCCGAGCTCGCCCGCGTAGGAGATCCGCTGGGTCCAGACAGGATCGACCTCCCCGACGTTCAGGTACCGCGCCGTCATGTAGGGGAATGCGTCGTTCGAGACATCGACGTCGGTCACTGCCTGGAGGACGTCGCGCGCTCTCGGGCCCCAGAGTCCGAGCGCGAACAGGGATCCCGTCCGGACCGCGAGGCTCACCCGTTCGCCCTCGCGGCGCTGGAACAGGAGCCACGCCCGGTCGTGCTGCCCGGAACCCCCGCCTGTCACGACGCGGAAGCGATCCTCGTCCTTGCGCGTCACGGTGAGGTCGCATCTGATGCCACCGGAAGGCGTGAGCATCGAGGTGTAGATGACCGTCCCGACGGGACGGTCGATCCGGTTGGCGCTGATGCGCTCGAGGAACGAGAGCGCATCGGCGCCGGTGATGTCGAACTTCGCGAACGGCGTGATGTCGAACATCGCGACCCGCTCCCGAGTGGCGAGATGCTCGACCCCGACACACGGTGACCAGTTCTGCGCCGCCCAGCCCGTCCGTGTCTCCCACGGCGCGCCGCTCAGCACGTGGTTCGCTTCGAACCACTGTGGCCGCTCCCACCCGGCGCCGGTGAAGAATTCTCCGCCCAGCTCCCGGTGGCGCGCGTGGAAGGGCGTGAGCTTCAGCTCGCGCGGATGCGACATCTGCTGGAGCGGATGCAGGATGTCGTAGACCTCGCGATACTGCTGGGCGCCACGCGCGCGAACGTACGGCCTCGTCGTCATGAACGGGTAGAAGCGGTTCGCGTCGGCTTCGGCCATGTCCATCGAGGGCTCGCCGCCGGCGATCCATTCGGCGGCCATCCTTCCCATCCCTCCGGCGTGCGTGACCCAGACCGCCTCGCAGATCCAGAAGCCGCGAACGTCGGCCGACTCCCCCACGACCGATCCCATGTCGGGGGTGAACGAGAACATGCCGTTGATCGCCGTCGCTTCGTCGAGCATGCCCTTCACGGACGGGAGCAGACGCGTGCTCTCCTCGTACGCCACCTCGAAGTGCTCGGGGGTGAACGGCTCGACGCTTGGCTGCGCGTCTCCCTCTCGGTACGGTCGGAGGTCGTCCGGCTCGAACAGGATCGGCTCGTGCCGATAGTTGCCGAGGGCGTACAGGTCGCCCTGTTGCCGGAAGTACAGCGAGAGGTCCTGATGGCGAAGGATCGGGTGAACGACCTCTTCCTCGGCGTCCCCGGCGAGCTCCGGCAACGGCCTGGTCCACACGAGCTGATGCTGGACGACGGCGAGCGGGATAGGCACGCCGGCCATCCGACCGATCGTCGGGCCCCAGATCCCGGCACAGACCAGAACCTGCTCGCACTCGACATCGCCTCGCTCGGTCTTCACGCCGTGAACCCGGCCGTCGCGGATGTCGAAGCCGTTCACGCGGACGCCGCCCTCGAAGGCGACACCCTTCGCCTGGGCCTTCGCGGCGAGCGCCGCGGCAACGCGAGTGCCCTTCGCGATCCCGTCCGACGGCACGAGGTACGAGCCAAGGATGTGGGCGGGATCGAGGATCGGGATCCGCTCGGCGGTCTCCTCGGGGGTCAGCAGCTCGGTCCCCTCGATCCCGTAGGCACGCGCGTAGCCGCGCCGCCGCTTCAGCTCATCCGTCCGCTCATGCGTGGTCGCGACCTCGATGCCACCGACGCCGTACCAAGCGGGCTGGCCATCGACCTCGAGCCCCGAGTACAGGTCGACGGAGTACTGCGCGAGACGGCACATCGTCCGTGAGCCGTTCGTCTGGAAGACGAGCCCTGGCGCGTGCGAGGTCGACCCCCCGGTCTCGAAGAGCGGCCCCTGATCCAGGACGAGTATGTCCGTCACGCCCAGCTCCGCGAGGTGGTACGCGGCGCTCGCGCCGACGATCCCGGCGCCGATCACGACGAGCTGGGCTCGATCCTTCATGAGGTGGCCGACACTACCGAACGCGTCTACCCCTGCGTGTGCTGATAGGAGGCCAAGCGGCCTCGCTTCAGCGACACGATCACGCCCTGCAGGACACCCTGGACGTATTCGCTGCCCGGGTTGAACGTCTGCGTCCGGCCGATCCGGAAGCGGCCGCCCGATTCGTGGATGTGGCCGTGGAGTCCGACCAGCGGCTGGTACCGCTCGATCGCTTCCTTCACCGCCAGGCTGCCACCGCCGGTCGTCACGAACCGCCCCGCCTCCCGGATCGGCCGGGGAAGCTCGCCCGGCCGGACCTCCAGCTTCAGGCACGTGTCGATCGGCGTGTCCTTCGGGGGGCAATGAAGGTTGAACACGCAGCGGCCGATGTCGGGAACGAGCTCGGCGGCCGCGTCGATCGCCCCCGCGATCTCGTTCTCGCTGGCTTCGCGAGGGGTGTCCCACGGCGTGAAAGTCGAGAGACCGACCGTGATCATCGTGTGCTCGCCGTCGAGCTCGATCAGGTGACCCTCGCTCGCGACGACGTGCTCACCCTCGTGATGATCCAGCGTTTCCAACACGGCGGGCTCGTCGTCGTTCCCTCCGGTCATGTAGAGCCGAACCCCCGTCCCGCGCAGCCGATCCTCGGCCAGCTCGATCCACTCGGCGAGCCTCGCCGACGCGAGCTCGTGGAACAGGCCGTGCCTCGCGAGCGGGTCGGCTTCGACGGCCTCGTACTCGTCTCTCTCGAAGACCTTCCAGTAGAAGCCCGGCTGCTCGACGGCGCGCGTGAACGGCTCCAGTCCGTCCTGGTCGAAATGCTCGTCGCGGCCCTGGAAGGTGGCACCGAATCCACCGTTCTTCCGAACGATCGGGACCAGCGCCTTGCCCATGAGATCGCCGCCGAACACGAGCGCATCCGCTCCGTAGAAGGCCGCAGCCGCGAGGAACTTCCGGAACGTCACCTGCGAGCCGTGGATGTCCGCGGCGAAGAAGAGCCTCGTCGTTCCACCTCGAGACCCGGCCATCTCTCTCGTCCCCCGAACGCTGGAGAGGGCGGCCCCGAAGGACCACCCTCCCTGCTCCGTGGATCCCGGTCTGCTACTCGACCGGGATCTCCTTGTGGATCGCGCCCAGGTCGATCCCCTGGCTCTTCCGCACGACCTTCGCGACCACGTAGACCACGAGCGCCAACACGTACATGGACCCCATGAACACGAGCGAGTCTGGGTCGTTGATGGCGTACAGGTCGTTCGTGAACCAGTGATACAGGTTGAAGATGAGGAATCCCGCGGTCAGGAAGCCGGCCACGGTGATGAGCGGGATGCCGGCGACCTTGTATCGAGCCATCGGGGAACTCTCGTAGAGCCGCTTCTTCCTCCACGGAAGGATCATCGCCGCGATCGCGGAGCCGAGGAAGGTCACCGCGATCACCAGCGTGGCATCGAGGATCCAGGTCCTGAACGTCGATGTATACGCGTAGAACGCGCTCACGATCAGGGCAGGCACCAACATCAGGATCAGGGCCCAGACCGGCACGTGGCGTCGCTCCGACACGTCAGCGACCTTCTCCGGCAGGATCCGGTCGAACGCCGCCGCGAAGATCACCCGGGTGGACGAGAGGAACAGTGTGCCGGCCCATCCCAAGAACCACGCACCGAACGCCAGGATGAGCAACGCGGAGATCAGCTCGCTGTGGAAGTAGAAGCTCGCGAGGAGCGGCGGGTAGGACCACACCGGTATCGTCGCGTCCCCGAAACCGTAGACCACCGCCCAGTAGTTGAGGTTGGCGGCATTGAAGAACTCCCAGCCGAAGAACTTGGCTGCGAGGAGGACGAACACCAGCGCCACGGCGACGGTGATCCAGAGACCCCACATCATGCCGCTCATGACCCGCTTGAAGTCGCTCGCACCTCGGACCTCGCCGTAGAGCGTCGCGCCCCAGTTCGGCCAGAGGATCCAGAAGCACAGGAACGGGACGAGCAACAGCGTCGGACCGAACAAAGGGGTGAAGCCGAGTTCCGGCACGATCGGCCCGGCGTTGTTCGTGGTCCCCAATTCGATCGTCTGGGTGTACACGTCTCCGCTCGCACCGAACAGGTTCGCCGCCTCCTGGTTGAAGGCGTTCTGAAACCCGCTTCGAGAGCCGAACAGCATCACGAGGAAGACTGCGGCGAGCGCCGCCATGCCGATGTAGAAACAGTACTTCTGCACCTTGGCGTACCCCTCCATGCCGAGGGACACGAGGTACCCGGCGAGAAGCACGGTTACCGCGCACACGAAGAACAGGCCGTTGTTCGAGGCGAGGAACTCGCTGACGCCATCGAGCTTGAAGATCGCCGCGAGCGGCTGGAACACCTCGACGTTGAGGATGTTCCCGTAGATCGGCGCCCAGTACCACAGGATGAACCACCATCCGGTGATCGCCAGGACGAACGCGATGCCACCGCCGAGCACGCGACTCTGCCAGACGTAGTCGCCGCCGGCACGCGGCATCACCGAGATGAGGCCGGCGTACGTGACGACGAGGAACGAGACGAAGACGCCACTGATCAGCAGCGCCGGCAGGATCTGGCCGGTCGGCACGAAGGCGAGCACCGAGAACGCGAAGAACAATCCCAGTGTCACGAAGTTGACCGACATGAACGAGTACAGGAACGCGTCGAACTTCGACCATCCCTTCACCAAGCCGGTCGCTTTCCGCAGGAACAAGGTAGGAGCTTCACCTACCGTTGCCATCTGCACCCCCTCCCAGGGTTCGGAACGGCCGTCTAGCCGTTCACCAGTTGGTAGTTCTTGATCTTCCGCTTCTTCTCGTCGATGTTGACCACGGCCGCCTGCAGGATCCCCTCCTCGTAAGAGCTCCCGGGGTTCAGTGCCAACGTCTTCCCGATCCTGGTCGAGCCCTTGCTCTCGTGGATGTGCCCGTGGAGCGACAGCAACGGCTGGTACCGCTTGATCGACTCGTGCACCGACGTGGATCCGACCGGCCTGATCGCCTGGCCGCCCGACACGTAGGTAAGGTCGGGGTTCAGCGCCGGCGCGTTGTCGAGCTTCGATCCATACGGAGGCGCATGGAAGTTGAAGATCGTCGTCTCCGGATCGGTGGCCGCCTCGAGTGCGCGATCGATCCGCGTCGCCAGCTCCGGCTCCTCGGCCTCGCGGAACGTGTGCCAGGGCGTGGGGTTCGTCCATCCCATGGACACCATCGTGAAGTCGCCGAGCTGGATCGGGTGCTCCTCGTCGCCGGTCTCGACGACCTGCGCGCCGCTGAGGAGGTCGTCGATCTCGAACATGTCATCGTTCGCGGGGCAGGCGATGACGCGGATCCCGGTGCCGGCAAGCTTCTCCTCGGCCATCGCGATCCAGCGCTCGGTGCCTTCGAGCATGACCTCTTTGAACCGCTTGTCGACGAGGACCTCGTCCTCCTGCATCGCGACGTACTCCTGATCCGAGACCCTGATCGGGTAGTAGCCGCGGTTCATCACGCGCTTCTCGAACTCGACGATCGCGTCCTCGGACTCGAGGGTGTCGCGATGGTCCTGGAGGGAAGCCTCCCAGGTGCCGTTCGCGCGCTGGACGATGGGCACCATGGCCTTGCCGGTGACGTCGCCCCCGAGGATGACGACGTCCGCGCCGTAGAACGACCCGGCGTTCAGGAACTTCTTCCAGCAGATCTCCGACCCGTGGAGGTCGGTCACGAAGAAGATCTTCACCGAGGGAATCTTCCGTCCGGAGCCAGCGGAGCGCAAGCCAGCCGTCCCTCGCCGGAGAAGGGCTTCTCCATCAATGCCCGACCTCTTCCGGGAGCTCGTACCACTGGACCCGATCGCCGACCTTCGACCGGATCTTCCACTTCAGGGTCTTGGGTGCTGCGTTGCAGGCTTCGAGGAGCGCGATCGCCTGGGCAGAAGGGTCGAACCGGCGATCCTCTGGGACGAGGTCCGCAGGACGGCCCTCCGCGTAGAGGATCACCTTCTCCAGGTTCATCGTGGTGGTGCGCCACCATCCCCAGTCTTCGCCGACGAGCTTTCCCACCCTGTCCATCCCGATCGTGCCCGGCTCATCGCCTTCGGCCACCGGGTACCCCGAGAAGAGGTGGAGGATATCGTGCACGTCCTTCCGATTGAGCTCGAAGACCTGAAGCTTCGTCAGCAGAAGATCGGCGACGTCAAGCGTGTCGGGCATCCGATCGATGCGCGAACCGAACTCGAGCTCGTGACACATCCGAAGCCGGTCCATGACGACGTCGACGGAGGTCTCGCCATCCGCGGTGGTGAAGTACATCTGCCGATCGCCGTGGAGGGTGTTGAACCGCTGGTCACCGACGAAGCCCTGCTCGGCGAAGAAGGCGATCACGTCGCGCTTCTTCGACGAGATGCAGGCGAAGTCCATATCCTGGTCCTTGCGCGCGCGGTGAGGGAAGAGCGGGCACAGGAGCCGCACCGCCTGGCCGCCGAGGAGCTTGAGCGGGATCCCGCGGGCGTTCGCCTCCCGAACAGCATCCACCGAGACCTCGAACGTGTCGGCGGCGGCAGGCGTCGGCCCGTCCATGGGCGGCACGCTAGCGCAGTTCGCGGGCGAGCGCGTGACAACTCTTTGCGACACACTGTCCACCGATGGAGCGCGCGTTCGACTACGTGATCGTCGGCGGCGGTTCCGCTGGGTGCGTGCTGGCCAACCGTCTCTCGAAGGATCCCTCCAACCGTGTGCTGGTCCTCGAAGCCGGCCGCCCCGACTACATCTGGGACGTCTTCATCCACATGCCGGCGGCCCTGACCTACCCGATCGGCTGGCGTTGGTACGACTGGAAGTACGAGTCAGAGCCCGAGCCGCACATGGGTGGGCGTCGCATCTACCACGCACGAGGCAAGGTCCTCGGGGGATCGAGCAGCATCAACGGGATGATCTTCCAACGCGGGAACCCCCTCGACTACGAGCGCTGGGCGTCCGACCCCGGCATGGAGACCTGGGACTTCGCTCATTGCCTTCCCTATTTCAGACGCATGGAGACGTGCCTTGCCGCGGAGCCGGCCGACGAGTACCGGGGCCACAGCGGCCCGCTCGTCCTCGAACGAGGCCCGGCGAAGAGCCCGTTGTTCGGCGCGTTCTTCGAGGCCGTCCAGGAAGCCGGCTACCCCCTGACCGACGATGTGAACGGCTACCGTCAAGAAGGTTTCGCACCGTTCGACCGCAACGTGCATCGGGGGCGGCGCCTGTCGGCGGCCCGCGCGTACCTGCACCCGGTTTCGAGCCGGCCGAATCTCGACGTGCGCACCCACGCGTTCGTCTCCAGGATCTTGTTCGAGGGGACTCGAGCGGTGGGGGTCGAGTACGTGCGCGGGAGAGGCCCGGCTCGGCGGGTTCGCGCCCGGGAAGTGATCCTCTCCGGCGGCGCCATCAACTCCCCCCAGACCCTGCAACTCTCCGGCGTGGGCAACGCGGACGAGCTCCGAGCGCTCGGCATCGACGTGGTGCAGGACGTCCCGGGGGTCGGCGAGCATCTCCAGGACCATCTCGAGGTCTACGTCCAGCACTCGTGCACCCAACCCGTCTCGGTGGCCCCGGGGCTGAAGCTCTGGCGCAAGCCCTTCATCGGCGCCCAGTGGCTCTTCTTCCGATCGGGGCTCGGAGCGACGAACCACTTCGAGGCCGGCGGCTTCGTCCGGAGCAACGACGAGGTCGCCTATCCCAACCTGATGTTCCATTTCCTGCCCGTCGCGGTCCGCTACGACGGCTCGGCGCCCGCCGCGGACCACGGCTACCAGGTGCACATCGGGCCGATGTACTCCGACGCGCGAGGGTCGGTGAAGATCGTGAGCCGCGATCCCCGCCGGCACCCCGCCCTTCGCTTCAACTATCTGTCCACCGAGCAGGACCGGCGGGAATGGATCGAAGCGATCCAGGTCGCGCGGAAGATCCTGTCGCGACCTGCCTTCGGTCCGTTCGACGGCGGTGAGCTCTCACCCGGGCCCGAGGTCGCGACCGACGAGCAGGTGTTGGACTGGGTGCGCCGCGAGGGCGAGACCGCGCTCCACCCTTCCTGCACCTGCCGGATGGGGACCGACGACCTGTCGGTCGTGGACCCGCTCACGTTGAATGTGCTCGGACTGGAGGGGCTCCGCGTCGTGGACGCGTCGGCGATGCCATACGTGACGAACGGAAACATCTACGCCCCGGTGATGATGCTGGCCGAGAAAGCGGCGGACCTGATCCTCGGGAACACACCGCTCGAACCGGAGAAGGTCGAGTTCTACCGACACCATCGCTGACCGCAGTCCGACCTTCGTGGGATGCCCGGTCAGCCGAGGCCGAGGAGGAGCAGGCCCCCGACCGTGAGGACGATGCCGACGACCTGGTTGGCCACGATCCGCTCCTTGAAGACGATCACCGACAACGTCACCGCGATCAGCGGGAACACGGCGCTCGCGGCAAGCACGATCGAATTGAGCCCGCGCTCCGAGCCGGCCGAGAAGGTGACCACCCCCAGGAGATCGGCAGCGCCGGCGAGGAGCGCGACCCACAGACCGAACCCGGGGCGCAAGTGCGAGAGCTCCCGTCGGAAAACGACCACGAGCGGGAGGTAGAAGGCGATCTGCGCGACCCTGGATCCCCACAGGCCTGGGATCCATCCGGCCCGGTCCGAGATCCATCCGAGGAGGAACCCCGCGACACCGAATCCGATCGCGGCCGCCAGGGCCCACGGGAGGCCGGGCACGTGGTTCTGGATGCCTTGGCGCAGCTTCTCGAGGTCGGTGGACACGAGCGCCACGCCGACCACGGCGATCCCCGCCCCGGTGAGCGCGAGCGCACTGGGGCGCTCACCGAGGACCAGCATCGCCAGCGCGACGCCGACCACCGCGTAGCCGGCGCCGATCGGTGACACGACAGCCACCGGCCCCAGCTCGAGCGCCTTGTAGTGCGTCGTGTACGCGAACGCCGCCACCGCACCGTTCAGCACGAGGAGCCAGATGTTGGATCGCAAGGGTTCCAGGGACTCGCCGGTCACGATCAGGAGCGCCGTCATGAAGACCGCGGACAGCAGCTGCCCCGACATCACGGCTCCGATCGCGCCGATCCGCCGACCGGAGAGCGCTCCGAAGAAGTCGGCGAGACCCCAGCCCACGGCGGCGGCGAGCCCGAAGATCACGCCGAGGGACGCTCTCGCCTTGGGCCGTCACCCACTGAACCCCCGATGGCCGAAGGATCGGTGGATCATCGGGTGTTGCTACGGAACCTGGCGTCGCGCCACTCGATCGCGGCCTTGAGCCCCCGTTCCGTCGTGATCCGCCGGAACTCGTCACGCGCCGGCAGGTTCGCGGTCTCGATCATCACGTCGATCTCCGTGTTGGCGGCCATCGCCGCGCGGAACCCCGCCACATCCCAGGCTCGGTTCACGGCCCGCTTGGTGGCCTGGATGACGAAGGGTTCGTTCTTCGCGATCTCCTCCGCGAGCCGGAGCGTGGCTTCGTCCAGCTCCTCGCGAGGGACGACCCGATTGACGAGTCCCATGCGGAGGGCATCGCCGGCCGCGATGCGATCCTCCCCCGTGAAGAGCAGTTCCTTCGCCACGCGGAGGCCCACCACCCACGGCAGGAACATCGACACGACCCCCGAGCCGAACCGGACATCGACGTAGCCGAAGTAGGCGTCGTCCGCCGCGACCGCCAGGTCACAAGCCAACATGAGATCGGTGCCTCCGGCCAGGCAGTAGGAGTGCACGCTCGCGATCACCGGCTTGGGGTGATCGAGGAACTTCAGCATCTCCTCGGCCGAATGCTTCAGATCCGCGTGCCATCGGCGGGCGTCGAGCATGCCTCCAGCCGCGTCCTCGTTGAGGTCGTACCCTGCGCTGAATGCCCTGCCGGCCCCCCTGAGGATCAGGACGCGGACGTCATCGTCGGCGGCCGCCTCATCGAGCGCGCCGGACATGGCGCCGACGAGCTCCTGGTTGAGGGCGTTCAGGGACTCGGGGCGATTCATGGTGAGGCGCCGAACCGGGCCGAGGTCATCGACCAGCAGGACAGGTTCGCTCACATCGTCTCCCTCCGGCAGATCGCGCGGATGCTAGCGGAGTCTCGTCTCCACAACCTCCGACGGCCACGCGCTCGTATCTCCCATCGGGAGCGGCCCGGCCGCCGCTGTCTTGCGTGTTCCCCAGCGGCTGGGATAGCCTCCCTGAACCGACGTTCAACTCATACCGAGGAGGGTGTCATGGTCTTCCACCCGCGGGATCGTGGTTCCCGAGGCCTCTCGAGACGCGATTTCCTCCGGCGTTCGCTCGCGGCAGGCGTCGCCCTGCCCACGGCCTCCGCGATCCTGGCCGCCTGCGGCGGCGACAGCACCGGAGACTCCTCCGGTGAGAACGGCGAGGACCTCACCCCTCGCTTCGGCACGGCCGAGAACCCGGTCACACTGCAGCTGTACGACGACAACCCGGCGATCGACTCCAACCTCGAGCCTGAGGAAGGGCCGCTCGTCCTGTACAACTGGGAGCAGTACATCTGGAAGAAGGTCGTCAGGGAGTTCGGGAAGAAGTACGGCGTGGACGTCAAGGTCGAGACCTTCTACAACATGGAGCAGGCGATCCAGAAGTTCCAGTCCGGGGAGATCGACGTCGACATCTTCTTCCCGACGATCGACTACCTCCCCAAGCTGGTCGCGGCCAAGATGATCCAGCCCTTGAACCACGCCTACATCCCCAAGCTGACGAACGTCTGGCCGGAGCTCCAGGACCCGTACTACGACAAGGGGTCGTTGTACTCGGTCCCGTACACGATCTACACGACGGGCATCGCATGGCGAACGGACATCGTTCCCGTCGAGCCTGAAGAGCTGGCGGCCAGCTCCAACCCCTACGAGATCTTCTGGGACGCCGACTATGCAGGCGAGGTGGGGATCTACGACGCGTATCGCGAGGCGCTCTCGCTCGGGATGTACCGCGACCTCCTCGATCAGACCGACCTGAACGAGTCGGACCCGGCGGTGATCGACGCGGCGAAGGGCCGGTTGATCGAGCTGATCAACCTCGTCGACGTGAAGACCACGATCGACGGCGCGTACTCGGGGATCCCCGAGGGGAAGTTCGGCCTCCACCAGGCGTGGTCGGGCGACATCCAGGCGGGGCCCTTCTACGCGACGGACCCCAAGAAGGACTCCCCCCTGTTCCGCTACTACTGGCCCGCGCGCGATGGCTTCGGCGGGACGATCGACAACGACATGTACGCGATCCCCAAGAACGCCAAGAACCCGGTGCTCGCACACCTGTTCCTCAACTACATGATGGACGAGTTCAACGCTCTGAAGAACTGGTCGTGGCTCGGGTACCAGGTGCCGTTCAACGCGGTGGATCCCGACACGATCTTCGAGGAGAGCTACCCGGGTCTCGAGGGCTGGTTCGTCTGGGACTACGAGGCGCCTCCGGGCCAGCACTGGGACAACCTCAAGCCGACGATCGTCACGGAGGAGGACGTCCAGATCGGGAAGCGAGCGATCGGCCTCGACGTCAGCATCGACACGATCTGGCAGGACGCGTATTCGGAGTTCAAGGCAGGGGCGTAACCTCCGGGGGATGGCGACTACGACGGGCGGAACCGTCGGACAGCGACGCTGGTACTACCCGGCGCTCGCCGCCCCCGGGATCATCTGGCTGATCCTGCTGTTCATCCTGCCGTTCTACGCGATCGCCGCGGTCGCGTTCGGAACGCGCGACCAGATCTTCGCGCTCCCGATCCCCGCCTGGAACCCGCTCGAATGGCAGTTCGACACGTTCACCTCGACGGCATCCGAGGTCTTCACATCCAGCGGGCTCCAGGCCCAGTTCATACGGACGCTGGCCTACGTCATCGTGTCTGTCGCGATCTGCCTGGTCGTCGGCTACCCCGTGGCGTATTACATCGCGCGGTACGGCGGGCGCCTCAAGGTACTCCTCCTGACGCTGATGATCGCGCCGTTCTGGATGAGCTACCTGATGCGGATGCTCGCCTGGGTGAACCTGCTCGCGATCAAACCGGACGATCCCGGGTTGTTCAACCGCATCCTGTTGGCGCTCCCGTTCGTGGACCGCCCGATCGTGTGGAACTCCGGGACGGTCTCGCACCTCACGGTGATCCTCGGGCTGGTCTACGGCTACATCCCGTTCTTCATCCTGCCGCTGTACGCGGCGCTCGACCGGATCGATCGATCTCAGCTGGAGGCGTCCCGCGACATGGGGGCGAGCCCGGCGAGCACGTTCTGGCGCGTCACGCTGCCGCTCTCGAAGCAAGGGATCCTGGCCGGTGCGGTGATCATCACGCTCCCGATGTTCGGCGACTACTACACGCCCAACCTGATGACCGCTGCCCCGGGGAACACGATGATCGGCAACGCGATCGACTTCGCCCTTCAGGGTGGTCAGGGGCAGCAACCGAAGGGCGCTGCGCTCACCCTGTTGCTCTCGGCGTTCATCGGCGCGCTGATGATCTACTACCTGACGAGCGTCGCGCGAGCGGCCAGGGAGGCTCGCCGGTGACGGCGACGGAGGCTGCCACGCAGGCGACCATGGAGCGCGCGGCCGTGCTTGCTCCACCCAAGGTCGGCCGGCTCCGGACGTTCTTCTCCAACCCGTGGGGCAAGCCTCGATTCCTGTCGATCTGGACATGGCTGTACATCATCTGGTCGATCGCGCCGGTCCTGATCGCGGTCCAATTCTCGTTCAATGCGGGCCGTTCGCGGAGCACGTTCCAGGGCTTCAGCACGCAGTGGTACGAAGCGATCTGGAATGAAGCGTCGGAGAACTTCGACGAGACGCTGCTCCCGGCGCTCGGGCAGAGCCTGAAGCTGGCGCTGCTGACGATGCCGATCGCGACCGCCCTTGGGGTCGGCCTCGCCATCGGGCTCGCCCGATGGCGGGGCCGCGGTGCGGGGTCGGCCAACTTCCTGATGCTGTTCCCGCTCGTGACTCCCGAGATCGTGATGGGCGCCTCGATGTTCCTGATCTTCTCGAACCTGTACCACATCCGGTTGGGCACCACGGCCCAGCTCCTCGGACACGTGACGTTCGCGATCTCGTACGTGGTGATCGTGACGCGAGGCCGCCTGTTCGCGATCGGCGTCGACTGCGAGGAGGCCGCGATGGATCTCGGCGCCTCGCCGGCCGGCGCGTTGCGCCGCGTCCTGATCCCGCTGCTCGCGCCCGCGATCCTGTCGAGCTTCTTCATCGTCTTCGCGATCTCGATCGACGACTTCGTGATCAGCCAGTTCCTGTGCGCCCAGGAGTGCACGACGATCCCGATCAAGATCTACAGCGCGGCGCGCAACGCCGGGAACCCGAGCCTGAACGCGATCGCGACGATCATGATGATGCTGTCGTTGCTCTCCATCACGGTGGCCGTGCTCATCCTCCGCTGGTTCAACAAGCGGCAGGGCACGGGGCGCTCCGCCGTCGAGGACTTCGCCCGCTTCGAGATCTGAGGCGCCTCAGCGCAGCGCTTGGGCAGCGGCCGAGAATCCCTCGTCGGAGACCTCGCCCTGAGGCAACACCCGCAACGCCTGGCGAGGGAGATGCACGGCGACGGCCGTTCCTTGCTGGAAGGGAAGCGTCTCGCCCTCGTTCGGGATCAGCGCTTGGAGCTTGTCGCCGGGGGCGAGGTGCACGATCACCTGCATCGTGGAGCCGACGTAGACGATCCGCTCCACCATCCCCGGGATCCGGTTCGATCCCGTGGTGCCGGAGGCCTCGAGGTCGACCCGCTCGGGGCGGATCGAGAGCTTCACCTCGCCGTGCGCATCCGGTTCGCCCTGGCTCGCGATCAGCTCGAAGTCCCCGAACCGGACCTTGCAGCCGCCCTCCCCGGGCCCGTAGGCGACGGCGTCCATGAGGTTGGAGACGCCGAGGAAGTCGGCCACGTACGCCGTCGATGGCTCCTCGTAGACCTCCTTGGGTGGCCCGACCTGCTCGATGCGACCGTTCGACATCACGGCGAGGCGGTCCGACATCGTCAAGGCTTCCTCCTGGTCATGCGTCACGTAGATGAACGTGATGCCGACCTCCTCCTGGATCGCCTTGAGCTCGATCTGGAGCGCCTTCCGGAGCTTCGCGTCGAGGGCGCCCAACGGCTCGTCCAGAAGCAGCAGGGCGGGATTCAGGATCAGGGCTCGGGCGAGCGCCACGCGCTGCTGCTGGCCGCCGGACAACTGGTTCGGCCGGCGCTTCTCGTAGCCGGTCAGCCGGACGAGCTCCAGCGATCGGCCGACCATGCGCGCGCCGTCGGCCTTGGACGTGTCCTGGTAGCGCAAGCCGAACGCCACGTTCTTCTCGACGTTCAGGTGAGGGAACAACGCGTAGTTCTGGAAGACCGTGTTGACGTTGCGCTTGTGCGGCGGGACCGATGCGACGTCCACGCCGTCGAGGACGACCTGGCCGTCGGTGGGGCGCTCGAATCCCGCGATCATCCGGAGGGTCGTGGTCTTCCCGCACCCGGACGGGCCCAGGAGCGAGAAGAATTCGCCGGAGTCGACCCGTACGTTGATCCCGTCGACGGCCGTGAAGTCCCCGAACCGCTTCACGAGGTCGACCAGCTGCACCTCTCCGCCCGGCATGAGGGCGGGAGTGTATCGCGGTGGGCTCCGGACGGCGCCCGGCGGATCACGTGCGTGCCCGCTCCTGCCATCATCCGGGCATGGAACGGTCGTCGGTGGAGTCGCCGCGGGATCCGTTGTCGCGGAGCCGGACGCTTCCGCTCCTGGCCGGCTACTGGAGCTTCGGACAGTTCTGGGGCGTGTGGGTGATCCTCGTCCTCGAGTTCCAACGGGACCACGCCCTCACGGACGGCCGGTTGGGCCTCCTGTACTCGATCCTGTCCCTGTCGGCGATCGCGACGATGTTGGTCGTGGCGCCCCGCCTCCAAGGGCTCTCGCTGCGCACGAGTGTGCCGCTGTCGTTGGCGAGCCTCGCGGTCGCTGCGCTCGCGCTCGCCGTACAACCGACCTCGGTGCTGGTCATCACCTTCGTGCTCGTGGGTGTCGGCAACGGCCTCATCGACGTCTACCTCAACGTGGCCGGACAGCGCGAAGAGATCGGCACGCGGCGACCCGTGTTGCAATGGCTACACGCCAGTTATGCGCTCGGCGGCGTCACCGGCGCCGCGGCGGCCGGCGTGTTGCTCACCGTCGGTGTCGATCACCGTGTGGGCCTGGCCGCATCCGGGATCACCTTGCTCGCCACGGCGGCGTGGAACCGTCGCAGAGCTTCCCCGGAGCGAGCCGCGGAGGATGCCTCCTCCGTCCTGTCGGTGTCGGCGCTCCGGCAGAGCCCGGCGCTGTGGATCCCTGCGCTCACGGTCCTCTTCTGCTTCCTCGTCGAGGGATCGATGGATATCTGGTCGGGGCTCTACCTGCGGGAGGAGCTCGGCGCCTCGCCCGCGGCCGCGGGGGGCGCGTTCGTCGCGTTCGCCGGTGCCCTGTTCGTCGGACGACTGTTCGCCGCCAAGGTCCTGTTCGGGCTCGGTCCACGACGGACGATCATCATCGCCGGCATCGGCGGAGGGATCGGCGGCACCATCGCGGTGCTCTCGAACACGACGCCGGTGGTCGCCGCCGCGTTCCTCCTGATGGGGTTCGCACTGGCCGCGGCGGCGCCCGCGGGCTTCAGCCTCGTCGAGCGGTCCACCGACGATCCGTCGACCGCGATCGCCGCGGTGGCGACCGTCGGGTACACGGGCTTCGTCTGGTCACCGCTGCTCCTCGGGTGGATCGCGGACACGGTCGACCTGCGGGCGGCGATGGCCGTGGTCGTGCTCGGCACCGTCGGGATCACGGTGACCGGGCTCTTCGCCCGCAGGAGCGCGCCGGGGTGAGCGTGCGATCGAAGCTGGCCTTCGCGGTCGCCACATGCCTCGTCGTGGTCGCCGTTGTCACGATCGTGCTCGTGATACGTGACCCCGCGGACCCGTATGCGCCGCTGCGGCAGTCTGCGAGGCAGCCGATCCCGGGTGCGCTCGGCTTCGAGCTCGAAGCGCCGCCCCCCGATGCCCGGCCGACCCTCACGCCCGATGACGTACGGGCCCGATACCCGGCCGAGGGAGGCGAGGTGGACATCGCGTTCGCCTCGGTGCGCGACGTGTTCGAGGGGCGTTCGATCGGGCCCGCCTGGGTGTTGTTCGCCCGCGGGGTCTGCCTGCGCAATTCGAAGGGGGAGCTGGTGTCCGACGCGAGAGGGAACGACCCGAACAACCTCGCGTGCACCGACGCGACGATCTGGATCCTTGCGGTCGATCCGGACACCGCGGAGCCACTGGTGGCGCTGACCGGTTTCGACGAGAGCGGGACCTTCGCTCCGAAGGTGGCGGGCTAGCGGGCGAGCGCAGCGAGGAACCGTTGCCAGCCGACCTGCCATGACGTGTCGGCTTCCGCCGCGAGCGGCCGGAGGAACCGGCTCTCGTTGAGGTCGTCGGGACGCAGGATCGCGTCGCCGAGATGGGCGGGGACCTCGGGGAGGTCCTCGCCGACCGGCGGTTGGTAGCCGTTCCAGCGGAAGTTCCGGAGCGCCACGCCCACGTCGAGCAGGTGATCGAGGAATGCGTGGGCCAGGACGGGATTGCGGCCGCGCGCGCAGATCGCCGTGAGATCGCAGCCGACGATGCCGCCGCGCGGCCACGTGAACGCGACCTGACCGGCATCGTCGGCGGCCGCCCCGAACCGCTTCGCGGACAAGAGGTCGCCGGACCATGACTGCTGGAAGGCGTACGCCCCCGTCTGGAGCTCCTCGTACGCGCCCTCGCTCGAGACCTCGACGTCGACACCCTCGGCGAGGGCGATCAGATCGTCCACGGCGCCGCCCACCGCGGCCCCGTCGCCGGTGTTGGGATCCTCGTCACGGCGGAGCAGGGCCATCGCGATCGCCTCCCGGTAGTCGTCGTAGATCCCGACGGCCCCCCGGTACCGCTCGTTCCAAAAGGCGTCGTACGGATTGGCGAGCTCTCCCGGCGCGTCTCGGCTCCTGACGAGGTCCCGCCGCCAGCCGATCCCGGTCGAGTAGACCGTGTACGGCACGCTGTAGCGCTGGCCGACGTCGTAGAACGGACCTCGATCCTCCTGGAAGAACGGCCAGAGGTTCGAGCGATTCCTCAGCAGTTCGTGCGTCAGCGGGCGCACGAGGTCCTCGGCGACCAGCCGGGACAGGGAGCCGATCGTCGGGAAGAAGACGTCGAAGTCGGCGTCGGGGCGACGCAGTCGCGCCACCGCTTCGGCCATCGTGGTGAAGCTCTCGACCCGGACATCTACGTCCGCGTCCGCGTGCCGCCTAGTGAACGTGTCGAGCACGTCGTCGGCGAGGTAGTCGCGCCACTCGTAGATCCGGAGCGTGGCGCCGCGTTCGACGGAGATGTCGGCATCGATCGGCGCGTTGCCGGGGTGGATCGGCAAGCGGGCCGTCGAGCGGACCCGCGGCTCTCGGACCGGCGCGCACGCCCCGAGGTAGACACCTCCCGCGGCAACGCCCGCGGCTCGGAGGAACGACCGGCGCGAGAGCGGCACCATCGAGATCGGAAGGCTATCGGGTGGACAGGAACGGCACCCATTCGCCGTCGGTCCACTCGGGATCGTCCTCGAGGAGCGCTCGGAACCGGCCGTACCACTCCTCCGTGGCGGGATCGTGGGCGTTGGCGGAGTAGGCTTCCTCGTCCTCGAACATGATGGCGGCGATCACGGCGCCGTCGTCGTCATCCGGAAACAGGACATGGGTCGCGTGGAACCCTTTCGCCTCCGCGCCCTCACCCATCAAGGCGAGGACCGAGGAACGGTTCTCCGGCGTCACTTTCGCGCGCATCAACGTTCCATACATCGCTCATCTTCTCCCTTCCTGGCTCGGCCCGTTCTCTCGACTGCGCTCACTCGAGTGGCGGCGGCTGCGCGCCGATCCCCCACGCGTCCGCACCCCCATCGATCACCATGGTGGTCCCCGTCATGTAGCCTCCGCCGTCGCTCGCGAGGAACGCGATCGCGGCCGCGACTTCCTCGGGCCGGCCGGCTCGTCCCATCGGGACCGTCTTGGCGTATTCGTCGACCAGCTCCTGGCCTCCGTACTGGAGCATCCCCTCCGTCTGGATCAGTCCCGCCGCGACGCACGCCGCCCGGATCCCGTACTTGGACCACTCGATCGCGATCGTCGACGCCATGTTCTCCAGGGCGGCGCGCGCCGCGGAGGAGTGGGCCATCAGCGGCACCCCTCGCCGAGGGCTGAATCCGACGAAGCACACGAAGCCACGCCGTTCGGGGATCATCCACCGCTCGGCGACCTCGTGCGTCAGGTGCCAGGGCGCGTCCACGTTGAGCCGGTGGACCGCGCGCAGCCCCTTCAACCCGATCTGCTCCAGTGGCGCCGCGAACTGTCCTCCCGCGTTGTTGACGAGGACGTCCGTCGTCTCGAATCGCTCGTCGACCGCGTCGAGGAAGGACTCGACCTGGTCCGGCTCCCGGACGTCGCAGGTCATCGCGAGCACCTCGCGGCCGGCGGCCTCCAGCTCGACGCGCGTCTCCTCGAGCGGCTCCGGCCGCCGGCCGCAGATCGCAACCCGCGCCCCCGTGCGAGCGAGCTCGCGCGCCGTCGCGCGGCCGATCCCCGTGCCGCCGCCGGTCACGATCGCCACGCGGCCGGCGTTGGCGTCTTCGGCGAGCGGGGAACGGAACTCCTCTAGCATGCGCGTCCGAGTATGAAGGAGCCAGAGATCAAGGAGAGGAACGTGCTCGGCGACGGTGGGGTCAGACTGACGGTCCGCGTGCACGACGCTTCCTCCACCTCGGCTCCGGGCCTCCTCCTCCACCACGGACTGGCCTCCTCGCAGCGGATCTGGGATCTGATGGTGCCTCACCTGATCCGTCGCTTCCGGGTCGTCACGTACGACGCTCGTGGGCACGGCCTCTCCGCGAAACCGTCGAGCGGATACGGCTTCGATCCGGTCGTCGCGGATGCGCGTGCCGTGATCCGCGCGACGAGGCTACGCCGACCCGTCATCGCCGGGCATTCGTGGGGAGCGATGGTCGCGCTCGAGCTCGCCGCGCGGTATCCGCGATCCGTCGGTGGCGCAGTGCTGGTGGATGGCGGCATCGGCTCGCTCCGCGAGACGATGGACTGGCCGACCGCGAAAGCAGAGCTGGCGCCTCCTCGCCTCGCCGGCCTGCACGTGCAGGAGTTCCGCGGCATGATCCGGACCTTCCTCGGAGGGTCGCTCGAGATCACCCCTGAGATCGAAGACATCATCCTGTCCGTGATGCACGTGGATCGCCATGGCCGGATCAGGCCTCGCCTTTCCAGGGCGAATCACTTCCGGATCCTCCGGGCGATCTGGCTCCGCGACTCCGAAGAGGCTCTCGCTCGCCTCTCGGTCCCCACCCTCGCTGTCCTCGCTCGCGGAGGAGGCGACCCCGAGTGGGACGAGCGCAAACGGCGAGCGGCCCAGCGGGTGGCGAGATCGGGAGCACCCGTCCGATCGTCGTGGATCGAGGGGATCCACGACCTGCCGTTGCAGCATCCGGAGCTGCTCACGAGCTGGATCGAACGTTTCTCGCGACAGCTCGTACGATGACTCCATGGCTTGGGTGATCCTGCTTCTGGTCCTGGTCGCGGCGGCGTTCGGCGTGCTCGGCGCCGTGATCAAGCTCACCGCCGTCCTCGTGCTCACGATCCTGCTCTCGATCGCGGCGCTGGTCGCCATCGTCTGGTACTCGTTCCGATCCCAGCTCCGCCGATGGGAGCGGGACGGCATCGACGGGGGAACGCAGGTTCGCACGTGGTCGTGGGGTCACCGTCCCCCGCGACCCCGAGATCTGCCTTCTCACGACGACCGCTACTAGTCGCCACCGGGACTCACCGCGCGCGCGACAGGAGCCGTGCGAGGAGACGCCCCAGGACGAGGAACAAGAGACTGAAGGCGAGCCCCACGGCGACGAACACGAGGATCCTCGCGCCGCGGGGCGAGCCCACGATCACCGTTCTGACCAGCAGCCCGACCGGCACGGCGATGATCCAGTTCCGAAGGAGGCTCCGCCACCCCGGTCGGTGATAGGTGTGCCCCGCCCACGCCACCAGGAACCAGGCTCCGAGCAAAGGGACCGCGTTCCTGAGGAAGCCCTCGACCGTGCTCGCACGATGCCCGCGGATCCCGATCACCACGAAGGCAACCAGCGCCACGGCGTCGGCGAGGACGTACCAAACGGTCCCCCGCCGACCCGGCAGCAGCCTCCGCATCACACCCGTCCGTTCGAAAGGAGTGCTCCGGCGAGCTCTCGGAGGGCTGGGAGACAAACGTCATCGTCCCGTCCGGAGATCACCTGGACACACACGTGGTCCGCGCCCGCGTCCGGGTGCTCGCGCACGCGGCTCGCGATAGCGGACACGTCGCCCCACGCGAACGTGGCGTCGATGAAGCGGTCACTCCTACCGTCGAGGTCATCCCCGTAGCCCAGCCGGCGCCAGTTGTTCGCGTAGTTCGGCAGCTCTAGGTAGTCGGCCGTCCAAGGGCGGGCGATGCCGCGGGCCTCGGTGGGATCGGCCGACACGACGGCGGTCTGCTCCACCGCGAGCACCGGCTCGGGACCGAGCACCTCACGCGTGGCGACGGCGAGGAGCGAGAGGTGCGCGAAGATCTCCTTCGACGATCCGCCCTCGGGTACCCAGACCGACGGGTAGCCGAGGCCCTCGATCTCGGCGACGGCCTCGCGGGCGTCCGCGGCCTCGAGCACGTCGAACGCGAAGGTCCACCCGTCAACCCGTCCGAGCCACACCCGCACCGCGTCGTGCTCCGCTCCCACCGGCGAACCCTATCGCCCGCTCCGCCGTAGGGTTCCGGGCACATGGACGCCTCCGCGGTGATCGTCGAGCTGCGCGGACGAGCGGATGGTTCCCGGAAGCCGGGGATGGCGCGCGTCGGGATCGACGTATCGCATGCACTCGGCGTGTCCATGCCGGACATCCGGGTGGTCGCGAAGGCGTGTGGCGTCGACCATGCGCTCGCCCTCGAGCTGTGGGAGGCGGAGATCCACGAAGCGCGCATCCTCGCCACGCTCGTGGCCGATCCCGATGCGCTGACCGATGTCCAGCGGGAGAGATGGGTCCTCGATATCACCTCGTGGGATCTGTGCGACTCGGCGGCGGACCTCTTCGGCCGCTCGCCGGCTCACTCGGATGCGATCAAGGGCTGGGCTCGAAGACCCGAACCCTTCGTGAAACGCTGCGCCTTCTCCATGATCGCTCGACGGGCCGTGTCGGCGAAGCAGGCCCCAGACCGAGAGTTCCTCGGCTACCTGCCGTTGATCCGACGCGCGGCGACCGATGACCGGAACGAGGTCAAGAAGGGTGTGTCGTGGGCGCTTCGGCAGATCGGCAAGCGGAACCGGGCTCTACACGCGGCCGCGATCGATGAGGCGGAGCGGATCCTCCTCCTCGCGACTCCTTCCGCGAAGTGGATCGCACGGGACGCCCTCCGGGAGCTCAGGAGCGAGAAGACCCGCTCCCAGCTCCCGGACTGACGTCCGGCTATCCGAACTCCCCCGGCCGCGTGCCCGAGTCGGTCCCGGCCTCGACCAGCTCGGCAGGTGAATCGGGCACCGATGATCCGCTCAGTGTCGTGGCCTTCGACGTCCAGCTTCGGCAGCCACTGCAGCCACTTGGGCAGGTACCAGTTGCGATCGCCGAGGAGCTTCATCGCCGACGGAACGAGGATCGACCGCACGATCGTGGCATCGATGAGCACCGCGACCGCCAGACCGAACCCCATCTCCTGGAGAGCGACCATCCGGCCGGCAGCGAACCCGGCGAACACCGCGACCATGATGATGGCCGCTCCGGTGATGATGCCTCCGGTCGTGCGAAGCCCGTACGCGACCGACTCGGTGTTGTTCCCCGTTCGGTCGTAGTGCTCACGGATCCGGGTCAAGCAGGAACACGTGGTAGTCCATCGAGAGCCCGAACAGGATCGAGAAGAGGAAGAGTGGCAACCATGCCTCGATCGCCTCCACCTGCTCGAATCCGAAGAAGTTCGCGATCGACTCACCGATCGCCGGTCCACCCTTCTGGAAGACCAGCACGATGAGGCCGTACGCCGCACCCACCGACAACAGGTTCATCACGATCGCCTTGGCGGGCACGACGAGCGAGCGGAACACCACGGTCAGCAGCACGAACGAGAGCGCGAGCACGAGCGCGAGAATGATCGGGTTGTACTGGTCCGACACGTCGAAGAAGTCCTTGATGAACGCGCTCTCACCACCGACGAGCACGGTTGCCCCGCTCCCTGCGAACGCCGCAGGCACGTACTCGGTGCGCAGCGTCCCGATGACATCGGTCGCAGCCTCGCTCTGCGTGTCCACGGCCTCCCCTGCGAGTGGGATCTCCACCAAGGCGACGGTGCCGTCCTGACTCACCTGGGGTTCCGCGGGCGTCCCCAGCAACGGGTCGTCCGCGATGGAGATCGCCGAACTCACCGATGGCAGCCTGCACCTCGGGCGCGGTCACGTCATCGGCCTGGATCACCAGCTGTGCGGGCGTGTCGATGCCGCTGTCGGGGAAGTGAACGACGAGCGCGTCGAACGCCTGTTTCGTCTGTGTGTCGTCGGGCAGGGTGCCGATCCCGGCGAGTCCCTGCTTGATCCCCCGCCCCTCATCCTCCGGATGAGACTGGAAGAAGTAGGGCAGTGCCAAGACGATGAGCAGGGCAGATGCTCCGACCAGACCCACGACGGGGCGCCGCATCACGCTCCGCGACAGCCGGTCCCAGAACCCACCCGGGCGACCGTGCTCCAGGTTGGCCCGCTTCCGGCCGAGGATCCGTCCGGCATTGAGCTTGTCGCCGAGCAGCCCGATCACGGCGGGCAAGAGCGTCATCGACGCCGCGACGGAGACGAGCACCACGATGATCGCCCCGCCCGCGAGCGACCGGAAGATCGTCGTCGGGACGATCAGCATGCCGGCGAGCGCGAGGACGACCATCATCCCGCTGAAGAACACGGCGCGGTTCGCCGTGGCGCCGGCCGCGCCGACCGCGTCAAGCTTCTCGCGACCACGCTGCCGTTCCTCTCGGTAGCGCGACACGATGAACAAGGAGTAGTCGATGCCGACCGCGAGCCCCATCATCGTGATCAGGTTCGGAGCGAAGAAGCTGAACCTCCACACCTGGCCGATCAGGCCCACGATCCCGAGGGTCACCGCGATCGCGAAGATCGCCATGATGATCGGGGTCACGCCAGCGACGACGGCCCCGAACACGACCACCAAGACGATCAGCGCCACCACGACTCCGATGGTTTCCCCGACGCGGATGTCTTCTTCCGAGATCCGCTTGAACTCCTCCGACGAGGTCGCCTGGCCGAGGATCAGGGTCTCGAAACCCGATCCGGTCGAGTCCTCACGGATCGTGTCGAGCTCATCGACGTGCTCGGAGGCGGCATCGAGGTCACCCGTGAGCACCACGTTGAAGAGAACGGCATTCCCGTCTTCGGACGGGAACGGTCCGAGGGCCGCCTGCAGCGGATCCTGCTGTGCGGACTCGGGAGGTGGGAACGACGTCGGCGACGCGGCGATGCCAGTCTCGAGGTCCGCGACCTCACCGAGGATGCCGTTCACGTGCTCCGCGAACGCAGGGTCCTCGATCGAGGTGTCTTCGCCGATCACGATGAACGTCTCGGTGACCTGATCGGGCCCCGTCAGCTCTTCTTGGAGCACCTGCTCGGCTCGTTTGGCCTCCGGGTTGTTCGTGAAGTCGAACTCCGTGGTGAGTGCCGGTCCGAGCAGCGTTGCCGACCCCGCGATCCCCAAGGCCAACACCACGAGCCAGATGCAACAGCGTCCTCCACGGGTGACGTCGGCTCGCCCTCGCGAATGACTGTGGGTTGATCCTCATCGTGCGGCTCCCCTCTTCGCGTGGTCTCGGAACACTCTTGCGGAACGTACGGCGTACGCTTACGATGTACGGAGAGTAGGTGTACGTCGTAAGCCTGTCAACCCCGGATCGATGGTCCGAGCAAGAACGGGACATCAAGTGAAAACGAACGAGGTGCGCACCAGGGAGCCGCTCACCCGCGGCCGCGTGATCGAGGCGGCACTCCGTGTGATGGACACGGAGGGGCTCGAGGCCGTCTCGATGAGGCGGGTCGCCCGCGAGGTCGGCGTGGAGGCGATGTCCCTCTACCACTACGTCGAGGACAAGGAAGACCTCCTCGATGGGATCTGCGAGCACGTCATGGCCGGGTTCGACTTCCCCCAGCTGGTCGACGACTGGGCGGAGAACTGTCGTCGGGGGGCACGCGCGTGGCGCCAGCTCCTCAAGGCGCATCCGGGGGTGATGCGCCTGTTCGCCGAGCAGCGGGGTCCGATCCGCACGATCGATTCGATGCGTCCGATGGAGTTCGCGCTCATGATCCTGCGGTCGTGCGGACTCTCCGATCGCGACACGGCACAGGCCTTCCACGTCTTCGGCGGCTACATCCAGGGCTTCGTGATGATGGAGCTCGGCTCCATCGCGGGCGGAGGTGACGAGGTCCACATGAAGGCGCACGCCGAGCTCGCAGCAGCGCTCCCGGGCGAGTTCGAGGTCCTGCAGGCCTGCTCGCCGTATTTCGCCGAGTGCGACCCCGACGAGCAGTTCGAGTTCGGTCTCGATCTGCTGATCCGGGGTCTCGACGCGAAGGTCCGCCCGGCTCATTGACCTTGTTCGAGCAGGAACCTCATCGGAAACACGAGGCGTCAAAGCTGCATCCACCGATCACGGAGTCAGCCATGAAGGTCATCCGCTCCGCCGCCCCGCCGATCGCCCTCTTCCTCGCCCTCATCGCCTGCGCCGAGACACCGGTCGACCCGGGAGGCGGCGGCATCGACCACAGCACGGCTCGCGACGACGTGCTCGTTCGGATCGCGTTCGAGGGCGGTTTCACGCCTCTCGAATGGACGTACACCAACTTCCCGAACTTCTCGCTGCTCGGGGACGGCACGCTGATACTCCCCGGTGCCCAGATCGAGCTCTATCCCGGCCCCGCGTTGCCGGCGATCTCTTCTCGCCAGGTCGATGAGGCCGGCATCCAGGCGATCCTGGAGGAGACCCTCGGTGCGATCTCGAAGATCCCCGGCGACCTGAACGACCTTGGGTTCATGGGGATCGCGGACGCCCCGACGACCGTGATCACCGTCTCCGCCGGCGGAGTGGACCGGACCATCCGGGCGTATGCGTTGGCCGAGCTTCGCGATCGACCGGAAGGGATGCCGGGACAGGAGTTCCGCGCCCGCGCCCGACTCCAGGAGTTGGTCACCAGGTTGGGAACGCTCGAGACATGGCTGCCGAACGGATCGCTCGGTCCGGAGACCGGCTACGAGGCCTCCGCCGCCCGCCTCTTCATCGGGGCGTACCGCAAGGTGGATGACCTGCCTCAGGAGCCAGCCGCGTGGCCGCTCGAGGGCGACCTGGCCAGCTTCGGCGACGCCGACGACGATTCCGGCCTCTATCGATGCGGTGTCGTGGAGGGCGCCGATTGGGCTGCCGTGCGTGAGGCGGCCTCCCGGGCGAACGAGCTCACGCCATGGACCGACGGGGGGACCAGATCCGCGATCCTGTTCCGGCCCCTCCTGCCGGACGAAACGGGCTGCTAGCGAGCACCTCCGCAGCGTCTTGACGAACGGTCAAGTCCTCACCGCTCGCCGCCGATGAATCTCATCAGGAGTGGCCGCCTCCCGCGGTCGCTGCGCCGACCCTTGATGAGCGAAACCGAGGCGACTCCCGTGGATCCAACGTCGACCCGAGAGGGCTACTTCGAACCGCCCTCCGGCGAGGACGACGATCGCCTCCGCGAACTCGAGCTCCGCTATCGGGGGATCATCGATCAGCTGCCGGCCGTCCTCTACGTGGACAGCGTGAAGGAGAACGAGCCGATGATCGACGTGAGCCCGAGCGTGCTCGATCTGCTGGGCATCCCCCGGGAGCAATTCCTGAGCAGACCCTACGCCTGGGCGGACACCATCCACCCCGAGGATCTCGACAAGGTGACGGCCGACAGCGAGCGATCGGTCCTTACCGGCGAACCGTTCAGGTCGGAATATCGCGTCGTGCATCCGGACGGCCACACGGTCTGGATCCGGGAGGACGCGGTGCTGATCGCCGACCGGGTAGGGCAGCCCCTCCACTGGCTCGGACTGATGCTCGACGTCACCGAACTGATCAGGACGCAGGCGGAGCTGCACGAGACCAAGACGAAGTACGGGGCCCTCGTGGAGCAGATCCCGGCGATCGTCTACGTCGACGTCGCGGACGAGAACATGTCGACGAAGTACGTGAGCCCACAGATCGAACAGATCCTCGGATACAAGCCGCAGGAGTACATCGAGGACCCTCAGCTCTGGGAGCACATCCTGCACCCCGACGACCGCGAGGAAGCGAAGGCAACCTACCTGCGAGGACGCGAATCGGGGGGGCCGTTCGTGTTCGAGTACCGACTCATCGCCCGCAACGGCAGGACGGTCTGGTTCCGGGACAGCGCGATCGTCCTCACGGATGCATACGGTCGGCCCGAATACATCCAGGGCGTCATGCTGGACATCACCGACGGCAAGCTGGCCGAGGAACGGATCGCGTTCCTCGCGTACCACGACAGGCTGACCGGACTGCCCAATCGCACGATGTTCGACGAGCTCCTCGGTCTCGCGCTCGCTCGCGCGAAGAGGCACAACCTCGGCGTCGTCGTCGTGACGGTGGATCTCGATGACTTCAAGTTGGTGAACGACTCCCTCGGACATGAAGCCGGCGACGCGCTGCTCGTGCAGTTCGCGAAGAGACTGGGCGAAGCGACCCGTGAGACCGATCTCGTGGCCCGCCCCGGCGGGGACGAGTTCCTTCTCCTGCTTGCCGACCTGGATCAGACCCCCGTGATCCCTGGCGGTCACGAAGGCGTGTCGGTGGCCGCAGAGTCGGTCGCACTCAGGATCCAAGACGCGCTTCGCACGCCGTTCAAGATCGGCGAGACCGAGCTCTACATCACCGCGAGCCTCGGCATCAGCGTGTTCCCCGAAGACGCCACGGATTCGCCGACGCTCCTCAAGAACGCGGAGACCGCGATGTTCCGGTCGAAGCGATCGGGTCCGGGGGGCTACGTGCTGCATGCGAAGGACGACGCCGACTCGATCATCAGGCTCTCGCTATCGACCCGTCTCCGGCGCGCCGTCGAGCAAGAGCAATGGATGCTGCACTACCAGCCGCTGATCGACCTCGAGAGCGCGGCGATGACCGGCGTGGAGGCGTTGATCCGCTGGCCCGAGCCGAGTGGGGGGCTCGTCCCCCCAGGTGAATTCATCCCCCTTGCCGAGGAGATGGGCCTGATCGACGCGATCGGCGCGTGGGTGATCGACGAGGTCTGCCGGCAGGACCGGATATGGCGGGAGGAGGGTCTCGAGCTGAACGTCTCCTTCAACCTGTCGCCCCGGCAGCTCTGGCAGGACGACGTCGCCGACCGCATCGTGACGCCGATCCTCGGGTCCGGGATGGATCCGACGAGAGTCACGGTCGAGATCACCGAATCGACCGCCATGACCAACCCCGACCGGACGCTCGGCATCCTGCACGAACTGCACGCTCGTGGGCTCAAGCTCGCGATCGATGACTTCGGGACCGGCTATTCGTCGCTCGCCCGGCTCCGCTACATGCCGGTCGACGTGTTGAAGATCGACCAGTCGTTCGTCAGGGAGCTCGATCGCGACGACCAGAACGCCAGCATGGTCTCTGCCATGGTCGCGTTGGCATCCAACCTCGGCATGATCTCCCTCGCCGAAGGGATCGAGACCGAGGCGGAATGGCGTGCGCTCGTCGAACGGGGGTGCGAGCGCGGGCAGGGGTACTTCTTCTCTCGACCGGTGCCGGCCGACGAGATCCTGGCGATCCATCGGCGTGCCGGCCTCCGGATCGTGGAGGGCAGAGCGGCGGGATAGTCAGCGTCGGCGCCGCGGCCGCAAGCCGCTCCGCTTCCCCCTCGCGCCCCCGCTGAACACCACCCGCGGGGGCGCCACCTTCATCCCCTCCTGCTCGAACTCCTCGTGGAGGTCCAGCCGCGCCGCCATGCGGCTCACGTCACCGAGCTGCTCCGGTGTGACGAAGGTGATGCTGGTGCCCGCCCGGCCGGCCCGTGCCGTGCGGCCCACCCGGTGGACGTAGCCCTTGTCGTCTTTCGGAGGGTCGTAGTTCACGACCAGCGTGATCCGTTCGAGATCGAGGCCCCGAGCGGCTACGTCCGTCGCGACGAGGATCCCGACGAACCCCTCTTCGAAACGATGCAGCGCGCGTTCCCGCGCCTGTTGGGTCATGTCCCCATGCATCGCCACGACGGGGACCCCTTCCGCGCGGAGCTGTCTCGCCAGGTGGTCGACGGCCCGTTTCGTGTTCACGAACACGAGCGTCGACCCTGCCTCCTCCGAGGCGAGACGCGCGAGCGTGGACAGCTTGTCTTGCGAGGCGACCGGGATGAAGCGGTGGTCCGCCTCCTCGACGAACCGAAGCTCCCCCAGGTCGACCTCGTGCCGCATCGGGTTCCGCGTATACACCTCCGCGATCCTGCCGATCGCGCCGTCGAGCGTCGCGGAGAAGAACATCGTTTGACGGTCCTTGGGGAGCCGGCGCACGATCCGATCCACCTGGGGCTGGAACCCCATGTCCAGCATCCTGTCCGCTTCGTCGAGCACGAAGATCTTGACGCCGTCCAGCTGGACGAGACGGCGTTCCACCAGGTCGTCCAGCCGACCCGGGGTGGCGATCAAGATGTGCGCCGACCCGACCCCCTTCGATTGCTCACGCACGTTCGTCCCGCCGTAGACGGCCATGACCCGAAGGCCCTTCGCCTCGGCGATGTCCTCGAACGCGTCGCTGACCTGTTGGGCGAGCTCGCGTGTCGGAGTGAGCACGAGCGCGGCGGGTCGGTGGTCCGTGCCGGGATCGACCTGGTCGACGATGGGGATCGCGAATCCGAGTGTCTTGCCGGAGCCCGTCTTCGATCGCGCGAGCGTGTCTCGCCCGGAGGTCGCGTCCTCGATCACCATGATCTGGATCGGGAACGGGGTCTCGATGCCTCGTGCGGCAAGAGCGCGGACGACCGCATCGGATACGCCAAGATCACGGAAGGTCGTCATCCCTGCAAGCCTCCTCGAACGAGACTACCGCCCGGGGCGGACGGCAGGGCGCGGCCGGTAGTCTCTCGCCGCCGGCGCCGATCCGAGGCGATCGAGACAGATCGAGGAGCGACATGGACGACCGCACACAGCTCTGGAACGAACTCGCCGCACAGCTGGGCATCGACAGCATCCGATCCACCACCGAGGCCGGGTCCGGCCATCCGACCTCCTCGCTCTCGGCCGCGCATCTGGTCGCCGTGCTGTTCGCCGATCACCTGCGGACCGACGTCGACGATCCGAAGAGCCCAGCCAACGATCGGTTCGTGCTTTCGAAGGGACACGCCGCTCCCGTGCTCTACGCCGCGCTGAAGGCGATCGGCGCGATCGACGATCGCTTGATGCTGTCGCTCCGGAAGTTCGGCTCACCGATCCAGGGGCACCCGGCCCCGGCACCCGAGCTCCCGTGGGTGGAGGCAGCGACCGGGTCGCTCGGGCAGGGGCCGGCGATCGGCCTCGGGATGGCCCTCGCGATGCGACTGGACGAGAGCCCTGCGCGGGTGTGGGTGCTGATCGGGGACTCGGAGGCGGCGGAAGGATCCGTCTGGGAGGCGATGGAGGCAGCGTCCCACCACGGCGCCGGCAACCTGACCTGCGTGCTGGATCTCAATCGGCTGGGGCAGCGAGGGCCCACGATGCACGGCTGGGACGCGCATGTCTTCGTCGCCCGAGCGGAGGCCTTCGGGTGGAACGCCCTTTCGATCGACGGCCACGACGTGGCGGCGATCGATCAGGCGTACCGGGCGTCCACCGAGGACGACCGGCCGACGATGATCGTGGCTCGGACCGAGAAAGGTCACGGGGTCTCCGAGGTGGCCGACCGGGACGGCTGGCACGGGAAGGCGCTGCCACCGGAGTTGGCCGAGCGCGCGATCGAGGAGCTCGGCGGCGTCCGATCGATCACGATCACGCCTCCCAAGCCGGAACCCTGGATGCCGGTAAGCGCGGGCGCGCCTGCCGGCGCACCCGCGCCCACCTACACCGATCCGACCGCCACGCGGAAGGCGTTCGGCGAGACGCTCGCGTGGCTCGCGGGAGAGCGCCCCGATGTCGTCGTCCTGGACGGCGAGGTCGGCAATTCCACCTACACCGAGGACGTCGAGGTGGTCGCCCCCGGACGCTTCTTCCAGATGTACATCGCGGAGCAGACGATGATCGGGGCGCAGACGGGTATGCAGGCGCTCGGCAAGGCCGCCTTCTCCGCGACCTTCGGAGCCTTCCTGACCCGGGCGTACGACCAGATCCGGATGGCGGCGATCGGCCGAGCCGACCTTCGGCTGTGCGGCTCGCACGCGGGGGTATCGATCGGCGAGGACGGCCCGTCGCAGATGGCGCTGGAGGATCTGGCGGCGCTCCGGGCGATCCACGGCTCCACCGTCGTGTATCCAGCCGACGCGAGCTCGACCGTCCGGCTCGTGACCCGGATGGCCGATCTGCGAGGCATCTCGTACATCCGGACGACCAGGGAGGCGACCCCGTCGCTCTATGGACCGGACGAGGAGTTCCCGATCGGCGGCTCCAAGACCCTGCGCGATGGCTCCGATGTCGCTCTGGTCGCGGCGGGCATCACGCTCCACGAGTCCCTGCGCGCCGCCGATCGCCTCGCCGCCGACGACGTCTCTGCTCGGGTGCTCGATTGCTACAGCGTGAAGCCGATCGACGCCACGGCTCTCCGCGCCGCCGCCGACGACATCGGCCTGATCGTGGTGGTCGAGGACCACCGCGTCGAAGGTGGCCTCGGCGACGCCGTGTTGGACGCCCTCGCGGGCTCGGGGGACTTGACGGGCCGCGTGATCAAACTCGCCGTGACCGACATGCCGGGCTCGGGGACACCGGAAGAGCTGCGCGCCTGGGCAGGCATCGACGCCGACGCGATCGTCGGAGCCGTGACTGGCGCGCTCGGCCGAGACCGAGATCACTGAGGCGCTAGCTCGCCTCCCGCGCCAGGGGCCGCAGGCCACCCAACGACATGGCGATGATCTCCTCCGGCGGCACGGGTTTGGAGAAGTAGAAGCCCTGCCCCATCACGCAGCCGCGTTCCAGCAGGAACGCGAGCTCGCCCTCCGTCTCGATCCCTTCGGCAAGCGCCGTCACACCCAATCCTCGGGTGAGCTCGATGAACGCCGACACGATGCTCTGGTTCTGCGGGTCGACGTCCACGCCGCTCACGAAGGAGCGGTCGATCTTCAACACGTCCACCGGCATGTCGCGGATCCGGGCGAGCGACGAGTAGCCGGTCCCGAAGTCGTCGATGGCGATGCGAAGGCCCCCCGCGTGGAGATCCTCGAGGATCGCCTGCGCTCTGTCCGGATCGGTCATCGCGGAGGACTCCGTGATCTCGACCACCACCCTCGAAGGGTCGACGCCTCCGTCCCGGATCCGCTCGAGGATCCCCTTGGCCAGCTCAGGCTGCCAGAACTGGCGAGGCGAGAGGTTGAAGCTGATCGCGAGATCGATGTCCAGCTCCCGCCACGCCTGTGATTGGTACACGAGCTCCCGCACCACCCAATCGCCGATCGCCTCGATGAGACCGAGCTCCTCGGCGACCGGGATGAAGTCCCCCGGCGGGATCATCGTGCCGTCAGGTTCTATCCAGCGGATCAGTGCCTCGACGCCCTGCATGCGCCCGGTCTCGAGCTCGAGGATCGGTTGGTAGTGGAGCGTCCAGCGCTGGCTCTCCACGGCCTTCCGCAGCCTGGTGACGAAGCGGAGCTTCGCCGAGGAGTCGAGCGCGCCACGGTTGGACACCACGTAGGCATGACCGCCCTTCTTCGATTCGAGCATCGCCGCTTCCGCGTTCCGCAGGAGGCTGCCCGGTTCGTCGCCGTCCTGGGGGAAGAGGCTGATCCCGATCGAGGCCGACACGTAGAGCTCCGTGCCGCCCGCTCGGAAGGGGGCGGAGAGAGAATCCAAGATGCGCTGCGATGCGGATTCGGCTCTGGCCACCGCCGCCTCGACGTTGTCGCCATCGCGTTCGAGGTCCGCGAGCAGCAGCAGGAACGTGTCGCCCGAGCGACGGGCCACCAGATCGGTCTCGCGCGTCGCTTCGCGGAGCCGGCCGGCGACGACGTTCAACACCTCGTCGCCTGCCAGGCGCCCGAGCGAATCGTTCACCAGCCTGAAGTCGTCGACGTCGACACAGATGACGGCGACGGAAGCCTCGTGATGCCTCGCCCGGATGATCGAGAGCTCCAAGAGCTCTTCGAACATCGCCCGGCTCGGGAGGCCAGTCAGCTCGTCGTGGTAGGTCAGGAAGGCAACCTTCTCGTCACCCCGTTTCATATCGGTGATGTCGATCATCACGCCGAGCGAGAACGCCGGGGCCCCCCGTTCGTCCCGGACCACCCTCGCCTCGTCGTGGATCCAGGCGAGACGACCGTCCTTGCGGTGGACCCGGTAGTCGAGCGAGAAGTATTCACCCGTCTCGTTGTGGCGCTGGTTCTCGGCGGCGGCGCGCGCGCGATCCTCAGGGTGGATGACCCGGAGCCAGAGATCGGCGTCGCTCAGCCATTCGTGCGGCGCGTAGCCGAACAGCTCCTCGACCTGGGGGCTGACGTAGAGCGTCGAGGCCGAATCGTCCAGCGCATCGATGTACGTCACGGCCGAGATGTGCTCGACGATCGATCGGTAGCGATCACCCATGATCGCCTCGGCCGAGATCTTCCGTTGGCGCTCCACGTCCTCCGCGATCGCACCCGCCATCACACGCAGCAGCTCGACCTCACCAGGACTCCACACCCGCCCGGTTCCACAGTCATCCGCGCCCAGGAACCCCCACCATCCGTCGACGAGGAAGATCGGGACGGCCACGATCGAAGCGGTTCCCTCGGCCGCGAGAACCCGCCGCTCGGAGTCCGGGAGCTGAGCGACCGAGCCCATCAGCACATGGCGATCCCCCAACTCCTCGATCCACCGCGTGAAGTCGGGGGAATACGGATGCAGCTTCGTGCCGGGCGCCTCGAAGAGGCCCCGGGTGCCGTCCCGGAGCCACTCAGAGGTGAGATTCATCCAAAGCCGTCCGTCCGGGTCCCGGACGTTCTCGAAGACGTAGACCCGATCGGCGCCGAGCTCCCTCCCGACGTTCGCGAGGGACTCCGACAAGAGCGAGAACGCCGTGGGGGCGCCCCGCACGGCGAGATCGGCCGTCGGGTCGGCGGCCGAGGACGAGCCCTTCGGTGCGTCCATATCTAGCTATCGGCGGCCGTGAGGGGCCGCTGAAGGAGACCCCTGTTACCCTTGCCGACCGATGGCCGACTACAGACAGATCCTCCACGAGCGCCTGTACGTCCGGGTGCCCGGCACCGACAAGCTGCGGAAGACGGCGGCGGCGCGGCTGAAGCACCTGGTCGCGAACGGATGGCGGGAGACGGAGCGGAAGCAGCAGCCCGATCACATCTGGGTGCGCTTCGAGCGAACCGGGCACGCGCCGATGCAGGCGAGGCTGCCCAAGAAGGCCCCCGAGGTCCAGATCGAGCGCCGGCCGCGACGCGACAACCGAGGCGGCTCGTTCAGAGGCGGCCGACGCTAGCCGATACACCTTCGGCCGGACATCGTCCGGCGAGAGGGTGCCTTTTCCGGACGTCCTTCGGGTAGACTGCCCTAGCCGCAGACTCTATGCGGGTGTCTCCCTCCCGTCGAACGAGCAAGCGAGGCCAGGATTGAGCGTCGAGTTCATCACCCAGAGCGCCGGCCGACCCGGGCACAGGGACGCGCACGCCCACGCGGCGCAGCAGCCCTTCACGTACCCGCTGCGGCGCCCCTACGTCGAGCCTGACTGGACCCGGCTCCCGGGGTACCGAGACGTCACGACCGAGCAATGGGAGTCCGCGCAATGGCAGCGCGCGCACACGGTCAAGAACCTCAAGGAGTTCAAGGAGGCGCTCGGCGACCATCTCACGGACGAGATGCTCGCCGACATCGAGCGCGACCAGCAGGAGCGCGCCACGATGTCGATGCTCCTGCCGCCCCAGATGATCAACACGATGGACGAGACCAACCTGCGTGCCGATCCCGTCCGTCTCTATATGGCGCCCGCCTTCACCGACCGGGACCAGGAGCACTCCTCTCACCCGTTCGCATCGCGCGATTCACTCCACGAGGCCGACATGTGGGCGGTCGAGGGGCTCACGCATCGGTACCCCACCAAGGTGTTGGCCGAGTTGATCCCCACCTGCCCTCAGTACTGCGGCCATTGCACACGGATGGACCTGGTCGGCAACGACACGGTCCAGGTCCTGAAGTACAAGTTCGAAGCGAAGCAGAACGAGCGCTGGGAGGCGATGCTCGACTACCTGCGACGGACGCCGAGCGTTCGCGACGTCGTCGTGTCCGGCGGCGACATGGCGAACGTGCCGATCAAGCGGCTGGAGACGTTCGTGATGGGTCTCCTCGACATCGAGAACGTTCGTGACATCCGTCTGGCTACCAAGGGCCTGATGGGGATCCCCCAGCACTTCCTCCAGGACGAGGTGCGAGCGGCCGCGGAGCGGATGGCCTCACGCGCCAGCGCGCGAGGCGTGGACATCGCCGTCCACACCCATGTGAACGCGGCTCAGCAGGTCACTCCCCTGGTGGGCAGAGCGACGAAGGTGTTCCTCGACGCCGGGTTCCGCGACGTGCGGAACCAAGGGGTCCTCTTGCGCGGCGTGAACACGACGCCTCAGCAGCTCTTGGACCTCTGCTTCATGCTGCTCGATCACGCCAAGATCCTTCCCTACTACTTCTACATCTGCGACATGATCCCGAACGCCGAGCACTGGCGGACCGCCGTGTGGGAGGTCCAGGATCTCCAACACTCGATCATGGGCTACCTCCCCGGCTTCGCGACGCCGCGGATGGTGGTCGACGTGCCGTTCGTCGGCAAGCGATGGGCTCATCAGGTCACCGAGTACGACCGGGTGCGCGGGATCTCGAGCTGGACGAAGAACTACCGAACCGGGATCGAGGGCGAGGATCCGGAGGCATTCACGCGGCGCTACCACTACTACGACCCGATCTCCACGCTCGCCGAGGAGGGTCAAGCGTGGTGGCGCGAGCAGGTCGCGCGAGGCGTCGACGAACTGATCGCCGAGCTGCAGCCGCAGCGCGCCTGACAAAGACGGCGCTGTTAGGGTCCCCGGCGTGAGCCGAACCCTCACCGTCCTCTCCGCCCAGGTGGCGCCCGTCCCTTGGGATCCACCCGCGACGCTCGACAAGTTCGAGGATCACGTCCGCGTCGCGCGCCGCGCGTTCCCAGACGTCGATCTGATGATCTTCCCGGAGCTCTACCTCACCGCGATCGACGGGTTCACGTCGGGCGGAACCGGCGACTGGGAGCGGCGGGTCGCCGAGGAGATCCCCGGCCCCCTGACCGACCGCGTGGCGAAGATCGCTGCCAGATCGAAGCGATGGATCGTGGCCGGATCGATCTGCGAGCGACGCGGGAAGAAGGTTCACAATTCGGCCATCGCCTTCTCGCCCGATGGCGAGATCGCCGCGGTGTACCGGAAGCTCTTCCCCTGGCGTCCCTTCGAGAACGCGGACCCCGGCTCCGACCCGGCACCGGTGTTCGAGATCCCGGGCAAGGGCGTCGTCGGCATGATGATCTGCTACGACGGCTGGTTCCCGGAGGTCGCTCGTGGGCTCGCTCTTCAGGGGGCGGAGCTCATCGCGCAACCCACCGCCACGACGACTCCCGATCGCGAGGAAGAGGTGATCCTCGCCCGTGCGAACGCCATCGTGAACCAGGTCTTCGTCTTCAATCCCAATATGGTGTCGACGTTCGGTCAGGGCAGGAGCGTCGGCGTCGACCCGGAAGGCCGGATCCTGTTCGAAGCCAGCGCCGGTGAGGAGCTCCTGGTCGAGGTCGTCGACATGGAGCGCGTCGCCGAGGTGCGCCGCCGAGGCACCCGCGGAGTCACCCGGCCCTGGCAGCACTTCCTCGAGGGCCCCCGGGACGTGCTCCTGCGCCCCTATCGAGCGCGTCGTCCGACGTAGCCCCCGATCGCGAGGAGCGCGACGGCCGCGACGCCCACTGCCCACCACGGAGAGAGGCCGGCCCGCGTCGGCGCCGGCGGCACCGTGGCCGACGGCTGGGTGCGGAACCGCTCGGTGGGCCGTCCGTTCCCTAGGAAGTCGCACGCGCGACCGTCGCGCACGATCACCGTCCACCGGAGGCTCTCGAGCCCGGGTGACGTGCCGGTCTGGTCTTCGTCTTCGCTGAGCGTCCGCCCCGGCACCTGGATCGTCATCGAGCGCCCTTCGACGATCGGCGGGTTGAACACGTTCGTGCCGCGTTCAGGAAGCAGGTAGATCTCGGTCCGGTGATCGACGGTCGCATCGACGCGGACCAGGCGATTCACGTTGCGGTAGTACGCGAACGACTGCACGGGAACGTCCGGATCCCGGATCACGATGTCCACGCGAAAGGGGTGGCCCACAGGATCCGGCACGATGAGCGGCTCGGCGAACGTGAGCTCCCACCGTGCGGAGGTTCCGAGCTCGACGATCTCGCCGTGCGCCTCCACCAGATCGGGCGCCCCGGAGCCCGCGCCTCCGAGACATCCGGCCACATCGCCCTCGGGATCGGATGCGGCGATCAGCAGCGGGGTGATCGCGAGGAGCGCCACGAGGCGCGCCCCGCTGGCGCGCATCACGCGCTCGGACAGTCCCGAGGCGGGATGATCAGCGGGTCGAGTCGGGGTTCCTGCGAGAAGTCGAAGGCACCCGACAGAGGATCGGCCCGGCGGTCACGCCCCGTCATCGGCTTCAGCCCGTGGAGATCCTCGATGAAGCGCAGGACGGACGAGAACTCGTACACGGTGTCGTCGATGGAGCCGCCGTCGGGATTGTCGCCACGCTTCGTCCACGGAGAGATGATGACCGCGGGCGTCCGCGGGCCGAGCCCCATGATGTCGTAATGTGGCGGCTCGACGTGGTCGTAGAAGCCGCCGAAGTCGTCCCAGACGATCACGATCGCGGTGTTCGGCCAGAACTCGCTGCGCATCACCGTGTTGACGTACTCCGTGGTCCAGTTCTCGCCCTCGCACACGTTCGTGTTGGATCCCGGGTGCTCGTTGGGATGGCCCTCCGGAGGGATGAGCCACGAGACCGCCGGGAGCTCTCCCCGACGCACGTCCTGGAGGAACGTCTCGGGCGGCTTCACCTTCTGCCACATCGGGCCGGATCGCACGTGCTCTACCGCTTGCAGCGCGTTCATCCACGAGTCGGCGTTCGCGTAGTACGTCCAGCTGATCCCCTCGCGCTCCAACAGATCCGGGAGGACCTTGATGTCGATGCAGGTCCGGGTCGATTCCCAGTACGCGGCGATCCGGATCAGCTGGTCGGGAACCTCGTCGGTGATGTTCTCCTCGAGCTCCATGATGGCGTCCACATCAGCGTCGGTGAGATCCTCGATCGGGAAGCGTTTCGTGATCTCGGTGTCGTCGTCGCAATAGTTCCCTTCGACGTTCGTCGTGGTCTTGTTGTCGACGATGCCGTATGACTGCGCGGCGACCGTGTACAGATGTTCTGGGAACGTCGGGCCGAACATGGACGTGAAGAAGTGATCCGCGAGCACGAAGCGATCCGCGTATGCCCAATACGCCGGCAGCGTTTCCCGCGAGTGCTGTGTGTACCCGGTCATGTCCTCGCCGAGCGGCACGCAGTTGAAGCCGTTCATCTTGCCGCCGTTGATGGAGTACAGCCCCGGTGCGAACGCGTGGCCGAGATCGTGCGGCAAGACCGACGGGGCCTCGGTCAGTTTCACGGTCGGACCGTCCTCGAACGTGCTGGCGCTGCAATCCTGGATCGTGCCGCCCTCGGTCGCGCCGTCAGCCCCAGGGTACGACCCGAAGTAGTGGTCGAACGAACGATTCTCCTTCACCAGGAAGATCACGTGCTCGATCGGGTTCTCGCCGGGCGAGGTTCCAGGCGACTCGGTCGGGCCGCCGTTCGGATCGCCCCCCGGGTTGGGGGTGTCCGTGCGCTCCGTGCCTGTGGTTGGCCAGAACTGCCATGCAAGCGCGGCAGTGAGCACGACAACGAGTGCACCGAAGGTCTGTCGACGCTGACGCACTCGGCTCCGGCGGACTGGTCTGATGATCGGCCCGGGTGGTCGCACCGAGTCAGTCTATCCGCGCCCCACGTACCCATCGAGGAGCCTCCGGAGTCGCGCGACGATCCCCGCGTAGCTGCGATCGGCGACGTGATTCACCAGTTCCCAGGGGTCGGGAGCTCCGAAGTGGCCACCGATGTCGTAGAGCTCCTCGAGACCATCTTCGTATCGGATCAGCTTGAGGCCGGCGGTTCGCACCGCGATCCAGGCCGGTATCTGGCCGTCGCCCGCCCATTCGAGGTAGACGGCTTCCGGGGGCTCGTCGAACAGCGTCCCGCGCTGGGACATGATCGTGTGTGCGAAGCTCGCACCGTCCATCGAGCCTGCGTGACCGTCACGTGCGATGTCGAGGATCGTGGGCGCCATGTCCACGATGGACACAGGGATGCCTTCACCCGCCGGCGGTGCCGTGGGCGAGTGGACGGCGAGCGGGATCCGGACGCACGCTTCGTAGGGACACTTCTTGCCCTCCCAGCGGTGTTCCCCGAACGAGTAGCCATTGTCGGAGAGCACGAAGATGAAGGTCTCGTCCAGACGATCTCCGAGCGCCAGGACGATCGCCCGAAGTGCCTCGTCGACGGCCAGCAGCGTCTCGTTCGCCCGTCGTTGTTCATCGACCCAGGTGGCGTGCTGCGCGGCGCTCGGCTCCGGGAGCTTGCGTACCCAGGGCGGCGCGCCGCGCAGCACACCCGAGACGTTCGGGGAACGTTCGATCGACAGCTCATCGAAGGCTCCCTCGTGTCGCTTCGCCGGGATCCAGGGAGGGTGGGGCGCGCTCGGCGCGAAGAGGAGGAAGAACGGCCGGGTGGTCGGCGACGTCCGCACGAAATCGACAGCCTTCTCCGCCAGCCAGTCGGTCGCGTATCGGCGCACGAAGACCGGGGACCCTTGGTCCACGGCGCGGAAGTCGCGGTAGACGGTTTCACCAGTCTGGTTGCGCTTCGCGACGAAGCGGTCCCATCCCGGCGGCACGTAGGGGAGGCGCCCGAACGGATAGCGATTCAGGTACTTGCCGACGAGCCCGGTGCGATACCCGGCCTCGTGCAGCCACGTGGCGAGCGTTGAGGATTCGTCGAGGTGCCCACCGTCGCCGTTGTCCAGGACGCCGGTATGACGCGCGTACCGGCCGGTGAGCAGACTCGCCCTCGACGGGCAGCACAGGGGCGTGTTCGCGAACGCGTCCGGGAACGAGATCCAGCTGTCATCGCCAGACAGTTGCCTCCGTAGCCAGGGCATCACCTCGAAGGTGTCCGCGCGTTGATCGTCCGTGAGCACGACGATCACGTTCGGCCGTTCTCGGGGACGGATCTCCGAGACGGGCCACGCGATCCCAGAGCCGAGCCCCGCGAGCGCAACGAGCACCGCGCCCGCCATCCGGCGGCCGGGTGCGGTGGAGCTCACTCCTTCCGCACCTTCCAGATGTGCTCGGCGGGGAAGGCTCGCGCCCACTCGAGGGGTGCGTAGTCGTCATAGGTCGTCGTGGCGTCTTCGTTCGGCCGAAGCTCGATGAGGTCCTCGATGGCGAGCCCGTTCGCCCGGAACAGCCGGATCCAGTCACCGTAGGTCAGCTGGAACTCGGTCGTGCGCCAGGACGGGTCCGTGGACTCCATGGACCGCAGGCCGAAGTAGTTCGACCGCATCTCGCGCGAGGCGGGCAGCTCCTCCTCCTGCTCGCCCCACGCGACCCAGATCCAGGGCGTCGTGCCGTTGAAGACGAACCGCCCACCGGGCCGCAACACGCGAGCCACCTCGGGCACGGTCAGGAACGGATCGGCGAACCCCATCACCCCGTGATCGCAGAACACGAGGTCGAAGGCCTCGTCCCGGAACGGAGCTCGCTCGCCGCTCGCCTGGACGATCGGGAACCGCACACCCGTCTGCTCGAAATGGGCCAGGCCGTGTCGCAGCTGCGCGAACGACAGATCCAGGCCGGTGACGTCCGCTCCCCGCATCGCCACCTTGATCCCGGACTGGCACCCGCCGCACCCGAACTCGAGGACCCGAAGACCGCGGACGTCGCCGAGCGCGTGGATCCGATCCTCCGGAACGTCGTATGTGCCCCAGCCGAAGAGGTCCCACCGGTTGAGCTGCGAGCGATTCCGCTCCTGATACCCGTCGGCCTCGCGTTCCCAGTGCTCGCGATTCTTCCGGACGTGCTCCGTCGTCTCCGCCATCATCGATCCAGCCACCCTCCGTCGCGATCGTGGCGGGCAGCCACGAGGCCGGCGGCGATGGAGAGCGCGATCTCCTCCGGGCGTCGGCCGCCCAGATCCAACCCCAGCGGGCTGCGGACGCGGCCGAGATCCTCGTCGCTGAATCCGCGGGTCCGAAGCTCCTCGACGTAGTGCGCGACATGTCGACGGGAGCCCATCACGCCCACGAACCTGACCGGCGAACGTAGGAGAGTGGTCAGCATGTCCGCGATGCCCGGTGCATCGTGGTCGGTGAACACGACCTCGTCGTCGGGTCCGAGTCGCAGTTCGTCGAGAGACTGGACGGACGGTTCGTCCTCGCGGGTGAGCCGTTCCGGCCGAGTCTCGAGCAGCAACACCTGCCGGCCCTGCCGCTCCATCTCGGCTTTCAGCGAGCGGGCCACGTCCGTGGCCGAGACCAGAACGAGACGAGAGGAAGCTCCATGAGGCTCGAGGTATACCTCGACGTCCCCCTGTTCGTGACGGAACGTGCGAACCTCCGGCTCGCCACGCTGCTGGACCTCCTCGGCCGCCTGCACGGCGGCCGTATCGAACTCCGCGCATCCGAGTGTGCCGTGCACCTCACCGCCCGGCACGATCGACATCGAGTTGCCGACCGCACATGGGGGGGAGCCCGTGATCCGCACGGCCTTCGCCTCGACCCACGACGTGGTCGGTGCCTCGGCGGACGGGCGCGGACCGACGTGAGGGCGGTGTCCCGTCGGGTGGACGCCCACCGTGCCGCCCAAGAGCTCCACCGCATGTGGGATCACGGGCATCACCGAGGTGAGCGACTCCCGGACCCCCTTCGGACTCCCGGGGAGGTTGAGGATCAACGTCGTTCCCAGCGCGCCGGCGACGGCTCGGGAGAGCGCCGCCATCGGCGTGTGCGCGAGCCCGGTCGCCCTCATCAGCTCGCCGAGGCCGGGGGCCTCTCGCTCGATGACTTCGCGAGTGGCTTCGGGCGTCACGTCCCGTGGACCGAACCCGGTCCCACCGGTCGTGACCACGAGCCCGTGGGTCTTCGCCAGCTCTCGGAGGGCCGACTCGATGTCCGGCCGCTCGTCCGGGACCACCCGGCGATCCGATACGTCGAACCCCGCGTCACGCAAGAGCTGCACGGCGATATCACCGGACTCGTCGTCGCGGGTGCCGTGGGTGACTCCGTCGGAGACGGTCAGCACGGCTGCTCGCGGGGCTTCCACACGAGGAGCCTAGCGCCGCGAGGGAGTCGACCCTGCTCCACGGCGAGCTGAGCGACCGCCTTAGGATTGGACGGGGACCGGATGTGGAGCGGCGTCGCCCCGCCGTTCGACCACCGAACACGAAGGAGGCGCTCATGGACTGGGTGGACAGTCTGGCTGCCGATCTCCATCTGGACGCCCTCTCCGCGCACGAGAAGGAGCATCTCCTGTCCGTGTCGCGTGAGGTGGCACACAGAGTGGAGCGGAAGGCCACACCCTCGGCGATGTACGTGATCGGACTCGCCGTCGGCACCCAGATGGGCGAACGCAAGCGGGACGATGCGATCGACGACGCGGTTCACGCGCTCCTGCTTCGCCTGCCACCCGTCGAGGAGGCCTGACCCCCGATCGACCGCTAGCGGTAGGCTGACGGGATGAGCGACCGTCCCACCGTGCCCGAGACCATGCCCCTCGAAGGGCCACTCCTCGACACCTTCGGCCGCGTCGCAGACGACCTGCGGATCTCCGTCACGGACCGGTGCAACTTCCGGTGCACGTACTGCATGCCGGCTGAGGGGCTCGCCTGGCTCCCGAAGCACGAGATCCTCACGTTCGAAGAGCTGACACGGATGCTCGGGATCTTCGTGCACCTGGGCGCGCGCAGCCTGAAGGTCACGGGCGGCGAGCCGTTGGTTCGGGCGGATCTCCCGGTACTGGTCCGGATGTTCCGGGAGGTCGGTCCGGAACTGGACATCTCGCTCACCACGAACGGGGTGCTCCTCGACCGACTGGCGAGCCCGCTGGCCGAGGCAGGGATCGACCGGGCGACGATCTCCTGCGACTCGCTCCTTCGGCACCGATTCGCGGAGATGACCAGGCGCGACGGCCTGGAGAAGGTTCTCGCGGGCATGAAGGCGGCCGAGGCCGCCGGCCTGACCCCGATCAAAGTCAACTGCGTGGTGATCGGCGGCACGAACGACGACGAGGTCGTGGAGTTCGCGCGCTGGTCGCGCGAGACCGGGTACGAGGTTCGCTTCATCGAGTACATGCCGCTGGACGCGCAGCATGCGTGGGAGCGCGAGAAGGTCGTACCCGCGGCTCGCATCCTCGAGGCGATCGATGCCGTGCACCCGTTGGCGCCGGAGGGCCACGCGAACGAGCCCGCCACGACCTTCCGCTTCGCCGATGGCGCGCGAGGACGGGTCGGCGTCATCCCGTCGGTGACGGAGCCGTTCTGCGACACCTGCAACCGCCTCCGACTGACCGCCGAAGGGATGCTTCGCAACTGCCTCTTCGCGATGGACGAGACGGATCTGCGTGCTCCCCTCCGCGCGGGCGCCTCCGACGAGGAGCTGGAACTCCTGATCCGCCGAGGCCTCTGGACGAAGTGGTCCGGGCACCGCATCAACCACCCAGACTTCGTCCAACCCGAGCGCTCGATGTCGATGATCGGCGGCTGAGCGGCGCCGCCAGTTTCTCGATGGCCTCACCCACGCGACACCGCATGTTCACCTCCGGCTGAGACGCTGACCTCGCCGAGAGGCCGCGCCCCCTCTCCGGCGCGGGGAGCCGGCCGCGATGCCGGCTCCCCGCGACCCCCCTTCGGGTGCTCGGCCGAACCCCTACAGGTTCTCGATCCGCAGCGTCGGCACGTCTCCTCGTTCGAACCCCAGGACCTGGGCGTAGAAGGAGAGCTCCGCCTCCAGCGCGGCCCGGGTCGACTCCGCCTTGCGGAACCCATGCTGCTCTCCCTCGAACAGCACGTAGGCGTGCGGCAACCCCTTCCGTCTGAGTGCCTCGACCATGCTCTCTGCCTGGGAAGGCGGAACCACCCGATCCTCGGCGCCCTGGAGCAACAGCATCGGACAAGAGATCCCGTCCGTGTGATGGATCGGCGACCGGGATCGGTACCGTTCTGCCTCCTCCGGATAGGGACCGACGAGTGAGAAGAGATAGCGAGACTCGAACTTGTGGGTTCCGCCCCCGACGAACGATTCGAGGTCCGCCAGCCCGAAGTAGCTGGTACCGGCCGCGAAGCTCTCGTGCATCGTGAGTGCGCACAAGGTCGTGTAGCCGCCGGCGCTCCCCCCGGTGATCAGGAGCCGACCGCCGTCGACCTCACCCTGCTCTGCCAGCCACCGCGCCGCGTTGATGCAGTCGGCCGTGTCGACGATGCCCCAGTGGCCGTTCAGTCGCTGCCGGTACGCGCGCCCGAACCCGGTGCTTCCCCCGTAGTTCACGTCCACCATGGCGAAGCCGCGGCTCGTCCAGAACTGCGTCTCGAGGTCGAAGCCCGGCGTGGCCTCCGCCGTCGGTCCGCCGTGGCTCTTCACGATGAGCGGTGGCCGCTGGTCGTCCGGACCCGTCGCCTCGAGGCTCCGGGGCGGATAGAAGTGCGCGAACGCGGTCACGCCTCCCTCCGTCGGGAACTCGATCTGCCGCGGGATCGAGAGGTAGCCTTCGTCGACCTCCACGGACGCCGACGACCTGAGCACGTCCATCGAACGCGCGGTCACGTCCAGGAGCACCACCTGGTCGGGGATCGACGGGCCTCCTCCGACGAACGCCACGCCGTCTCTCTCGACGTCGAGCTCGGGCCACATCGCGGAGTGCGGAACGTCGACGTCGATCAACTCACCCGACTCCGGATCCAGGATCGCGAGACGCTGAACACCGTCGCTCTCCCGGACACATGCGATCCGCCCGTCGCCGAGGAAACCGTAGGCGGACATCCCGAAGACCCACTGGGGCCAGCCGAACTCCGCCTCCGCGGGGTGCAGCGCATGCACGTGGCCGTCGCGCTCGCGATACAGGTTCCACCAGCCGGTCCGGTCGGAGACGAAGTGCAGGTCGCCGGCCGGGCTCCACGCGGGCTGGAAGATCGACTCCTCGCCGGCCCGGCCGGCGACCCGCCGCGCGTTCTCGACGGAGCTGTCACCCCCGAGGTCGGCGACGAACACCTCGCATCCGTCCCACGGCATCCACGGGAGATCCCACTCGAGCCAGCAGAGCATCGAGCCATCCGGTGAGATCCTGGGCGTGGAGTAGAGATCGCGACCCGAGCGGATCGTCGTTGGCTCCGAGGAGCCGTCGGGCGGAATCGCGACCAGCTCGTTGGTGACGCCGGAAGGATCGTCCGGATCGGGATGACGTTCCCGGACGCAGATCAACCATCGTCCGTCGGGCGTGACCCGCCCGTCTGCGTACCGATCCCGGCCTCCCGACTCCGGTGTGATCGGCACCGGATCTGCAGCCGGGTCTTGCCGGTAGACACGTTGATCGGCGAAGTTGGAGAAGAAGGCCGTGCCCCGGTGGATCAGGTACGCGCCACCCCCGTACTCATGGACGGTGGTCCGGACGTTGAACCCTTTGGGGGTCAGCTCGACCGGATCGGAGAACGGGGCCCCGCGCATCAGCACCGATCGTCCGCCCTCGGCAGGCCTGCCCTCCTGCCAATACACGGAGCCGTCCTCGAGTCGCGGCTGCGAGAGCGAGACACTCCCGGCCGACACCATCTCCGCGCTGATCGGCGACCGCCATGTGCCGTACGGCGCAACCTCCGTCAAGCCGGGCGCCTCGCCACGATCACCCGGGTGAGCGGCAGGGGGCCACCCTTCGTGCTGCGGAGGTCCCGGAAGCCTTCCCGTCTGAGCACCCCCTTCACGTGCGACACACGGTCCGGGCTCACCTCCATCAAGAGCCAGCCGTTGCGCGAGAGCCACGCGGGCGCCTCACGGGCCGTGCGACCGATGAGCCCCAGCCCGTCCCTGCTGCGGTCGGTCAAGGTGTGCTCCGGCTCCCACTCACGGATCTCCTCCGGCAGGTCTTTGAGCTCGCGCAACGGCACGTACGGTGGATGCAACGTGACGACGTCCACGGTGCCCGCGAGCGCCCTGGGGAGCCCTTCGAACAGGTCTCCCGTGACGAACCGCGCCCGCAATCCCAGGCGCTTGGCGTTCTTGCGCGCGAGCTTGACCGCGTCCGCGGAGAGGTCTGTTCCCACCACGGTCGCACGCGGCACCTCATTCGCGACGGCGAGCGCGATCGTCCCGGCGCCCGTGGCCAGGTCCACGTGGAGGGGCCGGGACCGTTTCCGGAGACGCCTGGTCGCCTGTTCGGCCAAGAACTCCGAGGCGTCCCGGGGCACGAACACGCCCGGGCGCACCAGCAGCTCGAGTCCTCGGAACTCCGAGTATCCCTTGATGAACGGGATCGGCTCGCCCGTCGCGCGCCGCCGGACGAGCCGATCGAACGACCGTCGATCCTCGACCGACACTTCGTCTTTCGGGTCCGGCTCCTCGCCCAAGACATGCCACAGCAGATCCTCGGCTTCGATCCGCTCCCGTCCCCGTTGCCAGTGGTCGATCGCGGGCGAGGCCTTGAGGACCTTGACCGCGTCGTCCAGGACCTTGCGTGCCTTCAACGTCGGAGCATCCTATCCATTGACGGTCGCTACACTCGTGGCCATGCCACGTGTCCCATCCACTGGAGACGCGAAGCCCGCGAAACCCCGCCGTCCTCGCGTCAAGAAGGCGACCGTCGGAGCCGACATGAGGCTCACAGGCGACCGGCTGGTGGTGCAACTGCCGGAGAACGGAGAGCGGAAGTCCGCGAGCGGCCTGCTGATACCGGCGACCGCGGCGCCCGCCCCCAAACGCCTCGCCTGGGCCGACGTGCAATTGGTCGGTCCGGACGTGCGGGTTGCCAAGCAAGGAGATCGGGTGCTGTTCCTCCCGTCCTCCGGCTTGGAGGTGGAGCTGGAGGGGAAGGAGCTGATCCTGCTCCGGGAGCGTGACGTGCAGGCGGTGACGTCGCCTCCGGCCGCCAGCTCACGCGCCGACCGGACGCCTGGCCAGTACCTCTAGCCGGGCAGGAAGCTCAGGCGCACCCGCCGGACATCGTTCTCGCGGTTCGGATCGATCAGGACCACCGACTGCCACGTCCCCAGCACGAGCCGCCCATCGCTGACGGGAAGCGTGAGCGAGGGTGCCACGAACACGGGCAGGAGGTGGTCCCCGCCGTGGCCCACGGAGCCGTGCCTGTGGGCGTAGCGGTCGTCTCGCGGGAGCAGACGATCCAATGCCTCGATGAGGTCCTCCTCGGATCCGCTCCCGGTCTCCATCAACGCCAGACCTGCGGTGGCGTGGGGAAGGAACACGTGCACCAAGCCATCGGTCCCCGCTTCCGCCACGAACGACCGGACGCCCTCCGTCAGATCCACCACTCGGCGACCGCTCGTATCGACCTCGAACTCGGTTGACTTCACGTGCCGACGGTACAGGCGCTCAGCGTCATCGACGTCCTTGGAGTAATGATGTAATCTCAATTCCACTCGAGTCGAAGGAGTCCCGATGGAAGAGTTGAGCGGATGGTTCGCGGGTCGGATCCCGGCGGAGTGGTTCGTGGGAGCGCCCGCGGTGAGCGCCGATCGTGAGGAGATCATGGTGACCGGGACCCTCTCCGAGCCCGAGCTCCCCGCCGATGCCGGCCCCGAGGCCCGAGAGGCAGCGTTGGCCGCGCGGGTCTCGGGCTTCCGCGAGGACACGCGCGGGAAGCGCATGCGCATCGCCGATGAGGCCCAGCGGCGGTTCGGCCGTAAGGTCAGCTGGGGAGCCTCATGCGGCGACGTCACGGCCGCGTTCACGACCCTGTCGGTCCCGGCGATGACCCGGCTCCGCATGGACGAGCGGCGCGTGCTGGACACGCTGATCGAAGCGGGGGTCGCGCGGAGTCGGAGCCACGCCCTCGCGTGGTGCGTCCGGCTGGTGGCCGAGCGCCAAGAGGACTGGCTGAAGGATCTCCGAGAAGCGCTCACGAAGGTGCACGAAGTGCGCGGGGAGGGCCCCAAGGACTAGCCTCACCCCGGTGCTTAAGTTCCGCGCGCGGAGGGCCGACGTTGAAGTCATGGCCAAGAGGGGACATGGGCTTCGCCGTCGCCTGACACAGGTCGTCGTGGTGACCCTGGTTGTGACGCTCGTGCAGGCACTTGGGGCCGGCTCGGCACAGGCGACGCCGCCTTCGTGGACAGACGGAGAACACGGCAGCGGCCCGGCTCCGTTCCCGGCAGTGCCGTCCCGCGCCGAGCGTCTCCGAGCCCCATCGCCGCCCTGGAGCGACCTGGAACCGGACGACATGTGGGCGAAGGCCGCGATCAATCACGTCGCCCGCACCAACAACTGGATGCGCGACGTCGGGCCGGATCCCAACGGCAACTGGCGATTCAAGCCGGACAAGTTCCAGACGCGCAAGTTCTGGGCACGCGCGCTTGTTCGAGCGTTCGCACCGGATGTAGAACCGGATCCCATGACCTTCTCCGATCTGGCCGCGGCCGATCCGTTCCATCGGTGGGCAGCGATCGCGGTCCAGCAAGGCTGGATGGCTCGCGGAGCCGCCCGCAACTTCGACCCGAATGACGCGGTGACGGCACGAGGCGTCCATGGCTCCCTCGTCCGGGCGCTCGGTCTGAGATCGACCGCCTCCGCCCTCGGGAGGCTGGCGACGGCCGATGGCTACCGGTTCCATACGCCCAGGTTCTTCGGCGTCAACCTGCTGGCGCTGAGGCTCGGGCTCCGCTTCAACAACAAGGTCGACGAGTCCCAGGACGTGACGCCGAAAACGAGGCTCCGACGCAAGCAGGTCGCATGGTCCCTCTACCGTGCGACCACACTCGAGGCCTGGGTCGTGCCCTACCTTGAGGCTCAGTACGCCGGGATGGTCCTGCCGAAGATGGGCGCCGCCCGCCGATCGATCGTCGACTGGGGAGTCCGCTACGTCGGCTACCCGTACATCTGGGCGGGCGAGTGGGGGTTCGAGTCCACGCCCCCCGCCGCCTTCGGGGGCCAGCCCGGTCCGGGGTTCGACTGCTCGGGCCTCTCATGGTGGGTGCTCCGAGCCGATGATGGCGTCTACTGGGAGATCTCGCCGCCCCGTCCTCACGAGGGCTGGCCCCTCCCGCAGCGAACTTCGTCGGAGATGTCGAGGGTGACCAAGACGAGGATCAAGTACGTCGACCTGAAACCCGGGGACCTGATGTTCTACGACGGCGACAGCAACGGCACCGTGGATCACGTCGACGTCTTCGTCGGCAACGGATGGGCACTCGATTCCTCGAGCAGCGTCGGCGGCGTGACGCTGATGTGGGTGGAGACCGGCTGGTATCGGCAGCACTTCGTTCACGGCCGGCGCGTTCTCCCGACCCCGAAGCCAAAGCCTTAGCCGGCCTCGATCGCCCCCTGCAAGACCGTCCTCTCTTCATCCGTGAGCGGGCGACTCCGTCCGGTCTCGGGGTCCCTCGCCACGATCACGGATTCCGCCTCAGCGGAAAGCCTCCCATCCGCGGCGAGCACGCGCTCCGCGGTCCGGACGCTCGAGGATCCGAACCCCGTCACACGGCAGCTCGCCGTCACCTCCCGGTCCTTCTGCTTCAGCTCGCTCCGGTAGTCGATCGCGACGCGCGCGATCACGAAGTCCCATGCGTGCTCGCCGAAGAGGTTCTCGACCAGACGATCGCGCGCCTCCTCCAGGTAGTTCAGGAAGACCGCGTTGTTGACGTGGCCGTACGCGTCCACGTCTCGCCAACGGATCGGGATCCTGACCTCGGCCGTCACAGGCGGTAACGGTAACGGTTGCAGGAGATGCGAGGGGCCGGCGCGCCTGCGGCGCGCCGGCCCCTCTGGACCTATCAGATGCCCGAAGGCTAGAAGTCCATGTCGCCGCCGCCGGGCATGGCGGGGGCGGCTTTCTCCTTCTCGGGCTTCTCGGCCACCACGGCCTCCGTGGTCAGGAACAGCGCCGCGATGCTGGCGGCGTTCTGCAGAGCCGAGCGAGTCACCTTCGCAGGATCGACGACGCCGAACTTGAACATGTCGCCGTACTCGCCGGTGGCGGCGTTCAGGCCCAGGCCGGGATCCATCGAGCGCAGCTTCTCGACCACGACGCCGCCCTCGAGGCCGGCGTTGTGGGCGATCTGCTTCACGGGCTCCTCGAGGGCGCGCCGGACGATGGTTGCGCCGGTGAGCTCGTCACCTTCGAGATCGACCTTGTCCAGTGCACCCTGGGCGTTGAGGAGCGCCACGCCGCCTCCGGCGACGATGCCCTCCTCCACCGCAGCCTTGGTCGATTGCACCGCGTCCTCGATGCGGTGCTTCTTCTCCTTGAGCTCGACCTCGGTGGCGGCACCGACCTTGATCACCGCGACGCCGCCGGAGAGCTTCGCCAGCCGCTCCTGCAGCTTCTCGCGGTCGTAGTCGGAGTCCGTCTTCTCGATCTCGGACTTGATCTGGTTGATCCGGCCCTTGATGTCCTCGTCCTTGCCGGCGCCTTCGACGATCGTCGTCTCGTCCTTCGTGACGACGACCTTCCGCGCCTGCCCCAGCAGATCGAGCGTGACGTTCTCGAGCTTCAGTCCGACCTCCTCGGAGATCACCTGGCCTCCGGCGAGGATCGCGATGTCTTGGAGCATCGCCTTACGGCGGTCACCGAAACCGGGGGCCTTGACGGCTGCCGACTTGAACGTCCCCCGGATCTTGTTGACCACGAGGGTGGCGAGGGCCTCACCCTCCACGTCCTCCGCGAGCACGACGATCGGCTTGCCGGTCTGCATGACCTTCTCGAGCAGCGGAAGCAGGTCCTTCACGGCCGAGATCTTCGAGTTGGCGATCAGGATGTAGGGCTCTTCGAGCACCGCCTCCATCCGCTCGGGATCGGTGATGAAGTACGGCGAGATGTAGCCCTTGTCGAAGCGCATCCCTTCGGTGAACTCGAGCTCCATGCCGAAGGTGTTGGACTCCTCGACGGTGATGACGCCGTCCTTCCCGACCTTGTCGACCGCCTCGGCGATCTTCTCGCCGATCTCGGGGTCGGCCGCGGAGATCGCACCGACGTGGGCGATGTCGTCCTTCGAGTCGACCTCCTTCGCGGAGTTCTTGATGGCCTCGACGGCCAGCTCAACCGCCTTCTCGATGCCGCGCTTGATCGACATCGGGTTGGCTCCTGCCGCCACGTTGCGCAGCCCTTCCTTGACGATCGACTGCGCGAGGACCGTCGCGGTCGTGGTGCCGTCGCCGGCCACGTCGTCGGTCTTCTTGGCGACCTCCTTGACGAGCTCGGCGCCGACCTTCTCCAACGGATCCTCGAGCTCGATCTCCTTGGCGATCGACACGCCGTCGTTGGTGATCGTGGGCGCACCCCACTTCTTCTCCAGGACGACGTTGCGGCCCTTCGGGCCGAGCGTGATCTTCACGGCGTTCGCCAACTGGTCCATGCCCCGCTCGAGTGCGCGCCGCGCGTCCTCGTCGAAGCTGATGAGTTTGGGAGCCATCCGCTCGTGACCTCCTTCTCGGGTTGTGTGGAGCCGGCCGCCGCCTTCACAGGCTGGCCTTCCGACTGCTAGCACTCGGGAGACCCGAGTGCTAAGGATTCTAGGGGCGTCATCACACGAGTGGCAAACGGATCGACCCCTTTCCGTGGGCGCGGCGCCGGCCCCCTCGGAGGCATATCCTCTGCGCGCATGAGCTCGCGGCCCAGCTGGACCCTTCGATTCACCCATCCGACGATCGAGCAGGTGGCCTGGGCGTCGGCGTCGCCGGACCACCTCGCGGCCGTGACGACCGAGGACGGCAGCACGCAGGCCTGGGCCTGGAACCTACGTTCGGATGATCGGCGGCGCGTCTCGCACGGCGGCGTTGGTGCAGAGGAGGCGCACATCGTCCCCGACGGGTCGGGCGTCGTGTGGTGGTACGACGAGGTGGGGAACGAACGAGGGCGCTGGATGGTGTCGCCCTTCGAGGGTGGCGATGCGCGACCGCTCTTCCGAGGCTTCCACGACGAGTGGACGATGGGCCTCTCCCTGATCGAGGGGGGCATGGCCGCCGGCTTCGCCACCGACGAGGACTACCGGGTGTTCGTCTCGGTCGGGGATGAGCCCCCGCGCGAGCTCTACCGGAACCCGAAGCCCGCCGGGGTTGGGAGCGAATGGCCACAGGGAGGCGGCGGGCTCTCCCCCGACGGCGCTTTGGTCTGCATCCACCACTCGGAGCACGGAGACATCGACCGGCAGGCGCTGAGGGTTCTGGACAGCCGGTCCGGCGAGACCGCGGGCGACCAGGTCGACCCCGAGCTGCGGATGGAGGCGGTGGCCTGGTCGCCCGCGCCGGGAGCTCGGCGGCTCCTCCTCACGCAGGAGCGGACGGGCATCGAACGCCCGGCCGTGTGGGACCTGGGCAGGCGGGAGCGGGTCGACCTGGCGATGGAAGACGTCGCAGGCCCGGTGATCCCACAGGGGTGGACGCCCGACGGCGGTCGCATCCTCGCGCACAACGACCCGGGCGAAGGCGTCAATCGTCTCCTCACGGTGGATCCGAGTTCGGGATCCTTCGAGGAAGCAGCCGTCCTCGAGGGGACGATCCACGAGGCGGGCTTCCGTCCCGAGGGCGAGCTGTGGTTCCGGGGAGATTCGAGCGTCGAACCTCCATCCGTTCGACAGGCAGGTTGGGGCTCCGTCCTCCGGTTACCGATCGATCCCCCTCCTCCTGGGACCCGGAGTCGCTGGCTCTCGTGGACGAATCCCGCCGGCGACGCCATCAACGGATTCATCACGACGCCCGTGGGCTCCGGCCCGTTCCCAACGATCGCATCGATCCACGGAGGGCCCGAATGGCACCACACGGATCTCTGGGATCCGGCCCTGCAGGCGTTCGTCGACGAAGGGTTCGCCGTCCTTCAGGTCAACTATCGAGGGTCGACGGGGCGGGGCAAGGCATTCCGAGAAACCCTGAAGGGAAACATCGGTTTCCCGGAAACCGAGGACGTCATGGCGGGGATCGATCACGTCGTGGGGGCCGGCATCGCGGATCCGGGGGCACTGTTCCTCGAAGGCTGGTCGTGGGGCGGGTACCTGACCACACTGATCGCCGGCCTCCACCCGGATCGCTGGCGAGGTGCGTGCGCGGGGATCCCGGTCGGGGACTACGTCGCCGCGCACTACGAGAGCGCCCCCCCGCTCCGCGCGTGGGACATCGCGACGATGGGAGGCTCGCCCATGGATCTTCCGGAGCTGTACCGAGAGCGCAACCCGATGACCTACGTGGACCGGGTGGAGGCTCCGATGCTGTTGATCGCCGGCGAGCACGACAGCCGGTGCCCGCTCGGTCAGGTGATGGTCTATGCACACGCGCTCCGGGCGCGCGGGCACGAGGTGGATGTGCACCTCTACGGGGGAGGGCACCACGCGCTGCAGGTGGAAGAGAAGATCGCGCATGCGCGGATGACGATCGACTTCTTCAAGCGCCACCTCGCGGGGTAGCCACGAAACGTTGCCGCATCACTCCTCGGCCGAGGAGGTGTCCGACATCTCGCGGATCTGGCCCACGATCTCAGCGTTCGCCAGCGTCGTGACGTCGCCGAGCGGACGACCGTGCGCCACGTCGCGAAGCAGCCGCCGCATGATCTTGCCCGACCGGGTCTTGGGAAGGTCTGCCGTGAAGATGATGCCATGAGGTCGGGCGATCTTCCCGATCTTCGCCGCCACGTGCTCACGAAGCTCCTCCGCCATCGCGTCGTCCCCCACATACGCGGATTTCAGGGTGACGAACGCGACGATCGCCTCGCCCACCAGATCATCCGGCTTCGACACGACCGCGGACTCCGCGACCTTCTCGTTATCCACCAGGGCAGATTCGATCTCGAAGGTGGACAGTCGATGACCGGCAACGTTCATGACGTCGTCGATGCGTCCGAGGAGCCAGAAGTTCCCGTCCCCGTCGCGCTTCGCACCGTCACCCGCGACGTAGATCTCCGGTCCGTACTTCGAGAAGTAGGTCTGTACGTACCGATCGGGATCGCCCCAGATGGTCCGCGAGATCGCCGGCCAGGGCCGCGTCAGAACCAGATAACCTCCGCCGCCCAGAGGGACGCTCTTGCCCTCCTCATCGAAGATGTCCGCTTCGATGCCCGGGAAGGGGAGCGTCGCCGAGCCTGGCTTGAGCACGGTGATCCCCGGGAGCGGGCTGATCAGGATCGCACCCGTTTCCGTCTGCCACCAGGTGTCGACGACCGGCGCGCGCTCACCACCGATCACCTTCCAGTACCAGACCCACGCCTCCGGGTTGATCGGTTCGCCCACGGAGCCGAGGAGCCGTATCGAGGAGAGGTCGTGCTTCTCCGGGTACTCCGTTCCCCATCGCATGAACGCCCGGATCGCCGTCGGCGCCGTGTACAGGATGGTTGCTCCGTACGTCTCGACGATCGCCCACCAGCGATCCTTGTCGGGCCAGTCCGGGGCTCCCTCGTACATGATCCCGGTCGTGTGGTTCGCGAGCGGCCCGTAGACGATGTAGGAGTGCCCGGTGACCCACCCGCAGTCGGCGGCGCACCAGAAGACGTCGTCGTCCTGGATGTCGAAGATCAGCCGGTGCGTCGCCGCGACCTGGGTGAGATACCCGCCGGTCGTGTGCGCGATCCCCTTCGGCTTCCCCGTGGTGCCGCTCGTGTAGAGGAGGTACAGGATGTCTTCCGCATCCATGTTCTCGGGCGGGCATTCCGTGGACTGGTCCCCGACCAGGTCGTGGTACCAGACGTCCCTGCCCTTCGTGAACCCGTGTTCGTTCCCGCAGCGCCGCAGCGTGATCACGTGCTCGATGCTCGGGCAATCCTTGACCGCCTCGTCCGCGTTCTCCTTCAGCGGCACCACCTGCCCCCGACGCCAGGCCCCGTCCGCGGTGATCAAGACCTTTGCCTCGGCGTCGTTGATCCGGTCGCGGAGTGAGTCCGCGCTGAAGCCGCCGAACACTACCGAGTGTGGGGCGCCGATCCGAGCGCAGGCGAGCATCGCGATCGGCAGCTCGGGCACCATACCGAGGTAGATGTTGACCCGATCGCCCTTCTGCACACCGAGGGATCGGAGGCCGTTGGCGAGTCGGCAGACCTCGTCAAGCAGGTCCTGATAGGTGACGGTCCGTAGATCGCCAGGCTCCCCCACCCAGTGATAGGCGACCTTGTCGCCGCCGCCCGCCTCCACGTGCCGGTCCAGGCAGTTCACGGAGGCGTTCAGGGTGCCTCCCACGAACCATTTCACGAAGGGAGGGGTCCACTCCATGACGGTGTCCCATCGGCGGGTCCAATCCAGCTGGTCCGCCTGCTGGGCCCAGAACGACTCAGGGTCCTGAGCTGCTCGATCGTAGATGGCCGGATCCGAGATGACGGCGTGCTCAACGAAGCTCGGAGGCGGCGGGAAGATCCTCTTCTCCTCGAGGAGCGCCTCGATGTGCTTTTGAGGCTCGCTCACCGTGCTCCCCTCCTTTCCGCTTTCGGCACGCCCCTGGCTCCCCTCTGGGCTGCCTGGTGGCTCCCTCTCGGGCTCGGAGCACCAATCGTACGGGAGCCGCCCTGTGACGCGCGAGCCCTGAGGTGCTTGCATACAAGGGAGGACAGAGCCACCATCGTGCTCGGAGCCGCCCATCGAGGCGGCTCCGGAGCACGAAGGGGGAAGGGAGGAAGTAGTGGCTCAGTACGAAGCGTATTGCGTGAAGTGCAAGGCGAAGCGTCAGTTCGAGGGGACGGTCGTCACCCTGAAGAACGGGCGGAACGCGGCGTCGGGGACCTGTCCCGTGTGCGGCACCAAGGTCATGCGGATCCTCGGCAAGGCGGACGCGGCGGCTTCCTAGGGACGAGACAGGAGTTGCTCGGGGCTGACCAGCACAAGCCCCGGGGTCATCCGACGGTGGCGGGCCGAGAGGTCCGCCACCGTCGTCTCGGCGAACACCGTCTGCACGGCCCTGGCCACGTCGGCCCAGAACCCTTGCAGCCCACAGCGTGCGTCCTGGAAACAGGTGTGATCCGAGGGCTCGAGGCAGAACATCGGGAAGATCTGCCCCTCGATCGCATCGGCGATCTGGGCGACGGTGATCTCCTCAGCGGGCCGGGCGAGCCGACACCCTCCGCCGCCGCCACGGAAGCTCTCCACCAAGCCCGCCTTGGAGAGGGCGCCGAGCTGCTGCTCGAGGAATCGAACCGGGATCTGCTGCCGGGAGGCGATCTCCCTCGCGGGGACGAGCACGCCCGCATGGGTGCCATCCGCCAGCTCGATCATGGCGCGCATCGCGTACTCGAGTTTCTGCGAGACCTTCAGCAACGGCGGAGTCCTTTCGCCCAACGAGCGTAGGAGGGGCGTTCGGTGCCGTCAACGGCCCCCGCATGCCCAGAACGCCCACATTCCGGGTATGCAGGCCCCCCATGCCCCGAGCCGATAACTCAATCGATGTAGGTTGAACGGACTACCCCCGAAAGGAGGACACAGAGAGATGAGTCGCGTGCTGGTCGTCGACGACGAGCCTGATGTCCTCCTCCTGTGCAGACTCAACCTGCAGCAGCGGGGGCATGAGCTGCTCGAGGCGACCGATGGGAGCACCGCCCTGGAGCTCGCCGTGGAGCAGCATCCCGACGTGGTCGTGCTGGATCTGATGATGCCGGGCATGAACGGCTACGAGGTCCTCGAGACCCTCCAGAACGACGACAGAACCTCGGACATCCCGGTCCTCGTGCTCACGGCCAAGTCCCTCCGCGCGGACCGAGAACGCTCCCACATGCTCGGCGCCTCGGGGTTCCTCACGAAGCCCTTCCTGCCGAGCGAGCTCTGCGACATGGTGGAGTCGCTGGTTCCCATCGAGGGCCCAGGCTGATCGAACGGTCAGGCGGTGCCGGCCTGATCCTCACCCAGCACGACGACCACGTCCGCCGATTCGTTCACGACGTCTCGGTACGTCGCCGGCAAGCGCTCGACGGGGACGCCACCGAGGTAGGTGTCCGAGAGGAGTTCGGCGTCCGCCCGATTCTGAGCCGCGTTGCCGTCCTGCCGGAAGTACACGATGGAGTCGACGACGGGTTTGGTCGGGGCGTCCGCCGGCTCCCCTGCCCGCAGGTAGCCCCCCTGCTCTTCCAGCATGATCTGGAAGTCTCCGGCGTATCCGGCCTGCGAGGTTCCGTTGAGCACCTGCACGAGAACCCCCTCCTGGTTCGGGACGACCGTCTGCTCCGGAGTTGGAGTGGGCGAGGGACTCTCGCTGGCAGATGGGCTCGGCGAGTCTCCTTGTGCCGCCTTCGACTCCTGCTCAGAGAAGCCGTTGGCCAGCACGGCGATGCCTCCGATGACGAGGGCGATCACGATCGCGAGCCGAGCGAGACCTGGATTCACGCGCCCATCCTACCGGCCGATCCGCGTTCAGCTCAGACGCGAAGGCCCAGGCCCGAGGCGGTCCGGGCCCGCCGCCGCACCTCTCGGACGCGGCGCAGCCGTCGAACGAGCATCGGGTCGTAGATGAGGGCCTCGGGCCGGTCGATGATCCTGTGCAAGAGCTGGTGATAGCGGGATGGGGAGAAGCCGAACCGCTCGCGGATCGCACGCTCCTTCGTCACGGTCAGCTTCCACGCCTCTCTTTCGAAATCCAGGACCTCCGTGGATCGCTGGTCCAGACCCGACAGCGGATGCGCCTCGCGCCGTCTCTCACCCATACATCGAGGGTAGCCCGAGCGAGGCCGCGTTCAAGCACTGCCGCTCGCCTCCCGACACTTGGAGATGGGAGCATGGGGGCGTTGAGGGAGGCCCGTCGATGACACGAGGAGAAGGCGTCGAAGAGCGAGCCGCCCCAGCGGCCGATCACCGTTTCGTCGCGCAACTCGACATGTTGCACAGCATGGCCGCCACGCTGGCGAGCCTGGACGACGTCGAGGCGATCGGCGCGGCGATCACCGAAGAGCTCCGAACGATCCTCGACTACCACAACTGCCGCGTCTACGTGATGCAGGGCGATGGAGAGACGCTGATGCCCGTCGCGTTCCGAGGCGAGATCTTCTACGAGTACGAACACGAGACGATGGAGGAGCTGATCACCCAGGTCGGCGAAGGCATCACCGGCTGGGTCGCGGAGCAGCGCACCTCGTTGCTCACCCCCGACGCGCGACTCGTCCCGTTCGCCGTCCAGATCCCCGATACCGACGACATCCTGGAATCGATGCTGGCTGTTCCGATGACGGTGGGCGAGGCGGTACAGGGTGTCATCGTCCTCTCGAGTCTCGGCTACGGCGCCTTCGATGAGGAAGACAAGCGTCTGCTCGAGGTATTGGCATCGCACGCCGCGATCGCGATCTCGAACGCGAAGCTGCTGCAAGCCGAGCGCGAGGCGGCGGAGACGTCGTCGGCTCTCCTCGGACTCTCCAAGCAGCTCACCCAACTCCGGTCGGTCGGCGACATCCTGCAGGGAGCGATCGAGACGGTTGCCTCGCTGATCGAGTCTGCGGCCGTCGCTTTCCACGTCCGGGAAGAACACAGCGGTGACTTCCGACTTGCTCGGCTTCTCACGGTCGACTCAGAAGCGATCCGTCCGTGGCAGGAGATCGGCGATGTTCCTGAGTCGGTCGCCGCATCGGTCGTATTCGACAACGACGAGCCACAGGTCTTCCCGCGCGATCCTCCCTTCGGGCAGGGCGGGGACTACCTGGTGTCGAAGGAGCCGCGTGAGGTGCTCGTCGCCCCGGTAACGTGGGAACCCGACGGAGCGGGAACGATCGCGGTCATCGGACGGGATGGCGACGGGATCTTCGGGGAGCGCGAGCTCCGGCTGATCCGCGGGGTCGCCGACCTCACGTCGCTCGCGCTCGGCAACGCCAGGCGGATGTCCGAGCTCGAGCGATTCCACGAGCTGGTCGCGGGACTGAACGCAGCGTTCTGGGAAGCGTCGCTTCCCGGATTGGAGTTCACGTTCGTCGCCGGCGCGATCCACGACCTCCTCGGTGGCGACACCGAGTCATGGCCCAACGAGTCTCGTCCTTGGGGCGCTCACATCGACGAGCGCGACCGGGAGGAAGCGATGGCGGGACTGGAGCGCGCGATCGAAAGAGGCGCGGGCGAGGCACTCGAGTATCGCGTTCCGAGCGGCGACGGGTCGCCACGATGGATCCGGGACCAGATCCACGTGATCCGTGGCCGAGGAGGTGGACCCAAGATCCTCCGAGGTCTCATGGTCGACATCACGGAACACAAGCGTGCGGAGCGAGCGCTGCGCGCGAGCGAACAGAAGTTCTCCGATGCCTTCAAGCGCGAACGTGAAGCAGCGCAACGTCTTCGGATGCTTGATGAGATGAAGAACACCTTCTTGGAGGCCGTATCCCACGACCTCCGAACGCCTCTCACGTCCATCCTGGGCTCGGCCCTGACGCTCGAGCGCTCCAAGCTCGACCTGCCAGGCGACGACGCGCTCGACATGGTGGGGAGGATCGCAACCAACGCCAGGAAGCTCGAGCGGCTGCTCTCCGACCTGCTCGACCTCGATCGTCTCCAGCGCGGGATCGTCTCACCGAAGCGACGATCGACCGATCTGAAGGACTTCGTCCAACGGGCCGTCCAAGACATGGACACGCGAGGCCGCGTGCTGGAGATGGACGTTCAGCTCGGGAACGTCCAGATCGACCAGGCCAAGACGGAGCGGATCCTCGAGAACCTCCTGTCGAACGTCATGCGACACACGCCCACGGAATCGAAGATCTGGGTGCGCGCGCGCCCGCAGGACGACGGCGTTCTGTTCGTCGTGGAAGACGACGGTCCGGGGGTGCCGCCGGAGCTGCGCGAGGCGATCTTCGAGCCTTTCCGACAGGCGCCGGGGCCAATCTCCGTCCACTCACCCGGTGTCGGCATCGGGCTGTCCCTGGTCCGTCGGTTCGCGGAGCTCCACGGAGGCAATGCCTGGGCGGAGGAACGCGAGGGCGGCGGAGCATCCTTCCACGTCTTCTTGCCGGGTTCCTGACACACGCCCGGCTCGATCCAGTTCGGAGCCGGCGGTCGGACTCGAACCGACGACCTAGCGATTACAAGTCGCTTGCGCTACCACCTGCGCCACGCCGGCCGCAGCAGAGTCTAGCGGGGACGCTGCCCGGTCTTGAACACGAACCCGTACGTGAAGAGCGCGTAGAGGACGAAGGCGTTCAGGGCCAGGCCGAGCAAGCCCGAGCTTCCCGCGCTTCCAAGCTGAGCCAGGCCAGCAACGATCGCCAGCGAACTGAGCACGATCCCGAGTACGCGACCCGCCGGTCGGAGCCGAAGCACCAGCCAGCCGGCCAGGAGCGCCAGGCTCCCCTGTACCACGAGTCCGAGTGCGGCGATGCGCTCGAACTCCCCTTCGAGGAACGGGAGGTCGATGTTGACCCTGTCTCCGCTCGCCCACAGCAGCCCGGCGACCAGTGAGAACGTCCCGGCGACCATCAAGACAGCCGCGGCGCCCGTGACGGGCCCGGGCCGGGGCGGGGGCCCGGTCAGCGGCCTCGGCGTCGGCACACCGGTGTGGTCGAGCGGTGGAGGCGGGAGATCGCTCATGGGGTTGGGCCGCCAGGGGCGGCATGATCGAGCCTAGTCATGGTGCCGTGGCAGGGCAACGACGCGAGCCGGGAGCACGAAGCCGTAGAGGACCGCGGCGAGGGCCGCGGAGGCGTTCAGCGAACCGATCCGACCTTTCACCGGTAGCGCCACCAAGAGGTCGCAGCGCTCCCGGACCAGCCTCGACATGCCTGCCCCCTCGGAACCGATGACCACCGCGACGCGACCGTCGGGACAGGGCGCATCGAAGATGGAGCGAGTGGCACTCCCCTCGAGACCGACCACGGAGAAGCGGACCTCCTGAAGTCGGGCGAGGGCTCGAGGGATGTTGGCGACGACGGCGTGTGGCAGATGTTCCAATGCTCCGGCGGACGCGCGTACGGCCGCGGGCGTGACCCCCGCCGCGCGCCGGGCCCGGGTCACGAAGGCCGCGGCGCCGGCCGCCTCCGCGGTCCGCGCCGCGGCTCCCAGGTTCTGCGGGTCCGTGATCCCGTCCAGGACCACGACGATGGCATCAGACCCGAACGGGAGGGTGGCCAGGTCTCGTTCGCCCATGGAGGAGCGGACCGCGCGGCTCCCGACCGTCCGCGCGACGACCCCGCGATGATCCTCGGCCAGGCGGTCCAATTCGTGCCGGTCCGTCGCGCGGACGGGCACCTTGGCGGCGCGGGCCGCCTCGCGGACCGCTCGCAGACCCTGCGTGTCGCGCGCGCCGACGGCGACCAGCACCTCTTTGACCTGTCCCGCTCGGAGCGCCTCGACGACGGCACGCCGCCCAGAGATCAACCCGTCGGTCACCCGACCACCGCGAGCGCCAGGCATCCGATGCCGTCGCCGACCAGCCCGAGCCCTTCCGGACGCGTGGCCTTCACCGACACGCGATCGACCGGGATCCCCGAGATCCCAGCGAGGCGGTCGCGCATCTCGCGGCGTCTCGGCGCGATCTGCGGACGCTCGCACACGACGGTGACATCCATCGAGACCGGCGCGCGCCCCAGCTCCGAGAGGATGCGCAGCGTTCGACCGAGCAGCTCTTCCCCCCGGATGCCCGCGGTCTGGGGATCGGTCTCGGGGAAGTGCTCACCGATGTCACCCAGGGCCACGGCACCGAGCAGGGCATCGGCGACCGCATGACACACGACGTCACCGTCAGAATGTCCCGACAGTCCGTCTTCCCCCTCGAACAAGAGTCCTCCGAGCCACAGCTCACCGCCGGCCGAGAAGGGATGCACGTCGAACCCCAGGCCGACGGCGGCTTCAGTCACCTCCGCCCCCCATCCTTCGGTCCGCCTGCGCCAGGTCGGCGAGCGTGGTGATCTTGACGTTCGCCGGATCACCCGGGAGCGCGCGAACGTCGAAGCCCGCCCATCGGAGCATGGACGCATCGTCGGTGAAGGAGGCGCCCGCCGCCTCGGCCTTCGCGTGCGCCTCCCGCAGGACGGTCGTCCGGAAGGCCTGCGGCGTCTGGCCGAGCGCGAGCTCCTCTCGAGGCTCCGCGCCGTGCACGACCTCCCCTCGGACGCGAAGCACGGTATCCGTCACGCTCAACACGGGGACCGCCCCGTCAGCGCCGCCGCCCACCGCTTCCAAGACCCCTTCGAACAACGCGGGCGGCGCGAATGGCCGAGCGGCGTCGTGCACCGCAACGACTCGGACGGTATCCGGGACCTCGGTCAACGCCGCACGCACCGACGCCTGACGCGACTCCCCTCCCTCCACGAACCGGACGTGGGAGCCGAGGACCTCGACGCAGGCACGGGCTCGCTCCTCCCAGCCAGGCGGGAAGGTGACCACGAGCCCACGTACCAGGGGCGAAGCGACGGCGGACGCGGCGGCGACCCCGAGGATGGGCCGACCGCCGATCGGGAGGAATCCCTTCGGTTCCACGGCGCCTAGTCGACGGCCGGCGCCGGCGCCCAGAAGGATCACGATCGCGGAATCGGGCTCCACGTTCGAAGCATCGCAGACCGAAGCAGGTCAGGCGCCGGCGCCGGCGGTGGCGGCCGCCTCGCCCGTCAGTGCGGCGAAGATCATGCGGCCGGTCGTGGTCTGGATCACGTTCGTGACCCGCACCTCCACCTGCGAGCCGATGCGTTCGGCGGCCTGCTCCACGACGACCATGGTGCCGTCGTCGAGGTAGGCCACCGCCTGTCCGTGCTCACGGCCCTCCTTGACGATCCGGACCGAAAGCTCGTCCCCTGCGGTGTACGGGACGCGGAACCGGGAGGCGAGGGCGTTGATCTGTGCGACCGGCACTCGGAGAGCCTCCGCGACCTTCGCCATGTTGTGGTCCACGGTGATCAGCTGGGCACCGCGCTCGCGCGCGAGGCGCACGAGCGCGGCGTCGACATCCATCACGCCCGCTTCCTCCACGAGCTGGAACTGCACGGTGGGCGCCTTCTGGAGCTCGACGAGCATGTCCAGGCCACGTCGGCCGCGCGACCGTCGGTTCGGATCGGAGGAATCGGAGATCGCCTGGAGCTCGCGGAGCACCCCTTCGTGCAGAAGGATCGTGCCGCCGACGAAACCGGTCGCGACCAGGTCAGCCACCCGGCCGTCGATCAATGCGCTGGTGTCGAGCACGTGGAGATCCCCCCGTGTCACCCCGGCCGCACGCGGCTTGATCCCGACGAGACCGAAGATATCTTCGTACTTCGCCTGTCCCAGCCGGTACCCGACGGTGCCCACCGTGAGGTAGAGGAACACGATGGCGGGCCATGAGGCGGACGCGGGGAGGAACAGGAGGGGCACCATCATCAGCGCGGCGACGAGCAGCCCCACCACGAGTCCCACGACACCGCCCGCCAGCACCGCGGGCGGCTTCCTACCGAGCTCGGTTTCGAGGCCGCTCACGGCCCGGAGCGTGAGACGTCCGAAGACCCCTCCCACCACATAGCCGATCCCTGCACCGACGAAAACGAACAGGAGGGCGCGACTCGTGCTGGTGGTGCCGGTGGCCTCCCCGATCCGAGCGCCGGCCGTCGCGATCAGTGCGACGAAGATGAGGCGGACGCCGCTAGCGACGCGCCCACGGACATCGCCGCTGGTACGCCCCGGCTCGTTCTCCATCGCGACGCTCACCCCGCCTCGGAAAGCTCGATCGAAGGGCCACGCTGACCCCTTCACGGGTCATCGGCGCATGCGGCACCGCTCCTGAGTCCCTGCCCGGAACGGGTGGGGGTGGGATCGGGTCGCCCGTCAGGCCTGTGCGGCCAGCTTCACGCCGTGAGCGCCGTCCAGGACATCGTCGATCATGATCTCGGCATCCTCTTCGGACTTGCCGGCGGCGTGGGAGAGCTCCGAGATGAGTATCTGGCGCGCCTTGTGGATCATGCGCTTCTCGCCTGCGGAGAGCCCCTTCTCGCGGTCTCTGATCGAGAGGTTCCGGAGCACCTCGGCAACCTCGAAAGGGTCTCCCGAATGGAGCTTCTCGAGGTTGTTCTTGAACCGACGGCTCCAGTTGGCCGCCGAGATGGTCTCGGCCTCGGTGAGGACCTTGAGGATCTTCTTCACCTGAGCCTTGCTGATGACCGGCCGGAGCCCGACCTGCTCGGCCGAATCCACCGGCACCGAGAGCGTCAGGTCCCCGTAGACCACGCGCAGCACAAGGTACTTGCGCTTCTCTCCGAGGAAATCCTTGTCCTTCAGCTCTTCGATGACGGCCGCCCCGTGCTCGGGATGGACGACGGTGTCTCCCTTGCGGAACGCGGACAAGTGGTTCCCCCTTCGCGAGTGGGCGGGCCTCCGGCCGAAGCGTGGCCGGCGAGACTAAGAGATTAACACGGAACCCCTCTCACCCGCAACCCAAAACCGCAGGTCAGAGGCTATTTTCGCATATCCGGTCGGTCCCGTGGAGATATGGTTCGATCACTCACGAAGCCTTGCGTCGTGCTCCCGCCTCCCGGTTCTGTGCCCAGGCCAGCGCCTCGGACACGTCCCGCACGGGAACCAGTCGAGGATGTCGTTTCCGCTCCTCACCAGGGGCGGCGAATACGATCCCACATCCTGCCGCCTCGGCAGCGGCCAGCCGCTGCGGCATCGCGGACGCGGGACGCACGAGCCCCGTCAGAGACACTTCGCCGACGAAGGCGGCCCCTTCCGGCGTGGGCACACCCGAGACGGCCGAGGCGAGCGCCGCCGCAACCGCGAGGTCGGCGGCGGGATCGTCGACGCGCATCCCCCCCGAGGAGGCCCCGAACAGCTCGGCCCGCCCGAGGCCGTGGCCAGCGCGAGCGAGCACGGCCGCCATGAGCTGGAACCGGCGCCCGTCGAGCCCGGTCGTCTGCCGGCGGGCTGGGCCATCGACGGATCCGACCAATGCCTGGACCTCGACGGCAAGGGCCCGCCGTCCCGCGAGGGGAAGAGCGACGGCCGCTCCGGGCACCCCGTGGCCCGAAAGGAGCACACCCGCCGGATCGACCTCGTGGAGCCCGTCGGGACCCATCTCGAACCAGGCCGTCTCGCCTTCGGCGCCGAACCGGTTCTTCCCGCCCGAGAGCACCCTCAGGCCGGATCGCGGGTCACCTTCGAACATGAGCACCACGTCGACGGCGTGCTCGAGCGCGCGAGGACCGGCGAGGTCCCCATCTTTGGTCACGTGCCCGGTCATGACGACCGTGATGCCCTCCTCTTTGGCCATGCCCACGAGGGCGTCCGTGCAGTTCCGCACCTGCGCCACGCCACCGGGCATCTGAGGCGCCGATGGATCCCGCACCGCCTGGATGGAGTCCACCGCAAGGAGGAACGGTGTTCGATCACGCGCCGTTCCGAGCACCGCGGCGAGGTCGCGACCCGGAGCGAAGGCGACCTCGTCCCCTGTGACGCCGAGTCGCCGCGAGCGGGCCGCGACCTGGCCATGCGATTCCTCGCCGGACACGAGCAGGCAGGGCCGTCCCGACTCCGAGAGGCGAGATAGCAGGTGAAGCAGAAGCGTCGACTTGCCGATCCCCGGCTCCCCGGCCAGGAGGATGACCGAGGCCGGCACCAGTCCACCACCGAGCACACGGTCCAGACCGTCGATGCCCGTCGTCACTCGGCGTTCGGTCCCGGTAGGGCCTCCGAGCGAAACGACGGGCGACATGCTGCCGGCCGTCCCGCCGGCGGAGCTCTGGATCGTGCCCCAGGCGGCGCAACCGGGACAACGGCCGACCCATTGGCCGACCTGTTGACGACACTCCGAGCAGGCGAAGATCGTCCGGGGGCGGGCCATGACGTCCGACCCTAGCCACCGGGAGTGACACTCCTCCGCAGCCGTGTCGGAGCCTGCGGATACCCTCCTTTGATTACGACCATCGGCCCAGATCTGCGCCCGGCGGTGTGAGATGGGACCCCCTCGGCTACGAGTTGCGTCTGAAGTGCCGATAGATGTTCTTGTCGCACCTGTTGATGCTCTTGGCGAAGGAGGAACGGTCGTGGACGTCGTGCGGATCAGCGGCGGAGACGCCGGTTGGGATCAGGGTCTTGACGGGCAGGCGGCCGAGCTCGCTCACGGAACCGAACCGGTCGAAAGCGTCTCCGATCGAACCGAGTTCCCCCTCGTGCTCGTGACTTGGCGCGATGCATGGTTCGATTTCGACGAGCCGGACCCCCAGGACGCTCGCGCCGACTACCTGGTGAGCACGGTGGGATTCCTCGTACGGCAGGGTCCTCGTTTCGTCTCGGTCGCCCAGGAGGTCCTTCCCGACGGCGACGGCTTCCGGGCGGTCACCCACATCCCCGTGGCGGTCGTGGAGAAGATCTCACCACTCCACGAGCCAGGCGAGGCGTCACCGAGCGACGTGGTCGCCGGGTAGCCCGTATACTCGCTCCGCTCGGCGCGGAGGTCGCGCCGACGTCGAAGGAGGGATGGATGATGACTGCCTGCTCGGTCACCGTTCGCGCGTTGCGCCCCTCCCTCTCCCGCTGAGCCGTCAGGCTCGCACGCGGTAGCTCCCGAAGGACGCGGCGTTCGCGCATGTCCGCATCCCGACGAACGAAGGAGCAACCGCGTTGCATGACGAAGTCTTCGAGCACTTCCTCGACGAAGGGCTCATCGAACGGGTCATCCGGCCCATCAAGAGCGGCAAAGAGGCAAGCGTGCACCTTTGTCGCGCCAACCCGCGCACGACCGGTGTTGAGCTGGCCGCCCTGAAGATCTACCACCCGTTGGACCGGCGGGACTTCCGTGACGAGTCCCTCTACCGCGATGGCGAGTTCATCAAGGAGCGCCGGATCCGCGTCGCACTCGACAAGCGGACGAAGTTCGGCCGCCAGGTGCAGGGTGGAATCTGGGTGAACCGTGAATGGGAAACGCTGCAGGCTCTGTCCGAGGCGGGGGCGCCGGTGCCACGACCCATCGAGGTCACGGACCGAGCGATCCTGATGTCCTACATCGGCGACGAGGACGAGGCCGCGCCGCAGCTCCATCGGTACCGGGAGCGAGATCAGGCGGAGGCCGAGGATCTTCTCGAGCAATGCCTCCACTCGGTCGAGCGCATGCTGTTCCACGATGTGATCCACGGCGACCTGTCTCCCTTCAACGTGCTCGTGTGGGAAGGGCAGATCTGTGTGATCGACCTTCCGCAGGCGGTCGATCCGAAGAAGAATCGCCACGCCGAGGCGTTGCTCGCCCGTGACGTCGAACGGATCTGTGAACATTTCGCTCGGCGCGCCATCTCCCGTGACCCGGCGACGACCGCGGCCGACCTGTGGACGGCATGGACGTTCGCGGACCTCGTGCCGGAGGAGCTGAGACCGGTCCTCTAGGCGAGAGCCGCTCCTGCCACCTTGTGACGAACGTCACATCGTCGGTTCTCTTCGTCGTGCAGCGGAACCCAACTCCGACGTGTCTTGAAGGCGTCGACGCGAACAGAGAGCGTCGCGAGACCGAGGAGGTGCGCGTTGAGCGCCAAGGCTGAGACCCTCGCAGTACCGGGAAGGAATGTCACGTCGTACGTGCTGGCGATCGTGCTGGCTCTCGTCATCGGCGCGACCGCTGGCAGTGTGATCACGCAGGCCCTCTCGGCGGACGCGGCGATCCCCGGCCAGACGGCCGTCGTCGGCATCGCTCCGTGGGATCAGCAGAAGCTCGACGCCATGGCCGGCCGGCAACAAGCTGAGAAGGCCACGGTCGACGGAGCGGGCATCGCGGCATGGGATCAAGGGAAGCTGGACGCGATGGCAGGGTTCCAGGCTTCGGCCGGAGCACGGAGCGGCTAGAACTGGAGGGGTTCCTCGGGCCCGGCCGGCATCAAGGCCGGTCGGGCCCGCCTCGACCGGATCTGCTGCGAGGCGTACCGTCCGCTGAACGATGCAGCGGTATGAGTCGCTCGCGTGTCCCTAGAGGCGTGGCCCAGGAGCGTGGCATGGCGCAACCAGAAGCGGCGGTCGGAGCGGGGAGGCTCAGCCTCACCGAGCTCTACGAGCGAACCGCGCCGGGAGCCGTCCGGCTCGCCTTTCTGCTCACGGGCGATCGATCGGTTGCCGAAGACATCACGCAGGATGCGTTCGTCAGGGTCAGCGGTCGCCTCGCGCACCTGCGGGAAGGAGGCGCCTTCGACGCCTACCTGCGGAGAGCGGTCGTGAACCTCTCGAAGAACCACTTCCGACGCCGAGCCGTGGAGCGCACATTCATCGAGCGCGCCCACCCGGCGACGTCCAGCCCGAGCCACGAGCAGCCGCTCGTTGAGCGCGAGGCGACGATGGAGGCGTTGGCTCGGCTCCCCCAGCGGCAGCGAGCCGCGATCGTGCTTCGCTTCTACGAAGACCTCTCCGAGGACGCTATCGCCCAGATCTTGCGGTGTCGGAACGGCACCGTTCGCTCACTCGTGACACGGGGAGTGCAAGCCCTCCGAGCCGACATCCAGAGGTATGCCGATGCCTGAAGACACCCACGAAGACATCCGCCAGCGCTTGTTCGACGCCGCCTGGAACGTTCCGGCGTTCACGCCGGCACCCCAGCGAACGGTCGTCCGTGCACGCCGCCGGGCGACCCTCACGATCTCCGGAGCGGTGACGGCGATCGTGGCCGCGGCGGTGGCGATCGTCTTGGCGACCAGCAGCGTGCCGCTGATCAAAGGCGATCGGACCGCGATCGACCCCGAAGGAGACCCGCGCGAGTATCTGGTCAACGTGACCGCGGGCGAGACGACGGCGTTCACGGGACTGCCTCGGGGTGCCTGGCTCTTCGACATCTCGCGCGACGCGTCGCGACTGGCGTTCGAAGCGGAGACAGAGGGTAGGAACCAGGTGTGGATCGTGAACATGGACGGCACCGGGCTCCGCCAACTCACCCACGACCCCTACGAGGCGACCGACCCGGCTTGGTCCCCGGACGGCACGAAGATCGTGTACGTCGGATTCGGTGGAGGTGATTCGCGCGATCTCTTCGTGATCGATGTCGCGGGTGGTCACCCCGACAAGGTCATGAGCGAGCCAGAAGACCCTTCGAACCCGAGATGGTCCCCCGATGCCTCCCGGATCCTCTACTGGTCCTGGGTCGATACCGACGACCCTTCGGAGGTGTCCACGAGCACGACGAGCGTCGAGGTGCGCTCGGTGCGTGTCGAGACCGGTCGGGTCAGTGTGCTGGCCGGTGGAGGAGCTCATACCGGGGCCTGGGAAGGCGCATGGGCCGAGCGATCGGCACGGATCGCATTCATCACGGCGCGCTTCACCACGGGCAGCGGCGACGCGGACCATGCCTTGTGGGCGATGGACGGTGACGGCTCGCGGAAGGAGCAGCTCCTGAGTCTCGACGTGGACGACGCGTCGGGCACCACCTGGTCCCCCGATGGGAGCCGGATCGCGTACGTCGTCTCTCGGAACGGAGGCTTCTCCATCCACGTGTTCGATCTCGCCACTGGCGACGACCGGCAGGTGGCGCCTGGCGCGTGCGTTGCCTGGGTCGACGATGAAACGCTGCTGGTGCAGGAGTTCCTCCCAGGAGACTGATCCGCCGATCCGAGCCGGGAAGCCCGCGGTCTCGGCCTTCGGCATAGAGGCGGCCTTCGCTGGTCGCCGACGTGCTCGGAAGTCGCCGGAGTGCCGAGAAGCCCGGTTCCTGAAGAGGGACCGGGCTTCGGCCTTCTCGCCGCGTTCGGGACGCGGCGCGTGACGCGGGTTCGACCTACTCGGTCGAGCCCGCGAGCTCCACGGGCGGGGTGTCGGGAGGCATGACGCCGGCGCCGTGCTCGAACGTGATCTCGCCGTCGAGGACATCGACGATGATCGTCTCCCCTGCTCGGAACTCCTTGTACAGCAGCTTCTCCGCGAGCGGATCCTCGACCAGCTGCTGGATCGTCCGTCGAAGCGGGCGGGCACCGAGCGCCTTGTCGTAGCCCCGCTCCGCCAGCAGTGTCTTGGCCGCGTCGGAGAGCTCGATGTCGACGTCCTTGGATTTCAGCTGCTCTTCGACCCGGCGCATGAGGAGGTCCACGATCTGTTTCACGTCCTCGAGCGTCAGCGAGTGGAAGACGATCACCTCGTCGATCCGGTTCAGGAACTCGGGTCGGAAGGAGCGCTTGAGCTCCTCGGTCACGTTCTCCTTCATCTTCGTGTAGGTCACGGCGTCGTCGCGCGCAGCCATGAACCCGATCCCCACGCCCTTGGCGATGTCCCGGGTGCCCAGGTTCGAGGTCATGATGATGATCGTGTTCTTGAAGTCCACCTGGTGACCCTGTGCGTCGGTCAGGTGACCGTCTTCGAGGATCTGCAGCAGCGTGTTGAACACGTCGGGGTGGGCCTTCTCGATCTCGTCGAAGAGGACGACGCTGAACGGCTTGCGCCGCACCGCCTCGGTGAGCTGCCCGCCCTCCTCGTAGCCGACGTAGCCGGGAGGCGACCCGATCAGCCGCGAGACCGTGTGCTTCTCCATGTACTCCGACATATCGAGCTGGATCAGCGCGTCCTCGTCGCCGAACAGGAACTCGGCGAGCGCCTTCGAGAGTTCGGTCTTCCCGACGCCGGAGGGGCCCAGGAAGATGAACGAGCCGGACGGACGGCGGGGGTCCTTCAGACCGCTCCGGGTCCGGCGCATCGCGCGCGAGACCGCGGAGATCGCTTCGTGCTGGCTGATGATCCGCCTGTGGATCTCGTCCTCCATGCGGAGGAGCTTCTCCGTCTCCTCCTCCGTGAGCTTGAAGACCGGGATGCCGGTCCACACGGAGAGCACCTCGGCGATCTCTTCCTCTCCGATCTCGGAGAGGACGTCCATCTCGCCGGCCTTCCAGCGCTGCTCGCGGCGCTGGCGCTCCTCCTGGAGCTGCCGCTCCTCGTCGCGGAGCGACGCGGCGCCCTCGAAGTCCTGCGCGTCGATCGCGGATTCCTTGCGCAGCCGGACCTCGGCGATCTTCTCGTCGACCTCGCGGACATCGGGCGGAGCGGTCATCCGGCGGATCCGTGTGCGGGACCCCGCCTCATCGATCAGGTCGATCGCCTTGTCCGGCAACGACCTGTCGGCGATGTAGCGATCCGCGAGGTTGGCGGCCGCGACCAGGGCGTCATCGGTGAAGCTCACCCGGTGGTGGGCCTCGTAGCGGTCGCGGAGTCCCTTCAGGATCTCGATCGTGTGCGGGACCGTCGGCTCCTCGACCACGATCGGCTGGAATCGCCGTTCGAGCGCGGCGTCCTTCTCAAGGTGCTTGCGGTACTCGTCGCGCGTCGTGGCCCCGATCGTCTGGAGCTCGCCACGAGCGAGCATCGGCTTCAGGATGCTGGCGGCGTCGATCGCACCTTCCGCGGCGCCGGCACCCACGAGCGTGTGGAGCTCGTCGATGAACAGGACGATGTCGCCGCGGGTCTTGATCTCCTTCAGCACCTTCTTGAGGCGCTCCTCGAAGTCCCCGCGGTAGCGGGAGCCGGCGACGAGCGCGCCGAGGTCGAGCGTGTAGATCTGCTTGCCCTTGAGGGTCTCGGGAACCTCTTCGCGGACGATGTCTTGGGACAGGCCCTCAACGACGGCGGTCTTGCCGACGCCGGGTTCGCCGATCAGCACCGGGTTGTTCTTGGTCCGGCGCGACAGGACCTGCATGACACGCTCGATCTCCTTCTCGCGGCCGATCACCGGGTCGAGCTTGCCGTCTCGCGCCAGCTGGGTGAGGTTGCGCCCGAACTGGTCCAGAACCATCGATCCCTGGCCGCCGCCTTCTTGCGAGCCTGAGACCTGCTCGCCCTTGCCGGCGGTGTAGCCCGAGAGGAGCTGGATCACGGTCTGACGGACACGGTTGAGGTCGGCGCCCAGCTTCTGCAGCACCTGGGCGGCGACGCCCTCACCCTCGCGGATGAGGCCGAGCAGGATGTGCTCGGTGCCGATGTAGTTGTGGCCGAGCTGCAGCGCCTCTCGGAGTGACAGCTCGAGGACCTTCTTGGCGCGTGGCGTGAACGGGATGTGACCCGTGGGCGCCGCCTGTCCCTGCCCGATGATCTCCTCGACCTGCTGGCGAACCGCCTCGAGCGAGATGTTGAGGGACTCGAGTGCCTTGGCAGCAACACCTTCGCCCTCGTGGATCAGGCCGAGCAGGATGTGCTCCGTCCCGATGTAGTTGTGGTTGAGCATCCTCGCCTCTTCTTGGGCGAGGACGACCACCCGCCGTGCTCGGTCGGTGAATCGCTCGAACATGCCCTACATCCCTCCAGGCGGCGACCCGTCCGTCCGGCCCCGAGGATCGTCGGACCCCGTCCTACCCTCGAGGTGCATGAGGCGCCGCTCGATTCCAGTCGCGGCGCCTCTCTGCACGCAGTATACCCAGCGCCCCCGATACGCCAGCACGCCTCGCAACATCCGTTCCACCCTCCCGGGACCCGTCCGGTTTCCGGACCCAACTCTCACCTCTTCTTCTTCGGAAGAAGTCGGCCCGGGGATGAGTCCGACTTGGGAGGAGCCGCCACATAGACCTTTCGGACCAGACGAATCACCCGGAAGACCGTTGGCACGGAACTCGCCGACTGGCAGCATCGTTCGAACAGCTCCTCGTGTCCCTGCACGGGAGCCCTCCCCATCGCTTCGAGGTCGGGCTTGCCAGTCCTGGCCTATGCGAGGCCGGGCTTACAACCGGGTCCGGCCGGAAGGAGAGCGAGACCGTGCGAGTGCTTGTCGTCGACGACCACCCAGCCTTCCGGAAGGCGCTCGCATCGGCGCTCCGCCTCGTCGGCGACATCGACGTCGCGGGCGAGGCCTCGGGTGGTGAGGACGCGTGCGTCGGGGCGAAGGAGCTTCAGCCGGATGTCGTCCTCATGGACCTGTCGATGCCGGACATCTCGGGGATCGAGGCGATGCAACGGATCCACGCCTCCGCACCGGATCTTCCGGTCGTGATCCTCACCGCGCACGCGGACGAAGGGGTCGAACGCGCCGCGCGCGGTGCCGGCGCCTCCGGGTTCGTCGCGAAGGGGAGAGGCCTCCAGGACATCCTGCAGGTGCTCCACGAGGTGACCACGGACGAGAGGTGACGCGCCCGGGTAGGGTCCCTACGTGGGCTGTCTGATCGGCCTGTTCGTCCTCTTCGTTCCCCGCACGATCATGGTCGTGCTGTGGCTGTTCTCCGACTACCTCTCGACCGCCTTCGGAACCTGGGTATGGCCTCTCCTAGGGTTCTTCGTGCTCCCGACCACGACATTGGGCTACGCCGTGGCTCAGAACCGCTACGGGGGCGTGAAGGGCGTAGGACTCCTGTTGATCATCCTCGGCGTGCTGGTCGACCTCGGCGCGATCGGTGGCGGGGGCAGGGGCGCCGGCAAGCGCTGGGCGCGAAGCCGCTAGACCGAGGGGAACGTGACGCCGGTCCGTCGCTCAACCGGTGGCTTCGGGGCGGTGCGTGGGGAACATGATGAGGTCGCGGAGCGACGGCGCGTCCGTGAGCAACATGATGAGCCGGTCGATGCCGAGGCCCAGGCCCCCCGCCGGCGGCATGCCGTGCTCCAGGGCCCTGAGGAAGTCCTCGTCGAGCGGATGCGTCTCCTCCACGCCGGCCGCCTTGAGTTGCTGTTGGAGCTCGAATTTCGCCCGCTGCTCCAGCGGATCGGTGAGCTCGGAGAACGCGGTCACCAGCTCGACGCCGCCGATGATGAGGTCGAAGTGCTCCGTGAGCTCGGGGTTCGATCTGTGGGGCCTCGCCAGGGGAGACACCTCCCTGGGGAAATCCAAGACGAACGTCGGCGCCACGATCGTCTGCTCGACGAGCTTCTCGAACAGCTCGACCACGATCTTGCCCGGGCCCCAGACGTCGTCCACCTCGACGCCGTGTCGCTCCGCGATCGCCCGAAGATCGGTGCGATCCAATGTGATCTGCTCTCCCGTCGCGGTCGAGACGGCGTCGAGCATGGAGAGGCGGCGGAACGGCGGGGCGAGATCGACCTCCCCGCGGCGCCAGGGGATCGTGAGCCGACCGGGTTCGCGGCCCATCACCGGGTTCACGGCTCGAGCGCTCTCACGAACGAGCACCTCCGACAGCTCCATCATCGTCGTGTAGTCGCCGTAGGCCTGGTAGGCCTCGAGCATCGTGAATTCCGGGTTGTGATCCCGGTCGATGCCCTCGTTGCGGAAGTTGCGGCCGAGCTCGTACACACGCTCGATCCCCCCCACGAGCAACCGTTTGAGGTAGAGCTCGAGCGAGATCCGGAGCTTGGTCTCGATGCCGAGAGCCTCATGGAACGTCGTGAACGGGCGAGCGCTGGCTCCTCCCGCCACCGTCTGGAGCATCGGGCCTTCGAACTCGACGAAGCCCCTCTCGTGGAGAACCTCGCGCAGAGCACGGAGGAGGGCCGCTCGAGCCGCGAGGTAGCGGCGCGGCGTCTCGTCGGCGATCAGGTGGAGGTAGCGCCGTCGCTGTTGGAGGTCGGGATCCTTGAGACCGTGCCACTTCTCCGGCAGCGGTCGGAGCGACTTCGTCAGCATCGACCAGCGTTCGACGAAGATCGACAGCTCGCCCCGGCGGGTGGTGCCCACCTGCCCTACCGCACCGATGATGTCCCCGAGATCCACCTCGTCCAGGAGTGCGAAGGTCTCGTCGTCGAGCTCCGCCTGGTTGCAGACGAGCTGGATGTCCCCGCTGCCGTCGCGGAGCGTGAGGAACTTCAGCTTCCCCATGTCCCGCTTCAGGACGACTCGGCCCGCAACGGCAACCGTGTCCCCCCCCTGGTGGTCCGGAGGGAGCTTCCCGAAGCGTTCGCGGAGCGCCGAGGTCGCGACGGGCTGGTCGACGCCCAGCGCCTCCTTCAGGCTGAACGCGAACGCCCTGCCCCCGAGCCGCTCCAGGGATCCCCGCCGAGCACGGAGGACCTCTTCCTCGCGAGATCGCCCGGCCTCCTCCTGCTCAGTCATCGAGGTTCTTCCCGTGAACCAGCCGGAGCCCCTCCAGCGTCAGGAACGGCTCGTGATGGTCGATCGTCCGGCAGTGCGGGATCACCACCGGGGCCAGACCGCCGGTGGCGATCGTCGTCGCGCCGCTTAGCTCTCGCCGGATCCGATCGACGATGCCGTCGACCTCGCCGGCCGTGCCGAACACGAGGCCCGACTGGATCGCCTCGACGGTGTTCTTGCCGATCACCGACGGCGGCGCCTCCAGATCGACGCGGGTGAGCCGGGCCGCGCGTTGCATCAGCGTGGCCGCGGAGATCTGGAGACCGGGGGCGATCACCCCTCCGAGGAACTCACCGCTCTCGGAGACGACGTCGAAGTTCGTTCCGGTGCCGAAATCGACGACGATCGCGGGACCACCGAAGCGCGTGTAGGCCGCGAGCGTGTTGACGATCCGGTCGGCTCCGACCTCGCGTGGGTTGTCCGTGAGGATCGAGACGCCCGTCTTGGTCCCCGGACCGACGACCAGCGGCTCGAACGAGAGGTAGCGGGCGGCCATCTCGCGGAGCTGCTGCGTGACGTCGGGGACGACCGACGCGATGCATAGGCCGGAGAGCTTCTCGAGCGAGAGACCTCGATGCTCGAGCAGCCCGGCGAAGACGAGGGCGAGCTCGTCGGCGGAGCGCTCCGGCTGGGTGGAGAGCCGCCACGTGTGCGCGAGCTCGGGACCGTCGAAGACCCCGAGCACGGTTTCCGTGTTGCCGACATCGGCGGTGAGCAGCATCGCGGGCTCCCGGCACAGGTCGTGCGGTCGATGGAGGGACGGTCCATCGTCGCCCACGGACCGGGCGGCGACAACTCGATCAGCTTTCCTTCGGGGGTTCAGGAAGGCGAAGGTTGTCGATGAGCCTCGCCGACGGGAAGCGCGCGGCGACGATCGCTCGCGCGGGCTCGCCGAGACCGGTGATGGGTTCGAACGTGTCCTCCCGCACGACAGCCGCGTAGTCGAGGCGGGCGAGCGGCGTCGCCCCGATCTCGCGGCCCATCGCCGCGACCAGGATCGCCGCGTCCGTTTCGCCGGCGCGGGAGAGACCCGCTGCCTCCGAGAGAGCCAGGAACAGGCAACCGGCCTGTTCGCGCTCCTCGGCGCCGAGGCGGGCGTTCCTGGACGAGTACGCCAGGCCGTCGGGCTCGCGCACCGTCGGACACGGAACGACCGTGACGGGCAGATCCATCTCCGAGATCATGCGGCGAACGAGGAACAGCTGCTGCGCGTCCTTCTCGCCGAAGTAGGCGCGGCACGGCCCCGTGAGATCGAAGAGGCGATGCACCACCTTCAGCACGCCACGGAAATGGCCTGGCCGTGCCGCGCCCTCGAACGTTTCGCCGACGGGCCCGGGGGCCGGCTCGGGCAACGTCGCGCCCGGCGGGTAGACCTCTTCCTCCGAGGGAGCCCAGACCGCGTCGACACCCAGTCGCCGACAGACCTCGAGGTCGCGTTCCTCCTCACGCGGGTACGTTCGGAGATCCTCGCCGGGGCTGAACTGCGCCGGATTGACGAAGATCGACACGACCACGCGGGCGGCCTCGTCTCGGGCGCGCCTGATCAGCGAGGCGTGCCCCGCGTGAAGTGAGCCCATGGTCGGCACGAGCCCCACCTCCGATCCGTCCGCAGCGGATGAGGTGGTGGCATGCGAGGACACGGTGGCACGGAAGGACGTGGTGGTCCGCCGCAGCTCGTCCGCTCCCCGGATCAGCTCCATGCCTCGAGCACTTCCTCGACCGCGGCTCGCGACCCGGATCGGAGGCGCCCGGATCCTTCGGCCAGATCCAGCGTCGCTCTGGCCATCGCGACGTAGGAGGGGACCAGCCCCGGAGCATGGCGTTCCAGCGCTTCGAGGTTGCGACGGATCGTGCCGGCATCACCGCGCACCGCGGGGCCGGTCAGTGCACGAGCCGGGCCGAGCTTCTCGACGTGGTCGAGCGATGCGCGTTGCAGCGGCGCCATGGCATGCGCGGGATCGGGGAGTCCCGCCGCAGCGAACAGCGACTCCGCGATCGCCGATGCGGTCACGAGGTAGTTGGAGGCGAACACGGCGGCCGCGTGATAAAGCGGTCGGAGCTCGTCCGCCAGGCGGAACGGGACGCCGTGGAGGTCATCGGCTAGACGCTCGCCGAGGAGGTATCCCTCGTCCTCCTCCGCCGTGACCGCGATCGAGCAGCCGGCCAGGTGCTCCAATGCCGAGTCCACATCCGGGAACGTCTGCAGCGGATGGACCGCGAGGATCCGCGCACCTGCCTCGCGAGCACGCCCGAGGGCGTCGAGTCCGAGCGCGCCCGAGAGATGCGAGACCCATGTGCCGGGGCCGACCGCGGCCGCCGCGGCGAGGGCTTCGACGATCGACTCGATCACGTCGTCGGGAGTGCCGATCACCACGAGCTCCGCCGCGGCGGCCGCCTCGGGCGCCTCGAGGAAGGGTGCGCTCGCGAGGTATGCGCCTGCGCGTCTCCTTGTGTCCGCCCGGCCGGAGATCCCCACGATCACATGACCCGCCCGCTCCAGCAGCACGGCGAACGCCATCCCGACCCTTCCCGCGCCGATCACGGCGACCTTCATCCGGTCGAGTATCGCAACTCGCCTTCGAACGAACCGACCACGGTCCCGCCTAGAGCCCCGTCGTCGGCTCCCGCACGATCCAGGCGAGCGGTCCTGCAGGCCGGGGCGCGCCATCGGGAACGGTCAGCGCCGTGAGCCGATGATCCCGGAGGTGCCAGAGGCGCGCATCCGTGAGGACGAAGGCCGTTCCGTCGTTCGCATACGTTGCCGCGGTGTCGCCGAAGACCTGGGTGATGTACCGGGGGATCGCAGGGTCACTCCCGCCGATGCCGAGCGGCACCTCCCACAACGCGGCGCCGTCGCGGCCCTGGCTGCCGATCACGAGAGCCCGGGTCCCGGCATCCGCATAGGCCAGCACCCGCTCGATCCGGAGCGGCGCGGCATCCGCGAGCAGGTCGACCGGTGGCCCGGCGAACAGGCGGTACCGAGAGGCCACTCCCGAGACCCGCAGCGGCGCCTCATCAGGCTCTGTATCCGGGGACGGCTCGGGGAGGAACTCCGTTGCAGGTGTCACCAGCATCTGGCCGCCGGGAGAGACGTCGATCACGCCGTGATCCTCGAGGAGGACGCCGGCGTTCTCATACCCCGCACCCACGATGTCGACACCGTGCTCACCGAGGATCGTCAAGAAATAGCCGAGGCTCGATCGCCCCGCGGACAGGACGTCGCCGCAGATCGTGTCGCGGAGGACGGTCTCGCGGCCGGGTCGTCCCACGTTCACCGCCGTCACGTCAACGCTGCGCTGACAACGGCCGAACACCGCCCCGCGTTCGACCAGCAGCACGGTGCCGCCGCGGCGAGTCCAGGTCACGATGTCGCCTCGCCCGATCGATTCGGCCGCGGCATCCGCGTCGAGCGAGTCGAGGAACGATGCTTCCCGTTCGCCACCGCCCAGGTCCGAGGTGATCCCGAGCCAGCCGTACGTCGGTGAGTGAACGTTCACGAGAGCGAGCGGCTCCCGGATGAGGGGACCCTTCGCTACCCGGTCGGTCAGAAGATCCCATCGCCACACACGCGCCATCCCGCCCGCGACCGGCACGCTGTAGATCAGCCGCCCACCTGTCTCCTCGGGAACCTGGCTGGGCGACCCCACCGGTTCCGGGCCCGAGTCGAGACCTCCGCGCGCCAACAGGAAGACGATCACCGAGAACACCGCGCCCACGGTCAGGAGGACCGCTCGAGGGCTCGTGGTCACCGGTCGACCCTCCGACGGATGAGCCACCGCCCCGCGATCCGGTCGTTCGATCTCCGTCGCCGGAGGTGGTGGGGGTGCGGTGCGGCGCTCCGGATCGCGCGGCGCTGGGCGGTAGAGCGGCGCGCCGCACGAGGGACACGCTGCACGACCGGTCTCGCCCACCCAGTCGCATCGGAAACACGTCGCGGTCATGGGCGCACGGCGAGCGGCGGCGCGGACGGCGTGACCCCGCCCGTGTCGACCCGCACCTCCTTCAGTCGGGTCCCGTCCGGCAGGACCGGATCCGGATCGAGTTCGAGGAGCGGCAGGAGGACGAACGCTCGCTGGGCCATCCGCGGATGCGGCACCACGAGCTCTGGCTCGTCGATCTGCTCCTCGTCGTAGAGCAGGATGTCCACATCCAGCGAGCGCGCTCCCCACCGCTCCTTCCGGACCCGTCCCATCCGCTGTTCGACCCGACGCGCGACATCGAGCAGGTCCCGGGCCGAGAGATCGGTCTCCGCGCGGATGACGGCGTTCAGGAAATCCGGCTGCGGCGGCCCGCCCACCGGCACCGTCTCCCACACACGGCTGGATGCCGTCACGCGGAGCCCGGGCTCGGTCTGGAGGGCATCGACCGCGGCCTGGAGGTTCGTCAGGCGGTCCCCGAGGTTCGAACCGAGCCCGAGGAAGGCCACGACACCCATCGCGACCTAGCCGCCCGCCGTGGCGCTCCCGGTCGCCGTCGCGGCGGCCGCCACTCCATCGATCCCCAGGCGGCCGGCTGCGTTCGGCTTGTGCACCACGGCGGTCACCTCGATGACGGGGGCGATCGACGCGATGCGGCGGGCGATCGCCTCGGCCATCGTCTCGATGAGGTCGAACGATCCCTGCTCGACGACCTGGCGAACCGCGTCGGTGATCTGCCGGTAGTCGGCCGTCGCCTCGATCGAATCATCGCCGGCGTCGACCTCGAGGTCGAGGTCCACGACGAACGGCTGGGCCTCGTCCTTCTCTCCGGGACGTGCGCCATGGCGGCCTTCGGCGCGGATCCCGGACAGGAACAGGCGGGCTCTGCTCACGGGGCTGACTCCTCGTCCTCGTCGACGAACCAGTCGTCGCGCTCGTCTTCCTCGAGGTCGACCCAGGGAGGCCGGCGTTCGAGCTGGATCCGCACCACGCCGTCGTGCGCGTGACCGTCGGCGCGCGTGTCGCCGGCGCCGTGAGGGTGCGCCTGCGCGTGGGACTGCTTGAGATACCGGGCGCGAAGGTACTCCAGGATCATCGGCGCGATCGTGGCGGCTGCCTCCTCGGTGAGGTCGTGACCGCATCCGGGGAGGAGCCCCAACGTCGAGGTCGCGATCGCATCGTTCAAGGCCTCGGCGATCGCGACGGGCACGACGTCGTCGTCCTCACCCCACAGGAGAAGCACCGGGAAGTCGAAGGAGGCGAGGTCCTCGTCGCTCACGCCCGCGGCGCGGGGAGCGTCGAGCAGGACCATCGCCTCGACACCGCCGTCGACCGCCAGTGCCTGGGCGAGCGCCCCGCCCGTTCCGTGACCGATCACGGCACATCGCTCACCGTCGATCGAAGACCGCAGGCGATCGAGCTTCGCCTCGGCCGGGCCGGGTGGCAGGTTCGGGGCGATCACGCGGAAGCGTGATTCGAGGAGCGGGACGAACTCACGCCATTGGTCGGCAGAGCGTCCTTCGTCGTGGAGGAGCACGAGGAGCGGCCGGTCGTTCGTCACGGTCGGTCCCGAGCGATCGCATCGACGACGCGCAGCGCCCGCACCGTCGGACCCACATCGTGGACACGAACCATGTCCACGCCTTGCGACGCGCACCAGGCCGCCGCCGCCATCGAGCCTTCGAGCCGCTGCGACGGGTCATCCGCCCCCGAGAGCTCTCCGACGAAACGCTTCCGGGAGACACCGACCAGCACCGGCACGCCCAGCTCGCGGAACGAGCCGATCGAACGGAGCAGCGCCAGGTTGTGGTCCAGGTTCTTCCCGAACCCGATCCCGGGGTCGATGCAGAGGCGGTCGCGGCCGATCCCCGCCGCGACCGCCGAATCGAGCCGTGCGGCGAGGAACGAGCGCACCTCACCGACGACGTCCTCGTACCTGGGTTCGGACTGCATCGTCTTCGGCTCGCCCTGCATGTGCATCAGCACCATCCCCACCCCCGTCGACGCGACCACGCCGAACATGTCGGGGTCGGCGCCGGCGCCGATGTCGTTCACGACATCGGCGCCGGCCGCGAGCGCCTCGCCCGCGACCGAGGGTTTCCGCGTGTCGACCGACAGGAAGGCCCCCGGCGCTTCGCGCCTGAGGCCCTCGACCACGGGCAGGACACGGGCGAGCTCCTCATCCTCACCCACGGGGTCGGACCCCGGCCGGGTCGATTCGCCGCCGACGTCGAGGACGTCGGCCCCATCCTCCAAGAGCTGCAGCCCGTGCTTCACGGCCGTCTCGGCATCGTCGAACATCCCTCCGTCGCTGAAGGAGTCCGGAGTGACGTTCACGATGCCCATCACGAGCGTCCGCTCTCCGAGCGCCAGCTCGCGATCACGGCAGCGCCACACGGTGCCCATGGCACAGATGGTAGTGGTGCGCCCGGACCTCAGCGCATGCCGATGTGGTCCATCGCCTCCTGGCGCGTCCGGGCATCCGATCGGAACAGACCGCGAACGGTCGAGGTCACGGTCACCGCCCCGGGCTTCTTGATCCCTCGCATCGTCATGCAGAAGTGCTCGGCCTCGATCACCACGAACACCCCTCGAGGCGTGAGCGCCCGGTCGATCGCCTCCGCGATCTCGGTCGTCAGCCGCTCCTGGACCTGCGGCTTCTTCGCGAGGAGGTCGACCACACGCGCGATCTTCGAGAGCCCCGTGATCTGCTGCGCCCTGTTCGGGATGTACGCGACGTGCGCGCGTCCGGCGAACGGGATCAGATGATGCTCACAGAAGGACTGCATCGGGATGTCGCGGACCATGATCATCTCGTCGTGGTCGGCGCCCTCGACGACGGTGACGACCTGCGATGCATCCTTGCCGATCCCGGCGAAGATCTCCTCGTACATGCGGGCCACACGAGCGGGCGTCTCGCGAAGGCCGCCGCGTTCCGGATCCTCTCCGATCCCCTCGAGGATCAAGCGCACGCCTTCTTCGACCTTCTTGGCGTCGAATGCCTCAGGTGGTCCGAGCAGGTCCATCGGCCGGATGCTATCGGGGAACCAGGGCGTCGAGCGCGGCTGGCAGCCCGGCGAGGTCGGACAACTCACCGGCACGCGGGAGGTCGCTCGACTCGTCCGAGCGGTTGACCCACACGCACGGCAGCCCGAGCTGCGCGCAAGGCTCGACGTCGTGGTACAGCGAGGCCGCGACGTGGACGTGGCGCTCGCGATCGGCCATCGTCGTCCGGAAGAACGTGTCCCAATGCCCGTGGGCAGGCTTGTACGAACCCGCCTCCGCAGCCGTGATCCTGACGTCCACCTCCACACCGATCGTCGTCAGGGACGCGGCCAGCAGATCGGGGTCGGTGTTCGACAGGATCCCGAGGCGCCATCCGCGATCTCGCAGCTCCGTGAGTGAGGCCGAGGTCTCGGGGAACGGCCGCCATGACGGCAAGGCCTCCGCGAGCGCGTCCTCGCGTCCCGCCGGCACCTCCACGCCATCTGCCTCTGCGATCGCCGCGAGCGCCTCCCGCAACACCTGCCGGTACGGGATGTCACGACCGGCTTGCGCCCGGCGCTCGGCGTCGTGGTACCCCTGGAACAAGCGGTCCTGGTCCTCGTCCGGCCAAAGATGAGCGAGCGCTCGCCGGACCCCGCCGTCCCAGTCGATCAGCGTGCCGTAGCAGTCGAACGTGGCCCAGCGATCGGTCATCGTCGCAGCGGACCCGGAGGGTCGGGCTGCGGGAACATCTCGGTGCGGGAGACCGCGAGGCCGGCGCTGCGAACCTCCGGCGCGCGGGGCGCGCGCTTGGCGATGGTCTTGAAGAAGGATTCGACCTCTTCGCGATCCATCGTTTCCTTCTCGAGGAGGGTCGCGGCAAGCTGGTCGAGCCGTTCGCGGTGCTCGGTCAGGATCTCGAGAGCGACGTCGTGGGCCTCGTCGAGCAGACGGCTGACCTCGTTGTCGATCTCGAACGCCACGGCATCGGAGTAGTCGGGCGTCGATGCCCAGTCTCGGCCGAGGAACACCTCGCCTTGCTTCTGTCCGAGCGTCCGCGGCCCGATGGCATCGCTCATGCCGTGTTCCGTCACCATCTGCCGGGCGATCTTGGTCGCCCGCTCGATGTCGTTCCCCGCGCCGGTCGATACGTCTCCGGCGATGATCTCCTCCGCGACCCGCCCGCCCATCAGCATCGCCAGCTCGTCCCGGAGCTCCTCGCGCGTCATCATGAACTTGTCCTGCTCGGGAAGCGTCAGCGTGTAGCCGAGCGCGCGACCACGGGGGATCACGGTGATCTTGTGCACCTCGTCGGTGTTGGGGAGGACGTGGGCGACCATCGCGTGGCCACCCTCGTGGTACGCGATCAGGCGGCGCTCGGCCTCGCTCATCACGCGGCTCTTGCGTTCCGGCCCGGCCATCACGCGATCGACTGCCTCCTCGATCTCTTTCATCCCGATGCTCTTCCTCGACCGCCTGGCGGCGAGAAGGGCCGCCTCGTTGATCACGTTGGCGAGGTCGGCGCCGGTGAACCCGGGTGTGCGCCTGGCAAGGATGTCGAGATCCGCGGCAGGGTCGAGCGGCTTGCCCTTCGCGTGGACCCGGAGGATGGCCTTCCGTCCTTCGAGGTCGGGCCTGTCGACCACGATCTGCCGGTCGAACCGTCCGGGGCGCAGGAGCGCGGGATCCAGGATGTCCGGGCGGTTGGTGGCGGCCATCAGGATCACCGTCGAACGTTGATCGAAGCCGTCCATCTCGACCAGGAGCTGGTTCAGCGTCTGCTCACGCTCGTCGTGACCGCCGCCGAGGCCCGCGCCCCGATGGCGGCCGACGGCATCGATCTCGTCGACGAAGACGATCGCCGGCGCGCTGGTCTTCGCTTGCTCGAAGAGGTCGCGCACGCGTGCGGCGCCCACCCCCACGAACATCTCGACGAAGTCCGAGCCGCTGATCGAGAAGAAGGGCACGCCCGCCTCGCCGGCGACGGCACGGGCGAGCAGCGTCTTGCCGGTCCCCGGCGGGCCGAACAGCAGTACGCCTCGCGGGATCTTCGCACCCATGGCCTGGAACTTGGCCGGGTGCTGGAGGTACTCCTTGACCTCCTCCAGCTCCTCGATCGCCTCGTCCACGCCCGCCACGTCCTTGAACGTGGTCTTGGGCTGGTCCTTGCCCACGGTCTTGTGACGGCTGCGACCGAACTGCATCACGCGGCCGCCCCCGCCCTGCGCGCGGTTCATCATCCAGAGGAACAGCCCGGCGAGCAGGAGGATCGGGAGGACGTAGATCAGGAGACCGACGAGCTCGTTCGGCTTCTGCGCCTGCGACTCCGTCGGCACACCCGCTTCTCGGAGCTGGGTGAGGATCTCATCGACGGACTCGGCCGGATAGGTGACCACATACTGGGTGCCGTTGATCAGCTTGCCCCTGATCTGCTGATCCCCTTCGAGGATCTCGGCGCTACTGATCTCGCCCTGATCGAGGGCACTCCAGAACTGGGTGAGTTTGATCTCCTCCGCGGTCTCGGGGCTCCTCATCGACAGCACGACGAAGAACAACACCGTCGCGGCCACGATCAAGAGCGTCGGCGTACGAGAGAGTCGTCGGAACGGAGGTTCTCGCTGGGACACGGGCTGCCTCTTTCGGGACGCAGGCGGGCCCCGGCATGTCGCGTGCCCGAGCCCGGGACTCAAGGGTAACACCCGCCCTCGACGCGGCCGGTGTCGCTACCGGATGCCGGTGTCGCTACCGGATGCCGGTGTCGACGGAGACGACGATCTCTATGAACGAGCCAGGATCGACCGCAACGGTCTGAGGCTTCGCGAACGGAGGCGAGGACTCGGAGACGATCGAGACCTCGTAGTTCCCGGGCTCCAGCGGGAGCTCGAAGCGGCCTTCCGCATCGGTCTGCACCGTGAACTCCCCAGCGGTCTCGGTTTCCTTGGCGATCACGGTCCCTTCCCAGGGAAGATCCGGACAAGGGGATCCCTCTACCTCGACCGGGCAATCCGGACCCGACAGCGCCCGGCCGCGGATCCCCGATGTGCCGTCGCCGTCGCCGGCGCCGTCACCACCACAGGAGGCGACGGCACCGGCGACGAGAACGAGGGCGAGTGCGAACCGCTTCACGATGGCTTGGACGGCCCCCGCCGGACAGGGGTTCCGTCAGCCGCCGTACGCCTCAGGCTTCAGGGTCGCGATGTACGGCAGGTTCCGGTAGCGCTCGTCGAAGTCGAGGCCGTAGCCGACCACGAAGTCCGGCGGGATGTCGAAGCCCACGTACCGGATGTCGAGGGGGACCTTCTGGATCCCCGTCTTGCGGAGCAGCGCCGCCACCTCGAGCGAATCAGGCTTCCGCGCCGCCAGGTTCTTCAGCAGGTACTTGAGCGTGAGCCCCGAGTCCACGATGTCCTCGACGAGCAGCACGTCCATGCCGTCGAGGTCGTGGTCCAGGTCCTTCAGGATCCTGACGACCCCGGAGGTCTTGGTGGCGGCGCCGTAGGACGAGACGGCCATGAAGTCGAACTCGAGCGGCAGCCGCACGTAGCGTGCGAGGTCGGCCATCACCACGAAGGCGCCCTTCAGGACCCCGACGAGGAGGAGTGACTTCCCCTGGTAGTCGGCGGAGATCTGCTCCCCCATCTCCGCGAGCTTCCCCTGGATCTCCTCGGAGGAGATCAGGACGCGTTCGATGTCCGGTTGATAGGCCTGCACGTAGTCGGTGAGTGTAGAGACCACTGTCATCGCTCCCCCTTCGGCATCGAGCAACCCATCAGCTCTCGGGGGAAGTCGGGGAAGAACGAGAAACGTGAACGTACCCCTTGTCGCGGATCGCTTTCAAGCCTTCGGCGAGATCCCGGCGCCGGCCGGGACGACCCCGCGCCAGGTCGAGCACGGCGTCGATCGCATTCTTCGACCACGGTGCCGCCCAGTCCCCGGAAAGAACGTGGTAACCGGCCAGCCGGATCACTCGCGAGGCGACCGACGGCGGCAACGCACGGAGCTTCGCCGCGTCCAATCGGACTGAGCTGCCCCGTTCGCCGTCCACCGTGTCGTGGTACGCGATCACCGCACCGGCAGCCAACTCGTCGCTGTCTGCTCGAAGGAGCTCGGCCGTCCGTGCGATGGATCTCGCCACGCCGCGCCCCGTGGCGCGCTCGAGGAGGGGGAGCACCTCGTGACGGATCGCCGCACGGAGGTATCGAGGGTCATCGTTCATCGGATCGCGGCGCGGCCGCAGGTGGAGCGAGCGACAGAACGCTTCGACGTCCGCGCGCTCGACGTCGAAGAGCGGTTGGACGAGCCGCGAGCGTCCCCCGTGACCCGGATCGATCCCGACGATCCCCTCGAGACCCGAGCCACGGATCAGGTTCAGCAGCACCGTCTCGGCCTGGTCGTCAAGGGTGTGCCCTTCCGCGATGGCCTTGCCACCCATCTCGCGTCGAACGTCGTTGGCGGCGTTGCCTCGCCGAAGGGACGCCCAGGCTTCCACCGACATCCCCCTCTCCGGCTGATCGGTCGCTTCCCGGAGATGGAACGGCAGCTTCAGCCGCTCCGCCAACCGCCGCACGTACACGGCGTCCTTCGCGGAGTCGGATCGCAGCTTGTGATCGAAGTGGAAGACCGCCAGCCGGATCTTGAACAGACGCCGGAGATGCCACAAGGAATAGAGCAAGCAGACGGAGTCGGGACCACCGCTGCAGGAAACAAGAACGATGTCTCCCGGACGGAACATCTCGTGCTCGCGGACGGTCTTGGTGACGCGCTCCAGCACCCGGGCGACCGCCGGAGGCCGGCGAGGCATGGTTCAGCTCCCGGCGACGCGCGCGACCCAGCGGGAGGGCTCGGCGATCTCCTCGACCGTCGGGAGGCCCTCGGGCGCAAGCCAGACGCGGTTGAATCCGTCCATGCCCGAGCTTTGGACGACCTCTCGGACGAATCGCTCCCCTGCGTCGTATTGCTCGATCTTCTTGTCGAAGCCGATCGCGCGCTGGAAGGACCGTTCCACGCCCCCTGCCCGTCGCCTCCGTTCCGCCAATGCCTTCCGCATCCGCGCGAGGTCGCGGACGTGATCCTTCGCGACCTCGTTCATCACGAACGAAGCGTGCCCTTCGAGCAGCGACATCACGCCCTGGACGTGACGGACGATCTCGCGTTGCTCGTCGTTCAGCAGGAGGAACAGCCCGCCCATCCCTCGGACGTCGGCGCCCGACCGAGCTTCGTCGATCGCTCGGCGGAGCTGCTGCCCGAAGTCCATCGACTCGAGGGAGATCGTTCCGAGATAGCGGTCCACCTGCCCGCGGATGTGGCTCCGCAGCCAGGGCGCAGACCCGAACTGGACGCGATGCGTCACCTCGTGGACCGCGATCCACAACCGGAAGTCCCGAGACGGGAGCGCGAACCGTTGCTCCACCTCCGCAACGTTGGGACCGACGAAGTACAGGAGCCCCTCGTCGTCGGGAGGGAGGAAGGCGTCGTACTGGCCCAGGACCCGTCTCGACACGTAGCCGAGAAGTGCGCCCGCTTGCGCGCCCAGCGCCTTGCGCCGGAACGTGCCATGACCCGATTGCTTGGCGAGGATCCGGCCGGCCAACGGCTCCAGCATCCGTTGGAGCCCGCCGAGGTTCACGCGGATCCACTCGCTCCTTCCCATGACCCAGGCCCGCGATCGGAAACCGCCCGGATCGAGCGACGTGAAGCCCGTGATCCGGTCCTCGGCGAACGAGACGAGCTCCGCGAAGTCCTCTCGCATCCGCGCTCGGTCAACGGGAGGCACGCGCACGCCGGGGCCGGCGACCCGACGGCCGACCGTGAGGGCGGCATCCCAATCGGCCAAGCGAGCGGCTTGAGACCCCATGGACCAGTCGACGCGGGTGGCGTCCATCCCGACAGGCTACGCGCTTCTCGAGGCTAGGCCTCGCCCGCCGCCTTCTTGCGCGCCGCGATCATCGCCGCACGACGAGCCTGGCCCTCGGCGACGCGCTTGTCGGTCCCCTTCTCGAGCAGCTCCTTCAGGGTCTGGTCGAAGACCTCCTGGTCCAACGCGACCTCGACGCGCTCGGCGGGGGCGGGAGCCGGCGCTTGGGCGGGCGACTCCGGAGCGTCGGGCGCCGCGGCCGGCTCGGCAGGCGCCTCCTCGCTCGGAGGCGCCGCTTGCGGGGCCTCCGTCGAGGGAGCCCCCGCTCCTGGGCCGGCTTGTGCGGGCGCCGCGGCCGGGGCGGACGTCGGTGCTGCTGCCGGGGCCGAGGCGGCGGCTGCGGCTGGGGGTGCGGCCGCCGCGGTGGCCGCCACGCCGGCCGGCTGTGGCAACGGCGGTGGCGCGACCACCACCGGGGTCGCGGCCTTGATGTCCACGGTGCGGCGCGGGAGCTCCTCACCGGGACGCACCCTGTCGGCGCGCACGACCTTCAGGGTCGATTCGTCGGTGGAGAAGCGCGGCGCGTAGCGGACGTAGGCGGCCACCATCAGCAAGAGGACGATGAGTCCGATCACGCCGAACAGGATCGCCATCCCGTGGATCCAGCCGCCCGTATTGAGCTCGGGAGTGACGGAGGGGTCGACCGACACCTGAGCGAGAGCCGCGCTCGCCGGGAGAACCATCACGAGGGCGGCGGCAAGCGGGATCGCTCGGAGGGCCCTCATCCGTTGCGATTCTCGCAACCCGCGACCTCCTTCTGCAACTTTTCGGCGGCGACTCGTGTTCGGCAACCCGGCGACGCCCCGGACCCGGACGCGACGAGCCGGAGATGGGATTCGAACCCATGACCTACCACTTACGAGGCGGTTGCTCTGCCACTGAGCTACTCCGGCGGGACGAGGCAGGATACCAACGGCCCAGGTCGCGGCCGGTCTGAGTGCTGGTATCACCCCCGGTCCGCGGGTTCTCACCATTGGCCGCGAAGGAGGTCAGGCGCCATGATGTCGCGCATGGCCTCCGCCCAGACCGACGCCGTGGGACCCGTCCGCCGGGTGATGGTGGGGACCGATCGCTCCGAGACCGCAGCGAGAGCGGTGGAATGGGCGGCCTCGTTCGCCGAGAGGTTCGGCGCCGAGCTTCACGTCGTGCAGGTGATCGTCCCCCAGCATGCCGCCGACACCGAGCACGGGGCCGCCGAGGCGACCCGGGCGCACAGCGCCGCCGACGAGCTGCAGGTGTACACCACGCAACTCGCCGGAGAGCGCGGCTACGCCCACGTCGTGATCGACGACGACCCCGCGATGGCGATCGTGCGTTCCTCCGAGGATCAGGCGGTGGACGTGCTGGTTGTCGGCAACGCCGGGATGGCCGGCCGGAAGGAGTTCCTGCTCGGCAACGTGCCGAACCGGATCAGCCACAATGCGCGCTGCACGGTGATCATCGTGAACACGACCAACGGACAGACCACGGCAGTGCGGAGCCCGGGGTCCTCCACCGCGATCCGCTCGTCGGTCGCCCAACCGGTGACCCGGCCGCATCTGGTCTCCCGCGGCACGAAGATCGGCGTGGTCTTCGCCAAGCACGGCCTCCGGGAGCTCTTCGGGCGACCCGACGAGGAAGGCGCCGTGGGCCGGCGACGCCAGGCCAAGCGGCTTCGCACCGCACTGGAGGAGCTCGGTCCCACGTTCTGCAAGCTCGGGCAGATCCTCTCGACGCGCCCGGACCTGCTCCCACAGGAGTTCATCGAAGAGCTCGCCACCCTGCAGGACAACGTGCCTCCGCTGACCGAGGCGCAGGTCGTCTCGGTGATGGAGCAGGAGCTCGGCGTTCCTTGGGAGGACGTCTTCGAAACGGTGGAACCGCAGCCGCTCGCCGCCGGCACCATCGCGCAGGTCCACCGGGCGTCGCTCGCGACGGGCGAGAAGGTGGTCATCAAGGTTCAACGACCCGATGCACGGGGGCTGATCGAGCAGGACCTCGCACTGCTGGAGGTATTCGCGGAGAAGGCCGCCAAGCGCCCCAGTCTGAAGCTCGTCATCGACATGGAGGCGGTGTTCCAGCACCTGTCGGACTCCCTCCAACGCGAGCTCGACTTCCGGCAGGAAGCCGCGAACATGCTGCGGATCGGCGAGGTGCTCGAGCCCTTCCCGAGGCTGGCGGTGCCGAACGTGCACGGCGACGTGTCCACCTCGCGGCTGCTGGTGATGCACGACGTCGGAGGCGGTCCCATCGACTCGGCCCCCGAGGGTGAGCCCCGTCGCGAGGCGGCTCGTCAGCTGCTCGAGTCCTTCTACAAGCAGATCATGGTCGACGGTTTCTTCCACGCCGACCCGCATCCGGGCAACCTGATGTGGCAACCGGAGGAAGAGCGTCTCTACTTCCTCGATCTCGGGATGGTCGGCGAGGTCGGCGCCGATATGCGCGAACACCTGATGCTGCTGCTGATGGCGTTCTCACAGGACGATGTCGGATTCCTGACCGACATCACGCTTGATGCTGGCGAATGCGATCGAGCGGAGCGACCTGGACCTGGAGAGGTTCCAGTCGGAGATCGGGGCGCTGATGGCCCGCTACCGGACGTCCTCCTTGAAGGACATCCAGCTCGGCCCGATCCTCCAGGAGATGACGGAGATCTCGCTCCGATTCGGCGTGCCGCTCCCGGCGTCGCTGGCGCTCACCGGCAAGGCGCTCGCCCAGATGCAGCTCGCGACCGCGCAGCTGGACCCCGACCTGGATCCTTTCGAGGTGGCGGGCAAGTTCCTGATGCGGAGCCTGCTGCGAGGGATGGGAGCGAGGATCGAACCGAAGGCCGTCTTCTACCAGTCGCAGAAGTTCAAGGTGCGCGCGATGCGTGTGATCGAGGCGATCGAGCGGATGATCGGCGCCCGGCCCGGCCAGAAGATGGAGATCAACTTCCGTGCGGCGCCGCTCGAGGCCACGGTGCGCCGGGCCGGGCGCCACCTCGCGCTCGGTCTCACCGCCGGTGCCGCGATCCTCGCGAGCGGGCTCACGGCGATGTCGGTCCGCGTGCCGGGTTGGGTGCCGATCACGTTCGGCGTCGTCGGCGCGCTCCTGACCCTCGGCCTGCTCGTGGATCTGTTCCACGAGCGGGGCGGCTAAGCGGCTCCCGCGCTGTCGATCCGGTCCTGGACCTCGCGGAGGCGCTCGACGACACCGTGGAGGATCGCCACCGCGACGCTCGGGTTCTGGATCAGGAACGGATCGAAGTAGATCGTCTCGATCACCAGCGCCTCCACAGGCTCCTTCGCCGTGACGCTGGCGGATCTTCTCGTTCGACCGAGCAACGCCATCTCTCCGAAGAAGTCGCCGGGGCCGAGGTCGTGAACGGCACCGCCCACCTCGACCTGGGCGGTCCCGGAGAGGATCACGAAGAGTCCACCGCGGTCGGAGTCGCGTTCGACCAGCGCGTCGCCGGCCGCGTAGCTCCGTCGCTCGCCGAGCTTCGCGACGCGCCCGAGGTCGTCGTCGGTCAGCTCTTCGAAGAAGCGAACCTTGCGAAGGGCATCGACATCGCTCGTCATCTCATCTCCCCGGCTCGCTCTTCATCCTAGCGAGGCGAGATCCACGGCCTCGTCCCGGAGCTTCGCGGGGTCGGCCGTGCCGCCCGACCGGATGATGCTCATCGCGTCCTGGACGTCGGCGGGACGGTCCACGGAGACCACCGCCTGCACCCGGCCACCGAGCATGTAGAACGCCGCGAAGCTCCGGGACTCCAGGCGTCCCCGGATCACGAGGTCGTCCCACTCCCGGTGGTACCCGGCGTATTGGATCGTGTGCTCGTACTGGTCCGACCAGAACCAGTGGATCTCGTCGTACGGGGTGGCGCGGCCCATCATGTTGAGGGCCGCGACGCGACCCTGCGCCTTCGCGTTGTTCCAGTGCTCGATCCGGATCCGGCGCTCGAAGACCGGGTGGTAGTGGTTGGCGACGTCGCCGGCGGCGAAGACGCCGGCGACGCTCGCCCGGCAGTGCTCGTCCACGACGACACCGTCCTCCACGTCGATCCCCGAGCCGTCGAGGAAGTCTGCGACGGGTTCCACGCCGAGGCCGAGCACCACGAAGTCGCAAGGCAGGCTGAGACCGCCCGCCGTCTTCACGCCACGGACGCGGCCGTTCCCCTCGAACCCGGCCACCTGGTCGTCGAACGTCATCTCGACACCGTGATCACGATGGATCCCTTCGATGACGCGGCCCACGTCCTCGCCGAGCACCCGGTCGAGCGGCGCCGTCCCGCCCGCGACGACGTGGACCTCGAGCCCTCGTTGCCGGAGCGACGCCGCCACCTCCGAGCCGATGAATCCCATCCCGGCCATCACGACCCGGTGACCCGGCAGCATCTCGGCGCGGATCTTGGCCGCGTCACCGAGGGTCCGGAGGTCGAGGACGCCTTCGAGGTCGATCCCCGGGATCGCGAAGCGACGGTTCCGGGCCCCCGTCGCGATCAGCAGCTTGTCGAAGGACACGGGCTCGCCGCCTGCGACCGGTACCGTCCTGCCGGCGGCATCCACCCCGATCACCGTCGTGCCGAACCGTGTCTCGATGCGGTTTTCGGCGTAGTACGCCTCCGGCCGGACCATCGCCTCCTGGATCGTCGATTCGCCGCGGAGGAACGTCTTCGACAGAGGCGGACGCTCGTAGGGGAACGCTGGCTCGGCGCCGATCAGCACGACCTCGCCGTCGAACCCTTCCTCGCGCAAGGTCGCGGCTGCCGTCGCGCCGGCGAGGCTCGCGCCCACGATGACGTACCGCTCCTTCCTCGCCGGATCCGCGCCCTCGGCGGCAGACGGACCGGGACGGGGTGCCTCAGCGACCGTCCCCGGGATGAGGCCGGCCGCCGTCCCTCCCACTCGTTCGAGAGGCTCCGCGGCCGGCCCTCGCACCACCGATCCGTCGAAGGCGAACCTCGAGCCGTGGCACGGACAGTCCCAGGTCCTCGCCGAGTCGTTCCAATCGACCGTGCACCCCATGTGGGTGCAGCGGGGCGAGAGCTCGTACGTCTGCCCGTCCTCGTCGCGGTAGACGGCCAGCTGTCGACCGTCCACGCCCACGAGGCCGCCGTGGCCGGCCACGAGATCGTCCGCCGAACGATCCACGGTCTTCACGATCAAGACATCGGAGGGCACCTCGTGCGCGACCTTGTTGGGCACGGAGCCGAGGAACCGCCGGACACCCGACATCCCCTTGTTGCCGACGACGACCAGCTGCACATCCTCCGCCTCCGCGAGCTCGCATATCCGCTGAGCGGGATCTCCCTCGACGGTTCGCTTCAGGACCTCTACGTCCTCGGGCCGCGTCGACGCGACCTCCTCGAGCTTGATCGCACCGACGAGCGGATCACCGACATGGACGAGGGTCACGGTGCCGGCATACATGGAGGCGAGCGTGTAGGCCTTCCGGACGGCCTCCGTCGCCGTTCCCGAACCGTCGGTCCCCGCCAGGATCCGCATGTAGGGCGGAGCGGGTTCCCGCGGGCCGGCGCGGCCCGTCGTGTCGACGATCAACAGGTCGCAGGGCGCATCGTGCGCGATCCAGTCGGGCACGCTCCCGAGCCGGAACCGGGTCGCCTGTCCCATGCCGCGATTGCCGACGACGATCAGGTCGGCATCGTGCTTGATCGCTGCCGCCAGGATCGATTCACCGGGTGTCCCCTCGATCAGCTCCGCGGTGGCGTCTACCTTCTTCGCTCGCGCGGCCTCCGCGGCCTCGTACAGGGCGGTCTGCAACGGCTGGCGAGAGATGCCGTAGGCGTCCAGCGCGCCGACGAGCACCAGCTTGCCGCGGAGGCGTTTCGCGAGCGTCTGCGCAACCTCGACGGCGACGGTCGCGGTCGGGGAACCGTCGGTGCCGACGACGATCGTTCGGTAGGACATCAGGCGGCCTCCAGGGTCCCGTTCATCTGCGGATGGACGTCGCAGCGGAAGTAGTACCCGCCCGGCTCGAGCGCCGGCACGTCGTAGGTCACGGACGTCGGACCTTCGACGAGGTCGCCGACGAACAGCGACTGGGCTGCGGAATCGTCCTCGTAGACCGCGACGTTGTGCGGCACGCCCTCGTCCTCGTTCTCGAAGGCCAGCCCGATCGGCTCGCCGGCGGGCACGGTCAGCGACGACGGCACGAAGCGCTGGTCGTCGAAGGCGCAGACCGTGATCGCGGCATCGGGTGAGGGAGCGCACTCCGCGGGGGCGCCGAACCCGAGCGCCGGCTTGAAGATCATGAGCCACAGGATCACGAGCAGCCCCACGAACCCGATCGCCGCGATCGTGTACGGGCGCCTCGACCGAAGGATCTCGCCGAACTGCGCATCCGAGACCGCCTCCGTTCCTTCCGCCATCGCGCCGGAGATCGTCCGCAGCCGTTTCGCCCATGTGGTGCCCATCGCGTACATCGCCGCCATGACGAGGACAAGGACGACGATCGCGGCCCAGATCCACCCTTGACCCCAGAAGTGGCCGGTGAACCCGGCGGCGATCCCGCCGACGAGGAGCGCACCGATCGAGTTCCACATGAACCCGACCGAGGACGCCGAGAGCTCGAGGAGCTGACTCACGCGCGCCGGCTCTCGCTCTTTCGGGAGCCGGAGCGTCACGTACACCGACACGCCGTGCGCCATCAGGAAACCGAAGACTCCGGCGATGTGGAGGAATACCCACCAGCGATGCATGGCCCCTATTCCTCCCCCACGGTGACGGCTGCCGGCGAAGACTCCGAGCGCGCCTGTTCCTTCTTCTTGATCTGTCGCATCACGAGCCGCTCCAGCACGAAGACGAGTGCGGCCATGAAGACGCCGACGAGCCAGCGCTCGAAGCGACGGAACGCAGAGGTTGGCCGGGACGTCACCCGGCGGACCCCTCCCGGCCCGCTTCCACCCGGGCGAGGAGCCAGAAGCCGATGCCGGCGGCCACCGCCAGCCACGACCAGCCGGTCCCGGGCGCTCCCGCGTAGCCGGCGAACACGAGGCCGGCCACGCCGAAGAGGACTGCCGCGATCGACGCCGCCACGCCCGCGACCTCCCAGCCGCGACCACGCAGAGACGTCGCGATCCCGGCGCCCGCGATCGAGAGCGCGGCTACGGCGACACCCGACCAGTGGTGCATCTGGACGTGTGGGTCCGCGGCCGGTCCGTGCTGGAGCTCCGCTTCGGTCACCGCATAGATCCAGGCCGGCATCGTCGCGATCACGGCATAGATCATCAGCGCGATGCTCGGGTGGCCGGGGAGCCGGAGGAGCGACCGGGGGTCGGGATGCAGCACCAGCAAGACGATCACCCCGATCGGACCGGAGACGTAGAAGCCGGTGAGGAAGTCACCACCCATCAACCCGCCGATCGTCCACGCGATCGCCTGGGCGACGAGGACGTGGAAGGCAGACGTCCAGCCCGGTCGCACCACCAGGACGATCGAAAACACGCCGATCAGTCCCCCGCCAGCGAGGCCTCCCAGGAAGTGGAAACGGTGGATCGTGTTCGAGGGGTCGCTGGACACGATCGAGAGCACGACGAGGAACAGAGAGTATCCGATCGTGAGCACTCCGAAGATCCAGCCGACGAGGCGGAAGGCGAGCCGCCCCCGAGATACATCCGGTGTGTAGGTGGATCCCATCTCCTCGATCGTTCCCTTCCGAGATCAGGCAGCGGTGACCGGCACACGTCCCGCCACCGTGGTGCCGTGGCCGGGTGCCGACCGGATCTCGAGAGAGCCTCCCACGGCTGCGAGCCGGTCGGCCATCCCCTGCAGGCCGGTCCCGGAGCCCACGGCATCCGGGTCGAAGCCCCGGCCGTCGTCCTCGACCTCGAAGGAGAGGCTGCCGTTCGCACGGACCAAACGGATCACCGTGTGGTCCGCGGCGGCGTACTTCGCGACGTTCTGGAGCGCCTCAAGTGTGCAGAAGTAGACGGTCGCCTCCACATCGGCGGTGAACCGTCCGAGATCCTGCGCGTCCATCTCGACGCCATGCTGGCCTTTGCGTGACTGCGCCTCGATCGCGGCCACGAGCCCCCGGTCGGCGAGGAGCGGTGGGTAGATGCCGCGCGCGAGGTCGCGGAGGTCCTCGAGCGCGGTCTGCGTCTCGGCCTCGATCTGCGCCAGCAGCTTGGCCGCTTTCGCCGGATCCCGCTCGGTGAACTGTCCGGCGAGCCGCGCCTTCACGGCGAGGGCGACGAGCTGCTGCTGGGCGCCGTCGTGGATGTTGCGCTCCAGGCGCCGGCGCTCCTCGTCCTGGGCGGCCACCAGGCGCTGCCGGGACGTCCGGAGGTCCTCGACGAGCCGCACGTTGCGGAGGACGAGGCCCGCCTGCGCGGCCAGGTCGCGAACCAGCTTCTCTTTGGCCGGGTTCATCGGATCGGAGGCGGACATCCGGACGGACAGCGCCCCGAGCAGCTCGCCCCGGTCTCGCACGTCGACGGTGGTCTCATCCGGCGGGCCGGACGTGGCCTCGTCGGAGACGGGCACCGGATCGCGGGTTGCCGCATCGGCCGGCCACGCGGCCGCTTGGTGGAGGTGGCGACCCGACCGGAGCCACACGCGCGCCACCTCGGCTCCGGAGCCCTCGCCGAGGACCTGCGCCATCCGCGGCAGGACATCCTCCGTCGCGTAGGAATCGCCGACGCGCTCGGAGAATTCGGTCAGGACCTCGTACGGGGTGGCTCGCTTCCCGTAGACGAGCCGATCCACGACGCGTCGAGCCACCCGCATCACCGGCCGGAACGCGACGCCCAGCCCGAGCGCGACGAGGAACAGCGTCACGGTGGACTCGCGATCCGAGGCGAAGAAGCCCACGAGCGCGACGGCCCCCGCGTACACCGCCAGCGCGAGGACGACGAGCATGCCAGCCACCACGGCCTTCTTCACGACGACGTCCAGATCCCACAGGCGGTACTGCAGGATCGCGATCCCGACGGTGACAGGGATCCCGAGGAAAGCGAGACCCGAGATGACCTCGCCCACGGCTCCTTCGGAGATGCCGAGGCCCTCGAGGATGGCACTGACCACGAAGTAGGTGACGAGTACGACGACCGCGAACGCGAACCATTTGAGCTGTTGCCGCTCGACGCCGCTCGACCTGCGGAATCGGATGACCATCGACGCGCCCGCCGCCGCGAAGAGGCCGAGGAGCAGCGGCCAGATCACGGCCTCGACGGGGCCGAGCAGATCCAGCCAGGGCACGTGCAAGGGGTTCGCGATCCTGACCGGTTGCCCGACCTCACCGACTTCGAACGCGGCTTCTCCGAACCCGATCGTGACGAACGCGAGGAACGAGATGCCGACACCCGCCCAGGCGAGCCACCGCCAGCGAGGCGACGGCAGCCGCCCATCGGGGAAGACCAGCGGGAGGAGGATCAACAGCGGGAAGAGTCCGAGGGTCCAGAGGGCGTTGCCCGGCCAGGCGAGCCACCCCGCGAGAGCGTCCTCGCCGTGCGCGGCAGCGTAGATCGACGCTTCTCCCGTCGTGAATGCCGCGCCCACCGTGACGGCGACCCAGAGGAGGAGCCAGCCGATCCGATTGTCGGGGGCCCGGCTCAGGCTCAGCGCGCCCACGACCCCCATCCCCATGAACGCGATGAAGTTCGTGGCATCGCCGAGGAGCGAGTACCCGTTCAGCGACACGAAGACCAGGCCGATGGTCGCGAACACCGCGGTGACTCCGAGCACGATCCAGGGCCATCGAGACAGCCGTGAGGCGGGCGTCGAGGTCGGGGTCGCGGCCATCACGCCCCACCCCTCACGATGCGGAACACCTCCACGGGCTCCTCCCGCCCCTTGACCAGGCGGGGGCCGATCGGCTCGGCGGCGATCGAGGGCGCCGCCGAGACGGTCGAGGCCGCCGCGACGACCTCGCCTCCTCCGGCTTCGGACTGCAAGCGCTGCGCGACGTTGACCGCGTCCCCGATCACGGTGTACTCGAGGCGCCCACCACCGCCGATGGCGCCGGCCATGACAACCCCGGTGTTCAACCCGATCCCCACATGGAGTCCGTCGACCGCGTCGGTGCCCCACCCCATCGAGTTGAGCTCACGTTGGCGATCCTGCATCGCCATGGCGCACTGCAACGCACGTTCGGCGTGATCCTCAGACGGCTCGGGGGCGCCGAACACAGCCATCACCGCGTCGCCCTGGAACTTGTCGATCGTCCCGCCGTGCTCGGAGATCACCTCGGCCATCGCGCCGAGGTGACGTCCGACGATCTCGCCGATCTCTCGGGCGGTGAGTCGCTCCGCGATCGTCGAGAACCCCCGGATGTCGCTGAACAGCACGGTCACCTCGAGCTCGCGCTGGCTCGCGGCGTCCCCGCCGCGAGCGAGCGCGTCCACGAACTGCGAGGGCACGTAGGACTTCAGGGACGTGGCGGTCGCCGATTGCTCGACGACCGCCGCGTGCAGCTTCTTGAACTCACCGAGCAGGCCGGTGCCGGCTCCGCCGTCTCCGGCCATCCTCCGGAACAGCATCGTCACGCGCCCGTCCACCGCCTCCTGCGTCGTGCCGAGGGCGGCCGCCATCGCTTCGTAGCCGAGACCTTGGGCCATCATGTCGAGCACGATCCGGTCTTCTTCCTGGGACTCGGCCCGCCCCGCGAGGCGCTCGGCGATCGCGGGGTCCACGACGCTTCCGCCGCTGCGCACCTCGCGGATCGCGCGGACGAGCTCGTCGCCCTGCGCGATCCGGTCTTTCAGGAGGTACGCCAGCCCGCTGTGACCCTTGCCGAGCAGCGCGATCGCGTACTCCTCGTCGTCGTGTGCCGACAGCACCACGACACCGGTCGCCGGATGGCGCTCGCGGATCGCGTGCGCGCAGTCGATCCCTTCGAGCTGGAAGGACGGCGGCATCTTGATGTCGGTCACGACGACATCGGGGCTGTGCTCCACCGCGGTCGCGAGGAGGGTCGGCGCATCTTCCGCGACTCCGACGACTTCGATGTCTTCGTAGGAGTTCAAGAGCGCCCGAACGCCTTCACGCACCAGGACGTTGTCCTCGCCGAGCACCACCCGGATCGTCACGCAGCATCCCCCAAGTTCCTCGCGTGTACCATCCGCGCATGCCGCTGCGGGTGGTCTTCGCCGAGGATAACTACCTCGTGCGGGAAGGAACCGCCGCCCTCCTGTCGACGGCAGAGGAGGTGGAGATCGTCGGCACCGCAGCGAGCCTGGATGAGCTGCTCTCCGCGGTCAACGAACACGGACCCGACGCCGTGCTCACCGACATCCGGATGCCGCCCAGCGGGACCGACGAGGGGATCCGGGGCGCGAAACAGATCCGTGCGTCGCATCCCGACATCGGCGTCGTGGTCCTGTCGCAGTTCGCCGAGGAGGAATACGCGTACGACCTGCTGAAGGACGGAGCGGCCGGCCTCGGCTACCTGCTGAAGGAGCGCGTGGCCGACGTCGAGGAGCTCGTGCGCGCGCTGACCGAGGTGGCCAGGGGCGGGAGCGTGCTCGACCCGAAGATCGTCGAAGCGCTCGTCGCGGCCAAGGAGCACCTTGCCCACTCGCCGCTCGCTCGATTGACCGACCGGGAGCGCGAGGTCCTCGGACACATGGCGCAGGGGCAGAACAACGCGGCGATCGCGAAGTCGCTCTTCCTCACCGAGCGGGCCGTCGAGAAGCACATCAACTCCCTGTTCCACAAGCTCGGTCTGACCGAGGAGCCCGACGTGCACCGCCGAGTGATGGCGGTGCTCGCCTTCCTCCGCGATCAGACCTAGCCCTCCCACGGCTACTGCGCCCGCCGCGTGTCAACGATGTAGACGCTGCACGGGGCGTGCCGCAGCACGAGGTTCGGGACCGTCTCACGTACTCGCCATCGTGACCCGTGGGTGCCGCGGTTCCCGAGCACGATGGTTTCCGCTCGGGTCTCCTCGGCCACGTCCACGATCCGAGATGCGGCCTCGCCGTCCTCGATCCGTGTCGTGATCGACAGGCCAGGGAACCTCGCGGCGAGGCGTTGCAGGTGCGTCTGGGGATCGGCTGCTCGGTCGGGGTCGACGACCGCCCGAACGTCACCCTCGGACTTCACGTACAGGACCAGAAGCTCGGCGCCGCGGTCGCGCGCGAGACGCGCCGCGTCCTCCACCGCGAGATCCGCGGCCGCCGAGGTGTCGGTTCCCACCAGTATCGTCGTCATCTGAGGGCCTCCTTCGTTCGTTACCGCGACGCTACGCCGCGGGCGGGTGCCCGACGACGGCGCGTGCATGCCGACTTGGCCGGGGTGCCAGCACACCCCCACCCCGGGTGTTCCCGCACCGGAAACCGCAGGTCGCCCCCCTTGGAGCCGGCCGCCGCCGATGGGAGCATCCGGGCATGATCGAGATCGAGAGCGCCGCGGGGGCCGGAACCACCGTGCGTGGAGTTATCCCGGCGACGGAGCGGATGGGATGAGCCGTCGGCTGGCGCGTGGCATCGCCGTGGGGGTCGTTGCCCTGAGCATGGCCTGCGTGATCGCGTCGATCCCGGTCGGCCTCGCCGCCCGCGAGCAGGTCGGGCCGGGCGAGATCGTGATCGTCGGCGACCCGACCGCCCCTCGGATGCAGGAGACGCTGACCGAGCTCCAGCGCGAGCGCCGACAGGGAGGCGCGCTCGAGGCCAGCAGCGGTCAATACAACCCGGGCTTCGCGGTCCTCCTCGTCCTGCTCTTCCTGTGGCTCGCCGTCGGCCTGCTGGTCGTCTGGCGCCAGCCACGGAACTGGGCGGGATGGATCTTCCTGATCACCGGGGCCCCGTTCCCGCTCCTCACGCTCGCGCAGGCGCTCGTCGTGTACGGCGTCAAGGCGGAGCCGGGGAGCGTCCCGCTCGTGGGGCTGTGGGCGACCCTCGGCGAGTACGCCCTCTACCCGATCGCGCTCATCCCCTTGCTGTTCCTGTTGTACCCAGACGGGCACCCACCGAGTCGCCGTTGGCGGTGGGCCGTCCGAGGCCTCGTCGGCGGTACGGCGATCGCGATCCTCGGCTTCCTCTTCAGACCCGGCCCGCTCAACAACTGGATCGAGGACGGCGTCCTCTACGAGAACCCGTTCGGGATCGACGTGCTCGCCGGGATCGCGCCCGCGATCATCGCCGCCGGAACCGTGATCGCCCTCACGTCGGCGCTCTCCACGGTGGTCGCGGTCCGCCAGCGCTTCAAGCGCTCCGCCGGCGAGGAGCGGCAGCAGATGCGCTGGATCGCCTTCGTGGCGTCGATCGCCGGCACGTGCTTCGTCCTCCAATGGGTCGTCGGATTGGCAGGGGAGCTGTTGTTCCGCGACGCCGACGCGCCGATCTTCGAGCTGTTCTTCGCGCTGACGGCGTTCACGCTCGTCATCGGCGTGCCCGCCGCCTACCTGGTGGCGATCTTCCGGCACGGCCTCTGGGATCTCGACGTCGTGATGAAGAAGACCCTCCAGTACGGCATCGTCCTCGTCGGGCTGATGGCCGGGGTCGGGCTCGTGGTGCTGGTGGTTCCCGTCCTGTTCGTGGGGATCAGCGGCGACATCGCTCCGGCGGTCGCGATCGGCGCGGTCCTGGCCGCCGTCTTCCTCCTCGTTCGCACCCGCGCTCAGCGGCTCGCGAACCGGCTCGTCTACGGGAAGCGATCGACGCCGTACGAGGTGTTGTCCGAGTTCGGCGAGCGGGTTGGCGAGACCTACTCCCTCGACGACGTCCTGCCGAGGATGGCCACGCTGCTCGGCGAGGCCACCGGCGCCAAGGCTGCGAGGGTGTGGCTGCGGATCGGTGACGAGATGCGTCAGGAGGGCGTTTGGCCCGAAGGCGCACCCGCGGCTTCCGACGTGCCGGTCCGAGACGACGTCCCGGTCTTCGGAGAAGACGCCGCCTTCGAGGTCCGTCACCAGGGCGAGCTCCTCGGCGCCCTCACCGTGACGGTCGCGCCGGACGATCCGATGGATCCGACCAAGGAGAAGCTCGCTCGCGACATGGCGGCTCAGGCGGGGTTGGTGCTCCGGAACGTCCGATTGGTCGAGGATCTTCGGGAATCCCGACGGCGGATCGTGGCGGCCCAGGACGCCCGGGCGAAGAAGCTCGAACGCGACATCCACGACGGCGCGCAACAGCAATTGGTCGCGCTGGCCGTGAAGCTCGGCCTCGCGGAGCGACTCGTGGCCACGGATCCGGACCGCGCCGCGGCGATGCTCGCCGAAGCGAAGGCGGAGACGAACGACGCCTTGAGCGACCTCCGGGACCTCGCCCGAGGGATCTATCCGCCACTGCTCGCGGATCAGGGCCTCGCGGCGGCTCTGGCGGGTCAGGCGAGGAAATCCTCCGTGCCCACCGAGGTCGAGCCGGACGGGATCGGCAGGTATCCGCAGGAGTTGGAATCGGCCGTGTACTTCTCCTGCCTCGAGGCACTCCAGAACGTGGCGAAGTACGCGAGGGCCACCAAGGCAACCGTTCGCCTCTCGCAGGCGAACGGGAGCCTGACGTTCGAGGTCATCGACGATGGCGTCGGGTTCGACCCGGTGACCGCCTCGCGCGGCTCCGGACTCCAGGGGATCGCCGACCGACTGGCCGCGCTCGGCGGCAGTGTCGAGATCCGGAGCGCCCCGGCCCGCGGTACGACGGTGGCGGGCCGCATCCCCGTCACGGAGACGAGCCTATGAACCAGCGACGTCTCGCCTGGACGATCTGGGGCATCTCGGTCGCGTTCCTGATCGCGTGGTTGATCGTGGACGCGGCGGGCGGCCCTCTCGACATCGGCGAGTACGCCTTCGTCGTGTTCGCGGTACTCCTCTACTCGACCGTCGGGGCGCTGATCACGTCGCGGCAATCGTCGAACCGCGTCGGCTTGTTGTTCGCCTGGGTCGGACTCTCTGCGTCCATCAGCCTGCTCGCCGGCTCGTACGCCACCCTGGCCCAGCAGCGCGACCTTCCCTTCCTCGCTTGGGCGGCATGGGTGGGCCGGGTCGGGTTCGTCGCGATGTTCGGTCCGCTCGCCTTCCTCTTCCTCATCTTCCCGACCGGCCGGCCACTCTCTCGGCGGTGGGGCTGGCTGCTTCGCGTCATGCTGGTCGCCTACGCGATCGTGATGATCGGGTTCGCGCTCACGCCCGGGCCCCTCGAGGCCGGTTTCGCCGAGCTCCCGAGACCGGTCGCGAACCCGATCGGGCTCGCCTCGTCATGGAGGCTGGCGATCGAAGCGATCACGACCGTCGCCGGTCTGGTCCTCGTCCTCGGCGCCATCGTCTCCGTCCTCTCCTTGATCCAGCGGTACCGGCGCGCCGCGCAGCTCGAGCGCCAGCAGATCAGGTGGCTCGCGTTCCTCGGCATCTTCCTCGGGATCGTCCTCCTGCTCACCTTCGTCCTGATCACGACCGGCGCCATCGAGGACCAGGGGATGGTGTCGGGTCTCGCGTTCTACGCCTTCATCAGCGGCGTGTTCCTAGGTATCCCGACGGTCTGCGGCATCGCGATCCTGCGTCACGGCTTGTGGGACCTCGACGTCGTGGTCCGGAAGACGGTGCAGTACGGACTCCTCGTCGCCGGGTTCGTGCTCGTCCTGGGGATCGCCGTCTTCCTGGCACCGCTCATGTTCATCGGCGTGGGAGGCGACGTCGATGTGCCCACGCTCGCGGTCGCAGCGGTACTCGCGGTTGGGTTCACCTTGGTGCGATCCCGGGCGCGCCGCTGGGCGAATCGGATCGTGTACGGCAAGCGATCGAGCCCGTACGAGGTCCTCTCCGAGTTCGCCGAACGCGTCGGGGAGACCTACTCGACCGAGGACGTCCTTCCGCGTATGGCTCAGCTCCTCGGCGAGGCGACCGGGGCGCGGACGGCGCGGGTCTGGCTCCGCATCGGGAACGAGCTGCGAGCGGAGTCATCGTGGCCCGCCGAGGCTCCGAACGTTCCCGCTGTGTCCGTGCGCGGAGACGAGCTGCCGGGCCTCGACGACGACGCGTTCGAAGTACGGCACCAGGGCGAGCTCCTGGGGGCGCTCTCGGTCGCGATGACGGCAGCCGACCCGATGAACGCGACGAAGGCGAAGCTCGCGCGCGACATGGCTGCGCAGGCCGGACTGGTGCTGCGCAACGTCCGCTTGATCGAAGACCTCCGGGAGTCGCGCCGCCGGATCGTGAGCGCGCAGGACGAACGTGCGCGCGCCCTCGAGCGGAACATCCACGACGGCGCGCAACAGCAGCTCGTGGCACTCTCGGTGCAGCTCCGACTGGCGGAAGGCATGGTCGACCGCGATCCCGCGAAGGCGCGAGGGCTCCTGGCGGATCTCCAAGCGCGCACGGTGGAGACACTCGAGGATCTCCGAGACCTCGCTCGAGGTATCTACCCGCCGCTCCTCGCCGACAAGGGACTGCCTGCGGCGCTCGAAGCCCAGGCGAGGAAATCATCCCTTCCGGTCATCGTGCAGCCCGACGGCGTCGGTCGCTACGGTCCCGATGTGGAGTCCGCCGTGTACTTCTGCTGCCTGGAGGCGCTGAACAACGTCGCGAAGTACGCCGAGGCGTCGACGGTCGAGATCCACCTCGCCCACGCGAACGGCGAGCTCCGATTCGATGTGATCGACGACGGTCACGGCTTCGATCCCTCCGCGCCCGATCATGGATCCGGGCTGCAGGGTATGGCCGACCGTCTGGACGCGATCGGAGGATCGATCGAGGTCGTCAGCGCTCCCGGCCAGGGGACGAGGGTGGTCGGGCGCCTCCCGATCGAAGGAGAGCTCCGATGACGCGCCGGTGGCCGTGGATCGTGTGGGCGCTGACCCTCGTCCTGCTGGTGATCACCTTCACGCTGAGCGCCATCACGGGTTCGTTCTCGGAGGATCCGTTCTTCCTGAGCGTCGCGTTGGTGATGATCGTCGGCTACGTGACGATCGGCGCGTTGATCGCCAGCCGGACCGAGCGGAACCCGATCGGGTGGCTCCTGATGATGATCGGGGTCGGATTCCTCCTCGGGGGGTTCACGGACGAATACCTGCGCTACGCCCTCCCGCGAGGACCGGACGACCACCCGTTCATCCTTTTCTCGGCGTGGCTCACGAGCTGGGTCTTCACGTTCGTCGCGTTCCCGGTCCCCTGGATCCTCCTGCTCTTCCCCGACGGGAAGCTCCCCACGCGCCGATGGAAGCCGGTCGCGATCGCGATCGCGGTCCTCGAAGGGATCCTGCTCCTCGGATCCATCCTGAGCCCGGGACCGATCGACGTCGACTTCCCCGGGCCCGTGCCCCAGAACCCCACCGGCGTGCCGGCGCTCGAGAACGTGCTCGAGCCGATCTTCGCTCTCGGTGGCCTCATCCTCCTGGCCGTTGGTCTCTCCACGGTCGGCGCACTGGTGTTCCGGTACCGACGGTCCGTCGGGGAGGAGCGCCAGCAGATGCGCTGGTTCGTCGCGGCAGTCGGGCTCGCGACCCCGTTGTTGATCGTCGCGATCATCAGTAGCTGGGGCCTCGCGCCCAACGAGTCGACGACCCTCAGCGACCTCCTGTTCTTCGCCTTCTTCGCCGTCCTCGCGATCGGCATCCCAGGAGCGTGTGCGATCGCGATCCTCCGGTATCGGCTCTACGAGCTCGACATCGTCGTGAAGAAGACGGTGCTCTACGCGGTCGTGGCGCTGGTCCTCATCGCGCTCTTCTTCGTCTTCGCCATCCTCGTCGGCGGGGCGTTCATCGAAGCGAACCCGCTCGCGATCCTCGGGTCGATCGCGATCGGCCTCGCGTTCTTGCCCGTCGTCCGGGTGGCACGCCGGGTCGCCGATCGGGTCGTCTACGGGGGTCGGGCAACGCCCTACGAGGTCCTGACGGAGTTCTCGGATCGGGTCGGCGGCTCGTACGCGTCCGAGGACGTCCTGCCTCGGATGGCACGGGTCCTGGCCGACGCCGTGGGGGCCCGAGATGCCGTCGTCTGGCTCCACGTCGGGAACGAGCTCCGGCCCTCGGGGATCGTCTGGTCCGACGGCCCGCATCCTTCGCCGGTCGCGGTGCGCGGGAGTGGCATCCCGCGGCTGCCGGCGGACTGCGCCGTCGAGGTCCGGGATCAGGGGCAGTTCCTCGGCGCCCTGTCGGTGTCGATGCCCGCGAACGATCCGATCAACCCCTCGAAGGAGCGACTGGTGCGCGATCTGGCGTCGCAGGCGGGCCTGGTCCTTCGGAACGTCCGGCTGATCGAGGAGCTCCGCGCGTCCCGCCAACGCTTGGTCGCCGCGCAGGACGAGGAACGGCGCAAGCTCGAACGCAACATCCACGATGGAGCGCAGCAGCAGCTGGTGGCCCTCACCGTCAAGCTGCGGCTGCTCGAGCAGCTGGCCGCGCGCGACCCGGCGAAGGCGGCAGAGATCGCGGCGCAGCTCCAAGAGGAAGCGACGGCCGCACTCGACGACCTCCGTGACCTCGCGCGGGGGATCTATCCTCCGCTCCTCGCGGACAAGGGGCTCGCCGCCGCCTTGGAGGCGCAGGCTCGGAAGTCGCCGGTTCCGGTTTCGGTCGATGCCCGCGACCTCGGCCGCTTCTCCCAAGACGTCGAGGCGGCGATCTACTTCTCGTGTCTCGAGGCGCTGCAGAACGTGACCAAGTACGCGGAGGCCTCACAGGTGAAGATCTCACTCGCCCGGAGCAACGGTCGACTCTCGTTCGCGGTCACCGACGACGGCGTGGGCTTCGACCCCACCGCCGCGTCACGCGGCACAGGGCTCCAAGGGATCGCGGACCGGCTGGACGCGTTGGGCGGCACGTTCGAGATCGTGAGCACCGTCGGCGACGGGACGGCGGTCAACGGGAGCGTGCCGGCCTCTTAGGAGATGTCAGGCGGCGCCGCGCGCTGCCGCCCACGCCTCTTCCAGCCGGTCGGGGCCGAACACCGACTTCGGGATGTACGCGGCGGCTCCGCACTCCGCGGCGCGTGGCGCGTACTCCTCTTCCTCGTACGTGGACAGGAGCAGCACGACGGCGCTGTTCGCGTTGTCGGCGAGGATCTGGCGCGTGGCGTCGAGCCCGTTGATCCCCGGCAGGTTGACGTCCATCAGGACGAGATCAGGCGTGAGATCGGAAGCCATCGTCACAGAGTCCTCACCCGTCTCGGCCTCGCCCACGACGTCGAAGCCCTCGGTGGCCTCCACGACCATCCTGGCGGCCATCCGGAAAGGCTCTTGATCGTCGACGATGAGAACCCGCACGGGCATCTGTTCCTCCACGTGCAAGCGTCCCACCGTTGGGAGGATGCGCCAGTGGTGCCAGCACCACAGTGTCCATCCCCCGAGCGACCCTACGCGGCAACGTCGCCGAGGCGAAGGAAGGCCCGCTCCAGCACCAGGCGGGTGTTCAGGTTGATGTCTTCGGCGAGGGCGGCGCGCGCCTCCTCGACCGCCGCCATCCCGGTGGCCGCCCGCACGACGGGGAGGCGCGCGCCGCCCGGCTCGCCCGCCAGATCGGGGTTGAGCAGGACCTCGATCCCCCCTCCGACCTCCGCGGCGACGGCGTCGCGGAGCAGCGCGGAAACCCCCAGCAGCACCCAGTCCACGTAGTCCCGCTCGGCGCGGCGCTCCCGCCGCTGGAACCTCACCTCCAGGCGCTTGATCGCACCCCGGTACGCCTCCTCGGGCCGGCCACGATCGTCCAGGAAGGGTGCGAGACCCTCCTTGAGCTCTTCCTTCATCCCTTTCTTGTAGTCGGCAGCCGCCTGCAAGACGACGTCGGCGGCCCCGAGGGCTCCCGCCGGCCCTTCCGCGGCGAGTCCGATCGCGGTCCGCGCCGCGTCCCGGAAGCGAAGACCCTCGTCGGATCCGGCCAGCCTCCTCGCGCGTCCCAGGTTCCCTCCGGCGAGGCGCGCCGCCAGCCGCGCCCGGACCTCGTCAGAGCCCCCGCGGATCAGCTCCTCTACGACGAACGCCTCCGGCAGCGCGGTGAACGTGACGATGTGGCAGCGTGACAGCACGGTCTCGGGCAGCTCGTGAGCTCGCGCCGACAGCAACAGGAGCACGGCGTCCGCGGGTGGCTCCTCCAGCACCTTCAGCAAGGTGTCGGCGGCTTGCGGTGACAGACGGTCGGCCTCGCGGAGGATGAAGACCTTCCTTCCCGGCTCGGGTGCGGTGCGGTAGGCGGGCTGCCAGACCTCGGTACGGATCGTGTCGACGTGGATGTCACGGCCCTCGGGCTCGACGACGAACTGGTTGGGATGGTGGTCCTCCTCCGCGAGACGGCAGTCGCGACACTCGCCACACCCGCCGCGCCGGCAGAGCAATGCGGCGACGAACGCTCGAGCGGCGAGCGACTTCCCGCTGCCCTCCGGACCGGCGAACACGTAGGCGTGGTGGGGACGTTCGGTCGCGCCGCGCAGGAACGCCATCGCGGCGACTTGCCCGGGGACCCGACCGAGAACGGGAACGTTCACGGACGTACGCTATCGCGGTCCACCGACGACCTCAGTCCGTGTGCGGGGCCGCGGGTCCGGTCGAGTCGCCGGTCGAGGCCGCCGCGTCATCACCCGCTGCGCCGGCGGACGGCTTCAGGGCTCCCGCGCCGCCCCCGTCTTCGCGCTCACCCAGCGCTTTCTCGAGCGCGGCCCGCACCTCGTCGAAGACCTCGGCCGGGGGCTTGTCCGCATCGATCACGACGATGCGCTCCGGGTGCTCTTCGGCGATCTTCAAGTAGGCGTCGGCCACCTTGGCGTGGAAGTCCTGTCCCTCGAGCTCCATCCGGTCCGGCGCTTCCGTGGACCGCAGCAGTCCCCGTTCCGGTTCCAGATGCAGCAGGATCACGAGGTCGGGGAACAGGCCCTGTGTCCCCCACACGTTCAACGTGAGGACGTCCGGCTCCCCCAGCCCGCGTCCCCACCCCTGATACGCGAGCGACGAGTCGACGTACCGGTCGCAGATCACGACCTTCCCTTCCGCCAGGCCGGGGCGGATCACCGAATAGACGGTCTGCGCGCGGGACGCGGCGAACAGGAGTGCCTCGGCCCTCGCGTCGAGCTGTCCGGTCTCGGGGTCGAGGAGCAGGTCTCGCACCCGCTCGCCGACGGCCGTTCCCCCGGGCTCTCGCGTGACCAGCACGTCGTAGCCCTGCGAGCGCATCAACTCCTCCGCCATGCGGACCTGGGTTCCCTTCCCAGATCCCTCGACGCCCTCGAAGGCGATGAAGAACCCGGTCGCGGGGGGCCGCTTCAGCTTCGGCACCAGGGTGAGGGGCTGCTGACGAGAGAGCCGATAACGCTTGAGGAGACGCCACGTGTTGAGCCCGGCGATAGCCACCGCGATGCCCGCGGTCGCGAGAGCCAGTCGGATCCCGAGCTCGGAGCCGGCGCCCAATGTGCCATAGACACCTGCCAGCGTAGGGAACGTGGCGAGGGAGAGGAACAACCCCATCCGTGACAGGACCGTGAGCGAGGCGAACGTCCGCCCCCGGAACTCGTCGCGGACGTTCTCCTGCAACAAGGTGTAGCCGGTCACCCAGGCCAGCCCGCAGAAGGCACCGAGCCAGACGGTGACGACGGCGGCGAGAGCGAGGTTGGGCATCGCCGCCAGCACGAACAACGTGCCGGCGGCCACGACGATCGACCACGGGAAGAGCGAGACCCGTTCGACGAGACGCGAGGCCTGGTTCGCGCTCACCATCCCCAGCCCGATCCCGACGCCGAAGGAGGTGACCATGAACCCCCATCCGGCGTCGTCGGCGCCGAGACTCCGGACGACGAACAGCGGCGCCAGCGCCAGGACGGCGCCGACGGCGGAGAACGCGACCACGATCCCGGCCGTCATCGCCGACGCGATCGAGTCCTCGCGGAGGAACCGGATCCCGTCGCCCATGTCGCGCCAGATGCGAGAGAAGTCCAGACGACCGGTGAGCCTCGCGGGGGAAGGAGGGATCGGCACGCGGCTGATCATCGCGGCGGAGAACACGAAGGTCGCCGCGTCGAGGAACAAGGGCACCGCTTGGTCACGTCCCTCGAGGATCGGGATCGCGTGGCTGAGCAGCGTGTTCAAACCGACGAGCACGGTGAAGACGATCCCGCCGAGCGGGAGGGTGCCGTAGGTGGAGGCGAGCGCGATCGAGTTCGCGTTCGCGAGCTGACGGCGCGGCACGAGCTTGGGCAGCGACGCGTCCCTCGCCGGACCCCACACGAGCGAGAAGCTCTCGATCACGAAGGACAACGCGTAGATCGCCCACAGCTGGCCGATGAACACCATCGCCGCGTACATCGCGCCGCGGGCGAGGTCGGCGATGATCATGATCCGCTTCCGGTCCAGCCGGTCGACGAGGGCACCGGCGATCGGGCCGAACAGGACGGCGGGAAGGGTGCGCGCGAGCATCAACCCGGCGACCGAGAAGGCAGCGCCGCCGGTGCCGCCGGCGAGTTCCGCGACCAGGGCGGTCACCGCGAGGAACCCGACCCAGTCGCCCAGCGACGACACGGTCATCGCCGCCAGCAGTCGGGCGAAGGGCGGGTGGGTGAGCAGGTCGCCGAGCGTCGCCGACCGGGTGCCGCGGAGCGCGGCAACCTCGTCGGCGACGCTCGCCAACGCCTAGCCTTCCTCGCCGGCGGTGACCGGCTCCGGGGCCGTCTCCTGCGAGGGCGCCGGCTTCCGCTTCGCCGCGGTTGCCTTCTTGACCGCCGATCCCTTCAAGGCCGCGCTCTTCTTCTTCGCCGGTGCCTTCTTCTTCTTGGCGGCCGTTTTCCGGGCGGAAGCCCTCCTCGAGGCCGCAGGCTTCTTGGCGGCGCGCGCGGCCGTTCGTGCCTTCCGCGCCTCCGCCTTGGCCGCGCGCGCCGCAGCCTCGGCCTCCCGGTCCCCGGGCTTGGTCACCTTCATGTCGAGGTCGACTTCGGCCCCGCAGTGCCAGCACCGGAGGCTCTTCGGCCTGCGCAGGAGCAGGCCGCCGCAGTCCGGGCACGCGATGTCCTTCTCGGGAGGATTGTTGACGGCACAGTCACAGTCGGGATACCGATCGCACCCGTACATCAGCCCGAAGCGCGTGCGCTTCTCGACCAGCTCGCCCTGGCCGCACTGCGGACAGGTCACACCGGTGCTCTTGGGTGGCTCCTTCTTGATGTAGCGACAGTCCGGGTAGCCGCTGCAGCCAACGAACGGCCCGAAGCGACCGACCTTCCTCACGAGCTGACGTCCGCAGTCCGGGCATCTCTCGTCGAGCAGCTCCGGCTCCGGCCGTTCGCTCCCATCGAGGTTCCTGATGTAGTCGCAGTCGGGGAAGTTGTCGCAGCCGATGAACTTGCCGAACCTGCCCAGCCGCACCTGCAGCCGCCCCGGCTCCCGGCCCTCGGTGGGGCACTTCGGACAGAGCTCATCGAGCTCCTCCAGATACCGTTCGAACTTCTCCTCGGCGAGCGCCAGCTCCTCCGAGAACGGCACGTAGAAGTCCTGCAGGACGGCCACCCGCGTCGCCTTGCCCTCGGCGATGTCGTCCAGTTCCTCCTCCATCCGCGCCGTGAAGTGCACGTCGACGATGTCGGGGAAATGCTGGATCAGCTTGTCGGTCACCACCTCCGCGACGTCTTCCGGCATGAACCGCTTCTGATCCAGGCGCACGTAGCCCCGCGCCTGGATGGTCTGGATGATCGAGGCATAGGTCGAAGGTCGGCCGATGCCCAGCTCCTCGAGGACCTTCACGAGTGACGCCTCCGTGTACCGGGGCGGCGGCTGGGTGAAGTGCTGTTCGGGGAGGACCTCCAGCAACCGGAGGAGCTGCTCGGCCGTGAGCTCGGGCAGGCGCGACTCGGCGTCCTCGTCGGGCCCCTCGTCGCGGCCCTCCGTGTAGACCCGGATGAAACCGTCGAACACGAGGGTCTGGCCGGTGGCGCGGAGGCTGTAACGAGCGTCCCCATCCACCGCCTGGATGTCGATCCCCACCTGGTCGAAGCGCGCCTCGGCCATCTGCGTCGCCACCGTTCGCTTCCAGATCAGGTCGTAGAGGCGCAACTGGTCGCGGTCGAGCGCCGCGGCTACTCGCTCAGGTGTGCGGAAGACGGAGGTCGGCCGGACCGCTTCGTGCGCCTCCTGCGCATTGCGCGAACGCGTCTTGTACCGGCGGTGCTCGGCGAGCGCGTACGCGGCCCCGTACTCGCCCTTCACCAACTCGGCGATCTCCCGCAGCGCCGTGTCGGCGATGGTGACGGAATCGGTGCGCATGTACGTGATCAGGCCGACGGACCCCTCACCGGGAAGGGTGACGCCCTCGTACAGGCGCTGGGCGAGCGTCATCGTCTTTCGGGCCGTGAACCCGAGCTTCCGGGCGGCTTCCTGCTGCAGCGTGGACGTCGTGAACGGAGGTGCCGGCGAACGCTTCCGCTCCTTCCTCTGGACGTCCGTGACTCGGTACTCGGCCCGGCCGAGCCGCTCGACGTGCGGCGTGGCGTCTGCCTCGGCGCCGAGCAGGATGCCCTTCTTGTCCGGCGCGGTCGCGAGCTTCCCCTCCGGGATCTCGGTGAGGCGAGCCACGAAGGGTTGTTCCTCCCCGTCCGGCGAAAGCCGTACGTCGACGCTCCAATACTCGACCGGCTGGAACGCTCGGATCTCCCGCTCGCGCTCCACGATCAAGCGGACGGCGACCGATTGCACCCGGCCGGCGGAGAGCCCGGGTCGCACCTTCTTCCAGAGGATCGGGCTGATCCGGTACCCGACGAGCCGGTCGAGGACGCGACGCGCCTCCTGGGCGTCCACGAGCTTCAGATCGATCGCGCGCGGGTGCCGGACGGATTCGAGGATCGCGTCGCGTGTGATCTCGGTGAAGGTGATCCGCTTCGCTTCGTCGGCCGGCACGCCCAGCAGGGTCGCGACGTGGTACGCGATCGCCTCGCCCTCGCGATCGTAGTCGGTGGCAAGCACGAGCTCGTCCGCACCCTTGAGCGCCTTCTTCAGATCGGCGACGTGGCGCTTCGAGTCCTCGGGGACCTCGTACACGGGCTCGAAGCCGTCCTCCACGTCCACGCCGAGCTGGCTCTTCGGCAGATCCCGGACGTGCCCGAAGGAAGCCCGGACGGCGTAATCGTCGCCCAGGTATCTCTCTATGGTCTTCGCCTTAGCAGGCGATTCGACGATGACGAGGGTTCCTGGCATCTCGAAGCTGACTCTTCCTCTCAGGGGATGTTGACGGGTGGTGTCAAGAGCGGGCCTCTTCGGGACCGTACCACCGGCCTTCAGGCCTCCACGGAGCATCGGCCGGGCCGAGGATCGTCGCGAGCTCAGGCCACAACCGCTCCGGAGCCTCAAGAACGCGCTGGTAGGCTGGCCTTATTCCCGCACCGGAGGGCGCTCGCTGCGTGCTCGCGATATTCAACGACTTCATCACCAACCTTCATCGGTGACTACGGCTACCTGGCCGTGTTCCTCCTCATGGTGCTGGAGTCGGCCTGCATCCCGATCCCTTCGGAGGTCACGATGCTGTTCGGCGGCGCGCTCGCCAGCGCATCGTTCGCAGGTGCGGGCCAGGAGCTCGACCTCGTGACGGTGGCACTCGTGGGGACGGCCGGGAACCTGGTCGGCTCGTGGCTGGCCTACTGGGCGGGCGCGGCAGGGGGCCGGCCGCTGATCGACCGGTTCGGGAGGTACGTCCTCGTGCTTCCCCACGAGGTCGACCGGGCGCACGAGTGGTTCGAGCGCCGCGGTGAGCTCACCGTGTTCGTCTCCCGACTGCTGCCGGTGATCCGGACGTTCATCTCCCTTCCGGCGGGCGTCGCTCGGATGCCGTTCTGGCGCTTCACCGTGTACACGGTGCTCGGATGCCTGCCGTGGACGTTCGCGCTGGCGTGGCTCGGCTACCTGCTCGGTGAGAACTGGACGAAGGTCGAGGACATCCTGCAGCCGGTGGCGTGGGCGATCGCCGCGGCTGTCGTGGCGGTCGCCGTGTGGTGGGTCGCGCACCGGTACCGGAAGGTGCGAGCTGCCTACGCCGAGCTCGACCGAGCCTCTGAGGGACAGACCGCGGAGTAGGCTCCCCGCCGTGCAGACCTGCTCCAGATGCGGGCGAGAGAACCCCGATGACGCGAGGTTCTGCGCGAACTGCGGATCGGCGCTCGGCGAACCGGCAGGATCGGCACGCGAGGAGCGCAAGGTCGTCACGGTCCTGTTCGCCGATCTCGTCGGCTTCACCAGCAGGAGCGAACAACTCGATCCTGAGGATGTGCGCGCGACCCTCACGCCGTACTTCGCCCGTCTCCGCGAGGAGCTCGAACGCCGCGGGGGGACCGTCGAGAAGTTCATCGGCGACGCGGTGATGGCGGTGTTCGGCGCGCCGACGGCGCACGAGGACGACCCCGAACGCGCGGTCCGCGCCGCGCTCGGGATCCGCGACGCGATGGCCGAGATGAACGAGCAGGATCCGGCCATCGACCTCCACGTCCGGATGGGCGTCAACACGGGAGAGGCGTTGGTCTCGCTCGGCGCGCATCCGCTCGCGGGCGAGGGGATGGCGGCCGGAGACGTCGTCAACACCGCGGCTCGGCTCCAGACCTCAGCCCCGGTGGACGGGATCCTGGTGGGCGAGGCCACCTACGTGGCGACGGAACGCGCGATCGAGTACCGGGAGGCCGAGCGGGTGGAGGCGAAGGGGAAGGTCGATCCCGTGCAGGCGTGGGAGGCGGTCGAGGCGCGATCCCATTACGGCATCGACATCACCCGTCGGGTCGACACCGCGCTCGTCGGGCGTGAGCGGGAGCTCGCCCTCCTCCGGGACGCCCTCGATCGGGCGCGACATCAGGCCGAGCCACAGCTCGTCACGCTGGTCGGCGAGCCGGGTATCGGGAAGAGCCGCCTGGTGCACGAGCTCTTCGTCCACATCGAAGGGATGCCGGATCTGATCACCTGGCGACAGGGCCGGTGCCTGCCCTACGGAGACGGCGTGAGCTATTGGGCCCTCGGCGAGATGATCAAGGCCGAGGCGGGCATCCTGGAGACGGACACCGATGGCGAGGCCGCGGACAAGGTGGACCGGAGCGTCACCGAGCTGATCGCGGAGGAGGACGAGCAGCGCTGGGTCGCACGCCACCTGCGCCCCCTGATCGGGCTGACCCGAGAGCGAGACGCCGGCTCGGAGACGATGGAGGACGGGCCCGCGGCCTGGCGTCGCTTCCTCGAGGCCCTCGCCGAGCGCCGCGCGACCGTCCTGGTGTTCGAGGATCTGCACTGGGCCGACGACGGCCTCCTCGACTTCCTCGACGACCTGATCGACTGGACGCGGGACGTCCCACTCCTGATGGTGTGCACGGCGAGGCCGGAGCTCCTGGCCCGCCGGCCGGGCTGGGGCGGCGGCAAGCTGAACGCGACGACCCTCTCGCTCGCCCCGCTCTCGGACGAGGAGACCGCGGTGCTGCTCGCGGGGCTCCTCGACCGTTCCGTCCTGCCCGCGGAGCTGCAGTCGGCGCTCTTGGTCCGCGCGGGCGGGAACCCTTTGTACGCGGAAGAGTTCGCCCGGATGGCCGCGGATCGATCCGTCACCGACCTTGCAGCAGCGGAGCTCCCGGGCTCCGTGCAAGGCATCATCGCCGCACGGCTCGACGGACTGAACCCGGAGGACAAGTCCCTGCTGCAGGACGCCGCGGTGGTGGGCAAGACTTTCTGGGTCGGAGCGGTCGCCGCGATCGGCGCGCGCGAGCGAGCCGATCTCGAGCGACGGCTCCACGAGCTCGAACGCGGTCGATTCGTTCGCCGGTCGCGCCGTTCCTCGGTCGGCGGCGAGACCGAATACGCGTTCCTCCATCTCCTGGTCCGAGACGTGGCCTACGGGCAGATCCCGCGCGGTGCGCGGGGGGAGAAACATCGCGAGGCGGCGGCCTGGATCGGATCGCTCGGCGGCGACCGAGTGGAGGACCGGGCGGAGCTGCTCGCCCACCATTACGGGTCTGCGCTCGAGCTGACCCGAGCCGCCGGCCTCGACGCGACGGCGTTGGAGGGTCCGGCCCGGCTCGCGCTTCGAGCGGCGGGCGAGCGGGCGGACGCTTTGGGAGCGTACGCCGCCGCCGAGCGCGCCTACGCGGCCGCGGTGGATCTCTGGCCTCCGGACGATCCGGAGCGGTCGGCGTTGCTGCTCCGGTACGGCCGGACCCTCTCGCTCGACCGCGACGCGGGATCGGAGGAGTTGACGGAGGCGAGGGACGGCTTCCTCGCGTCGGACCAGCGGGACGCGGCCGCGGAGGCGGAGCTCCTGATCGGCGACCTGGCGTGGCGGCGCGGGATGGGCGAGGAAGCGCAGACCCACATCGAGCGCGCGATGACGCTCGCGGACGGCCTCCCACCGACCCCCGAGCTCGCCGCCGTGAAGTCCCACCTGGCTCGGTACTTCATGGTCGCCGGCCGCCACGACGACGCGATCGGGATCGGACGGGAGGCTCTGGCGATGGCGCGGGAGCTCGAACAGGACGATCTTCAGGCGTTCGCGCTGAGCTCCCTCGGCACGGCGCTGATCAATCGCGGCGACACGGACGAGGGGTTCCGCGACCTCGAGGAGGGAATCGCGATCGCGGAGCGAGCCAACAGCCCCTGGCACGTGACGCGCGGCCGGGTCAACCTCGGGGTCAGCTACTTCCTCGTCGGCGACGTAAACGCCGCGATCCCGGTCCACGAGCGCAACCTCGAGGCCGCCCGGCGCTTCGGCATCCAGGGCGCGATCATCTGGAACCTCGCGGAGGTCGCGTTCGACTACTGCCTCGCCGGACGATGGGACGAGTCGCTCGCGATCCACGACGCCGAGATCGCCCGTATCGAGGCGGGCGCGCCCCACTACATCGAGACGCAGCACCGACACAGCCGGTCGAGGATCCGGCGGGGCCGGGGCGACCTGGCGGGGGCGTTCGAGGACGCCGATCGGGCGGTCGACGCCGGTCGGGAGGCAGGTGATCCACAGGCGCTGTTGCCCTGCCTCGCCGAACGCGCGAGGGCGCTCCTCGTCGCGGGCCGCGGGGACGAGGCGGAGGTGGTCGTGGAGGAGATCCTGGATCTGAACGCCGCCGAACCGTCGCTGGACTGGTCGTGGTGGATCCTCCAGGCGTCGATCGTGCTCACGGCGCGGGGGCGTGGCGACGATCTCCTGGCCCTCGGGGGCGAGCGCCTCCCGTCGGACTGGGTGCGCGCGGCGCGGCTCTGGGCATCGGACGACATCGCCGGCGCGGCGGACCTCCTCGGGGAGATGGGTGCGGCGCCGGACGAGGCGTACGCGCGGATGAGGCTCGCGGAGCGCCTGATCGCCGCGGGCCGCCGAGCCGAGGCCGAGCCGGCCTTGTCGCGCGCGCTCGAGCTCTTCCGGATGATGGGGGCGACCGCCTGGATCGGTGAGGCGGAGCGGCTCTTGGCGCCGCCCGCCTAGGAGCGACCCCCAGGGGCGTAGCCGAGCTCGATGTCGACGACGTTGCGGAGCGGCTCGCCGGCGACGAATCGCTCGAGGTTGTCGACGAAGAGCGCGACGACGTCTGACTCCCAACCCTCGTGATCGCCGGCGCGGTGCGGCGACACCAGGACGTTCGGCATCCGCCACAGCGGGCTCTCTGCAGGAAGCGGCTCCACCTCGAAGACGTCGAGCGCCGCGCCGGCGATCACGCCCTCGCGTAATGCGGCGACCAGCGCTTCTTCGTCCACCGTCGCGCCCCGACCGATGTTCACGAAGACCGCGGTCGGCTTCATCGAGGCGAACTGGGCGGCCCCGAACATCCCCCGCGTCGCGGGCGTGATCGGGAGCACGTTCACGACGTGATCGGCGAGCGCGAGCTCCTCCTCGAGGGCGTCGGGGCCGGCGATCGATCCGAACACGTCGTCGGCCGGGCGGGCCGTCCGCGCTACACCGCGGACCTGCAACCCGGCGGACCGGAGCAGACGCCCGGTCTCGGTCCCGATCGAGCCCGCGCCGACGACGAGCGCGAGCGTGCCGCGGAGGAGCCGCATCGGTCCGGGCACCCAGTCCCCCGGCGCGCGGCGCCCGCTCTCGAGGATCCGGGCGGAGAACGCGAGGAGGAACCCCAATACCGATTCGGCGAGGCCGGGGTCGTAGACCCCGGCCGCGTTCGTCAGGACGACGCCATGCTCCGAGAGCACGGGATGGGCGAGCTCCTCCACCCCCGCGGAGATCGATTGGATCCACCGGAGACGCGGCGCCCGCGGCACGACGTCGAGCAGCCGAGGTCGGTCGAAGTTCCAGGCGAAGACGACCTCGAGATCCGCGAGGTGCTCCTCGAGGTCCTCGACGCCTCGGGTCTGCACGGTCCGCGCGAGCGCCTCGACGTCGCGGAGATCGGGGAGCACCCGGTCGACCGCGTCGACGATCGCGACCAGTGGGCGCTCGGGCGGCACTACAGGTTGGCCAGCATCGTCCAGGACTCGCCGGATTCGCGGATCTTCTCGAACCCGGCGCGCTGGTACATCATCCGCGAGCGGTTGTGCACGGCGACGGAAAGCGACAACGCCTGGAATCCCTCCTCGCGCGCTTGAACCATGCAGGACCGCAGGAGCGCCTGGCCGATCCCCTTCCGCCGGTGGAGCGGACCGACGGCGATGCTGAGCTCGGGCGTCTTCCCGTTCACGAACCCGAGTCCCGGCGTCTCCTCGGTGAACACGCGGTACCACGCGGCGCCGACCGGCTCCGCGTCGATCTCCGCCACCACGCCGCCGTCGCCCTCGCGCCCCCAATCCTCGTGGTAGCGACGGAGGCTCGGCTCGTCCAGGAACTCCTCGATCGACTCGCGCGGCCAGTCGGGGTTCCACCGAGCGGCCTCGTAGAGCATCGTCCCGATGAAGTCGGCATCATCCTTGGTGGCGGGCCGGATGTTCACGTGGCTAGCGTACCTCGGGGCTCCGGGGCGCTTCGCCGTTCTGCGCGTTGCGGAGCGTCTCCGGCGCCGCGAGGTGGTACGGAACGCTCGTCACGACGACATCCTGCTCGAAGAGCAGGATCCGTTTGAAGAACAACGCCGACTGGTTGTGCAGCAGGTTCTGCCACCAGTGCTCCGGCACCAGCTCCGGAAGGACGACGGTCACGACGGTGTCGCCGCGGGCCGTTCGGGTCCTGATCTCTTCGAGCAGCGGAGGACCGAGGTCGCGGAAGGGCGCCTCGACCAAGACGAGCGGGACGTCTATCCGCCGGTCGTGCCAGCCTTCGACCACGCGCGGGATCTCCTCGGGATCGGCCGCCATGTGGATGGCCTCGACCGACGAGGGCTGAAGCGATTTCGCGTAGACGATCGCCCGCACGGTGGCGTCCTGCACGCTGGACACGGGCACGATGACCTCGCTGCGGGGCCGCTCGATCGGGCGTGCGCCGGACACGGCGTGTGGCTCCCCCGGGACGAGCGGGACGTTGGTCACCACGACGCCCGGCTGGAACAGCAGCGACGTCTTCAGCAGGAACGCCGCTCGCTGCCGGACGAGCTGGAAGAGCGACCCCGACGACACCACCTCGGGGATCACGATCGTCACGAAGTCCGTGCCGAACCGTCGCTGTTTCAGGAATCGATGGATGGCGCGGACCGGATGCTCCTCCCCACGTGGAAGCAGCTCGAGGTCGTCGTAGCGAGGTGCGAAGCGACGCCACGTCTCGCGGGCCTCATCGAGCCGATCCTCGGGGCCAACCCAGAGAGCAACCAGCTCCTGGCACCGGATCGTGAACAGGTAGGAGACCGCATCGATGGTGGCGGGGCCGAAGTCACCGACCAGGAGCACGAAGGAGTTCGTCGCGACGACATCGCCGGTGAGCCGGCCGGCCGCGAGCAGCCGCCCGATCCGCCGATAGTGCCGGTTGATCAGCAGGAAGAAGGTGACGATGATCGGGATCGCGATCACCACCACGTACGCACCCTTCGCGAACTTCGTGATCGTGGCGACCACGAGCACGACGCCCGTGACGGTGGCGCCGACCCCGTTCAGGGTGGCGCGCCACTGCCAGCCCGCCCCTCTCACCCGGAACCAGCGCCGGACCATCCCCGCCTGCGAGAGCGTGAAGGCGGTGAAGACGCCGATCACGTAGAGCTGGATCAGGTCCGTGAGTACCGCGTCGTAGTGCCAGATCAGGAAGATCGCGAGACCCGCCAGCACGATGACACCGTTGGAGAACACCAGACGGTCGCCGCGGTTCCGGAGCTGGCTCGGCACGAACTGGTCGCGCGCGAGGATCGACGAGAGCCGGGGGAAGTCCTGGAACGCGGTGTTCGCGGCCAAGACGAGGATCCCCGCGGTGAAGACCTGCAGGACGATGAACCAGAGCCCGCGGCCGAAGATCGCGTCGCCGATCAACGAGAGCAGCGACCGCGAGTGCGCGATCTCCTCGGTGATCCTGACATGCAGCAGCTCAGACATGACGGTGATGCCGAGGAACAGCACCGTCGCGAGCGCGCCCATGATCGCCAGCGTTGCGGCGGCGTTCTTCGATTGGGGTCTCCGGAAGGCCTGCACGCCGTCGGCGACCGCCTCGACTCCCGTGAGCGCCGAGGCGCCCGAAGAGAACGCCCGCAGGAGGAGGAACAGCGTCACGGTGGCCACGGGCTCGACGGGCAGGTCGGCGGTATCCGCGACCCGGCACTCGGACAGGCATTGCCACAGGCCGGTCAGGATCGTGCCGGCAACGATCGCGACGAATCCGTAGGTCGGGAGCGCGAAGAAGGCGCCGGCCTCCTTCACGCCTCGGAGGTTGGCCGCCGTGACGAACGCGACGAGCAGGGATGCGATCAAGACCTTGTGTGCCGCGAGCGAAGGTGCCGCCGAGGTGATCGCGACGGTCCCCGCGGTGACGGACACCGCCACGGTGAGGACGTAGTCCGTGAGGATCGCCGCCGCGGCCACCAGGCCGGGAACCGTTCCCAGGTTCTCCCGGGCGACGATGTACGAGCCGCCGCCGCGAGGGTAGGCGCGCACCGTCTGCCGGTAGGACGTCACCACGATCGCGAGGAGAGCGGCGATCGCGAGCGCGATGGGGAGCCGATAGGAAAGCGCGGCGACCCCCGCGGTCACGAGAACGAGCATCATCTCCTCGGTGGCGTACGCCACCGAGGAGAGCGTGTCCGAGGAGAAAACCGGCAGGGCGAGCGTCTTGGGCAGGAGCTGGTGCTCCTGGGAATACGTCGACAGAGCGCGTCCGACCAGGAGGCGCTTCAGAGCACCGCCGACGCCCGCGCCGCCCTCGGTCCTCGTCGCCATCCGGAGGATGCTACGACTCGCTGCCGGAGCCTTCCGCGATCCAGCGGTAACCGACACCGGGCTCCGTGACGATCAGCTGCGGCGCCTGCGCGTCGTCGGCCAGCTTCTTGCGAAGAGCCCGGACATAGGTCCGCAGGTAGGTGGTCTCCGTCCCGTAGCCCTGTCCCCAGACCTTCCTCAGGAGCCACTGGTGGGTGAGGAGCTTCCCGGGATTGGTCACGAACGCCTCGAGGAGCAGGTACTCGGTCGGCGTGAGCCGGAGCGGATCGCCGTCGAGCGTCACGAGCCGCCGGCCGACGTCGACCTCGAGCGAGCCGTATCGCATCGAGGGCGCGGGCGGCTCGCCGGGCTGCGCCCGGCGCATCGCCGCCCGCGCCCTCGCCAACAGCTCCTCCATCGCGAACGGTTTCGTGACGTAGTCGTCCGCGCCGGCGTCGAGCGCCGCCACCTTGTCGTGCTGGCTGTCCCGGACCGAGAGGACGATGATCGGGAGATCGGTGAACCCGCGAACGCGGCGGATCACCTCGGTGCCGTCCAGGTCCGGGAGCCCCAGGTCGAGGAGCATCAGCTCAGGCGCGATCTCGGCCGCGCCGATCACGGCCTCCTCGCCGGTGCCCACCGTCTGCACCTCGTAGCCGTGAGCCTCCAGGCTGGTGCGCAGCGCGCGACGGATCTGGGGCTCGTCGTCGACCACCAGCACCCTGTTCACGGCCCCCGCTCCTCGCCGGGGATCTCGAACGCCACCACGCAGCCGCCCCCGGCGGCTTCGTCGATCCAGATCCGCCCACCGTGGGCGACGACCACGGCCTGCGCGATCGCGAGGCCCAGCCCGCTGCCGGGCGTCTCCGGGGTCGAGGAGCCCCGATAGAACGCCTCGAAGACCCGATCCCGCTCCTCGAGGGGGATCCCCGGCCCCTCGTCGCCGATGCGGACCTGCACCGCGTCCTGCACCCACGAGACGCTCACGTGGATCTGGGTGCCCTCGGGCGCATGCCGCCCGGCGTTCTCGAGGAGGTTCGTCAGGACCTGATCGAGCTGGACGGGATCGACCGACACGTCCGGGAGCGTCGTCGGGAACTCCGTCGTGACCGTGTGACCGGCGAGCCGCGGCCGCATCCTCGCGAGGACGATCTCGACGATCTCGTCCATCGCCGCCGGCTGGCGGTTCGGGGTCAGAGCGCCCGCCCGGATCCTCGCCAGATCGAGCAGATTGCCGACCAACCGATTCAGTCGATCGGTCTCCTCCAGGATCGTGGTCAGCAACTCTCGCTCCTGCGCGGGGTCGTGGCGAACGCTGACATCGAGGAGGCTGGTCACGCCTGCCTTGATGGACGCGAGCGGGGTCCGCAGGTCGTGAGTGACCGAGGAGAACATCGCGGCTCGCAACTGGTTCGTCTCCGCGTCGAGCTGGGCGCTGCGTGCTCGGGCGTCCAGCCGGGCGCGGTCGAGCGCCGCCGTCGCCTGGCGGGCCGCGGCCTCGAGCAGGAGCTGGTCGTCGCGGGAGAACGGACGGCCCCCGGCCGGCCGCTCCGCGACGAGCGAGCCGATGGACGCATCGCCCGTCAGGAGCTTCACGGACACCCGCGGGCCTCCGATCACGTTCCCGTCGGACCTCGCGACCGCTCTCAAGTTCGTTCCGTCCAGCGTCGCCTCGATCTCGACCTTCGAGAGGGCGAACGGCTCCATCAGCACCTCGGCGAACTCGTCGAGGACACGGTCGGGGATCTCTCGGGTGTGGAGGGTGCTCGAGAGCGTCCCGAGGAAGCGCGCCTCACGCTCTCGGCGCGAGGCGCGCGCCCGGTCTTCGCTGGCCTGCCCGACGAGCAGGCCCACGACCAGAGCCACGGACAGGAAGACCACGCCGGTCGCGACGTCTTCCACGGTGTCGAAGCGGAAGGTCAGCTGGGGGTCCTCCACGACCAAGGGGCGGATCGTCGACGCGAGGATCCCTGCGATCAGGCCGCCCCACAGCCCCCCCGCGACCGCCGCGATCACGACCGCCAGCATGAAGAAGGCGATGGAGATCTCGGGTCTCGACGGCGCGACCGGGAACGTCACCACCGTGGCGATGGCCGGCGTGACCAGGCCGATCACAACCCCCCTGAGGGTGAGCCTCGCGATGCCCTCCGACTCCAGCCCCTGGTTCACGACCACGACACGCTAAGCCCCTTTCACGGCATCTTCACGCCTGAGGATGGAACCTTCACGCTTCCCTCACGCCCCGCTCTTGAAGATGGGCTACAGAGGAACCCATCCTCCGAGTCAAATCCGGGGGGCCGATGACTCCCTCCAGTTGTCGGACCTCCGGATCCGTCCTCATCATTCGGGCCCGCCCTCCGCGGGCCCGAACTCTTTCCCGAGACTTCCGGCCGGAAGGCCCGCCCGATCGGTTCAGGGCGCGAGGCTCCCCGGCGAGTTGCCGCCTCCCGCAACGCATGACCTTTGGTATGGGCTCAGGCCGCCGGGTACTCTTCCTCACCGTATGCGCGTGATCATCATGGGTTGCGGTCGCGTGGGCTCGGAGCTGTCGAACGCGCTCGTCGAGGACCACGACGTCGCGATCGTCGACAAGAATCCAGAGGCCTTCCACGCCTACCCACCCGGGGACGGTGCGCGGCAGATCGTCGGACTCGGTTTCGACCGGGACGTGCTGGAGGACGCCGGCATCAAGGACGCGGATGCGTTCGTCGCCGTCTCGAGCGGGGACAACTCGAACATCGTCTCCGCGCGCGTGGCGCTCGAGTACTACCACGTGCCGAAAGTCATCGCCCGCATCTACGACTCTCGCCGGGCGGAGATCTACGAGCGCCTCAACATCCCGACCGTCGCCACCACGCGCTGGGGCGTGAAGCAGATCCAGCTGATGCTTTTCCACGATCGCGAAGAGATCCGCGAAACCCTCGGCGGCGGCGACCTCCTCCGCCTGCGCGTGCCCGTGCCGGCACACCTGGCGGGCAAGCCCGTGTCCTCGCTGGAGGTCGACGGCAAGGTCCGTGTGGCCGGGATCTCACGTGGTGGTGGCGGCTTCATCCCGACGGGGTCGTCCACGCTCCAAGCCAACGACTACCTCATCCTGATGATCGCCAAGGAGGGACTCGACCTGGTCGACGAGATCCTGGGAGCTGAGGAGCACGGATGAAGGTCGTCGTGACAGGCGGGGGCGCGGTGGGGCGTCACCTCGCCCAGGATCTGACCGAGCGGGGGCACGACGTCACCCTCGTCGAGCAGCGCCGGGATCTGGCGGAGAAGCTCGGCCAATGGGCCCCCGACACCCACGTGGTGTACGGCGACGCGTGCGAGCCTCGCATCCTCGAGAAGGCCGAGGTGCGAGCGGCCGACGTGGTCGTGGCTGCGACCGGCGACGACGAGGACAACCTCGTGACGTCGCTGCTGGCGAAGCAGGAGTTCGGGGTGCCGAGGGTGCTCGCTCGGGTCAACCACCCCAAGAACGAGTGGCTCTTCGATGAGCAATGGGGCGTGGACGCGTCGGTGTCTCCGCCACACATCCTGACGGCGATGGTCGAGGAGGCCGTCACCGTCGGCGACCTCGTCCGTCTCCTTCGTCTGGAGGGAGGCAAGGTCGCGTTGGTCGAGATGCGCCTGCCCGAGCAGTCCCCCAACGCCGGGAGGGCGCTCTACGAGCTCAGGCTGCCACCCGACACGACGCTCGTCGCGATCCTGCGCGAGGGACACGTGATGATCCCGCAGCCGGAGACGGCGCTCGCGGCCGGAGACGAGATCGTGGCGCTGTCGAGCGTCGAATCGGAGCGGGCGCTCCGCGACACCGTGATGGGCACCGACGGGTCGGGTGAAGCACGGGCGAGCGAGCGGGGCACCCCGCCGGTCGGGTGACGCGGCGCTAGCCGGCGAACTCGAGCTTGGGGTTCACCATCCGAACCTCCGAGCGATGCTCGGCGAGGACGCCCTCCACCACGACCCGCTTCCCCAGCGAGAGGCCCCCGATGCCGCGCCTTCCCATGAACACGATCGTCACCTCGCCGGTGCCGTCGGAGATCAGCGCCTGGAGCGCTTCTTTCCCCTGCATCGGCAGAACGGTCATGCGCCGGATCACGCCGGCGATCCGCACAGGCTGTCGCAGCGGCGCATCCGCGATCCGGACCGACCCCTCGACCGTCTCTGCCCAAGCACGCGTCTCCTCGGCGAGGCGTCCTTCATCGCTCTCGTTCAAACGCTCGAGGAGATGACGGATCAGACCCACGATGGATTACGACGGCGCTCTTGCCGCGTCCATCTGCTGGATCTCGTCGCCCAGCTCGGACTTCCGGGACTTCGAGACCCAGATCATCGATGCCAGCACCACGGCCGCGATCGCGACGATCGCCACCCGGAGCGCGGTGTCCTCCGCGTGCGAGACGACGATCGGGGCGATGAGCAGGGCGACGAGGTTCATCACCTTGATCAGCGGGTTGAGAGCCGGACCAGCCGTGTCCTTGAACGGGTCGCCGACCGTGTCGCCGATCACCGCGGCGGTATGCGCCTCACTGCCCTTGCCGCCGTAGTGACCCTCCTCGATGAACTTCTTCGCGTTGTCCCAAGCACCTCCCGCGTTCGAGAGCATCACGGCGAGCAGCTGGCCGGTGAGGATCGAGCCCGCGAGGAACGCGCCGAGCGCCTCCGCGCCGAGGAAGAACCCGGCGATCACCGGGCTGAGCACGGCGAGGAGCCCCGGTGTCATCAGCTCGCGAAGCGACGTGCGCGTGCAGATATCCACGACGCGGCCATAGTCCGGCTTCTCGGTGTAGTCCATGATCCCCGGATGGTCGCGGAACTGGTTGCGGACCTCGACCACGACCTGCATCGCGGCGCGCCCCACGGCGCGGATCGCGAGTGAGGAGAACAGGAACGCGACCGAACCGCCGAGGAGCAATCCGACCAGGATGTTCGGTTCGTCGACCTTGACGCCCTGGAAATCGAAGCCGGCGGCCTCGAGCGCTACCTCGAACGAGCCGAAGAGCGAGGTGGCCGCGAGCACCGCGGTCGCGATCGCCATGCCCTTGGTGATCGCCTTGGTCGAGTTCCCCACCGCGTCGAGCCCGCCGAGGATCTCGGCCGGCCGGCCTTCGAACTCCCCGGACATCTCGGCGATGCCCTGCGCGTTGTCCGAGATCGGTCCGTAGGTGTCCATCGACACCACGACGCCCACCGTGGTGAGCATCCCCATCCCGGTGAGCGCGATGAAGTAGAGCCGCTCCGCGAGCGTGTCCCCGAGGTAGAAGGACCCCATCACGGCGCCGGCGATGATCAGCACGGACCAAACGGTCGATTCGAGCCCGATCGAGAATCCGGACAGGATCGTGGTCGCCGGCCCCGTGTTCGTTGCCTCCGCGATCTCCTGCACAGGCTTGTACTTCGTGTCGGTGAAGTACTGCGTGAGGATCTGGATGACACTCGCAAGGACGAGTCCGATCGCCACCGCCGCGGCGGGCTTCCAGTCGTCGAGGTAGACCTGCGAGATCACGAAAACAGCAGCGGCGGAGATCACAGCCGACAGGAAGAAGCCGCGGTTGATCGCCTTCATCCCGTGCTCGGTCTCGCTCCTGGGCGCGACGGCGAGGATCCCGACGATAGACGTGATCACCCCGACCCCTCGAACGAACAGCGGGAACATCACGCCGGCGATCGCACCCACCTCCGAGTCGGCGAACGCCGCGGCACCGAGGATCAACGAGGCGACGAGCGTGACCTCGTAGGACTCGAACAGGTCGGCTGCCATCCCCGCGCAATCGCCGACGTTGTCGCCGACGTTGTCGGCGATCACGGCGGCGTTGCGCGGGTCATCCTCGGGGATCCCCTGCTCGATCTTGCCGACCAGGTCGGCACCCACGTCGGCCGCCTTCGTGAAGATGCCGCCGCCGACGCGCATGAACATGGCGAGCAGCGCGCCACCGAACCCGAAGCCGACCAGCACGGACGTCGCGTCGCCCTTGTAGATCAGGAGGATCACGGTGGCACCGAGCAGGCCGAGGCCGACCGTGAACATGCCGGCCACGCCGCCCGCTCGGAACGCGATCTTCAGCGCGCGGCGCAGGCCGGACTCACGGGCGGCGTTCGCGGTCCGGACGTTGGCTCGCACCGCGAGCCACATCCCGACGTACCCGGTGAGCGCGCTGAACCCGGCGCCGAGGATGAACGCGAGCGACCGGCCGAACTTGATCGAGAACTCCGAGTGCTCGGCGTTCTCCGGCGCGGGCAGGATGAAGAACAGGAGCACCGTGAGGAGCGCGAGGAAGATGCCGAGCGTCCGGAACTGCCGAGAGAGGTACGCCTTCGCGCCCTCCTGGATCGCTCGAGCGATCTCCTTCATCTTCTCGGTCCCCTCAGGCGCGGCGAGAACCTCTCGAACCAGGTAGTACGCGAAGACGAGAGCCAGGAGCGAGATCGCGAAGATCACCCAGAGATACGTGGTCTCCGTCGACGTGAAAATGACCTCGAGCGGCCCGCCCTCTTGAGCCAGGATGCCGTGCAAATAGACCTCCATGTCGTGGGTGAGGAACGTTGCGAAGGACCGGGAAACGGCGGGCAGTATAGGCAACGTGCCAGGTCAGTGACCTCACACGTCGTCGGAGCCGCGCAGGTCCTCGTCCTCGGAGGGGCTCTCTTCGTCCACCGCCGGCGCGGCTCGCAGGAGTACCCAGCCGAGCGCCCCCGCCACCACCGACGCCGCGAGGATCCCCACCTTCGCCTCGTCGATCAACGCACGGTCGTCGAAGGCCAGCTCGGCCATGAGGAGGCTCACGGTGAACCCGATCCCTGCGACCGCCGCCGCACCGACGAGGTGAGGGAATCGAACACCGGCCGGGAGGCGGGCGGATCGTGCGGTCACCGCGAGCGCCGAGGCTCCCCAGATCCCGACGATCTTGCCGACGATGAGCCCGACGAACACGCCGAGCGTCACGGAGCTCGACAACGCAGCAGCGACCCGGTCGCCCCCCAGCCGGACGCCCGCGTTCGCGAGCGCGAACAGCGGCACGACCACGAAGCTCGTCAACGGCAGGAGCGCATGCTCGGTGCGGGCGAGCGGCGACACAGCCTCGCGCGAAAGCACGGCCAGCCGGAGCCAATGGCTGGCGTCGGCGTCGGGTGGATGAGGATCGTCGACAGTGAGGTCGGCCGTCCGCCTGGCTTCAGCGCTGACCGCGCGGGGGCGCTGGAAGGACTCCGCTGGGGCAAGCAGTCCGAGCGCGACGCCTGCGATCGTCGGATGAACCCCCGACTCGTACGTCGCGAGCCACACGAGCGTGCCGAGGCCGATGAAGGCGTAGCCCGAGCGGATGCCGAGACGTCGCAGCACCAGCATCAGCGCGCACGCGCCCGCAGCCGCGAGCAGGAACCCGGGCGAGACACCGCCCGCGTAGAACAAGGCGATCACGACGATCGCGCCGATGTCGTCGACGATCGCGAGCGTGAGCATGAAGGGCTTCAGTCCAGACGGCGCATGCCGAGCCGCGAGGAGCAGGACACTGAGCGCGAACGCGATGTCGGTCGCCATCGGGATCCCCCACCCGGGGGCGCCCTCTCGTCCGGCGTTGAGGGCGAGATAGATCAGCGCAGGGGCGATCATCCCGCCGATCGCCGCGACCACAGGCAACGCGGCCGCCCGCCATTCCTGCAGCTCGCCCATCAGGAACTCACGCTTGATCTCGAGCCCCACGACGAGGAAGAACAGGGTCATCAGGCCGTCGTTCACCCAGTGACGGAGGTCCTGGCCGATCACCCAGTCGCCGAGACGGATCTCGGCGGACATGCTCCAGAGCCGTTCGTACGTGGATCCCCACGGAGAGTTGGCCCAGACCAGGGCGAGCAACGCGGCGACCAGGAGCAGGATGCCGCTTGCGGTGGACGTCGCGAGGAACTCGTGTAGAGGACGCAGGATGCGTCGCGGGACGGGCCGATCCGATCGAGACCACGGGGGTCTGATGCCGGGGTGTGGGGGGGTGCCGGGGCTGTTGGTCACATGGAACCTCGCTCGCCGACCAGTCTTCCCGGCACACCATCCGTGGACGGGTGCATCCGATCGCGCACACCATCCGAGGAGGGATGCATCCTATCGCGACGGCGCCTCGCTCTCCCGCACGGGGAGCCGCCGGGTGTTTGGAACGGCGTCGGCCGGCGTGTAGCGTCGGCCCCGCTTTGACAGACCAACCCCCCGTCGCCGACCCGACGCGGCGATCCCCCACCGGCCGAGTCGAGGACTCCGCGCGCCGCCGGGCTGCCGCCCGCTGGCGCATCGCGATCGCGGTCGCCGTGGTCGCGCTCCTCGCGATCGGCGGTTTCCTGTTGTTCGGCGGCGATGCGCCGTTGATCGACGGCGAGCCCTCGGGGCCGGGTGAGTTCAGCTTCGAACTGAAAGGTGTGAAGGCCTCCGCGACCAGCAAGACTCCGCCCTCCGAGCTCAGGGATACCGTTCAAGAGGCGGGCACCGGCGTGAAAGCCACGATGGACGAGCTCTACTTCCGCGCGTTCGTCGATACGGACTCATGGGGAGACTACGCCTCGGCATACGAGCTGTTCGAGGGCGAGGCGGCCGCCAGCGCCGAGGCGGATAGCGCTGTCCTCACCCTCGGCCCCACGGCGAACGACGACTTCGAAGCCATGGCTTCACCCAGCGGTACGCTCACGATCGCGGTGCTCACCGACAAGAAAGACGTGCCGGTGACGGCCGTCGCCGAGGCGCAGTTCCTCGCGAACGCCCAGCGGAAGGACGGCACATCGACGGAGATCTCGAGCTCCGGATCCTTCTTCCTGCGTCAGGTCGACGGCGCGTGGCGGATCTTCGCCTACCGCGTGGACCGCGACGATCAGGCGGCGGGGGAACCGAGCCCGACGGGATCGCCGTCATGATGCGCCGCCGGTTCGTCGCCACCCTCGCGTCGTTCGCGGCGGGCGTCGCGGGACTCGGCGTGGCGACGCTCCAGGCGACCCCCGCCGCGAGCGTCCCCCTCCTGCAGATCGCGGACGCCCACGCGGAGTTCGCTCCCTCGCTCCAGGGCAACCGCCCGGTCTTCATCCTGGTTCTCGGGAGCGATGCGCGCCCGGGCACTCCCCTGGAGAGAGGGCTCTGCGACTCGATCCACATCCTGGGGATCAACCCCGATGCGAAGCGGGCCACCCTGGTCGGGATCCCCCGTGACTCCTACGTACCGCTCGCGACCGGCGGCACCAACAAGATCAACACAGCCCTCGCCCAGGGTGGTCCACAGGCGATGATCGACACGGTCGAGGACCTCTCCGGGGTCACCTTCGACTATTACGTGCTCACCGGCTTCGACGGGCTCAAGAGGATCTTCGACGCGCTGGGCGGTCTCAAGATGACCGTGCCGTACTCCTTCGAAGGACACGAGGGGACGTCCTTCACGGAGGGGAGGCAGACGCTCACCGGCGCGCAGACGCTCGAGTTCTCTCGCACACGCAAGAGCCTCGCCCAGGGCGACTTCGACCGTTCGATGAACCAGGGTCGGATCCTCCTGTCAGCGTTCGCGCAGTTCCGTGGAGAGTTCCGCAAGGATCCCACCGCCTTGTTCCGGTGGATCGCGGTGGGCATGCGCAACGTCGCCATCGACGTCCCCCTGAACGAGCTCCTCACCCTGGGGTTCACATCGTCCGAGATCGCCCCCAGACGGGTCACGAATCTCGTGGCGGTCGGGAGCATCGGCTCCGTGGGAGGGATCAGCATCGTGAACCTGCCGACGCCGAACCCCGTGTTCCAGGACGTGGCCGCCGACGGCTACATCCTGCCGAAGGACATCCCCGCCGACGCGGCGCCGTCCGGCTAGGCCGTCCGAGGACCGCGTTGGCCAAGGAACGAACCCCGTCTCGGTCTCCTCGACCGATCCTCCTCATCGGGATCGGAGTCTTCGTGCTCCTGGCGATCGGCGCCGCCGTGCTGCTGACGCGGGACGACGCGTCCGAGAGAACCCTTCGTCCCGATGACGACGCGCCCGGTCCGAGTGTCGCCGCTCCCAACACACCTGAGTTCCGGTTCACGAAGGTGACGAGGGACCTGCTCCGTACTTCAGCCGGACGTATCAAGCGACCTCAACGACGGGAGATCGTACGCGCGGCCGCCGCTGCCCGCGAGGTCGTTGCCGACCTCTACATCGAGGGGTTCCTCGACCCCGCGAACTGGGAACAGGGACTCTACGCCGAGGCGTTCCGAGGATTCGCGGGCGGCGCGAGGGAGCGGGCGACGGAGCGCACGGCCTTGCTCACGGCCGGCCCTCGAGCCGGGGACCGCTACGAGCGGATCCTTCCCGTGTCGGGGAACCTCGCCACGCGGATCCTCCTGGATCGCCTCGGACACCCCACACTGCTGGTGAGCGTCGCGCGCTTCTCCGCCGCTGGCCTTGGCCCCCAACCCATCACCTTCCGCTCGACCGGTCAGTTCTTCTTCGAGTCCGTCGGCGGGTCCTGGAAGATCGTGTCGTTCCACGTAAGACGCAACGACGCACCTCGGGAGGTGGCATGACCCGCCGGGCGGTGATCGCCGTCGCGGTGATCGTCGCCTGGGTGGCCGGCTCCACCATCGGCTCGATCGTGGAACCCGAGACCGCCCACGCTCGGATCGCAGGCATCCTGATCGGAAGGGCTCGCGGCGGGTACACGCCCGACCCCGCCGGCCGGCGAACGATCACGATCCTCGCGATCGGCTCGGACGCCCGACCCGGCGGGAACCCGCTCGGCTCCCGCGCCGACTCGATCCACGTGATCTTCCTCCACCCCCGCAAGCGACAGGCCGTCGTCGTCGGCATCCCCCGCGATTCGTGGGTCTCGATCCCCGGGCACGGCACCGACAAGATCAACGCCGCGATGGCGAGCGGGGGGCCTGCGGGCATGGTGCAGACCGTCGAACGGAACTTCGGCGCGCGGATCGACTACTGGGCGGTGACCTCGTTCTGGGGCATCGCTCGGATGGTCGACGAGGTGGGAGGGCTGCGGGTCCGGATCCCGTTCCGGATGCAGGACCCGTTCTCGGGCTCCGACTTCCGTCCGGGTCTGCGGCGGCTCCACGGGAAGCAGGTGCTCGCGTTCGCGCGAGACAGGCACAGCGTCGCGAGCGGTGATTTCGGACGGCAGGAGAACGGCGGGCGAGTGTTCGTTTCGGCCCTGGCCCAGTTCCGGAAGGACTACCGCAGGAACCCCGGCCGTCTGCTCACGTGGATCGCCGCCGGCGTGCGGAACATGGACACCGATCTTCCGCTGGACGAGATCGTCGAGCTCGCGTTCACCGCCAGCCGGATCCCCCTGAAGGACGTCCGCAACGTGGTCCTGCCCGGAGGGACCGGGTCCATCGGCGGGCTGTCGGTCGTGACGCTATCGATGGGGACGGCCCGAGCGATCTTCTCGGATGCGAAAGCCGACGGCGCGCTGCGGCCGGGCAACGTCCCGCGGAGCCCGACCGGCACACCTTGAGCCTCTCGCGGAAGCTCACGTCGGATCGACCGAGAAGCTCTCCGAGGGGCCGATGATACGCTCGACCGGAAGGCGTTCCGCCTCCCGACGCACAATCGGTGACCGTGCACGAGGATCTCATCGACATACATCCCGGCCGCCAGCGCGCAGCGCTGGCGGCCGCTGCGCTCGCCTGGGTCCCGGCCTTCCTGCTGCGCTTCGGGGGACTCGAAGCCTCTCACGCGCTGGAAGCGCTGCTGTTCGGCCTCGCGATCATCGGCGCCGCGTTCGCGATCTCGTGGGCGGCCGAGACGGCGCAGCTCGACATCTCCGCCGGTCTCGCGATCGCGATCCTCGCGCTGATCGCGGTTCTTCCGGAGTACGCGGTGGACTTCGTGTTCACGGCACAGGGCGGGAACGCCTACCAGCTGGACCCGTCGTGTCCTTCCCCGCTCGGACCCGGCCGGGAGTCGCCGTGCGACCTGGCGCTCGCCAACATGACGGGTGCCAACCGGCTGCTGATCGGCCTCGGATGGTCGATGGTGGTCTTCATCGCGTGGTACCGGCTCCGGAAGGCCGGGCAGCTGCCGCCGGGGCGCTGGGCGGGGATCGACCTCACCCGCGACCACTCGATCGAGCTCGGGTTCCTGTGGGTGGCGACGCTGTACTCGCTCACCTTGCCCCTGAAGGCCTCGATCACGTTGATCGACAGTGTCATCCTCGTCACGCTGTTCGCCGCCTACACATGGCGCGTATCCCGCGCGCCCGCGGAAGAGCCCCATCTCGTCGGACCGGCCCGGTACCTGGGCTCGTTCCCGGTTGTGACACGCCGCGCGTGGGTGATCGGACTGTTCCTCGCGTCAGGGGTCGTGATCCTGCTGTTCGCGGAGCCATTCGCGCACTCGCTCCAGGAGGCCGGCAAGCAGCTCGGCATCAGCGAGTTCCTCCTCGTCCAGTGGCTCGCACCGCTCGCCTCTGAGTCGCCGGAGCTCCTCGTGGCCGGACTCTTCGCGTGGCGACTGAACACGAATGCCGCGCTCGGGACGCTCGTCTCCTCGAAGGTGAACCAGTGGACGCTGTTGGTCGGGACCCTGCCGATCGTCTTCGCCATCTCGAGCGCCTCCTTGCACGGTCTGCCGATCAGCTCCGTGCAGCGCGAAGAGCTCTTCCTCACGGCCGCCCAGTCGTTCTTCGCCGTCGCGATCCTGTCGAACCTTTCGCTGTCGCTGCGGGAGGCCGGCTACCTGTTCGGGCTCTTCTGGGCGCAGTTCATCGTCGGAGCGTTGGTGCCGGAGTCGATGCACGCCGCCGAGAGGATCGGGGTCGGCATCCTCTACCTGCTGCTCGGGGCGGCCTTCATCCTCCGGGATCGGCGGAGAGTGCCTCGGCTGTTCCGCGACGCGTTCGTGGCGTCCTACGCTGAGCTGGGCGAGGAACGCCTCCAGGACGCTCTCGAGGCGGCCGAGGAGGAACAGCCTTCCTTGCCGCACGAGACCCCTCCGAGCGCACCGCCCCGGTAGCGTCGCTCCCGTGGACACTCGTGGATTCCTGGAGGAGCTCACCGCGGACGACCCGGATACCGCCGCCTGTTTGGTCGGCTCGCGAGAGCTGCGGGCCCAGGAGCCTCAACTGGATCCGTTCCCGGAGGACCTGCCGGAGATCGTCCGTTCCCGACTAGGGCTCCTCGGCATCGAGGGGCTCTACCCGCACCAATCGCGTGGGCTCGAGACGCTCCGATCGGGCCGAGACGTGATCCTGTCCACGGGGACCGCCAGCGGGAAGACCCTCGTGTACGACGTCGCGTTCGCCGAGGCGGCGGTCTCGGTGCCCAAGGCCACCGCCCTGTACCTGTTCCCCACCAAAGCGCTGGCGCACGACCAGCTCCGCGCCGTCCGCGCGCTGAAGCTCACTCAGATCCGCGCGTCCGCCTACGACGGCGACACCCCGAAGCCGGAGCGACCGTTGATCCGCAAGAACGCGAACCTCGTGCTGACGAACCCCGACATGCTCCACCTGTCGATCCTTCCGGATCATCCGAGATGGGCCGACTTCTTCTTTCGGCTCTCGTTGATCGTGATCGACGAGGCCCACGTGTGCCGGGGCGTCTTCGGATCGCACGTCGCGATGGTCCTCCGACGCCTGCGGCGCCTGATCGACCACTACGGCGGGAGCCCGCGCTGGTGTCTCGCGAGCGCGACGATCGGCAATCCGGGCGAGCTCGCGTCCCGGTTGACCGGCCTCGACGTCGAGGTGGTCGAGGCGGGCAGCGGACCTGCGGGCGACAAGCTGTTCGCCCTCTGGAATCCGCCGATCGTCGACGAGGAGACCGGTCGGCGGCGGAGCGCGCTCGCCGAGGCGTCCTGGTTGATGGGGAAGCTCGTGTCGAAGGACATCCGGACGATCGGGTTCACGAGGTCGCGGCGGGCCGCGGAGCTGCTCGCGGAGTTCACCCGCCGGGAGGTTGGCGACGCGGCCCGCCGCGACCGCATCGTCTCCTACCGCGCGGGCTACCTCGCGGAGGACCGCAGGAAGATCGAGCGCCGCCTCGCGGAAGGGGACCTGCTCGCCGTGGCGGCGACAAGCGCGCTCGAGCTCGGGATCGACATCGGTTCGCTCGACGCAGCGGTGCTGACCGGCTATCCCGGCACCCGAGCCTCGATGTGGCAACAGGCCGGGCGAGCCGGACGGCGAACCGGCGGCTCGCTCGCGATGCTGGTCGCCCAGGACGACCCGCTCGACCAGTACCTCGTGCATCACCCCGAGGATCTCTTCGACAAGCCCGCCGAGGCCGCGGTGATCGACCCCGAGAACCCGTACGTGCTCGAACCGCACCTCCGGTGCGCGGCGCGTGAGCTTCCCATCACCGATGGGGACCACGCGTTCTTCGGTCCCGACGCCGCCGCGGCGCTCGAACGGATGGGCGCGCGCGGGGAGCTCGCACGCCGCAGGGATGCGTGGCACGACGCCGGCAGGGAGTCACCGCACCGGCTGGTCGACGTCCGGTCGGGCGCGGGGAGCATCTACACGATCGTGAACCGCGATACCGGCGAGGTGATAGGCACCGCCGACGAGCACCGCGCGTTCGCGACCCTTCACCCTGGCGCGATCTACCTGCACATGGGCGAGCAGTTCCTCGTCCGCGAGCTGGACCTCACGCGCGGGGTCGCCGCCGTCGAGTCCGCCGATCCCGAGTACTACACCCAGGCCCGCGACGTCACCGACATCGAGATCGTCGAGGAGCTGGAGCGCGGGACGCTCGGCGACGTCGGCATCTCATTCGGCTCCGTGCTCGTGACCGACCAGGTCGTCGGCTTCGTCCGCAAGCTGGTCTCGACGAACGAGATCGTGGACGAGGAGCCGCTCGCTCTACCTCCCCAGCATCTGGAGACACGGGCCGTGTGGCTGACGATCCCGGGCCAGGTGATCTCGAAGGCCGCCGTCACCCCTCGGCAGCTCCCGGGTGCGATCCATGCCGCAGAGCACGCGGCGATCGGGCTGATGCCGCTGATCGCCACGTGCGACAGGTGGGACCTGGGCGGTGTGTCGACACCGATGCATCCCGACACGGGACTCACGACGATCTTCATCCACGATGCGTATCCGGGCGGTGCGGGGATCAGCGAACGAGGGTTCCGCCACATCGAGCGGCTCCTCGATGCGACGCTCGAGACGATCCGGCAATGCCCCTGCTCGCTCGGCTGCCCGTCGTGCGTCCAGAGTCCGAAGTGCGGGAACGGCAACGAGCCGCTCGACAAGCCGGCGGCGGCCTCGCTCCTGGCGGCCGTGCTCGGCGTCACGTGGGGTTGAGTCCGCGGGCTCAGGTGTGAGGGGCTGACATACTCCGGGCCGTGAGCGAGGGCCCGTACATCTCCGTGATCGGCGCGGGGCAGGCGTCGGAGGACGAGGCGGCCGCCGCTGAGGAGATCGGTCGCCGGCTCGCCGAGGCCGGCGCGGTGCTCATCTGCGGCGGGCTCGGCGGAGTGATGGATGCGGCCGCCCGCGGCTGCCAAGCCGCGGGCGGCACGTCGGTGGGCATCCTCCCGGGCGACGATCGCACCCACGGCTCGCCGTATCTCACGGTTCGGATCGCGACCGGTCTGGGCGAAGCCCGCAACGCGATCGTGGCGCGCGCCGCCGACGCCGTGATCGCCGTCGGCGGCGAGTTCGGCACCCTCTCGGAGATCGCGCTCGCCCTCAAGATGGGGAAACCCGTCATCGGCCTCGGCACCTGGTCGCTGGATCTCGAGGGACTGCCGGGCGACCCGCTCCAGCGCGCAGCAGACCCCGCCGAGGCCGTCGCCAGGGCGCTCGAGGCGGCGGAACGACTGGCGGGGAGCACGTGGTGAATCGAAAGGCCTAGTCCAGAGGTCCCGATTGACGTAGGGCGCCGCAAGGTGCAGGCTCCCTACAGCAACCGACGGACAGCTTCTCCCCCTGAAAGGAAGCTTGCTTGATCACCGGGATCATCGCCATCGTGCTGGCGACGGCGTGGACCGCCTTCGTGGTGGGCACGATCGTCGAGAGCACGAAAGCCTTCGAAGGTTCGATCCTGTTCCTCGATCGAATCCTGCTCACGCCCGGCACCCGGCCGGGCATCCTGATCCTCTGCGGACTCGCGGCATCCGCCGGGCTCGCCTGGACGGCCGCGATCGCGTTCGTGCGTGGCCGTAGGCTCAAGAAGCGAACGGCCGGGGAAGTCGAGTCGCGGGTCGAGGAAGTGAAGGTTCATGCCGCCGGCGACGCCGCTCGCGCAGGGCTCAGCGCGTGGCGCGTCTCCGAGCTCCAAACGTCGATAGACGAACTGGTCGAGCGTCGCGACGAGATCGTCGCGGAGATGGATCTCGCGCGCCGGCGAACGGAGGAACTGCGCGCGCTCTCGGAGGACTACCAGCGTTCGGTGACGAAGCTCCAGGACCAACTCATCAAGCTGCCCCATAGCGAAGACGAGTTGGCCCAGCGGCGGTCCCAGCGGTAAGCGCCGCCACACCGACCCGGCTCGTCATATCGGTCGCTCACGCCTTGGACCGGCGCAGGATGAGCCGAGCCACCGCCGCTCGTTCCGTCGGGGACAGTCCGACCACCAGCATCGCTGCGCCGTAGGCGCCCGTCCCGAGGGCCGCGGAGACCAGGAGATCCAACGCCCACTTCTCGTCCAGCATCACCGCATGCGTCAACGCCATGGTGAGCGCCCCGAGGAGGGTGGGCACCACCAGCCGCAGCCACGTTCGGTCGAACGGCCAGATCCCCAGGAATCGCCGGACGAGCAGCAATCGGGCGACGGCCGAGAACGAGAGCGTAAGTGCCTGTGCGATCGCAGCTCCCCGGATGCCGAGACCCGACGGGCCGGCCAACGCGAGAGCGACGCCGATGTCGATCGCGAACCCGCCCAGGTACACGACGAGGTCCCAACCCGTCCGCCCGGCCATGATCAGGATGAACCCAACCGTGCCCACCATGACCGGCATGATCATCCCCACGATCAGGATCCGAAGCGCGCCCGCGCCGCTCGTGAACTCCGGGCCGAAGATCCGAAGGGTCTCTTCGGGGAGGACCCCCAGCACCAGGAGCACGGGGATCGTCGCCGCGAGCGTCCATCGCGTGACGTTCTTGTAGAGGCTGTCCAGCTGCTCCCGCTCTCCTCGATGGTGCAGATCGGCCACGAAGGGGCTGAACGTGAGCGACACCGAAGTGAGGAACAGGAACAGGGCCTGCCCGGCGCGCAGCACCGCGCCGTACACCCCGACCTGCGATGCGCCCGCCGGGCCCCTGTCGCTCCACAGCACCGACAGGACGAAGAGGTCGGTCCAGAAGATGAGCTGGGAGAACAGCGTGGCGGGCGCGCGGAGTGCGCCGAAACGCACGAGCGCGCCCACGTTCTCCTCGGCGATCCCGCTGCCGACACCGGCAAGCGCCGGGAGCCGCCGCTGTTCCCGCTCCCAACCGACGGATGCGACCGCGAGAGCGAGCGCCCACGACGCTCCGAACGCGAGTGTCGTCATCCCCGCCGTCTTCGACCCCGCCCAGAAGGCGAGGGTCAGCACGATCCAGCCGATCGGCTGCACGATCCACTGCGAATACAGCGTGTACCGCATGATCTTCAGGCCACGCGTCGCGCCCATGTACACGAATGCGAGCGCGGCGAACGGTACCGTCACCGCCGCGGCGCGGAACGCCGGCTCCGCCAGCTCCGGCACCGCGGTGAACCGTTCGGCGAGCCACGGGGAGGCGAAGTACGCCACGACACTGAAAGGCACGGAGACGGCGGCCGCGATCCCGACCGAGCGGCGGACGAGGCCGCGCGCCCGCGCGACCTCGTCCCGGCCTGCCAGGATCGCCACCAGGCGCACGTTCGCGACGTCCATCCCGAACCGCGTCGCCGCCGCCGCGATGAAGGCGGCCTGGGTGGTCAGGGTGACGACGCCGAAGGCCTCGTCACCCAGCGCGTTCGTGATCAGGACCTGCGCGGCGAACGTCGCGACCGCTCCGATCGCGAGTCCGAGCACGTTCTGCCCCGTCTGACCGACGATCACCCGGTGGTCGGAGCTGCTCACGCTTCGGAGCTTACGGTGCGAGGTCCGGCCGACCGGGGAGGTCAGGAACGGAGACCCCTTCGCTCGGAGAGGGGATGGGTTAGGCGCTCAGGCGTGCGCGCAACGTGATCGGGACCGCCGCCAGGGCCACCCCGACCGGGCAGTTGTCCTTGGAGGACTGCGCGATCGTCTCGAACTCGGCCGGGTCGATCCCGGGGATCCTGGCTTCAGCGTTCAGATCGATACCCGTGATCGAGAAGCCGCTCGTGCCCTTCTCGAGGTGCACCGTCGCGACCGTCCGGACGGACTCGGGCGTGTGACCCGCGCCCCCCACATCCCCGGCGAGCTTCATCGAGAAGCAGCTCGCGAGCGCAGCACCGACCAGCTCCTCCGGGTTCGATCCCTCTTGCTCTTCGAACCTCGTCGAGAAGGAGTACACGCCCGAGACCTCGCCGCTCCCGGTCGAGAACCGACCCTTCCCCTCCTTGAGTGTCCCTTCCCACTGCGCCTCGCTGGTCCGTCTCGCCATGGCTTGCCCTCCATCCTTCTCGCCGGCCCGCCCCCATCTCGAGGTACCCGGCATCATGCGCTTCCAAGCGCCGGCCTGCTCGCGGGAGGGATCGAGCGGCGGTACGCTCGTGCGGGAAGCGGCTCGGGAGGGGGCATCGTGAACTTCGACGTGCTGAGCGATCTGAACTGGCTGGCCGTCTTCGTGGCGGCCCTCGCGTACTTCGCGATCGGGGCCCTGTGGTACGCGCCGCCGGTGTTCGGCAAGGTGTGGATGGCCGCGGGAGGGATGGCGATGCCCGAGGCGGGCACCCGCCCGAGCGCCGCGATCTATCTCACCCCGCTGGTGGGGAGCGTCCTGTCGGCGGTCGCGCTCGGGATGCTGGCGAAGGCCACCGACACCGACACGCTGCAAGAAGGCATCGCCCTGGGCCTGATCGTCGCGATCGGGTTCGCGGTCTCGATCTCCTTCGTCACCGCGCAGTTCGAATCCGAGAAACCGAAGCCGATGGTCTGGGGCGCCGTGAACGCCGGGTACCACGTGGTGGGCAACCTGGTCGCCGCGATCATCGTCGCGAGCTGGCAGTAGGGCAGAGCTAGACGGCGCGGCGGTACCGACGGATGGCGAGCGGCGCGAACACGAGCAGGATGGCCACGCACCACGCGAGCGACTGCGCCACGTGGTACGCGGTGTCGGTCCCGCCCAGCATCAGGTCGCGCACGGCGGTGGCCGTCACGGACACCGGCTGGTGCTCGGCCCAAGGCTGCAGCCAGCTCGGCATGTCCTCGATCGGCACGAAGAGCGAGGACGCGAAGACGAGGGGGGCGATCAGCGGGAACGCCGCCGCCTGGGCGGTCTCCGGGTCGCCGACCCACAGGCCGATGGTCGCGAAGATCCAGCTGAGGGCGTACCCGAAGAACAGCAGCAGCAGCAGCCCGGCGATCAGCCCCCAGAGGCCGGTGTGGACCCGGAACCCGACGGCGAAGCCGACCGCCACCATCAGGAGCACGACGAAGACGTTCCGGGTGAGGTCGGCCATCGTCCGCCCCGCCAGGACGGCGCTCCGCGCCATGGGCAGCGATCGGAACCGCTCGAGGAGCCCGCTCTTCATGTCGGTGGCCAGGCCGATCGCGGTGGCGATCGCGCCGAACACGACGGTCTGTACGAAGATCCCGGGCATCAGGAACTCGACGTAGGTGGTCGGTCCGGGCGGGTCGATCGCCCCGCCGAAGACGTAGCGGAACATCAGCACGAAGATCACCGGCTGGATCGTCGAGAAGATCAGCAGCTGCGGGACGCGGCGGTAGTGGATCAGGTAGCGCCACGTGACCGCCTTGGCGTCGCGGACCGCGCGGACGGGAGCAGGGCGCTCTCGCACGACCCCGGTGGTCACGTCGAGGCTCATGCCGCGCCTCTGCGACGACGCCGGCCCTCGGCGACCGGCTCGTCGCCGGCGACCGACTCCTCCGCGTGGCGGCCGGTGAGCGCGAGGAACACGTCGTCCAGACTCGGCTCGTGCACGGCGAGAGTGGTGGGCGAGAGGCTCGCTCCGTCGAGCTCCCGAAGGACGTCGATCAGGAGGCGGGGACCTTCGTTCGAGCTCAGCTTGACCGAGTTCCCCTCGCGCTCCACGCTGGGATGGCGTCCTGCCAGGAGCACACGCGCCTGCTCCGCGATCGGCTCGTCCTCGAATCCGAGCTCCGCGACGGTGCTGCCCAGCTGCGCCTTCAGGACCGACGGCGCGTCGTCGGCGATCACGCGCCCGTGGTCGATCACCGCGACCCGCTGGGCGAGCCGGTCGGCCTCCTCGAGGTACTGCGTCGTCAGCAGGACGGTCGTGCCCTCGCTGACGAGCTCGTTGATCATCTCCCAGAGCCCGTTGCGGCTGAAGAGGTCGAGTCCCGTCGTGGGTTCGTCGAGGAACAGGACCGGTGGCCTCGGCACGAGCGCGGCCGCGACATCCAGTCGCCGCCGCATCCCTCCGGAGTAGGTGCGGACCGGCCTGTCGGCGGCGTCACTGAGGTCGAACCGATCGAGCAGCTCCGCAGCCCGCGGCATGATCTGCGGCGTCTCCATCTGAGTCAACAGTCCGATCAGGCGCAGGTTCTCCCGTCCCGTCAGGTTGGCGTCGACCGCCGCGAACTGCCCGGCGAGGCCGATCCGGCGACGGACCGCATCCGGGTCGGCCGCGACGTCGTGCCCGAGGACCGTCGCCCGGCCCTCATCGGGCTCGAGGACGGTCGCGAGGATCCGCACGGCCGTGGTCTTCCCGGCTCCGTTGGGACCCAGCAGGCCGAAGATCGACCGCGCGGGCACCGAGAAGTCGATCCCGTCGAGGGCCACCACATCGCCGAACCGCTTCTTGAGCCCCTCGACCTCGATCGCTCCGTCGGCCATCGCGATTACGCTCCCACAGATGATTGAAGTCTGTCAACCATCGGACTACTCCGATAGTTGAAGGGGATGGACCATCGTCCGCTGGTGGGCTACGATGGAAGGGTGGGAGCGCGATCAGCATCGAAGGAGCACCTCGCCTCCGAAGTATGGAGGCCGCTCGCTCGCTTCTTCTTCGACACGGCCCGACACCGGCAGCGCGTCTTGAGCGAAGCCGGACTCACGCCCAACGACGTCCGCGCGCTGATGGCGCTCGACCCCGAGCGCGGGCGGACGATGCGCGCGCTCGCGCAGGAGTGGCTCTGCGACGCCTCGAACGCCACGTTCATCATCGACCGGCTGGAGGAGCGCGGGCTCGCCGAGCGGCGCTCCGTGCCCTCCGATCGGCGCGTCAAGATGGTCGTACTGACCGCTCGCGGGAACCGGATGCGGGGCCGCGTTCTGGAGCGGTTCTTCGAGCCGCCACCCGAGCTCCTCGAGCTGTCCCGGACCGACCTCGAGGCGATCCGCGACGCCGTGCGACGGCTGCCGATCACGCACGGGTGGGTGGAAACCGTGGAGGTGGCGGCCGCCCCGTAGCCCACGCGTGTCGTTCGGCGCGCATCCGTGCTGAGATAGCGGTCCGATGCGCGCTCTCGTGAAGCAGGAGTCGGCCCCGGGCCTCGTCATGACGGACGTGCCGGAGCCCGAGATCGGGATCAACGACGTCTTGATCCGCGTCGACCGCACCGGGATATGCGGGACGGACCTCCACATCCTCGACTGGAACGAGTGGGCGCAGCAGACCGTCCCGGTCCCGCTCGTGATCGGTCACGAGTTCGTCGGTGAGATCACCGCGGTCGGATCGAACGTGAGCGACTTCCATCCGGGCGATCTCGTGAGCGGCGAGGGTCACGTGGTCTGTGGGCGGTGCCGCAACTGCATGGCCGGACGCCGCCATCTGTGCGCGTTCGCGAAAGGGATCGGCGTGGATCGCCCAGGCGCGTTCGCCGAGTACATCTCGTTGCCGATGACGAACGTCTGGCATCACGAGGGTCCCATCGACCGTGACGTCGCTTCGATCTTCGACCCGTTCGGCAACGCGGTGCACACGGCGCTGCAGTTCCCGGTCCTCGGCGAGGACGTGCTGATCACGGGGGCCGGGCCGATCGGACTGATGGCGGCGGCGGTCGTCCGGCACGCGGGCGCTCGGCACGTCGTCGTGACGGACGTCAACCCGTATCGGCTGGAGCTCGCGCGGAAGATGGGCGTGACCCTCGCCCTGGACGTGCGCGAGGGCACGGTCGCGGACGCACAGGCGAAGCTGGGGATGAAGGAAGGGTTCGACGTTGGCCTCGAGATGAGTGGGAACCCGGCCGCGCTCCACGACATGCTCGCCAACATGTCGCACGGAGCCGGGATCGCGATGCTCGGGCTTCCCGAGGAGCCGTTCGCGATCGATTGGAACACGGTGATCTTCGATCAGCTCACGCTCCGGGGCGTCTACGGCCGGGAGATGTACGAGACCTGGTACATGATGACCGTGATGCTGCAGAGCGGTCTGGACATCACCCCGGTCATCACGCACCGTTTCCCCGCCGACCGCTTCGAGGATGCGTTCGACGCGATCCGCACGGGCGAGACCGGCAAGGTGCTCCTGTACTGGAACGACGCGCCGTGACGAGCGAGACGGTGCGCCCGTCGCTCCGGGCCGAGCTCGAGGAGATCCGCGGCGCGGGCCTCGAGAAGCCGGAGCGGGTCCTGACGTCTGCCCAGGGGGCGCGGGTCGGCGTGCGCGGCCGCGAGGGCGAGGTCCTCAACCTCTGCGCGAACAACTACCTCGGGCTCGCCGACCACCCCGACGTGATCGCGGCCGCGCACGCCGCGATGGAGGAGTGGGGCTTCGGGCTCGCGTCGGTGCGCTTCATCTGCGGGACGCAGGAGATCCACAAGGATCTGGAGGCGGCGCTGAGCGCGTTCCTCGGCCTGGAGGACACGATCCTGTACTCGTCCTGCTTCGACGCGAACGGCGGCCTGTTCGAGGTGCTCCTCGGCGAGCAGGACGCGGTGATCTCCGACGAGCTGAACCACGCGAGCATCATCGACGGAGTCCGCCTCTCGAAGGCGCAGCGGTTCCGTTACCGCAACAACGACATGGACGACCTCGAGACGCAGCTGAAGGAGGCGGCAGGAGCCCGGCGCCGTCTGATCGCGACCGACGGCGTGTTCTCGATGGACGGCTACCTCGCGGATCTCCCCGCGATCTGCGACCTCGCGGAACGCCACGACGCGATCGTGATGGTCGACGACTCCCACGCGGTGGGGTTCATGGGACCGGGCGGGCGCGGGACCCCCGAGCACCACGGCGTGATGGATCGGGTGGACATCGTCACCGGGACGATGGGCAAGGCGCTCGGTGGCGCGAGCGGCGGCTACCTGAGCGGCCCCCGGGAGGTCGTGGAGCTGCTCCGCCAACGGTCGCGGCCCTACCTGTTCTCGAACACGATCGCGCCGGCGGTGGTGGGGGGCTCGCTGAAGGCGATCGAGCTGCTCACGGCATCGACCGACCTCCGCGACCGGCTGGAGGAGAACACCCGGTTCTTCCGGGCGGAGATGGAGGCCGCCGGGCTCGACGTGCTGCCCGGCGAGCATCCGATCGTGCCGGTGATGCTCGGGGACGCGGCCCTCGCCGGCCGGATGGCGGAGGCGATGCTCGGCAGGGGCGTCTACGTGATCGGCTTCTCCTACCCGGTGGTCCCGAAGGGCAAGGCGCGGATCCGCGCGCAGGTGTCGGCGGCGCACACGCGCGAGGACCTAGCGTTCGCGGTGCAGGCGTTCGCGGAGTCGAATGCCGAGGTGTCCTAGCGGATCAACCCGCCGGCGGCCGGAGGAGCCTCCTGCCCTCGAGCGCGTAGAAGATGCTGCCGAGCGAAGTTGCAGCGAGGAGACCGATCGCGGTTCAGGCGGCAGCGACCATCATCCGCGAGGCGAGCACCCACCCTGACTCAGACCGTGACGGGTCTCAGACGCGGCGGGACGACTTACGGGGCGCCGCCTCGCTCGGGCGCGTCGGTGATCGGCACCGGGCTGTGGAACACGGCCTCCACGTTGTTCCCGTGGAGGTCGTTCACGAACGCGCCGTAGTACCGGGGTGAATACTGGATCCAGACGCCGGGCTCGCCGCGGACGGTCGCGCCCGCGGCGAGCGCGGCGTCGAAGAACGCATCCACCTGCGATCGATCAGCCGCGTCGAACGCGATGTGCGACGCGGTCGTGACCGGGGAGCCTTCGCAGATCGAGAAGTCATCGAGCTGCTGCCGGCCGTACGAGATGCAGTTCGGCTCCTCGTTCAGCTCCTCGATCCCGAGCGGGGCCAACGCCGCCGTGTACAGGCGCCGGCTCGCCGGGAAGTCCTCCACCACGAACAGGACGTGGTCGACGATGATCAATCGCTCGGTCATAAGCCCTCCTGGTTTGGCTGCCTGAGCCCGATGCGGGAGGATGCTACCTATGCCCCACTCGGTCGGCGACCTCGCGGAGGTCCTGGACAACCTCGGCGTCTTCTCGATGCACCCGGAGGAGGTCCTCGCCCTCTGTCCCTCCGGGTTCCGACGCGTCCCGATCACTCAGGGGGACGAGTTCTATCTCTCGCTCCAGGGGTTCACGGCGAACCAGCCCGCCTACGCGCACACGCATCCGGATTCCGAGGAATGGGTCGTCGTGCTCGAGGGAGCCGGGAAGGCGCTGCTGGCGGACAACCCGGTGCCGCTCGAGGGAAGCCTCGTGATCGGGCGGGCGACGGCGCATCCGCACGGCTTCGTGAGCGGGGACGGCCCGATGACACTCCTGTCGATCCAGCTCCCCCGTCCGTCGGAACCCGCCACCACCTGGGACCAGCCGGGAGAGACGACGGATCCGATCGACTGCGATTCCGGGGGGACGTGCCGGCGGTGCGACCGATGTGGCGGTCACAGCCACAACCACCGGGCGAAGCTCTTCGTCTGCGAGAACTGCACGCTCGAGTTCTGATCAGGGTCGCGAGCGCTCTTCCGCGAGCCGTGCCAGGTTCTCCAATTGCTTCCGGTCCGCTCGGTTCACGTACACCTTGAAGATCGATCGGACGCCCGGCTGCAGCCAGTACGGGACGTAGTTCACGCGCTCGATCGTCTCCGTGTACGTGATCCGCGAGCCCTCACCATCGGGCGCCACGTCGTAGCGGTGGATGAAGTGGGCGTCCCACGGCTTCCCGCTCTTCCGATCCAGGTGGGCGTCGGTCTCGATCACGAACGCGGTCGGCGGGGTGGCGACCGTCACCTCCGATCGGTCGTTGAAGGTCCCGTTCTCGGCGGAGCCCGACGACGCGAACGTCGTGCCGACGGCAGCCGGTCCATCTGGCGCGTCGAGGGACAGCAGCTTGAACTTCTCGTCCGCGGCACGCTCGCCGGACCAGTCGAGGTGGTTCCGGAGATCGGCGATCGTCGCGTAGACGACCTCGGGTGGAGCGGCCGAGACCGCGGACGTCTGGGTGCGGTATCCGAGCGGACGGTCGACGGCCACGGTGCGCCTACGACTCCGGCGGGCGGCCCCGCTCGCCGCGCACGTGGTCCTCCTCGGACTCCTTCCAGACCTCCTCGACGTTCTCGACGTTGAAGCCGTACTCGAACACGAGCGTGCCGCCGTAGGCGGCTCCGAAGAGAACCCCGGCCGCCGCGATCAGCGACAGGACGAGCCACGAGCCCTGCGTCTGTCCCTGGTCGAAGTCGGACACGCGCATGACGATGTCGATCAACGTGATCGCGGTGACCGTCAGCATCACGGTCGCATGCCAGTTGATCGTGCGCCAGACCTGGGTGTGCTTGGCCTTGCCGATCGGTCCGCTCTTCCGGTCGCGAGGGATCCCCTTCCACCAGTCCATGAAGCCGGTGAGCGCGGCGCCGAGGCTGACGATGAACCCGGCCACCATCACGAACGTCGCGGCCGCGAAGAAGTCGTGCGCCTTCGGGTCCGCGGAGTCCGAGAAGTACGAGATGAGGTCGAACACCGCCGCGAGCGTGTAGCAGACGATCGGGAAGTCCGTGAGCGGAGGGTGGAACGGCTTCCCCGTGAACCCTCGGAGCCCCTGGGAGCGACGTCCCTTGAGCGACCAGGTCGGACGGATCGAATAGAGCCTCGGCATGCTCCCCTCCCTCACGTGGCGACGTTCGAAGACTGCCACAAGGGGCGGGCGGCCGCATCAGCGCGGAAGCGGGCTAGCATCAGGTCGTGCGGATCGGTGTGCTCGGTACAGGCTGGGTGGGGCGAGCGATCGGCGGCAAGGTGGCCGAGATCGGCCACGAGGCCACGATCGGCACGCGCGATCCCGTCGCCCTGATGGCGCGGACCGAGCCGGATGCGCCGGGCCGCCCACCGTTCTCGACCTGGCACGCGGATCATCCGCAGGTCGGGGTCGGGACGTTCGCCGACGTGGCTCGCGACGCGGAGCTGATCGTCAACGCCACCGAGGGAGCGGCCTCCCTCGAGGTCCTCACCGCCGCGGGCGAGGCGAACCTCGACGGAAAGGTCCTGATCGACATCTCCAACCCCCTCGACTTCTCCCACGGGATGCCGCCGTCGCTCTTCGTCTGCAACACGGATTCGCTGGGCGAGCAGATCCAGGCAGCGTTCCCGGGAGCGAAGGTCGTGAAAACGCTCAACACCGTGACCGCGGGCGTGATGATCGACCCGCTCAGCATCGCGGACGGCGAGCACACGGCCTATCTGAGCGGGAACGACGGCGGCGCGAAAGCCGAGGTCACGGCGCTGCTCAAGGACGGGTTCGGGTGGAAGCACGTGATGGATCTCGGCGGTATCGAGTCCGCCCGGGCCGTCGAGATGGCCCTCCCGCTCTGGCTCGCGATCGTGATGAAGACGAACGATCCGATGTTCAACTTCTCCGTCGTCCGTTGATCGCACTTGCCCGGGAGTGCGGCGCCCGGTAGCGTCCGCGCCGATCGGCGATCGGAGCCTTGGGAGGAGCGATCGGATGGACACCTACATGGTCGTGCTGCGGATCGTGCATATCGTCGCCGGGGCCTTCTGGGTGGGTTCGGCCCTGGTCGTCTTCCTGTTCCTCCAGCCAGCCGCGCGGGAGGTCGGGCCGTCCGCGTCTCCTTTGTTGATGCACCTGTCGCAGAAGAAGCGGCTGCCCGACATCACTCTCGGCGCGGCCGGCCTGACGATCCTCGCGGGACTGCTGATGTACTGGCGAGCATCCGACGGGTTCAACACCGACTGGATCGGGTCGACGTACGGGATCGCGATCACGGTCGGGGCTCTGGCGGCGATCGCAGCCGTGGCGCTCGGCGCCTCCATCGTCCGGCCCAGCATGCTCGCAGCCGCGGCGATCGGTCGCGAGGTCGCTGCGAGCGGCGGTCCGCCGACGCCTGAGCAGTCCGCGCAGATCCAGGTCCTTCAGGACCGCGTACGCACCACGGGGAAGGTGATCATCCCGCTGCTGCTCTTCGCCACCGCGGCGATGGCCTCCGCCCAGTACCTGTAGCAAGGCTCCAAGAGGCAGCCCACCGGGACATGGCCTCCGGTGTCTGGTTGCACACTGTGGGACACGCTTGGACGATGTCAGGTCCTATCCCCCGTGCTCGTCGGCGAAGTCCCAGACTCGGAGGTCGCCGGACTCGAGGCGAACGATCACGTCTTCGCCTCCCGCCGATCCCACGTACGCGGCACCCTTCTCCGAGCCGATGTACCTGCTCGCGATCCGGACCGCGGTCTCGACCGCACCGTCCTCGACGATCCGAGCGACACCTCGCACCTCGATGCCTCGGAGCGGGTGCTGCGACTCGGCGACGACGATCGACGCCCGTGGATCGCGGCGGAGATGCCGCACCTTCACGTCGTGGGCGCCCACCCAGACGTTGAATCCGCCGTTTCGCCACTCATGCCAGACCGGAGAGAGGAGAACGCTGCCGTCCTTGCGAAGGGTCGCCAGCACGGCGACATGGGGCTCGTCGAGGAAGCTATCGAGGTCCTCAACCGTCAGGTTCGTCCGCACGACCGGACCATATCGCCGCGTTATGCGCGCCGGGGCTGGGCAGGCCGCACGAACTCGCGCGCTTCCTGGACCAAGGCGGGCCAGCGGCGCCCGGCCTTGGTCGGCACGGAGATCCATTCCTTCATGGGCCGGCCCTTCCCTGAGTCGAAGGGATGACCGATCCCTGCCGCCGACAACTTCACGACGCGGTCCCTCGGCAGCTTCACGACGAGCTCGCCCTTCACGAGCATCGCGAAGACCTTGCCGGAGATCCTGAGCCCTTCGGACCGGCCGAACCCGGTTCCTCCCGTCACGCCCGGCGCCTGTAGCTCCACCTCCGCGATGGTCGCGAACCGCTCCTCCGCTGATCTCGTCACCACGTTTGCCTCCTCGGCGTCAGAGATCAAGCAGCCTCGTTTCCAGTGACACCTCGCGGCCGAAGAAACGACCCAGGTCGGTCGCAGCCGCCTCCAACGCCCGGGCGTCACCGGGTTTCGGCTCTTCGTAGAGGTGGATCTCGACAGTGATCCGCGTCCGCTCGATCGTGCGTCTCCAGTGCCCGCCGATCCGGCCGTTCAGCAGGATCCCGCCGGTCGGAAGGCGGATGTCGCTCTCGCCGCTCCACGCCGCGCGCGCAGACTCCACCTGAGGGTCGCGGAAGAAGCGTGACTCCGTGTAGCCGACGACGACCTCGTCGTACGTCTGGACGAGGTGCGCGCCGCGCGCGCGAGGAGACCTGTCATCCGTCGCGGTCGACCAGAACTCGAGCCCGTCGACCGTCGCGCTCCGAACGTCCGATCCGAGCATGTCCAGCGCCTTCCGGATATCGGTCATCGTCAGGCCGGACCACCAGCTCATGTCCTTCACGGTCGCGGGCCCGTGACTCGTCAGGTAGCGCCGTGTCAGCTCGACCAACGCCTCGTTCCGCTCGAACCTCCCACCCTTCGGAACGCGTTCGTCCAGGAGCGCGTACGTCTGCTGCTTCCCTGAGAGGCCACCACTCCCGATCACAGCCTCGAGCTCGCAATGCATCAGGATGTACGGCAACCGCTGGCCCTCCCGGTCGATCCCCGCATCCTCGAGGACGGCGGCGATCTCGTTCCGCATCAGGCGGTTGCCGCCTTCGAGCGCCGAGACGATCACCGCTGCGGCGCGCGCTCGTGTCCGTTCGTCGAGCCCGAGGTCGCGATACCGACCCGCGTTCCCCTGCTGCACACGCGGACCGCTGAGCGCCAGGAGCCAGCGGATGTCATCACGCGCGACGAAGTGCCAGGTCGGCCGGAGCACGTGCGTGCGAACGATCGAACCTTCGGCCACGGCCTCGTCGAGATCGGTATCGACGAGACCGGTCGAGCGCTGCCCGATCGACCATTTCGCCGGGCCGTACTCCTGCGCCTGCATCGCCAGGTGCCACCGCACCGCCTCATCCGGGCTGGCGAACCGGTCGCCGATCAACCGCGAGTTGTGCATCCGCCGTCGCGTGATCTCGAGAGGCTTCATCCGTTTCAGGGACGCTGGTCGTCTTCCACCACGGCGATCGCTTCGATCTCCACCAGCTGGCCCCGATAGCCGAGCTCTGTCACGCCCACCAGAGTGGACGGCACCGCCGCGAGAGACGAGCCCTGCACGACGCTCCACACGTGCGACTGGGAGTCGCGAGAACCGCCCGCCACGTAGACCGTGGTCTTCACGACGTCGGCAGGGGTCGCACCGCCCGCCTCGAGCTGGCGGAGAAGGTTCGCGAGCACCTGCTCCGTCTGCGCCTCCGCGTCGTCGGGGCCGACGAGCTCTCCACGCGCGTCAAGCGGCACGGCGCCGGCCGTGAACACGAGTCGCGCGCCCGATGCGACCGCGACGTGAGAATAACCCGGCGGCTCGGCGAGGCCCTCGACGTTCCGGAGCTCGACACCCATGGAGCGGGAGTCTACGGACGGGCCAGCCCGTTCCCGCTCACTCGTCCGGCGGTGGCTCCTCACCGACCGCGCCGTCGGCGTACTCGCGGAGCAGGTCCATATGGCCCAGGTGCCGCCCGGTCTCCTCGATCATGTGCACGATGACCCAGCGCAGCGTCAACGCGCCGTCCTCGTCCGAGGCCGTCGCGTCGAGCGAGGGAGCCGCGGCGATCACCGCGTCGCACCGTCTCCGTCTCCGCCGCGTAGGCAGCGAGCAGGTCGGCCATCGGGATGCCCTCCGCGCGGAAAGCGGCGTCCGGATCCTCGTCGGTCGAGTCGTACTGCAGGCCCGTCTCGCCGGCGAAGAAGTCGCGGAACCATCCTCGCTCCACGTTCTCCAGATGGCGGACGATGCCGTGCAGGGTGAGGCCGCTCGGCATCCGAACCGACGCGAGCGTTTCGTCGGAGGCCTCGCTCACCTTCCATGCGACGAGGTCGCGCTGCCGCTGAAGGAAGCCCAGCAGGGTGGTGCGCTCGTCCCCCAGGTGAGCCGGCTCGGTGACGCCGCCGCGGACGCCGTTGGCGGTGCCGGAACCGTCAGGAGCCGCAGCCACAGGCGCCGCCGCAGCAACCTCCGGCGACGGGCTCGGCGGTCGCGCTGCGGCCCGTGCTCGCGCTTCCGGTCGCCGCCGAGAACGAGAACCGCCGACGCACCCGGTCGCTCCCGCATGAGGGACACGCCAGCGCAACATCGACCGAGCCAGCGGTCATGGGCCGGCGTTCCTCGAATGGATGCTCGCACGCGAGGCAGAGGTACTCGTAGGTCGTCATCGGCCTCCACGGTACCCGCTGCCGGTGTCCGGATTCAATGCCATCGCCTCAGCGAGGTGGGAGTGCTGCGTTCTCCTCGACCCGGACCTTCACGATCTTCCTCACGAGCCCACTGGGGAGCGGCTTCTCAGTGGTGAACCGGATCGTTCCTTTCCCCGAGAAGAAGGGCTTCAGCTCTTCTCCGAATGCCTCGAACATCTCGTCGGTCGCGGGGAAGAGGCTGCAATGGCTCTTGAACGCGGCATAGGAAACGAGGAAACGACCTCGGAGCTTGAACGTCGGCATCTGGTAGCTGATGGTTTCGGTCGCCTCCGGCGCTGCGGCCTTGATCGTCTTCCGAAGCTTCTCCAGTGCGGCCCGCGGCTCCTCCGGAAGGGCCGCCAGGTAGTCCTCGACGTTGGTCGGTGTCGCCATGCCGGTCTCCTTCCGAGTGTGACGAACCTTCGAGGGATCGTCCCACGATGGCAGGTTCGTCCGCCGTTGATCCGTCGACGTCGCGCCAGTACGACAGACCCGCGTAGCCGCTCGGAACCTTCAGCCCGCAGCTTCCGTCGTCTTCATGTCACGGCCTATCGCCCAGTTCAGGAGGCTGCCGATGCGGATCCCTCGGACGTTGACCCTCTTCATGGTTGCCCTGCTTGCGGTTCCGGCGCTCGCCGGCCCCGCGTTCGCGGGCGGGAGGGTGGAGCGTCATCCCCTTCCGGGTTGGCTGAAGATCTCGATCGTGGTCGCGCTGCTTGTCGTCGCCGTCCTGTATGTCTCTGCGGTCACCGTCGGGATCGCGCACCGGCGACGACATCAGTAGCCGATCCTCGAGCCAGGCCGCCGATGTGCTCCTCCACCTGGGTGACCTCGATGTCGTTCGATCAGCCGGCGAGTTGTCAGTCATACACCACCCAAACGGATCCGATGCCGAACCCGAGATGACCTAAGCTCTGCGAGTCCTTCGCGACTGTGAACGCACCTGGAGGAACGAGCGGATCGATGGACCAACCAACCGCGGAGCAAGCGCTACGCGAGCTCGAGCCTCTGGTCGGCGAGTGGACCCTCGAGGCGACATGGCCAAGCGGTGAGCGCTGGCCGGGCGGTGGAAAAGTCACGTTCGAGTGGCACGAGTCGGGGGCACATCTGATCGAGCGTGGGACCGTCGAGCTTCCCGAGGCGCCCGACAACGTCTCCATCATCGGCTGCGATGGGGCCAACGGGACGTACTTCCAGCTGTACTCAGACGAGCGCGGCGTCTGCCGCGTCTACGAGATGAGCATCGGCAACGGCGAGTGGAAGCTCTGGCGGGAGGGCGAGCCGTTCTCCCAGCGCTTCACGGGGACCTTCAGTGACGATGGGAACACGATCACCGGACGCTGGGAGATCGCGGAAGACGGCACCAACTACGAGACCGACTTCGACCTCATCTACCGCAGAGTCGACACCTGATGCAGGCCGACGAGGTCCGATCCTTGTTCGCCTACGACCGCTGGGCGACCCACCGCGTGCTGACCGTCCTCGACGGCCTCGACCCGGCCGTATGGACGCGGACGCACGTCGTCGACGAGCGGGGTCTGGGCGGCATCCTCGTACACCACCTCGGCGCCTCGCAGCGCTGGCGCCACGGATTCCAGGACACCGGCGAGTCCCCCGAGCCGAAGACGACCCGCTGCCGACGATCGGCCAGTTGCACGAACGCTGGAACCGAGTGGGCAGCCGTCGATGCCTGGCTCTCGACCCTGACCGACGACTTCGTCGCGCACGTCCACGAAGAGGTACCCGTTTGGCAGATGCTGGTGCACGTCGTGAATCACGGGACGCAGCACCGAGCGGAGGCGGCGGCCCTGCTCACCGCCGAGGGCCGATCGCCCGGCGACCTCGACCTGATCAACTACGCCGAGGAACAGGCCGCGGCTCTTCCAGCGGCAACGCCGTGAACACCGCGTAGTTCGCCGGAACGCGGTGAAGCTCGTGGCACCGTAGTGCTAGGCCTCGCGACTTCTTCGGGATACCCGCCCGTTCGGCTCGAACGTGAGCACGTCCCCCGGCTGGCAGTCGAGGACATCGCAGATCGCCGAGAGCGTCGAGAACCTGACCGCCCGAGCCCTGCCGTTCTTGAGCACGGAGAGGTTCACGACCGTGACGCCGGCGCGTTCCGCGAGCTCCGTCAAGGTCATCCCGCGATCTTCGAGTACACGATCCAGATGCACGGCGATCCGGTGGTCGGACTGGGGGTCGGGCTCAGATCGTGGCATCGACGTCCTCGCGCAGCCGGACACCGTACGCGAACACCTCCGCGAGCGCGAACAGACTGACAGCCGCAAGGATCGGGGAGAAGGACACCACCGGGAACTCGGTCACGATCCCGCCGGGCGGGAGCGGTCCACCCGTCCACACACCGGCGGAGAAGAACCAGTCCGTGAAGGAGCCCTCCACGATCGTCGCCAAGGGGAAACCGAGCAGGAAGATCGCCCCGAGCCACCGCAGCCTGGTGACGTTCGAGGCCCGGAACGGGTCCCCCTCCGCGGCGGATCGTGCCACCTTCCGCAGGAGCCACAGCACGACGAGCGCCAGGGTCCACCAGACCAACGGGGGGACCGTCGCGATCACACGCTGCGTCAGGCTCGGGTCGACGACGTCGACGTTGACCGGCAGAGGCCCGGCGATCTCGAAGTCCTCGGGGAGCCGGACATCCTCCACGGCAGCCTTCGCCGGAACGGTCATCGTGCCAGAGTCCTGCCCCAGCCCGAACAGGTGGTGCCCCAGTACGAGCAGCCCGGCTACCACGGTGATCCAGAAGAGGACCATGAGCACGAGGGCCGCGGTGCGAGCGGCGCGTGACGGCATCGGATCCATCTCGAACCTCCTCCATATCGTTCGTCGATACTATCGATGAACGATAGCATCGAGAAACGATATGTCAAGAGGAGGGTCTGCTGAAGTCCGTGTGAGGCTTTCCGCCGATAGTCGAGGTCTACGATGTGTGCTCCCTGAGCTGGGATGAGGCTTCGATGCAAGCGGAACGGGGCAAGATCGTGGGTCGTGAGCCGGAGCTCGCCGCGCTCACACGATTCGTCGAGAACCTGAACGAGAGGCCGCACAACCTTCTTCTCGAAGGCGAGGCGGGGATCGGCAAGACGACCCTCTGGCGGGCGGGGGTGGAGGCCGCTCAGGTTGCCGGTCATCGCGTCTTGGTTTCCCGGCCCGGCGAGAACGAGATCGGGTTGTCGTACTCGGGGATCGGGGACCTGATCGGGGAAGTCTTCGACGAGGCTCTCGCCGGTGCTCCGAGTACGCAGCGCAGGGCCCTCGAGATCGCTCTTCTTCGCGAGCAAACCGGCACCCTCCGGCCCGACCAACGTGCGATCGCGCTCGGAGTGCTCGATGCTTTCCGGACGCTGAGTGTCTCGTCGCCGGTCGTCATCGCGATAGACGACATCCAATGGATGGACGGGTCGTCGGCCCGAGCGCTCTCGTTCGCGATCCGCCGATCGGCCGGTCATCCAGTCGCGATCCTCGCGACCAGGCGTCTCGAGCATGGTTCTTCGGAGAAGCTCGAACTCACGCGCGCGATCGACGAGCGTGAAACGGTTCGCACATACGTCGGGCCCCTCGCCGTTGACGAGGTCGCCCGCATCCTCCGGGAGCGGATGAGCCGATCCGTCACGCCGCCGCTCGTCGCGCGCGTGCACGAAGGGGCACACGGGAATCCGTACTTCTCGCTCGAGATCGCCCACGCGCTCCGTGACGCCGAGCCATCGGCCGGCAGACCGCTTCCGGTTCCTAGTGATATCCGCGACGTCCTGCGCGCTCGTATCGACGGCCTTTCGGCCAGCGCCCGCGACGTGGTCCTCGTCTTGGCAGCCATGGCACGCCCAACGCTCGCCACGCTTCGGGCTGCGAGCCACGAGCCCTCGGCGGTCGACACAGACCTCGTCGATGCCGAAGAGGCTGGACTCGTGATCGTTGAGGGCGAGCGGATCGATTTCGTGCATCCGCTGATGCGATCGACGGCTTACTGGTCGGCCTCCACGGGTCGAAGGCAAGCGGTCCATGCACGAGTCGCCGAGGTCGCCCCCGACGTGGAGGAACAGGCGAGACACATGGCACTGATGGGTGGGGGCCCGGATCCGGGTCGAGCGTCGTTCGTCCACGAAGCGGCCGGTCGCGCGCGGCGTCGAGGAGCGCCGCTCGCCGCCGCGGAGCTGTGGGAGCTCTCGGCAGATCTGACTCCGCCAGACGACGAGGCGCTCCTCTGCAGCCGGACGCGATCCGCGGCGCTCGAGCGGTTCGATGCCGGGGATGTCCAGCGAGGGCGCACGATGTTGGAGACGTTGATCGGCGCGTCCACCTCCAGCCAGCAACGGGCGTGGACGCGGGTGGAACTGGCGGTGAGGTCATACAACGACGTCGATCGGGTCGACGAACTCCTACGCACCGCGCTCCCGGACGTCGGCGACCACGAGATATTCCTCCCCGTCGCCCACGCGAACCTCGCGTGGGTGGCACTCTGCCGCTTGGAGCCATCAGCGGCGGCCGGTCACGCTCGAACGGCGGTCGGGTTGGCCGAGCGTGGTTCGGATCCCACCCCGCTCCGCTTGGCGCTCGGAGCGCTCGCCCGAGCAGAGGCGCTACTCGGTCGGGATCCTTGGCCGACGATCAGCCGCGCGGCCGCGCTCGCCGGGGACCTCGCTCCGGGAGAGACGGTGCAACCGGCGAGGATCCGTGGCGATCAGATGCTGTGGGAAGGAAAGGTCGCGGAGGCACGGCGGTCGATCAGGGATGCCGACCTTCACCTCGTCGAGACCGGTCTCGAGCTCATGCGCCACGACACTCTCTCTGCCCTGAGCGAGGTGGAATGCGCCGCAGGGGAATGGGCCGCCGCGGCCAGCTACGCGGACGAGGGGTACGACATCATCGTTCATGCGGGCCTGGAGGAGATCCGTGATCAGATGCTGTATTCGAGGGCGCACGTCGCGGCCCTGATGGGACGAATCGACGAGGCCCGCAGAGACGCAACCGAGGGAGCCTCCCTCGCCGCGGCTCAGGGAAACCTGGGGATCGAGCTCGCGAACCGGAGCGTGCTCGGGTTCATCGCGCTTTCGGTCGGCGATCTCGAAGACGTCGTCCGCGCTCTCGACCCGGCGGATCGACTGCTGGAGAGCAACGGGGTCCGCGAGCCGGGCGCCTTCCCCTTCGTCCCCGACCTCGCGGAAGCCTTGATCGCCCTCGGTCGGCTCGATCGTGCCAAGCAGATCGTGGATCGGCTCCAGGAGCAGGGCACGGACCTCGATCGGCCGCTCGCGCTTGCCACCGCAGCGAGATGCAGGGCGCTCATCGCCGCGGCGCTGGGCGATCCACCCGGCGCGCTGCTCGAGCTCGAGCGGGCCCTCGCGGAGCACGAGCGCGTCGCGATCCCGTTCGAATCGGCGCGAACCCTCCTGGTCTATGGCGAGACCCTCCGGCGGATGAAGAGCAAGCGGGAGGCTCGCGAGTCTCTCGAGGGCGCCCGATCCCGGTTCGAGGCTCTCGGGGCCCGCCTCTGGGAAGCGCGCGCCGATGAAGCCCTGGCGCGGATCGGTGGTCGCTCCGCGTCACGAACCGAGCTCAGCGAGACGGAGCGACGCGTCGCCGATGTCGTTGCCCTTGGCCTCTCCAACAAGGAGGCCGCGGAGCGGCTCTTCATGAGCGTGAAGACCGTGGAGTCGAACCTGCGTCGTATCTATCGGAAGCTCGGCATCAGGTCCCGTGCGGAGCTCGCTCGTCGGCACGCGTCGTCCGTCGCGGAGCGCCAGGGATCCTCCGAAGCCGACGATCAAACGTAGGGTTCCTGTCCTTTCCTCCCATCACCTCCCGCCTCTAGCGTTCACCGCGCGTCGAAGGAGGACGTCATGGATCGGACGTGGGGTGGCAGGTTGAGGAGCGGGCGGGGATCGGCGATGTCCGGCATCGGCGCGACGGTGCTCGCGATGTTCCTGGTGGCATCGTGTTCCAACGGGGAAACTGAGCCGAACGGCGCGTCGCCCACCGACGCTGTGGAGTCGCCATCGTCTGACGTGCGCATCCTGGATGACTGTCCGGAGTTGCCGTGCGAGGGACCACTCGAGCCCGGGGAGTATCGCTGGACCTTCTCGGATCCGACGATCGACTTCGAGATCGATTCGCCCGGGTGGACGCTGGCTCTACGCCGGGGGAGGCCTTCATCTCATCGCCGATGAGACCCCACCCCCCCAGCACGAGAGTCTGTACGTCCCCGACGGGATCTACTTGCTGCACGACCCCACGATCGCCTCCCAGGACTGTGAGGAATCCTCGGAGCCGGGCGTCGGGGAGTCGCTGGGCGACATCGTCGGGTGGCTCGAGTCCGCGCCCGGACTCACGGTGAGCGAACCGACCCCGGTGACGGTCGGCGGGCTCGAGGGCATGCAGCTCGACATCGAGATCGATCCGGAGTGGAAGCGGACGTGCGTCTTCAGCGAAGATCTCCCGGCGGTTCCGCTGATCTTCAACGGAGCGGCTCCCCTCGGCGGGTATCACTGGGCGATCGTCCCCGAGCAGTCGATGCGTTGGTTCATCCTCGATTCGGAAGACGGGGTCATCATCGTCAACCTCGAGGATGATCCGGGCGGCCTTCCGCATGACGAACTGGTCCAAACCGGCGGCCAGATCGTGGATTCGCTGGCATTCCCGTCACCGTCCTGATGTCTGCTCGGTCGTGGGTGTCCGCGAGGTGGATCGCGATCCTCCTCGTCCTCGCGCTCATCGAGCTGGCTGGCTGTACGACCGAGGACCCGACTCGATCGCCGCAGGGTGCCTCGGGGTCTACCACCACCGGACCGCCCGAGGTGCAGTTAGATGGTCGCATCCTGTTCTCCCGCATCGCCCCGTCGGGCGAGTTCCGCCATTTCGTCGTGGGCACCGATGGCTCGGGCGAGGCGCCCTTCGTGCCCGGGAAACAGTTCGAGGCAAGGAACCTCTCGCCGGACGGCTCCGTGCTCGCGATCTCTGCGCTCAACAACGAGGGACTGTTCGTGGGCGGGACCGTCGGCGTCGACGGGACCGGTTATCGCCTCTTCGTGACCCCCGATCCGGGCCTGAACCTCGTGTGCGGGGTCTGGGCGCCGGACGGCTGGCGTGTGAGGGATGGGACGATTCGGACCGGTCGCGGACAGGCATCTACACGGTCCGAGCGTCGAACGGAACCGACCCGCAGCGGCTCACGCGACAAAGGGACATCCCATGCGAGTACTCGCCGGATGGGACGCAGCTCGCGTTCATCCGCACAGTGACCGACGACGGCCGGGGCACGTTGATGGTGATGGATACGGCGGGAGGCAAGGCCCGGGCTTTGCTGGACGATGTCGTCCTCACCGGCATCCCGTGCGACTGGTCGCCCGATGGCAGCTCGATCCTGGCTTCATCCGCCGGCACCTTGCACTTCGTGACACTCGACGGAGGGAGCTCGATGCTCGCCGGTGATGGGATCAGCGGGTTCGCGATGGGTGGGCTATGGTCCCCTGACGGCTCCCACGTGCTCTTCTCGATGACCCTCGAGGACCAGCAGTTCGACGTCTACACGGCTGCGACAGACGGATCCGAGCTCACACTGATCGCGGACTCCGAACTCTTGGAGGAGTCCGCATATTGGCTGCCATGAGACGAGGGACACGCGGAGCGTTCCTCGTCGCCATCGCGATCGTCGGCTTGTCCTGCAGCGGCGATCAGCCGGCTCCGACGCCGCCCGACATCTCATCCGCGCCGACCGGTCAGCCGAGCCCATCACCAAGCCCTGAGGCGTCGCCGCTCGTCGGCGAATGGAAGCGCGTGACGAAGTGTCAGGAGCTCGTGCGTCTCCTAGAGGCGAACGGCTTGGGACAGCGAGCACCCCAGGCGATCGAAGGCAACGGCTGGGTTGGCGGGACGCTCGAACAGCTCGAGAAGAAGGACGATCCATGCGAGGGAGCGGTCCCACGGGAGCACTCTCACTTCTTCACCGAGTTCGGCACCTTCGGGTCCCTCGACTGGCGAGGCGAGCAGGTCGACGACGGGACGTACGAGATCGTGGACGACCGCACGTTCACGATCGGCGAGGCCACGTTCCATTTCGAGATCCAGAACGACACGATCAGGTTCGAACCGGTCCTGCCCGACAAGTGCACGGGCTTCGATTGCGTCTGGATGCTCGCGGTCGCCTCCCCTGGCTACACATGGGAGCGCGTCAGCTGACCGAGAGCACGTCTCCCGGCTGACGATCTCGTGAGCCTGCGGCGGTTGTAAGCCATCCAGGCATCTCAGGCGTTCATGCCACCATGGTGGCCCCGATGGAGCCAATGCCGATGTCGGTACCCGCCGAGCGCGGACCTGCAGAGTCCAGCGTTGCGGTGTCCTTCGAAGAGTTCTTCGACGCCGAGGGCTCGAGGCTGTTCGGGGCGCTCGTCCTGATGGGCGGGAACCGAGCAGAGGCCGAAGAGATCGTGCAGGACGCGTTCCTGAAGGTCTGGGAGCGATGGGATCGAGTCTCCAGGATGGAGTCGCCGGCCGGCTTCTTGTACCGCACGTCCCTGAACCTGTACCGGAGCCGCCTCCGCCGCGCCGCCGTGGCGATCAGGAAGGCCACGCACCTCCTGGTCCCGGACGACGCGCTGGGCGAGGTGGAGACCCGGGATGAGGTCGCCCGACTGCTCCGCTCGCTCACGCCGCGAGAGCGGGAAGCGATGGTGCTGACGGCCTACCTCGGCTACTCGACCGAGGAGGCAGGCCGGCTCCTCGGGATCAAGGCGAACACCGTCCGCGTCCTCACCGCACGGGCCAGGTCCTCGCTCCGCCGACGAACGACCCAGGAGGAATCCCCATGATCGATGAGCGCGAGTCCATCGCACGCGTCGCCGAACGGTTCACGTTGCCCGAGCCTCGGTTCGACCGGCTCCAGCGTCGGCGTGACCGGAAGCGGCGGAACGAGCGGCTCGCGGCCGGAACGGCGGGCGTCACGATCGCCGTCCTTGCGACTGTGATCGCCTTCCGGACGATCGCCGCAGACGCCCCGCGTGACTCGGCGACCACCCCGAGTCCGACGCCAGCGCCAACGGCAACGATCCGGTTCGAATCCCAGCTCTACGGCTACTCCCTCACCCACCCGGACGACTGGACGGCCGCCGCGTCATCGACGCCCTGGACCTCCGGCCCGCTGACCCGAGGGGTCGCGGACGTCCTTCGGGGCGTCGACACCGAGGGCATCTTCCTCGCGGCCGGGTCGATCGAGATCCCCGAAGGGATGACGCCGGAGGAGTGGCTGGACCGCGAGGAGCGCCGCGCCATCGCCGCCGCGGGGCTCGGAGGCGCAGGGTCCTTCTTCGTCCCGACCACCGTGGACGGCATCGCGGGGAGACTCTCCGCGGATTGCGGTGTCCTGCTCGCCGTCGAGGACCGGCGCGGCTACGTGTTCCGCCTCTACGGCGATATCACCGTGAACGTCGACCTTCGAGAGGTCATCCGCTCGATCGAACTACGTCCAGAAGCCCTGTAGCTCCGGAACAGCTCGCCCCGCTAGTCGGCCCTTCTCGTGATGTGGATGTGGTACGTGGCGCTGAAGTCTCCGCCGCCTTCTGCGAAGTGCACCTCTGCTTCGATCACGTGATCGCCTCGGGACAACGGACGGATGAAGACCAGGTTCGCCCTTATGGCCGTGCGGATCGGACCCGTCCCCACCCCGAGAACGGCGTCATAGAAGCTCCCTGGCTCCGAGACCACTCTGTAAGCGCCCGTGTCGATCGGCTTCAGTCGCAATGCGCGGCCGTCGAGCGTCAGCGAGTTCGAGGTCGTGACGAACAGGTCCTTGACCAGCTGCTTCAGTTCGGCGTCGGTCTCCCCGGCTGAGCGGAAAGCGAACTGCCCCGCGTGCGAGAGGAGGATCGGCGTGCCCCTCGGGATCTGGCAGTCGAACTCGAGGCCGACGTCGATCGGCGGCGCCAAGAAGAACACGCCGTGCCTCATCTCGCCGCAGTCGCCCGACAAGCCGGCGACCAGCGGATTCGACTCATCCCCGAGCAGCCAGCGCCCGTAGACGCGCATCCAGCTGGCATAGGAACGGCCGCGCGGATGCGAGTCGAACGGCGCCACTGGACCCGCGAGGGCGGACGGAGCCGCGACCGAAAGGGCGACGGCGACGATCGCGATGAGCACGAGGAGCTTCCGACGCATCCCAGACCTCCTGTCTTGGGGCTCGATCGATCTACCCTACGCAATAAGAGCTAGCTCGTAAAGCCGACGTCCGATGCCGGATGCGCCTCCTCCTCAGGCGTGGCTACGGTGATCTGTTCCTACGCGGTATCGGCCGGCCGGCTGCACCCATCTTGATCGGCCCGAGGAGGCGCCATGGACAGGCACGGCTCGGAGAGCTACTTCGTGATCGGTGAAGGACTCCTGGGGGAGTCCGTCGGAGGCCGGGGACCGACCCTGGCTGCTCGCGCGGAGGCCGTGACCCCACCCTTCCGCTTCTCACGGATGGGGCCGAGCGGGATCAACCATCAGCTCGGAGCGGGCACACGGAAGCGGTTGGCCGACGCCATGGCCTCGGGAGGAGGCGGCGAGTCCGGCATCCCGGCCGGCTTCACATACCTGGGTCAATTCGTGGATCACGACCTCACGTTCGACAAGACGGCGGTGATGCTCGGACAGAACGTGACCCCGACCGACCTCCTGCAGGCGCGTTCCCCGAGCCTCGACCTGGACTCCCTCTACGGGGCGGGGCCCGACGATCCCGGCTCGGAGAAGTTCTACGAGGCGGACGGCATCCACCTGAGGATCGGGAAGGCCGAGGACCCCGAGGGCATCGGCACGATGAACGGCTTCGACCTCCCTCGCGGGGCGGGCAACACGAACAAGGCCAAACGGAGAGCGATCGTCCCCGACCCCAGGAACGACGAGAACCTCGCGGTCGCCCAGACCCACCTCGCGTTCATCCGGTTCCACAACCGGGTCGTCGACACCCTCCCGTCGTCCGTGCCGGACGCCAAGCGTTTCCAGAAGGCTCGCGGGATCGTCACGAGGCACTACCAGTGGATGCTCCGCACCGACTACCTGCCACGCATCTGTGCGCAGGGCGTCGTGAACGATGTCTTCACCAACGGGCGGAAGGCCTTCGAGGTCGGCGTGACGCCGACCGACGTCCCCACGATGCCCATCGAGTTCTCGGTGGCGGCGTTCCGGCTCGGCCACTCGATGATCCGGAGCGCCTACAACTGGAACAAGATCTTCGACAACGGGAGTGGGACCCTCGATTACCTGTTCATCTTCTCCGCGGGGAGCGGCAACCTCGGCGGTGGGCTGCGACTCGCCGGCACCTGGGTCGCAGACTTCCGCCGTCTCTACGACTTCGCCGAGGCGGGCCGAGCCGACCTCGTCGTGCCGCAGGCCAAGTTCAACGTCACGATGCGCATCGACTCGAAGCTGGCGCTCCCCCTTCGGAGCCTCCCCGGGTTCCCTGCCGATGAGGACAATCTCGCGTTCCGCAATCTGGAAAGAGCGAGGATGGTTCGTCTCGCCAGCGGCCAGCAGATGGCGAGCTTCATGAAGGCGAAGGGCGTGACGCTGACGAAGCTCACGGCCGCACAGATCCGTGAGGGCAAGAACGGCGCGACGCTCGAGAACCTCACGACCACGCAGCGCGCGTCCGTCGTGAAGGACACGCCGCTGTGGTTCTACATCCTTCGTGAGGCCGAGCTGGCCCAGGGCAGGCTGAAGGGTGTCGGCGCGCGGATCGTGGCCGAGACCTTCCATCGTGCGATGGAGGGGAGCAAGACGTCTATCGTGCGAAACCCGGGGTGGCGTCCCTCGCTCGGGCCGAACAACACGACGTTCCGCATGGTCGACCTGCTGCTGTTCGCGTTCCAGGGCAAGAAGAAACTCCTGGCCCCGCTCGGATAGGACCTCGTGGTAGCTGGACGGACCGGGACCCCTGACGCCTGCCCCCGTTGTGCAAGCAGTCGCGACTTCTTCGGGATCCCAGCCCGTTAGGCTCGAACCTGAGCACCGACTCGTCGAAGGCGACGTCACCGGAGTTGCTGATCGAGGTTTGGCGCGGCTCGCCGGCCGGTCAGACTCAGGGGGACGAGGACCAAGGATGACCCAAGCCAACCAACAAGGATCATCGGACGGGAGCGATCTCGCGAGCGATGCCGACGCCCGCGATCAGCTTGCTGACCTCCAGCGGGAGTTGCAGCAAGCGGAGGCTCGTGCGGCCGCGGTCCACGACGTGATCCAGACGGTGGCGGGATCGACGTTCGACCTCGAGAAGGTGCTCCAGACCGTGATCGACCGAGCCGTCCTCCTGTGTCAAGCCGACAGCGGCAACATCGCGCGACGGGTCGGCGACGTATACCGGATGGCCGCCTTCACGAGCTTCGGACCCGAGTACGAACGGATGGTTCGGGACCACGTCTACGAACCAGGGCGAGGCTCCGTGATCGGTCGCACGGTCCTCGAGCGCGGAGTGGTCCACATCGTCGACGTCCTCGAGGATCCTGAGTACTCCATGACGAAGCTCCAGAGCGCGGGTGAGTTTCGGACCGCGCTCGGTGTTCCGATGCTCAAGGACGGCGAGCCGATCGGCGCGATCGCGGTGGGACGGAACACGGTCAAGCCGTTCAGTGAGGCCGAGATCACGCTCCTTCAGACGTTCGCCGACCAGATCGTCGTGGCCGTCGAGAATGTGCGCCTCTTCCAGACGGTCGAGCGCCAGCGGATCGAGCTGGCGCGCTTCGCACCGCAGGTCGCGAGCCTCTTGTCGAGCGACGAGGGAGAGAGGCTGCTGGCCGGTCACAGACGGGAGATCACCACGCTGTTCTGCGACCTCCGAGGATTCACGGCGTTCGCCGAGACAGCCGAGCCGGAGGAGGTCCTCGATGTGCTGCGGGCGTACCACCTGGTGGTGGGCGAGCTCGTGATCGCCCACGGCGGAACCGTGGAGCACTTCGCCGGTGACGGGCTGATGGCGTTCTTCAACGATCCGGTTCCGGATCCGGAGCACCAGCTCGCGGCGGTGCGCACGGCCGTGGAGGTGCGCGAGCGCATCGCACAGCTCGCGGCCGATTGGCGGAGGCGCGGGTACGACCTCGGCCTCGGGGTCGGGATCACGACCGGGTACGCGACGCTCGGCCGCATCGGATTCGAGGGCCGCTACGACTACGCCGCGATCGGGAGCGGTGTGAATCTCGCGGCCCGGCTCAGCGATGTCGCAGCCCCCGGCGAGATCCTCATCAGTCAGCGACTGCAAGCAGCACTCGAGGATCGGCTCGAGACGGAGGCCGTCGACGGGCTGCAGCTCAAAGGATTCAGCAAGCCCGTCGACGCGTTCCGAGTGATCGCACTCAGCACCTGACCGCGCAGCGTCGCTCACGCCGGCCCTGCGCGTGGATCAGGCAGGTCGCATCCGCACGAACTGCGATGCGCCGATGAGTCGCCCGATGGCCCGAGCCGGGAGCGGTGCGAGCCGACGTTCGGGATCGGTGATCAGATCGGGCTCGACGAGCGTCACGTCACGTCCGCGGGTTTTGAGCGTGCACGTTCCGGCCGCGAAGACGTTCTTCACCCAGTCGACATCAGCTCCGTAGGTCAGGAAGAAAACGAAGTCGTCTCCCCGCCGGAACACATTGACCGGGATGCGGTACGGGCGTCCGGTCTTGCGCCCCCGATGAGCCAGGATCCCGAAGCCGGGCATCCACCCCGCGAAGAGACGGGTGAAAGGGTTCACGTAGCGCGTCACGACGCGGCGCAATCCCCAGAGGCGCGACCGACCACCCATCGCCGTCCATCCTCATGTAGCCGAGGGCCTAGGAGTTGCTCCTCCGTCTCGCCACGACGGCCTTCGACGCGGGCCACCCGTTCACGAAGGCGAACTCGACCGCCTTCCACCATCTCATCGCCCCGCCGCGATCGCCACTCGATGCAGCCGAGGCCCGGGGTGGACCCTTGCCTGTCGCGCGTACCATCGCGCGATGACCAGATTCGTGGTCGATTCGACGGCCGTCATCCACATCGCCAAGGCGCATCTCAAGATCCCGGCGAAGCACGAGCTCCTGGCGCCCACGCTCCTCCGCTCTCAGACCCTGTCGGCTCTGCACGAGGCGGTGCACCGGGGCGAGCTCGCGGCCCCGGAAGCGCGCGACCTCCTCACGCGCGTGGGACCTCCGGGGTTGAAGATCAGGCTCCTCGGTGACGCCGTGCTCCGGCGCGTGGCGTGGGAACTGGCGGATCGGTTGAGCTGGGCATCCACCTACGACGCCGAGTACTTGGCCCTCACGCGGTTGCAGGCAGACGCGTTCATCACCCTCGACCGCGGACTCGCGAAGAGCGCTGAAGGGATCGTCCCGCTGGCATCCCTCGACGCCCTCCGCTGAGGGACCTTCCACCGCTCCGCCGTCGCGTCAAGACGGCGCTGTGCAGTGGCCATCTCCGAGAACGCCCGTCTTGTACGTGGCTGCTGCATCTCATAGGGTCCATCGGGTGCGCTTCGCCATCCGACTTCTTGTGCCTTTGACGGCGATCGCCCTCGTCGCTTGCAGCGGTGGCGATGAGACGGCCGCACCCCCGGTCGCGCAGCGATTCCCCACGGCCGCGGATGCACCGGGAACCAAGCCTGATCCCGTTGAGGAGCGTCAGACAGCGGCGGACCTCGACGCGTTCATCCCGATCTTCAGCCCAGCCTTGATCGATCCCGACCGAGAAGAGATGACCACGGTCTTCCAGGACGCCGGCTTCACGCGGGCGGGTGTGGACGTACGCTTCTTCGGAGAGACGCACGATCCACATGCGCCTCATCTCTTCAGTTGGTTCATCGAGCTTGACTCCGAAGACGGGGCGAGCAGCGCACTTGACTGGCTCGAAGCGGATTCGATGAAGCCATGCCCCCAGAGCTGTGCCGTGCGGGTAAGCAGCTTCGACGTGGATGGCATCCCGGATGCGCGGGGCGTCCACCGGATCGCGACGGCCGAGGACATCGAGGCCGCCGGGACAGAAAGCGAAGACCCCTCCGAAAGCTACTGGGTGGGGTTCACCGCAGGTTCGATCGTCTACACCGTTGACCTGGGTGGGGTCCCAGGATCTGTGTCAGAGGAGCAAGCTCAGAAGATCGTAAGCGCGTACTACGAGCGGCTTACAGGCGGCTAGCGGCGCGATCGAACTCCCAGTCGGCAAGGCCAGTGAGAGCGACTCGCGTGGGGCGAGTGTTCGGGAATACCCCTCGAGGCGGAGGGCCTAGGACGTCGTCATCGGGCGCGACGCGATCGCGGTCAGTTCGGCGACGATGTCGGCGAGCGGTCGGCTGGCATCCAGCTCATGCGTGCAGCCCTCCCTGAGGAGCGGCTCGACCCTGGCGAGGTCATCCAAGATCATCGCTCGTTCCAGTGGAGTCTTCCCGTAGTTGTTCGTCGTTCTCCGTGCGACCCGGTCAAGGATCACGTCAGCAGGGGCGCTGAGCAGGACGACCGCGTTGAAACGATCGTAGAACTTCGACTGGTTCCTCACGCACCCTTCAACGAAGAGCGAGCGACCATCATCGGAGTCCAGCAGCCCGGTGATCCTTTCCTCGACCCAGAGCCACTCCCCGCGGTGCAACTCGTCGGAGGACTCAACATCCTCGCGATACTCGCGCCAGCCCGGCTCACCGGTGTCTACGACGCGATAACCGCGTCGGCCAAGTTCGGCGAGAGCCGACGACTTGCCGGTTCCCGACATCCCAGTCACCAAGACCCTCGACATCGGGACAACCCTACGGAGTGTCAAGCGACGACGTGCCCGTGTGCGCGAGCGTTCGCGAATGTACCCAGGACGACCTCAGGGTTTGCGGACTGACCGGTTCACCACGGTCCAGCCACAGCTGCTCGCGTTATTGAACCCAGCAGAGACAGAACGGATGCCCGGCAGGATCCGCGTAGACCTGGAAGTTGTCGTCCCCTGCTGGTGGTTTGAGTACTCGTGCACCGAGCGACATGACACGATCGTGGGCGGCCGCGAAGTCCTCGACCCACAGGTCGAGGTGGATCTGCTGCTCGGGTGTGCCGTCCGGCCAGTCGGGCGGGACATGGTTCGGCGCCAGCTGAACAGCGACCCGCGATTCGCCGTCGACCATCACCCGGTGCCAGTCGTCCTCGGCGTCGACCGTGCCGTCGAGCACGCCGGCCCAGAACGTGCTCTCAGCCGTGAGATCTGCGGCGTCGAACACGACAACCTGACGAGTGATGCGCATTTCCCGCCAACCTTTCCCATGAGTCCGACGTTGTCGCAGCTGATTTAGCCCGATCGTACTAGCCCTTCGACGCTTCGTATGGGCGGCGAAGCATCGCTAGAGTGCCCGACTGTTCGCGAATGTCGCCTGAGCCGACGCGTTAGGCGCCGACGTCCTGGATCGCCCCCTAGCAGCCGCAGCCGAATGGCCTCGTCGGTGTGGCGTCGCGATCAGCGTGGCGAGGTCGGTCATGTGGGCCACCCAGGTGCCCTATCGGAGACTCGTAGGAACAGCTGTTGGCCACCTCCCCCTGTGCTGCCGTGCTCGACGGCGTGGATGAGGTACTTGCCCGGTTGAAGGTCGGGCACCCGGAAGCTAAGGAACCAGCTCTCGTTCTCACCACGTGCGGAGATGCCCTCGGCGATGACGACTGCGTCGGTCGTGCCCTCTCGCACGAGCGTGACGTCGATGTTCTTGATCGGGCGCTCGTTACCGGGGCCATAGCAAGCGCCTCCTCCTTCCAGGCCGAAGCAATCGTTGGTCCAGAACTCGCCGACGATCGAGACGACGACGCGGGGTTGGACTTCCAGGGTCGTCTGATCCGGCACGTTGGAGAAGGTGAGCATCTGGAGCTGGCATGTCGTGGCACGTGATGGCGAGACCGTGAGCAACAGGAAGAGCAAGATGGCGAGGGCGACGCCAACCGATCGCCGAAGCTTGCGGCGACCGGTTCGGTTCGTCTCCTCCGCCCGGCCTCGCATCTCCGAAGTATCGGCCTCGCGAGGCCCAGAAGCTATCCGCGGCTCGAACAGCACGCCGTGGTGCGCGAGCGTTGGCAGATGTCCCTTGACGAGGGACGGTCAGGACGAAGGAAGCACCGGAACTAGGAGATCGATCTCGTCCCGGCGTCGGTAGAACTCGAGCTGAGGTCTGACCGGGTCACGGTCCGGCCGGTCCGCGAGGCTCTGCATCGTCGTCGGGATGAGGTCATAAACGGCCGGTGGCTCCCCTTTGAGGCGCACACGAACGTACTTGCCGCCGGGAAGCGTTCCCGGTTGGAGACCGAGGGCACGAGGGTCGTCACCTTGCCGGAGCATACGCAAACGGCGTACTGGTTGGTCGTAGGGTCGAACGAACCGTAGAACTTCCGGCCCCGCAGCGACCCGAGAGCGTCTTCCAGCTCACTCCACGCCCGTCTGATCGCCGGGACCTCGTCCGGAACGTGTCGGAGCAGCACGGCAATAGCGTCGCGGTCGACGAGCGACTCGGCCTCGGACATGTGTCCGGACTCTATCGACGCAGCGTCCGACTGCAGCAGCAGGAGCCTCGCGTGCGCGAGGATCCTCTCCCTTGAGGTGCGCTACTCGATGTAGCCGAGGCCCCGGAGGTGCTCCTCCATCTCGTCGGCCTCGGTGTCGGAGACCGCCGACTCGCCCATCCCCGGGATCTGCACCGTCGACTCGCGAGCGGTCAGCGCTTTCTCGCTCCCCACGACCTCGTGCAGGATCCGGCCCTTCGGCGTCACCGCCGTCGGCGCGTCCAGCGCCGCCACGAGCGTCGGCGCCATGTCGATCAGCGCCGGCTGCGACTCGAACGGCTTCACGTTCGGCCCCACCGCCACGATCGTGCCCTCGAGCCGGTGGTCGCCGCTCACCCAGTCGGCGTCCTCGAGCGCGGTACGTCGCGTGCGCGAGCGAGTAGCCCTCGGCCGGCACCAGCATGATGTCGGGCGCGCGGTCGGCGAACTCGCCCTTGAAGATCTCCTCGCGCTTGTGGATCGCCTTGATCGGCTTGTTGCCGGTCTTCGGGTCGACGAACGAGCCCAGCCGGTCCATCACCTCGTCGCGGACCTTCTCGTAGTCGCCGGGGTCGACGATGCCGTCCATCTCGCGGCCGGCGAGGTTGATCGAGACGCCCTCGCCGGTCGAGCGGATCGTCGTGAACGCCTTCGTCTTGGACCAGTTCACCGACTGGGGCAGCGAGACCTTCCCGTGCAGGCCGAGCACGTCGTAGATCTTGCGCGCGACCTTGCGCATCGGGCCCCACTGCATCGGGCCGAACACGGCCTTGCGAGGCCGAGAACTCGAGGTAGCCGAACTGCTTCAGCAGGTGGTCCATGTGGACCGTGCGGGTGCACGACTGGAAGCCGTGGTCGGAGATGAACAGGATCAGGTCGTCGGGGCGGGCGCGCGAGACGAACCGGCCGATCGCGTCGTCGGTCTGCCGGAAGATGTCGGCGACCTTCTTCCCGATCCGCGTGTCCTTGTTCTTCGCGTAGTCGGGATGGTCGGGCGCGATGTAGTTCGACAGCGCGTGCTGGGTCCGGTCGATCGAGACCCACACCGAGGCCATCAGGTCCCAGTCCGAGTTGTCCATCAGGTACTCGGAGACCGCGATCCGCTTCGCGGTGACCTCGAAGGCCTCGTCGAGGTAGGCGTCGGGCCGGTTCCGGTAGGTGGTCCAGCTCATCCCGTTGATCGGCCACTCGAGGTCCTGCTCGGCGAGCGTCTCGGGCAGGTCGGCCGGGTGGGTGAACGTGCGGCCCTTCGGCAGGACCCCGCCGGCGAGGAGGTTCCCGGTGATGTCCGGCGCCGGGAACGTGAGCGGGACGTCGAGCAGGAGCTGGTTCTTGCCGGCGGCCGTGAGGTCGTCGAGGAACGTCCGCGCCTTGATCGACTTGGACGTGACCGGGTACTGCTTGTGGGTGCCCGGCTTGGTCTCGAGGATGTCGTAGACGCCGTGGTCGTCGGGGTCGACGCCGGTCAGGAACGAGGGCCACGCCGACCAGGAGTGCGTGGGGACGGTGGAGCGAAGGACCTCGCGCTGGCCCTTGTCGAGGAGGGCCTGGAGGTTGGGCAAAGCGCCCTGCTCCAGCAGGGGGTCGAGGATGCGCCAGTCGGCGCCATCCCACGCGATCAGGATCACTCGTGACATGCAGTCGAAGCCTCTCTCGCATCACTTCCGGGACCGAGGGAGTCTATCCGACCCCGCTATGCATCCCCCTTGCGAGATCACTCATACAAGCCAGGCGGGTATCCCGGCGGCTCCTCCGATAGGAATCGCGCCACCACGCGGAATCTCGGTGCTGAGCCTGGGACTCCGTCATGCCCGTCGTCGACATGCTCAGGCTGAACCAGCTGCAGGGCTGAACGCCCTCGCTCCAGACGAGCGCGAGGGTGCCAACGCCCTGATCTCGATCCGAGACGAGACGAGCCGTCTCCCCTTGTACACGGACGGCCGGGAAGCCGCTGAGGTCCTCGTCGATGAGCGGTCTCGAGGAATCTCTTCAGGGACACGTACCCGCCGGACCAGCGAAGATCCTCGTCTTTGAACCACGCGAGCGACGAACCGAAGCGATCTTCGACGCGCTGCGGCCCAGGGATCATCGTGGCTCTGGCTGGGAGCCAGGGGAGCCGCGTGGCGAGGTACCGAGGAATTCGGACAGCCCTCGTGGCGGCGGATCGTCTGGCACGACATCTCAAGCATGTGCCAGAAGGTGTCGCAATCCCCGTCGACCTGAAGGACCAGCTGCTGCACTTCGGGGAACTGGAAGGTCACGGCTCGGAGTTCGAGGAGGAACGTCAAGGATGCGGTCGACGTACCGAGGCCCCCGAGGTCTCCGATCGTGGCCCCGTCGAAGTCCACGGTCGCTGATCCCTTCGGAGATCGACACGTCCTGGATCCGCGGGGCCGAGTGACGGAGGAGCTGGGGTGAAGTAGTCGAGTTCGACCTCCTCGGGCGTGGGACCGTCGAAGTACGCGCGAAGAGCCACCTCGAGGCGCCCGTCGGTGGTTCCGCTCAGTTCATCAGGGATGGAGCGGGCGAACATGTAGACGGGCTGAGCCTCGGCGCCCAGGAGGTCGGCATCGGCCTCACACGAGAAGTACACGGAGACGCTGCCGAGGTCGTCAACGGGCGCAGCCTCGAGCCGGTCGATGTCGTCGGCACAACTCGGGAGGTCCTCGATCCAGAGCGGGTGGGTGGGGCGCTCCCAGCTGTCATCGGAGTGCTCGTAGGTGCATACGAGCTCCGCGTCGTGCGAGGGACGCGGCGGTATCACGACGACACGTGTCTCGCCGGGTGGGATCGCTCGTACACCGTCGGGCTCCATCACGAGGAACACCGGTTCGTTCGAGATCTCGTTGATGACGCGGATGTGGACGCCGTCGGGCTGCGTCCCCACAACCGGGGTCAAGAGATGCGTCCCTCCTGTCGCATCCCCGCGGCAGGTGACGGTCGCGACATCTGGAAAGGCGAAGCCGACGTTCTCCTGACGAACGAGTGGATCGCGCAGGACCCGAACCGCCTCCACTCGGGTAGTGAGCTCGGAGATCGACGCTTCAGACTCCGCGAGCGAACTCGTCCACGCTTGGATCCGCTCCTGGAGGAGCAACAGCCGGGACTCCTGACGGTCGGTCGGGTTCGTGCCCGACTCGTCGATCAGAAGATCGAGCTCGCCTTGAGCCGCAACGATCTCGCCTCGGAGCTCATCGGCACGGGCTTTTGCTGTCCACAGCTCGCCGAGGGCCTCCTCGAGCCGGTGGTGGACGTCCAAGAGGGTCGAGAGCTCGGCGGAAGGGGTGGGCGTGACCGGCCTCTGCTCGGGCGGCGACGGTTGAAGAGAGACCAGCACGACGGTCAGGGCAAGGACTCCCGCGGCCACGCCCGTGACCAACGCGGCCACGCGCGGGGTTACTCGGGACTCGCTCCACATGATCGGACTGTCTTGCCGGCGTCCGGCCGCGGGCGGAGCGATCCTCGCCCGGCGCGTGGCCTCGTCCCAGAGGTCGGGCGGCTCCGCGCGCCTGACGCGCGCGATCCAGTCGCGAGGGTCAGCCATCGTCGTCCCCGAGGATGCCCCGGAGCCTCCGGCGAGCGCGATGGAGGTGCACCGAAACCGTCGCCGGCGCCATCCCGAAGAGCTCCGCGATCCGAGCGGTCGGTTGGTCATCGAGGTAGAAGAGGACGAACACGGCCCGCTGCCGGTCGGGCAACCGCTTCAGCGCCTGGATCACGTCCATCGCCCCTTCATCCAGCTCGTAGCTCCCCTCCGGCTCGCGCCCGGTCGGCTTGGGCGCCCGCAGCGACGCGGTGGCCACGCGGAACGCCACCCGCCACACCCAGGCGGCCGGGTCGCGGATCGTCTCGGCGGCGCCGACCGCCCGAGCGAACGCCTCGGCCGCGGCATCGCTCGCGAGCTCGCGATCGCCCGTGTACGCCAGCAGCGCCCACCACAAACGGTCCGCGACCTCCCTGTAGACACGCTCGATCTCCGAGGCTTCCGTCACCCGCACATCGTCCACTCAGGGAAGAAGAGGGCGTGGAGGTCCGGAACCTTTACCGCGGAGGGTCAGGCAGCCTCAGAGAGGGGGACGTCGAGCAGAAGCTGGTTCTTGCCGGCGGCCGTGAGATCGTCGAGGAACATCCGCGCCTTGATCGAGCGGGAGGTGACCGATTGAAGGAGGCGATCGTGGTCGTGCTCGGATCGCTGGGCGAGGCGCACGGGTACGCGATCATGGCCGAGCTCAAGGACCGGGTCGGCGGCGGTTGGAAGCCGAGCCCGGGGGCCATCTACCCCGCCCTGCTGGCGCTCGTCGAGACCGGCCACGTCCGGACGGTGGACCGCGACGGCACCCGCATCTACTCGCTCACCGAAGCCGGGCAACGCGCCGCGGCAGCCCAACGCTCGAATACCCGGTGGGCGTCGCTGACGGCTCGGGCCGATGAGGGTGAGGAACGGGTCTCCGTCGGCTCCCTCCTCGACCGTTTCGCCGCGGATTCCCGGCTGCGCCGGCGACTCGCCCGGACCGAGCAACGGGAGCTGGATCGAGGCGATCCTCGCACGAGCCGGCGCGGAGATCGAACGAACGCTCGAGGAGGGAGAGAACGATGGATGAGTTCGCCGAGATGGCGGCGCGGGAGCGCGAGGCGCGGCGCATCGCGCGGCGCCAGTGGTTCTGGCTCCACCCCGCGGTGTACGTGCCGATCCAGTTGATCCTGTTCGTGATCTGGATCGCGACAGGCGCGCCCTTCCCCTGGTTCGCCTTCCCGCTCCTCGGCTGGGGGATCATCCTCGCCGTACACGCGGTCTACGCCTTCGTGATGAAGCTCCCGAGGAGATCATGATCGAGCGCGAGCGGCGAGAGTCTTCTACATCGACTGGTAGGGCGTGAAGAGCTGGGGAACCTCGACTGCCCGCCAACTTCGCGCGGAGCTCTTCGCTCGGCTCCCCGAGGAGCTCGCCGTGAACCACGGATACGATCGCGAGGACCGCCGCCGATACGTCGCCGAGGTGCTCGGCGTGGCCGATGGCCGACTCGGAGTCCCTGTACCGCTCGACGATGACGCACTCGGACTCGTCGTCGTTGAAGTAGGTGTCGTACTGAAGGGTTCCGGTGTCCTTGGTCCGCACGATCTCCATGGCCTGAGCGGACAGCCGTTTGAACTCCTCGAGCTTGCCCTCGTGGATCTTGAATCGAGCGATACCCACAAGCTCACTCACGGTTCCTCCTTCCACTCGCGACGCTAGAACGAGCCGGTCACGACCTCGCCGTCCGGCTCGTAGGTGCCCATGCATTTCACAGCGTCGCTTCGCCTGCGCGTCAGCCGAGAGCGTTGGCCGGAACCTACCTAGGTTCGACAGAGGAGGCTTCGACAGTCGAGTCCGCATCACCGACTCCGGCCGACACCAGCTCCGGTTCCTCCGCGGCGCCCGCGCCGGAATCGGCCCGCCGGCGAAGGACGGTGGCGGTGAACGCCGCGAGCGCCAGCGTTCCGACGACGCTGATCACGGCGACGACGTGCATCCCGCTGAGGAACGCGTCGTTCGCGGCCTCGAGCAGCGGAGCGCCGAGCTCGGCGGGAAGCTGCCCCGCCACCTCGACCGCGCCGCCGAGCGTGTCCTGCGCGACCGCCGCGCTCTCCGGCGGGATCCCGGCCGGGATGCCGTCGGCCACACCGTTCCGGTAGATCGCGACACCGATGCTGCCGAAGAACGCGATGCCGAGCGCCCCTCCGAGCTCGGCCGTCGGTCTCCGAGATCCCGGCGGCGGCACCGGCTCGTTCGGCTGGGGCGGACCCGATGATCAGGTCGTTCGTCAGCGTGAAGACGGGGGCCGTACCGAGGGAGAACGCGACCGACCCGGTCACGATCATCGCGAAGCCCGGACGCCGCGTCGACCTGCGTGAAGACGACGAAGCCCAGGGCGGCGAGCGCGAGCCCGGCGGCCATGATCGTCGTCGGCGCGAACCGCTGCGCGAGCTTCGGGGTCACCTGGGAGCCGACGACGAACGCGAGCGCCCACGGGAGCGTCCAGAGCCCGGCCTCCAGCGGCGACAGGCCGAGCACCAGCTGGAGGTACTGCGGCACGAACAGGAACCCGCCGAACACCATCAGGATGCCGAACCCGTAGAGGAACAGGGAAGACGTGAAGGCCGGAACCCGGAACAGGCCGAGGTCGATGAGCGGATCGTCCAGCCGCCGTTGCCGGCGGACGAACACGGCGCCGATCGCGAGGCCGAGCGCGATCGAGAGCACCGGGAGCCATCCGATCCCGTCCTGCGCGAACTGCTTGAGGCCGAAGATCACGGCCAGGATCGCGACGAGCGACAGCGCGGCGCTCGGGATGTCCAGCCTCCCCGCGTTCGGGTCCTTGTACTCGGGCAGGAGCCTCGGTCCGAGGATCAGCAGGAGCACCATCACGGGCACGTTGATCAGGAACGCGGCACCCCACCAGAAGAACTCGAGCACGAGCCCGCCGAGCAGCGGCCCGATCGCGGCGCCGACGGAGAAGCTCGTGATCCACACGGCGATCGCCCTCGTCCGTTGCTCCGGATCGAGGAACATGTTCCGGATCAAGGAAAGGGTCGAGGGCGCGATCGTCGCCCCGGCGATCCCCAGGAGCGCCCTCGTGCCGATCAGCATCTCTGCGCTCGTGGACAGCGCGGCGAGCACGGAGGCGGCGCCGAACGCCGCGGCCCCGATCATCAGGAGCCGGCGGCGGCCGATCCGGTCGCCGAGCGTCCCCATCGTGATGAGCGACCCGGCGACGACGAACCCGTAGATGTCGATGATCCACAGCAGCTGCGCGCTGCTCGGCTGCAGGTCCGTGCTGATGGCCGGGATCGCCAGGTGGAGCACGGTCAGGTCCATCACGTAGAGCATGCAGGCGAGGGCGATCACGCCCAGGCCGATCCACTCGCGGCGGCCTGCTCGGGGTGGTGCACCGTCGAGGTTCTTTGTGTCGGGGACCATCTGCGACCTCCCTGGCTTCCTACCGCCTCCGTTCGAAGGGACCGAGGACGAGTCGTGAACTCATCGGTGCCAACCGAGCCGGCGCCCTTGGGATTCCCGCTCGTGGAGGAACCGACCGCAACGATACGAAAGGCAGCCTCGCCTTCAGCCCTGAGCCAGCACGTCGCGCAGCTTGGCGGCGAACGCATCGGGCTCGCCCGACCACCCGTACTCGCCGCCGAGGAATCCACCGTGGTGGCTCGGGAAGATAACCGGCGCCGTCCCCAGTCGCTCGGCCACGGCGAAGGCGCCGCGGTTGGCCATCTCGCCGGCCGACTCGCTGCCGGCGGCCATGACGATCGCGGGTCGAGGCCGCCCGGAGAGCGTCGAAGTCGGGCTCGTACAGGGGCGTCGAGCCCATGGACTGGCCGAGGAGTGGGTCGTCCCGGGAACCGTCGTCCTCGGTCGGCAGCCCGAACGTGGCCGGGTCCGGGGCGGGCCGGTCCAGCCAGTCGGCGGGGATCTCGCCCTTGTGGCTCGTGAGCGCGATGAACTTCGCCATCCCCGCACCCATCCCGCTGCGCTGGTAGGTCTCGTACATGTCGAGGGTCGCTGCCAGTGCCCGCTCGCGATCGGGGAGCACCGCGACGATCGGCGGTTCGTGCGCGACGAGCGTCCGCACCTGCTCCGGGTGTGCGGCCACGAGGGCTAGCGCGTTCACCGCGCCGCCGCTGCTGGCGAAGAGATCCACCGGCCCGGCATCGATCGCGGAGATGAGCCGATGCAGGTCGTCCGCATGCTCCTCGACCGTGTTCTGCGTCTCGCCGTCGGCGCGAGTGCTCCGCTCCGACCCGCGCGGGTCGTAGGTCACGACCGTGCGGTCCGTGAAATGCTGCGCGAGCGTGCCGAACCCGGCGGCGCCCATCGGTGACCCGATCATGAACAGCACCGGGTCGCTGCTGGCGCGTTGCGCCGTACGTCGTACGTCAGGACGGCGCCGGGGACCTCCAGGGTTCGGCTCGTAGGCTCGGTCATCGACTCTG
>CAWJFY010000004.1:0-365733 GCA_963842295.1 uncultured Actinomycetota bacterium | reverse complement strand
GGACCACGCGATCCTCGACGGCATGGAGCTGGGTGATCACGGTGTCGTCGGCCGCATAGACGAAAGATGTCTGTGCCAGCTCGCGTCGCGGAACGTCCTGCAGATGCACGCCGCAGGCAGCAGCGAAGATGGCAGAGGCCGCCGTGAAGGCCGCCAGGGGGAAGTACCGGCGGTTCATCGGGGGCGAGTGTACCCCGGGTCCTGAACAGGATCGGGGAGGTGCGCTGGTAGCATCGCCGCGCCATGGCCGCCGACGTGCTGACGACGCTCGCGAGCGGCAGTGTCGACCTCGTTCCACGAGGCGGGTTGGAGGAGCGGCTCGCGCTCGGCCGGCCTCTTCGCGTCAAACTCGGTGTCGATCCCAGTCGTCCGGATCTCACCCTGGGCCATGCTGTCGTCCTACGGAAGCTCAGGCAGTTCCAGGATGCCGGCCACGTGGCGGTGTTGATCATCGGGGACTTCACCGCCCGGATCGGGGATCCGTCGGGGCAGTCCGAAACTCGTCAGATGCTCACCGAAGACGAGATCCGGGCGAACGCCGAAACGTACCTGGCACAGGCCGGGAAGGTGGTCGACGTCGACGCGGCGGAGATCCACGGCAACGCGGAGTGGCTCTCGGCGATGGACATGGGTGAGTTGATCAAGCTTGCCTCCACCGCGACCGTCGCGCAGATGCTCGAACGGGAGGATTTTCGCGACCGCCACCAGCACGAGCGGCCCATCAGCGTGGTCGAGTTCCTGTACCCGCTCTTGCAGGGCTACGACTCGGTAGCGGTTCGAGCCGATGTCGAGATCGGCGGCACCGATCAGAAGTTCAATCTCCTCATGGGGCGCGAGGTGCAGCGGGCAAACCAGCAGGAACCGCAGGTCGTGCTCACCGTTCCTCTGCTCGAGGGTACCGACGGCGTCCGGAAGATGTCGAAATCACTCGACAACTTCATCGGACTCACGGAGCCGCCCGAGGAGATGTTCGGGAAACTGATGCGGATCCCGGATCAGCTGATCGCGAAGTACTTGCGATTGAGCACGCACGTGGAACCAGACGAGGTCGACGCCATCGAGCGGGGCCTGAGCGACGGCACCGTGCACCCGAACGAAGCGAAACGCAGGCTCGCGCGCGAGGTGGTTGACCTCTACCACGGGGCGGGGGCGGGCACGGCCGCGGAGGATCGGTTCAACGTCGTTCATCGTGAGCACGAGATCCCCGACGAGATCGCGGACGTCCGCGTCCCGGCGAGTGTGTTCGGCGAGAAGGAGGACGGCATCTGGGTCGTGTACGTCCCTGCGCTGTTGGAGGCCATGGGCCTCGTGAGGAGCCGATCGGAGGCGAGGCGCCTCCAGACACAAGGGGGTGTGCGGGTCAACGGCGAGCAGGAGACGCATGAGGACGTGAGAGTCATGGGCGAGCCTCCCGGGCAGTTGATGGGGTCGGTGTGGCAGGTGGGCCGCCGGAAGTTCGCTCGGCTGGCGGGGATCGAGCTCGGGTGAGAGGGACCCGAACAACGGTTCGAGGTGTGCGGCCCGGTTGACGCCTCGACCCGGACTGCTATCCTACCGGTCCGGCGCAGCTCCCGAGGGTGTTTGACTGCCCTGAGCAGGGATGTTGCGCTTGTCGCACCTTGAGAACTGAACAGCGTGTCAAGAGCCGATGCTTGCTATCGTTCACATCGGCACGGTTCGCCGTGCCTGGGAACGATGGCACGCTTCATCCGTCCAGACGGAAACGTCTGGCGGGGAAAGGCCCTGCGAGCGGTGCCTCGCTCGGAGGGCCGAACCTCCATCAAGTCGAACGGAGCCGACTCGTCGGTTCCGGTCGATCTCTACGGAGAGTTTGATCCTGGCTCAGGACGAACGCTGGCGGTGCGCCTAACACATGCAAGTCGAACGGTGAACCGGGCTTCGGCCCGGGGATCAGTGGCGAACGGGTGCGTAACACGTGGGCAACCTGCCCCCGACCCTGGGATAACCCCGGGAAACCGGAGCTAATACCGGATACTCTCCTCCGACCACCTGGTCGGAAGAGGAAAGGTCCGCCGGTCGGGGATGGGCCCGCGGCCTATCAGCTTGTTGGTGGGGTAACGGCCTACCAAGGCATCGACGGGTAGCTGGTCTGAGAGGACGACCAGCCACACTGGGACTGAGACACGGCCCAGACTCCTACGGGAGGCAGCAGTGGGGAATCTTGCGCAATGGGCGAAAGCCTGACGCAGCGACACCGCGTGGGGGATGAAGGCCTTTCAGGTCGTAAACCCCTTTCGGCAGGGACGAAGCGATCTCGTGACGGTACCTGCAGAAGAAGCCTCGGCTAACTACGTGCCAGCAGCCGCGGTAACACGTAGGAGGCGAGCGTTGTCCGGAATCATTGGGCGTAAAGAGCGCGCAGGCGGCTTGGCAAGTCGAGTGTGAAATCCCGGGGCTCAACCCCGGGACTGCATCCGATACTGTCAGGCTAGAGGTAGGTAGGGGAGATCGGAATTCCTGGTGTAGCGGTGAAATGCGCAGATATCAGGAGGAACACCGGTGGCGAAGGCGGATCTCTGGGCCTTACCTGACGCTCAGGCGCGAAAGCTAGGGGAGCGAACAGGATTAGATACCCTGGTAGTCCTAGCCGTAAACGTTGGGTGCTAGGTGTGGGCGGATATCAACCCCGTCCGTGCCGAAGCTAACGCATTAAGCACCCCGCCTGGGGAGTACGGCCGCAAGGCTAAAACTCAAAGGAATTGACGGGGGCCCGCACAAGCGGCGGAGCATGCGGCTTAATTCGATGCGACGCGAAGAACCTTACCTGGGCTTGACATGCAGGGTGAAACCCGTGAAAGCGGGTGCTCTTCGGAGCCTGCACAGGTGGTGCATGGCTGTCGTCAGCTCGTGCCGTGAGGTGTTGCCTTAAGTGGCGCAACGAGCGCAACCCCTGTCCTTAGTTGCCAGCGGGTGATGCCGGGAACTCTAGGGAGACTGCCGGTGCCAAACCGGAGGAAGGTGGGGATGACGTCAAGTCATCATGCCCCTTATGTCCAGGGCTGCACGCATGCTACAATGCGCGGTACAGAGGGCTGCGATCCCGTAAGGGGGAGCGAATCCCAGAAAGCCGTGCTCAGTTCGGATCGAGGTCTGCAACCCGACCTCGTGAAGTCGGAGTCGCTAGTAATCGCAGATCAGCAATGCTGCGGTGAATACGTTCCCGGGCCTTGTACACACCGCCCGTCACACCACGAAAGTGGGCAACACCCGAAGCCGGTGGCCCAACCCTTGTGGAGGGAGCCGTCGAAGGTGGGGCTCGCGATTGGGGTGAAGTCGTAACAAGGTAGCCGTAGCGGAAGCTGCGGCTGGATCACCTCCTTTCTAAGGAGTTATTGGCAACCCGTCCGCCGGTGTTTCATCCGGCGCGCACGGAAGCTCCAGGTTGATCATCTGCTCGAGACACGCTGTTCAGCTTTGAGGGTGCGACCCTCGAGCATCTTGAGAACTCGATAGCGAGCGCGAGCATCTAGAAGTCAAGTGAACAAGGGCTTACGGTGGATGCCTTGGCGCCAGGAGCCGAAGAAGGACGCGTCAGGCTGCGAAAAGCCTCGGGGAGCTGCCGAGAAAGCTGTGATCCGAGGGTGTCCGAATGGGGAAACCCGGCCGGGGTCATGCCCGGTCACCCGTCGCTGAATGCATAGGCGACGAGGAGGGAACCGCTCGAAGTGAAACATCTCAGTAGGGCGAGGAAGAGAAAGCAACCGCGACTCCCCAAGTAGCGGCGAGCGAACGGGGAAGAGCCTAAACCGGCACGGTGTGACAGCCCGACGGCGTTGCCGTACCGGGGTCGTGGGACCCGCATGGATCCTCGTCGGAGGATCCGAGGAGTCACAAAGCACGCACCTAGTCGAAGGCCATGGAAAGGGCCGCCACAGCAGGTAACAGCCCTGTAGACGAAAGGTGACGTGCCTCCTTGCGGTGTTCCCGAGTAGCACGGGACCCCTGAAATCCCGTGCGAATCTGGGGGGACCACCCCCTAAGGCTAAGCACTCCCTGGCGACCGATAGTGAACCAGTACCGTGAGGGAAAGGTGAAAAGCACCCCGGGAGGGGAGTGAAAGAGCACCTGAAACCGTGAGCCTACAAGCTGTCGGAGCTCGTACTGGGCAACCAGTGCGGGTGACGGCGTGCCTTTTGAAGAATGAGCCGGCGAGTTAGCGGTACGCGGCAAGGTTAAGTCTTCTGACGAAGCCGAAGCGAAAGCGAGTCTGCATGGGGCGAAGAGTCGCGTGCCCTAGACCCGAAGCCGAGTGATCTACCCATGGGCAGGTTGAAGCGAGGGTAAGACCTCGTGGAGGACCGAACCCACCAGGGTTGAAAACCTGGGGGATGACCTGTGGATAGGGGTGAAAGGCCAATCAAACTCGGTGATAGCTGGTTCTCCCCGAAATGCCTTTAGGGGCAGCCTCGGGCGTTCTCCGACGGAGGTAGAGCACTGATTGGACTAGGGGGCCTACAAGCTTACCGAACTCAGTCAAACTCCGAATGCCGTCGGACCAGAGCCCGGGAGTGAGGGCGCGGGGGCTAAGCTCCGTGTCCGAGAGGGAAACAACCCAGATCGCCAGCTAAGGTCCCTAAGTTCGTGCTAAGTGGGTAAGGATGTGAGATCGCCCAGACAACCAGGAGGTTGGCTTAGAAGCAGCCACCCTTGAAAGAGTGCGTAACAGCTCACTGGTCAAGTGGTCTTGCGCCGACGATGTAACGGGGCTCAAGCACGACACCGAAGCTGCGGGATCCCTCGTATCGCTCGGCCCTGGAGGGAAGCCTCCCGGGTCCAGGCGGAGGGATCGGTAGGGGAGCGTTCCCACGCGAGTGAAGCGGCGGGGTAACCCAGTCGTGGATGCGTGGGAAGTGAGAATGCCGGCATGAGTAGCGAAAGACGGGGGAGGAGCCCGTCCGCCGAATGCCCAAGGGTTCCTGGGGAAGGTTCATCCGCCCAGGGTTAGTCGGGCCCTAAGCCGAGGACGAGAGTCGTAGGCGATGGACGACTGGTTGATATTCCAGTACCACCTCATCCGCGCCCATGCCCAATCAGGGACGCTAAGGGAACCCCTTCGGGGGCTACCGACCCTCCCTGTAGTAGGCCAGCGAAGGGGGGACGCAGGAGGGTAGCTCGACCCAGGCGTTGGTTGTCCTGGGGCAAGTGAGTAGAGGGGCCTCCTAGGCAAATCCGGGAGGCCGTCAACCTCGAGACACGATGCCGAGCCATTCCAGGCGAAGCGAGTGATCCCACGCTGCCGAGAAAAACCTCTAGCGAGTGGACGAGGTGCCCGTACCCCAAACCGACACAGGTGGGCACGTAGAGAATACGAAGGCGATCGAGAGAACCCTGGTTAAGGAACTCGGCAAATTACGTCCGTAACTTCGGGAGAAGGACGACCTCTGTAGGGTGAAGGCCTTCGCGGCCCGAGCTCGAAGAGGTGGCACAAACCAGGCCCAAGCGACTGTTTACTAAAAACACAGGTCCGTGCGAAGTCGCAAGACGATGTATACGGACTGACGCCTGCCCGGTGCCGGAACGTTAAGGGGAGGGGTTAGCCCTTCGGGGCGAAGCTCTGAACCTAAGCGCCGGTAAACGGCGGCCCTAACTATAAGGGTCCTAAGGTAGCGAAATTCCTTGTCGGGTAAGTTCCGACCTGCACGAATGGCGTAACGACTTGGGCACTGTCTCAACCAGGGACTCGGCGAAATTGCACTACGAGTAAAGATGCTCGTTACCCGCAGCAGGACGGAAAGACCCCGGCACCTTTACTGTAGCTTGGTGTTGCGTTCTGACATGTGTTGCGTAGGATAGGCGGGAGGCTGTGAAGCCCGGATCTCGGTCCAGGTGGAGCCACCCTTGAAATACCGCCCTTCACTTGTTGGGACCCTAACCTTGGCCCGTGATCCGGGTCGGGGACAGCGCCTGGTGGGCAGTTTAACTGGGGCGGTTGCCTCCTAAAGAGTAACGGAGGCGCCCAAAGGTTCCCTCAGCCTGGTTGGCAATCAGGCGTCGAGTGCAAGGACACAAGGGAGCTTGACTGCGAGACCGACGGGTCGAGCAGGCGCGAAAGCGGGGCCTAGTGATCCGACGACTCCATGTGGAAGGGTCGTCGCTCAACGGCTAAAAGGTACGCCGGGGATAACAGGCTGATCCTGCCCAAGAGTCCATATCGACGGCAGGGTTTGGCACCTCGATGTCGGCTCGTCTCATCCTGGGGCTGGAGCAGGTCCCAAGGGTCGGGCTGTTCGCCCGTTAAAGAGGCACGCGAGCTGGGTTTAGAACGTCGCGAGACAGTTCGGTCCCTATCCGCTGTGGGCGCAGGAGATTTGAGAGGAGCTACCCCTAGTACGAGAGGACCGGGGTGGACGAACCTCTGGTGTGCCAGTTGTCGCGCCAGCGGCATGGCTGGTTGGCCACGTTCGGAAGGGATAAGCGCTGAAAGCATCTAAGTGCGAAGCCCACCTCGAGATGAGATCTCCCACTGGCTCGACCAGGTAAGGCCCCTCGCAGACCACGAGGTTGATAGGCGGGAAGTGGAAGCACGGCAACGTGTGGAGCTGACCCGTACTAATAGGCCGAGGACTTGACTCTTGCTCGCGCTCGCTATCGTGTTCCGAGCTCTGCTCGGGGCGCATCCTCGCCCTCGTCTTGATCGGGCCGGACCCGTGTTCGGGACCACCGATCGAGATGAAGTGTTTCGGTGGCCATGGCGGAGGGGGAACACCCGGTCCCATCCCGAACCCGGAAGTTAAGCCCTCCAGCGCCGATGGTACTGCTCTGGAGACGGAGTGGGAGAGTAGGTCGCTGCCGAGACTTCGTGACGGACGGGCCGCCCGCAAGGGCGGCCCGTTCGCTTTTCCGTACGCTGCTCGCATGTCCGGCGCTTTCCACAGGAAAGGGCGCGGAGGCTCTCGAGCCGCCGGCCCGACCGGCGGCCTCTCCCGCGCGATCCAGGAGGAGGTCCGGCGCACGGCGCCGCCCGGGAAGGAGCGCGACGCGATGTCCCGGCTGGCACGGGCGATCGAGCTCCTCGATCGCGACGATCCCAAGGGGGCCGCCGCCGAGGCCGAGAAGGCGAAGGCCCTCGCGCCCCGTTCCGGAGCGGTTCGCGAAGTGCTCGGCCTCGCGTTCTACGGCCTCGGGCGATGGCAGGAGGCGCTCACCGAGCTGAAGGCCTACAAGCGGATCAGCGGCCGTCCCGATCAGAACCACCTGATCGCGGACAGCCTCCGCGGGCTCGGCCGGCCGGCTGATGCCGTTCCGCTCGCGGAGGAGGTGCTGCGCGTCAAAGGAGTAGGCAACGAGGCCAAGGCCGAGGCGGTGATCGTCGCCGCATCCGCGCTCGCGGATCAGGGTCGGTTCGCCGAAGCGCTCGCGTTCCTGGGGCGCGCGAAGACCCGTGAGGACGTGGCGGAGGGGTACACACTCCGGCTCTGGTACGTGAAGGGCGACATATTGGAGCGGGCGGGGAGGCCGGCAGAAGCTGCCAAGGAGTTCCGCCGGATCATGCGGCACGACGCGGGTGCCTACGACGCGGCGGAGCGTCTGGCCGCCATCAGCTGAGCGCCTCCTCCTCGCGCTTCCGCCGCTTCTGCCAGTAGCGTGCGAGGCCCTGGGCGTTCATCCGGATGCTGGACAAGAGTCGGAGGCGATCCTCGAGCATCTCGAGATCGAGGGTTGCCTCGGCGCCGGTTTCGATGTCGTCCAGGGCGGCCGCCTCCAGCCGGGCTGCGAGCTCGTCCGGATCCTCGGTGTCGCGCAAGGCGATCTCCACGATGTTCGCCCAGTCCCTCACCCTGCGGATCGCGAGGTCGCAGGTCGCGTCCACCTCGGGGAGCGGTCCGAAGTGCGCGAAAAGCAGGATCGATCTCGCGGCCGCTCGGATGCGTTCGATCGAGGCCACGTACTGATCGAGGTCGAACTCGGGTGGTGGCGTCGCCGGCCGGAGCACGGGCAGATCGGGAACGTGGATCCCGAGCGCGTCCCCGGTGAATGCCGCGCCGGTCCGGGAGTCGATGAGCGCGACGTGATGCGATGCGTGACCTGGCGTGTGGAGGACCTCGAGCTCGCGGTCACCCATCCGGATCAGGTCGCCGTCGCGGAGCGATCGCACGCGTCCGTCGTCCACGGGCTGGGCTGGTCCGAAGAGCTCCCGCATCTCCCGTTCACCCCAGACGCGAGCGGTGCTCGCGACGAGTCTGGATGGGTCGACCAGGTGGGGCGCGCCTCGCTCGTGGACCCACACGGTTGCGCTCGGGAAGCGTTGGGCGAGTTGACCGACTCCGCCGGCATGGTCCAGGTGGATGTGGGTGAGGACGATGTGGGCGAGCGCGCGCGGTTCGATCCCCAGGTGATCGAGGGCCGCGGTGACCGGCTCGATCGATGTTCCGGGGCCGGTCTCGACGAGGGTCGGTTCGGCGGCGTCGAGGAGGTAGGCGGCGGTGTAGCGCGACCTGCCCCCCATGAAGGTGTCGATCGCCCTGATGCCGTCGGCGATGGGGAACACGACGGGTGGGCGCTCCTGCATCGAGCCAGTCTCGCAGGGGAGTGTCGGTGAGGGCGGCTATGGTCGGCTCGCGGAAGGGAGGAGAACATGGTGACGGTCAACGTCGTCGTGCTTGCGGGCACCGTTGCGGCCGATCCGGTCCAGCGCCGGATGCCGTCGGGAGACGAGGTCACCGAGCTCCGACTCTCCGTTCCGGAGGCGGGCAGGCGCCTCCTCCCTCTCCCGGTCGCGGCGTGGCACGCCACGGTCGGCCAGCGCACCGTCGACGGGATCGCCAAGGGCGACGCCGTGCTCGTGCACGGACACCTCGTCCGGCGGTTCTATCGGAGCGGAGCCGGAGCCCGGAGCCTGACGGAGGTGGTGGCCACGGGGATCAAGAAGCTCGAACAACCCGCTGAAACGTACTAGCAGCAAGGGTAACGTGGTCGTGACCTGATCGACCGGCCCTGCGCGTCATCCGTACGATGCGCTTCGGAGGCCGCGATGGAGTTGTTCGAACCGTCCACCCGGCGTGAGTGCTTCGTGTTGCGGTGCGCCCCTGTGCCGTGGGGCAACGATCCGTTAGGCGAGAGATACGTCCACTCATTCGGCCGGCGTAGGAGGAACGAGCTTGACCTCACCGACACGATCGACGCGGCGCTTCGCGTCACGCTCCAGGAGGCAGCATCCCTGCCAGCTCGCGGACCCTGGTGCGCGCCTCCATGTGGTGCCCTCCTCGCCGACCCTTGCCGGATCGGCCGCAGCTGGGAGGGAAGCGTTGCGCGCTGAAGCGTACGAGTGCCCTGCGCGAAGCGCAAGGCTCTTGGCGTGTTCGTAGTAGCACAGGGGCGGGCTGGTGGGTCGGGCGGGCGGCGTGGCAGCTCGATGGAAGCCGGGGGAAAGTGCCGGGAGCTCGTGGCGGTGTACGCTCGAAGTGCGGAGGGCCCCGACCGATGAGGAAGCTCGTGGTCATACTCGTGTTGGCATCGGCCACCTCCCTGGTTCCCATCGGGTCGGTCGCGGCACTCTCAACCTGCTTCGCTGCCGGAAACACTCGGGAGCGAAGACTCATGCACGGGCACATCGACGGCGACGGCCTCCTCGACGCGGTATGGGTTGGGGCCCGAAGGGTCAACGGTAGATGCCGTTACTACGTCTTTGCTCAGGCGAGCATGTCGGGCACATCGCGGATACGCGTCCCTGCCCCCGACAAGCTCAGCCGCTTCTCGCTCCGGAACGCCGCACGTCCGATCGCGCTGGTCCGTATCGACGCGACCGCCGGCAAGGAGATCGCGGTGAAGCTGCTCGAGGGCGCGTCTGTTCGGCCTTTCGGTTTCTTCACGATGCGCCTCGGCACCCTCCGACGCATGGACATCGAGGCGACTGCGCCCCAGCCCCTCGCCGCGGACGACATGTTCGCGTTCGGCGGCGGCCTTTCCCTGATGTTCGGCACAGATTGCGCGTACAACAGATCACCCCGGACCGTTGTGTTCAGTCGTGCATATCCGAGAGGTAACGGACCTCGCTACGTCGTCGAGAGACGCTGGTACCAGGTCAGGGGCTACTTCTTCGCCAGGACGGCACATCCGACGCAGAGGGAACTCGTCGGGATCACCAGACTCAGAGGGCGGTTCCCGGAGTTCCGCAACGACGGCCTGTTGCCTCTCTGCCAAGGGAAGGTGCTCGATCCGCGGCGAGCCTGAGCACTGACGGCCGTAGGCGTTATCCGCTGCTGAGGACGGATCGTTTACGAGATCGCCGCACTCGATCCTCAAGAAGGCCCTCTCTTCCCGCCGCCAACTCAACCGAGCTGACCCGGTGGCGATGCTCCCGAGGTTGGTCGAGGACGATCGGCGCCGTGAGGGCTGGTCGGCTGGGCGAGCTACACGGAGCTCGGTGTGAGCATCCTGAGCACCGGGAGCTCGAGGCCGGTACTCGCTGGCCGACGTCCGAGGTCTGGCACCAGACCTGCACGCTGTACGGCTGGCCGCAGACGTTTCGTGGTCGCGGGCAGACGACGAGCCATCTAGGATGGACTCATGGGAGGGGTGAGCGCCGATGCCTAATTGGTTGTGGATCGTCCTCGTCGTGGTCGTGATCCTGGTGATCTTGGGCGTGATCCGTCGCTGAGCTCTCCCGTCCGGCTCGTATCAACGAGACCCAGGATCCGCCTCGTCGTCAGGCCCGCCGAACCACCGCGCAACCGCTCGGGCGAGGCCTTGAGTCGGCCACCAGGTCTTCATGAAGAGCTTCCCGGTGGCACGCCGTCCCTCCACCCACCAGCCGGAATGGCGGCCGCGACGGACGATCACTTTGCGAGGACTCATGCTTCCCGGTGCTTACCGCCGGCTCTCAAGGACCAAACCTCTTGTCGCACCTGAGCCCCCCCTGGGCTCGTCCAGTGTGGAGGCCAGCCAGTTCCCAGAACGGCTGCGCCGCGAACTGCTCGACCACCTGAGCGCACATCCGAGTGACGCGCCCGGTCGATCGGGGAGCTTGACGTGGGGCGTCTCGGAACGCAGTCGCTCGCCTCGAAACGCTTGCTCCGTGGTGATGCTCCCGAAGATGCTCGAGGACGATCGGCGGCGGGCTGGTCGGTCATGAACGACGCGAGGGATGTTTGAGACGGTGCGGTGCCGAGTAAGGGAACGGTATGAAGACCGACATCAGCGCGTCCAGCTCCGTCTCGATCGACGCACGCGTGGACGAGGTCTGGCGGGCGCTCACGACCCCAGAGCTGATCAAGCAATGGTTCTTCGGCGTGGACACGGAGACCGACTGGAAGCGGGGGAGTCCGATCGTCCACCGAGGTGAGTGGCAGGGGAAGCCCTACGTCGACAAGGGCGAGATCCTGCGGATCGAGCCGCCCCACCTACTCGTGCACACGCACTGGAGCGATCTCTCCGAGATGCCGGACAGCCCCGAGCACTACCAGGAAGTCACCTGGCAGGTTGCGGAGCGGAACGGCGACTCCGAGCTGACGATCACGGAGCACAACCTCCCGTCCGACGAGGCGAAGGAAGCCTCGGATCAGGCGTGGTCGATCGTCCTGCGGAACCTGAAGCAGATGCTCGAGGGCTAGGTCACCCGAGAGATGTTCTTCAGGTTCCGGGCCTCTGCCGCCGATGACTCGAGGAGAAGCCCGAAAGGGGTAGGGCGGGATGCCGCGTGTCCTCGTGATCGACGATGAGTCGATCGTTGGTGTGATCCTTCGCCTCGCGTTCGACGCGAGGGGTCATGAGACGGTCGTGGCCGAGGATGGGCGAATCGGGATCGCGCTGGTCCGGGCCGAGAACCCCGACGCGATCGTGCTCGACCTGATGATGCCCGGGCTGAGCGGCTACGACGTGCTGGGAGTGATCCGTGACGCTACCGACATGGAGCAGGTCCCCGTCCTTGTCTTGACGGCCGTAACGCTGTCTCGGGAGCTGGAGCGCTGCCTATCAGGAGGGGCCGACGCCGTGATGACGAAGCCCTTCGACCCGCGGGACGTGGCGGACGCGGTCGACACTTTGCTCTCTGCGAGGACTCCCGCTCGGCCCAGCCCTCGATCCGTCGCCGGACTGGCTGAGAGTACGTAGCGAGTACATGCGGAGAACCTCTTCATCTGGCCGAGACGACGGCGGATCGACGCATCCTGCCGTCGTGGCGTGAGCGACCCCAGAAGGGGGCCTTGCCTTCTACTCCTTGCTTGACCTGCTTCATGGGCCGGTGTCAGGTCGGAGTTGCAGCGACTGACATCCGAGGCAGAATGAGGTCATGGCTTCGTACTCCGTGAACGAACCGGCCGTAGCGAGAGCGAGGAAGCTCATCGACGCTCATCAGTACGTGCTCGACAGCACGTGGGGCGACGTCCAACCGAGTGCCGAGGACGAGAACACCTTCTTGGAATCGCACGCGTGGGATGAATACGGCGAGTGGTATCTCGGACTCACCGACGGTGCGACGGATGAGACCAAGGCGAGGTACGCGTTCGTTTACGGCGACTTCCGTCGACTCCACAGAAGTGGCCTGATCGCGTGTCAGTACCGGGCTGCCGAGTGGCGACACAAAGAGGTCGAGCTCGCAGCTCATGCGCTCTTGCAGCACCTCGACAGCACTCGGGCTTGAGCCACTGGGAAGGATCGACGATGAGCCGGCAGACGATGGAACTGGCCCAGCGTGGCTTCGAGGCCTGGCAAGCGGGTGACTTCGCCGCGGTTGAGTCCCTGATGGATCCGCAGGTCCGTTGGGGCGCCCATGATCCGGAACTCGAAGGGTGCGATAGCCGTGATGAGGTGATGGAAATCGTTCGCGAACGGTTCCATCAAGGCTTCACGCGTGGCGACCTCGAGTTCATCGACACCGCGGGCGAGAAAGTCATCGTGGTCTCGCGCCCGGGGACCGTCGGCGGCCCGGACTGGCCTGAGGAGATCGCCACGATCATCACCTTCCGCGATGGCACGGTCACCGAGATGCAGGACCATCCCAGCAAAGAGCACGCGCTCCGTGCGGTCGACTAGAAGACCGCGCGTCAAGAGCGGCAGGCAGCGAAGGACCGGCGACAGGCGGGCTGGTCGGTGGGGCAGGCCGGCGTGGCGCCTCTGCGTGACGATTCGCGCCACGGGGACCAAGTGGCTCGAACAACCGCCGCCTCGAGGCCGGGACCACCATCGCCTGTCCAGCCACGTTCCCTCGCGTCACTGCTAACGTCGACCGGTGGAAGAAACATCGTCTCGAGTGAGACGCAGAGGAGTGGATGGGCCATGACAGCGGAGACACACAGGCGAGAAGAGTCCGCGTACGACCTCTACGCGCGGGGTCGCTCCCTGCTCTCCGGAGGCCATCCACATCAGGCCGTGATGCTTCTCTCGCGCGCGAAGCTGCTGGAGCCAGAGAAGGCGTCGATCCGCGAGGCGCTCGGCCGCGCGCTGTACGCGTGCGGCCGGGCTTCTCGGGCTCGCCGTGAGTTCGCGAAAGCGGTGCAGCTCAACCCTTCCGATGACTACGCGCACTTCGCGCTCGCGCTCGCGTGTGAGCGCACGGGTCAGCGCTCACGAGCCCGCGGCCACGCGAAGCTGGCCGTCGTCCTGCGGCCGGAGATACCGGACTACGTCAAGGCGCTCGAGCGGCTTTCGGCCTGACGCGCGTGCTGGCCGACCCGTACGACGCGATCCTGCTCGACCTGGACGGCGTCCTGTACCGGTGGCCCGAGCCGATCCCCGGGGCGGCCGAGGCGGTCGCCGCCCTGCGGGAAGCGGGCAAGCGGATCGCGTTCCTGACCAACAACTCGAGCCGGACGCCGGAGCAGGTGGCCGAGCGGCTCGCTTCGGTCGGGGCGGACGCGAAGCCCGAAGAGGTGGTGACCTCGGCGCTCGCGACGGCGACGGTGCTGGCAGAGCGGGGCGTCCGCTCGGCCTTCGTCGTCGGAGAGGAGGGTCTCCTCGTTGCGCTGGGCGCTGCCGGCATCCATGTCGTGGACGCCTCGGCGGACGAGGTCGACGTCGTCGTAGTCGGGTTCGACCGAGGTGCCGATTACGCGAAGCTGAAGGACGCCTCCGTCCTCGTCGAGCGAGGAGTCTCCCTCGTGGCCTCCAACGCCGACCCCTCGTTCCCGGCGCCCGGGGGGGAGTCCTGGCCGGGCGCCGGGGCGCTCCTCGCCGCGATCGAGACCACGACCGGCTCGCGCGGCGACGTCATCGGGAAGCCCGAGGCTCCGCTGTTCGAGCGCGCGCTCGCTTCGGCCGGCGGCGGCCGGCCGCTCGTGGTGGGTGACCGACTGGATACCGACATCGCTGGCGCCTCACGCCTGGGGTGGGACTCGGCCCTGGTGCTCACGGGAACGACTCGTGGCGAGGACGTCGATGGCTCCCCATGGAAGCCGACGTTCGTCGTCGACGATCTCTCCGGTCTGCTGTGACGGGACCTGCCGCTCGGGGGCGAGGGTATCCTGCCGGAGTAGGTCGACGAACTGCGAGACGACGGCGAAGAGCAGGAGGAATGACCCGATGGTGCTCGACGATGTCAAGAAGGTCTTCGACGCTCTGATCGGGCAGCTGAGCCCGGAGAAGGCGCAAGAACTGGCGAAGCGCTACCTGGGGCGCGGCGCCGACAAGGACCAGGTCGCGAAGACCGCGGGAGAGCTGGTCGACCTGTCGCTGCGACTCCGCGAGGCGGTCCGCAAAGAGGTCGCCTCGCGGATGCGCTCGATGGGCGTTGCGACGCAGGATGAGTTCGATGCGCTCCGGAAGCGGGTCCGGGACCTCGAGCGTGCGGCGGGCATGACCGCGTCCGGCCGGAAAACGACAGGAAGGAAGACCGCGACTCGCAAGCCCAGCGCCCGGAAGAAGACGACGGCTCGGAAGACATCCCCGAACCCCGGCGGCAGTCCGACGCCGTCCAACGCCTCCTGACGGGAAGGATGAGGTGGGCCGTCGCCGCCTCGACGCCGAGTTGGTGCGCCGCGGCTTGGTGGGCACTCGGGCGGAGGCGCAAGAAGCTGTCCGTGCAGGTCACGTGACGGTTCGTGGCGCCCCGGCCACCAAGAGCACGACGCTCGTGGGGACCGACGAGGCGCTCGTCGTGGCGGGGCCGGCGCGCCCCTTCGTCTCCCGAGGCGGGGAGAAGCTCGCGGCCGCTCTCGACGCGTTCGGGATCGACGCTTCGGGGAGGGGTTGCCTCGACGCGGGGGCATCCACCGGCGGATTCACCGACTGCCTGTTGCGGCGAGGCGCACGACACGTCGTCGCACTCGACGTCGGGTACGGGCAGCTCGCCTGGGAGCTCCGGATCGATGCTCGCGTGACGGTCATGGAGAAGACGAACGTGCGCGAGCTCGATCCCGATCTCCTTCCCTACCGCCCCTCCCTCGTGACCGCCGACCTCTCGTTCATCTCGCTCCGCCTCGTCATAGGCCCGCTCGTCCAGGCGGCCGAGCCTCGCGCCGACCTCGTGCTCCTGATCAAACCGCAGTTCGAGTCGCGACGCGACGATGTGGAGCGCGGCGGCGTGGTCCGAGATCCCGACGCCTGGCGACGGGCGATCGAAGTGGTCGCCGACCGGACGCGAGCGGCGGGAGCGGGGAACACAGGTCTGATCGTCTCGCCCGTGAAAGGGCTGGCCGGCAACGCCGAGTTCCTGTTGCACGCCCGTGTGGGGGGAGAAGGGATCACCCTCGACGTCGACGGCGTGATCGACGCCGCTGGGAAAGCGGATACATCATGAGCCGGGTCGCGTTCGTCGTGCACGAGGGTCGGGCGAGCGCGGTCGAGACGGCCGAGAAGCTCCGTCATGACCTCGGTGAAGAAGGGGTCGCAACCGAGCTCGCGAGGGGTCCCGACGACGTCCGCGAGAACCCGCCCGACCTGGTCGTCTCGGTCGGCGGCGACGGCACGTTCCTGCGGGCGGCGCGCGTGGCGGCCGAGGCGGACTGCCCGGTGCTCGGTGTCAAGGTCGGCCGCCTCGGCTTCCTGACGGAGATCGAGCCGGGCCCGAGTGCGCTCGAGCTCGTGCGGAACGCGCTCGAGGGCAGATCGCGCGTGGAGGAACGGCTGGCGGTGATCGCGGAGTCGGAGAACGGCATCTCGTTCCCCGCGCAGTGGGCGATGAACGAGATCATGGTCGAGAAATGGACACGCCACCGTCTGGTTCGGCTCGCGGTCCACGTGGACAGCGAATACGTGACGACCTTCTCGGCCGACGGCGTGATCGTGGCGACACCGACGGGATCGACGGCGTATTCCTTCTCCGCTCGAGGTCCGATCGTGAGTCCCCACGTCGAGTGTCTGATCCTCACTCCGATCGCCGCCCACATGGTCTTCGACCGGTCCTTCGTGCTCGGCGCCGAGCAGGTGGTGGTCCTCGAGGTGGTCGGAGACGAACCGGGAGTCTTGTCCGCCGATGGGCGGGAGGGGATCGAGCTCCCGGTCGGGTCGAGGGTACGGATCCTGGCCGCGCCACGGCCCGCGAGGCTAGTGGCAAAGGACGACGGACCCGGGTTCCTCACACGTGTTCGGGACAAGTTCGACCTGCCCGGGGATCCGCCCGAGGTCGGGGGCCCGATGTGAGGGGGCGGGGTGTCAGGGGGCAGCGCTAGCATCCGCGCCGTGCTGCGCGAGCTCCACATCAGCGGCCTGGGGGTGATCGCCGACCTCGAGCTCGAGCTGTCGCCGGGCCTGAACGTGCTCACTGGCGAGACAGGTGCTGGCAAGACGATGGTGACCGTAGGGCTCCTGCTCGCGCTGGGCGAGCGAGGCTCCGCCTCGCTCGTCCGGGAGGGCGCGAGCGCCGCCCGGGTCCAAGCGCGGTTCGACGCGACCGATGACGCTGGGGACTGGGCGGAGGACGGCGAGGTCATCCTCGCGCGGTCGATCGCCCGGGACGGGCGATCGACCGCGCGCATCGGGGGCCAGCTCGCGACGGCATCGGCGCTCGCCGAGCTCGGCGCCGGTCTCGTCGAGCACCACGGGCAGGGACAAACGCAACGGCTGCTTGCGCCGGCCGCGCAGACGGCCTTCCTCGACCGGTTCGCGGGTGACGTGCATCTGGTTGCCCTGGGCGCGTACCGAGAGGTGCACGATCGTCTGCGCGCGTCCCGCATCGAGCTGGAGGCTCTGCGGGAGGCGGCGCGCGGGCGCGAGCGGGAGTTGGACCTCCTCGCGTACCAGGTCCGGGAGATCGAGGCCGTCGGCCCTCGGGGAGGAGAGACCGAGGAGCTCACGACGGAGGAGGGACGGCTCGCACACGTGGAGCGGCTCATGGAACAGGCTTCGGCCGCCGAGCACGCTCTCACGGGCGAGGAGGGGATCGCGGATGCGGCGGCTACGCTCGCCACCGCGCTCGAGTCGGCAGCCGAGCTCGACCCGACGGCCGCTGAGGTCGCAGAGCGGGCTAGGGGAGTCGCGGTCGAGACCTCGGAGCTGGCGCGGGACGTCCGCGCGTACGGGGAAGCCCTCCTTCCCGATCCCCAACGGCTGCAGACCGTCCGCGAAAGGATCGCGGCCCTGAAGCAGCTCCAGCGGAAATACGGCCCGTCCGATGCCGACGTGTCGGCCTTCCTGGCCGAGGCATCCGATCGGCTCGGAACGTTGGCGGGCGCCGACGATAGGATCGCGGAGCTCGAGGCCGAAGCTGCAACCCTGAGCGAGCAGACCCACGATCGGGCGGCGATCGTGACGGCAGGGCGCACCGAGGCGTCGCGATCGCTCGAGGGGGCGGTACGCGCCGAGCTCGAAGAGCTGGGGATGCCCGGCGCCGCGTTCGAGGTCCGTTTGGTCGCCGCCGAGGAGCCAGGACCGGGAGGCGCCGAGCGCGCCGAGCTGTGGTTCTCGCCAACGCCCGGACAGCCCGTCCGCTCCCTCGCGAAGGCCGCCTCGGGAGGCGAGCTCTCACGGGTGATGCTGGCCTGCCGGAGCGTTCTCGCTGATCTCGACGAGGTGGGGATCCTGGTGTTCGACGAGGTCGACGCGGGCATCGGAGGGCAGGCCGGACTGGCCGTGGGACGCCGCCTCGCCAGGCTCGCGATGGGGCGACAGGTGCTCGTGGTGACGCACCTGCCGCAGATCGCCTGCTTCGCAGACAGGCATCTCCGCGTCACGAAGGACGGAGGAACCGCTTCGGTGGACCTCGTCGACGGCACCGGCCGGGCCGAGGAGCTCTCACGCATGCTCGCCGGCCTCGCGGGTAGCGAGAGCGCCGTATCCCATGCCGAAGAGTTGCTCGACGAAGCCCACCGGCTCCGGGCGGAGACCGTCGCCGCGCTCGGGACTGCGGACGCCGTCACCTGAGTCTCGCTCTCGGCTACCCTCGGACCACTCGAGGGACGGCCGGGGACGGTCCCAGGCCGGGGAAGGGACGCACTGGCTTCCAAGCTGCTTCGGCGCCGAACGGGCCGTCCACGAGGCCAGACGGGCGGCCGGGCACGGGTCGACCGTCGCACGAAAGAGCTCGTCGCTCGGATCGAGCCCGGGGACGTGGCCGTGATCGACCACGAGGATCTTGACCGCGTGGCTGCCGAGGCGCTCGTCCGAGCCGGGGTGGCCGCCGTCGTGAACGCCGCGCCCTCGATCAGCGGCCGCTACCCGAACCTCGGACCCAAGATCCTTGACGAGGCCGGCATCCCGCTCGTCGACCGCGTGGGGCCGCTGGTGCTCCAGAAGGTGCGGGACGGCGACCCGGTCCACCTCGAGGACGACCGTCTCTTCGCAGGCTCCCGGCTGATCGCGGTGGGGATCAGGCAGGACGGGGCATCGATCCTTCGAGACATGGAGTCTGCCCGCGATGCGGTGGATGAGCGTTTCGAGGGCTTCGCTCGCAACACGCTCGAGTACATGCGCGAGGAGCGTGACCTCCTCTTCGGCGGCGCCGGTCTCCCCGAGCTCCGCCACTCCCTCGCGGGGCGCCACGTGCTGGTAGTGGTCCGCGGGTACGGCTATCGAGAGGATCTGGCGGCTCTGCGTTCCTATATCCGCGACACGAAGCCCGTGCTCGTCGGCGTGGACGGAGGGACCGATGCACTCCTCGACGCCGGGTATTCACCGGACGTCGTGATCGGCGACATGGACAGCATCTCCGACCGCGCGCTCGAGTTGGTCCGCGCCCCGCGACGGGTCAGGACGGATGTCGTCCTCCACGCCTATCCGGACGGTCGGGCTCCGGGGCGGGCCCGCCTCGAGCGTCTCGCGATCCCGCACGTCGAGGTGCGTTCCGCGGGCACGAGCGAAGACGTCGCGTTCCTCCTCGCCCACGAGCGACGCGCGGAGCTGATCGTGGCCGTCGGGACCCACGGCAACCTCCGGGAGTTCCTGGACAAGGGGCGGCCGGGGATGTCGTCCACGTTTCTCGTCCGACTCCGGGTGGGCGAGATCCTGATGGATGCGAAGGGGGTGGCTCGGCTCTATCCGAGTCGGGCGCGCGGGCGTGACGTGGTGCTGCTGGTCGCCGCGATGCTCGTTGCGCTCGGCCTCATGTTCGCGGCCTCGCCGGCGCTCCGGCTCTATCTGGACCAGACCCTCGACGGGCTCGTCGAGTGGGTGAGGTCGATCGTGTGATCTCCTGGCGATATCACGTCGTCTCGATCGTCGCCGTCGTGCTCGCGTTCGGTCTCGGGATCCTCGCGGGTACCTCGGTCGTGGGGGAGGGGTTCGTCGACGAACTACGGCAGCGCACGGACCAGGCGCAGCGGGATCGAGACGAGGCGGTCGTTCTCTTCACCCTCTATGAGCGCTTCGCCGTGGGGCTCGAGCCCACACTGAGGGACGGCGTGCTCAGCGGGGAGGAGGCGGTCGTGGTCACCTTGGAAGGGGTCGAGGCTCCGGCGCAGCGGACCGTCGACGAGCTCACTGCGGCCGGCGTCGACGTTCTCGCGACCCTCTCGTTGACCCGACGGCTCGCAGAACCGGAGATCCCGGAGAATGCCTCCGCCCTGGAAGGCATCCTCGGGCTCGCCGGGTCCGATCCAAACGCCCTGGGCGGGCGGATCGCGGAGGCGCTCGCGGATCGTCTCGCGGTCGGCGCTTTCGCAGAAGAAGACGACGTGCTGGGAGAGCTCCTCACCGAGGGGTTCGTGACCGCGGATCGCGACCTGGAGCCCGAGGCCCTCCTCGGTATCGGCGGTGCGGGCCTGCTCGTGGTGATCGCCGCGGGCGGCCCACGGCCTGCTGGGTTCCCCGAACCCGATGCCTTCCTGATCCCGTTCACCGAGCGGCTCGTCGGTCTGGACGTCACGACAGCGGCCGTCGGGCCGACCGAGGACGCGTACGGCTTCGTCTCCGCGATCCGTGATGCGAACGGCATCGCCGACTGTTCGATGATCACCGTCGACGACATCGACCTCGTGGGGATCGGTGGCACCACGTTGGTGATGGCGATCGACCGGTTCCTGGACGACGCCGACCCCCAGGTCCGGCCCGGAGGGGACTACGGGGTCCGTGGGGACATGATCGTGCCGGGCGCTGCGGAGCCGCCCGACTCCTGCCGTCGCTGATGGATCGCAAGGTCGTGGCGCTCGTCGCCGCGTACGAGGAATCCGCGCGGATCGCCGCGACGGTCTCCGCGGTGCAGGGTCTCGCGGATGAGGTCGTCGTCGTCGACGACGGCTCGAAGGACGCGACGAGCGCTCTCGCGCTGGTCGCGGGAGCGACCGTGCTGCGGGCGTCCCGCCGCCGCGGGAAGGGCCGAGCGATCGAGGAAGCGCTGGAACGGCTGCCACCCGCGGGCGTGTGGCTCTTGGTGGACGGCGACCTCGAGGGGACCGCCTCGCGATTGGGCCCGCTGGTCGACGCCGTACGAGGAGGGAGTTCGGACGTCGCGATCGCCGCGTTCCCCAAGCTCGGAGGGAGTGGGTTCGGCATGGTGAAGCGAACCGCGGCACGGTTGATCCGTGCCGCCTGTGGCTTCGACGCCCGCGAGCCCCTTTCGGGACAGCGGGCGCTCACCGCCTCGGCCCTCGCGGCGGCGCGCCCGTTGGCCCCCGGTTTCGGCGTCGAGGTCGGGATGACGATCGACGCCGTGCGAGCGGGTTTCAGGGTGATCGAGATCCCCATCGAAGGGCTGTCGCACCGTCCGACGGGGCGCGGTGTGCGAGGGTTCGTGCACCGCGCCCGCCAGGGCGCGGACATCCTCGCGGCGGTCGCCGCGAGAGCGATCCCGCGGCGCCCTGGCGGGCGCGCCGGGAGGTGACGGCGCTGGGGCTCGGCGGCATCATCGCCTTCGGGGCGGGTTTCGCGGTCGCTGCGCTCGCGTGGCATCTCGTCCGACGCGTGGGACCACGCTGGCGGAAGGAGAATCGACGGGGACGGGTGCTCCCGGTGACGCTGGGGTGGGCCCTGGCCATCGGGTGGGTCGGGCTGGTCGCCGTCATCTGGGAACAGGTCGATCGGATCGGGCTCCGCGCGTCACAGACGGGCGAGGTTCTCGGGGCCGCGATCGTGTTCTTCGCCGGCGTGGCGGATGACGGATACGGAGGCTCGGTCCGCGGCCTGCGCGGCCACCTTCGGGCGCTCCTGAGCGGCCATCTCACGACCGGAGGCTTGAAGCTCGCGGCCGCCGTCCTGGCGGCGACCATCACCGTGGCGTGGACACCCCGCGATCACCTCTGGGCGAACCTATCCGCGCTGATCGCGATCGCCGGTTGCACGAACATCTGGAACGGTCTGGACGTCGCGCCGGGGCGAGCGCTGAAGGGGTTCCTCGTCGTCGCGCTCGTCCTCCTCGCGGTGGACCTCAAAGCCTTCCTCCTCATCTGCACGGGTGCCGCGACGGCCGTCCTGGTCCCCGACCTGCGTGAACGAGGCATGCTCGGCGATTCGGGCGCGAACCTCCTCGGCTTCCTCGCCGGGGCGGAGATCGTCCGGCGGCTCCCGGAAGTGTGGTTGATCCCCGCTGTGCTCATCGTCATCGGTCTCAACGTGCTCGCGGAGACCGTCACCTTCTCCCGAACGATCGAGGCGATCGCACCGCTCCGTTGGTTCGACCGCCTCGGACGCCTTCCGGAGTGAAGATCGGCCGCCCAACTGGCAGTCTCGTCTGCCTCGTCTGTTAGAGTCGGTTTCCGTGGTGAATGAGACGAGGTTCATCTTCGTCACGGGCGGAGTCGCTTCGGGACTCGGCAAGGGCATCACCACCGCCTCTCTCGGCCGCCTCTTCAAAGCTCGCGGATCGAAGGTCGTCGTCCAGAAGCTCGACCCGTACATCAACGTCGATCCGGGCACCATGAACCCCTTCGAGCACGGCGAGGTCTTCGTCCTGGACGACGGGGCGGAGACGGATCTCGACCTCGGTCACTACGAGCGGTTCCTCGACCAGGATCTCCACCGCGGCTCCAACTTCACCACCGGGGCCGTTTATTCGAGCGTCCTGGCCAAAGAGCGCCGAGGCGACTACTTGGGCAAAACCGTCCAGGTGATCCCGCACATCACCGATGAGATCAAAGAGCGGATCCGGGCCCTCGCGGAGACGGAGCAGGCCGACATCCAGGTCGTCGAGATCGGCGGCACCGTGGGCGACATCGAGTCGCTCCCGTTCCTCGAAGCGGTCCGTCAGCTCCGGAACGAGATCGGTCGCGATCGGTGCGCGTTCGTGCACGTCTCGCTCATGCCCTACATCGGACCCTCGGGCGAGATCAAGACCAAGCCGACCCAGCACTCGGTGAAGGAGCTGCGATCCCTCGGTCTCCAGCCCGATGCGATCGTCTGCCGGAGCGATCGCCCGATCGGCCGCAACCTGAAGGAGAAGATCTCGCTCCTGTGCGACGTGCCGATCAGCGGCGTGATCAGCGCGCCTGACGCGAAGTCGATCTACGAGGTGCCGCTGACGTTGCACCAGGAGGGTCTGGACGCTGAGCTCGCGCGGCATCTCGGGATCGACGACGAGCCCGATCTCTCCGAGTGGGAGGGTCTCGTGGACAAGGTTCGAGCCGCGACCGACCCCGTCCGGATCGCGGTCGTGGGCAAGTACGTGAATCTCCGCGACGCATATCTGTCCGTGATGGAAGCCCTCAACCATGGAGGGATCCATCACGGAGCGGAGGTGCGCATCGACTGGATCGCATCGGACGATCTGGGTGGCGACGCCACCGCGGAGGCACTCGGCGACGCCGACGGCATCCTGATCCCTGGGGGCTTCGGGATCCGGGGCGTGGAAGGCAAGGTCGACGCGGTCAGGTTCGCGCGGGAACACGGCATCCCCTTCCTGGGAATCTGTCTCGGGCTCCAGTGCGCGGTGATCGAATTCGCGCGACACGTGTGCGGGCTCGAGGACGCGAACTCGTCGGAGTTCGCGCCGGGCACGTCCCATCCGGTGATCGACCTCCTCCCCGAGCAGAAGAACATCACCGATCTGGGCGCCACGATGCGGTTGGGGGCACAGGCCTGTTACCTCGAGCCCGGCACGCTGGCAGCTCGCTGCTACAAGCAGGAAGTCGTCGAGGAGCGACACCGACACCGGTGGGAGGTCAACCCGGCCTACCACGACGTACTTCGCCGGCACGGGATCGTGATCAGCGGCAGCTCTCAGAAGGGCCGCCTCGCCGAGATCATCGAACTTCCCGACCATCCGTTCTTCATCGCCGTCCAGTTCCATCCCGAGCTCCGTTCGAGGCCCACCCGGCCGCACCCCTTGTTCCGCGAGTTCGTCGGCGCCGCGAAGGTGCGCGCCAACGAACGCGCGAGTCAGCACCGCGTCGCCGTCAGCTGACCCGATGTCCGAGCCGGTGGGATCGCGGGCCCTGTTCGTGGGCCGATGGGTTCGCGTCGACGAGGAGGAATGGCCGGGCATCGGAGCGTGGGAGGTGGTGCGAACCCCCGAGGCGGCCGGAGTGCTCCCGATCACTCCGGAGGGAGATGCGCTGCTGGTGCGACAGTTCCGTCCGCCGGTGCGTCACATCGTCACGGAGATCCCGGCGGGTCTCCTCGACGTGGAAGGGGAGGATGCGCGGACCTGTGCCGCCAGGGAGCTCTTCGAGGAGACGGGATTCCGTCATGCGTCGCTCGAGTTCCTGACCGGCTTCCACCCTTCCGCGGGTCACTCGGCGGAGTTCGTCCACCTGTTCCTCGCCCGGACGCGGGCGGAGCCGGAGGGGGATCCGGAGGAGGGCATCGAACTGGTGCGTATCCCCTTCGGGGACATCGTCGAGGAGGCACGCGCCGGGCGTGTCGAGGACGTGAAGACCGCGCTCGCCCTGCTCCTGGCCTCCGCCCGAACCCCCTCGGGGTAGGCTGACCCGAAGTCCAGCCCAGAGTCGCCCGAGTCCAGCCGGAAGTCCAGAAAGGACAGGAGAGTCGGTCGTGATCGTCGGCATCCCGAAAGAGGTCAAGGACAACGAGTACCGGGTTGCCGCGACCCCGGAGGGCGTCCGCGAGCTCGTCGACGCCGGGCACACGATCTTGATCGAGGAGGGGGCCGGGCTCGGTTCGAGCCTCTCGGAGGACCGGTACAAGCGGGCCGGAGCGCAGTTCGTGGCCTCCGCAGAGGACGTGTGGCGCGGGGCGGGGATGATCCTCAAGGTGAAGGAGCCGCTGCCCTCCGAGTACGAGCTGATGCAGGAGGGGCAGATCCTCTTCACCTACCTTCATCTCGCGGCGAATCGCGAGCTCACGGAAGCGCTCCTCCGGCGGAAGGTCCAGGCGGTCGCCTACGAGACCGTGCAGCTCGCCGATGGTCGGCTGCCGCTCCTCGCCCCGATGAGCGAGATCGCCGGCCGCATGGCCCCACATGTGGCGGCCCGGTTCCTGGAGAAGGAGCACGGTGGGCGAGGCGTGCTGATGGGCGGCGTCTCAGGGGTTCGGCCCGCCAAGGTGCTCGTGCTGGGCGCCGGGATGGCCGGGGCGAACGCGGCATGGATCGCGGCCGGGATGGAGGCCGAGGTGACCGTGGTCGACAAGAATCTGGACAAGCTCCGGTTCATCGACCAGATCCACAAGGGCCGCATCGTCACGCTGATGTCGGCTCGGCTCACGCTCGAGCAGCGCGTGCGCGAGTCCGACGCGTTGATCGGCAGCGTGTTGCTCCCCGGGGCGAAGGCCCCCGTGATCGTGTCGGAGGCCATGGTGGCCTCGATGCGACCGGGATCGGTGGTCGTCGACATCGCGATCGACCAGGGCGGGTGCGTCGCGACCTCCCACATGACCACCCACTCCGACCCCACATACACGGTGCACGACGTCGTGCACTACTGCGTCGGGAACATGCCGGGGGCCGTTCCCAACACCTCGACGTACGCGCTCACGAACGTGACCCTCCCGTACGCTCTCGACATCGCCGGCAAGGGCTTGGAGCAAGCAGTGCGAGCGGACCAGGTGCTCGCCGGGGGTGTGAACATCTACGCGGGCTCCATCACGAACGAAGGGGTGTCAGGCGCCCACGGCCTCGAGTACGTGCCGCTCGCCGAGCTGATCGACGGGGTCCGCTGAGGAGGCTTGCGTTGGCGGACGGGCTGGCGGCGGAGGCGGAACGGTACCTGGACCACTTGGTCGTCGAACGGGGGCTTTCCGAGAACACCCTGGTGGCGTACCGGCGGGATCTCCGGCGGTATGTCGCCTTCCTCACGCGGAGGGACCTGCACGAGCCCGGGGCTGTCGAAGAGGCGACCATCCGTTCCTTCCTGGCGTCTCTTTCGGCATCCACACACGGCCCGGACGACACGCCCTACCGAGCGACCTCGGTCGCGCGGACCCTGTCCGCGGTCCGGTCGTTCCACCGGTTCCTCCTGAGGGAAGGGGTCACCGACCGTGATCCTGCCGCCGGGGTGCCGCAGCCACGACTGCCCCGATCCTTGCCGCGCCCGCTCCCCGTCGAGGACGTTCGGCGCCTCCTGGAGGCGCCTGATGAAGGATCTCCCCTCGGTGTCCGCGACCGGGCGATCCTCGAGCTCCTGTACGGGTCGGGCTTGCGGATCTCGGAGCTCACGGGGCTGGACGTGGACGACCTCGATCTCGAAGAGGGGAGCGTCCGCGTGCTGGGCAAGGGAGGCAAGGAGCGTGAGGTCCCCCTCGGGTCGTTCGGCCGGGACGCCGTGGGCGCGTACCTGACGCGGGGCCGCCCCGCGCTCGCCGCCGCGGGCACGCGAGGCGCCGTGTTCCTGAACGCGCGGGGCGGCCGCCTTTCGCGGCAGAGCTGTGCCCGGCTCCTCGGCCGGTACGTGCGGCTCGCCGGGATCGAGCGGCGGGTCACCCTTCACACCCTCCGCCATTCGTTCGCGACGCACCTCCTGGAAGGAGGCGCAGATGTCCGGGTCGTGCAGGAGTTGCTCGGCCACGCGAGCGTTGCGACCACCCAGATCTATACGTTGGTCTCGGCCGGGCACCTGCGGGAGGTGTACGAGGAGTCGCATCCTCGCGCGCGTCGGCGCACACCTACATGATGGACGGGGCCAAGCTCGAGGAGGCGACGCTCGCCCGGATCCGCGACGAGCTGGAGCGGCATCGAGACTTCCTGTGGGCCGAGATCCGCGCACAAGGCGCCGATCCTGATTCCGACGATGTCACGTTCGTCGACGACTCGGGGTTCGCCGACCGTGGTCACAGCTCCGAGGCGCGCTCCCAGGTGATCGCGGTCGTGCGCGCCCTGCGATCGAACCTGCGCGACGTTGAACGTGCTCTCTCGAAGATGGACGCCGGTACCTACGGGATCTGCGAGCGATGCGGGGATCCCATCTCGAGCGAACGTCTCGAGGCGCTGCCCTGGGCCGTCGTGTGCATCGACTGCAAGCAACGAGGGAACGTGCGGTGACGGCCGCCCTCGTACCTCGCGTGCTGCTCGTCGTGTGCGATTCCTGGGGCGTCGGGGACGCGCCCGACGCGGCGGCGTACGGTGACCAGGGCTCGGACACCCTCGCGAACACGGCCGAAGCCGTCGGCGGCATCCATGCACCCAACCTCGAAGCTTTGGGGCTCGGGATGCTGACGACGATCCGCGGGGTCGAGGCCACCGCCGCCTCGGGGTCCGCCCATGGACGCGCGACTGAGCGCTCTGCGGGGAAGGACACCACGACCGGCCACTGGGAGATGATGGGTATCCGTCTCGATGAGCCGTTCCCGCTCTACCCGGAGGGGTTCCCCCCAGATCTGATCGCTGCGTTCGAGGAAGAGATCGGGCGCCCCGCGCTGGGGAACCGGCCCGCGTCCGGCACCGAGATCATCGCCGAGCTCGGAGAGGAGCACCTCCGGACCGGCCGGCCGATCGTCTACACGTCCGGGGACTCCGTGTTCCAGATCGCGACCCACAAGTCGGTCGTCGACCTGCCAACCCTCTACGAGTGGTCGCGCGCGGCGCGGCGCCTCCTGACCGGTCCGCACAACGTCGGCCGTGTCATCGCCCGTCCCTTCGAGGGGGAACCGGGTGCGTTCGTCCGCAGCCCGGAACGCCGGGACTTCTCGGTCCCGCCGCCCGGTCCCACGTTCCTCGACCGGCTCCAGGAGGCGAGCGTCGCGGTCTTGGGGGTCGGGAAGATCCAGGACATCTTCTCCGGCCAGGGGATCACCGAGGCGCGCTATTCGGACACGAACGATCACGGCGTGGACCTGACGCTCGGATTCCTGCGGAGAGCGGCGCCGGCCTTCGTGTTCGCGAACCTCGTGGACTTCGACTCGAAGTACGGGCACCGGAACGATCCGCCCGGTTACGCGGCCTGCGTCGAGGCCTTCGATCGGCGCCTCCCGGAGCTGATCGGCGGCCTGGACGGGGGCGTGCTGTTGATCACCGGCGACCACGGGTGCGACCCCACCACGCCCCCGACGGATCATTCGCGGGAGCGGACGCCACTGCTCGCCGCCGGGCTCCAGGGAGGGCCCCACGACCTCGGGACCAGGGACACGTTCGGCGACCTCGGACGAACGGTCGCTGAGCTCCTGGGCGCGGACGGCGCCGGGCTGGAGGGAGAGAGCTTCGTGGACCTCTTGGGGATCAGGGGATCGAGCTGATGTCGAAGTCGAGGGTTCAGCGATGCAGGTCTGACTTGCTCAGCGGCAAGATCTCTCGGTCTCTGGTGGAGGGTCGCCTCGTCCACGCCTGGAACCGAAGCGCGGTCGAGGGTTGACCGTGGAGGATCCTCGGGCGGTCGTCGCTGCGAAGCGGGACGGCAAGACCTTGTCTGAAGCTGAGGTCCGGGCGTTCGTCGACGGTTACACGAAGGGAGCGATCCCCGATGTGCTAGCGGCGGCGTTCCTGATGGCGTGCGTGCTGCGCGGCCTCGACGCCGAGGAGACGCTCGCGCTCACCAGGGCGATGGTGGAGTCGGGGGACACCCTCAGCTTCTCCGGGCTGGGGCGAGCCGCCGTGGACAAACACTCGACGGGTGGGGTCGCGGACGGCGTGACCCTGGTGTTCGCACCGTTGGCCGCTGCGCTCGGTCTGGCGGTGGCGAAGCTCTCGGGTCGTGGGCTCGGGCACACCGGGGGGACGCTGGACAAACTCGAGTCGATCCCCGGTTTCCGCACGGATCTGTCGCCCGAGGAGATCCGCCGGCAGGTCGAGGAGGTGGGATGCGCCGTCGCGGCGCAGTCTCCGAACCTGGTCCCGGCGGACGGAGCGCTCTACGCCCTACGAGACGCGACGGCGACGGTTCCCTCCGTTCCCCTGATCGCCGCCAGCGTGATGTCCAAGAAGCTCGCGGTCGAGACCGACCTGATCCTGCTCGACGTGAAGACGGGCTCGGGCGCCTTCATGAAGACCCCCGAGGACGCCCGCGAGCTGGGAGAGGCATGTCTCGCGCTCGCCGCGGGCTGGGGCCGGAAGGCGAGCGCGGCCGTGACCGACATGTCGCAGCCGCTGGGGGACGCGGTCGGCAACGCGCTCGACGTGGCGGAGGCGGTCGCCCTGCTCCGCGGGGAGAGCGGGGGCCGCCTGCGCGAGCTCTCGGTCCTGTTCGCGGCGCGCGCGCTCGAGCTCACGAACAGCGTCGCCCGCGAAGAGGCGCTCGCGCAGGCGGCCGAGGCCATCGACCGGGGAGCGGCGCTCGAGCGCTTCCGCGCGATGGTCCAGTCGCAAGGGGGCGATCCGCGGGTCGTGGACGATCCGGAAGGTGTCCTGCCGCGGGCTCCGGTCCGCGAGCCCCTGCTCGCGGACCGGAGCGGCGTCCTCGTCGCGGTCGAGGCCGAGGAGATCGGGCTCGCGAGTGTCGGCCTGGGCGCCGGCCGGCTCCGGAAAGGCGATCCCGTCGATCCCGCCGTCGGTATCGTGGTGCATCCGAAGATCGGTGACCGGCTGGAGGCCGGGGCGCCCATCGGGGAGGTGCACGCGCGAGACGGTGAAGCGGCGATGGAGGCCGCTCGCCGGGTCCTGGCCGCGATGGACGTCGCCGACGGTCCCGTCCAACCTCCGCCGCTCGTGTCCACCTGGATGTGATGGCGATAGGGAACTTCACGATGCTCGGGTTGCGGCTGGCCGTCTACATGGCCGTGTCGCTGTTCATCGGCCTCGCGATGCGTGAGTACGCGCGGGCGCGCGCGGCCGCCGCGCTCGGCGATCCCACGCCGCGGCTGTGGGGTCGGGTGACGCTGCGACCCAAGGCCTGGTTCGACCCGTTCGGGAGCGGATTCCTCCCTGCGCTGGTCGCGCTGCTCTGGTCGGTGCAAGCGTTCATGATGCCGGGCGCGTACGCGAAACCTGCCCCGATCGACACGGGAAACTTCAGGCGCCATCCGAGGGACGTCGTGCTCGCGTCGCTGGCCGGGCCGGCCGCCTCGCTCGTCCTCGCGATCGTGGGAGGCCTCATCGTGCGGACCGGCGTGTCCGGCGAGGCGCTCCTCGTGTTCGTCACGTTCGCGTTCACGAACGCTTCGCTGTTGGTGTTCCACCTTTTGCCGATCCCCGGCCTCGACGGCGGGCGCCTACTCGCCCTGCTGTTGCCGCCGCACGCCCGAGAGGTGTTCCGCAACGCGGATCGCTACCTCGCCCTGATCGTCCTCGGCGTCCTGTTCCTCTTCACCTTCCTGCTCGGTATCGCGAGGCTCCTCGCTGGCGCGGTGTGCGATGCCCTGACCGGAGTGGATTGCCTAGGGCTCTTCCGCTTCTGACCTGCCGCTACAAGGCGCGGAAGACCGGGCGGCTATCATCGCCGCAACGTGACCGCCACCGCCGCCGACACGCACGCTCCTGAGCCCGTCGGTACCCGACGCGGCCGCGTCCTCACCGGGTTCCGGCCGACCGGTGATCTGCACGTGGGCCACTGGGCCGGCAACGTGGGCAACGCCGTCCGGCTCCAAGATGAGGGGTACGACTGCTACTACTTCGTCGCGGACTGGCACATGCTCACCACGCACTACGATCGTACGGCGGAACTCCCGGCCCTGGTCGAGGCCATCGTGCTCGATCTCCTGGCCTGCGGCATCGATCCCGAGCGATCGGTCCTCTATCTGCAGTCCGACCTGCCCGAGGTCGCAGAGATGGCGTTGCTCCTCGGGATGATCACGCCCCTCGGGTGGCTCGAGCGAGTACCGACGTACAAGGAGCGCCTCCGTGACATGGCCGAGCGCGACGTGGCGAACTTCGGGCTGCTCGGCTACCCCGTCCTGCAGACCGTGGACATCTCGATCGTCCGCGGAGAGCTCGTGCCGGTGGGCGAGGACCAGGTCTCGCATCTCGAGATCTCCCGCGAGATCGTCCGGCGTTTCAATCGACTCTTCGGAGAGTCGCTGGTGGAGCCACAACCGTTGCTCTCGGACTTCCCCCTCGTCCCCGGCTCGGACGGACGCAAGATGTCCAAGTCGCTCGACAACGCGATCGGGTTGGCCGACGAGCCCGATACGATCCGCGCCAAGGTGCGTTCGTTCATCACCGATCCCCAGAAGGTTCGGCTCGGCGACCCCGGCCGCCCGGAGATCTGTCCTGTCTTCGCCCTGCACACGCGCTTCTCGCACGACATCGTCGACTGGACGCGGGACCACTGCCGCTCGGGCGAGCTCGGGTGCGTCGACTGCAAGACGAACCTGGCCGACCGGCTCATCGAGGAGCTCCGCCCGATCCGTGAACGGCGGCAGGAGCTGGCGAAGGAGCCGGGACTGGTGTGGAAGGTCCTCGACGAGGGACGGGAGCGGGTGCGGCCCGTGGCGCGTGAGACGCTCGCGGCGGTCCGCGACGCGATGGGATTCTCCCGGCCATGACAGAAGGCACCGGCACCTTCGCGGTCGAGCTGCCCGCGTTCACGGGTCCGTTCCGTCTCCTCTCGGAGCTGATCCTCGAGCAGAAGGTCGATGTGTGCGACGTGCAGGTGGCGATGGTGACCGACGCGTTCCTCGCCTACGCGAAGGACGCCGAACGGTGGGACCTGGAGGAGGTCACGTGGTTCCTCGCGATGTGCGCGGTGCTGCTGGAGCTGAAGGTCGGCCGCCTGATGCCGCGACACACCGAGACCGACGAGGACGACCTCCTGGGTCCCTCCCCGGATCTCGCGTACGCGCGTTCGTTGGAGCTGGCGGCCTTCCGGAAGGTGGCGGTCGAGCTCGCTCGCCGGCTCGAGGACGAGGCCGGCTTCTTCACGCGAGACGTGGGTCCCGGTCCCGAGTTCTCGCATCTGTACCCGGATCCGATGACGAGGGTGAATGCCGAGGACGTGGCTCGGATCGCCGCGCAGCTGCTCCGGCCGCCTCCGACCCTCGATCTCACCCACGTGACCCCGATCCGGTACACGATGGCGGAGGCGATGTCGGCGGTCGAACAGCGGATCGAGGACTTCGGACGCGCCGCGTCCTTCCGTGACCTCGTCGCCGACTGCGACGAGCGGATCCAGGTGGTGGTCCGCTTCCTCGCGCTGCTCGAGCTGTACCGTGACGGCCGGGTCGAGCTGCTCCAGGGGGAGACCTTCGGGGAGATCCGGGTCGAGTGGCAGGGATGACGATGGGGGAGACGAACGTCACCGACACACGGGCGCTCGAGGCGCTGCTGTTCGTGTCCGACGAACCGCTCACACCGTCGATCATCGCCCAGGCGCTCGAGGTGGACAGGCGCACGGCCGACAGGCTCTGTGACCGGCTCGCGGATGAACTCGAGGATCGAGCCGCCGGCGTGGTCCTCCGGAACGTGGCCGGAGGATGGCGGCTCTTCACCCATCCGGACACGGCGCTTGAGGTCGAGCGGTTCGTGCTCTCGTCCCGGCAGGCCAGACTCACGAAGGCGGCGCTGGAGACGCTCGCGATCGTCGCCTACAAGCAGCCGGTGACCCGGCACCAGATCACGTCGATCCGGGGGGTCAACTCCGACGGTGTGCTCCGCGCTCTCCAGGACAAGGGGCTCGTCGAGGAAGCGGGACGGGAGGAGGCGCCCGGGCGGCCGGTCCTGTTCGCGACGGCGCCTGCGTTCCTGGAACGACTCGGGCTCCCTTCACTCGCCGGCCTGCCGTCCCTGGCTCCCCTCCTCGGCGTCGATGCCGAAGAGGGAAGCGGGGGCGTGGGGGAGGAGACGGTCGCCTCCGACGCGGCCGACTCGCCCGAGTAGTGGCGTGGCCGTCGAGCGTCTCCAGCGCATCCTCGCGCGGGCGGGATACGGCTCACGTCGTGCCTGCGAGGAACTGATCGTCGAGGGCCGCGTCACCCTGAACGGCAGCATGGCGACCCTCGGCGACCGGGCGGATCCGGTCGAGGATGAGGTTCGGGTCGATGGTCTCGAGGTCAACCTCGACCCCAACGTGAAGTACTACGCCCTCCACAAGCCACCCGGTGTCGTGACGACGATGCGCGATCCGCAGGGTCGGCCGGACATCCGAGGCTTCCTTCCCGAGGGGCCGAGGGTCTTCCCGGTGGGGAGGTTGGACCGGGACACCGAGGGACTCCTGCTCCTCACGAACGACGGGGATCTCGCGAACGCCCTGACCCATCCGCGGTTCGGGGTCGAGAAGGAGTACCTGGCGGAGGTCGAGGGGGCGCCGACGCCGAAGCACATCGGGCAACTCCGGCGGGGTGTGGAGCTCGAGGACGGCGACGCGCTGGCGAAGAGCGCGCGCGTGGCCGGCCGGTCGGGTGATCGCGGCGCCGTGCGTCTCGTGATGACGGAGGGCCGCAAGCGGGAGGTCCGCCGTCTGCTGGCCGCCGTCGGGCTGCCGGTGACGCGCCTCGTTCGGGTGCGCGTGGGTCCGATCCGACTGGGCGGGCTTCCGCCGGGGGAGCGGCGTGAGCTGACGCACGACGAGGTGGTCGCGCTCAGGCGGGTCGTCGACGGGTAGCCTCTGTCACCTCGGGGCGCCGCTCCCGGGGGAGGTGTCCATGAGGCTTCGTGCGGCGCGCGGGGCCATCCGCGTGCCATCGGACGACGGCGACGCGCTGCTCGGATCCACCGAGCGGCTCCTGTCGGCCGTACTGCAGCGCAACCGGATCGACCCCGAGGACCTGGTGAGCATCATGTTCACGGCCACGGAGGACCTCCGCGCCGCCTTCCCGGCCGAGGCCGCACGGCGGATGGGCCTCGGCCGCGTGCCGTTGATGTGCGCCCAGGAGATCTCGGTCGAGGGCTCGATGCCTTCGGTGATCCGGATCCTCCTGCACTTCCATTCCGAGCGGACCCTGAACGAGGTCGAGCACGTGTACCTCGACGGCGCGGAGTCTCTCCGAGATGACGTCCGCTGAGGGCGTCGCGGTGGCCGGTCCGGCGCGGTCACGCGGAGCCATCGGTCGGGTGGCCGTCCTGGGCACCGGGCTGATGGGAACCTCGGTCGCGATGGCGGCGGCGCGGGCCGGGGCGACCGTCACCGGGTGGGACGCCGATCCTGCGACGACGGCCCGCGCCGCCGCGATCGGCGGCTTCGCGCAGGCGGCCTCGCTCGAGGAAGCGGTCGAACGCGCCGACCTGGTCGTGGTCTGCACTCCGATCCCGACGATCGGGCCGGTCGTCGCCGCCGCATTGGCCGCGACGACCGACGCGATCGTCACCGAGGTCGGGAGCATCATGGACTCGGTATCCCGGCAGGTGGCCGAGGAAGCAGCTCCGGAGCATGTCCGCCGGTACGTGCCCGGTCACCCGATGGGGGGCAGCGAGCGCTCGGGCCCCGAGCACGCTTCCCCCTCGGTCCTCGACGGGATCGTGTGGGTCGTGTCGCCGTCGGACGTCTCCGATCCCGTCGGCGTGGACACCCTCGAGTCCTGGATCGAGAGCCTGGGCGCGAGACCTGTTCGCATGCCGGCCGCTCGCCACGACCGTCTCGTGGCCTTCGTGAGCCATCTGCCTCAAGTCGCGTCGACCGCGTTGATGAGCCTGGCCGCGACGGAGGAGGCAGACGAGCCGGAGATCCTGCTCCTCGCGGCCGGCGGGTTCAGGGACCTCACGCGGCTGGCCGCCTCCGACGCGCGACTCTGGTCCTCGATCCTCCTCGCGAACCGGGGCCAGATCGCGGAGGCGATCGACCTGTACGTCGACCGCTTGCGGAGCCTGCGGGAAGACCTGCTCGGGAGCCGAGGCGATTCGGTGGAGTCGACGTTCGCACAGGCCAAGGAAGCGCGACTCCGTCTCGCCACGAAGCCGCAGGTGAAGTCGGGGGTGGCCGTGCTCCAGGTCGAGGCGCCCGACCGCCCCGGCGCCCTCGCCGAGCTCACGTCGATCCTCGCGGACGGCCAGGTCAACATCGAGGACCTCCAGATCGTCCACTCGCCCGAAGGTGGGCGAGGGACCGTGCACCTCACCGTCTCAGTGGATGCGGCCGGACACGCGACCGAGGTCCTCGTTGCCGGCGGTCTCGATCCCATCCGGCTGGCGTGAGGCAACGATGCGGGCTCGTGTGACGCCGGGCTCCGTCGTCGGAGGTGAGGTTCGTGTGCCCGGCGACAAGTCGATCTCTCATCGGTGGCTCCTCATGGCGGCCACGGCGAACGGACGGAGCCGGCTCGAGGGCCTGCCTCGATCCCTCGATGTCGCATCGACGGCGGCCTGCCTTTCGCGGCTCGTCCCGTCGGCTCGACCTGCACTCGAAGCTTGGGCCTCGAGCCCTTCGGTCACCGATGAGAGGCACGGTTCCACGTGGAACCACGAGGCCTCGACCCTCGACCGGGTCACCCTCGACCTTCAAGGTGAGGGACGGAGATCGCTCCACGCACCGGGCCGTGAGCTCAACTGCGGGAACTCGGGGACGGCGATGCGGCTCATCGCTGGCCTGGTGTCGTCGTCGCCCTTCGAGACGGTGCTGGCCGGGGATCCGAGCCTCTCGGCGCGTCCGATGGACCGCGTCGCATCACCGCTGCGCGAGATGGGTGCCTACGTCACCACCAACGATGGTCATCCGCCGATCACGATCCGTGGATCGAAACTGCGAGGGATCCACTTCGAGCCCGATGTCCCGAGCGCCCAGGTGAAGAGCGCTGTGTTGTTCGCGGCTCTCGCAGGTGAGGGGACGACGACCGTCAAGGAGCGCGTCACGACCAGGGACCACACCGAGCGACTGTTCAGCGCCCTCGGCGCGCCGATCCGCTCAGACGGGACCGATATCGTGCTGGAAGGACCGTTCCAGCATGAAGGTTTCCCCGGCACGATCCCCGGGGACCCTTCGTCATCGGCGTTTCTCTTGGGTGCGGCCGCGCTTACGGGCGGAGACGTCACGATCCTGGGGGTGGGTCTCAACCCGACCCGACTCCATCACCTCGACGTGCTTGGGAGGATGGGGGTCGAGGTGGAGGTCCACGTCGCGCATGAGGTGTTGGGAGAGCCCGTCGGGTCGATGCGCGTCGGTCCGATCGGAGTGCTCCAACCGGTAGGTGTGAGCGCGGATGAGCTGCCCCTGGTCATCGACGAGGCACCCCTCCTCGCAGCACTCGCCACGCATGCGGACGGCCCCTCGCGTTTCGAGGGAGCCGGCGAGCTCCGAGTGAAAGAGAGCGATCGGCTCTCGTCCCTCGCCCAAGGGATCCGCGGGCTCGGGGGAGAGGCGGTCGAGGAGGGTGACGACCTCGTGATCGGTGGAGGCGGGCTGGCGGGCGGGTCCGCTGGGTCCGCAGGGGATCATCGGCTCGCCATGGCTCTCGCCGTGACCGCGCTGGCCGCCCGGGGGCCTTCGGAGATCGAGGGGATCGAGTCGGCCGCAGTGTCGTTCCCTGGGTTCGTCCGGCTCCTGCACTCGCTCGGCGTCGACATCGAGGTGTCCGGGTGACGCTCCGCGTGGTCGCCATCGACGGAGCCGCCGGGAGCGGCAAGAGCACGCTCGCACGGCTCCTCGCGGGCACGCTGGGACTCCCGTATGTCAACACGGGCTCGATGTATCGCGCGCTCACCCTGGCGGCACGTCGGGCGGAGGTCGACGTCGAGGACGCCGATGGGCTGGCTCAACTGATGGGGACCCTGCAGTTCACGTTGAGCCCCCCGCCGTCGGGAGAGCCCCGAGAGCTCTGGATCGACGGTGCGCCGCCTTCGGAGGAGCTGGAGTCCGCCGATGTCGAGAGGCACGTGAGTGCCGTCGCGAAGCACCCCGAGGTCCGAGCCGTGATGCGAGCAGCCCAGCGTGCTCTGGGTGAGGACGGCGCCGTCATGGAGGGGCGCGACATCGGTTCGGCCGTGTTCCCCGACGCGCCAGTGAAGATGTTCCTGGTCGCAGCGCCGCAGGAGCGCACCGGCCGCCGGGTGGAGGAACGAGGGGAAGCGGAGGTGGCCGGCGCGCTCCTCGAGCGGGATCGCCGGGACGCGCGAGTGAACCCCTTCGTCCCGGCCGAGGACGCGGTCGTGATCGACACGAGCGACCTCGATGTCGACGGCACGTTCCGAGCCGCCTTGGCGGTCGTCACCGAGCGGGCTCCGGAGCTCCACACGGGCAGTCCCCGGCCATGACCATTCCCCGGATCGCGGTGGTGGGACGGCAGAACGTCGGCAAGTCGACCTTGGTCAACAGGCTCTTCGGCAAGCGGGAAACGATCGCCCATGACGATCCGGGGGTGACCAGGGACCGGGTGGAGCTCGAGGCGACGTGGAACGGAAGACGGTTCGGGCTCGTCGACACGGCCGGGTACCTCCATCGTGCGAAGGGTGTCGAGGCGCTCGCAGGCGAGCAGACGGTCCGAGCCATGGACGAAGCACAGCTCGTGCTGCTGGTCGTGGATGTGGCCTCCGGGATCACCGAGGAAGACGCACAGCTCGCTCGACGCCTGCGGCGAGCGACCGCCCCGGTGGTGGTGGTGGCCAACAAGGCCGATGCGCGCCACGACGAGATGGATGTCCCGGTGTTCCATTCCCTCGGCCTCGGGGACCCGATCGCCGTTTCGGCGCAGCACGGCCGCGGGATCGGCGAGCTCCTGGACCGCGTGGTCGACCTCCTCCCAGGCGACCCGGAGGCCGCTGAGGGCGAGTCGCTCGAGGGAGAGCCGGAGGAACCGAGATTCGCGCTGGTCGGCCGGCCCAACGTCGGCAAGTCGAGCCTGTTCAACCGGCTGGTGCGGGAGGAGCGCGCCGTCGTCTTCGAGGAAGCCGGCACCACGCGGGACAGCGTCGATGCGCTGGTCGAGTGGCCGGGCGCGGGCAGGATCCGATTCGTCGACACCGCCGGGATGCGCCGCGCGATCCGAGTGCAGGGCGTGGAGTACTACAGCTTCGTCCGGGCGGGCGCGGCGATCGACCGAGCCCACGCGGCCGCCGTGATCTTCGACGCCCCCGAAGGCCTGACCTCCGAGGACGAGAAGATCGCGTTCCGGGTGCTCGAGGCCGGGAGGGCGTTACTCCTCGTCGCGAACAAGTGGGATCTCGTGGAGGACAAGGACCGTCGCTTCAAGCAGCTGACCGAGGAAGCGAAGATGCTCGGGCGCGCGACCGTGGTCCGCACCTCCGCCGTTCGCGGGCTCGGGGTGGCGCGGATCCCGGAGCTGCTCCTCGACCTCCGTGAGCGCTGGTCGGGCCGGGCGCCGACCTCGCGGGTGAACGAGGCACTCCAAGCAGCGCAGGGCGCCCAGCCTCCCCCTCGATCGTCGGGCACCTTGCACTACGCGGCACAGGTGGCGACGCGGCCGCCTTCATTCGTCATCTTCGGCGGTGGCCGAGCTCCCGGCCCCGGCTACCGCCGATATGTCGAGAACCGATTCCGCGAGACGTTCCATCTGGACGGGGTGCCGATGCGGATGAGTTTCCGAACCCGCACCCGCGGGCGATGAGTGCAGAGTGTGGCGCGGAACCCCCGCGGCTACACTTCCCCGGACGGGCCGTGGCGCAGCTTGGTTAGCGCGTCTGACTGGGGGTCAGAAGGTCGCCGGTTCGAATCCGGCCGGCCCGACGGATGAGAGGAACGACGGAGACCATGCCCGCATCCTCCGCCGTCGTCACCGTTCCCAACCTCCTGTCGTTCGCGCGGATCGCTCTGATCCCGGTCTTCTGCTGGCTCTCGGCGAACGAGCGGACGCGTCTGTGGGGGATCTTCCTGTTCGCCGTCGTGGTGAGCACCGACTGGGTCGACGGTTACGTGGCGAGGCGAACAGGTCAAGTGAGCGAGCTGGGTCGGATCCTCGACCCGGTCGCCGATCGGCTCGCGATCGGCGCCGGTCTGCTCACCTTCGCGATCTCGGGCATCTTCCCGTTCTGGGCGGCCCTCCTGATCCTCGTGCGAGACGTGGCGGTCCTGCTCGGAGGCGCTGCGGTGATGTGGGGAAAGGACATCCGCATCGAGGTGCGATGGATAGGGAAGATCGCCACATTCTCGCTCATGGTGGCGATCACGTGGATCGCCTGGGGAAACGCGGGAGGTCCGCTCGGGGAGCTGCTCCTGGTCGGGGGGTGGCTAGCCTACGTGGTCGGCATCGTCGAGTACTACATCGCAGCTGGCCTCTATGCGATCGACGTCCGCGACATGCTCGCGGAACGCGGCATCCTGGAGGAGTAGGGCCCTCGTGAGGGTGTCGCACGAGGGAGGAACGAGTCGAAGAACGGGGGAGGAACCGAGTGGAGTACCCGGAGGATCTGCGGTATTCGAAAGAGCACGAATGGGCGAGGTCGGAGAACGGGCGGATCCGTGTCGGGATCACCGACTTCGCCCAGGATGCGCTGGGAGACGTGGTGTACGTGGATCTTCCCGAGCCGGGCACCCAGGTCACGGCGGGGCAAGCCTTCGGCGAGGTCGAATCGACGAAGTCGGTCTCTGATGTATACGCCCCTGTCTCAGGGACGATCGTGGAGCGGAACGCGGCCCTCGAGGAAAAACCCGAGCTCGTGAACGAGCAACCCTACGGCGACGGCTGGCTCGTCGCGATCGAGGCGTCCGAGCGGTCTGAGCTCGACAAGCTCCTCGACAGCGCGGCGTACAAGGAGCACGCCTCCAGCGGCTGACGTCAGTCTCCACCGTCGAAGCCTCGACCCTGAACCACGCTTCAGCGCGGGTCGAGGGTAGGGCTCTTCCCATGTCGAGGGTCATGCGTCGGCTTGGTCGAGGGTTGGGCGAAGTCGCGGTTGACCCTCCTCACACCCTGCGATAACGTCCACGACGCATCGAGGTCCACGGTTACGCGCGATATGGACCGTCGACCCGACATCAGACCAGAGGGGAAGCTGACGGTGTTCTGTACGCGTTGTGGACATCCCAACCGCGACGACGCAAGGTTCTGTGCCGAATGCGGAGCTCCTCTTCAGGATGAGTCGACGGTCACGCTCACACAGGTCGAGCCCGAAGATGACGAGAACGTCGAGTTCCCGTTCCCGGAGGATGTACTGGAGGCGGGGCAGGCACTGCTTCAAGTGAAGCGTGGTCCCAACGCCGGGTCGACGTTCCTCCTCGAGACGGACTCGACGACCGTCGGACGCAGCACCGACAGCGGGGTGTTCCTCGACGACATCACGGTGTCACGAGTGCACGCCACGTTCGAGCGCCGCAAGGGCGGGGAGTGGTTCGTCCGTGACGCGGGAAGCCTCAACGGAACCTACGTGAACGGCGAGCAGGTCGATGAGACCAAGCTCGCAACGGGAGATCAGGTGCAGATCGGGCGATTCAGGCTGACGTTCTTCCAGGCAGGGGAGTGAGGTGCAGATGGCCGGCACGCGCAACTACCAGTCGATCGGTGAGGTCCTCGTGTCCGTGAAGACGGAGTTCCCGGACATCACGATCTCGAAGATCCGTTTCCTCGAGGCCGAGGGCTTGATCGAGCCCGAGCGGACACCGTCCGGCTATCGGAAGTTCTACGCGCACGACGTCGAGCGCCTGAAGTCGATCCTCCGGATGCAGCGAGACGAGTACCTCCCGCTCAAGGTGATCAAGGAGCGACTGGTACGCCAGGACGCCGGTTCCGACGAGCTGGACCTGTCGAGCGACGGGGAGGCCCAGGGGGACGACACCGTGTCGGTGGTGGAGGAGATCGCGGAGGCCCCGACGGGGCTCCAGATGTCCCTCGAGGAGATGGCCACCGCCACGGGCATCGACCGAGACAGGATCAAGGAGCTCGAGGCGTTCGGGATCATCTCGTCGCACGGTCCGGAAGGCGCGCGCTATTACGACGGCGACGACTTCATCCTCCTTTCGATCGTGAAGGACTTCTTCCGCTACGGGATCGAAGCGAGGCACCTCACGATGTACAAGCATTTCGCGGATCGAGAGTCCGCGTTCTTCGATCAGATCGTCGCGCCCACGCTCCGTCAGAAGAACCCGGACGCGCGCCGGACCGCTGCCCAGACGCTTGCGAGCCTGTCTGCGACGTCGCGGAAGTTCAAGCAGGCCTTGCTCCGCACCAACCTGCGCGACCACCTCCGCAGCGCGTGACGCGGCGGGTCGCCGGCAGCGCGATCGCCGTCCTGCCCTTGCTCGTCCTCCTCGCTCAGGTCTCGGCGTTCGGCGCGCGAGGCCCTCAGGTTGCTCCGCCGCCGACACCGGTGCCGCCCAACGGCTCCCCGTCCCCGTTCGTCTCAAGCCTGTCAACGCCCGGGGACCCGATCCCCGTTCCAGGGGTGGACGCCTCGGCGGCGATCCTGATGGACCTCGGTACCGGGCAGATCCTCTTCCAGAAGTCGCCCGATCGGCCCCGGGCGGTCGCCAGCCTCACGAAGATCATGACCGCCCTCGTCGTCCTGAAGCGAGAAGGAGGGCATCTCGATCGGACGGTGCGAGTGCATCCCGATGCGGTGTTCGCTCGCGACGACTACGGCGGGGGATCGACCCTCGGCCTCCGGGCAGGGGAACGCTTGTCCATCCGTGGACTGCTGGCCGGTTTGCTCCTCGGGTCCGCGAACGATGCGGCCGAGGCTCTCGCGATCGAGGAATCGGGCAGCGTTCCCGCGTTCGTGAACGCCATGAACGCACGGGCGAAGGCGCTGGGCATGTCGCGAACGAGGTTCACATCCCCGCACGGTCTCGATGACAGCGGACGATCGTCTGCGACCGATCTGATGGTGCTGCTTCGAGAGGCCTCGAAGGATCCCACGTTCCGGGATCTTGTCGCTCGCAGGTTCGTGGTCGTGCGGTCGAACTCGGCGCGCCCGCGGAGGATCCAGAATCGCAACGTGATGCTATGGCTGTTCCCGGGTGCATCCGGCGTCAAGACCGGCTTCACGGCGACCGCCGGATCCTGTCTGATGGCCACGGCCATCCGAGGCGACAGACAGCTCGCCGTCGTCGTCCTCGGTGGGCGCGACGAGGTGTTCTCCGATGCCGCCGCACTGCTCAACCACGGGTTCGCCGCCTACGAGCGCCGTTCGATCCTCGAAGATGGGGAGTCGCTCGGGAGCGTGCGGGTGCGCGGAGGAGAGGTGCCCGTCGTTTCAGGAGCGCGCTTAGAAGCGCTCGTTCGCGTGCGCGAGAGCCGCGCGATCGAACGGATCGTCAGCGTGTCGCGAGCCGTCGCCTATCCGCCCCCGAGCGGCTCGGTCGTCGGGACCCTCCGGGTGACCCTCGCCGGGGAAACCTTGGGACGGGTCCAGATCCTCGTGGGGGACCTGGAGCCGCCCGAGGAGCCCGCCGGCTCCTGGTGGGGCCGGGCTGCGGGCGCCGTGTCCGGCGCAGTGGCCTCGATCGTTGCCGGCCTCTTCGGGTAGGTTCCGGCGCTCGGCGGTGTTTCGGTCCGCGTGACGTCGCGGCAGCGATCCGAGATCGGCAGAGTCCGTCCGACCTCGGGCTGATGCTAGGCTCCGGACCCGATGACGGAGCTCGCTCGCGTGCTGTTCGGCCGCGAGGACATCCGCCACCGGGTGGAGGAGCTCGGCCGCACGATCACCGGGGACTACGTGGGGCGAGACCCCGTCCTCATCTCGGTGCTGAAGGGCGGCACGGTGTTCCTCGCGGATCTCATCCGCCAGATCCAGCTACCCCTCGAGACCCACATGATGGCTATCAGCCCGTACGGGGGTGCTGAGGAGTCGATGGGCCGGGTCCGGATCCTCCTCGACGTCGAGATCGATCTGACAGGCCGAGATGTGCTCCTCGTCGAGGACATCGTCGACACCGGTCTCACCCTTTCGTACCTGCTGTCGATCTTGCGGGCACGCCGGCCGGCGTCGCTCGAGCTGTGCACTCTCCTCGACCGGTCCATCCGGAGGATCGTGCCGCTTCGCCCTCGCTACGTTGGGTTCGACTGTCCGGACAGCTTCGTGGTCGGGTACGGTCTCGACTTCGAGGAGCGATACCGCAATCTGGCCGATATCCTCGAGATCTCCGATACGGCCGCGCTCAAGGCCGACCCGAACGCGTTGCTCTCGCATCTCGTCGCCACCGGCTAGGTTGCGCTCGGTCGCGAGCCCCTCGTACAGTGCCAGCACGACCATGATCGAGATGCAGCTGGAGGGCGTTCGGGTGGAGCTTCCGACCAACCAGCCCATCGTGCTGCTCCGTGAGAGGGACGGCGAGCGGTACCTCCCGATCTGGATCGGTGCCTCCGAGGCCGCGGCGATCGCACTCTCGTTGCAAGGCGTCCAGACACCGAGGCCGATGACCCACGATCTGATGAAGAACATCCTCGAGGACCTCTCGGTCGCGGTCGAGAAGATCGTGGTGACGGAGCTCCGGGATTCCACGTTCTACGCGACGATCGAGCTCCAACGGAACGGCAACCGCTACGAGGTGAGCTCGCGGCCTTCCGATGCGATCGCTCTGGCCGTACGGTTGGCCGTGCCGATCTTCGCCAACGAGGACGTCCTCGAGGAGGCCGCGATCCTGATCCCGGGCGAGGAGGAGGAGGAGGTCGAGAAATTCCGTGAGTTCCTCGACAACGTGACGCCGGAGGACTTCAACCCCGAGGAGGGGAACGCCTGACGTTGGTGCCGGCGCAGCGACCGGGCCGGAACGCCGCGGCCTATCCGTAGAAGAAGACGGTGACCCAGAGCAAGCCGTCTGCGTCACGATAGGTGCCCAGCGCCACTCGGTGGAATCCCCGGTTCAGGATGTTCGAGCGATGGTCGGGCGAACGCATGAACGCATCCTGGATCCCTGCGACCGTGCCGCTGGTGACACCGACGTTCTCGCCCCACCTCGCCCACCTGACGCCTTTCAGATAGAACGAGGACGGGTTCGACGTGTGGAAGATGTACCCCTTGTTCGCCATCGAGATGCTGTGTCGGCGGGCGAGCCTGGACATCGTCCAGTGGATGTTGACCCTCGCTACGCCGTTGTGGAGGCGGCTGCCGTTGGTGGCCTGGTACATCCGAGCCCGGGGGTACGTGGCCGCGTTCGCCGGGGAAGGCGCGAGCGCGGTGAAGGCCGTCAAGAACGTCGCCACGAGGGCGATCCTGGTGAGCGCGGTCTGCGTGCGTGTGCGTGTCATGTCGTTTGGTCTTCTCTTCGGCCTCTGGCCATGAATTTTTTGATACCTAGTTGTGGGTAGTCATCGACAGCTACCCCCCGGGAACTTGAGCCTGGGCGCAGGGGGTGAGCACGTTCCGTTGACACGTGCCTCCGAGGGACCTACGCTGCGGCGACATGGTCGTAATTACGGAGCTGTGATGAGCGAAGAGGGCTATCGGGTACCGGACGTCTGCCGCATCGTTGGCATCAGCTATCGGCAGCTCGACTACTGGGCGAGGACCGAGCTGGTCACCCCGTCGGTCCGCGACGCTCACGGGTCGGGAACTCAGCGGCTGTACTCGTTCCAAGACCTGGTCTCACTCAAGGTGATAAAGAAGCTCTTGGACACGGGGGTGTCCCTGCAGCGTGTCCGGAAGGCCGTTGAGCATCTGCAGTCCATGAAGCGGCCGCCCCACGGGGTCACGTTGATGTCGGATGGCCGCGGCGTCTACGAGGCGCACTCACCGGAGGCGGTGATCGACCTCCTTCAGAAGGGTCAGGGCGTGTTCGCGATCGCCCTCGACAACGTGTGGAACGATCTTGAGGGGACCCTCTCCAAACGCAGAAGGGCGGCCGCAGGAGGGTCGTGAGCACGCGAGCCGAGGCCCTGGAGTCTCTGCCCAAGAGCGACACCGTCCGCTTCGCCCACGCCTCCGAGCGCCAGTTCGCGCAGCTGCTCGATTTCTACGGGATCTCCTGGGACTACGAGCCGACTTCCTTCGACATCGAATGGGACCGCGAAGGGCACGTGGTCCGTCGATTCACACCCGATTTCTTCCTCCCGGAGTTCGACCTTTACATCGAGATCACCACGCTCAACCAGAAGCTGGTGACCAGGAAGAACAGGAAGGTCCGGCAGCTTCGCGAGCGCTACCCAGAGATCCGGTGCAAGGTGTTCTATCAGCGGGACTACCTCTCGCTCGTCACGAAGTACGGGCTCGAGGATCGCTCCGGCTGAAACCCCACCTCCCCGTACACTGCCCGGCGTGAAGTTCGCCCCGCACACGCCTTCGGAGATCGAGGAGATGCTGTCGGCGATCGGCCTCTCGTCGCTCGACGGGCTGTTCGATCAGATACCCCCGGCCGTGCGTCTCGACGGAGCCCTCGGGCTCCCGGACGGGGTTTCGGAGCTCGAGATCGTCGAGGATCTTCGGCGCCATGCCGCACGCAACCGGAACCTGGACGAGCTCGTGTGCTTCGCGGGTGCAGGCGCGTACGACCATCACATCCCGTCCGTGGTCTGGGCGCTCGCCGCCCGGTCCGAGTTCTCGACCGCCTACACGCCGTACCAGCCGGAACTGTCCCAAGGGGTCCTGCAAGCCCTCTTCGAGTTCCAGTCGATGGTGTGTGAGCTCACCGGCATGGAGGTGTCGAATGCTTCCCTCTACGACGGGGCGACCGCGCTCGTCGAGGCCGCGAACATGGCGAGGACCGGTGAACGGGGCCGGGTCCTCGTGTCCGAGGGAGTCGATCCGAGGTTGGTCGAGACCCTCCGAACGTACGGCACGGGTTCCGGATACGAGCCCGAGGTCTTCGCCGGCGAAGGGGGGAGAGGGGGATCACCGGTCGTCGGCGAGGATGTTGCGGCGGTGGTGGTCCAGCATCCCAACGTGCTGGGGATCTTGGAGCCGGCGCGGCAGCTCTTCGGCGCCGCTCGAGCGGGCGGCGCGAAGGCGATCCAGGTGTTCGACCCGCTTTCCTTAGGCGTACTCGCCCCGCCGGGAGAGCTCGGTGCCGACATCGCCGTCGCCGAGGGACAATCCCTGGGGAACCATCTCGCCTTCGGCGGACCGTATCTGGGTCTCATCGCAGCTCGCATGGCGGACGTGCGGCGGATGCCCGGTCGGATCGTCGGCGAAACGGTCGACCTCGATGATGCTCCGGGCTACGTGCTCACGCTCCAGGCCCGTGAGCAGCACATCCGCCGCGAGAAAGCCAACTCGAACATCTGCACCAACCAGACCCTGATGGCGATCGCCGCCACGATCTACCTGGGCTGGCTCGGACCCGAAGGTCTCGTCGAGGTCGGGCGCCAATGCGCGGCGAAGGCCTCGTACGCCGCCGGGCGGCTCTCCGAGCTCCCCGGCGTCTCGATGCTTCACGCCGACGCGCCGTTCTTCAAGGAGTTCGCCCTGAAGGTGCCGGGCCGAGCCGATCAGGTCGTCGAGGGGCTGGTCGAGCGAGGCTATCTGGGTGGTGTGCCGTTCCCCCACGCGGGGGAGGACGTGCTGTTGGTGGCCGTCACCGAGCGGCGGACGCGGGCCCAGATCGACGGGCTCGTCGCGGCGATGGAAGAGGTCCTCGGATGACCGCGATCGGCGCGCCGATCAGGAGCCAGGGGCCGGGCGGCGAGGGAACGATCCTCGATCGTTCCGTCGCCGGCCGGCGAGCGTGGAGCCTGCCGCCACTCGACGTCCCTGAAGCCCCGATCTCCGCCGAGCACGCACGCAGCGGACGCCCCAACCTTCCGGAAGTGGGGGAGGTGGACCTGGTCCGCCACTACACCCGCTTGGCGCAGATGAACTACGGCCTCGACACGGGGATGTATCCCCTCGGTTCCTGCACGATGAAGTACAACCCGAAGGTCGCCGAGTCCGTGGCGGCCCTTCCGGGTTTCCAGCACCTCCACCCCTTGCAACCGGACGCGACGGCGCAGGGAGTGCTGGAGGTCCTGTGGAGGCTGGAGCGCGCCCTCTGCGAGATCACCGGCATGGCGCGCGCCACGCTGCAGCCCCCGGCGGGTGCGTGCGGCGAGATGACGGGGTTGCTCCTGATGCGGGCCCACCACGAGGACCATGGAGACCCGCGTCGCCGCGTGATCATCCCGGACTCCGCGCACGGGACGAACCCGGCCAGTGTTCGTCTCGCCGGGTTCGAGGCGGTCCCGGTCCGCTCGGACGCGCGTGGTCTGGTGGACGTGGGCTCGCTCACCAAGCTGGTCGACGAGTCGGTCGCCGGCCTGATGCTGACGAACCCCAACACCCTTGGGCTCTTCGAGGAGGAGATCGAAGAGATCGCGGCCACGATCCACGGCGTGGGCGGACTCCTGTACTACGACGGGGCGAACCTGAACGCGATCCTGGGGCGCTGTCGTCCGGGCGACATGGGGTTCGACATCGTGCACATCAACACCCACAAGACGTTCGCGACGCCGCACGGGGGAGGAGGTCCGGGGGCGGGGCCCGTCGGGGTGAGGGATGGGCTCGTCCCCTACCTGCCCACGCCGATGGTGCAGCGAAGGGACGACGGGACCTACGCGCTCGAGGACGGAGGCGATCGCTCGATCGGCCGCATGCACGGGTTCCATGGGAACGTCGGCATCCTGGTGCGCGCCTACTCCTACGTGTTCCTTCATGGGGCGGATGGTCTGAAGTCGGTGAGCGAGCTCGCCGCGCTGAACGCCAACTACCTCGCGCACCTCGTGAAGGAGGATTTCCCGCTGGCGCACCCGGACATGCGGCCGATGCACGAGTTCGTCGCCACGGCGAAACCGCTTCGCGCGGTCGGCATCAAGGCGATGGACGTCGCGAAGCGCGTGATCGACCTCGGGTTCCACCCCTCGACGGTGTACTTCCCTCTCGTCGTGGAGGAAGCAATGATGGTCGAGCCCACCGAGACGGAATCGAAGGCGACGCTGGAGTTGTTCGCCGAAGCTCTCCGGCAAGCGGCCCGGGAAGCCCGGGAGAGCCCGGAGATCCTCCGGGAGGCGCCTCTGACGACGCCGGTCCGCCGGCTCGATGAGGCGAGGGCCGCACGGGCTCTCAAGTTGCGCTGGTAGCACTCACCCAGATCCGCGCGGTGACGTTCGTCGTGGTCGGCTGAGGCCAGACACGAGAAGACACGGAAGGGCGGGGTCCCGTGTCGCGACCCCGCCCTTCCTGGTGCTGTGTGTCTTACGCGGCCTCGCGCTCAGGCCGGCGCCTGCGTGTCGACGCGACCACGGTCACACCGATCCCGAGCAGGACCATCGTGATGAGTCCGAGCCGTGCCGCGTCCGAGCCCGTGAACGGGGTCGTTGGAGGCGGAGCGGTCGCTCCGGCGATCGGGGTGACGGTCACGGCGTCATCGGCGCTCACAGAGTGCCCAAGGACGTCCTCACCCGCTGCGATCGCCACGTTGGTCACTGGCGCGTTGCCCATCACGAAGTCCTTCGTGAGCGTCGCCGACGTGCCGGGCTCCAGGACTTGGATGTCCCCGACGTGGCCCAAGATGTCGTCGTCGACGCTGATGTCGTACAGCGTGGTGTCGCCCGTGTTCCACACCACGTAGGTGTAGGTCACGGTGTCGCCGATCTCCACGATCTCCTCGGAAGCCGTCTTCACGATATCGATGGCCGGGTGGATGATGTCCACCGAGTGATCGTCGGTGTCGGTGACCTCATCTTCACCCTCACCTTCCTCGGCGTCACCACGGACCGTGGCCGTGTTCGGAAGCGGGTCCGCGTCGTCGTCGGTGACCAAGCGTGTGCAGGTGTATCGCCATACCTCGTCGATCGCGAGGACCTGATCGCCGTCTCCGTCGTCGACGAGATCGATCGTGCCCTCGTCGCAGATCGGGTCGCTCAGCTCGACGTCGAACAGGTCGAGCTGGCCGACGTTGGTGACCTCGAAGAGGTAGGTGATCGTGTCGCCGCGGTGCACGACGTCCGGACCGTCCTTCACGACCTGGATCGCCGGCGTGCACTCGACCTCGATCTTCACGACTTTGCTCTCGACGTCGTCTTCGTTGTCTCCCTCGTCGTCATCTCCTGCGTCGGCTTCCTGGTCTCCTTGCTGACCCTCGTCGCCCTCCTCGTCGTCCTCCGCGTTCGACGCGTCGGCTTCGGCCTGGTTCCTCACGTTGCCGCAGGTGTCCGGCGTGGTGGGGGAGACGATGTGCACCGACGCGTCATCGCCGGGGTCGAGGTCGAAACCCTCGCCTCCGCAGGTGAGCGTCCCGGCGTCGATCTCGCAGTCCCATCCACCGGACGTGCCCGCGATCTCCCAGTCGAGACCCTCGTCGTCGGGGAGCTCGTCGGTGAGCTCGACGTCCTCGGCGGTCCCGTCACCGTCGTTCGAGACGGTCACCGTGTAGCCGATCTCGTCACCGGCGTCCACGGATGCGTCGTCGGCCTGCTTGACGATGTCCAGCTCGGGGTTGCATTCCACCTCGATCTTCACGACCTCGCTCTCGACGTCGTCTCGGTTGCCGCTGTCGGGAAGGGTGGACACCTGGGGCTGCTGCCCCTCCGTGGCGTCCCACTCGGCTTCGGCCTGGTTCCTCACGTTGCCGCAGGTGTCCGGCGTGGTGGGGGAGACGATGTGCACCGACGCGTCATCGCCGGGGTCGAGGTCGAAACCCTCGCCTCCGCAGGTGAGCGTCCCGGCGTCGATCTCGCAGTCCCATCCACCGGACGTGCCCGCGATCTCCCAGTCGAGACCCTCGTCGTCGGGGAGCTCGTCGGTGAGCTCGACGTCCTCGGCGGTCCCGTCACCGTCGTTCGAGACGGTCACCGTGTAGCCGATCTCGTCACCGGCGTCCACGGATGCGTCGTCGGCCTGCTTGACGATGTCCAGCTCCGGCTCGGGCTCCGGCTCCGGTTCCGGAAGGGCGCATCCGTTCCGGAAGATCGCTTGGCCCGCATCCGACCAGTTCAAGGAGTAGGTCTGACCGTCGTGCTCGAAGGGCGGGATGATGTCGCCCCACTTGATGTGGTCGTCCTTGAGCTGCTCCAGGTGCGACTGACTGGTCGGTACCGGGCCCGTGTGGTCCAGGTGTCCGTTCAACACACCGTCCTGCGACGGGGTGATCGTCTCGTCCTGACCCGAGTACGGGTTGGTGGTGCTGTTCGTCGCGTGACAGATCGTGTGTTTCGGCTCCGGGTCCGGGTCCGGGTCCGGGTCGGGCTCGGGAAGTGCGCATCCAGCGTTGAAGAGGGCCTGCCCCGCCGCCGTCCAGTTCAGGGAGTAGGTCTGGCCGTCGTGCTCGAAGGGCGGGATGATGTCGCCCCACTTGATGTGGTCGTCCTTGAGCTGCTCCAGGTGCGCCTGACTGGTCGGCACCGGGCCCGTGTGGTCCAGGTGACCGTTCAGCACGCCGTCCTTCGACGGGGTGATCGTCTCGTCCTGACCCGAGTACGGGTTGGTGGTGCTGCTGGTCGCGTGACAGATCGTGTGTTTCCGCTCGGGCTCGGGCTCGGGCGTCTGGCAGGTCCCAGAGGATCGCACGGACGCTGAGCCGGCCACGTTCTGCGGCCCCCCGTTGTCCCAGTCCCCGCGCACGGTCAGGGTCGTCTCGCCACTCGTCGTGCCCGGCAGCGACTCGTCGTAGGACTTGGACTCGCTCGGCGCATAGCTCGAGAGAGGCACGACCGAGCGATCGGACTGGTCGAGCGTCATGGTGCGGTTCTCCCAGTTCCCGTTCGCCACCGTCCAGGTCACGTCGTAGCGACCGGTCTGCTCGTTGCAGACGATGTCCCCGGAGACCGTGGGATGGTGCGCGAACGCCGGGAGTGCAGTGACCCCCATGATCGCGACGCACAGTGCGATCGCAGCGCCTAGCTTCTTCAGCATCTTGCTTCCTCCTTTGGTGCTTTCACGTGACCTATGGGCGCGGCCCACGCCTTACGGTGACATCTGTAGTCCGCTGCCCAGGACCGTAGCTCCGCCAGTCGGGGGACAGCATCGGGCGTACGTCTAGAGCTGTGCGGCGGACGTAGTAGGCCCTTCGGGGAGAGGCAGCTTGGATCGAACGGGATCGGAGCACTCACCGCGCTTCCGCTCGGTGCTCGGTTCCCGTTCAGGTCGTGGTCTCGGAGGTCCTCGAAGGTCTCACCTGGGACTCGGAGCGCCCGCGCGACAGGAGGAGCATGGCCGACCCCGCAGCCGTGAGGACGAGGACCCACTCGGCCAGGGTGTCCGCGCCGGATCCCGTGAAGGGACTCCCGCCGGTGGCGCCGCCCCCGCCCTCCGCGTCCGCCACGTCGGTGACCGTCGCATCGTCGATGTCGCTGACGGACGCCCCGAGGGCATCCGAGCCGGCCGCGGTGGCGACGTTGGTCATGGGGGAGGAGCCAAGCGTCACACGGCGGGTGAGCTCGACCGTCTGCCCGGCAGCGAGCGTCGAGATCTCGCCCGCGTGCCCCACGGCGTCGTCGACGGAGACAGCGAAGAGGTTCGTGTCGCCCGTGTTCGTGACCGCGTAGGTGTAGACGACGAGCGCGCCGACAGGCCCGGAGGTCGGGTTCGCCGAGTTCTCGAGGGCGATGCTCGGATGGATCACGTGCACATCGTGGGTGTCTGAGTCCGTGACGGTGCCACGCTCATGGTCGCCGGTGACCCTCGCCCGGCTGTGGACCGGATCGCCGTCACCGAAGGTGATCGTCCGGTTGCACCCGAAGCGCCACTTCTCGTCTCCGGAGAGGACGCCGTCGCCGTTCCCATCATCGATCAGCGCGGGCGTCGTATCGCAGCCGGCGTCGGTGATGTCGATGTTCGACAGATCGAGGCTTCCGATGTTCCTCACCATGAACACGTACGTGATCCTGTCGCCCACGTGCGCGAGCGAGGGCCCTTCCTTCAGCAACAGGACCCGCGGCACGCACGCGATCTCATCGGTCGCCTCGGCGCGGTTGTCGGGCCCCGCGTTCTCCGCAGGTTCGTTGGCCCCGTCGACATCGACGACGTTGGTGATCGGGCCGCAGACGTCGCCGCTGACGATCACCTTGATCGTGAGGGAGGCCGAGTCACCTGGGCCGAGGGAGACAGGGCCACATCGGACCTCCGCGTGTGGCACCTCGCCTCCCGGCGGAACGGAGCTCGTCACGGTGCACGCTTCGCCGGCGAACGTGGGGAACGGCCGAACCGCGACGTTCAACGCGCCTGTTGGCAGCACATCGAACAGTTCCACGCCCGTGGCCATCCGGTCGCCCGTGTTCGTCACGGTGATCGTGTAGAGGAAGTCATCGCCGTCGTGAAGGATCCCTCCGGCATCAGAGCCCTTCGACACCTGAAGGTTCGGACCGTCAGCAACCTGACGGTCCGACGGTCTGCTCAGGTCGCAATCGACGTTGTTGCTGACCTCGTTCGAGGCGTTGTTGCCGACGGCTTCGCCCCCCTCGTTGGTCGCCGAGACGGTCGCCGAGTTGGCGATCGCACCGCAGGAGCCTTCGTGCACCGCGACGGTGAGGTGGATCTCTACGATCGCGCCGGCGTCGATGTCACCGAGCGCGCATGTGACCAGGCCGGCGGACTCGGCGCAGCTCGAGGTCGCATCGGCCAAGGTGACGTCCGAGGGGAGCTCGTCGGTGACCCCCACGGCCGTCGCCGTCGCGTCGCCCTCGTTCGTGACCGTGAGCGTGTAGGTGATCGAGCTGCCTCTGAGGATCGGACCGTCCGGGTCGTTCGCTTCGGCGACGGTGACGACGGTGACGTCCGGCGAGACCGGCACGTCGTCCGATGACGACCTGTCGGGGACGACCGGCTCCTCGCCGTCAGCCGAAGGGGAGCCGGGCGCGTCCATCGGCGGATCTGCCCGGGCGATCAGGGTGCCGGCCTGCCCGATCGCGAGCATCATCAGGAGGATCGATCCGAGGAGGATCCCTCGCCAGGCCCGGGGTTTCGCTCTGCTCATGTGTCCTTTCTCGCCTTTGGCACCGCCTCAGGTCCCCATCGAGGATCGCGGAGACTTCGGCCGATCAGCCAGACCCTAGGGGGGCCCGGGGGAGCGGATACATCGGTCCGATGAGCGAGGCATTCCGACGACGATCCGGCCCGACGGTCCGGGCCGAGCTTCGCACCCGCCTTGTGACGAAGCAAGAACGCGGGAACTGGGCGTCCTCGTGGAGCCAGCGCCTCTTCCGTCGAGGCACGGGTCTTCAGGGAGGGGGCAGGTGCTTGCGAAGGCGCTCAGCAGGGAAGTGACATAATGTACGTTATCGGGGAGGGGCGGGATCCTGAGGTGAGGAGCGCGCTCGCGGCCTCCGGTGAGGCCGTCCGAGGACCCGCAGAGCGACGCCCCATCGCGTGACGAGCCACAATGCCTCGAGGACGATCCAGCGCGAGAGCTTCGAATGGCCGTGTTCCCGTTCGCGGAACGTGATCGGAACCTCGCCGATCGTCCAGCCATGGAGCCAGGAGCGCAGCACGAGCTCGACCTGGAAACCGTAGCCATCGGCGTGGAAGCGCTCCGAGACGAGATCTCGGAGCAGCTCGCGTCGGTACACGCGGTAGCCGCTCGTCGCGTCGTGCAGGGGTATCCCGAGCATCCGTCGGGCGTAGATGTTGCCTGCCTTCGACAGGGCCAGGCGCGCGCGACTCCAGTTCGTGACGGAGCCTCCCGGGACGTAGCGGCTCCCGACCACGAGGTGGTACCGATCGCGCGCGGCGTCGAGGAGCGATCCGAGCTGTGTGGGGTCGTGTGAGAGGTCGGAGTCCATCTCCACGATCAGGTCGTAGCCCTCGTCGAGCGCCCGACCGAAACCCTCGAGATAGGCGCTCGCGAGCCCTGATCTGGCCGGGCGCTCGACGAGCCGGAGACGCGGCTCCCCCTCGATCAGCTCCCGGACGACCCTTCCCGTGCCGTCTGGCGAAGAATCGTCCACGACGATGGCGTCGACCTTCGGATACCTCAAGACGCCCGTGATGACATCACGGATCGTCCTGGCCTCGTCGTAGGTGGGCAGGATCACGAGGGTTCGGACGTCGGCACCGAGCGGTTCGGGATCGGGGCGCGGGCGTCGACGGCCCCGCGGGACCGCCGCCAGGCAAACGACGGACGCGAGCGAGACGATGGGGAGCCAGTCCCCCAAACGGACGGAGAGCGTTCGATCCGTCGATGCACGGATCGTCCGCCTGATGACGGCGGGTCGGAAGAGCTCCGTCTGTTGATACGTACGACCACTCGGATCGATGAACGCGCTGATCCCGGACACGGCGGCATGCACCACCCACCGTCCGTCCTCGATCGCGCGGATCCGGGACATCTGGAGGTGCTGCGCCGACGCGGCCGTCTCGTCGTAGGACGCGTTGTTCGTGAGCACGACGAGGAACTCCGCGCCCTGGCGCACGAGCTCTCGATCGAGCGCCGGGAAGCTGTTCTCGAAGCAGATCGGAGCCGCGAACCTCGGGAGTCCGGGTGCCGACAGCGTGTGCAGGCGCTCCCCCGGCGTGAGCTCGTACCCGATCTGTTCGAGGGCCGAGATCCATCCGACGAGCGGTTTCCAGGGGATGTACTCACCGTACGGGACGAGATGGGTTTTCCGGTAGACATCGAGCACCTCTCCCCCGCCGTCGAAGACGACGGCTTGATTGAAGAGAGCCCCGTTCCGGCGCCCCGCCGCCCGGATGTCCCCGGACGTCGACCCAGCAAGGACCGGCACTCCGACCTCTGCGATCGTCGCTCGGATCTCGTCGAGGATGTCCAAGGAGCCGGGGTCGAGAGAGCTCTCTCCCCACACCGCCAGATCCGGAGGCTCGTCCTTCAATGTCCTATGAAGGTCGAGGTTGAGTCTCGTCACCGCGATGTCCCCCTCTTCCCGCGAGCGCTGGCGCACCCCTTCCCGGAAGTCGACCTGGATCGCTGCGACGTCGATGGCCCGCCCGACCGGCGTCGCGAACGGGATGAGGAAGGGCACGAACGTGGCGGCCGCAGCGAGTCCGACGAGGCCGAGCCGCACGCCGAGCGGTCGGCCGTCGGAGGTAGCCTCCGCCAGCAAGGCCGCGACGAAGGCGACGACGAACGTGACACCGAACACGCCCGCGATCACGGCCACTCGCACCGTGATGCCGTTCGGGACCTGCGACACGCCGAGGGAACCCCAGGTGAATCCCCCGAGTGGCCAGAGCCCTCGGAGCCAATCGATCGCCGTCCACGCGGCGGCGGCACCGAGAGCCGTGAGCACCGGCCGCCCGTGTCTGCGCAGGAGTGGGAACACGACGCCGAAAAGCGCGACGGACAGCGCCGCGAGCAACGTCAGGGCGCTCCACGCGAGCGCCCCGAAGAGCATGATCCACGACAGCGTGATCCCGAACCCCGTGAGTCCGTAGACGAGCCCGAGGGAGAAGCCTCGAGCCGGCGTCGCGTCCCGCAGCGCGACGAGCAAGAGTGCGGGCGCGAGGAACGCGAGCGGCCAGGCGCCGACGGGCGGGAAGGCGAGCGAGTACAGCACGCCCCCGATCACCGAGAGGATGAGCGCGACCGGCAGCCCGTGTCCCGTCAGGCGCAGTCGCGGCAGAACATCCGCCGTTTGTCCGCGAGCTGACTGCGATGCTTCACCAGGAAGCAGTTCTTGCAGACGAACTCGGTGGACTGGATCGGCACCACGCGCGACTCGACCGGCTCGAGCCGGTCGTCGCCCTTCGCCGCGGCGACGGGTACCACCGGCTCCTCCTCGTCGACCTCGTCCTCGTCGTCCCGCGCCTCTTGCTTCTCGAGGACCTCGTGGATGGACTCGACGTCGGGGCCCGCCGGGTCCGGGGTCGCAGCCGCGTCCTCGAGGTCCTCCTCGGTCGGTTCGACGTCGTCCAGGCTCTCCTCAGCCTCGTCGACCTCGTCCTCGCGCTCTTCCGTGCGCTCTGCCACCTGTCCTCCGGGTTCGGGTCCTCGATCCGGGCGCGGATTCTAGCGTTCGAGTATCCGCTTGCCATGGAACTACGCCCTGGAGATTCAGGTTGTTCCCCGGCGGCGGAAGATGGAAACGCGAGAGCCCGAGAGACCTTTGGGGCCGCGACGCCGGGGCGCCGCGTTCTCTACTCAGCCTCTCGGGCTCCGCTTGCGTCCCCGCCGGGGCGGTGACGCAGCCAGCACGTTAGCGACGGCGAGCGGGGACGGCAAGCCGGAGGCCCGGAAACAGTGACAAGAACAACCGCTTGTTCCGGGAGTCAGGCCCGGAAGACCTCGCGGCCCAACGACACCGTGAGGACGGGGCGGAGGTCCTCGAGCGAGCTCACCTCCAGCGGGTCGTCGCCGAAGGCGGCGAAGTCCGCATGGCGCCCTGGTTCGAGCGCACCCTTCTTGCCATCCTGGTGGCCCAGGCGAGCGCTCCCGACCCGATGGAGCTTGAGGGCCTCGAGCCTCGTGAGACGTTGCGCAGGCTCGTGGTTGCCTTCGAGGGACGCGATCGCGAGCATCGGATCGAGCGGAGTGACCGGGGAGTCCGATCCGACACCGACCTCGATCCCGCGCTCGAGCATGGTGCGGATCGGGTGAGCGGCCATCGCGCGCGCGGGCCCGAGACGCTGCTCGTACATGCCGCCGCCTTGCCCCCAGAGCCGGTCGAAGGCGGGCTGGACCGAGACGGCCAGCCCGAGCATGGCGGCTCGCTCGATCTGGTCCGCGGAGGGCAGGACGAAATGCTCGATCCGATGCCGTCGAGCCCGGAAATGCCTCCGCTCGCGTGAGTCCAGCGCGAGGTAGACGCGTTCCCACGTCTTGAGGACCTGCTCGATGGCTCGGTCTCCGATCGCGTGCACACCCACCTGGAGGCCGGCGTTATGCCCCGCGTGGAAGAACTCCGCCAGCGAGTCGTCGTCGTGGTAAAGCTCCCCCCGTTCAGAACTGTCGTCGTACGGGTGCGCGAACGCTGCGGTCCTCGCCCCGATCGAACCGTCGACGGGCAGGTCGCCCCCGATCGCGAGGAAACCTCGTTCGATCGACTCCGGCAGCGACATCGATGCGGGGATCGGTGAGACGTCGACGGGCAGGCGCGCTCGGTGTCCGAGCAGCACTTCGAGGTCCGAGAGATCCAGCGACATCTCGTGGACGCTGGTGACGCCTCGCGAAGCGGCGAGCCCGGCCGCCTGCAGCTGGAACTCCTCGATGCGGTGGCGCGGGTACGACCTTTCCACCCAGACCGAGACCCGCCGGTTGGCTTCCTTGGTGATCCGGCCGGTCGGTTGCCCATCCTCACCGACCTCGATCCCTTCCGCGTCGGTGAGATCGATGGCGGCGAGCACCTCGGAGCTCACGACGGAGATGTGTCCGTCCGTCCGGGTCACGACGACCGGCAGGGCGGTCAGCTCGTCGAGCTCCGCACCCGTCGGCAGGTCCGGTCGATCCCATCGCGACTCGTCGAAGCCTTCGAGGTGGACGGGAGAGCTCCCCGCCGCGGACCGCTCCCGAACGAGGTCCAGCAGGTCCTGCTTGGAACTGGTGCCTCTGACGTCTTCGTTCGTCAGCGAGCGTCCCGTCGCGGTGAGGTGCACATGGCTATCGATGAATCCCGGGACGATCGTCGTGCCGGGAAGCTCGATCGTGAGGTCCGCTCTTGGGGGGTCGCCGGTGCCGACTCGCTCGACGTGGCGGCCGTCGACGAGGATCCACTCCCCTATCGTGGGATGGGACAGCGTGACGATACGCGATGCGCGGTAGAGAGTCCTCACGGAGCCGCGATGATAGAGGAGTCTCGTCCGCCGAGCGCGACGGCGCACGCCTCCTCCCGATCCGCGAGGAGCCTCGTTTTCGTCTCGTGGAGCTCGAGTCCCATCCGGGCCGAAATGTCTTCGAGCGCGTCCAGCGCCCGCCCGACGTCGGCGTGCGCCCCCCACAGGATGAGGTCGTCGACCCATCGCAGATGCTGCACGCCGATGCGCCTGATGGCGCGATCCATCTCCGAAAGGACCGCGTTGGCGAGGATCGCGGACGGCTCCGGGCCGATGGGGAGGCCGCGCACGCCGCGATCGTGGAGCCGGCGGAGGACGGCGATGGCGTGGACGGCCTCGGGTCCGAGGAGCGCGGCGATCGTCTCGGGCGAGATCGATCCGTAGCAGTCACGAACGTCGGCCACGGCGAACGTCGTCCCCGGGCGCGCCTCGCGAACGACCCTCGTCAATGTGCTTCGCCATCCGGCACGGGCCGGTCCCCATGGCGCGAGCCGCCACCCATCCGATGCCGGCAACGCGCGGAGCGCGAACACCTCCGGTCCCAGCGCTCGCTCGATCCGGCCGGCGAGCGGGCGTACGGCTTCCCGGTACTCGGCATCGCCGGCCGGATCGAGTCGGGTGAGCCATCGGAGGCCACCGCTGGGCTTGGAGATCGGTTCGAAGCGAGGGCGTGCGGCGTCTTCCCTCGTGGGCGGTCGTGCGTAGGGCTTGTCCAAACGGAACGAGAACCTCCTCGGGGGAGCCCGGAGGAGGAGACGCGGACCGTACCGCCGCGCGGAGCGTCGAGGCAATCGGCCGTCGCGGGGATATCCCCCTCCCCCACCCCGCGTGGGAGGATTCCCCCGTGCTGGATGACCGGGACCTCGCGATCCTGACCACGCTGCAGGACGACGCGCGGGCCACGTACGCCGACGTGGGTGCGAAGGTGGGCCTGTCGGCTTCGGCGGTTCACGACCGGGTCCGGAAGCTGGAGCAGCAGGGGGCGATCCGCGGCTACCGGGCCATCGTCGACCCGGAGGCGCTCGGGCTCTTCGTGACGGCATTGATCGCCGTCATCCCACTGGATCCGCATCAGCCGGACGACCTTCCGACTCGCGTTCGTGAGTTCCCTGAGGTCGAAGATTGCTACTCGGTCGCCGGCGAGGCGAACTACGTCCTCAAGGTTCGGACGGGCACGACCGGGGACCTGGAGGATCTGATCAGGCGGCTCCGCGAGAAGGCCGGCGTCACCACGAACACCACGATCGCCCTCTCGATCCCCTTCGAGGACCGCCCCGTACGCACCTGAGCTCAAGGGTCGCATCTCGATCGGCCGAAGCCTCATAATGTTGGGGAAACACCGGTCCCCCACCGATGGATGAGAGGGTTCCCGATGCCGAGCGACCCAGCAACGCAGCCCAAACCTCGATTCGAGTTCACGAGCCGACCCAAAGAGTCCGAGCGCGAGTACCGGACGCCCGTGCACGCCTGGGACCGCGTGCGGCTCCTGATCTTCCTCCTCGGCGCCTTCCTGCTCCTCGTCCTCGCGGACGTCTCTGCGAGCAACATGTCGTTCCGGAGTGCGCTCCAGGAGCAGGTGGCCAAGCGCTGGTGGCTTCTCGCCCTCGCGGCGATCGAGGTGTTGCGGCAGCTCCACTACTACCTCCAGGAGCAGTCGAAGGGCTACTACCGCTTCTGGCGGAAGACCCTCGACCAAGAGGAAGCCGCGCTCGGCAAGATCAACCCACACGTCCGGTACCGGCTCGGACGCCTCGGCCGTCTCCTCGTGTTCGGCTGGATCCTGGGCGCGATCATCGCCTCCTTCATCAGCACTCCGGGTGACCAAGTCAATGCCCTCGAGGCTTGGTTCCGACTCCCCGGCCTCATAAAGCAATCGATGGGGCAGCTCGTCTACTTCGCATTCCTGATCTCGTTCGGCATCCTCCAGTTCGTCGGCATCTTCTGGTTCATGTCGCGCGGAGGGGTCGAGGTCTACATGCCGGACGACATGGACACGAGGTTCTCCGACGTGAAGGGACAGGACTCGGTCCTGGAGCGCGTGAAGGAGAACATCATCTTCCTCGAGGACCCCGAGGCGATCGAGAAGCGAGGTGGCTACGTCCCCGGGGGCATCCTCCTGTGGGGTCCGCCGGGGACCGGCAAGACGCTCATGGCACAGGCGGTGGCCGGCGAGACGGCGAAGCCGTTCGTCTTCGTCGAGCCGGGCGCCTTCATCAACATGTTCATGGGCGTCGGCATCCTGAAGGTCAAGTCGTTGTACCGGAAGCTCCGCAAGCTCGCCACGCGCTACGGCGGGGTCATCGTGTTCATCGACGAGGCAGACTCGCTCGGCAACCGCGGCCAGGCCGGACCCCAGGGCGGCTGGGCGATGAACCCCGCCGTGACACCGTGGACGAATGCGCTGACCTGTAACGGGATGGGCTACGTGTCCGAGGCGGGTCGGAGCACGGTCTTCGAGCTCGCTCCCTTGAGGGGAGGACAGACCGAGGGCATCTTCATGGGCGGCGGCATGGGGGGCGGCGGCATGGGGACCCTCCAGGCGCTCCTGTCCGAGATGGACGGCCTCAAGAAGCCTCGGGGACTCACGAACAGGCTCCGACGGCTCCTCGGGATGAAACCCAAGCTCCCGCCCCGCTACCGGATCCTGCACATCTTCGCCACCAACCAGCCGCACGTCCTGGACGAGGCGATGCTGCGGCCCGGGCGGATCGACCGGAAATTCAAGGTCGCCTATCCGCAGCTGGAAGGCCGTGTCGCCACCTACCGGTACTACTTCGACAGGGTGAAGCATGCACTCACCGACGACGAGATCACGAAGCTTGCCACCATCACGCCGTACGCGGGCGGGGCCGACATGAAGGACATCGTGAACGAGTCACTCGTCATCGCGATCCGTGACGGACGCGACACGGTCGGTTGGACGGACGTCGTGAAGGCGAAGCATGTGAAGCAACACGGGCTTCCCGACGACCACGAGTACATCGAGAGAGAGCGCCACTCGGTGGCCGTGCATGAAGCGTGCCACGCCGTCGCGGCCTATCACCTGCGCAAACACATGAGCATCGATCTCGCGACGATCGAGCGTCGGGGCGACGTCGGCGGCTTCGTTGCCTCGATCCCGCCCGAGGATCAGTTCGTCCAATGGAAGTCCGAGCGCGAGATCGACGTGATCACCTTTCTTGCGTCGCTCGCAGGCGAGCGCCTCTTCTTCGACGGCGATCACTCGACGGGGGTCGGTGGCGACATGCGCGGGGCCACCGCGCTCACGACGCAGATGCTCGCCTACTTCGCGATGGGAGACACCATCGCCTCACGGTCGGTCACGCTGGCCAGCCTCCGGGGGCCCGCGCAGCCCGCTGAGACCGGCGCCGACCGCTCGCTATTCGACACCGAGTTCGGGAAGTCCGTCGAAACGAAGCTGAGGGAACTCTACGACCGTACGATGGAGCTGCTCGAGGAGCATCGCACCGACGTTCTGTGCGTCGCGCACGCATTGGAGACTCTCAAGACGATCACGGGCGACGACGTCGAGGCGATCATCGAAGGTCGTGAGTCCGCGAACGTCGACGGACGCCGCTACGACGACATCCGGTTCCATGCGGAGCTGGAGGAGTATCACGCGGCCTGCGCGGCGGCCCACTGGGAGCACGGCGGCGTCGAGGGCACGATCCCCGTACCGGTGCCGCCGGCACCCGCCGGCGCGCTGGCCGCGATGCAACCGATATCGGGCAACGGGCGGAGCGAGCAGCGCCAACGCATCGGGGGTACCGAACCCAGCGAAGAGTGAACCGTACCGTCCCACCGGCAGCCGCCGCTAGGATTGGCGGGTGCGTCTCTACAACTCGCTCACGCGAGAGGTCGAGGAGGTTCTCCCGGTCGCGCCCGGCCGGGTGAAGATCTATGCCTGTGGTCCCACGGTGTACCGCTTCGTCCACCTCGGGAACCTCCGTACGTTCTTGCTCACCGACCTGATCCGGCGTGCGCTCGAGTTCGAGGGATACGAGGTCACCGAGGTGCAGAACATCACCGACGTCGGGCACATGACCGACGAGTCCTCGCCCGAAGCGGTGGACAAGATGCTGCTGGCCGTCGAGGACGAGGGGCTGCAGCCGCTCGAGATCGCGGAGAAATACACCCGAGAGGCCCTCGGCGACATGGCGTCCGTCGGGATCCGCGTGCCGGACATCATGCCGAAGGCGACCGAGCACATCACCGAGATGATCGACCTCACGAGCACCCTGATCGAGCGCGAGCACGCCTACGTCGTGGACTCGGGTTCCGTCTACTACGACGTCGCCAGCTTCCCCGGCTACGGGAAGCTCTCGGGCAACACGCTGGACAAGTTGAAGGCTGGTCACCGGGACCTCGAGACCGATCCGGCGAAGCGGCACCCGGCTGACTTCGCTCTGTGGAAGACGGCGGGACCCGGGCGTCTGATGAAGTGGCCGAGTCCGTGGGGCGATGGGTTCCCGGGCTGGCACATCGAGTGCTCCGCGATGTCGATGAAGTACCTGGGCGACCGGTTCGACATCCACACCGGGGGCAACGATCTGAAGTTCCCGCATCACGAGGACGAGATCGCGCAATCCGAAGGCGCCGTGGGCCATCAGGTGGTCTCCACCTGGGTGCACGGGGGATTCCTGCGGCTCACGGGTCAGAAGATCGCGAAGTCGACCGGCAACGTGATCCGTGCGGCCGAGCTCGTCGATCGTGGCCTCGATCCCCTCGCCTTCCGCTGGCTCACCTTCCAGTCGCGGTACCGCTCGGAGATGGACTTCACCTGGGAGGTGATGGAGACCGCGGACCAGCGCGTGAAGCAGCTCCGGCGTCACGTTGCCGAGTGGCGTGGTCCCTCCGCAGATATGGGTGGGGCGGCGAAGGACTTCGGGGCTCGCTTCCAGGCGGCGCTGGCGGATGACCTGGACATGCCCTCGGCGGTCCGGGTCGTCAACGACCTCGATCATTCGACCGACGTGCCCCCCGGGGAGAAGCGTGCCCTCCTCGCGTCCTGGGACCACGTCCTCGGTCTCGATCTGGAGCGAGAGGCACGAGCCGGTTGGGAGCCGAACGTGGAGATACAGCGGCTCGTCGCGGAGCGGGATGTGGCGCGAGCGTCGAAGGACTACGCGCGCTCCGATGAGCTCCGCGACCGGCTGCAAGCGCTCGGGCTGGAGGTCATGGACACCGCCGAGGGCACGAGGGTCCGACCGCGGGACTGAGGAGGTCGGCTCAGCCGACGCCCAGCGGTCTGCCAAGACGCCGCGCAGCCGCTTCGAGCGCGTCGGAGAGGAACCGGCTCCCCTGGAGCCCGGGCAACTCCCCCAACGTGTCCTCCATCTCCTTGACGGCGACGACCCCGTCGGCGTCACCGAAGAGGGAATGGATCACGAAGTCGGTCTCCGGCTGGGGTCTGACCCCCGTGCCGACCGGTGCCCAGAGGTGCTCGAGGGCCCAGCGGGTGATCTTCCGGGCTTGCTTCGACCTCGCGAGTCGCATCCTCGCCTGCGCGCGATAGAACGCGAAGTGTCGCCGCTCATCCTTGATGATCGCCTGGAGCAGCTGGATCAGGACCGGATGCTCGGTCTTCGCGATGATCCGGTGGTAGCCCGTCAACGTACCGAGCTCGTTCACCGCTCCCCAGGTCATGTGCACGGCGACGAAGTCTCGGAACAAAGCTGAGCCCAGGAGTGTGCCCATGTGCGAGACGTACCCTTTCGTTCCGAACTTCCGACGGATCCATTGGTTGCGGTCGAACCGTGTGGGGAACGGGTCGTCACCCGCGACGTCCTCGTAGGAGGGCGGTACTCGATAGCCCGCCTCCCCGAGGAAGCGGCTGAACGCCTCCCCGTGCCAGAGCTCCTCGTAGACCCAGCAAGAGAGGAACGCGGTGACCTCCGGGTCGAAGGAGGCGCGCGTCGCGAGGAGGTCGCGCAGGAACACGACGGTGTGGGTCTCGATGTCCATCATGTAGGTGAGGCATCGGGCCTCGTCGGTCGTGACGGGATGCATCCGGATGCGATCCCACTCGACCGACGAGAGATCGACCTGCTTGGACGCGCGGAGGTACTTGTCGAGGTCGAACTCGGACGAGTCCATCTTCATGATCTCGTCCCTCATGACAGCCTGACCCCGCTCATGAGCCACCTCACCCCCGTGATTCGCACCACCCCGGGGACAGGATTACCCGAGGGCAGGCTGCTCGGTCAAGCGACGGTCTGGAGCTCCCTGGTGCTCCGGTTCAGCCGTTCGACCCCGTCGGCGGTCACGGCCACGATGTCCTCGATCCGGATCCCGAAGCGCCCTTCCAGGTAGATCCCGGGTTCCACGGAGAAGGTCATGCCCGGCTCCAGGACCGTCCGGTCGCCTTCCACCATGTAGGGGGGCTCGTGCAACTCGAGGCCGATGCCGTGCCCGGTCCGGTGGATGAACCGTTCCCCGTACCCCGCGGCCTCGATGATCGTCCGGGCGGCACGATCGATCTCCTGTGCCTCCAGCCCGGGCCGAACGGCGTCGACCGTGGCCGTCTGCGCCTCCAGGACGGCCGCGTAGGCCTGCTCGAAGCCCTCGGGCGGCTCGGTCACCACCACGGTCCGGGTCGTGTCACTGAGGTACCCGGCGAGCTCTCCTCCGAAGTCCATCACGACCGCGTCGTGCGGCAGGATCGTCCGCCCGCCCGGCTCGTGATGGGGTGAGGCGGCGTTGGGACCGCTGGCCACGATCGTGAAGTCGGCTCGCGCGTGTCCGTTCCGAACGAGGAGGTCGGCGAGATCATGAGCGATGTCCTCCTCGGTCCGTCCCTGGAAACGCATGGTGACGACCTGCCGGAAGGTCTCGTCGGCGGCGCGGCCGGCGCGTCGGAGCGCCCCCAGCTCGTCCTCGTCCTTCACGGCGCGAAGGCGGCCCATCACGGGAGACGCGGGCGAGAAGTCGGCGCCGGGCAGCTCGCGCTGGAGGCCGAGGAGGTGCGTCGCCCACAGCCGGTCCGCCACGGCGATCCGTGTCGCGCCGGCGAGGAGGCTCGCGGCGGCCTCGTACGGGTCGGACCCGTCTCGCCAGGCGACCAGCTCGAGGTGCTCCCCCACCGGAGAGGACGCCGCGAGCGCCCGCTCAAGCTCGGGAACGAGCATGATCGGGGCACGGTCGGACCGGAGCACGAGGAGCGTCGGTCGTTCCAGCGGGATCGGGTCGTACCCGGTCAGATATGCCAAGTCGGGAGAAGGCGACACGACGAGCGCGTCCAGCTCCCGAGCCCTGGTCTCCTCCGCCGCACGGCCGAGCCGATCGTCGTGCACCCGGCTCACAGCTTGAAGAGGATCGGCCGGGGGACGATCTGGAACGTCACGGGCGTCGTCCCGAGTGTGATGCCGTCCGCGAGAACCGGCATGGGCCTCTCCGGGCGGACCTCGAACCGGATCCTGGCCTTCAACTCCTCGATGTGTGGATCCGGGACGTGGTCGCCATGACGGAACAGTCGCGGGAGCTGCGTATAGGCGCCCGACCGGGGTCCCGTGAACACGAGGGCGTCGAGCACGCCGTCCCCGGGGAACGAGCGTGGCGACAGCCGGAGGCCGCCCCCACTGAACTGGGCGTTCGCCACGACCACGTTCCACGCGCGGCCCTCCCAGGTGCGGGTGTCGTGCTCGATCGTGAACCTCGCCGGCTTCGTCTTCAGGTAGCCGCACCAGAAGCCGTAGAAGCGTCGGGAGCCGCCGAGCCAGGCCGGAGCCTTCGCCGCGCACGCCACCTGCTGCGCGCCCATCCCTACCTGCGCGAGGTTGTGCCCGTAGCGCGTCACACGCTCGCCGTTGAGGGCTGTCGCGGTGATCTTCATGAGGTCCAGCCCATACGTGTTGTCCCCCATCAGGTGCGCGGCGGCCGATTCGGTATCGCCGGGCATCCCGAAGCTCCGTACGAGGTCGCAGCCGCTCCCCGCTCCGATCACGCCGAGGACCGGCTCCTCTCGGATCGGTCGGCCGTCCCGGAACATCCCGTTCACGACGTCGTGGACGGTCGCGTCGTTGCCGACCGCGACGAGGAACCGGATCCCGTCGTCGAGGGCGCTCGTCGCGAGCGCCGAGGGATCCGACCCATTGGCCACGAGGGTCCTGTGCTCGAGCCCGCGCTCGTCGAGCGCGCGCTCGAGCATCGGCAGCTGGTCCAGGACGCCGGCCCGCGGGTCGGCGATCACGGCGAGGGTGCCGAACGGGCTGGTCATGGCCGAATGGTAGCTACACGCCCGTGTAGGCGACGACGCCTCGGAGGATCGCCTCACGCCCTGCGCGAACCTGCGCGGCCGTCTCGGGGGCCGCGACCTCTTCGATCTGCCGAAGCAGGTCCACCAGCTGCTTGCAGTTCCGGATGAAGTCCCCCGGCGCCATCTCGGTCTCCATGAGGATGTCGTCCAGGGCCTCCCCTTCGGCCCAGTGGTAGATCGGGGTCGCGAAGCCTGTCTCCAGCTCGCGGCAGAGCTGGACCTGATGCTCGTCCTCGGTCCGGCGGACCGTCCGCCAGAGGCGCTGGAGGCGCTCATACCGCTCCTTGGTCTCCGCCGTGGGCATCTCCCCCGAGAGCGGGATGCGTTCGCGTCCCTCGTAGATCACCGCCGACAGCAGGGCGACCACTTCGGAGGGCTGGAGCTCATCCAGGAGCCCTGCCTCGAGCGCCTCCCCCACCAACAGGTCCCCCTCGCCGTAGATGCGGGTCAGGGTCCGGCCCTTCCGTGTCAGGGACCAGCCTTCCACGTAGTCCAACGTGCGGAGGACGGAGAGGACCCGATCGAACTGCCGGGCGAGCGTTTCCGTGCGCACCCGGATCCTTCGCTCGACGCCGCCGAGCCGTCGCCGGAGCTCGCTCGCGCGCACCGCCCACCGTTCGTGCTTCGAGCGTTCCGGACACCGACGGCACGGGTGCGCCTCGGCCAGCGCCTCGAGCCGCGCCGCCTCCCGCTCGACCTTCGGGTTGGTCTGCCCTCGCCGCTGGCCGCCTCCGGTCTTGACGTCGAGCGCCACGAGCCTGGCCGCCACGTCCCTGCGGAACCGCGGATTGCGAACGCTCCCGGACTTCGGCAAGGGGATCCTCGTGAGGACCTGTGGCGGATCCTCGAAATCCCGGCCGCTCAGCCGGAAGAACTGACGGTCCTGGGCGAGCACGGTCGGCTTCCCGTCGCGCGACGAAACGACCACCGCGACCCCACGGCGTCGTGCGCGAGGCACCCAAACGACGTCTCCGGGACGGAGCCGGGCCACGCTCTCCCGGACGCCGTCACGGCGTCCCTGGTCGCGGGCCCGCCGGTCTTCATCGCGGAGCTGCCGGGCCTTCTCCAGATATCCCCAGTACTCCTCGAAGTCTCCGAGGTGACACACCATGTTCTTGCGGTAGCCCTCCAACGCCTCCACGTCTTGCTGGCGGGAACGCTCGAGCGCGACCACGCCGCGGTCCGCAAGGAACTGGGCGAACGACGAGTTCAGGAGGTGGTGCGCCTGCTCCGTCGTGTAGTTCCGCACCAGGTTGACCGCCATGTTGTACGAGGGCCGAAACGAGGAGGCGAGGTCGTAGGTGCGCGTGGCCGCGAGCCCGGCAACGCGTTCGAACGGGACCTGCCGCTGATAGACGACGACGGCATGGCCGAGCGCGTCGATCCCCCGCCGGCCGGCCCGGCCGGTGAGCTGCGTGTACTCCCCCGGGGTGACCAACTCGTGCCGCTCGCCCTGGAACTTCCACAGGTCTTCGATCACGACGCTCTTGGCCGGCATGTTGATGCCGAGCGACAGGGTCTCCGTCGCGAAGACGACCTTCACGAGACCCTCCTGGAAGAGCTCCTCGACCGTCTCCTTGAACATCGGAAGCATGCCCGCGTGGTGGGCGGCCACGCCGGTGGTCAGGGACTCGAGGAACTCGTAGAAGCCGAGGCTGACGAGGTCTTCCTCGTCGACCCAAGCGGCGCGGGTCTCGGCCCGCTCCCGGATCGTGGACGACTCCTCCCTCGTCGTGAGGCGCACGCCCGCATCCCGCAACCAGCGCACGCTCTTGTCGCAGCCCGATCTGCTGAAGACGAAATAGATCGCCGGCAGCATCCCTTCCCTCTCGAGGACCTCCACCACCTCTTCGCGCCGAGGGACGTAGACCCGCCGGTATCCCTCTCGCGGCCGCGAGATCCGTTGATGCTGCGGAAGACCCGAGCCACGCCGGTAGTAGGTCTTCGTCTTCAGCTCGTGCTGGTCCAACGACACGACGTACGGATTCGGCAGGAGGATCCCGTCCTGCTCCACGTGCATCGGATGCAGGCGCGAGCCGACCAGGTAATGGTGTTCGAGCGGGACCGGGCGCCGCTCCTCGATGACGACCTTCGTGTCTCCCCGGAGGGTCGTGATCCAATCGCCGAACTCCTCGGCGTTGGAGATCGTCGCGGAGAGGGCGACCACCGTCACCGACGGAGGGAGGTGGATCAGGACCTCCTCCCAGACGGCTCCCCGGTACGGGTCCTGCAGGTAGTGGACCTCGTCCATCACGACCGACAGGAGGCCCGTGAGCGTCGAGGACCTTTCGTAGAGCATGTTGCGGAGCACCTCCGTGGTCATCACGATGACCGACGCGTCGGGGTTGATCGCGTTGTCGCCCGTCAGAAGTCCCACCGTTGCTGCGCCGTGCTTCGCGACCAGGTCGCCGAACTTCTGATTGGACAACGCCTTCAGCGGCGTGGTGTAGAAGGCTTTGCCCCCTCGGTCGAGCGCCCGTTCGATCGCGAACTCGGCGACGATGGTCTTCCCCGAGCCGGTCGGCGCTGCCACCAACGCCGACAACCCCCGATGGACCGCATCGATGGCATCTCGCTGGAAACCATCGAGCTCGAAGGGGAATTGCCGCGCGAAATCGTCTGGGGTGGTCACGGTGCGTTCAGTCTACGGGCGAGCCCTCGACCGGCCGGTTCCGTCGAGAAGTCTGCGCTACGAGCCGAGAGCCGTCAGTACTCCGTCGAGCGCGGCGGTGAACGCCTCGGGCGCCTCGAGATTCGACAGATGCCCGGCAGCCTCGATCCGAAGGAGCTCCGCGTCGGGCACGCGCTCGGCGATGCCGGCCGTGACGTCGGGGGGGATCAGTCGGTCGGCCGTGCCGGTGATGACGAGGGTGGGCACGTCGATGCCGGGCAGATCCGGCACCGAATCCGGACGTTCGGCCATCCCAAGCGAGGCAGCCGCGATCGCCGCCGGGCTCTGGTCGGCGATCAACCCCTTGACACGCTCCCGGAGATCCGCGGGGGCATCCTCCGAGAGGAGCGGGGGCGGCTCCTCCACGAGGAAGCCGTGGCCCTCCGCCTTCAACCGCTCGGCCAGCGCGTGACGAGCGGCCGCGCCTTCCGGCGGGTCGGGCTCGGCGCGTGTGTTCGCGAGCACCAGGGCCGCGACGCGCGGCTGCGCCTCCCGCCAGAGCTCGAAGGCGACGTAGCCCCCCATCGAGAGGCCGCAGACGATCGCCGTGTCAACGCCGGCTTCGTCGAGCGCGCGCGCACAAACCTCGGCCGCGAGCGACATCGTGAGGACCTCGGGGCCTTCGGTCCCGCCGAAACCGGGCAGATGGGGAGCAACGATGGGCAGCCGGGCTCCGAGCGAGCCCATCTGCGTTTCCCACATCCTGGCGTCGAGCGGGAAGGCATGGATCAGGAGGAGGCCGGTGGTCACCGGCTCACCGTACGCCCTTGGCGCCCGGCCCGACCACCACGGGAAGCGCGCCCGGACGCATCTCGAAGATCGCCGGGAGCGAGCCGACCAACTCTCCGTCGGCATACACGAGCACGCGCCGGTCCGCCTCGACCTGGACCCGCGTGCCCGTGCGCATCCGGACCTTCGGGTGCGTGGTGTGCGAGCCGAGGAACACGCGCGGGAACGCTCGCAGGAACGCGAGCTTGGAGAGTGCTTCGACGACGCACACGTCCAGCATGCCGTCGTTCATCACCGCGTTGGGCAGGACCTTCATCCCGCCCCCGGTCCAGCGTCCGCTTCCCACCTCGACCAGCATCGCGTTCAGCTCCATCCGCTCGTCGTCGACCTGGATCGTGAACGCAGCCGGCGAGTAGCTCGAGAGCGTCTTCAGCAGCGCGACGAGGTACGTGCCGGTGGCCCCGAGCTTGACGGTCATCCCGTTCGCGGTCTCGTTCACCTCCGAATCGAACCCCGCGCCGGCGATGTTGATGAAGCTCCTCTTGGTCGCTCCGGTCGTGACCTCGATCACATCGAGGTCGGCGGTCTTCGGGTCGGCAAGCAGCCCGATCGCGGCATCCAGCTTCCCCGCGCCGATCGCCTTCGCGAAGTCGTCTCCGGTCCCGGCCGGCAATGCGGCCAACGCGGCACCGGTGCCCAGGATGCCGTTGGCGGCCAGGGAAGCGGTCCCGTCGCCTCCGAGCGCGGCCACGATCCTCGTTCCGGCCTCCGCCGCGACGCGGGCCAGCTGCTCGAGGTCGGTTCCCGATTCCGAGACACGGATCTCATGCGGCACCCGCAGCCGGTGGAGGGCCGTGGTGACCTTGCCGATCAAACGCCCGGCCCTCCCGTGTCCCGCCGCCGGGTTCGCGACCACGACGAGGCCGGGAGCGTCCGCCATCGACTACGCGCCGGGGATCGAGGGCTGCCGGATGATCCCCGCGGCGGCGAGCGCTTCGCTTTGGTGCGTCTGGAAGCGGAGCACGGCCGAATCGCCAAGGGAGAGCAGCTCGTTCGCGCGAGCGAGCGCCCCACGACGATCCTGGCCTTCGAGATCGGCCGCCAGCACCCCGGCGAGCGCGGCCTGGCGGGAGAGCTGTATCGAAGCGACCAGCTCGTCTTTCGCGGACAGGAAGCGGAGCACCTGACCTGCGTCGAATCCCTTGTCCCCGAGCGACTCAGAGAGCTTGTATGCCTCGATGCCGTCGATCGCCTCCTGCGCGGCCTTCGCGGCCGCCTGGAGCGTTGCCACGGCATCCGCGGGGGTCCTCTCGGCGAGCCCGGTGATCTCGGCCCGGACCTGCGGGAGGATCACGGGAGGCCGGCCCTCCTCGACCTGCCCGATAGCGCCCACTTCGGTCGCGACCACGTTCTCCCAGGCCGCGCCCGCCCGACGCCGCAAGAGCTCTTCCTCGCGGTCCCGCTCGGAGGTGTCCTGCGCGCGCAGACCGTTCGTCAGCCAGATCCCTCCCCAGAAGACCAACAGGCCGGCCACGAACGCCGCGATGACCTGCACGCCACGACGCCGGGCGAACGGCACCGGGACGGGGACGGGCCCCCGCCTGGGCGCGCGTACGGACTGCCTGGCCCTCGTTCGTCCCTTGCCTTTGATCGCCATCGTCTTCGTCCTATCGCTTCAGCAAACGGCTGACGATGATAGCTCCCTCGTAGAAGAGGTAGAGCGGGATCAGCAGCGCGAGCATCGAGATCGGGTCCGGGCTCGGCGTGATCACCGCCGAGAAGATCGCGAGTCCGAGGATCACCTGACGCCGGTACTTCCGCATCGTCTCGTTCGTCAGGACTCCGGCTGCGCTCAGCGAGATGAGCAGGATCGGGAACTCGAAACCGAGACCGAACGCCAGGATCGTGAAGATCACGAAGCCGATGTACTTGTCCACGGTGAGGAGGGGGCTGACGAAGTCGCCGCCGACGCTGAGGAGGAAGCCCAGGGCTTTCGGCAGCGTCAGGTACGCGGCAAGGCCCCCGAGGAGGAACAGGACGACGGACAGCGCGACGAACGGGATCGCCCACCTGCGCTCCCGAGACGTGAGCCCGGGCACGATGAAGGCCCACAGCTGGTACAGGATCACCGGTAAGGCCACCAGGAGCGCCAGGAACACGATCACCTTCACCGTGATCAAGAACGCGTCGATCGCTCCGGTGAAGATGAGCGAGCATCCCTCCTGTTCGAAGGGAGCCTTGTCCGGGTGATCGCGGAGGAAGTCGCAGTACGGACTCTGGATGAGGCGCATGACGGGCTCGTAGAGGAAGAAGCCGGCGACCGAGCCTGCGAGCAAGGCCCAGAGGCAGATCAACAGGCGGTGGCGGAGCTCCTTGAGGTGGTCGATCAGCGACATCGCACCCTCACGTTCCTCAGGGCTCTTGCGCCGCCAACGGGGAAGGGTCTTCATGGGAGGGACGGGCTCTCGGGCTCGGCGTCGTCCGCCGGCTCGGCGTGATCGGCGAGCTCGGCGGGCTCAGGCGGCGGGACGGGCTGCGCCGACGTCGGCGGGTCGGCGGCGGACGCGTCCTCGACGAGTCGGTCGGCGGGTGGACCTCCCGCCTCTCCCACCTCGCTCGAGGCCGGCGTGGCTCGTGGCTTCTGGGACGAGGCGGTCTGTTCTCGGATGCTCCGCTCGGCCCGCCCGACCGCACCTTTCACGTCGGTGGCTCGTTTGATGCTCCCGGTCGCCTTCCGGAACTCCGACGCGGCCTCCCGCATGTCGTCGTCGACCCCGGACGAAACCATGTCGCGGACCTCGTCCTGGACCTCGCGGAACTGCCTGAGCACCCGCCCGACGGACCGGGCGAGCTCGGGCAGCCGCTCTGGCCCCACCACGACCAGCGCCACGGCGAGGACGACGAGAAGCTCGAGAGGTCCTACGTTGAGCATGGGATCGGAGACGTCCCCGGACAGGAGTCTATCGGTGGCCTCTGCGCCGGGCCGACGACCGCGGTTTCGCCCGCCCGGAGAGATCGGCCGCCGAATCGGCCGCCCGCGCCGACGCTGCGGCCAACTCGTCGGCGACCGGCTGGAGCTCGTCCTGCAAGCGGCCGGCCGTCCGCCCGAGCAGGATCACATGGCGAACGAGGAAGCCGAGCATCGCGAGCAACGCGGCGGTCGTGATGAGCCCGACCACGAGCCACACGACGAGCCAAGCTTCCATGCGAGGGATGCTAGCTGGGAGGCGGGGCTACGACTCGTCGGAGCTCGTGAGGAACTCTTTGAGGTATCGCTCGTCCTCGAGCAGGAAGTGGAACTCGATCACGTCGTCGATCGTGAACGCGGGGCCACCCGCGGCATGCTCGAGAGGTTCCACCGTCTCGACGGGCTCTTGGTCGAAGAGCGTTTCGCCCGCCTCGGAGGCACCTCGCGGCTCCAGGTCGACCCCTGCCGAGACGAGCAACGCGACGATCTTCCGGTCGGCCCGCTTCTCGACGGAGTCGTCGCAGCGCGGGCAATTGAAGCGGTAGCTCCCTTCGCGGCCGCTCGACCGTACGGACAGCGAGATCGCCTCGGGACCCATATCCACCTCGCCGCAGCGGGGGCACGTCGTTCGGATGGTGGTCATCTCAGGACAGCTATCGGCCGGGTGTGAGCGGGCCTTGAGGGTTCCCACGATTGTCGGGGCTAGCCCCGTATGACTAGGGCTTCTGGTCGTACCGAGCCAGCGTTTCGCGGGCGAGGCGCTGAGCCTCATCGATCAGCTCCGCCGGCTCCACGACCTCCGCGTCCTCACCGACGCGAAGGAGGAGGCGGGCGACCCAGCCGAGCTGCCGCGCCGGGAGCGTTACCTCGATGCCGCCGTCCTCCAGCTCCTCGACCTGGGTGGTGGCGTAGTACTCCGCGATCCACCGGGCCGGCGGCCGCAATCGGAGGCGGACCGCCACGTCCTCGCCGGTCGGTGAGTAGAGATCACGACCTGCCCCGCGCAGGCCGCGTGGTGGGAACGTCTCGCCGGTCGGCGCCACGCTCCGCACACGGTCGACGCGGAAGAGGCGTTCCGCGTCGGCATCCACGTCCCACGCGGCCACGTACCAGTGACCCATTCCGGAGAAGACCTCCTCGGGCTCGATCTCGCGGCTGCTCCACTCTCCCGTGGACGCCGCGAAATACTCGATCGAGAGCCGTTCCGGCGTCCGTGCGGCCGCACGGAGCACGTCGAGATGCTCCGGGGCCCGACCTCCCCGCGCGATCTCGATCCGACCCTCGGCCTCGCGGAGCGTCTCGGCGCCGAGCGAGCTGCGCAGTTTCTCGAGCGCCTTCGCCAGGGCGGGCGCGTCGGGCATCCCCGGTGTCGCGAGGAGCTCGGTACCGCGGAGGTACACCGCGAGCGCCTCGATCCTCGTGAGCTGCAGTGGCCGGGAGAAATGATCGGCCATCGAGATCCAGATGTGGCCGTCCTCGTCCACGTCGACGTCGATCAGATCACCCGGGCCGTACGGCGGTAGCCCCGACATGAACAGCAGGTCGAGATCGCGCCGGAGCTGCGACGGCGGGACATCGAAGGCGCTCGCCACCTCGGTGAGCTCTGACCCCGGATGCTGGACGAGGTAGGGGACGATCGCGAGCATCCTCCCGAGGCGGTCCGAGGTCTTGGGGACGCCGCGTTTCCGATCAGGCAAGGAACGTCTCCAGCCGGAAGACGACAGCGTCGCGCAGCGAGGTCGGCGATCGAACGGAGGCATCCGGCCCGTATTCGAGGAGCATGGCCGCGAACGCACCCTCGTCGGCCATCGGGATCTCCATCGCGACCCATCCGCCGTCCTCGGTGCCGATCTCTCGGGCTCCCGGGAACTGGGAGGCGGCGAACCAGGCCCGTCCGGGTGAGAAGAGCACCACGGCCCGGTCGTCACCCGCCGCCACCCATGGGCCTGCCTCGACGTGGTCGGCGGCTCGGAAGTCGGCGGGCGGGGCGGAGCCCGGCCCGGCGTCGACGATCTCGGTGACCATCCTCGACACCCGGAACGCCCGGACGTCGTCCCGTTCCCGGTCGTGCCCCACGAGGTACCAATGTCCGGCTCGGAACACCATCGCCCAGGCGTCGACGTCGCGCTCGCTCGTCTTTCCCTGCGACGTGCGGTAGGTGAAGCGAACCCTCCGGAGCTCCTGGGCTGCCTCAGCCGCTGCGTGGACCAGGTTGCTTCGGGCGTCGGAACCCGAGGCGAGCGGGCCGCCCCCCAGGCCGGCGAGCACGCCGCCGTCCGCGCCGTAGAGCAGCTTGCGGGCGCCGCTCTCGGCAGCCGGGTCCTGGCCACCGCTCTGTGCCGCCACCAGCAGCGCGACGAGCTCACCGGGCTCGAACTCGATCTCCGGGAGGTAGTACTTCTCCTTCGGGATCATGTAGCCCTGCTCGGTGCCCCACACGTCCACGTCGACGAGCTCGAGGGGTACGCCGTACTCACGGAGGATGTCCTTGTCCCGCTCGAACATGCGCTTGGCGCTGTCGGCGTTGCTCTGCCCGTACGGCTCCAGCACTCGGCGGATCTGCTCGAACGTGAGCGGGTTGGGGGTCTCGAGCAAGAGGCCGACGAGGTTCAGCAGGCGCTCCAGCGGCTCCGCGCGGTCCCCCTCCCCCATGGTTGCGGCATCATATCGGCGCCGTGATACGCGATCGGAGCACCGGGTGATCCATATCAGACGAGGCATCGTCCATGCCGTGACGGGGTCGCGGCCCGGAGCGCAGGAGCTGGACGTCGAGGTCGATGGGACCTCCGTGCCGGCCATCGCCTATCCGCATCTGTGCGGCGACGTGCGACCGGGCGACCCCGTCCTCCTCAACACGACGGCGCTCGACCTCGGACTCGGGACCGGAGGGGTCCATGTCGTGATCGCGGTCGAAGGGCGGGAGTCGTCGGCGGAGGATCCGCCCGGCTACGTCATGAAGCTGCGCTACACGCCCGTCCAGACCGCGGTGGCAAGCGTCGAGGAAACGCACGCGGATCTTCTGGAGCGTTCGAACGGGCTGGGTCAGACGCCGGTCGTGTGCGCCCCTCTCCACTCGATGCTGGCGCCGATCGCTGCGGGCGCGAAGAGAGCAGCGGACCCTCGCGTCGTCTACGTGATGACCGATGGCGCGGCGCTGGCGGGCGGCTTCTCTCGCCTCGTGGAGACGATGCGCGCCGCAGGCCTGCTCGACGGGTGGATCACGTGCGGACAGGCGTTCGGGGGCGAGCTCGAGGCCGTGAGCCTGTGGACAGGGCTGCTCGCGGCCAGGGAGATCCTGGATGCCGAGGTCATCGTCGTCGCCGACGGGCCGGGGAACCTGGGGACCGACACGACGTGGGGCGTCAGTGCCCTGGCGAGCGGTCACGCTCTGATGGCCGCCGAGACGTTGCAGGGCCGGCCGATCCCCGCGCTTCGGGTGAGCTTCGCCGACGAACGGGAACGCCACCGGGCCGTGTCGCATCATTCGCTGACGATCCTGGCCGACGTCTGCAAGGTCGACGTGAACGTCCCCGTGCCGGTGCTCGACGGGGAGGAGCAGCGAACCGCGGTCTGGAACGCGCTCCGGTCGCGACAGCTCGAGGAGGTGCACCACCTCATCGAGGTGGACGGGCGGCCGGCCGTGGAGGAGCTCCAGGCGAGAGACATCGATGTCGAAACGATGGGACGCGGGATCGAGGACGATCCCGCGTTCTTCCTCGCGGCCGGCGCGGCCGGGGTCCTCGCCGGCCGCATGGCGGCCGAGAACCGTCGATGGCGTCAGCGGGCAGATCGAGGATGAGCCGGGTCACGGGGTGTGGCGAGAACCGGGGGCGTTGAGGAGCGCGCGGGCGATATCGGCCTGACTCGTTCGCACGATGACCTCGTACTCCCTTCGGCTGGCCGGCCTGATCCAGGCGGAGACCTGATTCCGTCTGAGGAACCTCACCTCCCGTTCCGCTCGTTTCCTCTCCCCCATCGCGACCCGCTGCCACCGACCCCTCCCACCTCGCACGAGGAGGTTCGTGATGGACTCTCCGAGGAACTCGGGGATGCCGATCGCGACGACATCGACCAGTGCACCGAGAACCGACATCACATGTGGGCGATCAGCTGTTCAACGCGCTCGTCGACGGATCTGAACGGATCCTTGCAGAGCACCGTGCGCTGCGCCTGGTCGTTCAACTTCAGGTGCACCCAGTCCACCGTGTAGTCGCGGCGCTTGGCCTTCGCCTGTCGTATGAAGTCGCCGCGCAGCTTCGCGCGCGTCGTCTGCGGCGGCTCTCGCATGGCCTTGGAGATCGCGGACTCTGCGGCGACCCGGTCCACCTTCCCCGCCTTCTCCAGCAGGTAGTAGAGGCCTCGCCCCCGGTTGACATCGTGGTACGTGAGGTCGAGCAATGCGACTCTGGGTGAGGCGAGTGACAGGTCGTGCTTGGCCATGTAGCGCTCGATCAGGAGGCGCTTTGTGACCCAGTCAACCTTGCGTGCCAGGCGTTCCGGGTCGCCCGCGCTCAGGGCGTCGAGAGCCTCGCCCCACTCGTAGAGGAGGAGCTTCGAGGTCTCGTCGGTCCCGCGTCGCTCTAGGAACCGCGAGGTCTTCTCGAAGTACTCCTGCTGCATCTCGATCGCGGACAGCTCGCGGCCGTTCGCCAGCTTGACCTTCCGCGTGCCGGTGGTGTCGTGGCTGATCTCGCGGATCGCGCGGATCGGGTTCTCGAGCGTGAGGTCGCGCATCACCGTGTTCCCCTCGACCATCCGCAGCACGAGGTCGGTGATCCCCACTTTCATGAACGAGGTCCATTCGCTCATGTTCGAATCGCCGACGATCACGTGGAGCCGACGGAAGCGCTCGGCGTCCGCGTGCGGCTCGTCGCGTGTGTTGATGATCGGACGGGAGCGGGTGGTCGCCGACGACACGCCTTCCCAGATGTGCTCCGCCCGCTGGGAGACGCAGTACTGAGCGCCCCGCGGGCCATGGAGCACCTTCCCTGCACCGCACCAGATCTGACGGGTCACGAAGAACGGGATCAGGACGTCGGCCATCCGCGCGAACTCTCCGTGCCGGGCGACGAGGTAGTTCTCGTGACAGCCGTAGGAGTTCCCCGCCGAATCGGTGTTGTTCTTGAAGAGATAGACCTGTCCCGAGATCCCCTCTTCGTGGAGTCGGAGCTCGGCCGCGCCGAGGAGCGCCTCCAGGATCCGCTCCCCCGCCTTGTCGTGCGCGACCAGCTCCTCGACGTCGTCGCACTCCGGCGTCGCGTACTCGGGATGGGAGCCGACATCGAGGTACAGACGGGCCCCGTTCTCCAGGAAGACGTTGGAGGACCGTCCCCAGTGGACGACGCGCCGGAACAGGTAACGGGCGACCTCGTCGGGTGAAAGGCGGCGCTGCCCCCGGAACGTGCAAGTCACGCCGTACTCGTTCTCGAGGCCGAAGATCCTCCGTTCCATGCGGCAAGCCTACGCCGAGGGAAGGTCGAACACGGTACGGATCCCTACGTCGGCGGCCGATCTCGCTCGTTCCGGCGGCGGTAGTTACCGGTGACCCTCGCCATCGCCTGCTGCTCGCCGAGTCGTCGGAGCAGACGCTTGAACCTGTCGGTCGCGGGACCCCGGAGCGTCGTCACTGGCGACCCCCACCGGGAGATGAGGATCTCGCCCGACTTCCGCTCCTCGAACGAGAAGCCGAGATCATCCTCGATCGGGTTGCTCCGGTGACCCATGGTTGCTCCTGGATTCCCTCAGGCGAGGAAACCGGCGATCTCGGAGTCCGTGAGCCTTCGGAACTTCCGACGCCGTGGCTGGCTCCGCTCGAGCACTCCCGCCTCGATGTGATCGTGCTCGATCGTCCGGGAGTCCGGCGCCCCCAGCACCTGGACGGCGGTCTTCACGGACGTCGCAAGGTCCCAGCCCTCCCCGTAGCGCTCCTTGAGGCTCTCGGTGAGATCGTCGGCGTGACCTCCGATCGCAACGAACCCGTGCTCATCGGTCACGCTCCCATCGAACAGGACGTGATAGATCGAGGTCCCGTCGACGTCCCCGTTCACCTCGCCGACGAGGATCTCCACCTCGTACGGCTTCATCTGCTGGGTGAAGATCGTGGACAACGCTTGGGAGTAGGCGTTGGCGAGGTCCCGAGCCTTGACATCCTCTCTGCCGTAGGAATACCCACGGAGATCCGCGAGACGGATGCCGGAGATCCTCAGGTCCTCGAACTCGCTGTACTTCCCCACGCCTGCGAAGGCGATCCGATCGTAGATCTCGCTGATCTTGTGCAGGGTGGCACTCGGGTTCTCGGCGATGAACAGCAGACCGTCGGCGTACTCGAGCCCGATGACGGAGCGTCCCCGCGCGATGCCTTTGTGCGCGTACTCCGACCGGTCCTTCATCAGCTGGTCGGGCGAGACGTACGGCATGAACGACATCTACGACCTCGTCTCCACGACCGCGCGCACGGCGTTCGCGACGTCGTCGTCGGTGGACTCCGTGGCGCCCTGCGCGGTCACCGTCACGATCACGGGGAAGATCCGGCGGGCGAGGTCGGGACCGCCCGTGGCGACGTCGTCCTCGGCTGCGTCGATCAACGCTTCGACCGCGACCTTCATGGCTCCGTCGTGATCGAGGCCCTGCCGCCAGCGCTTCTTCAGCGAGTTCTTGGCGGGCTGCGCTCCCGAGCCGGTGGCCTGATAGTCCTCTTCCTCCCAGCGTCCACCCGTCGCGTCGTAGTAGAAGAGACGTCCCTCATCGCGTCCCTCGTCGTATCCACCGAAGAGCGGCACGACGACGAGACCCTGCACCGCGAGCGGGAAGTTCGCGCGGATCATCTGGGCGAGCCTGTTCGCTTTCCCCTCGAGCGACAATCGGTCGCCCGTGAGCTTCTCGTAATGCTCGAGCTCGAGTTGGAAGAGCCGGACGGTCTCCACCGCCTGTCCTGCCGCCCCTGCGATCGCGATCGCCGAGAAGTCATCTGCCGCGAACACCTTCTTCATCTTCGCGTCGGCGATGGTGTACCCCGCCGTCGCGCGGCGATCTCCCGCCATCACGATGCCGTCCGCGTATCGGAGCCCCAGAACCGTGGTCCCCTGGGGCATCTCCACCGCACCGCTCATCTGGATCGACGTCGGCAGCGCTTCGGGGCGCTGCCTTCGGAGCAGCTCGACGAAGCTCGGGTCGGCGCCGAACGAGGCCCCGGAGAGTGGGAGCTCGACCCTGTCGGTCACTCCCCGCCCTTCTGGACGTAGGACTTCACGAACTCCTCGGCGTTCTCCTCCAAGACCGAATCGATCTCATCGAGGATCTCGTCCATCTCCTCCTTGAGCTCGGCGGCCTTCGACGTCGAGGCGACCTGTCCGGCGTCCGCATCGCCTTCGTCTCCGCCGCCCTTCTTCTGTACCTGCTTGCGCTCTTGCTCGGGCATGGTTCCTCCTCGGTGGCGATTCTAGCCGCAAGGCTCGGGAGCCCCTCGCCTCCGCCTTTACCCCTGGAGTGCGGTTACCAACGCGGCCGCGTCGTGGGACGCCTCGAGCAGGCCGTCGACGTGCGCCTTCGTGCCGCGAAGTGGCTCCCTCATCGGGATCCGTTGGAGCGCCTCCGCGCCCGTGTCGATGATGAGCGAGTCCCACGACGCGGCCGCGATCGCATCAGGGAACTTGGCGATGCATCGTCCCCGGAAGTAAGCACGGGTATCCTCGGGCGGTTCCATGATGGCGCGCTCGATCTCCGCATCGTTGACGAGGCGGTCCACCTTGCCCGATCGCTCCAGCCGGTAGTACAGGCCCTTCTCCTTGCGGACGTCGTGGTACTGGAGGTCGATCGCCCGGAGCTTCGGGTCGCCTCGGTCGAGCCCTCCCCGCTCGCGGTAGGCCTCGAGCAGCCGGAACTTGGCTACCCAATCCAGCTCGCGATGAAGTGAGAGCGGCTCCGTTTCGAGTGCGGCAAGCACCGTCTCCCATCGCTCGAGGACCTCGCGGTTGTCCTGCGTGTCGTCCTCGCGCTCGACGTACTTCTTCGCGTGTTCGAAGTACTCCCATTGCAGCTGCACCGCGCTGAGACGTCTGCCGTCAGCGAGTGGGACGTCGACCGTGCATGTCACGTCCCGGGAGATCTCGTGCAACGCCCGCACCGGTCCTTCGAGGGACAGGTCGGGCAGGGATCGATCCTCGATCATCTTGAGGACGATCGCGGTGGTGCCGACCTTCAGGAACTGCGCGACCTCGCACATGTTCGCGTCGCCGATGATCACGTGCAAACGTCGGTACTTCTCAGGATCGGCATGGGGTTCGTCCCTCGTGTTGATGATCGGCCTCTTCAGCGTCGTCTCCAGACCGACCTCGGTCTCGAAGAAGTCGGCACGTTGCGTGAGCTGGTAGACCGGCCGACCCCGCTCGTCCCACGGTGCTTCCGAGCCCAGCTTCCCGGCACCGCAGAAGATCTGGCGTGAGACGAAGAACGGGGTCAGATCCCGGACGATGTCGGCGAACGGGGTCTGACGGTCCACGAGGTAGTTCTCGTGGGTTCCGTAGGAGTTGCCTTTCCCGTCGGAGTTGTTCTTGTAGATCAGCAGAGCAGGGGCCTCGGGCATCTGGGCCGCCACTTCCCCCAGCGATCTCTCGAGGATCCGCTCCCCCGCTTTGTCGTGCATCACCAGCTCACGAGCGGTGAGGCACTCCGGGGTCGAGTACTCGGGGTGCGCATGGTCGACGTAGTACCTCGCGCCGTTCGGCAGGATCACGTTGGCGAGGCCGAGGTCCTCATCGGACACCTCGCGCGACGGGATCGGCTCGAAGCCCCGCGCATCACGGAGGGGCGACTCCTGCTCGTAGTCCCAGCGGATGCGTCGGAGCGAGCCGGCGAAGGTCGAGATCAGCAGCGAGGACGAGAGGACGGGGTTGAAGTCGGGCACACCGACCGCGGCGATGCCGTACTCGGTTTCGGTCCCCAGAACCTTCGGGATGGCCACCCGGGGACCCTACAGATATTGACCGGGGCTCACGCGCTCGACCTGCCGGCCGTCGCCCTCGTCGCCGAGCAGGGTTCGGACGTAGACGATCCGCTCGCCCTTCTTGCCTGAGATCCGTGCCCAGTCGTCGGGGTTGGTGGTGTTCGGAAGGTCCTCGTTCTCCTTGAATTCGTCGCGGATCGCGGTGAGGAGGTCATCGGTCTTGATGCCTTTCTCTCCGGTGGAGAGGAAACGCTTGATGGCGTCCTTCTTGGCGCGCCGGACGATGTTCTCGATCATCGCCCCCGAGTTGAAGTCCTTGAAGTAGAGGATCTCCTTGTCCCCCGAGGCGTAGGTGACCTCGAGGAAGCGGTTGCGCTCGGAGGGTTCGTACATCTGCTCGATGGTCCGTTCGATCATGCGTGCCACCGCGACCAAGACGTCGCCCGCGTGCCGCTCGACCTCGTCCGGGTGGATCGGGACGACGGGGTGCAGGTACTTCGACATGACGTCTTTCGCCTGGTCGGCGTTGGGTCGCTCGATCTTGATCTTCACGTCCAGACGCCCCGGCCGGAGGATCGCCGGGTCGATCAGGTCTTCGCGGTTGGAGGCGCCGATCACGATGACGTTCTTGAGTGTCTCGACTCCGTCGAGCTCCGAGAGCAGCTGCGGCACGATGGTCGACTCGACGTCCGACGAGATGCCCGTGCCGCGGGTGCGGAAGATCGAGTCCATCTCGTCGAAGAAGACGATGACGGGAAGGCCCTCTTCGCTCCGCTCCTTGGCACGCTGGAAGATCTCGCGGATCTGCCGTTCCGTCTCGCCGACGTACTTGTTGAGCAGCTCCGGGCCTTTCACGTTCAAGAAGTAGCTGCGAGCGTCCTCCCGGCCGGTGCGCTCTCGGACCTTGTCGGCCAGAGACTTGGCGACCGCCTTCGCGATCAGCGTCTTGCCGCAGCCGGGAGGTCCGTACAGCAAGACGCCCTTGGGCGCCTCGAGCTCGTGCTCCTGGAAGAGCTCCGCGTAGAGGAAGGGAAGCTCTACGGCATCGCGGATGGCCTCGATCTGGCCCTCGAGACCCCCGATGTCTTCGTAGGTGATGTCCGGGATCTCCTCGAGGACGAGCTCCTCCACCTCTTCCCTGGGGAGCAGCTCCGTTGCCACCCCCGAACGCGAGTCGTACAGCACCGGGTCGCCTGCTCGCACGGTCGCGCCGAGGAGCGACCCGGCGAGATAGGCCACATGCTCCTCGTCGCCGCGGCTCACGACCACGGCCCGGTCGGTCCCGAGCCTGTCCTTGACCTTGACCACCTGGCCGGTGCCGTCGGGATCCAGGACCTCGACGACGTTGAGCGCGTCGTTCAGGATCACCTGTGCACCGGATCGGAGCTTGTCGGCATCGAGGTCCGGCGCCGGCATCACCCGCATCTTCCGACCGGCGGTCACCACGTCGACGGACCCGTCGTCGTTGCTGCCCACGAACACTCCGAAGGTAGCGGGCGGCTGCGAAAGCTTCTCCACCTCTTCGGCGAGGGACTCGATCCGCTGCTTCTCGTCGCGCAGGGCGTCCGCCAGCTTCTGGTTCTGACCCGATGCCCGAGCGAGCGCCTCCCGGGTCTCGACGAGTTTCTCTTCGAGGAGTTGTACCTGTCGCGGGGCGTTGGTCAGGCGGCGGCGGAGGAGCCCGACCTCCTCCTCCAGGAAGGAGATCTGTGTCTGGAGCTCATGGATCTGCTTCTCGCGCTGCTCTGCCTGCTCGTGGCGATCCGCCATCCGGTCTCACCTTCCGCCCGGGCTCCGATGCTACCCGCAGCATCTTCACCCCTTCTGAGGTCCTATTCCGTAGATACGGCAATAGGCCCGTCCCGGCTGGATGCCCGGAACCGGGTACTTCTTCGATGCTAGTCCTTCGGCCAGACACGGGCGGTGGTCAGGAAGCCGGTATGTCCCACCATCCGGTGGTCGGGCCGAACGCTCCGGGCGGTCACATGCCAGCTCCGTTTGAGCACCTCGAACGTCTCGATATGGAGGAAGCCCGCCTCCGGCAGCGCCAGGACGAGCTGCTGGACCTGGATCGTCGTAGGGAGGTACGCGCAGAGGACCGCGCCGGGCTCGAGCGCTGCGTGGAGCTCCCCGAGAGGCGCCCAGGGTTCGGGGAGATCCAGGACCACCCTGTCGAACCGGTCGCTTCGTGACCCCGCGTCGGTCACGTCCCCGTCTCGGATCTCGAGCCGGTCCGGGATCTTCCCGAAGAAGCTCTCGACGTTCACCAGGGCCTGCTCCCGGTGTTCCGGCCGGAGTTCGTAGGACACGACGCGCCCCTGCTCCCCTACCGCCCGACAGAGCGCGATCGTCAGTGCTCCCGACCCCGTCCCGGCTTCCAGCACGCGCGCTCCCGGGAAAACGTCCGCGTACACGACGATGGGCCCGAGGTCCTTCGGATAGACGACCTGGGCTCCTCTCGGCATCTTCAGCACGAAGTCGGCGAAGCGAGGACGGAACGCGGCGAGGACCATCCCCCGCGCGGTCACCACGCGTGTCCCCTCCGGTTTGCCGATCAGGTCGTCGTGCGCGAGGGTCCCCGCGTGCGTGTGGTACGTGGCCCCCGCCTGCAACGAGACGAGGTACGTCCGCTCCCGCTGGTCGATCAGAAGGACCTTCTCTCCAGCTTCGAAGGGCGCGCTCATCGGCCGGCGCCTTCGTAGATCTCCACGGGGAGGACCTCGTCCGCGAGCTCTTCGACCACCTCTCGGTCCGAGGGTTCGCGGTCTCGACCGAGGCGGTCCCCGAGGATCTGTGCGCGAGCCCTGCAGAAGGCGCAGAAGCGACCCGTCGTCGGCTGGCCGCACGCCTCGCAGGAGCGGAGCTCGGCTCGATCCTCCGACCGGAACAGCGGCGCGCCGCGTTCGAGGTAACCGAGGAAGAACTGCGCCTTCGTACCGGGTGACGTGTGCTCCACCGCGTTCATCGCCTCTTTGTAGCGGAGCTGGGTGTTCCCCGCGACGAGCGGGCACTCCTCGACCACGTAGTCGATGCCGCGCAGGAAGGCGTACGCAGCCGTTTCCAGCTCGGACAGGCGATGGAGGGGCTTGACCTTCCGAACCATGCCTTCGTGCGCGGGGAGGGCGGGCGACTGTCGAGCGATCGCCTCTGTCTGCCAGCGGAGGGTATTGCCGAGCAAGGTCGCGGCTTCGTCATCGAGGTTGTGTCCGGTCGCGACGACGTCGAACCCACCCTCGAGCGCGGCACGATTGAAGACGTAGCGCTTCGACAGGCCACAGACGGCGCAGGTCGATCGCGAACCGCGTCGCCCGGCAGTGGGGATGTCGAAGCCGTGATCTCGCCTGAGATCGACGATCAGCAGCGGGACCCCTCGTCGATCTGCGAAGTCGCGGGCCACTTCGTGGGAGCGATCGGAGTACTCGCCGATCCCGAGTCCGAGATAGAGACCGGTGACGTCGTAGCCGAGCCCGAGGAGCACGTCCCACAGGGCCAGCGAGTCCTTCCCTCCCGACACGGCTGTCAGGATCCTGTCGCCGGGGCCAAACATCTGGAAACGCCGGATCGCCTTCTCCACCTGGGTCCGGAACATGGTGAGGAAGTGCTCCGTGCAGAAGGCCGCGTGGTGACGTCTGATCTCGATCGTGGCAGGCCCCCGGCAGCTCCGGCACTTCATCGGGCTCCTCCCGAGATGACGGGGCGGATCTCCAGTTCGTCGTCATCACGCACCGACGTCTCCCGAGTGATGAGCTCGCCGGCCCTGATCACGAGCACCGTGTCCACCGCGATCCCGAGCTCGTCGAGGACGGAGCCGACCGGTCGGCCGCCATCGATCAGGAGCTCGCGGTCGGGGTTGCGCAGCTTGACCTTCACCCCGAAAGGCTAGCGCAGAAGGCTACGGTTCCAGGAACTCCGTGGGGAGCGGCTTCGTGCCCAACCTGACACGGTGCGTTCGCTCCTGGCCGTCCGAGCCGATCACCCGCACCTGGACCTCGCTGCCGGGCCTCAAGGCGTCGAGAACGCGCCCGAGGTCAGCGGCCGCGTCGATCGACTCCCCATCCACCTCGACGATCACGTCCCCCTCCCGGATGCCGGCGGCGGCGGCTGGCCCGTTCGTGAGCGTCGCCAACACCAAGGCCCCACTCTCGACGGGAAGGCCGAGCTGGAACGCGAGGTCCGCCGTGACGTCCCTGGTCGACACCCCCAGGTACGCCGTGGCGTTGAGCGGGTCCGAGATGGCCTGGTCGATCGAGCTCTTCACCGAATCGATCGCGATCGCGAATCCGATGTTCTCCGCGTTCTCGCTGCCCGCGGAGTTGATCCCGACGACCCGACCGGCCATGTCCACGAGTGGGCCACCCGAGTTCCCGTGGTTGATCGCCGCGTCCGTCTGGATCACTTCGCTGTAGGTTCGAACGCCGCTCGGACAGATGGTGCACTGTGGATCGGGCACCCGGATCGTCCGGTCCAAAGAGGAAACGATGCCTGCGGTGACCGAGGGCCCGCCCTCGAGGGCGAGGGCGTATCCGACCGCGACGACCTGTTGCCCGAGTCGTAGGTCGGCGCTGGATCCGAAGGTGAGGGTCGGCAACCCCTCCGCATCGATCTTCAGGACCGCCAGGTCGTGCTCGCAGTCGCCGCCGATCACTCGAGCGTCGAACCGCGTCGGCTGATCCTCGGATGTGAACACCGAGATGCGGGACGCACCCTGGACCACGTGGCAGTTGGTCACGACGACCCCGTTCGCCCGGACGACGAATCCGGTTCCCACGCCCTTTCCCTGCTCGGGCTGCCCGGTGGGCGACGCTTGGTAGACGTTCGTCGTCACGTTGACCACCGAGGGCAGGACACGTTCGGCGACCGCCGCGAAGGGCTCACGCCCCGGATCGAGAGGCGGCAGCGGGGATGCCGCCGGGCTCTCGTCCGCGATGGTCGCCTGGGTGCAGGCGCCGAGCAAGAGGGCGAGCGAGACAGTGAGCAGCAGGAGGCGCTTGGAGGTTGTCACCGGCTTCACGCGATGGGTTCGCTCCCGGACTTCGGGGGGTTCGAAGCATCAACGATAACTCGCCTGCGTCCGATCGGATCTCGCGGTCACGTGAGCAAGGAACCGGAAGGTCGCTCCTTCCTCGGGTCGACGAACGGGATGGAGGCCGTCCTGCCGACGAGGTGGTCGCCGTCCTCGGTTTCAACATCCAGGGCGTTGCCAGGGGCCGAGAGTTCGATCGGCACCCAGACGTAGCCGATGTTCCTCTCGAGCCCTGGTGACCAGATCGCGTCGGTCATCCGCCCGACCACATCGCCGCCGTGGTGGACGGGCCAGTACTCGGACATCTCCGCCCGAAGCTCGTCTCCCTCGAGCTCGATGCCGACGAGCTTCCGGTCGACCCCTTCCTGCTTGATCCGCTCGAGCGCCTCCTTCCCGACGTAGTCCTGCGGCTGCTCCTCGACGAGCCGCTCGAGCCCCATCACATGGAGCGGCGTGTCGTCGATCGTCATATCGGAGCCGTAGTTGAAGATCCCCGCCTCGATCCGTCGCGCCTCACAGGGAGCGATCGGCTTGATGCCGAACTCCTCGCCCGCTTCGGCGACCGCGGCCCAGAGCTCGTCGCCTTTCGAGCCATCCAGGAGGTTGACCTCGAAGCCGGGGATCGCGGTCCACCCGGTCCTGCTGATGAGCACGGGGATGCCGTTGATCTCGAACTCGTCGACCCAGTAGTACTTGATGTCGTAGATCGACGGGCCGACGAGCTTCTCGAGCGTCTTCGCCGAAAGCGGCCCCTGCACCTGCATCGGATGGACATCGGGGAAGGTCACCTCGGCGTCGAGGCCGGAGGTCGCCGCCACGCCCATCGCGTAGAGCCCGGCGTCTGAGTCGGCCAGCTGCATCCACCAGGTGTTCTCGCTGACGTGGAGCAGGACCGGGTCGTTCACGATGCCGCCGTCCGGCGAGGTCACGATCATGTACTTGCCCTGCTTCACGGCGCAGCCGGTGAGGTCGCGGCACGTGATCATGTCGATCAACCGATCGGCGTCCGGCCCCGCCACCTGCACGGTGCGCTCGACCCCGACGTCCCACATCGTCACGCCCGTCGACAGCAGGTGGTACTCGACCTCCGGATCGTCGAAGTAGCCCGGCAGGTACATGTGGTTGTAGATGTCGTAGGCGGTACAGCCGGCCCGAAGCGTCGCTTTGAAGAAGGGTGACTGCCGGTACCAGGGGCCGAAGTACAGGGTTGCGCTCTTCGCCAGCATCTCGGCTCGTTCATTGACCATCGCTCTCTCCTTCCGTATCTCGGGTGCCGCCATGGGCGGCTCGGTTGAATCATCGTTCAATCACGGAGGGCCCAGCAAGTTGGGATACCACCTCTGAACAGGCACGACGACGCTGAACGAGCGTTAGGAAACTGAGCTCGAGTCGAGATTACGAGACCGGGATCGTCTTGTCGGGATCCACGAACGGCATCGGCACGACCGTCGCGTTCCGCTCGCCCCACTCGGTCTGGACCGACACCGAGACGCCCTCGGACGAGCGATCCGCAGGGAGCCAGCAATAGCCGATGTTCTTCCCGAGCCGTGGCGAGTAGATCGCAGACGTGACCTTCCCGATCCGTTCTCCCCCCTCCACGGCGGGCCACTTCACGTTGTTGAGCTCGGGGAAGGGGGCGCCGTCGAGCTCGACGCCGTTGATCTTGCGGGCCACGCCCGCCTCGCGGATCCCACGGAGCGCAGGAAGGGAGATCGAAGTCTCGTCTGGGAGGTCCCAGGCCACCAGGCGCTCGAACCCCATCTCGATCGGGTTGTTGTCGTAGGTCATATCCGCTCCCCAGTTGAAGATCGCGCCCTCGATCCGGCGGATGTCGCTCGGACCGGTGGGAACGATGCCGAACTCCCGACCGGCTTCCATGATCGTCTCGTAGACATCCGTGCCCTTCGTCGTGTCGGTGAGGTAGACCTCGTACCCGATCTCCGACGTCCAGCCGGTGCGGGTGACCACGACCGGTGCGCCGGCGATCTTCGCCTCGGTCCAGAAGTAGTACTTGAGGTCAAGGATCCCGGGGCCCAGCAGCTTCACCATCAGGTCCTTCGACTTCGGACCCTGTACCTGGAGCGGGGCCACGTCGGCCTCACGGATCGTCACGTCGAGGTCCGGGTAGGCGTTCTTGAGGCCGCGCGCGAACAGCAAGGCATCGGAGGAGGCGAGCGCGAACCAGAACGTGTCGTCGGCCATGCGTGTGAGGACGGGATCGTTCACGATGCCACCGTCCGAGTCGCAGATGAGCACGTACTTCCCTTGGCCGACCTCGCATTTCGACAGGTCGCGAGGTGTGAGGAGCTGCGCGAAGCGGAAGCCGTCAGGGCCAGAGATCTCGAGGCACCGCTCCACCGAGACGTCCCAGAGCGTGACTCCGTTCAAGAGCGCGTCGAACTCCGCCTCGAAGGAATCGAAGCGGATCGGGAAGTACATGTGGTTGTAGACGGTGAAGCCCTTCGGCCCGTACCGCTGGGTGGCCTCGTGGTACGGGGTCCGGCGGCTGCGTGCGCCTCGCTGGACCAGGTTCATGTCGAAGGGCTGGGTCATGGTGGGGACTCCTCTCCGGTGGCGGCCGCCCGCCTCGCGGTGGCGATGAACTGGGGATCCCGAATGCAGGTCTCGGTATCGTGCGAGCGCCGATGAGGGCAGGCAACCAGGCCGCGTGACCCCGAGTCAGCGGGGGCCGTTGCGTTCGTACACCGGCACCCCGTCGACGAAGGTCGCGTCCACCTGGGCGTTCGCGATCTCCTCGACCGGATGGGCGAAGAGATCGCGATCAACCACTGCGAGGTCGGCGTGTTTCCCGACCTCGATCGAGCCGGTCATGTCATCCAGGTGGTTCACGTAGGCCGAGCCCATCGTGAACGCTGCGATCGACGTCGCGAGGTCGAGCCGCTCGTCCGGGAGGAAGACCTCGTCGCTCTCGTTGCCGTAGAGGTACGTGGGTGGCATCACGCGGTTCACAGCGACGTGGATCTCCTCGAGCGGGTCGGGGCTCGAGACCGACCAATCGCTGCCCATGGCAAGGCTCGCACCGGCTCGGACCAAGGCCCCGAAGGGGTACTGCCACCGCCATCGGGGCTCTCCGAGGAACGGGATCGTCAGATCGTCCATCTGACCCTCGTGCGCGGCCCAGAGGGGCTGGGCGTTCGCGACCGCTCGCAGTCCGCGGAACCGCGGGACGTCGTCGGGATGCACCACCTGGATGTGTGCGAGATGGTGCCGGTGATCGTTCGGCCCATTCGTCCGCAGGGCGGCTTCGATCGCGTCGAGGGCCTCGCGGACCGCGCGTTCGGCCAGCGCGTGGAAGTGGACCTGGAAGCCCAGCCGGTCGAGGGCGGTCACGTACCCCTTCAGCGCTTCGGGATCGACGAATGAGATCCCGCGATTGTCCGTGATACGTCCGTGCGCATCGAGGTAGGGCTCGAGGACGGCAGCCGTGAACGTCTCGCAGACGCCGTCCTGCATGATCTTGACCGTCGTGGCGGCGAACCTCCCGGACCGCCCACGCTCCCTCAGATCCACGAGGTCGTCGATCTGCTCGTCTCCGCGGTCCCTGTCCCACCAGAGCGCTCCGACCACGCGGGCGGTGAGATCACCGCTGCGGGCGGCCCGGAGGTACGCGGAGTAGTTGTCCATCCAGACGCCGTTGGACACGATCGCGTCTTGCCAGGCCGTGATCCCCAGGGAGTGCAGGTACCGCTGGCCCTCGATCAACCCCTCGTGGACCTCGTCGTCCGTCGGGTCGGGTGCCAGGTGGCCCACGAGATCCGCGGCGCCCTCGTGCAAGGTGCCACTGGGCTCTCCGCTCTCGTCGCGCTCGATCCTGCCGTCGGCCGGATCGAGCGTCGTCGCCGAGACCCCGGCGATCTCCAGCGCGCGACTGTTCACCCAGGTGCTGTGGCCGTCGCGGTTCGGCAGGAACACGATGCGGTCGGGTGCGACCGCATCGAGCAGGTCCCTGGTCGGCGTCCCGCCCGGGAACACGTCCATGGACCAGCCGCCCCCGAGGATCCACTCTCGCTCCGGATGCTCTTCCGCGTACGTCTTCACGCGCAGGAGGTAGTCCTCACGGGTGTGGAGATCGTGCAGGTCGCATTGCAACCGACCGACGCCGCCACTCACAGGGTGGACGTGCGCGTCCTGGAAGCCGGGCAGAAGCATGCGTCCGTCGAGGTCGAAGACCTCGGTCCGGGGACCGATGTGCTCGCGGATCGCCTCGTCGTCCCCGACGGCGACGATCCTGCCGTCCTCAACGGCGACCGCTTGCGCTCGGGTTCGGGCGGCGTCCACCGTGTAGACGGCGCCGTTGACGAAAGCGAGGTCGGCCGGACTCATCGGCGGAGCATAGCCCTCACGCGAGCGCCACGAGATCCAGCAGGTCCTCGCTCCAATAGTCGAGGCCCCCGTCCGGCATCAGCAGGACCCGTTCCGGCGCAAGCGCTTCCACGAACTCCGTATCGTGGCTCACGATCACCATCGCCCCCGGCCAGTCGCGGAGGGCCTGCGCGATCGCGGCCCGGGACGGCGGATCGAGGTTGTTGGTCGGCTCGTCCAGGAGCAGAAGGTTCCTGCGGCCCGCGACGAGCTGCGCGAGGGCGAGCTTCGTCTTCTCGCCGCCCGACAGCGTGCCGGCGTCCTGGAACGCCATGTCACCGGGAAGGCCGAACATGCCGAGGAGCGTACGGAGCGCCTGGTCGTCGGCCCGTGAAGCCTGGTGCATGTGGGCGAGCACCGTCATCCCGTCGCGGATCCCCTCGTGCTCCTGCGCGTAGTACCCGAGCTGCGCGCCGTGACCGAGACGGAACGAGCCCGCATCCGCCCGGGTCTCGCCGGCGAGGATCCTGAGCAGGCTGGTCTTCCCGGCGCCGTTCAGGCCCATCACGAGCAGGCGCTCGCCTCGCTCGACGTCGAACGAGACGCTCGCGAAGACGGGCGGTCCCCCGTAGCCCTTCGTCAGCCCTTCGGCCACGAGCATCGTCCTGCCGGAGTGCGGTGGATCCGGGAAGCGGAACCGGACTCCGCGCTCCCGGGACGGCGCAACCACCTTGCGAGCCTGGAGACGGGCGACCCGCGTGTCGAGCGTTTTCGCCTTCCGCGCTCGCTTCGCCGTCTGCCCACGCATCGAGTCGGCGAGCGTCTTCAGTCGCTTGATCTCGGCGTCCTGGCGGGAGGCCAGGGCCGATAGACGCTTCTCATCGATGGCCCTCGCCTCTCGATACTGGGTGTAGGTCCCGCGATATTCCACGGCCCCCTCCCGATCGAGATGGAGGATCCTGGTGATGGATGCATCCAGGAGGGCGATGTCGTGGCTGACGACCAGGAGCGCCCCCCGGTACCCCGCGAGGAACCGCATCAGCCAGCCCTTCGCATCGGCGTCGAGGTGGTTCGTGGGCTCGTCCAGCAAGAGGAGGTCGGAGCCGCCGAAGAGGATCCGGGCGAGCTCCAGGCGGCGTCGTTCGCCGCCCGAGAGCGCTCCGACGGGGAGGTCGAGACGGTCCTGCGAGAGCCCCAACCCGGCGACGATCGTTCGAGCGTCGGCTTCGGCGCGATACCCACCGAGACGTTCGTACTCCTCCTCGCGCCGCGCGAAGCGAGCGACGCGGTCCTCCGACGCACGCTCTTCGAGCTGGAGACGCGCCTTCTCCACGCCCCGCTGCAGGTCGACCAGGCCCCGCGCGGCCAGCAGATATTCGATGCCGCTCGTTCCGTCGTCGTCTCGGTGCCGCCGGGGGTCCTGCCGGAGGTAGCCCACGGCGCCGCCGCGTCTGACGGTGCCGGCCGCGACGGGCATCTCCCCCGCCAGTACCTGGAGGGTGCTCGTCTTCCCGGCTCCGTTCCGTCCGACCACGCCCACCTTGTCGCCCGCCGTGAGCGTGAGGTCGAGACCCTCGACCACGGTCATGCCCCCGGCCTCGACGGAGAGACCCGATACCTCGAGGGCGTTCACGGGCGCGCTCCATCGCCGCGTGAGGGTCGGGATGTGGGCTGTGCGGACATCGGTACCTCCTGCATCGGGACGCGAACGGACGGGCGCATCGGGGCGCCCGCGTGTGCTCGAGGAGGTCCCGCTAGCTCACGGTCGAAGTGTAGCGCCAAGTCGCCCGCGTCCACGCGATCGGGTCGGAGCATGGGCATCTCGATGATCGGCCTGCGCTCATGTGACGGCGGGGACACGATCGGCGTCGGGATCCGGCTTCCACCGGTATCCGAGACCGGCTTCCGTCACGATGTACCGCGGACGTGCCGGGTCGTCGGCGAGCTTCGCGCGCAGCTGACGGATGAACACCCGGAGGTACTGGTTCTCCGTCGCGTAGCCCGGCCCCCACGCCTTCTGGAGCAGCCAACGATGCGTCAGCAGCTTCCCCGGGTTCTGCACGAACGCCTCGAGGAGCCGGTATTCGGTGGGCGTCAGATGGATCACGAGTTCGCCCATCCGCACGAGTTGCCGGCCGAGGTCGACTTCGAGCTCACCGAACCGGACGACCGGCGGGCGGCGATCTCCTTCCGTGCGGCGCCGCACGGCTCGCATCCTGGCGAGCAGCTCCGGCATGCCGAAGGGTTTCGTCACGTAGTCGTCCGCGCCTGCTTCGAAGGCGTCGACCTTGTCGTGCTGACCGTCCCTGACCGACAAGACGATGATCGGCACCTCCGACCACGCACGTACCCGCGTGATCACCTCCTGGCCGCCGATCCCCGGCAGCCCGAGATCCAACACGATCAGGTCCACGTCCGCATCCGGCAGCAGGTCCAGGGCGGTCTCGCCGTTCCCCGCGGTGAGGACCTCATACGAATGTCCTTGGAGGCTGGTGCGCACCGCGCGGAGGATCTGCGGGTCGTCGTCGACCACGAGGACCCGGCCCTCGTTCATGGCCGGCCCGGGAGCTCGATCACGAGTGCCGCGCCGCCGCCCGGCTCGTCGGTGACGCGGATCGTGCCGCCGTGTGCCTCCACGATCGCCCTGGCGATCGCCAGCCCCAGGCCTGTGCCGGCGCTGCTGTCTCCGCGGACGAAGGGCTCGAAGACGCGCTCGCGTTCCTCTCGTGGGATCCCCGGACCCCTATCAGCGATCCGTACCTGAACCCCGTCACGCCAGCGAGCCGCCGCCACCGTGATCCGTCTCCCCGCCGGTGTGAACCTTGCGGCGTTCTCGAGGACGTTGGTCAGCGCTTGGTCGATCTGCACCAGATCCACGGGGATCTCGGGAAGGTTCTCTCGGAGCATCAGCCGGATGTCGTGATCCCTGAGCAGCGACCCTGACCGAGCGATCACTCCTTCGATGAGCTCGTCGATCGCCGTGGGAGCCTTCGATGGCGTGACCGCACCCGCGCGCATGCGCGAAAGATCCATGAGGTTGCCGATCACGCGGTTCAGCCGTCCGGCTTCCTCATCGATCGTCTCGAGCAGCTCCCGGCGAGCGGCGCCTTCGAGCGGGGACTCGTCCTCGAGCAGGCTCGACACCGAAGCCGTGATCGAGGCGAGAGGCGTGCGGAGGTCATGGGTGACCGAGGAGAAGAGCGCCGCCCGGAGCCGGTTCGTCTCCGCCTCCAGCCGCGCCTCCTCGGCCTCGGACCCGAGTCGCATGCCGTCGATCGCGAGGGCTATCTGGGTGGCCAGGGTCTGGATCACGCCACGTTCCTCCGTCGTCAGCATGGGGTGGCTGCCGTTCGGAACCGCCACGATGCGGCCGAGCTCGCGATCGTGCACGGTGATGGGGATGATCTCGTCTCGGCCCACGTCGGCGTGGCCGTTCAGGCGCTCCGCGACGATGGGCCCGTCCGCCAGCTCGCTGATGATCTCGCACCTGGCGAGATCGAAGAGCTCCAAGACCGAGCGAGCGAGGCTCCGGAGCACCTCCTCGGTGGGCACGCCCGAGCGGAGCCGCGTGCCCAGATGGTGGAGCAGCCGGGCCTCCCGCTCCCGGCGCTCGGCGCGGGTCCGCTGTTCGAGGACGCGGGAAAGCATGGTGCCGACGGTGGCGGAGACCGCGAGGAACACGGCAAGAGCCACGAGGTCGGCGGTCTCCTCCACCCCGAAAGTGTGGAACGGCGGCGTGAAGAAGAAGTTCAACGCGAGGAAGGAAAGGATCGATGCGACCAGCCCCGAGGCCAGACCGCCGGTGGCCGCCGCGACGACCACGGCCAGGACATACAGGAGCGCCGCGGTCGTGGTGGGGATCTCGACCGGGAGGAGCGCCCCGAGGGTGACGACCCCCGGGGGTGCGACGCTGGCGACCGCGCCTCGCACGAGCCGCGGCAGCCGGTGGCGATCCATCACGAGCGTCATCCAGCGTCCCTCCGCGGCAGCGTAGCAAGGGCACCGCGCGATCCACGAACCCTTACAGAACCCTTACGGCGTGCTCGCGGTTCCTTACCGCGTCGCTATGCGTCCTCGAGGACGCTCCGGGCATGGACCTCGTATCCATCGTCGCAGCAGGCGGGAACGGCAGCGGCGACTTCGTCGTCGGGCTCCTGGTGGGCTGCTGCGTCGGTTTCCTGGTGGGTCCCGCGTTCCGGTCGTGGCAGTCATACCGGGAGTGGTCGAAGGCCTCGCGAGAGGTTCTTCTCGCGGATCGGCTGCTCGAGAGGATGGAGATCGACGCCGATCTGGACGCACGGACCGCTCCCGCGAACGGCCACGACGAGGTTCCTCGGCCGGCATGGCAAACGCTTCGCTGAAGCGGGTCCTCGTCGGCCGGCCTCTGGCCAGCAACAAGGCGGAGCATCAGCTGCTCCCGAAGTTCCTGGCACTGCCCGTCTTCTCCTCGGACGCCCTCTCCTCGAACGCGTACGCCACCGAGGAGATGATGCTCGTCCTCGTGGCGGCAGGGGCAGGAGCGCTCGCCTTCCGGATCCCGATCGCCATCGCGATCGCACTCGTGCTGGTGATCGTCGTCACTTCGTACCGGCAGACCGTGCGGGCCTACCCTGGCGGGGGCGGATCCTACATCGTGGCGCACGACAACCTGGGGACCGTGCCGGGCTTGGTGGCGGCCGCGGCCCTGCTTACGGACTACGTGCTGACCGTGGCCGTGTCGGTCGTGGCCGGATTCCTGGCGATCACCTCTGCCGTCCCGTCTCTCGTCGAACACAAGGTCGTGTTATCGATCGGCCTCGTCGTGCTGGTGACGCTGGCGAACCTCCGCGGCGTCAAGGAAGCGGGTGTCCTCTTCGCCGTTCCGACCTACGGGTTCGTGGTGATCGTGTACGTCCTTCTGGGCGTCGGTTTCCTCCGATGCCTGGGCGACTGCCCCCAGGCGGCGACGGCGCACCTTCCGCTCGAGGCCACGGCCCCCCTCAGCCTGTTCCTGATCCTGAAGGCCTTCTCATCCGGCGCGACCGCGCTCACGGGAGTCGAGGCGATCAGCAACGGTGTTCCAGCCTTCCGGCGGCCGCAGGCCAAGAACGCGGCCACCACACTCTCGATGATGGCCGTCATGACCGTGACGATGTTCCTCGGGATCACGGTCCTCACGGCACTGCTCGACGTACGGGTGAACCACGAGATCGCGGCATCCCGATCGGTGTTGTCCCAGATCGGCGAGACCGTCTTCGGCCGGACGTTCCTCTACTTCGTGCTGCAAGGGCTCACCGCGGGGATCCTGATCCTCGCCGCCAACACGGCGTACCAGGATTTCCCGAGACTCTCCGCGATCCTGGCGCGCGACCGCTTCATGCCGTCGCAGTTCCGGAACCGTGGCGATCGTCTCGTCTTCTCGAACGGGATCGTCATCCTCGCGCTGGCGGCGAGCGGGCTCGTCTACGCGTTCGATGCCGATCTCACGAGGCTGATCCAGCTCTACGTCGTCGGCGTCTTCACCGCCTTCACGCTCTCCCAGTTGGGGATGGTCCGGCGTTGGTTGCGCCTGCGGGGTCCCGGCTGGCGGCGGAGCATGACCATCAACGCGATCGGTGCGACGGCCACCGGCGTCGTCCTCGTCATCGTGACCATCACGAAGTTCAGCGGCGGGGCATGGATCGTGCTCGCCGCGATGCCGGTGATCATCGGATTCTTCGTGGCGGTGCACAGGCACTACGAGTCGATCGGACGAGCGCTCCGCGCAGACACGGAGCCGCCGATACCGAACGCGAAGAACACGTTCGTCCTCCTGGTGCGAGACCTCGGGCCGGCGACGGCGAAGGCTCTCGGGTACGTCCGCGCCCTCCGCCCCGAGCGAGTCAGTCCCCTGTTCGTAGGAGACCCTGGCGCCTTCGAAGAGATCGCGGAGCGATGGCCGGGCTTCGCCCCGCGGCTCGGTCCTCTCCGGCACCTCGACGTCGACTCGAGACGTCCCGCGAGGGCCCTTCGGACGTATCTCCGGTCGCTCCGTGAGAACGGCTCCGGATTCGTCACGGTGATCGTGCCGGAGGAGCTCACCAGCCGGTCGCTCCTGAGACAACTCGGACGTCGCTGGGGCTTCTGGTTGAAGGTGTCGCTCTTCTTCGAGGTGGGGATCGTGGTGACGGACGTGCCGTTGCTTCCGGAGGAGCGATCGTCGATGAATGCTCGGCCCGTCGAACCCACCCGGCACGTGGTCCTAGTCCCGATCTCGAGCGTGCACGCGGCGACGGCGCGGGCGGTGTCCTATGCACTCTCGCTGGAGGCCTCCGAGATCGAGGCGGTCTACCTCTCGACGGACCGGGGCGAGGAGCAGGAGGTCGCGGAGGCGTGGATCGAGTGGCGGATGGACATCCCCCTCTCGATCGTCGACGCGCCGTTCCGAGACCTCGGCGAACCGATGCTCGAGGAGGTGCGCCGGTTCACGGCCAGGGAAGGCACGATCGTGACGGTCGTCCTGCCGGAGCTCGTGGTGGCGCATTGGTGGGAGCAACTGCTGCACACCCAGAGCGCCCTGTTCTTCAAGCGATTGCTCCTCTTCGAACCCGGAGTGGTGGTGACGAGCGTTCCCTTCCACGTGTCGCAGGTCACCGAGACGCCGCCGGCCGTCGCCGTTCGATGATCCGTGGTCGCTATCGCGATGAGGACAACTCGCTCAGTGGTCACGTTCGGTCGGGGAGGCGGCTGGATAGTGATAGATTGGATGCGTCCACCACTGGTGGAACCGCCCAAGACGGGGCGTACGCGCGACGAGTTCGCGACCTTGCCTTTCCCGGTTCCTTGAGATCGAGGGAGGCATCATGGCCCAATGGCCCAAGACCGTCCGAGGCAAACTGTTCTACATCTCACTCGCCGCTGTCGTCGTGCCACTGTTTGTATGGTTCGTCGCGACGCTTCCGGGCTTCATGCTCTGGGCGCTGGCCGCCATCGCACTCGCGTCCGTAGCTTTCTTCGTCTGGCGACGCAGGATCGAAGCCGGACGCGAGCGCGACTGGGTCGGCGAGTTCTCGTTCGGAGATGTGGTGCGTCGCAGGCGCGCCAAGGAAGCGCTCGAGGTCGCCGCGCAGTAGCGGATGGATCGATCTCGGCGTCTCTGCCGGGAGTGTGAGTGTCGGAGGGGGGATTTGAACCCCCACCCCCTGTGAAGGGGACTAGGCCCTCAACCTATGGGGGCACATGGCGTCGGGTGCTTCAAGTGTCGTTCGGTGCTCTCACCTGCACGGATGCCACTCCCCTAGTGGCGCTCGTGTCATGCCGTGGAACCCTCTGCTTCGTCGCGTGGGGAAACGTTTGGGGAAACTCACTGACCGAGACCATGACGTAGCGCCGCGATCAGGTTGAGCCGCACGAGGTCGTCCGGGTCCTCCTCGATTTCCATCAGCAACTCCGCGAGCCAGCGGGCTTCGTCACGGGCGTACAGACGGCCGATGAGCGCCGCCCGTTCGCCCTCTGGCCGCTGGAGGTAGTCGAGCAGCTCGCGTGCAGCCGGTTTTCCGAGCGTGTATGCGATCCGCGGGGCGAGGGTCTTTGGGTTGTCGAGACTGAGGTCCCGTCGGTGCAGCCGTACAACCTTCTCCCACCCGAAGGACGGCGGAAAGATCGCAACGCCCTTTCCGGTGATCGCGATGTACCACCTCTCCCAGAGTTCGGTGGTGAAGTCGATGGCATTGTCGAAGTCAGCGAGATCAACGTCCTTCGAGGCGGCCGCGTGGTCGCTATCCAGGTGGGCGACAACCTTGGTCGCGAACGTGCTGACCTTCCGTGCCACGTTCGCGAGCTGGTCGGCGTCTTCCTTGGCCCGAGATGACAGCTCATCCCCAAGCACCTCCGAGTGCTCGGAGATCTCATCGAGCAGCCGACCGAGAGCGATGGTGTCCTTGTGCCGCTTCGAGCGGTCGGATATCCGACGGATGGCAACGGCCTGAGTCTCGATGTGGTTCCGAGCGATCCACTGAGACAGCCAGCGCGCCGAATGCCTGGCCTCCTCGGGCGAGGCCTCGCGCGCTTCGACGTAGCCCTTCCACATCTCACGGCGATGCAAGAGCGCGTAGAACTCGTCCCAGAGATTCCAGTCTCCCTCTGCCTTCGCCTCAGGATCCATCCAGTACCGCCATCGTGCGAGCCACGCTGCGGGAGTTGCGGAATTAGCCACGAAGCGGTCCCGTGAAGGTCTGAGGCCAGCCGAACAGCTTGCAGATCCGGTCCCACGTCTCGAACGTCGGCGAGCGTTCGCCAGCCTCTAGCTCCCGGTACGTGCGGACGCTGACGCTGAGCCGCCGCGCCGCCTGCTCGACCGACCAGCCAGCTCGACGTCGATCGTCCTCGAGCATCGCGGGAAGCATCGCCATTGAGAGGACAGTACCGCGCAACCTGTTTTCGGCCGGCGCCGCCATTGGGCTATCGTGGATTCGAACGCCCTCGGCCGGAGGGACCCCGGAGCTGTCCGGGACACTCCCCGGCCGAGGGCGTTTCTTGCAGCTCAGAATCGGTTACGGGCGGCGTCATGGCGGCCTCGAGTGTCCTTCGTGCCGGGCAAGGCCGGCGACGCCGGAAGCCAGAAGGATCGCGGCTCCGGCGAGCGTGAGGAAGAAGCCGGGTCCGGCCTCGGAGCCGATCGGCCGATTCATCTGACCCATGGCCGAAGCGCCCGACTGGAGACCCTCGGCCATGCACAGCCCCGCCGCGACCGCTCGCGTGTACGTCCGTCTGAAAGCATCGCCATGGACGCGAGGTAACGGTCCGGGTCCTTGAGCGGGCTTGGAGCGGGCGGAGAATGAAGCGTGCCTCGTGAAGACCGAGTGAGCAGCTCCGTCCTCCGCTCCGTATCGGTCGTTCTGGGTGTAGGCGCCGTCATCGGCCTCATCTGGCTATGGCCCTCCGCCGACCCTGGCCCCGAGACTCCGGCCCTATCGTCATTCGAGGGGGTCTACGCGGCGGAGGTCGCTGCCCTCCCCGAAGGACCGTGTCGAGGACTAGACGACCCGAACCTCCGCTGCATCGAAGGTCGCTTCTCGCTCAAGGAAGGCCCCGATCGAGGCAACGTGGTCACGATCGAACTCACCGGGCAATCACCACGATTCGAGCGCCTCGCAGTCGGCTCACCCGTCCTCCTGGGGCACCAGCCGGCGGTCGAGGGCTTCGAGTACGTCCTGCTCGACCAGGATCGCCGCGGCGCCTTGCTGCTCCTCGTCGCGTTGTTCGTGGTGGCGGTCATCGTCTTGGCCCGCTGGCGAGGCGTCACGTCTCTGATCGGACTCGTCGCAACGCTCTCGGTCCTCTTCCTGTTCGTGGTGCCCGCGATCCTCGACGGTAGCGACCCACTGGTCGTGTCCCTGGTGGGTGCCGTCGTGATCGCGTACTTCTCGCTGTACTTGACCCATGGGATCAGTGACCGAACCACGGTCGCGCTCTTCGGAACGCTCGGCGGCCTCGCGGTGGCTGCCATCCTCGCCGTCGCGTTCATGGGCTTGGCGACGCTGACCGGGCTCGCGAGCGAAGAGGCGCTCGTCCTGACCGCCGTGGGAACCAACCTCGACCTGCGGGGCTTGATCCTCGGGGGAATGATGATCGGTGCGCTCGGAGCCATCGATGACATCACCATCACCCAGACAGCAGCCGTCTGGGAGCTGTCCTCTTCGGACCCGAGGATCTCCACCCGTCGATTGACCAGGGCCGGCATGCGGATCGGCCGTGATCACGTGGCCTCCACGGTCAACACGTTGGTTCTCGCCTATGCCGGCGCGTCGATGCCGTTGCTGATCCTGTTCGTGCTCTCCGACCAAGGAGCCGGAACCATCGCGAACGGCGAGATCGTGGCGACCGAGATCGTCAGGGCGCTTGTCGGAAGCATCGGCCTGATCGCTGCGGTTCCGATCACGACTTGGCTCGCGAGCCGGATGGTATTGCTTCGGCGTAGCCCTGCAGGTCGTCACATGGCGTCGTCCGAACCGTCCTACAAGGTCTCCGACGATGACGAAGGGATGGAAGAGCATCCGATCCCGGAGCACCGACGAGACATATGGATCGATCGGTTGAGGTCGGGTCGGGGTGACAAGTGACGCCCACCCCGGTACCGGCTATGTTGAGGGCCACTCTCGGATGCTCACGCCGAGCCGCCACGCCGCCTGCCCGACCGACCAGCCCGCCCGAGTCCACACCTCAGGTCCTGCTCCCGCGTGGTTCTCGGCCCGTAGGCTCGATGCGTGCTCCGAGGATTGCTCATCACTCTCGGGATCGTCGTCGGCGTGTGGCTACTTGCCATCCTCGTGCTCGTCCTGCTCGGCCGGAGATCGCAGGCACGCGAGCTAGCGAAGCTCATCCCGAACCTCGTCGTCCTGTTCAGAGGTTTGCTCGGGGACCCTCGTGTTCCCAGGAGTAGCAAGCGTTGGCTCGGGTTCGCGCTCGCCTGGTTCCTGTCCCCGATCGACTTGATACCGGAGTTCATCCCGGTCGCCGGGCCGCTCGACGACGCGATCGTCGCCGCGCTCGTCCTTCGACACGTGCTGCGTCGAACGGATCGGTCGGTCCTCGCTGTCCACTGGCGCGGAGAGCCCGCGACCCTCGACACGATCCTCCGCATAGGTCGTCGGGAACCGCGTTCCCAGGGCTAATCTTCGCGTTCCCAGAAGAACGCCCACGCCGGGTTCGCCCGAGGCGTCCTCAATCTCTTCGATACTCGCGGGCTCGTTACCGAAGCCTTCCTTCGGAGCGACGTTCATCGCGTACTGACGAGCGCGGTCTAGGTCGCCCTATACCTGCTTCTTCACCACGATCACGGTCAACGCCTTCGTTCCCACGTCAGTCCTCTCGCTCGTCGAGTCGCCGTTGCATCTCCGGCAGGTGCTTATCGCAGAAGTGACCGTACTGGAACACTCCGGCCCACCCGGAGAGACCCGCGCCGACCTCCGGAGGCGTCATCCCGGGCGTGAGCATCTGCGTCGGCTTCCTCCCGCACTCGATCCCATCCTCATCCTCGAAGTCGCAGCCGGGATCAGCCATCGGTCGTTGACCACCCTTCCTGTCCGGACGGATCGACGTTCGGGTCGAAGGTGAAGATGTATCCCTGCGGGTCCCGCATCGGACCCCCGAACGCGGACGGCCGACGATCGTATGAGGAGACCTCCGGCTCGGTCCGAACCCCTTCCCTCGCCGCGATCACCTTCGCTCGGGCTCGACACATCCGGAGCGTCGAACGGCTCGGGATGCGCGGGACCTCGACGACGAGCTTCCCTTTCCGACGCTCGGCGGAGGGTTCGGGGGTCGGCTGCATATCTCCATCTCCCTGCTTGTCCGATACCCGGTCCTCCTAGATCTGAACGGAGGTCATTGCCACGCGCCGATTCGCGCCGGGGCCCCTTTGATGGAGCCTCCCGCTGTCGTCAAGGCTCCCGGTCCGCGTGCCGACAACTTCCCCATGAGATCCTTCAGGCCGCTTCGGATGCTTGGCTCCGTCGTCGCCCTTCTCGCGGCGCTCTTCTGGACGGAACGAGCTTGGGAGATCGTGATGGACTCGCTTCTCCCGCTCGTGAAGTACGGGAACCAGTTCACGGGATATGGATGGGGAGTCGTCGGTGCGATAGCCGTCCGAGTTGTCATCGCAGGTGTCCTGTTCTGGCTGTTCGCTCGCCTCGGTGGATCGAAGCCGCTGCCTCGCCTCCTTAGGGTCTCCCGACCCGTCGAGCAGTCCTAGCCTTCGCGCTCCCAGAAAGAACGCCCATGCCGGTTCGCCCGAGGCGTCCTCGATCGTCTAGATGCTCGCGGGCTCGTTACCGAAGCCTTCCTTCGGAGCGACGTTAATCGCGTACTGACGAGCGCGGTCTAGGTCGCCCTGTACCTGCTTCTTCACCACAATCGCGGTCAACGGCTTTGTGCCCATGTCAGCCTTCCGCTTGGAGTTCCTCTCTTTATCTCACGCCGGCCGCGACCGCCGCGCCGCCGTCATCGACGACGACCCTGACCGCCGCACGTCGCACACCGGATCTGCAGGGTTATCACCATGTCATCCCTCCACCAACCAGCCCCGAGCCCCATACGGCCGCGCCGGCCGCGCTGGAGTCTTGGGGTGCCGGGCGAGGAGGTCGAGCAGTCGATCGCCCCGCTCTCCTTCGTCGATGAGGAACTTCGCCCGCCGTTCGGCGGCCCAGATGCAGAGTCCGATCCGTTGCGGGGGGTACATGCGCGTCCGGTACTCGTCGAACATCAGTTGTCGGTCGGTCGCGTAGTGCGATCCGAGCGGCTCGGGACCGAGCACCTCGACCACGCGGGTCTTGCGGTCGACGAGCCGGACGGTGCCGGTGTGATCCTTGGTGACGGTCACTTGTCCGCCCTGCCGTCGAGCACGCGCTGCGCCTTCTCGAGCAGCTCGGCCTCCGCTCGCAGCTCGGCTGCCTGCCTCCGTCCCTCGGCGAGTTCCTCATCGAGGAAGTTCGGCTTCGGTCGTCGTCCGAACTCCTCCTGGGGAGTCACGACCCCGCCAGCGGCCACCAAGCTCTCGAAGGGTGAGGCACCGTCCAGCGCCGGGACGCCGGCTGGGACCGGAGTCTTCCTCGCCGCCGCCTGCTCAGCATGTTGTGCCGCGATTCGGGCCTCCTGCTCCTCGCGCTCGAACAGGAGATCACCGAGTACCCGGCGCGGGACGCTAGGGGCCGATCTCGTGGCCCGCGTTATCGAAGGAAGCTGATTATCGGCGCACGGTGCCCTCGTCGCCTTGATCCTTGTCAGTCTTCCCGCCGAGCACGTCGGGATGATCGCGGAGCCACTCATCCGCGACCCGCTTGGCTTCGTGCCGCTCGGATGAGTCGCGGCCTGAGGTCGTTATCGGTCTGCCGCTTCACTCTCCGAGCCATCTCGCCGTCAGTTCCGCCGCGGACCCGGCGGACGAAGAGGACGATTGCCACCACGGCGACCACCAACACGATTTCGGCCCACGTCCAGGAAAGCGGATCAGACATGCACCGAGCATCCTAGTGGGGAAAAATTGGGGAAACGAGTCAGCGAGAACGACTGCTAGGGCTTTTCGCTGTCTAGGTGTTTTCGCTGGTCGTTAGCGGTGTCGGAGGGGGGATTTGAACCCCCACCCTCTGTGAAGAGGACTAGGCCCTCAACCTAGCGCGTCTACCAAGTTCCGCCACTCCGACGAGATCCGCGGTGGATGCTACCAGCCGCTACGGCGTCCATTTCCACGCGAGCCAGAACGTGCAGAGGCCCCACACGATCGCAGTGACGACGGTGACCCGGTCGAGGGTTCGCTCCAGCGCCGTGCCCCCCGCGAGGGTGGACGACCCGCCGAACAGCTCCGACATGCCGCTCCCCCGCCCCGAATGCAACAGGATCGAGAGGATCAAGAAGAGCGACGCGATGATGTCGATGACGATCACGACGGCGTTCAGCACGACACGGATCCCTTCCTAGAGACTCGTCGGTGTTCGGCTAGCTCGGAGCGGAGTCCTCACCCTCGAGCGAGCCCTCCTGCACCTCGGCGACGTCATCGAAACGGTCTACGGCGCCGCCGCCCTCGATGATACTTGCCTCCAGTGGGAAATGGCAGGCCGCGGTCTGCCCCGGGCCCTGGCTCGTGAGCTCGGGTTCGTCCTGGATGCAGCGCGGGTGGGGCCCGTCGATCCCTTCGGCCTTTGCGATCGCACGCGACTGGGGGCATCGGGGATGGAACCGGCAGCCCGACGGCGGATCGATCGGAGACGGCACGTCGCCCTGAAGGATGATGCGGCGCTTCTGCCGGGCAAGCTCCGGATCGGCCATCGGAACGGCGGACAGAAGGGCGCCCGAATAGGGGTGCTTCGGCGTTCGATAGAGGCTCGCGCCCTCGGCCATCTCCACGATCTTGCCGAGGTACATGACGGCGACACGGTCCGAGACGTGCTTCACCACCGACAGGTCGTGTGCGATGAACAGGTACGTAAGCTTGAACTCGTCCTGGAGGTCGTCGAGCAGGTTGAGGATCTGCGCCTGGATCGACACGTCGAGTGCGGAGACCGGCTCGTCGCACACGATCAGCTTCGGGCGCAGGGCGAGTGATCTCGCCACGCCGATCCGCTGGCGTTGTCCGCCGGAGAACTCGTGTGGATAGCGGTTGTAGTGCTCGGGGTTCAGGCCGACCAGCTCCATCAGTTGCTGGACCTCGGACTTGATCCGGTTCCGTGGCACGGTCTTGTGCAGGCGGAACGGCTCCCCCACGATGGTTCCGACCGTCTTCCTGGGGTTGAGAGACGCATACGGGTCCTGGAACACCATCTGCATGTCTTCGCGTAGCTCCTGGAGCTCCTTGCCCTTCAGGTTGGTGATGTCCTGGCCGTTGAACCAGATCTTGCCCTCGGTCGCGTCGTAGAGCCGCATCACGACCCGGGCCAGAGTCGACTTCCCGCAGCCGGTCTCGCCGACGAGTCCGACCGTCTGGCCCGGATGGACCTCGAGGTCCACACCGTCGACCGCGTGCACGTTGCCGACGTGGTGCTGGAAGAGGATCCCCTGGGTGATCGGGAAGTACTTCTTGATCCCCTCGATCTTCACGAGCGGCTCGCCGGAGGGCGCCGGGGGCTGTGCCGAGAGCTGTTCCGCCTGGGTGCTCATCGACGGGCCAGAACCTCCTGGTCCCGGATCTTCTCCTTGTCGGCGAGGCTCAGGTGGCAGGCGGCCGCGTGGTGGCCGTCCACGGGGAGGAGCTCGGGGACGTCACGATCGCAGGGATCGAACTTGTACGGGCACCGGGGATGGAACGCGCATCCGGGCGGCACCTGGATCAACGACGGTGGCAGCCCCCGGATCGGACTCAGGCGTTCCTTCTTGTCCTCGTCCAGGCGCGGGATCGAGCTCAGGAGGCCCCATGTGTACGGGTGGAGTGGCTTGTAGTAGATATCGTCGGTGTTCCCGAACTCCGCCGCCTTCCCGGCGTACATCACCATGATGTCGTCGCAGTGCTCGGCCACCACGCCGAGGTCGTGGGTGATGATGATCACCGCAGCGTTGAACTCCGACTTCAGGCGATCGATCAGGTCCAGTATCTGCGCCTGGACGGTGACGTCGAGCGCGGTCGTCGGCTCGTCGGCGATCAGGACGTCGGGGTTCAACGAGAGAGCCATGGCGATCATCGCCCGCTGACGCATCCCGCCCGAGAACTCGTGCGGGTACTGGTCGGCGCGATCCTTCGGGTGGGGGATGTTCACCTTGGCGAGCATCTCGACCGCTTGGTCCATCGCTTCTTGTTTGGAGATGTCCTGATGCTCGAGGATCGCTTCGGCGATCTGGAAGCCGACCTTGTAGAAGGGGTGGAGAGAGGTCATCGGATCCTGGAAGATCATCGAGATCTTCGCCCCGCGGATCGTCCGCATCTCATCCTTCGGGACCTTCAATAGATCCTGGCCCTGGAAGAAGACCTCTCCGGAGATGTTCGCCTGCTTGGCGTGGATCAGGCCCATCACCGTGAGGGAGCTGACGCTCTTGCCGGAGCCGGACTCGCCCACGATGCCGAGGGTTTCGCCGGCCCGCAGCGAGTAGCTCACCCCGTCGACGGCCTTCACGAGGCCGTCATCGGTCGGGAAGTGAACCTTGAGGTCCTTGACCTCGAGGAGAGGCTGGGCCACCTAGGTGTACCTCACCCTCGGGTCGACGAAGGCGTACGCGACGTCGACGACCAGATTCGCGATGGCGATGATGAACGCCCCCAGGATCGTCACGCCCATCACCATCGGGAAGTCGTTCGTGCCGATCGACTGGACGGCGAGCTGACCGATCCCCGGCAGTCCGAAGACGGTCTCGGTGATGAAGGCCCCGCCCAGCAGTAGGCCGACGTCTAGGCCCAGCATCGTGACGACCGGTGTGAGCGCGCCCCGGAGCCCGTGCTTGTAGATCACCCGGCGCTCGGAGAGGCCCTTGGCGCGTGCGGTGCGGATGTAGTCCTCGTTCATCGTCTCGATCAGGTTGCCGCGAACCATCCGAGCGTAGAACGCCGCGTTGATATACGCGAGCGAGACCCACGGAAGGATGAACCGGCCCTCGGCGGCAGCGCGCAGCGCGCCAGCCCACCCGTTGTACCCGATGGGGATCCCACTCGATGGCAGGAGCTCTAACTTGAACCAGAACGTGTAGAGGAGCAGCTGCGCGAGCCAGAAGATCGGCATCGACACCCCGACGATCGCGAAGATCATGGCGGCCCGGTCGGCCACGGATCGTCGGCGGACGGCCGACAGGATGCCGATCGGGATGCCGAGCAGCAGCCAGATGACCGCGGCGCCGATCGCCAGGACGCCGGTGATGGGTATCCGGCGGCTCAGCTCGTCCTTCACCGGCTCGAAGCTGCCGTACGAGAAATAGACTTGCTCGTTGAGCCAGAGTCCCGGGTACGGGATGAACCCCTTGAGGAACCGCCAGTACTGGACGTAGAGCGGTTTGTCCAGGCCGAAGGCGACGCGCGCGTTCTCGATCTGCTCGGGTGTCGTGGTCCGCCCGACGGCTCGTCGTGCCGGATCCCCTGCCGGAAGCTTGACGAAGATGAGGAACGTGAGGAACGAGACGATCATGATCACGAGGATCATGAAGAGGGCTCGCCGGATCAGGTACCTGCCCATCCCGCCTCCTTCCCACGTGCGAACGGTGAGGGGGTCGCGTGCGCGACCCCCTCGACCGCCGTGCTCATCGAGCTAGGCGGTGTTGCCGGGCACCGCCAGTGAATCGAACGCCGCCAGACCGGCGAACTGGTCGAACGAGTAGTTCTGGATGTTGTCCGAGAGGATGTCGACGTTGTTGTCGAACAGGTACGGCACGAAGGGCACGACCTCTTCCATCAACTGCTGGTCGAGTTCGGCCCAGCATTGGAACCGCTCGGCACCCGGTTCGAGCGCCATGCATTCCGCCACCTTGTCATCGACCGACGGCACCTCGCTGACGTCGTAGCCCCACCCACTCAGCTGTTCGGGGGTTGCTCCCAGCAGTGTGTAGTTGCAGCAGCTCTCCCACAGGCCGGACGAGTCGAACAGGGGCTGGCCGAACGTGACACCGTCGGCGTAGTCCTTGCCCCATCCGGGAGCGGCGCAGACCACGTGCTTGGAGTTGGCATCGTTGCACTTGGTGTACATGGTGCCCCGCTCGAGCTGCTTGACGTCGAACGTGAGACCCAACGGCTCGAGGTTCTGGCTCATCAGGGCGGTCTGCTCCGGGTACGGATCCTCACGGTCGCTCATCGTGAGGATGTTCTGGCACTCTGGGACGTCGCAGACGCCGTCCTGATCCGTGTCGTACTTCGACTGGGCCATCTCCTCCTTGGCCTTCTCGATGTCACCAGACGCATTCGCCGTCTCGTACGGGTCGTAGGTGGCAAGGATGTTGTCCTGGAGGCTGTTCACGAAGATGTGGCCCGCGATCTCACCGACCGAGGGGCCTCCTCGGAGCTGGCGCCATCCCTGCTTGTCGAACGCCCAGTTCACCGCCTTGCGGACGTGGATGTCGTCGAACGGGGGCATCGCCAGGTTGAACGACACGTACCGCAGCGCGTCCGATGCGTTGATGTTGATCCTGTCCTGGAGATCCGGGTTCGTCTGGTAGTCGCGGACCTTCTCGGCCGGCACGATGCCGTCCACCACGAAGTCGAGATCCCCTGCCGCGACCTGGTTGTAGAGGTCGTCGTTGTCGCCACCGATCCGCACTTCGATCTGGTCCGGGTACGCGTCGCGCAGCTCGTCCGACTCTGCCGTCCACGACGGGTTGCGAACCAGCACGATCTGCCGTCCCGGGATGTACCCGGGTGCCTCGGTCTGGTCCGCTGGGTCCACCGAGAAGTCCATCGTCTCGGACCCCTCGAACATGTACGGACCCGAGGCCACCAGGAAACGGCCGTAGTTCCGGTCGTGCCCTTCGGCCACACCCATCCGCTCACCTTCGTCGTCGGGCGGGATCGGTGACGCCGCCCCCATGGCGAAGCGGTAGCTCATGTCACCGATCGGCTCGGTTGTCGTCACCTCGAGCGTGTGATCGTCGGGTGCGTTCAGGCCCGAGATCGTGTCGGCATCGCCGGCCCCGAAGTCGTCGAAGCCCTCGATCACGGAGTAGTAGAAGGAGTACCCGCCGACGTTCGCCTTCGGGTTGGCCTCCCGCTCCATCGCGCGGATGAAGTCACCTGCCGTGATCTCCGTGTCTTCCTTGGGCGGCGCGTACATCAGGCCCGGTTTGATCGTGTACGTCGTGGTCAACCCGTCCTCGGACACCGTCGGCTCCCCAGCCGCCAGGTCGGGGAAGATATCGGCCCCGCCCTCATCCGTGGGTACGCCCTGGTAGGACATCAGGTTGCGGAGCAGACAACAGCGGTAGTACTCCCACGTGACGGAGTAATACTCCTTCTGTGGGTCGAACGCGCTGACGACATCGGCCAGCTGCGCCATACGGAGTGTGCCCCCCGACAGCTCTTCTGCCGGCGGTGCGCTCGGGCTGGTCCCCGCGGTGTCGTCGCCGCCGCACGCGGCACCGACGAGGCCGAGGACCGTCACCACGGCGATCACTCTGAGTACTCGTTTCAAAGCTACCCCCCTTCTCTGTGTTCCCGTTCACAGTTACAAGCTTGTGTGGCTTCGAGGCTGGTCGTCCTCCTTTCGCACCGGGTTCCCCCTGTCGATACGCTCAGACCCCCTTCCGAGGATCGAGGGCGTCGCGAAGGCCGTCCCCCACGAGGTTGAACGCGAGCGTCGTCAGGAACAGGGCGAGTCCCGGGAAGATCATCAGCCACGGGGCGAACGTGAAGGCGGTGCCGGCGTCGGCGAGCATGCCCCCCCACGAAGGGGTGGTGTCCGGCACGCCGACGCCGAGGAACGACAGCCCGGCCTCGAACAGGATGTTGCTCGGGATGATCAGGGTCGTGTAGACGATGATCGGCGCGGTCACGTTGGGAAGGATCTCGCGGAGGATGATCCGCCGGTTGGACGCGCCCAGGGACCGCGACGCCTCGATGAACTCCTTCTCTCGGATCGACAGGACCTGACCTCGGACGATACGCGCGATGTACGGCCAGCTGAACAGACCGATGATGAGGATCACAGGTCGCAAGCCGGGCTTGATGAAGCCCCCGAAGCATCCTTCCTGGTTCGCGCCGCACGCCGAGGCGATCCCGAGTGCAAGCAGCAGGATCGGCAGCGCGAGCACCACGTCGGTCGCCCGCGAGATGACCGTGTCGGTCTTCCCTCGGAAGAAGCCGGCTGTGAGTCCAAGCAGCACACCGATCACCAGGGCGATGCCGGTGGCCAGGAAGGCGACCGTGAGCGAGGTGCGAGCGCCGTACGCGATCCGGACGAACTGGTCGCGCCCGGTGTCGTCGACGCCGAGCAGGTAGCCGGGCGGCGACTCCTCGATCTTCTCGCCCGTCACGGGGTCGACCGTGTCCGGCCACCACCGGGGGGCCGACGGCAACCCGTAGGAGTCGAGCGAGCTCAGGTTCACCTGGTTCGGCGGGTGACCGGTGATGTTCGCGATCACCGGCGCGAAGATCGCCATGAGCACTATCAAGACGATGATGACGATCCCGGCGAGCGCGAAGCGGTCCTGCCGGAAATGCCTCCAGAAGATCTCCCATGGGCTCCGGCCGATGATCGACGCCGGCGTCTCGGCAGACGGCGCGGCAGCCTCAAGGTCGGGGCGCTCGCGAACCTCGCCCTGCTCGGCCTGGGATACGTCGGTGTCCGTGTCGGATCGACTCATGCCCGGAAGCCGATACTACGGAGGTTACGGGAGACGCGCAAACCAACAACCCCGGGAGTGACACCGCCGCAGCCTCTTTGAGAGGCAAGGAATCGAAAGAGGGTCACCGGTATCTGACGATCAGGGCGAATCCCTCCGGATCGAGGCTCGCGCCGCCCACCAGTGCTCCGTCGATCTCCGGATGAGCCATGAACTCTCTGATGTTGCCCGCTTTGACGCTCCCGCCGTACTGAACGCGGACCGCGTCTCCGACCTCGGAGGAGACGCGGTCCGAAAGGGTCGCTCGGATGACCTCCACGACCTGTCCCGCATCCGTCGGCTCCGCGTTGCGGCCAGTCCCGATCGCCCAGATCGGCTCGTAGGCAACGACGGCGCGAGCGGCGGCCGGCGGGTCGACGCCGTCGAACGCCCGCTGGATCTGCTCTGCGACCTTGGTCTCGGTCCCGCCCGACTCGCGCTCCTCCAGGGTCTCCCCCACGCAGACGATCGGGACCATGCCGTGGCGGAAGACGGCTTTCACCTTCCGGTTGACCGTCTCGTCGTCCTCGCCGAAGAGCTGGCGGCGCTCGGAGTGACCCACGATCACGTAGGAGACGTCGAGCGCCGCCAGCATCGAGCCGGAAACCTCTCCGGTGAACGCGCCCTCGTCCTCCGGGTGGATGTTCTGCGCGCCCAGGCCGTACGAGAGCCGGTCGGAGTCGATGAGCGTCTGGACCGAGCGCAGCGCCGTGAACGGCGGACAGATCACGACCTCGACGCGATCCGCCTCCTTCCGATCCAGGAGGTAGGAGAGCTTCTGCACCGTCTGGATCGCCTCCAGGTGCGTCTTATGCATCTTCCAGTTCGCCGCGATGATCGGCATCCGTGCGGCCACGTCAGTCCTCCAGTACCTGGATGCCCGGCAACGGGTCGCCCTCGAGGAACTCGAGCGAGGCCCCGCCGCCGGTGGACAGGTGGTCGAACGACTCCTCCAGGCCGGCGCGCTTGACGGCGAGGAGCGAATCACCCCCGCCGACGACCGAGAACGCGGTGGCCCCGGCGATCGCCGTCGCCACCCCGCGCGTGCCGGCCGAGAAGGGCTCGAGCTCGAAGACGCCCATGGGCCCGTTCCACAGGATCGTCTTGGCGTCGGCGAGGATCCGAGCGAACTCCTCGACGGTGCGGGGGCCGATGTCCAATCCCTTGAGGCCGCGTGGGATCTCGCGCGCCGGTACCGTCTGAGGGCGGACGTCCGCGCGAGCCTCCGTCGCCGCCACGACGTCTTGTGGCAGCTCGATCAGCGTGCCCTTCTCCCGGGCGAGCCGGGCGACGGCTCGGACCTCGTCGAAGCGATCGGGTTCCACGAGGCTCTCGCCGACCTCTCCCCCCTCGGCGGCGATCAGCGTGAACGCCATCGCGCCGCCGATCAGCAGCGCGTCGACGCGCTCGACGAGCGCGCCCAACACGCCGAGCTTGTCCGAGACCTTCGCGCCTCCGAGCACGGCCACATAGGGACGATCGGGATCGGTGAGGAGGCGGCCGAGCACCTCGACCTCTCGCTGAAGGAGCCTGCCCGCCACCGCCTGCCTCCCCGATGCGAGCATCAGGTCCGGCAGGGCCGAGACACTGGCATGGGCGCGGTGCGCCGCCCCGAAGGCGTCGTTCACGTAGGCGTCGGCGAGCTCCGCCAGCTGCCCCGCGAATCGGACGTCGTCGGCCTCCTCCCCCGGATGGAAACGGAGGTTCTCGAGGAGGACCACCTCACCCGGTTCGATGTGGCTGCACGCGGCCTCCGGCCCGTCGCCGACGATCTCGTCCAGGGCCATGACGTCGACGCCGAGCAGCTCGGCCAGGCGATCGGCGACGGGCCCGAGCCGCAGGTCGTCCCGCGGCTCCCCCTTCGGCCTCCCGAGATGTGACGCCACCACGATCGCGGTTCCCCGGTCCAGGAGCTCGCGGAGCGTCGGGACGGTCGCGCGTATCCGCATGTCGTCCGCGACATGGCCTCCGTCGATCGGCACGTTGAAGTCGGCGCGGACGAAGACCCGTGTGCCGGCGACGTCGCCGAGGTCGTCGAGGGTCCGGAGCGCCACTAGAGCTTCGACGCGACCAGATTCACGAGATCGACCAAGCGGTTCGAGTACCCCCACTCGTTGTCGTACCAGCCGAGCACCTTGACGAAGTTCCCGATGGCCATCGTCGAGAGCGAGTCGAACGTGCACGAAGCGGGCGACCCCACGATGTCGCTCGAGACGATCGGATCCTCGGTGTAGACGAGCTTGTCCTTCAACCGGCCGGTCTCGGAGGCGGCTCGGTAGGCCTCATTGACCTCCTCGACCGTCACGTCGCGGTCGAGGATCGCCACGAGATCGGTGATCGACCCGTCCGGCACGGGCACCCGCATCGCGACGCCGTCGATCTTCCCCTTCAGCTGCGGGAGCGCGAGCGAAGTCGCCTTCGCGGCTCCGGTAGACGCCGGCACGATGTTGATCGCGGCGGCGCGGGCACGTCGCAGGTCCTTGTGTGGCAGGTCAAGAAGGTTCTGGTCGTTGGTGTACGCATGGACCGTGGTCATCAGGGCACGCTCGATCCCGAAGGAGTCTTCGAGCACCTTCGCGAGCGGCACCACGCAGTTCGTCGTGCACGATGCGTTCGAGATGACGTGGTGCGTCGTCGGATCGTAGGCGTCGTCGTTCACGCCCATGACGATCGTGATGTCCTCGGCTTTCGCCGGGGCGCTGATGATGACCTTCTGAGCGCCCGCCTCGAGGTGGGCGGCCGCCTTCTCGCGGTCCGTGAACAGACCGGTCGACTCGATCACGATCTCGGCGCCCAGCTCCTTCCACGGGAGCTGCGCCGGATCGCGCTCGGCGATCACTCGCAGCTCGTCGCCGTCGACCGAGATGCCGTTCTCGGAAACCGTGACGTCCGCGTCCAGACGCCCCAGGACCGAGTCGTACTTCAACAGGTGCGCGAGCGTCGTCGCATCCGTGATGTCGTTGACCCCGACGAAGTCGACGCTCGCGCCCGTCTGCCTGACGGCGCGGAAGAAGTTGCGGCCGATCCGCCCGAATCCGTTGATCCCGACCTTGACAGCCATATGGGTCCTCCCTCGGAGTGCTCGGCGCTGGGAACCCATCCTACCGACCGTGCTCACACACACCACCTGAGTCGCTCGTCAGCCGATGCGCGGTAGCGTGGTCACGCCGATGGAGAGGACGCCACAGGAGATCGCGGAGCGGAATCGTTCGTCCCGCGAACGACTGCGGGTGATCGGGCAATCCCTCTCCGACGCCGAGTTGGGCACGCCGATCGACGCGCCTTGGACGGCGGGGGCACTGTTCGCACACATCGGGTTCTGGGACCGATTCGTCCTGGAGCGTTGGCGCCTCGCAGTGGACCGGGGAGAGAAGACGCCGATGCGGGTCGACGAGGCGGTGATGGATCGGATCAACGACGCCTCACTCACGCAGTGGCTCGCCATCCCCCCTCGTGTCGCGATCGAGGAGTTCCTCGCCGCTGCAGCCGAGCTCGAGGATCTGATCTCACGGCTGGACACGACGGTCGTTTCTCAGGTCGTCACAGAGGGGCGTGAGCGACTCGTGGATCGCTCACTCCACCGTGGCGATCATCTTCGAACTCTCGAGGAGGCGTTCCCGTCGGCCTGAAGCCCGGGGGAGGAGCCGCCCTTCAGTCGCGGTCGACGTCGCGGTAGTCCACCGAGACCCGATGCCCGCGCTCGCTGAAGTACTCGGCCAGGTCGGTCGCCACGACGACCGAGCGATGTCGGCCTCCGGTGCAGCCGACCGCCACGGTGAGGTACGACTTCCCCTCGTCCACGTAGCCGGGAACGACGACGTCGAGGAGAGACTCCAGCCGCTTCATGAAGGGCCCGTACTGTGCCTGCCCCTCGACGTACTCGCGGACCTTCGCGTTCGTGCCCGGAAGCGGGCGTAGCTCGTCCACCCAGTGAGGGTTGGGCAGGAATCGCACGTCCAACACGAGATCGGCGTCTCGGGGACTCCCGTACTTGAAGCCGAAGGACACCACCGTCACGAGGAGGCCGGCCTCCGGCGGTGCCTCCGAGAACATCTCGCGCATCCGGTCGCGGAGGTCGTGGGGTGTGAGCCCGCTCGTGTCGATCACGAGATCCGCGTCTTCCCGCAGGCTCTCCATCATCAGCCGCTCCTTGCGGATGCCCTCGGCGACCCGATCGCCCGGCGCGAGGGGGTGGCGCCGGCGCGTCGCCTCGTAGCGGTTGACGAGGTCCTCGTCCGATGCGTCGAGGAACACGATCCGTGACGCCACGCGTTGCCCCCGGAGCTCTTCGAGCGCTCTGGAGAGCTCGCCGAAGAACACACCGCCGCGGGCGTCGACGACGATCGCGACCCGGCCGGGCCCGCCGGGACCGGCGGCCAGCTCCGCCATCTTCGGCAGGAGCGCCGGCGGCAGGTTGTCCACGACGAAGTAGCCGAGGTCTTCCAAGCTCCGAGCGGCCTCGGACCTCCCGGCGCCCGAGAGGCCGGTGATCAACAGGAACCCGGGCGCGGTCGTGGCCTCCGCATGGGAGCGGCGCGCCGTCTTGGCCATCACGCGCTCTCCCGATGATCGGAGGCCGCGACCGCGTGGAGACGCTGATGGATCTCGCTCGCGAGCCTCGGGCCGACCCCGGGCGTCGCGGCGAGCTCGGCCGGTTCGGCCTGTCGGATCTTGGTCAGGGAGCCGAAGCGCTTCATCAGGGCTCGCTTCCGCGAAGGACCGACGCCGGGGATCTCGTCGAGTGGAGATGCGAGTGCCCGCCGATCGCGCCGCTGCCGGTGATACGTGATCGCGAACCGATGCGCTTCGTCGCGGATGTGCTGCAGCACGAAGAGCGCTTCCGATCCGCGTGGGATCGACAGCGGATCCGGCCGGTCGGGGAAATAGATCTCTTCGAGCCGCTTCGCCAGCCCCACGTGCGGGATGTGCAATCCGAGGTCCTCGAGGACCTTCGTCGCGACGCTCAACTGGCCGCGGCCGCCGTCCACGACGACGAGCGCGGGTGGGTACGAGAATCGCCTGCGGCCGCCCGGAGCCTCGTCCTTCTCCTTGAGGAGCCGGGAGAACCTCCTGGTCAGCATCTCCTCCATGCTCGCGAAATCGTCTTGTCCCGCAACGCTCTTGATCTCGAAGCGTCGATAGTCGGAGCGCTTCGGCAGACCGTCTTCGAAGACCACCATGGACCCGACCGTGTCGGTGGGTCCCAGGTTCGAGATGTCGTAGCACTCGATCCGGAGCGGAGCCTGCTCTAGCCCGAGCTGGTCGGCGAGCTCCGAGAGCGCTCGGGAACGCGCCCCGAAGTCCGAGGCTCGGCGCAGCTTGTGACGATGGAAGGCGTCGGCGGCGTTGCTGCCGACGACCTCCATCAGCTTCCGCTTGGCGCCCCGAGCCGGGACGGCGATCGTGACGCGGGAGCCTCGGCGACCGGACAGCCACGCCTCCAGCACGGCGTGATCGGCCGGCTCCGTCGGAACCAAGATGCGCGGGGGCACGTCCTCGCGCTCCATGTAGACCTGCCGGAGGAAGGATGCAACGAGCTCGGGGCGGTCGAGGTCTTCGACGCGATCGACGACCCAGCCCTTCCGCCCGAGGACCCTCCCCCCTCGAACCGTGAACACCTGGAACGCCGCCTCGAGGTCGTCCTCGGCAAGGCCCACCACGTCCAGGTCCTCGGGGCGGATCAGGACCATCTCCTGGCTCTCCAGCGCCCGCCGCGCTGCCTGCAACTGGTCGCGGAACCGAGCCGCCTGTTCGTACTCCTCCCGCTCGGAGGCCTCGGCCATCTGGCGATCGAGCCGCTTCAACACCGGCTTGGAGCTCCCCGCGAGGAAGTCTCCCAAGCTCTCGACGTCTCGTCGGTACGACTCCTCGGTGACGCCGGTCTGCGCGGGCACACACGGTCCCGAGCAGCGGCCGATGTCGTAATAGAGACAGGGCCTGCCGGCTCGCGCCCGCTGGTCGAAGAAGTGGTTGGTGCAGGTTCGGATGGGAAAGACCCGCGTCAGGGCGTCCAGGGTGTCGCGGATCGCCCAGGCATGCCCGTACGGCCCGAAGTAACGGACCTTCTTCCGTTTGGTGCCCCGAAGGACCTGCGCGCGTGGCCACTTCTCCCCCACCGTGAGGGCCAGGTAGGGATAGGACTTGTCGTCGCGGTACCGGATGTTGAACCGAGGCCGGTACTGCTGGATCAGGTTGAACTCGAGCATCAGCGCGTCGACCTCACCGGACGCGACGATCCACTCGACGCTGGCAGCCGCGTCGACCATGGCCTGCGTCCGCGGATGGAGGGGGCGTGACCAGTAGCTGGCCAACCGCTTCCGCAGCGAGCTGGCTTTGCCGACGTACACGACCCGCCCGTCCTCGTCCCGGAAGAGGTAGGCGCCGGGGACGTCCGGGATGCTGGACGACACCGGCTTCGTGAAGCTCACAGACCTATCGTAGCGCCGGCTTGCGACCCGCCCGGGAACGGACTGTGACTAGCCGCCGCCTCCGCCGCCTCCGCCGCCCGCCGCCGCCGACTCGATGACGGCCAGGGCCCCGGTCATCGTGGTGGGGTGGTACGTGCACTGGAAGAAGTAATCCCCTGGATCGATCGCCGGGACGTCGAGTGCCACCTGGTCGGGACCCGGGACGTCCGGACCAGGGAAGATCGGATCCGTCGAGATCGCCGCCTCATCCGTGGCGATCACGAGGTTGTGGACGGTCGGATCCCTATTGTCGTAGTTGATCGTGAACGGCTCACTCGCCGGAGCCACCAGACACTGGGGGTCGAACGTCGACCCAACCGCCACGATGTCCAGGACGAGCTGGCTGTCCTCGCCGCAGGTGGCAACATCCGGGGGTGCCGGCGACGGCGCCGGACTGGGGGCCGCGATCAGCAGGCCGGGGATCTCGGCGTACGTCCCCAGCCGGAGGTCGCCGTTCTCCGGGTCGTACCAGGCCAGGTAGACGGAGGCGCCGTCCTCGGTCGTCGCGACCGAGGGGCTGATGCCGCCGCTCGTGTCGGGCAGCTCGAGCTCCTCGAGCTGCCCCTCCTCGCCCGAGGCGAGGTGGATGCCATCGGCGTCCTCCCACGTCACCCACGTGGTCCCCTGGCCGTCGACGGCGACGCCGGAGCCCGGCGTGGTGGTGTGCCCCCTGCCTGGCCGCCACCCTGGGCGAGCGTGGCGACCTCTTCGATCGACCAGGATCCGAACCGGCCGCTCGCGACGGCCAACCCTTCGGACGTATAGAAGGAGATCGTCGCTGTGTCACCGGCGGCGGCGAGCGAGGCACCGCCGGTGACATCGGTCGCCACCACCTCCGTGGCCCAGGTGCCGCCCTGTCGTTGCGCGGCGATCAACTCGCCGGAGCGAGGATCGGCCACCACGACGAACGGCTCCCCTCCGACGATCGCGACGTGGGTCGCGGGCGGACATCCCTGGCCGCACGCCGAGAGGCTGGCGATCGGCGTGATCCGCCAGCGCTCCCCCGACCGCTCGGCCACTCGCACTTCCGGCTGGGTCCCCGCCACCGTGTACGCGACGATGGGCACGCCCGAGCCGTCCACGACGATCGACGGGGCGCCCGCCTCGGGCGTCTCCTCCACGGGCCCAACCTCGAAGGCCGGGCCCACGCCGTACCAGACGCCGGTGTCCACGGTCCACGTCGCATGGATGTCCGCGCCGCTGATGGCGATGTCGGTCCCCTTCGCCCTCGCGGGCGTGATGGTCGCGAGGGACGGTTCGGCAGCCGGGTCGAACGGGACGGGGACCCCGGCGGGAGACTCTCTCGGCTGGGCGACGGCGCCTCGCGTCCAGATCTGGTCGGGCGTCAGGCTGGCCAGCAGCACGGCCCCGGCGTCCTTCCCGTCCTCGGTCTGGAGGAACGGTGACCCGACGGGGCGGGCGACGGGGATCTCACCTTCCTCCAACGGGGCCGTGAACCCGAAGTAGGAGATGTTGGGCAACCCCTCCCCGTCGACGGCCACGGAGGGAGCGAGCCCCACGTCGTCGATGGAGTCCGGAATCATCGGGATGAACTGCCGGCCTCCCGGGACCTTCACCTGAGGCGCAGGGATGCCGCCGCATGCGGCGGTCAGCACGACGACCAGGCTTGCGACGACGGTCCTCATCCGCCGGCGGGGGGCGGGATCCCCGGGGGCGGCAGCCCCGGAAACAGCAGATGGCCTCGACACGACGGGGCGAATCCTAGCAAGCATCGACGAGAGCACAGGCGTTCACGCCGTCGCGCCGGCACCCACCGGTAGCACCCCGAGGACCTCCTCGAGGAAGTGCCCCGTGTACGAGTCGGCGTTCGCGGCGACGGCCTCGGGCGGTCCTTCCGCGACGACCCGGCCTCCCTGGTCTCCTCCCTCGGGCCCGAGGTCGATCAGCCAGTCCGCGGTCTTCACGACATCGAGGTTGTGCTCGATCACGAGCACCGTGTTCCCGGTGGCGACCAACCGTTGGAGGACCTGCAGCAGCTTCCTGATGTCTTCGAAATGCAGGCCCGTGGTCGGCTCGTCGAGGATGTAGACCGTGCTTCCGGTCGCCCGCTTGTGGAGCTCGCTCGAGAGTTTGATCCGCTGCGCCTCACCTCCCGAGAGGGTGGGCGCAGGCTGCCCGAGCTTGATGTAGCCGAGCCCGACATCGGAGAGCGTCTGCATGTGCCGCTTGATCGGCGGGATGTTCTGGAAGAACTCGACCGCCTCGTCGACGCTCATCTCGAGGACATCGGAGATCGTGCGGCCCTTGTACTTCACCTCGAGCGTCTCGCGGTTGTAGCGGCGGCCCTTGCAGACCTCGCACGTGACGTAGACGTCCGGGAGGAAGTGCATCTCGATCTTGATCTGCCCGTCGCCCGCGCAGTTCTCGCAGCGCCCGCCACGCACATTGAAGGAGAACCGGCCGGGCTGGTAGCCCCGGAGCCTGGCCTCGGGGACCTGCGCGAAGAGCTTCCGGATGTGATCGAACACGCCCGTGTACGTGGCCGGATTGGATCGTGGCGTCCGGCCGATCGGCGACTGGTCGATGTCGATGACCTTGTCCACCTGCTCCCAGCCCACCATCCGCCGATGCTTCCCCGGCAGCACCCGCGAGCGATACACCCTCTGCATCAGCGCGCGCAGCAGCACATCCTGAACGAGGGTGGACTTGCCGCTGCCGCTCACACCGGTGATGCAGACGAACAGACCGAGCGGGATCCGCACGTTGATGTCCTTCAGATTGTGCTGTCGCACGCCCTCGAGGCGCAGCCAACGATCGGGTTTGCGCCTCGATGTCGGCGCTGGGATCGACCGCCTGCCCGAGAGGTAGGCGCCCGTGAGGGACTCATCGGAGTCCAGCAACCCCTTGAGATCGCCCGAGTAGACGATGCGACCGCCGTGCTCACCCGCCAGCGGACCGATGTCGACGATGTGGTCCGCTTCGAGGATCGTGGCCTCGTCGTGCTCGACGACGATCAGCGTGTTGCCGAGGTCTCGGAGTCGGATCAGCGTGTCGAGGAGCCGCCGGTTGTCCCGCTGATGGAGGCCGATCGACGGCTCGTCGAGGATGTAGAGGACGCCCACGAGCCCCGAGCCGATCTGGGTCGCCAGACGGATCCGTTGCGCCTCGCCCCCGGCGAGCGTCCCCGCCGTCCGCGAGAGCGTGAGGTAGTCGAGGCCGACGTCCACCAGGAATCCCAGTCGCGCGCGGATCTCCTTCAGCAGCCGCTCCGCGATCATCTCCTCCCGTTCGGAGAGTTCGATGGGGTCGAGGAAGTCGAGCGTCTTGCGGATCGACAGATCGGTCAGCTGCGAGATGTTGATGCCGCCCACGGTGACGGCGAGAGTCTCGGGCCTCAGACGGGCTCCCTTGCACGCTCGGCACGGGATCTCCCGCATGAACTGCTCGAGCTTCTCCCGCGCGGCGTCCGACTCCGTCTCCTTGTATCGGCGCTCGAGGTTGGGAAGCACGCCTTCGTAGGTCGTGTAGTACGCGCGCTGACGTCCATAGCGGTTCCGGTAGCGGACGTAGATCTCCTCGTCGGAGCCGTAGAGGACCACGTCCCGCGCCCGCTTCGGGAGCTTCTTCCACGGGGTGTCCAGTGAGAACCCGTGGGTCTCGCCCACGGCTTCGAGCACCCGGTACCAGTACTCGAGGGTGTTGCTGGCCCATGGGGCGAGGGCGCCCTCGTTGATCGAGAGCGTCGGGTCGGGTACCACCAGGTCCGGATCCACCTCCAACCTGGTGCCCAGCCCGTCGCACGTGGAACACGCTCCGTAGGGCGAGTTGAAGGAGAAGTTCCTGGGCGCGAGCTCGTCGAACGACAGACCGCAGTACGTGCACGCGAGATTCTGCGAGAAGGTTTGGAGCTCCTCGTGGCCCTCGTGGGTCATCACTGCGATCGACGCGACCCCTTCCGCGAGCTCCAGGGCGGTCTCGATGCTGTCCGCGACTCGGCGGCGGATACCCTGCTTGGCCACGAGCCGGTCGACCACGACCTCGATCGTGTGCTTGTAGTTCTTCGGGAGCTTGATCGTCTCGGAGAGCTCATGGACCTCCCCGTCGATCCGTGCGCGAGGGAACCCCTTCCGGGCCAGCTCCTGCAGGAGCTTCTCGTACTCGCCCTTCCGCCCCCGGACGACCGGAGCGAGTACCTGGAAGCGTGTGCCTTCCGGCAACTGCATCACTTGATCCACGATCTGGTCCGGTGTCTGCCGCCCGATCTGGCGGCCGCAGTTGAAGCAGTGCGGATGGCCTATCCGAGCGAACAGGACCCGGAGGTAGTCGTAGACCTCGGTGATCGTCCCGACCGTCGATCGAGGGTTGCGCGACGTCGACTTCTGGTCGATCGAGATGGCGGGCGAGAGGCCCTCGATGAAGTCGACGTCCGGTTTCTCCATCTGGCCGAGGAACTGGCGCGCGTACGACGACAGCGACTCCACGTACCGCCGCTGGCCTTCGGCGTAGATCGTGTCGAAGGCGAGCGACGACTTCCCGGAGCCGGACAGGCCCGTGAACACGATCAGCTGGTTGCGCGGCAGGTCCAGCGTGACGTTCTTGAGGTTGTGCTCACGGGCGCCGTGGATGACGAGTCTCTCGGAGCCCACGGAGTCGAGTGTACCGGCGGGCAGCGACACGTCTGGGCGTGAGGTGTCGAACGGCGCGGGTCCACGCCGCTGCGCCTCCTGCGCGCCTATCCTTCGCTCCATGGAAAGGGACCTGCGAGAGTCGTCGCTGTACCGAGAGGTCGAGGAGCATTTCCGGAAGATCCACGAGGCGGGCTTCGGCAAGGTCACGGAGCCTGCAGATCCCCGCCCCTCCCCGGACGGGCGATGGATCGCCTTCACCGGCTCGATCTGGGAGGAGCTCGAGGGGACGCCGAAGACCCGGATCTGCCTGACGCCGCTGGTTCGCGAGGCTTCCGCCGACGGCGCCGAAGCTGGAGGCGCCAAGGAGGTCTCATCCGGTCCGGAGCGCGATGCGGGACCACGCTGGTCGCCGGACGGGAGCAGGCTGGCCTTCCTCTCGGACCGTCGAGAGAAGGGACGGATGCAGCTCCACGTGCTGTCCCTCGACGGCCTCGGCGAGGCCGAGGCTCTGCCCGACATCGAGGGCACGATCGAAGAGCACGCGTGGTCGCCCGACGGGTCACGGATCCTCCTGCGGAGCGCCGGGATGCATGCGGACGGCGCGGGCGCGGACGGATCGGGTGCGCTCGAGGCGGAGAAGGACCTGCCCAGCTGGGCCCCGAAGGTGGACTCGTGGGAGGACCGGCAGGTGTGGCGCCGCCTCTGGGTGGTCGAGGTGGCATCGGGCGAGGTCCGGGCGCTCTCGCGGGAGGGGTTGAACGTCTGGGAGGCCGAATGGTGTGGTGCGGGAGCCGTGGTCGCCGTGGCGTCGGAGGATCCCGGCGAATCGTCCTGGTACGCGGCGCCGCTGGTGCTGATCGACGCAGCGACTGGAGACGATCGGGTACTCGCGACGAGCGACGTCCAGTTCGGGCTCCCGGTGGCTGCGCCCGACGGCTCGCGGGTGGCGGCGATCGAGGCCCCGTGCAGCGACCGACAGCTCGTGTCCGGCCGCGCGATCCTGGTGGACGTCGCGAGCGGCGCGACCGAGATCGTGGAGCTGGAGGACGCCGACATCACGTGGCTCGGATGGCGCGCGAACGGAAGCCTCGCATACGCGGCGCTCCGCCGGGGCGACACGGTGCTCGGGGAGATCGATCCCGCGACCGGTGGGCGGACCGAGGTGTGGTCGACGAGGGAAAGCGTCGGAGCGTGGGAACCGTCCGCGGCGGTCTTCGGTGAGGACGGGTTCGCGCTCGTCCGGCACGGGTTCGATCGCCCGCTGGAGGTCGCCGTGGTCGAGGCGGGGACGGACCGCACCGTGGCCTCGTTCCGGCACGAGGGCCACGATCACGCGCGCAGCCTGATCGGGCGCGCCGAGCGGCTGACGTGGACCGCATCCGACGGCCTCGAGATCGACGGGTACCTCCTCGCGCCGGCAGGCGAGGGACCGCATCCGCTGATCCTGCAGGTGCACGGCGGGCCGGTGTGGTCGTACGCGGAGTGGTTCCCGAGACCGAGCTTCGCTTGGCTCGTGTCGCGCGGGTACGCGATCCTGATGCCGAACCCACGGGGCTCCAACGGCCGTGGTCGGACGTTCCTGGAGGAGGTGATCGGCGACATGGGCGGAGCCGACGCGCACGACGACCTCGCCGGAGTCGACGCGTTGGTGGAACGCGGTATCGCGGATCCGGAACGGATCGGCGTCACGGGCGGCAGTTACGGGGGCTTCATGTCGTGCTGGCTCCCGGTGGTGGATCAGCGCTTCAAGGCGGCCGTCGCGGTCTCCCCGGTGACCGACTACTACAGCCAGCACTGGAACAGCAACATCGGCGCGTGGGACTCCTGGTTCCTGGGTGGAGATCCCGAAGATGGCGCGCCTCAGTACCGCGAACGGAGCCCGGTGTTCTTCGCAGACCGTGTCACGACACCGACGCTCCTCACGGCGGGCACGGAGGATCGCTGCACCCCTCCCGGGCAAGCGATGGAGTTCTATCGTGCGCTCCGCGCACGAGATGTCCCGGTCGAGGTCGCGATCTACCCCGGAGAAGGACACGGGGTTCGCAGATACCCGGCCTACCTCGACCTCGTCACTCGGACCACCGCCTGGTTCGAACGGTTCATGCCCGCGCAGCGGTAGATGGACCTCACCGACTGGCGCGCCGAGTTCCCCGTCCTCGAACGGAAGACCTACCTGATCAGCGCTTCGCTCGGACCGGTCTCGCGCCGGTCGATGGCGTACCTACAGGAGTACATCGAGGCATGGGGCACCAAGGGCGCTCCCGACCACGTCTGGCTCGAAGACATCTTCCCGCGGATGGCCGCTCTCAAGCGTTCGTTCTCCGCGCTTGCCGCCTGTGATCCGGGCGAGGTGGCGCTCACCACGAACATCTCGATCGCCCTGGCGACGATCGCATCGTGCCTGGACCTTTCCGGCGAGCGGCGGACCGTGATCCTGTCGGAGCTGGACTTCCCCACCGACGGACATGTGTGGATCGCGTGGGCCCGGAAGACGGGTGCGGAGATCCGATGGCTGCGCAGCCCCGATGGCCTGACGATCCCGCTGGAGGAGTACGACCGCGCGATCGACGAACGGACCGCGGTGGTGATGGTCAATCGTGTCCTGTACCGGTCGAGCGCGATCGTCGACGCGAAGGCGGTCTGTGCGATCGCGCGCGAACGCGGTGCGCTCTCGTTCGTGGACGACTACCACGGTCTCGGGATCGTGCCGCTCGATCTCCACGACCTCGGGTGCGACCTCTACGCGGCAGGGGTTCTCAAGTGGATGCTCGGCGGGCCGGGTCTGGCGTTCCTCTATGCCCGGCGAGATCTGCTGCCTTCCCTCGAACCCACGGTGACCGGCTGGTTCGGCACGCGGGAGCCCTTCTCGTTCGACACCGAGCATCTCGAGTATCACCCGACCGCACGTCGCCTCGAACACGGGACGCCCCCCGCCCCTGTGTTCTTCATCGCGCAGGGCGGGATGGACATCATCTCGGAGGTGGGGCCGGCGACGATCCGCGCCCGTCAGGGAGAACTCACCGACCACCTGATCGGGGCGGCGGACGAGGCAGGCCTCGAGGTCCGGACACCACGAGATCGCGCGGCGCGCGGCGGCGTGGTCAACGTCAAGGTGGGGCCGGACGCGGAGAAGATCTGTTACGAGCTCCTCGCTCGCGACGTCTGCACAGACTTCCGCGGAGACGGCCTACGGATCAGCCCGCACTTCTTCAACACGGAGGCCGACATCGACCGGTGTTTCGAGGAGCTCCGGCAGATCCTCTCGATGTGAACGGCTAACGGGCGAAGACGCGGACCCGCTGTGCCATGTTGTTCATGAAGCCGCCGAAGTTCCAGGACGCTTCGACCGGCTGCACGTTGCCCGCCTCGTCGGTTGCCCGGACGAGCACCTCGTGTTCGCCCCGGGCGGCATCCCAGTCGAAGGACCAGGGCCTCCAGGAGGACGGTGACGCTGGCGCGGGGCCGAGTTCGGCGTCGGACCAGGTCGCTCCCCCGTCATCGCTGATCTCTACGCGCGCGATGTGCCCCCAGCCCGACCACGCGCGCCCGGTCAGCCCGCACGGCCCGGCGTCGACGTATCGCTGGCGTGCCGGGAAGTCGGAGAAGCCCGGGGGCAGCATCAGCGCGCGAGGCGATTTCCGCGTGACACGGATCCCGGGACCACCCTCCTCCTGACGGAGCTGGTACGCGGAGATCTGGAACGCGTCGGACGCCTCCGCGATCGCCGTGATCCTCTGCAGCCACTTCACGCTGCACATCCCGTACCAGTCCGGCACGAGCAGGCGGATCGGGAACCCGTGCTGCGGGGGTAGCGGCTGCCCGTTCACCTCGTAGGCCAGCAAGACGTCGTCCCGGAGGATGTCGTCGAGCGCGAAGCTCCACTGGTAGTCGTGCTCGACCCCGCCCTGGATCCCGTGGTCCGCCCCGGTGAAGAGGAGTTCCACCACCTCCGGTCGGAGACCGGCCTCCTCGATGATCGGACGGAGCGGGGTGCCGGTCCATTCGGCGTTCCCCACGGCCTCGAGGAGCCAGGGTTGGCTGACGGCGCGAGGCGACATCAGGGCTCGCCCGTTCCCCGCGCATTCCATCGTGATCGGCTGGGTCACCACCTGACGGCCGCGGAGGTCGGCCATCGACAGGGAGAGCGGACGCTCGACGAGACCGTCCACGTCGACGATCCATGACGCCTCGTCGGCCGCCGGGATGTCGAAGTGAGTCACGAGGTAATGCATCCCGATCGGAGTGGTGTCGTACCGGAGTCCCTCGAGCGGCATGCCGTGGTTGCGCGCGGCCTGGCCGACCTCCTCCAGGGTGGCGCCTCGGAACTCGGTCTCGATCCGGGGATCCTCCGTCATCCGATCCATGGCCCCATCCTGCCACGGGCCGTCCCCCCGGTCAGCCCCCTGAGACGATCCGGCCCGCCCTGATCACCAGCCTCACGTCCTCGAGCGCCCCGAGGTCGTCCAACGGACTGGTGCGGAGCCCGATCAGGTCGGCGGGCGCGTCGGGCTCCAGCGGCGCCCGGATCATCGCCTCGAGGACCTCCTCGGGCTCCAGTCCCGCCTCGACCATCAGCCGCGCCTCTCGCGTGTGGATGCCCGCAGGGATCGACCCGTTGCCGAGGTCCGTTCCGTACGTGATCGTTCCTCCCGCGACGTGGAACCGCCGGAGGTTGTCGAGCGCCGTACGGATCTCCGGCGTGTCGTGACCGAAGCTGAGGATGTCGAGCGTCGAGACGATGCGCATCTGCGCCGACGCCGCCTGGATCACCTCGTCCGACAGCCTGATCCACGGCGTGTGGGCCAGCTCGTCGACCCCCGCGCCCAGGGCACGCTCCACCTGTCCCTTGCCCTGCGCGTGGGCGGTCACCGGGAGCTCGGCCGCGTGGGCCGCGTCGCAGATCCCCGCGAGCTCCGCATCCGAAGGGGTTGGCCCGGCGTCCGCGTTCAATGACACCTTGATCGCCGCCGCGCCGAGCTTCACCAGCTCCTCCACAGCGGCGACGGCATCCTCGGGCGACGTGAGCTCCCGACCCGTCCCCGGGGGGGCCCAGGCGTCCCGCGTCGGATAGCCGCCCGGCGCGGTGAGCATCGGGCCTGCCGCGCGGATCAACGGTCCGTCGAAGGACGGCATCTCCGACGCGTCTGCCAAGGGGAAGATCCGCTCCACCGGCCATCCGAGGTCGCGGACGGCGGTGACGCCGCCCGCCAGGACGGACGCGGGCTCGGACAGCTCGATGTGGACGTGCCGGTCGGCAACCGCCGGCATCACGAAGCCGTCCACTCGCACCTCTCGATCGGCGACCTCGATGGCGGTGGCGGCTCCCGCATAGGTCACCAGGGCTCCCTCGCAGACGATCTGGGCATCCTCGACCAACGATCCCGGGCCCAGCCATGCGGCCGGTGCCCGGATCGAGAGGCGGTTCACGCGCCGACCCCGGCCGCGCGCATGGCCTTGAGCTCCTTCCGGAGGTCGACGACCTCGTCGCGCAAGCGTGCGGCGTACTCGAACCGGAGGTCCTTTGCCGCCTGATGCATCTCCTCTTCGAGCTCGAGCAGCAGGCGTTCCACCTCTTCCTGCGGCATCTCGGGCCGAGCGGCGCGGCGTCGCCTCTCCTTCCGCGGGGAAGTCGCTCGCTTGGCCGGGTCCTCCTCGATCGCGAGCAGGATGTCGGTGACTCGCCTTCGGATCGTCTGCGGGTCGATCCCGTGCTCGGTGTTGTAGGACTCCTGGATCATCCGCCGCCGTTGGGTCTCGCTGATCGCCGTCTTCATCGAGTCCGTGACGGCGTCCGCGTACATCAGGACTTTCCCGTCGACATTGCGCGCCGCGCGCCCGATCGTCTGGATCAGCGATGTGTCGGAGCGCAGGAATCCCTCCTTGTCGGCGTCGAGGATCGCGACGAGCGAGACCTCGGGCAGGTCGAGCCCCTCGCGGAGCAGGTTGATGCCGACGAGGACGTCGAACTCCCCCAGGCGGAGATCGCGGATGATCTCGATGCGCTGGATCGTGTCGACCTCCGAGTGGAGATACCGCACACGGATCCCCATCTCGATCAGGTAATCCGTCAGGTCCTCTGCCATCTTCTTGGTGAGCGTCGTGACGAGCACGCGTTGCTCGACCTCGGTCCGGCGCCGGATCTCCTCGATCAGGTCGTCGACCTGGCCCTTCGTAGGACGGATCTCGACCTCGGGGTCGATCAGGCCGGTGGGCCGCACGATCTGCTCCACGATCCGCTCGGAGACCTTGAGCTCCCAGGGGCCGGGCGTCGCTGACATGTAGACGACCTGCCCGACCCGTTCCTGGAACTCCTCGAAACGGAGCGGCCGGTTGTCGATCGCGCTGGGCAGCCGGAAGCCGAAGTCGACGAGCGTGGACTTCCGCGAGATGTCTCCTTCGTACATCCCGTGGAGTTGCGGCACGGTGACGTGTGACTCGTCGATCACCACGAGGTAGTCGTCCGGGAAGTAGTCGAGCAGCGTGTACGGCGCGCTGCCCGGCGAACGGCCGTCGATGTGCCGCGAGTAGTTCTCGATCCCCGAGCAGAATCCGACCTCGCGGAGCATCTCGAGGTCGTAGGTCGTCCGCATCCGCAGACGTTCGGCTTCGAGGAGCTTGCTCTGGGATTCGAGCTCTGCCAGACGCTCGTGCAGCTCCTCCTCGATCGTCACGAGTGCTTGCTTCATCCGCTCGTCGCCGGCGACATAGTGTGACGCGGGGAACGTGGTGAGATCCACGATGGAATCCGTGAGCAGCTCTCCCGTCAGCGGATCGAACCGGCTGATCCGCTCGATCGTCTCGCCCCACCACTCGATCCGATAGCCGGTCTGCTCGTAGCTCGGGAACACCTCGAGCGTGTCGCCCTGGACACGGAAGGTGCCACGCGCGCGGCTCACGTTGTTCCGCTGGTATTGGATGTCGACGAGCCGCTGCATCGCGAACTCGAGCGGAAGCTCGGTCCCGCGCACCGTTCTCAGGAGCTGCCCCTCGTACTGCTCGGGGGAGCCGAGCCCGTAGATGCACGAAACGCTGGCCACGATCAGGACGTCTCGGCGAGACAGCAGCGCGGCCGTGGCCGAATGGCGCAGCCGTTCGATCTCGTCGTTGACCGACGAGTCTTTCTCGATGTAGGTGTCCGTCTGTGGGACGTAGGCCTCGGGCTGGTAGTAGTCGTAATAGCTGACGAAGTACTCGACCGCGTTGTCGGGGAAGACCTCCCGGAACTCGTTGGCGAGCTGTGCGCCGAGCGACTTGTTCGGGGCGATCACCAGGGTCGGGCGCTGCACGCGCTCGACCAGATGGGCCACGGTGAACGTCTTCCCGGTCCCCGTGGCTCCGAGCAGCGTCACCTGCTTCTCCCCCGCCTGAACGCCCTGGACCAGCTGTTCGATGGCATCCGGCTGGTCGCCCGACGGACGGAAATCGGAGGAGATCTTGAAGGGGGGCATGAGCACGCCAGTCTAGGGCGGCCCGGCGACAAGACAGGTCACATGCGACCGGCCGCGATGATCCTGTCGAGGAACTGACGGGTCGCCTCTTCGCGGGGCTCGGAGAACATCTGCTCCGGAGGCCCCTGCTCCAGCAGTCTTCCCTCTTCCAAGAACGCGACCCGACTCGCCACGTCCCGAGCGAAGCCCATCTCGTGGGTCGCGATCAACATGGTCATGCCGGCGGCTGCCAGTTCCCGGATCGCGTCCAACACCTCCGCGACCAGGACCGGGTCCAGAGCACTCGTGACCTCATCGAGAAGCATCACGTCGGGGTCCATGGCCAAGGCTCGCGCGATGGCGACCCGCTGTTGCTGGCCACCGGACAGTCGATCGGGATAGTCGTCGGACTTCTCGACCAGCCCGAACCGAGCAAGCAGCTCGGTGGCCTTCACCCTCGCCTCGGCCGAAGAGCGTCCGAGCGCCTTCTCCTGTGCGAGCGTGACGTTGCGCATCACGGTCATGTGGGGGAACAGATTGAACGCCTGGAAGACGATGCCGATCCGCCGGCGGACGGCGTTCTGATCGACGCCGGCCGCGCTCACCTCGTCGCCCTCGATCCAGATGCGGCCGGCGTCGATCGGTTCGAGCAGGTCGATACATCGCAGGAGCGTCGACTTCCCCGAGCCGCTCGCGCCGATCAGGCACACGACCTCGTGGTCCTCCACCGCGAGGTCGATGCCCTTGAGGACCTCGAGCGCCCCGAACGATTTCCGGAGCCCTTCGACACGGATCGCCACGGTCACAGCAGCGTTCCGCTTTCGCGTCGGCGTCGATCCCGAAGGAGGAGCCAGTCCGTGAAGCGGGCGAGCGGGATCGTGATGGCGACGAACAGGACCGCCGTCGCGAGGAAAGGCGTGTAGTCGAAGGTCGCGGCGTTCTCGATCTGCGCTCGGCGGAAGGCCTCGATCACCCCGATCGTCGCGACGAGGGCAGTGTCCTTCTGGAGCCCGATGAAGTCGTTCAGCAGCGGGGGGATCACGCGGCGCACCGCCTGTGGGAGCACGACGTGGCGCATGGACTGCCACCGCGTGAGCCCGAGCGAGCGAGCGGCCGCCATCTGTGACTCGTGCACGGACTCGATCCCGGCTCGGTAGACCTCGGCGACGTAGGCCGAGTACACGAGGACGAGGGCGACGATCGCCCAGAAGAACGGCTCATCGGGAACGCCCTGCAGCTCGAGCGCCGGAGCGCCGAACCCGAGCGTGTAGATCACCAGGATCGTCGGGATCCCTCGGAAGAGATCCGTGTAGACGATCGCGAGGGCACGGATCGGGAAGAACACCGGCCCGGGGAGGCTCCGAAGGACGGCTATCGCGAGGGCGAGCACCAGGATGAAGACCTCCGCGATCAGGAACAGCTGGACGTTGACCAGGAATGCTTCGAGGATCTTCGGGAACGAATCGGCGAAGACCTCGGCATCGAGGAAACGGGACCGGATCGTCGGCCACCCCGGAGATCGGACGATCACGACCACCAGGATCGTGAAGAAGACGATCGTGCTCGCGAGGGCGATCACGACGGCTCGGGCGCCCTCGGGGCCGGCGGTCCCACCGAGGATCTTCGACCGGCGTCCTCCCTGCGGGTCCAGTGTCTGCCGGGGGCTGGCGGCCACGGTGTCGGTGTGGGCGGCTAGCCGAACTCGGGGAACGTCACGTCCCCCAGATACTGCTCCTCCAACGCCGCCAGGGTTCCGTCGGCGTCCAGCTCGCCGATCGCGATGTTCACGCACTCCACCAGGGTGTTCCCCTGATCGAGCACCAGACCGAAGTCCTCGCCCTCCCCGCCGAACTGACCGACGACGACCCCGTTCTTCACCTCTTCGATCAACACGTTGACGTAGGCGGTCGGCGCATCCACGACGTACCCGTCGATCTGCCCGTTGTTGAGGGCTTGGATCACGTCCACGGACTGATTGAAGACCGCGATGTCCTGGTCCGGCTGCACGACCTCCTCGAGCGCGTTGAAGCTGGTCGTGCCCACCTGGGCGCCCAGTTTGTATCCCTTGAGCTCCTCGATCGTCGTGGCGTCGGCGATCGGCGTGCCCTTCTTCGCCACGAGGGCCTGGCTCGCGTGGTAGTAGCCGTCGCTGAACGTGACCGCCTCGGCCCGCTCCGGGAGGATCGCGACCTGCCCGATGTAGAAGTCGAAGTCCTTCGGGCCCGGCTTGTAGGACTCGTTGAAGCCCAGCGGGGTCCAGACGACGTCGTCCTCGGAGAAGCCCATCTGCTCGGCGACCGCGTACGTCACTTCGCTCTCGTAGCCTTTGCCGCTGGCGGGATTCCCGATGCCGAAGTCGGGGTCGGCCTCCCAGTCCTCGTAGCTCCCCGTCCCGCCGAACCACGGTTGGAACACCGGCTGGTCGGTGCCGACCGTGAGGCTGCCCTCCTGGAAGAAGTCCGAGGTGTGCGACTCCGCGCACTCGGCCGCCGTCTGTTCCTCGGCGGGAGAGTCCGTCGGGCTCCCTCCGGTCGAGGGCTCATCCTCCGGTGCGCACGCGCCCGCCAGCAGCGCGAGCGAGGCGAGCGTCACGAACCACTTCCGCACGGAGGCACCCCCTCGTTCCCGTGGAAGCGCGGAGCCTAGCACAGCCTCCTAGCGGCGCGGTTCCCAGCTGAAGAACCGCACGGCGAGGATGAGGCCGACGAGTCCCCACGCCGCCACGATCGCGACGTCGACCCAGTCGAAGACGAAGACGCGCTGTCCGGCCACCTCGATGTTGCCGAGGAACCCGGCTCGCATCGCGTCGGCGAAGTGCTTGACGGGGAAGATCTCGGCGACCGTCGTGATCCACTGCGGCGCCTCGTCGTCCAACGGGATGAAGATGCCGGAGAGGAAGAGGAGCGGAAGGATCGCGGCGTTCACGATCGGCGGCGCGGCGTCGGCGTTCGGGATCACGCAGGAGAGGGCGAGCGCCAACGCGGCGAACGACAACGATCCGACGAGGAACGTCACCATGAACTCGAGGAGTGGACCGCCGCTCGGGATTGGCGAGTCGTACGCGAATCTCCCGAATACGAGCGTGATCGCCACCAGGATCGCGCCGACGACCATCGCATGGAACACGCGGGCCGCCATGTACGCGCCCGCCGGCAGCGGCGTGCCCCGGAGCCGCTTCAGGATCCCCGCGTCGCGATTGAACGTCGTCTGGATCGCGATGTTCGTGAAACACGCGGACACGACGCCGAATGCGGCCATCGCGCCTACGTAGTAGGTGGTCGTGTCGAGCTCGAACCCCCGGATCACCACCTGCCCCTGTCCCAGGAGCGCCGTGAATATGACGAGGAACATCAGAGGGAACGCGAACGTGAAGAAGGCCGACGCCGGGTTCCGCCAGAACGCCTTGTTCGTGAAGCGGAACTGCCGTGCCGCCTGGGCGACCGCGCTCATCTCGCCTTCTCCCCCTCGCCGTGCTCGTTCCCGCCGGTGAGGTCGAGGTAGACGTCTTCCAGGCTCGGTTGTGTGACCTCCAGCGGGTCGAAGACGTAGTCGTGTTCGAGCGCCCAGGACGTCAGTTCGTGGACGACCTTCGTCGGGTTCTCGGTCCGGATCTCGATCGAGCCGTCGGCGAGGACCGCCGACTCCGAGAGCTCCGGCGGGGCCGGCCGACCCTTCGGGACGCGGAACCGAACTCGCGTCCGCATGTGATCACGCCCCGCCAGGGTGGCCGGGGTGCCCTCCGCAACGATCGAACCGGCGGCGATCACGGCGACCCGGTTCGCGAGGTACTGGGCCTCGTCCATGAAGTGGGTCGTGAGGAAGATCGTCTTCCCGATCGAGGTGAGGTTCTTCACGATCTCCCACGCGTTGCGGCGGGCGTTCGGATCGAAGCCGGTGGTCGGCTCGTCGAGGAACAGGAGCTCCGGGTCCCCGGCGAGCGCCACGGCCACATCCAGACGGCGCTGCTGACCTCCGGAGAGCTTGTTCACCCGGGTGCTCCGCTTCTCGGCCAGCCCCACGAGATCGACGACCTCGTCCACGTCCCGGGGGTCCGGATAGAACCCGGCGTAGAGCGATACGGTCTCGCGGACCGTGAGGTAGGGGTCGACGCCCGTCGACTGGAGGACGATGCCGATCCGTCGTTTGAGGTCGGCCTCGGGCCTCGCCGGATCGTGACCGAGGACCGAGACGTCGCCGCCCGTCCGGTCCCGATAGCCCTCCAGGATCTCGACCGTGGTCGTCTTTCCGGCGCCGTTCGGGCCGAGCAGCGCGAACACCTCACCCCGATCGACGTGAAGATCGACGCCGGCAACGGCCTCCACGTCGCCGTAGGACTTGCGCAATCCCTTGATCTCGATCACGCGCTCTGCCATCGGAGACACCCTACCCCGTCGGTTCAGAGCGGTCTCCGGCCCGAGAACCCCGTCTGTTCGTCGTGGTACCAGGCCACGTGATCCTCCCCCAGCCGCCAACACAGGAGCACCCGCAGACCGTCGCGTTCGGCCGGGAAGTCGATCAAGCCGGTCTCGGGGTCCCGGAGGAGGATTCCTCGGTCCGCGAGCCAGAGCAGCTCGGCCTTGAGCGACTCTTGCGCTCGGAACCAGTCGCTCCCCTCGACGCCACCCCCGTCGACGTCGACGGCCGACGTGATCCGCTCGCTGGACTCGATCAACCGCTGCCTCGCATCCCGGAGCCGAGGCAGCCGCGCGCGGAGCTCATCCAGCTCCGCGTTCGCCTCCTCGATCGTGAAGAACCGCTCCGTCGTCATACCGCCTCCAGGATCGCCGGCAGCTCGCGAAGGTCTCGCACGCGGGGACCGGCGTGGTCGGGGAACCGATCCCGGCGATCGATGAGGACCGGGAACATCCCGAGCGCGGCAGGTGGATCGACATCGAACTCCGGGTTGTCGCCGACGTAGACGGACTCGGCCGCGTCCACGCCCGCCCGCTCGAGCGCGAGGAGGAAGATCCGATGATCCGGCTTCTCGACCCCCTCGATCCCCGAGATCACGCGTACGGGGAAGGTCTCCACCAGCTCGTGGATCCCGAACCACTCCTCGAGCCACGACTCGAAGTTCGACACGATGCCGAGCAGCACGTGGGCCTCCTGCAGGGCCGCGATGGCCGGACGCACATCGTCGAACAAGACGTAGTTCTCCATGCGGGTGAACTCACGGTAGAGGCTGGCCGAGAGCCCGTCGTCATCCGCGACCCGGAGCTCTCCGAGCATCCTCTCGTACACGGAGGTCCAGAACGCACGGGAGCGTTCCGGCGACGTGGTCCACATCGATCGATCGCGAGCGGCCTCGGAGAACCTCGCGTACACGTGAGCGGAGGCATCCCGAACTTCGGACTCGGAACGGTCGTGGCCCGCGCCGGCGAGCACCGTCACGAACAGGTCGACGAAGGACGGATCGACGTGCACGAGTGTTTCTCCGACGTCGAAGAAGATCGCGCGGAAGCGCACGCCCCGAGGATAGCCGGGCATCACGTGACGGCGCGGGCCACGAGATCACCCCAGAGCCTGTCCACCTGCGGTTCGAGATCCGCCAGCGACCCATCGTTGTCGATCAGCACGTCCGCGACCTCCATGCGCTGTTCGTCGGTCGCCTGAGCCGCCATCCGTCCGCGGACCTCATCGGGTGAGAGGCCGCGATCCGAAGCGACCCGTGAGACCCGCAGATGGGGAGACGCCGTGACGACGACCACCACGTCGAAGGCGGGTGCCAGTCCGAGCTCGACGAGCAGTGGTGTGACGTAGAGGACGATCCGCTCCGTAGCGCGATAGGCATCGACCAGCTCCCCGAAACGCCGCGCGACCTCCGGATGCACGATGGCTTCGAGGGTCTTCTTCTGGGCGGGATCGGAGAAGATCCGCGCCGCGAGCGCGGATCGGTCGAGGTCGCCTGCCGTCGTGACGACGTCCGGTCCGAAGGCATCGACCACACGCTCGAACCCGGGTGTGCCCTTCGCCACCGTTTCGCGCGCGAGCTGATCGGCATCGATCACGGCGGCGCCGCGTCGTTCGAGGAGCCGAGCCACGGTCGACTTGCCCGAGCCGATGCCGCCGGTCAGCCCGACCAGGAGCACGAGGCGACCCCTACTCGGATCTGCCCTCTCGGCGCTTCAGGTCCTCGAGGATGGCCTCGAGGGAGACCTCCTCGTCGGTGGCCGGTGCCTCGGGCTCGGGCGCTGCCTCGGGCTCGGGCGCTGCCTCGGGCACGGCCGGTGCCTCGGTCGCTGGCTCGGCCATCGGCTCGGCCGCGGTCTCGACCGGTCCTGCTTCCGCCGCGGCCTGCTTCGCCGTCGTGACGTCGGCTTCCTCCACGGGCGCGACCTCGGCCTGCGGCGCCGGTACCGACCCGTCGGTCTCTGCCTCCGCGATGGCGTCGAGCACTGCCTGTGGCACCTGAACCGTGGGGACCAGCGGCTCGGCCGTTCCTCGCTCTGGCTCGGGCTCGACTTCGATCTCCGTGGGCGGCTTGGCCGGGGCGGGTGTCACCTGCCGCATCGACAGGCTGACGCGCCTCCGGGAAACGTCCACATCGACGACCTTCACCTGGACCTCGTCGCCGACGGAGAGCACGGACTCGGGGGTATCGACGTGTTCGTGGGAGAGCTCCGAGATGTGCACCAGCCCCTCGATGCCTTGCGCGACACGGACGAAGGCGCCGAACGGGACGAGCTTGGTCACCTGTCCCGGGATGACCTCGCCGGCCTTGTACCGTCGCTCGAACTCCTTCCACGGGTCTTCCTGGGTGGCCTTCAGCGAAAGCGAGACGCGCTCGCGCTCGAGATCGACGTCGAGCACCTCGACCTCGACCTCCTGGCCGACGGCCACGACCTCGCTCGGGTGATCGACGTGTTTCCAGGAGAGCTCGGACACGTGCACCAGGCCGTCCACGCCGCCCAGATCGACGAACGCGCCGAAGTTCACGATCGAGGACACCGTGCCCTTGCGGCGCTCGCCCTTCTGCAGGTTCTCGAGGAACTTCTTGCGGCCCTCCGACTGCGACTCCTCGAGGAAGGCGCGGCGAGACAGCACGACGTTGTTCCGGTTGCGATCGAGCTCGATGATCTTGCACTCGAGCTCCGTGCCGATGTACGGCTGAAGGTCGCGGACACGCCGGAGATCGACGAGCGAGGCGGGCAGGAAGCCGCGGAGACCGATGTCGAGGATCAGGCCGCCCTTGACGACCTCGATGACGGGGCCCTTGATCGTCTGACCGGACGCCATCGTCTCCTCGATCCGGCCCCACGCGCGCTCGTACTGGGCTCGCTTCTTGGACAGGATCAGGCGGCCTTCCTTGTCCTCCTTCTGCAGGACGAGGGCCTCGATCCTGTCGCCGACCGACACGACCTCGTTGGGGTCGACGTCGTGGCGGATCGAGAGCTCCTTCGAGGGGATCACGCCCTCGGACTTGTAGCCGATGTCGAGAAGGATCTCGTCGCGGTCGATCTTCACGACGACGCCCTCCATGATGTCGCCGTCCTTGAAGTCGCGGAGCGAGGCCTCCATCGCCTGCACCAGTTCTTCCGGGGTGTAGTCCTCGCCCTCCGGCTCGGGGGTGGCGACGACCGGGATCGTCTCCGCGGGCGCGAGGGCGGCAGCCTCTGCGGGCGCAGCCTCGGCCGTGTCGGCATCCTCGGGCGCGACCGTGTCGGCCGACACCGTTCCTTCTTCGACCGTCTCGGCCGTTCCGGGCTTCTCGGTCGTGGTCTCGATGTCACTCATGCGATGGGTCTCCTCCTGGCGCGCGGGGCTCACCGCATCGCGGGTTGGGATTTGCGACGCGGGGCGCGAGCGACCCGCGACCCGCAGGAAGGGTAGGTGACCAGCGCAAACGCCGTCAATCGGCGCGGACCGTCTCGTTCGCGGACTCAGACCCATCGGGAGCTCGAGCGACCGCGGATGGCGCCCGAAGGAAGGCGATCAACAGGAGGAGGAACGTCCCCGCCCTGGCCCACACCGACCAGGTCACCAGGACGTCTCGTGCATGGGTGCTCCAAACGGACATGCCGAAGATCGCGACGTACATGAGCACGTTCCCCACGACGAAGAGGGCATACCAACCGAGGCGGATCGGCACGAGTACGAACAGCGGGACGAGCCAGAGCGCGTACTGGGGCGAGTGCACCTTGCTGACCAGCAGGAACCCGGCCAGGAGCGCCGCGCACGCCGGCAGGAAAGGATAGGCGCCCTCGCGGCGCGCGCGGCGCTCGATCTCCGCCGTCACCACCGCGAGCACTGCGACCACGGCGACCGAGGACAGCGCGTTGATCGCCGATCGATCGAGCTCGAAGGTCTGGGCGAGCACACCCCAGAGGCTGTCGTGGTTGGGCATCCTGAGTTCCTGGAATCGGAAGGTGACGGCCCATCCGGAGGGGCTGAGGACCAGGAGCGGGAGGTTGATCAGCAAGAAGGTCCCGGCGCCGGCGAGCCCGGCACGGACGCCCCCTCGGCGATCCCCAGCGTGGACCCGCTCCAGCACCAGTGGAAGGAGGAAGAGCAAGGGATACAGCTTCAGCGCTCCACCGACGCCGAAGCAGGCGGCGGCGGCGACCGGTCTCCCCCGCCACCAGCACCAGAAGCCGGCCACCGACGCCGCCACGACCGCGAGGTCCCAGTTATGGAACGCGTAAAGCACAAGGAGCGGCGAGGCGGACCACACGAACGCCCGGCGGCCCGTCATCAGCCCGAGGATCCAGGCCGTCGCGAGACCGAACGGTGCGAGCAGCACCATGGACGCGAGCAGATACATGTCCGGGCTGTCTGAGACGAGCGATGGGAGCCACATCAGGATCCCCGTCAGGACGGGGTACTCGTTCGCTCCGCCTCTCGGTTGCAGCTCGAACGGGGGCCACGGTCGGTCGGGTCTCGGGACGACGATCAGGTCTCCATGGAGATATGGGAAGCGGTCGCGATCCAGCTCCCGAAGGTGGTACAGGGAGCGGATGTCGCTGTGGCAGAGGAACGACATCGGGTCGTGCCAGAACCCTCGGCAGGCCTTGCCGACGGACCCGAGCACCAGCGTGATCGCGCAGATCCCGATGACGACCGCGACGTCGCGATGTCGGCGGATCGACATGTTCCGGCTCAGTGACCCTCGGGAGCGCCCTCCGACCAGTTCGCACCGAGACCGACATCGGCCCTGAGGTCGACATCGAGCTCGACCGCATGTTCCATCCGCTCACGGATCAGGTCGACGGCTTCCTCGGCGTGGTCTTTGGCGACCTCGAAGACCAGTTCGTCGTGCACGGTGAGCAGCATGTGGCAGTCGAGGTCGGGCCGCTCACGGAGAGCTCTGTCGACTGCGATCATCCCGACCTTGAACACGTCCGAGGCGCTTCCCTGGATCGGTGCGTTCAGCGCCTGCCGGCGACCGAGATCGCGGACCCGCGGATTGGCGGCCTGGAGCTCCGGGATGTACCGGCGGCGTCCGAGCAGCGTCTCCGTGAACCCCTCGACCGTCGCCCGATCCACCTGGTGGTGGAGATACTCCTTGATCGCCGGGAACCCTTCGAAGTAGGCGTCGATGAATCCCTGGGCCTCGTCGGGCGTGATGCCCAGACGGGTGGCCAGACCCCATGCGTTCATGCCGTACGCCAAGCCGTAATTCACCGCCTTCGCCCTGCGCCGCATCTCCGCGTCGACGTGTTCGGGCGGGAGGTCGAAGACCGTCGCCGCGGTGGCGGCATGGATGTCCAGGCCGGAGTCGAACGCCTCCCGGAGACCGGCGTCGCCCGACAGGTGCGCGAGGATACGGAGCTCGATCTGGGAGTAGTCGGCGACGAGGAGAACCTGGTCGTCGGCGCCCGGGATGAACGCCCGGCGGATCTGGCGTCCCAGCTCCGACCGGATCGGGATGTTCTGCAGGTTCGGATTGGAGGAGGAGAGCCTCCCGGTGGCGGCCACGGTCTGGTTGAACGAGGTGTGGAGGCGCCCGTCCTTCGGGTCGACCAGTTTCGGCAGCGCCTCGAGATAGGTCGAGTTCAACTTGTCCAGCTCGCGCCACGACAGGAGCGCGTCGACGATGGGATGGACGTCGCGGAGCTTCTCGAGGACGCTCGCGTCTGTGGACAGCTCCCCCTTGGGGGTCTTCTTCCCGGGTTGGAGCCCCAGCTGGTCGTAGAGGATCGCCCGCAGCTGCGGGGGCGAGTTCAGGTTGAACTCCTGCCCGGCGTGCTGGAACACCTCCGCCTTGAGGGTCGCCATCCGGTCGCGGACCGACTCCCCCATCTCCTCGAGGTACGGCACGTCCAGCCGCACGCCCCTGGCCTCCATCCTGGCGAGGACAGAAGCGAGAGGCAGCTCCACCTCCTCGAGGAGATGCCGGAGGCCCTGGCGATCGATCTGCTCCTCGAGGACGGGCGCCAGGAGGGCCACCGCGGCGGCCTCGGAGGCGACCCGTCGCCAGGGGTCCTCGGTGAAGAGCTGACCCTCGGCTTCCTCTTCCTCGTCGCCGAAGAGGTCGGTGCCCAGGTAGCGCTCCGAGAGCGACGCGAGCGGATAGTCCGCCGTCCCAGGGTCCAGGAGGTAGCCGGCGAGCATCGTGTCGAACGCCACGCCCTCGAGGAGAGCGCCGGCTCGGAGGGTGACCCGTTCGAGCGCCTTCGCGTCGTGGGTCCACTTCGGGGTCGCGGCGTCGGCGAGTCGTTCGCCGACCGGCCCGGGGCCGTCGAGCGCGGCGTAGGCGGCCTGCGCCCCGCCTGCGGAAACCCCGAGGCCGATCAGCTCGTCGGCCTCCTCGTGGATCGAGACGCCGACGGGGCCCTCCCCGAGCAGGCCGGCGAGCTCGGCCGGTGTCACCTGTCGGAGGTCGAGCTCGGTCACGTCGACCTTGGGTTTCGCTTCCTTCGCCAACTCCATCAGCCGGTCGAACAGGCTCCGGAACTCGAGCGAGACGAACAGCCGACGGACCTCCTCGACGTCCCACTCACCCATCTCCGCGTCTTGGGGTTCCACGTCGAGGGGAACGTCGGTCACGATCCGCGCGAGGTCCTTGTTGAGGATGAGTCGCTCGCCCGCCGCCTCGATGTTCTCCTTCAACTTCCCCTTCAGCTCGTCGGTTCGTCCGAGCAGCTCCTCGACGGAGCCGAAGTCCTGGACGAGTTTGGCCGCGGTCTTGTCCCCCACGCCCGGCACGCCGGGGATGTTGTCCGACGTGTCGCCTTTCAGGGCCACGAACTCGAGGTACTTCGACGGCGACACCCCGTAGCGCTCCTCGACCGCGGCCTCGTCCATCAGCGCGATGTCGGAGATCCCCCGGCGGTTGAACAGGACGCGGATGCCCGGCCGGACGAGCTGGAAGAAGTCCCTGTCGGCGGTCACGATCGTCGCCTCGATCCCTCGCTCGGACGCCTGGACGGCGAGGGTGCCGATCGCATCATCCGCTTCGTGGTCCGTGACCCTGAGCATCCGGATGCGGAGCGCCTCCACGACTTCCTGGATCAAGCCCAGCTGTGGCTTGAAGTCTTCGGGAGTCTCTCTTCGTCCCGCCTTGTAGTCGGCATCCATCGCCAGCCGGGCTACCGGCTTGCCCACGTCGAAGGCCACGGCGATGAGATCCGGATGCTCCTCGGCGAGGAGCTTGATCAGCATCGAGGTGAAGCCGTAGACCGCGTTGGTCACCTGGCCGGTGGTAGTCGCGAGCGTGCTGGGAAGTGCGAAGAACGCTCGGTACGCGAGGGAGTGTCCGTCCAGGATGAACAGCCGACGGGGCGTGTCGGACGCTGTGTCGGAGGAGGGGGGCGGCGCCACGTCGCCTATCGTAGCGGCGCCGTAGGACGTGCCCGCCGCTCCGCCCCGGTGCCATCGCTCCGCCCCCCAGATGGTTCGGGTACAACGCGGATCCGACATGGCTCGACGTCATGAGGTGGGCCGGATACCTCGCGGTCGTCGGCGGCCAGTTCCTCCGAGCGCCGACGATGCCTGGAACGAAGTCTCGACCCGAACACGAGAGTTCGGTGACTTCCTCCCCCCACGTCGAGACCGACGCGCACCACTGACCCTTCTGGTCGCCCTACGGTATTCGTGTCACTCTTCTTCCGAGGCCGCGACCTGCAAGGATGGAAGCTGACCTCTGCCCCGCAGTGAGTCTCGTCATCGCGGCATCGGGTTGACACCCCTCAACCTCCCGTTTACAGTCCGCGACGGTCCTCAACGGGACGCGAGCCCGACCGGTTCCCGGTCGAGGTGGCGGTTCGGAGAGACCGAGCGTGACGGGCCGCGTCACCGAGAAGGGACGCTCGCGTATGGGGAAGGCGCGAGCTGCCCGGATCGGAGGACGCGGCCCGTTGCCTGTCTCTAAGGGAGACCGCTAGAGGACCGCGTTGAGGAACCGCTGCGTCTCCGGGAAGCGCGTCTCTTCGAAGATCTGGTCGGGCGTCCCCTCCTCCAGGATCCTGCCTTCGTGGAAGAACGCCATCCGGCTGGCCACCTCGCGGGCGAAGCCCATCTCGTGGGTGACGACCATCATCGTCATCTGCATCTCCATCGCCAGCGCTTTCATGACGCCGAGGACCTCGCCGATCAGCTCGGGGTCCAGCGCCGACGTCGGCTCGTCGAACATCATCACGTCGGGCTCCATCGCGAGCGCGCGAGCGATCGCGACGCGTTGCTGTTGACCCCCGGAGAGCCGGATCGGATATTCCTCCGCCTTGTCCGACAGCCCGACCTTCGCCAGCATCTCCATGGCGAGGGGGCGCGCGTGCTTCTCGTCGACGCCCTTCACCGTGACCGGTCCCTCCATCACGTTGCCGAGCGCCGTCATGTGCGGGAAGAGATTGAACTGCTGGAAGACCATCCCGCAGCGGGCATCCGGAGCTTTCGGATCTGCTCGCGCTTGGAGTGGATCCGGTGACCGCCCTCGATCCGAAGGCCGGACACCTCGATGGTGCCTTCGCTGGGTTCCTCGAGGAAGTTGATGCAGCGGAGGAGGGTGGACTTCCCCGAGCCCGAGCGACCGAAGATCACGATCACCTCTCCCTCGTCCACCTCCATGTCGATGCCCTTCAGGACCTCCAGGTGTCCGAAGGATTTGTGGAGGTTCTCCACCCGAACCACCGCGTTCGACGTCGTCGGCGCTCATGGCAGATCCTCATCTGGGGATTCCGGCACGATAGGGAGGGCGGCTCCATGCGGCATGGCCACCGCCGACGCCAAACCTCACCCGGTGCATCCGCCGGGTAGCGCGGTCGCGGCGTCATGGGCTCCCCCGTCCCCCGTGTCCGTGACGGTCACCTTTCGCTCCCGGGTCCCGGGGCCCGGAGCCACGGACCGCACGTATCCCTTGCTCACCCGGCGCTCCAGCCGGCTCTGGAAGAACGTGAAGACCGCGGTCAGGGCCCAATAGAGCGCGGCGGCCGTGACGAGCGCCTCGGTCGGCCTCACGTCGGCGTTCCCGAGGAGCTGGGCCCGGCGGAAGAGCTCCATCGACTCGATCCCTTGCCCGAGGAACGAGATCAGCGCCGTGTCCTTCATCATCGCGATGAACTCGTTCCCGGTCGGCGGGATGATGACCCGGAGCGCCTGCGGGAGAACCACGCGGCGCATCTTCTGGCGGTAGGTCATCCCGAGCGCGTCGGCCGCTTCGCCCTGGCCGTGGCCGACCGACTGGATCCCGGCGCGGAAGATCTCCGTCATGTACGCGCCGTAGTTGAGTCCGAGCACCACGATCGCCACCTGGAACGAGGTCCATGTGAATAATTCGTCGAACGATCGTCGGGAGGAAGTTCGGGAACTTGTCGACGAGGTTCTGCGCCGTCTGCGGCATCGCCAGGTAGAAGAGGAACAGCTGCACGATCAGCGGCGTGCCGCGGAAGAACGAGGTGTAGAAGCCGCTGACGCCGTAGGCGATCGGGTTGCGAGACAGTCGCCCCAGCGCCCCGACCAGAGCGAGCGCGATCGCGAGCACGATCCCGCCCGCCGCCATGATCAGCGTGAAGACGAGCCCTCGGGCGATGAAGCCGATGTGTCTCCCTGATCCACCCAGTGTCGAACGACGCCGCCCAGAAGAGGAAGCCGAGCACCGCGAAGATCGCGATCCAGACGAGTGCGACCTTCACACGGAAGGGAACTCCCGCGCTGGCGAGGGCGAGACGATCCCTCTTGGACGGTGGGGGAACGACCGGGGACCGGGTCGCCGTCGCCCCGGTCCCCGCCGTGTCCTGTGTCGTCAACTCAGCCCGCGATCGGCGCTACGAGACCTTCGTGACGTCGATGCCGTCGTACCACTTCTCTCGAGAGCTCGGTGAGCGTGCCATCCGCGTGCATGTCCGCGACGATCTGGTCGACCGCCTCCTGGAGGCTCGCGCCATCGAGCTCCGACCCCTTGTCGAACGCGATCGCGAGCGGCTCTCCGAACACCGGATCACCGACGACCTTCACGGGGTTCTCCTTGGCGAACGCCACCGCCGTGGGCTCCGACGTCATCACCGCGTCGAGCCGGGTGCCGTCGCCCAGCGCTAGGTCCTGCAGCGCCGTCGTGTCCGTGTCATAGCCCGGTCCCCTTCGCATCGTCGATCACGAAATCGAACTCGTACCCGGTGATGTTCAGGCTCTTCTCGACGAAGAACTCGTATGTGCACGTCGGCGCAGAACCCGATCTCCTTGCCGTCGAGGTCCGTCGTGACGTCCGAGACCGTCGAATCCTCGTGCACGACGACCACGGCCGGGACGTACGAGTACGGCTCCGTGAAGTCCAGGACCTCCTGACGCTCGTTCGTCGGCGTCATCGAGCCGACGCTCATGTCCCAGCGGTCGTTCCAGCCCGCCGGCCGTCAGGACCTCCCAATCGGGGGTCTCCCAGGCGATCTCGACGCCGAGTCGGTTCGCGATCTCGGTGGCGACGTCGATGTCGAAGCCCTCGTACTCGCCCGTCTCCGGATTCAGCTCCGATTGGGGCGGGTAGGCGGGATCCGTCGAGACGCGGATCTCGCCGTTGGTGCAGATCTCCGCGAGCAGGTCGCCCGCGTCGGTGTCGTGCGTCGCGCAGACGGTTTCCTCCCCCTCGTTCTGCGCACCACCGGCGGCCGGCGGCGGCGCGTCCTCTCCGCAACCTGCCGCCACGAGCGCCAGGACCCCCATCAGCACGGTCATCCGTCGGAATCCGAGCTTCATGTCCCCCCCTTGGGTCGATGGACGGGCGGCGCTGTTCCGCGCACGCCCTCGGCCGCGACTATAGGCAGGGACGCCCGGGAGGGCAACGCAATCACGCTGAGGGACCGACCGGCGTGGTATCGGGGAGCCATCGGGAGCCGACGGCTCGCCAGATGCCCGCTGCCGACTGCTCCGAAGCGCGAGATCCATCGCTCTCGAACTCGTATGTGGCGGCGAGCCCGCTTAGCCCTGTGAGATCGCCCAGCGCCGACGTGACGGAAGCTCTGACGCCGCCTGTGCCCTCGCGCGAACCGATCAGCAGCCGACCGGCGTCGTAGGCCTCGACCGCGAAGACACCCGGGGGCGCCCCGCTCTCCGCCTGAAGGTCGTGCACGAAAAGCTGCCAACGCGGTTCGGTCGAAAGGGTGACGTCTGCGCACGCACACGACGTGGACACCGCGACTCCGGACGACCCGACCTCGAGTCCACCATCAGTCTTCATCCTCGAGGTCCCGACGACCGACGGCGGGTTCCCGATCGACGACAGCACCGACGCGACGGTCGACGTGCCACCGATCCACGCGAGGACCGGGCAGCCGGCCTCGCGGATGCGGGCGGCGACCGTCCCGATGGACGCCGCCCGTCCGCTCGACGCGATCCCGGCCATCAGGAGAGGGGGGTCTCCCGCGGCTTGACCGAGTTCCGCGGCGGTCTCGAGCAGTGCCCGGCTCGTGACGTGATCATCGCCCGCCAGGCACATCCCAGCGTCCTCGGGAACGGATCGGGCCGCCGCCGAGAGCAGGACCGCCGCCTCCCTCGCCCGTCCGGGCACGAACGAGACCCAGAGGCCGTCACCGTCTCCCGGAGGCCCCCAGGCCCACGACAGCGTCACGACGGGAACGCCCTCGGCGCCGAGGAGCTCGATCGCTCCTGGGGGCGGAGCGGTCCATGGAGCGACGACCGCGGCGAAGACGCCGCGGTCGTCCCCCAAGGACCGCAGCGACGCCACCACCTCCTCGCGATCCAGCCCGACGTTCACGGGCTCGACCTCGATGCCGCCGGCTTCGTGCGCCGCGAGCTCCAAGCCGGCGAGGGCGGGCGATGTCACGAGCTCGGCGTCGGGAGTCGACCCGTCGAAGAGGAACGCGATGGCGGGGGCGGTTGCCTCCGCGGGCGGAGTCGCTTCGGTGCACGCGACCAGAAGGAGCAGACATGAGAGACCGGCTGGGAGGCATCGGGCGGCTACCCTAGAGCCGCCCGGCCGGGATGGCGGAATAGGCAGACGCGCGGGTCTCAAAAACCCGTGGGCTTCGGCCCGTGAGGGTTCGACCCCCTCTCCCGGCACCCGACTCGGCGTGCGGTCATCAGCGTGCCTCGAGAGATTCCGGATGCCGGCCGGTCCGATCGCTGCCACCCTCGCCGCGAGATCCCGTGCCCATCGGCCCTCCTCCCGGCGTATCCGTGGAAGGAGGGCCGACGTCATACGAGGACGTGGCCTCGCTCAGCCCACGTCCAGCAGCCACACTCCTCGGCCGTGTGTCGTCGCCATCAGTTGGTTCCCTCCCGGCTGGAGGGCGAGGTCCAGCACGCTCACGTTCGGCAGGCCGGCTCCGTACACGGACCATGAGTCGCCCGCGCGCACATACACGCCGACGTCCGTGGCGACCACCAACTTGCCCCCGACGCTGACGATGTCGTTGGCCGGGATGTCGGGGAGGTCGGCGGAGATGTCCGTGAAGCTGGCTCCTCCGTCGGTCGACTCGAACACGTGGCCGATGCCCGCCGCCGGGATCCACCGGCGCGAGAACCCCGAGACCGTCACCCACACGTGGTTCACGTTCGTCGGGTCCACCAGGGTCGAAGTGATGTACCGGTTCGGCAGGCCCGCGCCCGCGAGCTCGTGGAACGTCCCACCGATGTTCGAGACCAAGCCCGCCGCGAATGGCGTCCCCGGTGAGAACGAGGAGGGGTTGCACGGTCCACACCAGGCGGCGTAGATGTCGGATCCTTGGACCGAGATCGCGGTGGCCTGTCTTGGGAGTCCGAGATCGAACAGCTCGTCCCAATCATCCGACTCGGTCACGACGCCGAGTGATGTCTCCCATATCTGCTGACCGCCGGCCACCACGTGCTCGGGCTCGAGCGGGTCCATCTCGAACGGCGCGATGAAGCGCGGGTTGTCATCCGCCGGCCCGACGATCGCCCAGGACACGCCGCCGTTGCTCGAGGCGAACATCGTGAGGAACACGTACTCGGCCCACATGTTCTGCGAGTTGTCCGGCTCGATGGCAACGTCGCCCCCGTCGCCCCCCGTCACGACGGGCCATTCGCCCGCTCCCGTGAACTTGGCCGTGCCGTTGTCCTGTGTTCCGCAGAGCATCGTGCCGTCGGCGGAGATGTCCCCGTAGTAGCACTGGATCGTCGAGATCGTGCGGTTCAAGTTCTCCCAGCTGTCGTTGTCGAATGCCGATCCCCCTTGGAAGTACATGCCGCCATCGCTCCCGGCGAAGTAGTCACCGGCCGATGTGAAGGCGGCGTCGTGCTGGTCCGGGTGCGTGGTGAGGGTGTTCTCCTCGGTCCCCGGGCCCGCGTTGCACCAGGGCGATTCCGGCCACGGAGGGTTCGCGTAGCAGAAGTTCCAGTACCGCCCCACGGTGTCCCACTCCTGCCCACCGTCGAGGGATTGGTAGATCTCCTCGAGCCCGAGCATCACGTGATCCGGGTCGGTCGGGTCCACCTCGATGTGCTGGTTGTACCAGGCCTGCACGCCGGGTCCGAATCCGTCTCCGATCTTGTCTCGGTCCATCGCGGAGCCCGGGTCAGCCTCGAGCTCTGCAGAGTCCACGACCAGCTCCCAAGGGCCCCTCGGGCCGTGGGTGCTGCGGTAGACCCCGTTCAGGACCGTGCCGTTGGGGCCTCCCTCGTTGAAGTAGACGGCGTCCTGGACGATCGCGTAGAGACGCCTCGGGGCCGAGGGCGCCTGGGCCAGGGTCATGCGGCCGAGACGCTCTTGCGGAGCGAATCCGGCGGGCGAGCCGAGCGCCGTCCACGTCCTCCCGCCGTTGCGCGAGAGATAGAGCCCGTTCGAAGGAGCGCCTTCGCGCCACCCGATCGCCGCGAGCAGTCTCATGCCGTTCTCGTTCAGCGTGATCACGTCGCTCACGAAGTTGCCGAACGTGTTCGTGTCGCCGGGGGCCAGGACACGCACCCAGGTACGGCCGTGGTTCCTGGACCGGTACAGGCCTTGGTTCGTCGCCACGTAGACGAGCTTGCCGTTGGTGGGAGCGAGGATCTTGAACACCGTCTTCCGGTCGAACAGGCTCCCGCCGACCTTGGCGAAGGTCGTGCCCCCGTTGGTCGACCTGAAGACCCCCAGACCGAAGTAGGCGTCCTGGTTCGTGCTGGCCTCCCCGGTGCCCACGTAGAGCGTGTTCCGGCGCCGGGCGGCCACCGCGATCGCCCCGATGGCTTGGGTATCGAGTTCGTCGCCGATCGAGGCCCAGCTCGCGCCGCCGTCCGTGGTTTTCCAGATCCCTCCGTCCGCGGCGCCCGTGTACACGGTGTCGCTGTCTCGTGGATGGAGGGTGACCGCCGTGACGCGCCCGGAGTCGATACCCCAGCCGGCCCCGAAGTTGTTGACGACCGGGTCCTGATAGGTCGGGTCTTCAGAGTTCACCGGCTGAGGGCCGGCGCTCTCCCATGTCGAGGTCGCCCCCACCGCCATCCGCACGCTGGCCTGGTCCACCGCGGCGGCCTCCTCCAGCGCCGCCGGGAACGCGCCCGCAGGGATCCGTTCGGCCGGAGCGGAGCGCTGCCCGTAGAAATGGGTCACATAGCCGTCCAGGTGTTCGATGATGTTCTCGGGATGCGGCAGGCCCGAGAGCATCGCCTCGGCTTTCTCGGCGGCGGCCTCGCCCTGCTTTCCCGGAGTTCTCTGGGAGCCACCTCCGGTCCATGCGAACGCGATCGAGATCACGATCACCGCGATCGCGAGCGTGGTCACGAGCCCTCGTCGGATCATGCCGCCAACCCCTTTCCCTCTACGCGAAACGTCTCGTCGCCGGGGCGAGCGGTCGATCCGAACGCTGACTGACTCGGTTCGATCGCCTCGGTCTCCGCGCTCACGCCCCTCGTTCTACCACTTAGGGCGGCCCGTATCAGCGACCCGCGTCCACGACCGCACGAGCGACGACCAGATCCTCGAACGCCATCCCCACGCTCTTGAAGACGGTCACGTCGTCAGGTGACCGTCTCACGGTCGCGCCGCGAGCCAGCTCGGCGAGATCGGCGACGATATCCTCGGCTTCGATCGCGCCCTCCCCGATCGGGATCAGCAGATCTCCTGCCTCGGCGAGCGCGACCTCCCTCGTCTCGACGACCACCCTCCCCCGGCGCACGGTCGTCGTGTCGAGCTCGCGGGTCTCTGGCCGATAGGACCCCACGGCGTTCACGTGAGCCCCCGGCGGCAGGAGCGAGCCATCGAACAGGGGCTCCTTGGCTGTCGTGCAGGTGCAGATGAGATCTGCGTCTCCCACTGCATCGGACTCGCCGAGTCGGGCAGCGAGACCGCGGCCGAGCCCCTCCTCCACCAGCGCCTGTGCCGCCGCGCGCGACCGGGAGACGACCGCGAGCTCCGTCACGGGACGCACGCCGCACATCGCTTCGAGGTGCGACGTCGCCTGGACGCCCGCTCCGAACACGACGAGCCGATGCGCGTCCTGGCGGCTCAGATGTCGCGTGGCGAGCCCCGAGACGGCGGCGGTCCGCAGCGCCGTGAGCGCCGAGCCGTCGAGGACGGCCTCGGGAGCCTGGGTCTCCGCATCGAAGAGCACGTAGCTCGCGTGGATGAACGGGAGGCCTCGATCCGGGTTCGCCGGTGTGAGGGAGACGAGCTTCACGCCGACACCGGCCTCGCCGACGGCCGGCATCAGCAGCAACGTGCCCGCGGGCGTCTCGACGTGGGTTCGGAGCGGTCCACTCCCCGGGTCCTTGGTTCGGAAGGCTTGCTCCAGCGCATCCACGGCGGCGACCATCGGCAGCCGGGCGCGGAGCTCCTCCGCGCCGATGACGTGGAGCTCAGAGCTCACCCAGGTACGCCTCCCGCATCAGAGGGTCCTGGAGGAGGTTCTCGGCGGTATCCGCCAGGACCACCTGACCGGTCTGGATCACATAGCCGCGATCGGCGATCGACAGGGCCATGTTCGCGTTCTGCTCCACGACGAAGACGGTCTTCCCGAGCTCCCGGATCTTCTTGATGATCTCGAAGACCTGTTCGACCAGGATCGGTGCGAGTCCCATCGAAGGTTCGTCCATGAGCAGGACCTTCGGGTCGGCCATCAAGGCCCGCCCCATCGCCACCATCTGCTGCTCGCCGCCCGAGAGCGTGCCCGCCTTCTGCTTCAGCCGCTCGCGGATCCGCGGGAACGTCTCGAAGACGGTCTCGCGTGCCTCCTCGACCGCCTTGCGATCCCGCCGGAGGTAGGCGCCGAGCCGCAGGTTCTCCTCGACCGTCATGTCCGGGAACAACCGGCGGTTCTCGGGGACCATAGAGACGCCTCGCTTCACGACCTCGGTCGTCGTGAGACCTGACACGACCTCGCCGTCGAGGACCACCTCGCCCTCGGACGGCGTCACGTAGCCGAGGATCGTCTTCAGGGTGGTGGTCTTCCCGCTCGCGTTGCCACCCAGGAGGCAGACCATCTCGCCCGCGTAGATCTCCATGTCGACCTCGCGCAGCACCGCCACGAGTCCGTAGTGGGTGGAGACGTTGCGAAGCGCCAGGATCGGCGTCCGCCCGTCGGTCCGGAGATCGGTCGGGTCGTCGCTCATTCCGTGGACTTCGTTCCGAGATAGGCCTCGATGACCCGCTCGTCGTGGGCGACCTCTTCGTACGTGCCTTCGGCGATCTTCTGCCCGTAGTCGCACGCGATCACACGGTCGGAGACCCCCTTCACCACCCGCATGTCGTGCTCGATCACGACCACCGTGAGTCCGAGCTCGTCGCGCATCCGAACGATGTGATCGCGGAGCTCCAGGGTCTCCCGCGGGTTCATGCCGGCCGTCGGCTCGTCCAGGAGCAGCACCTGGGGGTCGGTCGCCATCGCGCGCGCCATCTCCAGCCGCCGGCGGTTCGCGTAGGACAGCGAGAACGCGGGCTGCTCCAAACGATAGCCCGAGAGGCGTTTGCCGAAGAAACTCAAGGCCACCTTCGCGCGCTCCCGGATCCGTTCCTCCTCGGCGCGGACCCCGGGCGTTCGGAGGACCGATCCGAACACCCCACCTCGGCTCCGGCAATGCTGACCGACCATCGCGTTCTCGAGGATCGTCATGTTCGCGAACAGCCGAACGTTCTGGAACGTCCTGGCGATCCCGAGCTTCACGACCTGATGGGGGCGCAGGCCCACGATGCTCACGCTCTCGTAGATGATGTCGCCGGCGTCGGGCTCGTAGATCCCGGTGATCACGTTGAAGAGCGTGCTCTTCCCCGCGCCGTTGGGACCGATCACCGACACGATCTCGCCTTTCCGGACCTCCATGTCCAGGCCGGAGAGAGCGTAGAGGCCGCCGAAGTGCTTCTCGAGGCCGCGCACCTCCAGGACCGCTTCCGCCGCCGTGATCGAAGCCGGTTGACTCACGTCGTCGCCCCGGTCGGGGTGGTGATCTCGGGCGGGGTGTCCCCCGCTTCCGCGGCTTTGGCCCATTCGTCTTGTGCGCTCTCCTCGTCCTTGAGCTCGCGGCTGCGGCGGACGTTCGGCACCAGCCCTTCCGGCCGGACGATCATCACCGCCACGATGGCCGCGCCGTAGGCGAGGAATCGATACTCCTCGAACTCTCGAAGCAGGCCCGGCAGCCCGACGAGCACGAGCGCTCCCACGAGCACGCCGGGGATGCTTCCCATGCCGCCGAGGATCACCAGACCCAGCACCTGGATCGACACGATGACCTGGAAGCTCGCCGGGGTGAGGGATCCGATCTTCACGGCGAAGAGGGCTCCGCCGAGCGAGCCGATCGCGCCGCCGATCGCGAACGCCAGCAGCTTGAAGCGGGTCGTGCTGATCCCCATCGCGTCGGCGGTCTGCTCGTCTTCCCGCATCGCGGTCCAGGCCCGGCCGATCCGCGAGGCGGCGAGCCGCCACGAGACGAACGCGGCGAGGCCGACGAACGCGAGCGCGAGGTAATAGAAGTGTTGTGGGTCGCGGAAGCCGAAGCCGCCGATCGCCGCGTCCGTGATGCCGCGCATCCCGCTCGGCCCGCCCACGAGCGGCACGAGCCACGGGCTCCCGACGAGGACCGTCACCATCTCACCGAGCCCGAGCGTGACCAGCGCGAGGTAGTCACCGCGGAGCCGCAGCACCGGTGCACCGACCAGCAGCCCCGCCGCGGCGGCGGTGACCATCACGATCGGGATCGCGACATAGAAGTTCAGGCTCCCGGAGATCGCGGGCTCAGGCGGGATCCCGAACGCGTTGAGGGTCGCACCGGTGAGCAGGGCGAGCGAGTACGCGCCGAGCGCGAAGAAGAAGACGTAGCCGAGATCCAACAAGCCCGCATAGCCGACGACGATGTTGAGCCCGATGCCGAGCAAGGCGAACACCATCACCGTGCCCAGGACCTCGGAGATCACCGATCCGAGGAGCAGCGGTGCGGCGATCAACAGTGCGAGGACGACGACACCGGCCACCAGTCGAAGGGGGCTGATCCCCGTCCCGTCGGCTCCGGTCGCGCCGGAGAGGCTTCCCCGGAGCCGGGTGCCGTATCGCGTGTTGAGCACGCTGATCCCGGCGGCGACCACCGCGACGACGAGCGCCCCGATCCAGGTGAGTCCGTCGAACTGCGGGCTGTAGAGCCAGTCACGCTCGAGGCCCAGCTGGTCGAGGGCGATCGGGATGACCCGCTGCAGGAAACCGAACAGCAACGTCGTGATGACCGCCGCCGTGACCGGTCGGCGGATCGACACGGGAGCCACCCGCAGGATGCCGCCCAGGACACCGGCCGCCGCGGAGATCACGACGATGATCAGGCCGCCGACCACCGTTTCCTGACCGAAGGTGACGAACTCCATCAACTGCGGTGTCACGTTGATGAAGACCAATCGGATCCGCTCGTCCCCGATCCAGTCGGCCAGGACCACGGCGAGGGCGAACGTCGCTCCGGCCGCTGCGCCGGCGATGACGGCGGCGGCCGCCGCCTCGGAGATGCGCATCTCGTGCCGCTCCCCACCCTCGACGCGAGGCGCGGCCGCCATGAGACCTGCGACGAAGGCAGGGAGGACGAGCATCAGCCCGGCGAACGTGATCTCGTCGCCGATCAGGTACACGTCGGTGAAGTTTCCGATCAGGCCGACGAGCGCGAGGAAGATGGTGACGATGCCCGAGAGCGCCCCCATACGGACCCACCGGCGCGCCATCACACCTTCTCCGCTTCACCTGTGCCGAGCAGCCCTCCAGGACGGAAGACCAGGACCAGGACCAGGACGAGGAACACGAACGCGTCTCGGAGCGAGAAGACGCTCGGGATGCCGAACCCGGTGAGGATCAGCGGCGGCCCGACCGCCTGCAGCAGCCCGATCACGAACCCGCCGAGCGCCGCGCCGCCGATGCTCCCGATCCCGCCCAGCACGGCGGCGGTGAACGCCGCGATCCCGGGTCGGAACCCCATCGTGAACTGCACCTGCTCGAAGGTCAGGGAGAACAACACCCCGGCGATGCCGGCGAGCACCCCGCCGATCGCGAACGTGATGACGATCACGCGGTCGACGTTGATCCCCATCAGGCTGGCGATCTCCCGATCCTGCGCGACCGCGCGCATCGAGCGCCCCGTGGTCGTCGTGGAGACGAACCACTGGAGCACCGCCATGCAGATCAGGGCCACGACGAGGACCAGCAACTGGATCTTCTGCACGGGTACCCCGAGGATGGTGATGTTCCCCGCAAGCACCTCCGGCTTCGGATACCCGTATGGCTGGGGGCCGAAGAACCCTCGGAACGCGTTCTGCAAGAACAACGAAGCACCGATCGCGGTGATGAGAGGAACCAGCCTGGGCGCGTTCCGGAGCGGTCGATAGGCGAGCCGCTCCAGCAGGACCGCCGTGCCCACCGACGCGACGATCGCGACGGCCGTCACGATCGCGAGCGCGACGGCGGGGTTCCGGTCCAAGAAGCCGCTCTTGAAATAGGCGTCTGCCCAGAAGAACGATATGAACGCGCCGGCCATGAACACCTCGCCGTGCGCGAAGTTGATCATCCGGAGGATCCCGTACACGAGGCTGTAGCCGAGCGCGATCATCGCGAAGATCGCGCCCTGCGCCGCGCCCTGGACGATGAAGTCGCGCCACGCCTCGACCGAGTACCCGCCCTCGGCCGGGTCGAGCGTGAGCGTGAGCCACGTCCCGATCGCCACCACGCCGACGACGACGATGCCCAGGACGATGAGGATGATGCGCCGCCACGGCAGCCGCTCGAAGCGACCCAGCCGAGGGGCGGCCACGCGGGGGGCCTCGGTGCCCGCCAGGGTTTCCTCCCTCTAGAGAAGGGGCCGCGGGCGAGCCTCCCGGCTCACCCGCGGCCCCTCTTCCGTTCTTCTCGTTTCCCTACAGCACGTCGTCCAGCGACTTGGTGTCGGTGTAGACCGCCGGATCGTCCGTGCCTCCCTCGACGGGCCAGCCCGGAGCGAGGAACAGTCCGATCTTCACGTCGGTCGCACAGTCACCCGTGTCGAGGCACGTGATCGTGCCCGTGACGCCGTCGTATCCATTCGTGGCGAAGATCGCGTCACGGAGCGCCTGGCGAGGGATCGAGAGCGATCCGTCGCCGTTGTCGATCGCGACCTTCTCGATCGCCGCGAACACGACGTTCGTGGCGTCGTAGGAGTGCGCGTGGAACACCGCGAGCGGTTCGCTTCCGAACGCCTCCTGATACGCAGGGATGAACTCACCCGAGTAGAAGTCGTCCGTCTGGAACGCCGACAGGTCGGGCGAGGATGCCCAGACGCCATCCGCTGCCGCTCCCGCGTTCTTCAGGGTGTCGCTCGACAGGCATCCGTCAGCCACGATCAGCTCGGCGTCGGGCATGATGTCTTGCGCCTGCTTGATGATCAGCGTGCAGGCTGCCACGAAGATCGGGAAGTACAGGACGTCTGGATCCTGTTCGGCCAACGACCTGAGGACCGGCTTGAAGTCGGTGTCCTCGGAGTTGACCTGCTCCGATCCGGTCAGGGTGCCGCCCCCGGCCTCGAAGTTCGCCTCGAAGGCACCCACGAGACCCTGGGTGTAGGGGCTCTCGTCGGCGATCGTCGCCGCGGTGGTGGCGCCGAGGTCTTCGCCCAGCGCGAACTCGGCGCCGATCGCGCCCTGGATACGGTCGTTGTGGGCGGTACGGGCGTAGAACGGGTTGTGCAACGCAGGATCGGTCAGCGCCGGGCTCGTGTTCGAACCCGAGATGAGCGTGATGCCCTTGTCGCCGAGGATCGTGTCTGCAACCCCCAGCGCTGCGCTCGAACAGCTCGTGCCGATCACTGCCACGATCGAGTCGTCGGCCGCGAGTGCCGTGCCGGCCGTCTGCCCGCCTTCCGCGGAGCACAGCTCGTCCTCCGTGGTGAGGTTCACCGGGTGGTCGAGCAGCGTGCCGGGTGTCTGGTCGAAGGTGTCGTCCAGGTGGTCGATCGCGAGTTCGATCGCGTTCACCTGGTCCTGACCGAGCGACGCATCCGCGCCGCTGATCACCTGAGCGGCCCCCAGGTTGATCGCCTCGTCCGCGCCGACCTCGACGCACCCGAACTCGACGGTGGCACAGTCCACGCCGCCGTCGCCGCCGCCGCCTGTCGTTCCGTCGTCCCCGGCACACGCCGAGGCCACGATGGACAGCACGGCCACGAGGGCGAACGTCTTGAACCATATGCGGTGCTTCATGAAGCCCCCTCTCTTCCCGGTTCCCCAGGATGGGTTGTGACTATCACATCCCAACCCCGCTTGGCCAATCCGCGGGGCCGTTTCCCCTGGTCATACGTGCCCGGTGTACGGCGGGGATGCGATCAGGTCGGGATGGCGGCACGGAACGAGCGGGCGAGATCCACCGCGCCCTTGCTGTCGCGGGCCGCCAAGAGGGCCATCAGGGCGCTTCCGACCACGACCCCGTCCGCGAAGGTGCAGGCCTCGGCCGCCTGCCCCGGGGAGCCGATCCCCACCCCCAGCAGCAGCGGAAGGTCCGTCAGTGGCCGGAGCGTGGAGACGAGCGCCCTCGCCGCCGCGTCCAGATGATCGCGGGCGCCGGTCACGCCGTACGTCGCCACGCAGTACACGAAGCCGCGTGACCGGCGCCCGATCTCGGCCAAGCGCTCGGCCGTGGTGCCCGGCGCGGCCAGGAGCACGGCGTCCAGGTTCCGGGCCGCTGCGGCGTCCTCGAGCTCGCCGGACTCGTCGACGGGCAGGTCGGGAACGATCAGGCCGGCCACGCCGGCCGCGGCTGCGTCGTCGAGGAACGCGTCGATGCCGTGTCGGTAGACCGGGTTCACGTACGTCATCACGGCGATCGGGAGCTCGATGGCCGCGTCTCGGATCGTGCCGAGGACGTCGGCCGGTCGGACCCCGAGGCGCAGCGCCTCGGCGGATGCCTCCTGGATCACCCCTCCGTCCATCACGGGATCCGAGAACGGGATCCCGACCTCGATCGCGTCCGCTCCCGCGGTCGCGAGCCGCTGGAGCAGACCTGCGTCCACCCCCGGATACCCGCCCGTTACATACGGCACGAACGCGCGCCCGCCCGCGTCGCGCCGGGCACGCAGGGCAGACTCGAGCCGCCCCATCTACGTGATCCCGAGGCGGGCTCGCACCGTGTCGAGATCCTTGTCGCCGCGCCCGGAAAGGCAGACCAGGACCGAGGAACCCTCGGGCAACGGCCTTCGGCGGAGCCAGCCGATCACGTGCGCGGGCTCGAGCGCAGGGATGATCCCCTCGGTCCCGGCGAGCGATCGGAAGCCGTCGAGCGCCTCGTCATCGGAGGCGCTCACATACTCCGCGAGTCCGGCGTCACGGAGGTAGGCGTGCTCCGGTCCGACACCCGGATAGTCGAGGCCGGCCGAGATCGAGTGGGTGTCCGCGACCTGCCCGTCCTCGTCTTGCAGGAGGTAGCTGAGCGCGCCGTGGAGGATGCCCGGCTCGCCTTGGGTGAGCGATGCGCAATGCTCGCCGAGGACCGCTCCCCGGCCTCCGGCTTCCACGCCGATGAGACGCACTCCCGGCGCCCCCACGAACGCGGTGAACATCCCGATCGCGTTGCTGCCGCCGCCGACGCACGCCGCGACGACGTCCGGATCCGCCCCGCCGTTCGCATGCGCGAACTGGGGTCGAGCCTCGTCGCCGATCACCCGCTGGAGGTCCCGCACCAAGATGGGGAACGGGTGGGGGCCGACCACGGATCCGATGATGTAGTGCGTGGTGCGGACCGACGCCGCCCAGTCGCGGAGCGCCTCGTTCACGGCTTCCTTCAAGGTTTTCGAGCCGGCCGTCACCGGCACCACCTCGGCGCCGAGCAGCTTCATCCGGGACACGTTCGGCGCTTGCCGTCGCGTGTCTTCCTCTCCCATGTACACGACGCACGGCAGGCCGAGGAGCGCGCAGGCGGTCGCGGTCGCCACACCGTGCATGCCCGCGCCGGTCTCCGCGATGATCCGCTCCTTGCCGAGGCGCTTCGCGAGGAGCGCCTGGCCGAGGGCGTTGTTGATCTTGTGGGCGCCGGTGTGCGCGAGGTCTTCTCGCTTCAGCCAGATCCGATACCCGAGCTCCGCGGACAGTCGCTCGGCTCCGGTCAGAGGGGTGGGGCGCCCGACGAAATGCTCGGCCAAGGACGAGAGCTCCGCCCGGAAGTCTGGGTCTGCTCGGAGAGTCGACCAAGCGTCGGCGAGCTCGTCGAGCGCGGGGATCAACACCTCCGGCACGTAGCGTCCGCCGTAGGTGCCGAACCGACCGCGAGCGTCGGGCAGGGTGGTCGCGATCGTCACGTGCGGATCTCCCTCCAGAGCAGCTTCCTCACGGCGCGCGCGGGGTCGGCCGCACGCATCAGCGCCTCGCCCACCAGGATGGCAGACGCCCCGGCCTCGAGCGCCGCGTCGACGTTCGCCCGGGACGAGATCCCGCTCTCGAGCACCGCGATCCGATCCTCCGGCACCCGACCCACCTGGGCGAGCGCACCTTCGACGTCGACCTCGAGTGTCTCGAGGTCCCTCGCGTTCACGCCGATGAGCTTCGCGTCCGTCTCGAGCGCACGGCGGAGGTCCTCGTCCGAATGCGTCTCCACGAGCGTCGCGAGTCCGAGGTCGTGGGCGACCGACACGAGCATCTGCAGCTCGGCATCGGTGAGGGCTGCCACGATCAGCAGGACCGCATCGGCGCCCGACGCCCTCGCCTCGATCAGCTGCGAGGGATGGAGCGAGAAGTCCTTCCGCAGCACGGGGAGCGACACCGAGGACCGGACCGCCTGCAGGTCGGCCAGCGATCCGTGGAAGTGCCGCGGTTCCGTCAGGACCGAGATCGCCGTGGCGCCGCCCGCCTCGTACCCGCGCGCGAGCACGCTCGGGTTCACGTCGTCCGCGATCACCCCCGCCGAGGGGGAGGCGCGCTTCACCTCGGCGATGAGGGCGGGCGGTTCGGCCGTCCGGAGGGCGCGCTCGAGATCCCTCGCCGGCGGCATGGCGGAAACCCGCGCCATCAGAGCGGCGTCGTCGAGGGGGTGTTCCTGGAGGTCCCGGCGAACCCGGTCGAGCAGATCGGTGAGGAACCCCATGGGGCGGCGAGTCTAGACCCCGGTCGACCCCGGGCTCAGTGGAGCTCGGCGATCGCGGCCGAGAGGTCCAGCGAACCGTGGAGCGCCGCGCTCCCGACGACCGCGCCGGCCGCGCCGGCCGCCCGGAGGTCACGTAGGTCCGCGATGGAGGCCACGCCGCCCGCCGCGAGCACCGGGCGGCCGGCGCGGGACGCCCGCCTCACCAACTCGAGGTCCGGCCCGGCGCGTTCCCCCACCCGGTCGACGGCGGTCACGAGCAGGAGCCGAGCGCCCGCGGAGACGACCCACCCGAGGGTCTCCATCAGCGGCAGGTCCACGGTGTCGAGACCGCGTGAGCGGATCCGCCCTCCGTCCACCTCGATCCCGACCACGAGGCGAGCTGCCTCCGCCGAAAGGAGCGCCGTCGCGGCCTGTTCGTCCGCGAGGGCGGCCGATCCCAGGACGACCCGCGTGGCTCCCGCCTCGAGGAGGGCTCGGACCTCCTTCGCACCGCGCACGCCGCCCGCCGCCTGCACGGCCACGGGGAGCGCGGCGATCGCTGCCACGATGTCGACGTTCTTCGCTTCCCCTCGAAACGCGAGATCCATGTCCACGACGTGGAGCCACCGAGCACCCATCACCACCGCCGCCTCCGCCGCGGCGAGCGGATCCCCTCCGAACGCCTCCACGGGCCGAGGTCCCTCCGGCCTGAACACGGCGAGAGCTCCATCACTCACGTCGATCGCGGGGATGACTTCGAACACGCCGAGCACGATAGAGCCCGGCGAGGAACGAGATGACCGGCGCCGCCCGGCGCCAGCCTTAGACGAAGCGCTCCACGCGGGCGGCGCCGGTCCCCAGCAAGCCGGTCAGCTCACCCATGAGCGCTCCCGAGGAGTCCACCCGGAACTCGCCCATGTCGAGCGGCCGCACACCCTCGGTCGAGTGGAACCGCACCTTCACCGGCGCGGATCCCGGGCGTGACCGCAGGAGCTCGGCCATCTTCGCCAGCACCGCGTCGGTACACGCCGCCGCCGTGAGGTCGATCACGACGGACTCCGCTCCGACCTGCGGCGTGCTCCCCGCGAGGATCGGTTCGCGCACGTCGTTGGCGCGGATCTGGAGCTCGCGTCCTCGCCGGTCGATCCGCCCGACCACCAGCACGATCCGGTCGGCCGAGATCAGGTCGGGATCGGCCTCATACACCGACGGGAAGGCGAGCACCTCCACCCCCGCGGCGAGGCCCTCGAGGCGGAACTGCGCGTACGGTTCCCCGCGTTTCGTGTACTTCCTGGCGACTCCACCGATGATGCCGGCGACGGTCACGAGCTCGCCGTCGTCGGCACCGCCGAGCTCGCCGATCTCGTGCGTGCTCTGCGAGCGAAGCGACTCCGCGACCTCGAGCAGTGGATGGTCCGACACGAACTGGCCGAGCATCTCCTTCTCGTATCGGAGGAGCTCCGGTTTGTCGAAGTCCTCACCCGCCAGGACGGATTCGTCGATCTGCCCGACGTCCGAGTCTCCGCCGAACAGCGAGAACTGCCCGGCCGCCTCGGCCTTCCGCTCGGCGACGATCGGGCCCGAGACCTTGTCCTGTCCGATCAACAGCGCCCGCCGCCGGTAGCCCAGCGAGTCGAACGCCCCGGCGAGGATCAACGACTCGATCGCCCGTTTCGTGAGAACCGAGGGATCGACCTTCCGGCAGAAATCGGAGAAGGACTCGAACCGACCCTTCGCTGCGCGGGCATCGACGATCTGCAGCACCGCACCCTCGCCGACGTTGCGCACCGCGGAGAGCCCGTAGCGGATCGCTCGGCCGCCGCCGGCCGCCGGCGCGAAGTCGAGGGTGGAGTCGTTGACGTCGGGCGGCAGCACCTCGATGTCCATCGCCCGGCATGCGTACAGGTAATAGGGCTTGCGATCCTTGTCGTCCTTCACCGACGTGAGGATCGCGGCCATGTACGCGACCGGATGGTGCGCCATCAGGTAGGCGGTCTGGTACGCGACGAGGCCGTAGGCGCACGCGTGCGACGCGTTGAACCCGTAGTCCGCGAACGGCACGAACATCTCGAACATGTCCGCGGCCGCGCGCTCCGCGTAGCCGCGCTCCACGGCGCCCTTGACGAACTGCTCCTTGAAGGGCATCAGGTACTCGATCTTCTTCTTGCCCATCGCCTTCCGGAGCGTGTCGGCCTCGCCCATCGAGAAGCCCGCCATCGTCACCGCGATCTGCATCACCTGCTCCTGGTAGACCATCACCCCGTAGGTCCCTCGCAGGATCGGCTCGAGGTCCGGATGCGGATACGAGACCGCCGTCCGACCGTGTTTGCGCTCGGCGTACTCGGTGTGCAGGCCGTTGTTGAGCGGGCCCGGCCGGTAGAGCGCGACGAGGGCCATCACGTCCTCGAAGCGGTCGGGCTCCAAGAGCTTGATCAGACTCCGCATCCCACCCGACTCCATCTGGAAGACGCCGGTGGTCTCGCCGCGGCAGAGCAGGGCGTAGGTCTCGGCGTCGTCCAGCGGGACGTGATCGATGTCCAGCTCCACCCCGTCGGCGCGGAGGTGCCGCAGCGTGTCCTCGATCACGGACAGGTTGCGCAGCCCCAGGAAATCCATCTTGAGGAGGCCGAGCTTCTCGACGCCGTGCATGTCGAACTGCGTGACGATCCGTTTCGAGTCGTCACGCGAGTCCTTCGACAGCTTCAGCGGGAGGTAACGGACGAGCGGCGCATCTCCGATCACGACCCCGGCCGCGTGCACCGAGTCCTCGCGGCGCAGTCCTTCGAGCGCCCGAGCCGTGTCGACGATCTCTTTCGCCTCCGGCTCGCGCTCGTAGGCGGTCGCGAGCTCCGGGGACAACTTCAGCGCCTCTTCGATCGGATGGTCACGACCCATCACCGGCGAGGGGTACATCTTGCAGAGACGATCCCCGACCGACGGGGGGAAGCCCAGGACCCGAGCCGCGTCGCGGATCCCCTGCTTGCCCTTGATCGTCTGGAAGGTGACGATCTGGGCGACGTGGTCGGCGCCGTACTTCGTGCTGGCGTACCTGATCACCTCGTCGCGACGGCGCTCGTCGAAGTCCATATCGATGTCCGGCATCTGGATCCGCTCGGGGTTGAGGAACCGCTCGAAGATCAGTCCGTACCGGAGCGGGTCGACGTCGGTGATACGGAGGCAGTAGGACACGACCGAGCCGGCGGCCGAACCGCGCCCCGGCCCGACGCGGATGCCCTGCTCCCGCGCGAAACGGATCAGATCCCACACGACCAGGAAGTAGCCGGCGAGGCCCATCTGGAGGATCACACCGAGCTCAAGGTCGAGTCGATCCCGGATCTCCGAAGGCAGCGGATCGCCGTAGCGGACGCCCGCGCCCCGCGAGGGCGAGCTCCCGCAGGTAGGCCTCGAGGGACCGTCCGTCCGGGGCCTCGAAGCGCGGCAGGTGGTACCGCTCCGCGAGCGGAGCGGCGTCGCCGTAGATCAGCTCGAGTTCCACGGTCTCCGCGATCGCGAGCGTGTTGTCGCAGGCTTCCGGTAGCTCCGCGAAGAGGGCTCGCATCTCGTCCGACGACTTGAGGTAGAACTCCTCGGAGTCGAATCGGAGCCGCTTCGGGTCCGACTGCAGCTTCTGCTGCTGGATGCAGAGCAGCACGTCGTGCGGCTTGGCGTCGGCGGCCGACGTGTAGTGGAGGTCGTTCGTCGCGACGAGGCCGATGCCGAGCTCGCGCGCGAGGGTCACCTGCCTCGGCGTCACGCGCTGCTGCTCGGCCAGGCCGTGGTCCTGGAGCTCGATCCAGAAGTTGCCGTCACCGAAGATGTCCCGGTACTCGGCGGCCACGTCCCTGGCGCGCGCCTCCTGTCCCGCGAGCAACAGTTTCGACAGCTCCGACGACAGGCAGCCCGACAGGCAGGTCAGTCCTTCTGCGTGCTCGGCCAGCAGCTGCTTGTCCATCCGAGGTCGGTGGTAGAAGCCTTCGAGGTGGGCCGCCGACACGAGTTTCAGCAGGTTGCGGTAGCCGATGTCGTCGCGGGCCAGGAGCGTGAGGTGGTGGTACTTCTCCTCGTTCTCGCCGGGCTCCCGGTCGAACCGCGAGCCCGGCGCCACGTAGGCCTCGACGCCAAGGATCGGCTTGATCCCGTGCGCGCGCGCCGCCTCGTAGAAGCCCAGGGCGCCGAACATCACCCCGTGATCGGTGACGGCGATCGCCGGCATCTCCATCCGCTGCGCTTCCGAGAAGATCGTCGGAGCCGAACGGTTGGCCGCGGGAGCCTCGATCCGGGCCGCCCCGTCCAGAAGCGAATACTCGGAGTGAACGTGCAGGTGAACGAAGCTGTCTCGCGCTGCCGTGGCGACCTCCGGAGAGGGGTTTTCCACACCCGTCCCGGCCGGTTGTGGAAACTTACATGACTGTGATTCGTCGAGGCCTCAACCTACGTTGCCGCTCCTGCGCCGTCAAGCGACCCGGTCACCGCAGGCGCGCGAGCGCCGAGACGAGCTCCCCGGGGAGTTCCTCTTGGATCTCCACCCGCACCCCGCTCACCGGATGCACGAACGAGAGGCGCCAGGCATGCAGGAACGGGCGGTCCAACCCGAGCCGGCGGGCATCGTCGCCTCCTCCCCCGTAGGTCCGATCCCCGAGGACCGGATGCCCGACGGCAGCGAGGTGCACCCGGATCTGGTGCGTCCGACCCGTCCGGGGAACGGCCTCCAGCAGGGTCGAGCCGGCAAGACGCTCGCGGACCTCGAACCGGGTCTCGGCCGACCTTCCCTCGGTGGCGTCCACGACGATCTTGGCCGCGCGGCGGCCGAGTGAGGCCTCGACGGCGAAGGTGTCGTTGACCACGGATCCCCTGACGAGCGCCAGGTACTCACGCCGTACGGCGTGGGCGCGGAACATGCTCCTCAGGGCCACGTACGCCTCGTCCGTCTTGGCCACGATCATCAGGCCGGAGGTACCCCCGTCGAGCCGGTGCACGATGCCGGGACGGAGCGAGCCGCCGGCCGGCGCGAGCGGGACTCCCATCCCGAGCAGCCGGTTCACGAGCGTCCCGCCGCGCCGGCCGGCGGTGGGATGCGTCACGAGCCCGCCGGGCTTCACGATCACGGCGAGATGTTCGTCCTCGTATCGGATGGAGACGGGCGGCCCTCCGGCCTCGAGCGGCAGGTCATGCTCGATCTCGATCGTCACCCGTTCGCCACCCAGGAGACGGAAGGACTTCTGTCGTGGTTCGCCGTCGACCAGGACCTTCCCCGCCGCGATCGCGCGCTGGACGTCCGCCCTCGGCTCGCCCGTCATCCGGGCGAGGACGGCATCCAACCTGCCCTCCTCGGCGGCGAGCGTTCGCTTCACCGAGGCGCCTGCATCGCCTCGGGTTGCTCCGTCCGTTCGCGGAACCCCACCCATGCGAGCAGGATCGCACCGACCACGATCACACAGTCCGCCACGTTGAAGACCGGCCACACGTGGAAGTCGATGAAGTCCACGACGCGACCCCGCAGACCCGGAGCCCTGATGGCCCGATCCGTGAGGTTGCCGAGCGCTCCCCCGAGGATCAGCCCGAGCGATACGCCGACGGTCCGGCTGGTGTGGCGGAAGGAGGTGGCGAGGATGATCGCGACCACGACCGCGGTCACCCCGACGAAGAACCAAGGTGCGCTCTGTCCGATGCTGAATGCACCTCCCGAGTTGGTCGTGAACCGCAACGTGAGTACGCCCGACACGACATCGATCGGGTCGCCGGGGAGGGTGGCCTCCGCCCAGATCTTCGTGACCCGATCGAGTCCGTACGACACGAAGGCCGTGATGAAGAGGGTCAGCGCCGCTCGGCTCTGCCGCGGATCCACGGGATCAGCGACGCGACTGCGCCGCCTGCGCGTCCTTGATACAGAGCTCCGCGTAGGGCAGGGCCTTGATCCTCGCCTTCTCGATGGGCTTGCCGCATCGCTCGCAGAGGCCGTACGTCTTCGAATCCATCCGCTTCAGGGCAGCGTCGATCTTCCGGAGGAGGTCTCGGACGTTGTTCTCGATCGAGAGGTCTTTCTCTCGCTCGAAGGTCGCCGTGCCCGCGTCCGCCGACTCGTCGTCGAGTCCCACGTCGCCCGACATGTCCGACTGGGTTGCCGCGAAGGAACCCTCCACGATCGACTCGAGCTGGGATTCGAGGTGAGCGCGCTCTTCCAGGAGGCGCGCCCGAAGGTCGGCGATCTCCTTCGCGGTGAGCTTGGCCTGAGCCATGGGGGCGAAGGGTAGCACGTTGGCGCATCGGCGATCCCTTGAACGCCGGATGGGCTACCGAGCCTGAAGGCGTTGCAGCGCTTCATCTCTCGTCATCCGGGCGAGGTCGAAGCCTTGTCCCGCGAGCGGCGGTCCCGCAGGCGCGTGTGTCTCGACGCGGGTCCTCGTCCATCTCGGCACCACTCGAACCGGGAGACTGCCCACGCGTGTAGCATGCACGCGACAGGCGACGACGGGAACGCGTCGCGAGGACGCAGAAGCCAGAGCGAGCCGGGGACGGTGGGAGTCCGGCGCTGAGCACTTCGCGGACATCCTCCCCGAGCCCCTGCCCGAACCGGGCCGGCCTCCGGCCCCCAGTAGACGCAGGCGGGTCCGCCCGTGACAGCGGCAGGCCGTGAGCGCGGCCGTGAGCGGCCGGATGCCGCGAGGCATCCGGCAAGCGAGGTGGTACCGCGGGGCCCACGCCTCGTCCTCGCGAGACGAGGACGAGGCGTTTCGCGTGTCGGGAGGCGAACGGATGGCGGACGACGAGAGCCCCCGGTTCCGGCCGGTGGATCCCAAGGTGCGCTTCCCCGAGCTCGAGCGCTCGATCCTGGCGTTCTGGGACGAGGCGAACGTATTCCATCGCTCGCTCGAGCAGCGCGCCGGCGCCCCTGAGTGGGTGTTCTACGACGGCCCCCCGACGGCGAATGCCAAGCCGCACATCGGCCACGCCCTCACCCGCACCTTCAAGGACGTCTACCCGCGCTACCGCACGATGACCGGCCACCTCGTGCACCGGAAGGCCGGGTGGGACTGCCACGGGCTGCCGGTCGAGATCGAGGTGGAGAAGGAGATCGGGACGTCCGGGAAGCGTGACATCGAGGCGTTCGGCGTCGCCGAGTTCAACGAACGCTGCCGGGTGTCCGTGAGGCGGTACGTCCGGGACTGGGAGGACCTGACACGGCGCATCGGCTTCTGGATCGACATGGACGACGCCTACTGGACGATGGACCCCGCATACGTCGAGTCCGTGTGGTGGTCGCTGAAGCGCCTGCACCAGCGCGGCCTGCTCGTGGAAGCCGACAAGGTGACCGCGTACTGCCCACGGTGCGGCACGGCGCTCTCGGATGCCGAGGTCGCCCTCGGCTACGAGTCGGTCGAGGACCCGAGCGTCTACGTGCGGTTCCCGATCGTCGAGGCGCCGGATCCGGACCTGGTCGGCCCGGCTCTGCTCGTGTGGACCACGACGCCGTGGACGCTCCCCTCGAACACCGGCGTCGCGGTGGACGCCTCGGCAACGTACGTCGTGGCCGAGCGAGACGGCGATCGAGTGATCGTCGCCGAACCGCTCACTGCGGCGGCCCTCGGCGATGGATGGGCGGTGCGCAGGACCCTGCGGGGGGAGGCTCTCCTCGGGGCGCGCTACGAGCCGCCCTATCCGAACGTCGAAGGGGCTCATACCGTCGTCGCCGGTGCGTTCGTCCAGATGGAGGACGGCACGGGCGTCGTGCACATGGCGCCCGCGTTCGGCGCCGAGGACCTCGAGGTCGGACTCGTCCAGGGCTGGCCGGTCTTCAAGCCCGTCGGCGACGACGGACGGTTCACGGATGTCGCGCCCGAGTTCATCCGCGGTCTGTTCGTGAAGGACGCCGATCCGGTGATCGTCGAGGACCTCTCGGCGCGGGGCCGTCTGCTTCGTTCCGGCACGATCGTGCACACGTACCCGTTCTGCTGGCGCTGCAAGACTCCGCTCCTCTACTACGCGCGCACCTCCTGGTACGTCCGCACGACGGCCGTCAAGGAACGCCTCCTGGACGTCAACGATCACGTGGACTGGCACCCCGATCACATCAAGCACGGGCGTTTCGGCAACTGGCTGGAGAACAACGTCGACTGGGCGCTCTCTCGCGAGCGGTACTGGGGAACGCCGCTGCCGATCTGGCGGTGTCCGGCCGAACACGTGACCGCGATCGGCTCTCTCGCAGAGCTCGGCACGCTGGCCGGACGGGATCTGACGGATCTCGATCCGCACCGCCCCACCATCGATGAGATCGCCTTCCCTTGTCCGGAGTGCGGTGAGGAGTCGCGACGGGTTCCTGAGGTGATCGACGCCTGGTACGACTCCGGCGCGATGCCGTTCGCGCAGTGGGGCTATCACCCCGAGCTGGGACGGGGCGAGGTGCCGTTCGATCGCCGGTTCCCCGCCGACTTCATCTCCGAAGCGATCGATCAGACCCGTGGCTGGTTCTACACCCTGATGGCGGAGGGGGTGCTGCACTTCGACTCGACCGCCTACCGCACCGTCGTCTGCTTCGGCTTCATCGTCGACGAACAGGGGCGGAAGATGTCGAAGTCTCTCGGCAACGTGGTGGATCCGATGACCGTGATGGAGCGCTACGGAGCGGACGCGCTGCGCTGGGTGCTGCTGACGAGCGGGTCGGCCTGGTCATCGAGACGGCTCGGCGACACGGTGCTCGAAGAGGCGGTGCGACAGTTCCTGCTGACCTTCTGGCACGTGTACTCCTTCTTCGTGCTCTACGCGAACGCGGACGCCTTCGACCCCGAGGCGGCGCCGGTTCCACCGCGGTCCTCGCGACCGCTCCTCGACCGGTGGATCCTGTCGCGGCTCGCGGGCACCGTTCGCGACGTCCGGGACGGGATGGACGGCTACGACGTCACCGGCGCGGGCCGGCGGATCCACGCGTTCGTCGAGGACCTGTCCAACTGGTACGTGCGACGCTCACGTCGACGCTTCTGGAACCCGGGCGGGCGGGGCGGCGCCGACAGCATCGCGGCGTTCCACACGCTGCACGAGTGTCTGGTCACGACGGCCACGCTCCTCGCGCCGCTCACCCCGTTCGTCTCCGAGGAGGTCTGGTCGAACCTGGCCGCCGGGCGTCTCGGACGACCAGACTCGGTGCACCTCGCGGACTATCCGCGGGTGGACGAAGGGGCGATCGACCCCGGTCTTGACGACGCGATGGCAGTCGCGCGACAGGTCGTGGAGCTGGGGCGCCGGATCCGGACGGAGACCAAGACCCGAACGCGGCAGCCGCTTCCTGTTGCCGTGGTCCATCTCGCCGACGCGCCGGGATCCTTCGATCGGCTGCGGGACACGGTGGCCGAAGAGTTGAACGTCAAGCGTGTCGAGATCGCCGGGTCGGCCGACGTGTTCGGCCGATGGCGGGCCAGACCGGACTTCAAGGTCCTCGGCCCGCGCCTCGGCCCGCGCGTACAGGCCGTCGCCGCGGCTCTGGAGGCGGACGACGGCACCCTCGCAGGACGATTGGCAGATGGTGAGCAGATCGAGGTCGCGGGAGGCGAGGGGGCGCCCGTCCCGATCGCACCGGACGACGTCCAGCTCACCCACGACGTCCGGTCCGGATTGGGCGTGGCGTCGGAGGGCGGCGTCACGGTTGCCCTCGAGCTCGAGATCACACCTGAGCTCCGCCGAGAGGGGCTCGCTCGCGAGCTCGTCCGGATGATCCAGGACGCCCGGAAGGAAGCCGGCCTCCAGGTGACGGATCGGATCGCGCTCGGCGTCGAGACGTCGGGTGAGCTCGCAGCGGCGCTGGCCGCGCACAGGGAGGAGATCGCCGCCGAGACATTGGCCACGACCCTGGCGACGAGCAGCGTCGACGGGTTCAGGCTGGAGGGAACGCTCGACGGGACCCCTGCGGTGGTGAGTCTCAGGAAGGAGGGGTGAGTCTCCGCCTCACTCCTCGCCCCAGAACAGCTCTCTGAGCGAACCGCCCTCTTCCTCGTCCGATCGCCTCGATCGAGCGGGTTCGGGATCCTCGAGCCGGATCGGCTCATCGGTGTCGGTTCCCGTGGCCGTCTGCTCTCCGGTCGCGTCTCGGTCACCTTCGGCCGCATCCGGTGACTGCTCTCCGGTCGCGTCTCGGTCACCTTCGGCCGCATCCGGTGACTGCTCTTGCGCGGCCTCGGTCGCGTCGGGATCCGTTGAGGCCCCCTCCGGCGCGACGGCCTGCTTCATGGCTATCGGCGTCGTCTCGGGCGAAGATCCGAGCTCTGCCTCGGGAGCGACCACGGGCGTCGCCGTGGACTCCACACGGAGCGCCTCGGCCGGGGGCGGCGCCTCGGCGGCCGGCGGAGCCGTGTCACGCCGAACGGCTCGGATCATCGTCCGCAGCTCCTCGGCGTGTGCCTGAACGAGCCCGCCCAGGTCCTGGAGGAATCCCTTCTCGCGGCGTAAGAACGCGTCCACCGCTGCCGTGTCGCTGTCGTCGGTCGTGGGCCGGACCGACCCTGAGCTCGAGGTCGATCCGGGTCCAGCCCCTCGGAGCAGGCGTTCGTTCTCCTGCGTGAGTGCCGACAGCGCGTCGGTCACCTGGTCGAGGAACTCGTCGACCTCTCGGACGCGATAACCTGCGCCGAAGCGAGCGACCCGGAACTCCTTCTGCTGGACATCGGCCGGCGTGATCCGCCCTGTGGGAGTCGAGCTCCACTCCACTGGGCCCGCCGACGTATCGTCTTTCTTCCTCATCTCGCCCTCATCGTCCTCCGGTGGGCCTCACAGACGTTCCTTACCTTTCCGATCAACACAACACTCTACGCAACACGAGGATCACGACGAAGGCAACGAGCACCGAGAGATCGAGGACGCCGGCGGGTGGCACGATCCGCCGAAGCAGCCGGAGCGGTGGCTCCGTCACGTCCAGGATCAGGTCGTAGCCGGCGCGCAAGGGCCCCGCGTACGGCGGCCGCCAGCCGGCGAACTGGAGCCAGCTGAGGATCACGCGGATCAACAGCACCAGCCAGTAGACGAAGAGCGCGAAGCAGATGATCTCGGTCACGCATCAGCTCCCGTCGGTGCCGGTATCGCGGCCGGATGCTAGCAGTGCCGGCCCGCTCACTCGGACGGACCGATCGTCAGAACTGGTTGTAGAAGCCGCCGCCGGCGATGCGTTCGCGCTCTTCGGCCGAGACCTCGACGTCGGCGGGCGTGAGCAGGTAGACGCGGTTGGCCACGAGCTCGATCTTGCCGTCCAAGCCGTACACGAGACCGGAGGCGAAGTCGACGAGCCGCCTGGCTGTCGAGTCCTCGGTCCCCTGCAGATTCATGATGACGGCCGTGCCCTCCTTGTAGCGGTCGGCCACCTCTCGGGCCTCGTTGAAGCGCTTGGGCTCCGACTTGTGGATCGCCGACGACGCGCCTACGGGGCGGGGCGCGGCGATCGTGCGCACCACTCCCTCTGCCTCCGACGACACCTCGCGGACCGGCTGAGGGCGCATGCGGCGCACGGCCGCCGGTTCGACGTCGGGCAGCTCCTCGACGAACTCCTCATCGTCCTCGACCAGACCGAGGTAGTTCAGTGTTTTCTTCCACACGCCGCTCATCCCGGTTCCTCCCTGGTTGCTCGGGTGCCGAACAGCGCCGTCCCGATGCGGACCATCGTAGCGCCTTCTTCCACTGCGACCTCGTAATCCAACGACATCCCCATCGACGATTCCAGCACATCCGGATGCCGTTCCTGCACCTCGTCTCGCAGGTGCTCGAGCCGGGCGAAGAAGGGTCGGGACTCCTCGGGCATCGCAGGGATCGGCGGCATCGTCATGAGTCCGATCAGGCGGATGCCGTCGAGCGATGCGATCAGATCTGCGAAGGAGGGAAGGTCGGAGGGCCGCACGCCTGTGCGCCCCTCCGTGAGATCCACCTCGATCAACGCGTCGAGCTCGCGGCCGGAGCGGGCGGCTCGGCCCGCGAGGCGCCGCGCCGCCCGCTCCCCCGCGATCGTCTGGACGACGTCGGCGTGATCCGCGACGTGATGCGCCGTGCTCGATTGGAGGGTGCCGATGAAATGCCACGTCACGTCCGGGATCTCCCGTCGCTTCGCGCGCAGCTCCTGGACGTAGTTCTCTCCCAGCGAGCCGATCCCCGCCTCGATGGCCCAGCGGACCTGCTCGGACCCGACGGTCTTCGTGACCGCGATGAGCGAGACGTCGGCGGGGCTCCGTCCCGCGCGCGCTGCCGCGGCCGCGATCCGCGACCGCACCTCGGCGACGTTGCGATGGACCCCTTCGCGATCCGCGGGCACGGAGTGTCCTCCAGTGAGGTCGTGTGACTTCCGTCGCCCGTCCCCGGGAAGACGAAGGGGCGGGGAGGTCTACCGGGAGGAGGCGGGGGAAGGGCGCCTCCTCGCTCGGACCTCCCCGCCCCGGAGGGCTGCGCGGGGCGGACGTTCAGCTCTTGAGGAAGTCCGGGATGTCCAGGTCCTCCTCTGCGTCGAAGGTGAGCGGCGCGGGCTGCTCGCCGCTCGTGAAGACCCGGTCCTCGTCGTCCTCGGCCAGGATCGACGGGAGCGGCCCCTCACTCTCGGCTCCTTCGTCGGTGGGCTCCTCGAGGAGCCGGGAGAGCCGGCTCTCGAAGCGGCTATCGGAGATCGCGGTCACCTTGTCGAAGCCCGCGGCCACGACCGTGACTCGGACCTCCTCGCCCAAGGCGTCGTCGACGACCGCGCCGAAGATGATGTTCGCGTCCGGGTGCGCAACCCGAGTGATCGCGTCCGCGGCGGCGTTCACCTCGTGCAAGGTCAGGTCGGTCGGGCCGGCGATCGAGAGCAGGACGCCCTTCGCACCGTCGATCGACGATTCCAGCAGAGGTGAGCTGATCGCCGCCTTGGCCGCCTCCGTGGCGCGGTCCTGGCCCGTCCCGAGGCCGATGCCCATCAGCGCCGACCCTGCTCCGGCCATGATCGACTTCACGTCGGCGAAGTCGAGGTTGATCAGGCCCGGTGTCGTGATGAGGGAGGTGATCCCGTCGACACCCTGGTACAGGACCTGGTCGGCCATCCGGAATGCGTCGATCATCGGCATGTTCGCGTCGGCGACCTGAAGGAGCCGATCGTTCGGCACGACGATCAACGTGTCGACGGCCTTCTTGAGCTCCGTGATACCGAGGTCCGCTTGCGTCGCCCGCTTGCGGCCCTCGAAGCCGAAGGGTCGAGTGACGACTCCGATCGTGAGGGCTCCGAGGTTCCTCGCGACCTCGGCGACGATCGGTGCGCCGCCGGTCCCGGTTCCACCACCCTCGCCGGCGGTGATGAACACCATGTCGGCGCCCTTGAGGATCTCCTCGATCTCGTCGGCGTGCTCCTCTGCGGCGCGCCGCCCGACATCGGGGTCCGAGCCGGCACCCAGGCCTCGTGTGGTTTCCCGGCCGATGTCGAGTTTGACCTCAGCGTCGGACATCAACAGGGTCTGTGCGTCGGTGTTGACGGCGGTGAACTCCACGCCCCGGAGGCCTGCCTCGATCATCCGGTTCACGGCGTTGACGCCGCCGCCGCCCACCCCCACGACCTTGATCACCGCGAGGTAGTTCTGAGGAGCATCCATCATCCGAATCCCTCCCGGGCCCCGGCCCGCGTGCGTGGAGATCTCGCCTTCGTGCTCAACACCATTCGGAACCCTAAGGCTCCACTTGAACGTCATTGCTATATCTAGCTCATGTAGAGGCAGCGACCCTACTTCGAAATGGCAGGTCCGTCAAGAAGTTGCCGCAGCCCAGGAGTGGGTCCGCTTGTGCTTTGTGATGACAATCGGATCAGGGCACGACAACCGCGGCCGAGCCTCGCTCCAACTGCGCGGTCGGACTCCCGGGCACCGAGAGATCGGCCGAGACCACGGTGACCTCTCGCTCCTTCACCCACGCCAGGAGTGCGGACAACGATGCGGCCTTCGCTTCCAACTCCGAGGCGTCCCCGAACGAGGCGGAGAACCCTGCTGCCAGCCGAACCTTCAGCGCTCCATCGGCCGCCACGACCACGGCTTGGACCGTTCGACGGAGTGCTGAGCCGAGCGCGCCGGCCGTGGCCGCAGCGTTCACCAGGCCACCGGCGCCGACGGGATCGCCGTCGCCATCGATGAGCTTCGGCAGATCGACGGCATGGCCTGCCGGTCCGATCACGACGCCGTCGGCGCCGACGAGAACCGCGGGCCTGCCCAACACTGCCACCGGCGTCCGAGGGACGATCTCGATCGACACCATGTCCGGGAGCGAGGTGATCACGCGCGCCTCGAGCACCCGCGGGTCGTCCTCCAACCGTCGTTCGACGGCACGCGTGTCGAGATGGAAGACGTTGGAACGGTCATCCATCCCACCCACGGAGAGGATCTCCGCTCGGGAGATGCCGCCAGAGCCTCGGAGCCGGATGTGCTTCGCTGCGAACAGAGGTGTATACGTCGCGGCGACGGCCAGCGTCGCCACGAGCACCAGCGCGATACCGGCGATCGTCCAGCGCCGGAGGCTCTTCCGCCGCTCCATCTCAGGGCCCCTCATCGGCGACGGCCCCCATCAACTCGACCTCGGTCTCGAGTCGGATCCCGGTGTGCGACTCCACGAGCGTACGCACGCGTTCGATCAGCAGCCAGACATCGGAGGAAGACGCACCGGGGCTCGCCACGATGAAGTTCGAATGCTTCTCGGACACCCGCGCACCGCCGAGCCGAAGGCCCTTCGCTCCGGCCGCCTCGATCAGCCTCGCGGCGTGGTCGCCGTCGGGGTTCTTGAAGACCGAGCCACAGTTCGGCTCGACGAGCGGCTGCGTGCGGCGGCGCCAGTCTCTCGCCTCGTCCATCCGGGACCGGATGTCATCCTCATCGCCCGGCTCGAGGCGGGCGACGGCACCGACCACGACGCCGCCGGCCGGCAGGCTCGAGCGTCGGTAGCCGAATCCGGTCTCGTGGGCGGAGAACGAATGCCTCGCTCCTTGCGCCAGGGAGAAGATCTCCACTCGTTCGATCACCTCCGACATCGAACGGCCGTGCGCGCCTGCGTTCATCTTCACCGCCCCGCCCAGGCTCGCCGGGATGGCCACGCCGAACTCGAGTCCGGCCAAGTGGTGCCGCATCGCGACACCGGCGAGCGCCGGCAGCGGCATCGCGCCTCCTGCCGTGAGCAGGTCCCCATCGCGTCCGGCCCATCGATACCCCCGGCCGAGACGGACCACGATGCCGGGGAAGCCTCCGTCCGACACGAGCACGTTCGAACCCTTGCCGATCACCGCCACGGACGCGCCGGTCTGGCTCGCGACCTGCCCGACCGAACCGAGCGCCCCGTCGTCCTCCGCCTCCACGAAGAGCGCGGCCGGACCCCCGATCCGGAAGCTCGTCAACGGCGCGAGGGGGAAGCCCACACGCAGCCGCGAGCCGAGCCGATCGCGGAGGAGACGCTCGGCGTCCTCCAGATCAGGCATCGCCGTCCGCCTCCCCGATCCGGGCGAGCGCGGCATCGCCGAGCATCCACACGTCGCCGCATCCCAGCGTGATCACGAAGTCTCCCTCGCGGACCTCGCGGGCGAGGAAGGAGATCGCGTCCTCTCGGTGCGGCGCGTAGACCACCTCGCGGTCGGGCGCCGCCCGGCGAACACCGTCGACGACAAGCTCGCCGGTGATGCCGGGGATCGGCGCTTGGTTCGCGCCGTAGACGTCGGTCACCACGATCAGGTCCGCGCCGGTGAGGCTCGCACCGAGCTCGCGCCAAAGGGCCTGGGTCCTCGAGTACCGATGAGGCTGGAACACGGCGATGAGTCGATGGGGCTGTCGAGCCCGCGCCACGTCGATCGTGACGGCGAGCTCGGTCGGCACGTGTGCGTAGTCGTCGTAGAACTCGGCGCCGCGAGCGCTCCCCCGCCGTTCGAAGCGGCGGTGGACGCCGCCGAAGGAAGCGAGGGCGCGGGCGGCGTCATCGGCCGCCACGCCGACGACGCGGCCCACCGCGATCGCCGCGGCCGCATCCAGCAGGTTGTGGGCACCGTCGACCGGGAGCGCGATCAGCACGGTGTTCCCTCCGACGTCGACGGTCCCACGCGCCCCGCCCGGGCCCGGCGTCTCGATCGTGAGGCGGAGGTCCGCGTTCGGCGCCACCCCGTATCGGATCGCGTCGACGTCGGCGACTCGAACCGCCTCGCGAGCCCCGTCGTCGTCGGCGCAGATGACCACCGTGCCCGCGCGCGCACAGAACTCCGCGAACGCGAGACGAAGCTCCGCCTCACCCCCCGGATAGAAGTCCACGTGGTCCACCTCGACGTTGGTGACGACGCCGATCGCCGGATCCGTCAGGAGGAACGACCCGTCGCTCTCGTCCGCTTCGAAGAGGAAGAGGTCGCCCTCTCCCGTCTTCGCGCCGGTCCCACTCTCGTTCAGATCAGCCCCGATCAGGTAGGTCGGATCGAGACCTGCGTGCTCGAGCACCGTCGCGATCATCGAGGTGGTCGTCGTCTTCCCCGTGGTGCCCGCCACGGCGATGGACCGATGGGTATCGGCGAAGGCGGCGATCGCCTGCTGCCGCGCCCACACCACGAACCCGCGCGCGCGAGCGGCAACGAGCTCCTGGTTCCCTTCGGTGATCGCGCTCGAGATCACCACGACGTCGGGAGTGTCCAGGGCGTCGGCATCGTGCCCCACGTGGATACGAGCGCCCGCGGCCGTGAGCTCCTGGAGGCCCCCAGAATCCTTGAGGTCCGAGCCCGAGACCCGGATGCCCTTCGCCAGGAAGAGCCGCGCCAGGTTCCGCATCCCCGCTCCCCCGACGCCGATCAGGTGCACGGACTTCACGCCGTCCAGCGAGGGAACGCCGAGGGTGGGGATGGAGCCGGGCCGAGGGCGGTAGAGCGGTGACCTCATCGGCGCGCCACCTCCTGCACCAGCTCGGCCATCCGCTCGTCGGCGTCGGGCTTCGCCCAGTCCGCCGCCGCCTTGCCCATCACAGCCCGGCGCTCTGAGTCGCCGGCGGCCGAGAGGATCCGACGCGCCAGACCCTCGGGGGTCAGCTCACGATCGAGATACACGTCCGCGGCTCCGGCGCGCTCCAGCTCTCTCGCGTTCGCCGTCTGATGATCATCGGTCGCGTGCGGATACGGAACGAGGATCGAGGGGATCGAGCACACCGCGAGCTCTTGGATCGTGTTCGCCCCGGCCCGCGCCACGGCCAGATCTGCGATCGCGAGCGCAAGCTCCATCCGGTCGAGGAAGGGCACGGTCCGCACGACCAGCTCCATCTCCTCGTTCGCCGCCGTCGCGACGATCCGCTCGTGCGCCCTCCCGGTGAGCACGAGGAGCTGGAGGTCGGATCGGCCCGCCAGGAGCGGGATCGCCTCCGCGACCGCGCGGTCGACGTGCAAGGCGCCCTGGCTCCCGCCGGTCACCAGGACCGTCGTCCGTCCCGTCCGTAGTTCGAACATGCGTCTCGCCTCGTCGGCGAACTGCTCACGGCGGGTCACCACATCCAAGATCTCGCGACGGACCGGGAGCCCGGTCACCTCGGTCCGGAGGGATGCGGGGAACCCGCTCCTCGAGCCCTCGAAGGTGAGCGCCATCGCCGTGGCGAGCCTGGCAAGGAGACGGTTCGCGAGGCCAGGGATCGCGTTCTGCTCGTGGAGGATCGTGGGAACCCCGACCGACCGCGCCGCGACCACGGCGGCGATGCTCGCGTACCCCCCCATCCCCAGCACCGCGGCCGCGTCCTGCACGATCGGCCGGCAGGTGGCCACCGAGCGAAGCGCGATGAAGGGCGCCGCCGCCGATCGGAGGGAGAGCTCCCGTCGGAACGGAGCCGCACGGACCGGGTGGAAGCGGTAGCCGGCGGCCGGCACGATCGAAGCCTCCTGGCCCGTGGAGGATCCGACGAACTCGACGGACGCTCCCCCTTCCTGCAGCCGCTCCGCCACCGCGATCGACGGTGAGACGTGGCCGGCCGTGCCCCCGCCGGCGATCACGATCCTCACCGCCGGCTCCCTCCGACGGTGGGACGAGACCGCTCGCTGGCGCGCCCCCTCTCCACGGACCGCACGCCGTGGAGTCCGACGCTGGCGATCACGCCGACCCCGGCGAGCGTCACCACGAGCGCCGTGCCTCCGAAGGAGAGGAACGGCAGCGGCACACCGGTGATCGGCAGGAGCCCGGTCACGGCGCCGAGGTTCACGAGGGTCTGCAGGCCGATCCAGCCGGTGATCCCCGCGGCGAGGAGCCGGCCGAACGCGTCCGGTGCGTTCATCGCGATCCGGATGCCGGCGAACAGGAGGATGCCGAACAGGGACAGGACCGCGAGGGCACCGATCAGGCCGAGCTCCTCTCCGAGGACGGCGAACACGAAATCGCTGTGCGCGTTGGGCAGGTAGTCCCACTTCTGACGGCTGTTGCCCAGGCCGATCCCGAGCCATCCCCCCGATCCGATCGCGATCAGCCCTTGACGAAGCTGCCACCCGGCCCCGCTCGGATCCAGCTCCCAGTTGAGCCACGCCTCCAGCAACCGCGTCTTCCGGTAGGCCGTGCCGAAGATGAAGTACGCGATCGCCGCCACGCCTCCGAGGGCGGTCCACACGAGGTAGCGGAGGCGGAGACCGGCGGCGAACAACAGAAGGAACACACTGCCGCAGATGATCACCGTCGTCCCGAGGTCCTTCTGCAGCATCACGATGGTCGCGACGACGGCGACCAGCGGGGCGAGCGGCAGGAAGGCGTCCCGGGGCCGGTCGAGGTCCTTCCAAGGCCGCGACAGGATCGCGGCGGCCGCACAGATCGTGAGCAGCTTCGCGAACTCCGCCGGCTGGAGGGTGATCGGACCGAGGTCGATCCAACGAGCAGCGCCGTACAGGGAGGAGCCGACCGCCGGGTGCAGCGTCAGCAGCATCACCGGCAGCAGCAGCACGAGCATCGGGATCGCGGCTCGTCGCCAGAACGTGTACGGCACGCGCGCCACCACCACGAGACCGATCACGCCTGCGACCGCGTACAGGCTCTGCCGGTTGAAGTACCAGAAGCTCGTCCCGTATCCCTCCACGGCAGAGATGGAGCCTGCCGACAGGATCATGACCAGGCCGATCACCGTGAGGAGGGCGGTCGGTACGAGGAGGAGGGTGAGGTTCCGACGCGCTGCGGCAACTGCGGTCGGCGCCGGTCGCATCAGATCCTCGGCCCGGACGAGGCGCAGGTGAGACGCCCGGGAGCCGGCGGCCTTCGGGCGGCGTCGGGCGATCGTGCGATCAGCCACGGGCGCCCGCTTCCGCGTGCAACGACCTGGCCGCCGCTGCGAACCGATCTCCGCGCTCGACGTAACTCTCGAACTGGTCCCAGCTCGCGCACGCCGGAGCCAGAAGGACGGTGTCACCCGACACGGCCGCGGCGAACGCGTCCCGTACGGCCTCCTCGATGGACCCGGCCACCTCTGTGGGAACCGATCCTTCGAACACGCCCACGACGTCCGGGGCCGACTCGCCGATCGCGATCACGGCCCGAAGACGACGGGAATGGTCCTTGAGAGGCGAGAGGTCCACCCCTTTGGCGCGGCCGCCGGCGATCAAGACGGCGTCGCCGGCACCGTCGATCGCCGCCGCCGCCGCGTGGACGTTGGTCGCTTTGGAGTTGTCGACGAACCGCACCCCGTCGACGGTCGCCACGACCTCGCCGCGGTGAGGTCCGGGACGGAACCCGGCCAGCGCGGCCGCCGCGGCGGCGGGATCCACTCCGTACGCGATCGCGACGGCCGCCGCGGCGGCCGCATCCTCCCGATACCCCGCTCGCTCGGGGTCGATGGGGCCGAGACGGTGGGTGCCCTCGACGCGGGCCACGAGGTCGCCGTCCACGTAGCCGACCTCACCCTCGTCCGGCGGCCCCCGCCGGAACCAGCGGAGCACACAGTTCGCCCTCGACGAGATCTCGGCCGCCGGCGGATCGTCGCGGTTGCCGACGTGCACGTCGGTTCCTGTCTGCAGCTCGTGGATCCGCTCCTTGGCTGCGACGTAGGACTCGAACGTGCCGTGCCAGTCGAGGTGGTCAGGCGCGACGTTCAACAGAACGGAGATCGTCGGATGGAACGACTCCTGGAGAGCGAGCTGGAAGCTCGACACCTCCACCACCAGGACGTCGTGCTCCTCGCGTGCCGCCTCGGGGAAGGATCGACCGATGTTGCCGCACGCCAGCGCGTCGATCCCTCCGGCCCGCAGACAGGCCTCGATCATCGACGCGACGGTCGTCTTCCCGTTCGTGCCCGTGACCGCGAGGTACGGCGCGCGGGCCAGCCGAGCGCCGAGCTCCATCTCCCCCCAGACGGGGAGCCCGAGCTCACGAGCCCAACGGAACACCTTCGCGGCCGGAGGCACCCCCGGCCCGGCGACGACCAACGTCGCTTCCTCGAGGTGACTGGGATCGTGGCCGCCCGCGCGGACCTCCACCCCGATCGCTCGAAGCTCCGCGGCGGACGGGACATCCGCCTCGGGACGAGCCTCCGTCACGAGAACCTCGGCCCCCTCCGCGATCAGGACACGCGCCGCGCCGGTGCCCGCGACCCCCGCGCCCACGACGACCGCCCGCTGCCCCGCGAACCGCCCGCTCAATCGAGACCACCCCGGGCGATGAAGTCCGCGTAGAACACGCCAAGCCCGACGGCGACGCACAGCCCGGCGATGATCCAGAACCGAACGATCACGGTGAACTCGGGCCAGCCCGAGAGCTCGAAGTGATGGTGGATCGGCGACATCCTGAAGATCCGCTTCCCGAAACCCCGGAACGAGATCACCTGGAAGATCACCGACATCGTCTCGATCACGTAGAGGCCGCCGAGGATGACCAGGAGCAACTGCGTGTTCGTCGTGATCGCCATCGCGCCGAAGAGCCCTCCGAGCGCCAGGGCGCCGGTATCACCCATGAAGATGCGCGCGGGCGCGGCGTTCCACCAGAGGAACCCCATCGCGGCGCCCATCATGGCCGCCGCGATGATGGCCGTGTCCTGCATCGCGAGGAGATCGACGCCCTTGTAGCAGGCTTTCAACGCCTCGACCGGCAGCTCCTGGGCACAGGTGTGCCGGAACTGCCAGAAGGCGATGAACACGTATCCCGCGAGGACGAGGATCGAGGATCCGGCAGCGAGCCCGTCGAGCCCGTCGGTGAGATTCACGGCGTGCGAAGAGGACGTGAGGACCACGAACACCCAGACGTAGAAGAAGATGCCGAGCTCCAGGGCCGTGGGCCGGACGAAGGACAGGCTCGTCGACGTGCCCGTATCGCCGGAGAACGCGACGACGACGAACGCGAACAGCACCGACACGAGGGCGGTTCCGATGAACTTCTGGGTCTTCGACAGGCCGAGGGACCGCTGTCGCCGGACCTTGAGGTAGTCGTCCACGAACCCCACCAGCCCGAATCCCACCGCGGCGAGGATCAGTGCGAGCCCCGCGGGGCTGAATGTGATCCCGGCGGCGATCGTGGGCCGCGTCGCGAGGTAGGCGACGATGAGGGCCCCGAGCATCACGATCCCGCCCATCGTCGGCGTGCCCACCTTCTCGAAGTGCGTGTGCGGGCCGTCTTCGCGGATCCGCTGACCCCACCCCCACACCCGGAAGAGACGGATCGCCACCGGGGTCCCGAGGAGCGTGACCGCGAGACCGACCGCACCCGCCACGAGGATCGAGATCACCGCAACGCCTCAGCCACGGTCTCGAGGCCAGCGACCCGTGAGCCCTTGAAGAGGATCAGGTCACCGGCTGTGGCGGAGCGCCCGATGTCCTCGAGCGCCTCGTCCGGCGTGTCGTAGGTCGCCACGTCCCTGGGCTCCATGCCTTCGCGGATCGCGGCCCGCGCGATGGTGTCGGCCGCTCCCCCCACCGTGATCAGCCGGTCGACCCGTATCCGGGCGGCCAGCTCCCCCACGCGGTCGTGCTCGTCCTCCGAGATGGCGCCGAGCTCGGCCATCTCGCCGAGCACGGCGATCAGGCGCTCTTCGCCGGCCATCCACCGAGCGGTGCGAAGCGCCGCCGCCGTGGATTCGGGGTTCGCGTTGTACGCGTCGTTCAGGACCCGAACGCCCGAGGGCGTCGTGAACGTCTCCATCCGCCAGCGAGACACGCCGGCCTCGGCGAGCGCGAGAGCGGCATCGTCCAGAGGGACCCCGAGCTCGCGACCCACGGCGACGGCTGCGAGCGCGTTCGACACCATGTGTTCACCGGGCACCGCGAGGGTCACCTCCACGGTGGTCCCGTCTGCGGCGAGCAGGAACGAAGCGCGGCCGTCGGAGCCCAGCGATACCTGCTCCGCGCGTACGTCGGCATGTGCCCTCGAACCGAAGGTCACGACCCTGCCGGGGCACCGGTCGGCGTACGCGATCGCGACGGGGTCGTCCGCGTTCAAGATCGCGAGTCCGTCCGGACCGAGGGCATCGACCGGCTCCGCCGAGGCCTCGACGATCGACGCCCACGATCCGAAGATCTCCATGTGCGCGACGCCCACGTTCGTCACCACGATGACGTCGGGCAGGGCGATCCCCGACAGGAGCTTCACGTCGCCGAGGCGCCGTGCTCCCATCTCGGCGACAAGGACCTGGGTGTCGGGGGCAGCCCCCAGCAGAGTGAGCGGCAGGCCGATCTCGTTGTTGAACGACCCGGGGCTCGCGTGGACGCGGAAGCGCGTCCGCGCGACGGCGTCCGCGAGATCCTTCGTCGACGTCTTGCCGTTCGCGCCCGTGATCCCGACGACGGTCCCGGCCATCGACCCTCGCTCGTCGGCCGCAAGGCGCATGAGCGCCTCGGACGTCGAGCCCACCCTTACGACGGGGGCCCTCGCGGCCTGAACCATGTCTGGGGTCGCGTCCAGGGCCTCGTCGACGACCGCGGCCACGGCACCGGCGGCGAACGCCGTCTCCACGAAACGATGTCCGTCCGTTCGCCCGCCGGGAAGCGCGATGAACAGGGATCCGGCGGCCACATCCCGCGAGTCCGTCGACACCGATCGAACCTCCACGTCGTCGCCCTCGAGCGACCCCTCGACCGCACGTGCCACCTCGGAGAGCCGCCGTGGCCTCACGCCTCTCCCCCTCTGGCTTGGAGCTCGTCCCGCACGACCACTCGATCGTCGAACGGGACGGTTCCGCCGGACAGCTCCTGGAGGGCCTCGTGGCCCTTCCCGGCAACGACCACCACGTCGCCGGCGCGAGCCTCGGCCAAGGCGAGCCGGATCGCCTCACGGCGATCCGGCTCGACGACGTAGCGTCCACCTCCGTCGGCCGCTCCTCGTTCGACCTCGGCGATGATCTCGAGGGGGTCCTCGGAACGCGGATTGTCCGTCGTGATGACCGTGAGATCAGCTCCCTCCGTTGCCGCAGCTCCCATCGGGAACCGCTTCGCGCGGTCACGGTCACCACCGCAACCGAAGACGACGATCACCCGGCCCGTCGCCAACGGGCGTGCCGCGGCAAGCACTGTTCGGATGCTATCCGGCGTGTGGGCGTAATCCACCACCACCAGGAAATCCTGGCCCTCGTCGACCGGTTCCATGCGACCGGGGACGTGCCCGGCGCTCGCGAGGGCCCGGATCGCATCCGTCGCGTCGACGCCGATCACCCTCGAGGAGGCGATCGCCGCGAGGCAGTTCGATACGTTGAACGCACCCCGGAGCGGGCTCGTCACCTCCCGGCCGCCGACCCGGAACGACAGCCCATCCACACTCGGACGGATCTCCTCGGCGCGAACGTCGGCTCCCGGGTCCAGGCCGAAGGTGGAGACGGGCATCGGCACGCCGAGGAGACGCCGGCCCCAGGGGTCGTCGAGGTTCACCACGGCGTGCTTCGCTCGACCCTCGGCGAACATCGATGCCTTCGCCGCGAAGTACGACTCCATCGAGCCGTGATGGTCCAGGTGATCCTGAGAGAGGTTGGTGAACACCGCCGCGTCGAAGGTCACTCCACCGACACGTCCCTGATCCAGCGCATGAGACGAGACCTCCATCGCGACCGTCGTGACGCCCGCATCTCGCATCCGCCCGAGCAGCCGTTGAAGGTCGGGCGCCTCGGGGGTGGTTCGCGCGAGCGGCACCGACTCTCCCGCCACGTGCGCGCCGACCGTTCCGATCGCGCCGGTCCGATGACCAGCGGCGCGGAACACCGCGTCGAGCAGATGCACGATCGTGGTCTTGCCGTTGGTCCCGGTGACCCCGACGATCGTCAGCGAGCTGGCCGGGTTGCCGAGCACGGCGGCCGACATCGGTCCCATCGCCTCTCGCGCGGACGGAACCAGGATCTGCGAGACGTCGAGATCGAGCCAGCGCTCGACGACGAGAGCCGCCGCGCCTGCGCGGACCGCCTCTCGGGCGAAGTCGTGCCCGTCCGCGTTCGCGCCGCGCACACAGAAGAAGAGCGCGCCCGGAACGACCTGACGCGAGTCGAGCGTGACCTCACCGACCCGGATGCCCGTGTCACCGCGGATCTCCGCGTCGGGCACGGCGGCGAGTGCCGCGGACAGCGGCACGTGGGGAAGATCTCTCACCGCCGCCAGCGTACCGGGGGCGGCTGCTTCGACCTCGCAAGGATCTACAGGTCCGAAGCGAAGGGTGGGAGACGAACGGGGGGTGCGGCGGGGATCGCGAGTCGCTGGATCACGTGGCGTGCGATCTCGGAGAACACGGGTGCAGCCGCGATCCCGCCGTACACGGTGCGCGGCTCGTCGATGGACACCACGATCACGACTCGAGGATCTGACGCCGGCAGGAAGCCGACGAAGGAGGCCATGTACCGTCGCACGTAGCGTCCATCGACGAGCTTACGAGCCGTGCCCGTCTTCCCCGCGACCTGATACCCGGGGATCTGGGCCGCGCCACCGGTGCCCGTCTCCACCACCGAAGCGAGCATCCGCGTGAGCATCGTGGCCGTCTCCTCCGACAGCACCCGGCGCGACCGTCCGAGTGGTGCCTCCTCGAACCGTCCGTCGGGCGCGGAGGTCCCGCGCACGAGACGAGGCTGTACCCACATCCCGTCGTTGGCCACCGTTGCGTACACGGCGGCCATCTGAAGGGGTGTCATCGAGATGCCCTGGCCGTATGCCACGGTGGCCCGAGTGATGTCCGTCCAGCTTTGGAGCTCGGGAACGACCCCGCCTGCCTCACCTGGGAACCCGACCCCGGTCGGTTCTCCATAACCGAACCGCGCGAGGACCGAAGCGAGCTCCGCGCTGCCCACCCGCGCGGCCACCATCGCGGAGCCGATGTTGCTGGACTGCGCGACGATGTCGCTCAGCGTCATGTCCTGGACCGGATGTGGGTGCGCATCGTTGACGGTGTACCCGCCGACCTGCATCCACCACGGCACGTGGAAGACCTCACGGGTGCCGATGGCCCCGCTCTCGAGGGCCGCCGCGGCGGTCACGACCTTGTTCACGGACCCGGGCTCGAAGATGTCCGTGACGGCGCGGTTCCTGACGGCGTCGCGCTTCGCGTGCCGGAACTCGTTGGGATCGAACCAGGGGTAGCTGGCCATCGCGAAGACGTCCCCGGTGTGCGCGTCCATCACCACGATGGTGCCCCCCTTGGCGTGGTTCTCCTTCACCGCGCGGCGCAGCGCCTCCTGTGCGAGGTACTGCACCTCTCGATCCAGGGTCGTGACGACCTTCCGCCCGGGTATCGCCGGTTCCACGACCTCCATGCCGCTCGCGATCGGCAGGCCGTCGGCCGACAACTCGACCGTGCGTCTTCCGGACACGCCTGCCAGGATCTTCTCGTATTCGAACTCGAGTCCCGCCAACCCGGTGGCGTCCACGCCGACGAAACCGAGGACCTGTGGCGCGAGCGGGCCCGCCGGGTAGTAGCGCTTGGGGACCTCAAGGAACCCGATGCCCGGAAGACCGAGCGCCTGGAGGCGATCCGCGACGTCGACGTCGATCTGGCGACCCAGGTAGACGAACGTGGAATCGGAGGTCCGCAGCCGCCGCTCGACGTCTCGTGGACGCAGGCCCAGGACGCGGGCGATCTTGGCAGCCTCACCCACCGGATCGGTCACATAGCGAGGGTCCGCATAGACGTCTCGCGCCTCCATGGTGATCGCGAGGGGGACGCCGGTGCGGTCGACGATCGGACCTCGTGCTGCCGGGAGTTCGATCGGATGGACGCGCTGTCGGAGCCCCTGAGCGGCGAAGGCCCGATGGCCACCCACTTGCAGGACGACGAGTCGCCCGATGACGCCCAGCAGCGCCAGTACCATCACGCCCAGCAGCGCCACGAGGCGGCGCGCGGGCGGGCGCCTCACCCCCCGACCTCGGCCGTCGAGGAGGCGGTCGGGTCGGATGTGCCGGGCACCTGCAGGATCACCACGTCGCCGGCTGCCGGATCCACCAGCCCTTCGGCGCGGGCCCAGGACCCGATCCGAGACGGCGACGAGAGCCTCGCGACATCGTTGACGAGCGCTCGGCGCTCATCCGCGAGCAGCCGGACACGTTCGGTCGCGTAGCGGGTCCGGTACGCGGCGTCGACCCGCATCGCGTTCAGCGACACGAGGCCCACGACCATGCTGGACACCACCACCGCGGTGAGGATCCAGAACGCGGAGTGTTGCCCGCGACGCGCCCGCCGGTGGGGATGGGAAGGGTTGGGGATCGGCGGGCGCGTCGCGGGCGCGCGTGCGGGGGCGACCGCACGCCGGTGGGTGGGCTGCGGGGCGGGCGTGATCCATCGTTCCGCCTCGCGTGCGGGGAGGCTCATGCTGCCTCACCGACCCGCTCGGCGGCACGGAGCTTGGCGCTGCGAGCCCGCGGATTGCGGACCGTCTCTTCGGCCGATGGGCGCAACGGTTTCTTGGTCAGGATGCGGAGACGATCGTCGTCGCGGAAGGCGCGTTTGGCGATCCCGTCCTCGAGGGAGTGGTACGAGAGCACCACCACACGGCCACCGGGGTCGAGGAGCCCGACCGCCCGAGGCAGGGAGGCGGCGAGCTCCTCGAGCTCCCGGTTGACCGCGATGCGGAGCGCCTGGAACGTCCGACGCGCGGGGTGGGGGCCCCCCGGACGTCGCCCCAAGGCGCCCACGACCACACCGGCCAGCTGGTCGGTGGTCTCGATACGGGCCCGCTGGCGCGCTCGCACGATCGCGGCCGCGATCCGGCGCGATCGATGCTCCTGCCCGAACTCGAAGAGCACATCGGCGAGCTCGCGCTCCGGGAGATCGTTGACGAGGTCTGCGGCGGTGAGATCGCCCTCGCCCATACGCATATCGAGCGGCCCGTCGGAGCGATAGCCGAAGCCTCGAGCAGGCTCGTCGAGCTGCATCGACGAGACTCCCAGGTCGAAGAGGACCCCTTGCAGCGGCCCCGTGGCTTCGGCCTCTCCGACCTGGGAGAAGCGTCGATGCACCGCCGTGAAACGGTCGCCGTACGTGGCCAGACGCTCGCGGGCGAGACGGAGCGCCTCGGGATCCCGATCGAACCCGATCACCCGGCCCACGCCGGCGTCGAGGAGCGCCGCGGCATGGCCACCGGCGCCCACGGTCATGTCCGCGACCAGCGATAGACCGCCCAGATACTCGATCACCTCGGCCACCATGGCCGGTGCGTGCGGCTTCTCGTCCTCCGCCACGTCACCCGATCTGTCCTGCCAAGATCCCCAGGCCGATCGACGCCAGCAGCGTCACCGCGGTCATCGCCAGTAGAGAAAGGCTCTGCCGTACCTCGGTCGAAAGCTTCGTCTGCATCACGCCCTCCTCCGGATGTATAGGGCCAGTACTCAGGCGCCCCGGGGATCCAGGTCGCCGTTCTCGTATGCGTCCGCGTGGGCGTCCCGGTACCGCTCGAACTCGCCTCGTTCCCAGATCTCGATGCGCTCGCGCACGCCGAGCACCACGACGTCCTTCTTGATCCCGACCGCGTCCCGTAGCCGTTGCGGGATCGTCACGCGTCCCTGTGCGTCGAGCTTCGCCTGGTCCGCGGAAGAGAAGAACAGCCGGGCGAAGGCTCGACCGTCCCCGTCGGAGAGCGCGAAGGCGTCGACCTCGTTGCTCCGGCGCTCCCACTCGGCCCTGGGGAAGCAGTAGAGGCAGCGGTCCTGGCCCACGGTCAGCCAGAGGCCCTCGTCGAACGCCGCGCGGAACCTCACGGGCAACGACACCCTGCCCTTCGGGTCGAGCGAGTAGCTATGCGTGCCGAGGAGCTCGGCCACGCCTCCTCCCCTCTCCTCCACTTGGTCCCACGTTTATCCCACTAACACTCCACTTCGTCAATCTCCCGAGCGAAGGAAATGAGGCGATGCCGTCGAAAATAAGGAGTGGGCATCGCCCGAAGAGGTGCCCCGGCGACAGAACCGGCGGATCGACCAGGGACGAAGCCCGTGAGGACGTGCCGCGAGCCCCCGCAGTGACGAGGGACGCCTAGGAGGCCAGGTAGAGCTCCCAGCCGGGTTCGATCCGACCGAGCGTCAGGTGGAAGCCGTCCCGAGGCGCGAAGGGTTGTCGCCGGAGCGAGAAACCAGCTTCATGCGGGGTCCGGTCCTCCTTCCGCGCGTTGCACTTGCGGCACGAGGCCACGACGTTCTCCCAGACATGGAGCCCGCCCCGAGAGCGCGGGATCACGTGGTCGAGGTTCTCCGCGGCGGCCCCACAGTACTGGCACGTGCTCAGGTCGCGGGCGAACACCGCTCGTCTCGTGAGGGGGGCGTGGGGCCGGTACGGCACGTGCACGTACCGGCGCAATCGCACCACCGACGGTGCCTCGATCGTGAGGTAGGCCGAATGGAACACCAAGCCGTTGCTCGCCACGACGTCGGCCTTCTCCTTGAGCACCATGACGACCGCTCGCCTGGCTGCCACCACCGCGAGCGGCGACTCCGACGCGTTCAGCACGAGGGCGCGTCCCATGCGCGCAGTGTAGCGACCTCGCAGGAACTGCGAGGGATACAGACGCGAGAATCACAACGGTGTAATCTTCGGCCGAGGCGGGCCGGCCCGCGCGCGATGCCTGATCGTTGCGAATAGGGGCCGCGCGGGGCGTCCGTTCGTGGGCCGGTCCGCCCTCTCCATCCTCCGCGACCTGTCGGGAACTTGCCGCCGCCGAGTTCCGTCTCGTTCCGCAGGGCAACCCGCTTCCCCTCCCAGACGTAAGATTGTGCACCTGCCCACAGCCGAGGTCGGGGGTCGAGAACTGATGGAGGTACGAGAGAAGCTCCCGGACCCAAAGGCGTTCGCGGCTCGGTTCCGTGAGATCGAGGAGAACGTCGAGCGGGTGGTCCGGGGCAAGCACAAGGAGATCAGGCTGGCGCTCGTGGCGCTCATCGCCGAAGGCCACCTGCTGATCGAGGATGTGCCCGGCGTCGGCAAGACCATGCTCGCGAAGTCCATCGCACGCTCGATCGACTGCTCGTTCCGGCGGATCCAGTTCACTCCGGACCTCCTGCCGACCGACGTCACCGGGGTCAACGTGTTCAGCCAGGAGACCGGTGACTTCGAGTTCAAGCCCGGCGCCATCTTCGCCAACATCGTGCTCGGGGACGAGATCAACCGCGCATCACCCAAGACACAGTCCGCCCTGTTGGAATGCATGGAGGAGCGGCAGGTCACGGTGGACACCGAGACCCACACGCTGGGAACCCCGTTCATCGTCATCGCGACACAGAACCCGATCGAGCACGAGGGCACCTACCCGCTGCCTGAAGCGCAGCTGGATCGGTTCATGCTGCGTCTCGCGATCGGCTACCCGTCTTCGGACGTCGAGGCCGAGATCCTGGCGAGCCACGCCTCGGGTGCTCCGCTCGACGACATCCGGCCGGTGAGCGACGCGCGCGGGGTTCGCGACATGATCGAGGAAGCGCGTCGGATCCATGCTGCCCCCGCGATCCGTAGGTACATCGTCGATCTGGTCGAGGCGACCCGGCGCCACTCGGACGTCTACCTCGGGGCGAGCCCGCGAGCCTCGATCATGATCTTGCGAGCCGCCCGCGCGCTGGCCGCCGCCGAGGAACGGGACTACGTCATCCCGGATGACGTGAAGACGCTCGCCCCAGTTGCCCTGTCCCATCGCATCATCGTCACCGCGGACGCGATCATGAGCGGACGCTCTGCCAACGTCCTGGTGAGGGAGATCGTCGACGAGGTCGACGTTCCGGTCGCGGAGAACCCCTGATGCTCGCGGGCCGCGGGGTCGCAGTCTTCGTGACGGGCCTCGCGATGTGGCTCGCGGCGCGCCTCCTCGGCTCGCCCGGCCTCGAGGTCGTCGCGATCGGCATCGCAGCGCTGCCCCTGCTGGCCGCCTTCGCCGCCAAGCGGGGGGCACAACGGATCCTGGTCCGCCGGCGGCTCTCTGACGTCCGCGTCAAACCCGGCGCGCGGGTGATGGTGACGCTCGACCTCGAGAACCGCTCGCCGATCGCGACGTCGTTCCTCCTCCTGGAGGACCGGCTCCCCGCTCCGCTCGGCCGGGCGGCGAGGCTCGTGATCGGGGGGATCCGTGCGGGGTCGCGGGAGCAAGCGACCTACACGCTGGTGCCGCAGTCGCGCGGACGGTACCTCCTGGGCCCGCTCGTCGTCGACGTCTCGGATCCCTTCGCCCTGACACGGCTCCGTCTCGAGTTCGACGACCGCGAAGAGCTTCTGGTGACCCCGGAGATCGAGGACCTCGGTTCGGCCCCGGACCCCTCGTCGGGCCCGTCGTTCGGCGCCTCGCGAGCGCGGCAGCTGTTCCGGACCGGCCAGGAGTACTACACGATGCGGGAGTACCAGGAGGGTGACGACCTGCGACGGATCCATTGGCCCTCGGTCGCTCGAACCGGTGAGCTGATGATCCGCCAGGACGAGTCGACGCGACGGGCGAGCGGTTTGGTGTTCTTCGACACGCGCGCCCCGGCGCTCGGCCGCACGCATACGCCGGCGTTCGAGCGGGGGGTCTCCGTCGCCGCCTCGGTCGGCGTGCTCCTGGCCCGTCACGGATTCGTGCTCCGCCTCGGGACCACGGAGCTCCCCGCGGCGGCCCTGTCCGAGGATCGCTTCCTCGACGCCCTCACGGGGATCTCACACTCGGAGGTCCGATCGATCGGACCTGCGCTCGCTCACCTGCGCTCCGGCTCCTCTCCCGACACCTCCCTGGTGTTCGTGTCGGCGCCTCCTGTTCCCGCCGAGCTCGGCGCTCTGATCCGAGCGGGCGCGGGGTTCGGGCGGAAACTCGCCGTCCTGATCTACCCGACCGACCCCGTGCGCCTGCCACCGGAGCGACAGGCGCAACTCGAAGGGCGGGCCAGCCAGGCCCGCCTGTCCCTCGCCCGCGCGGGATGGGACGTGATCGTCCTGGCCCCTTCGATGAGATTGCAGGAGCGATGGCACACGCCGGTGGAACGTCCGCTCGCACGCATCGTCTGATCGGGCTCGTCGCCGCAACGCTCTTGGCGGCGGTAACTGCCTTGGCGTTCGGGCGCGTCTTCCTGGGCAGCGCGACCACCCCGCAGCTGGTCGGTGCCGCGGTCGCCGCCGCCTTGCTGGCGGTCGCGTTCGAGCGGCGCGGCCTACTCCTCGCCACCACGGCGAGCGCCGCGGGACTCGCGCTCGCCGTCGGCCTGATCGTCTTCCCCGAGACCACCTGGTACGGCCTGCCGACCGCCGACACGCTCCGTGCGACCCTCGATGCCGCCGCCCTGGTCGGTGAGCAGGCGAGGCTCCAGACAGCGCCGGCGGAGCCGATCGCTCCGCTCCTCCTGGCCGCCGTCGTCTCCCTGTGGGCAGCGGTGTTCTCGGCCCACGCCCTCGCCTTCCGTGCCGGAAGCCCGCTGCTGGGGCTCATCCCGCCGGTGGCGCTCGTTGCCTTCGCCGACACGGTGCTCGAAGAGTTCGTGAAGCCCCTCTACGGCGTGGCGTTCCTCGCGGCCGCGCTGCTCGTGGTGTTCGCCGACGGGCTGGCGCGGGTGCAGGGATGGGGTCCCGTCTGGTCGTCGGCCCGTCGCGGGGTGGCTGCGTCCGCCGGCCGCGGTGCCCGGCGCCTCGCTTTCACCGCGCTGGGCGCGGCCATCTTGGCGCCGATCGTGGTCCCCGGCTTCGGCTCACAGGCCGTGATCGACTTCGGCACGCCTGCGGAAGATCGCGTCGCGATCGATCCGTTCGTATCCGTCCAGAACTCCCTGAGTCAACGGACGCCCGTCGAGGTGCTCCGCGTGACCGCCTCCAGACCTACTTACCTCCGGCTCGTGGCGCTCCCGGACTTCGACGGAGTGCAGTGGAAGCCAGGCACCGAGGAGGGCTCGGTCCTCGCACCGGGCGATCAGGTGCCCGGGTCCGATCTGCTCGGCGACCTCACGCACCGCGTCACCATCGACGTCACGGTCGACCTGGCGCAACGCTGGCTGCCCACGCCGTATCCCATGAGATCGATCGGGGTGGACGACCGGACCGTTCGGTTCGTCGTGGCCACGGGGACCACGCTCGTGGACACGCCTCTCCAGGAAGGCGACAGCTACACCGTCGAGGCGTCGCAGGCCCAGCCGACCGGCGACGAGCTCCGCGACGTGACCGTCTCGACGCCGCTGGAGGGCGGCCGGTACCTTCGCCTGCCCGAGAACTCCGCGGAGATCGAGGAGATCCAGGCGCTCGCGCGCGAGTGGACGGCAGACGCCGACGAAGACTTCGACAAGGCGCTCGCGATCCAGGATCGTCTCCAAGACCCGTCGGAGTTCTCCTACACGATCGACACCCCCCTCCGAGGAGGAACACGCTCGATCCTCGAGTTCCTGACGGTGTCGAAGCAGGGCTTCTGCCAGCAGTTCTCGACCGCGATGGCCGTGATGCTGCGCTCGATCGGGATCCAGTCCCGAGTGGTCGTCGGATTCGCGTCCGGCACGACGTCCCCGAGCACACCCAGCCAGTACTCGATCAGGACGGACAAGGCCCACAGTTGGGTGGAGGTCTATTTCTCCGGTTGGGGATGGATGCCGTTCGAACCGACCCCTACCCGGGTGAACCCATCGGTGATCGCCTACGACCCCCCCGCCCCCTCATGTCCGGGACCCGGGTGCCCCCCGGGCGGGCCCGATCAGGGAGCCGGTGCCGGGGCAGGCCCGGGTCAGAGCCAGCGGGATCGCATCGAAAACGATCCCCGGACCGGGAGCGCCCCGCCCCCCATCCCTGCCGGTTCTCGGGGCGTCCGCTCGGGCCAAGATCCCCCGATCCGGGCGCGGACCGCGCTGGCCGTCGCCGTGATCCTCGCCGCCGCCTTCCTGCTCCTGGTGCCACCGGCTCGTGCGTTCCGTCGGAGAGTGCGTCTGCGCGGGGCCGCGGCCGAGCCCCGGAGGTTGATCCTGGAGACGTACGACCAATTCACCGAGCGTGCTGCCGGGCTGGGGCTCGGCCGCGGCCCGGGCGAGACCCTGGAGGAGTATCGACAGAAGGTGACGGAGACCGGCTACCTCTCGAACGGTCACCTCGATCGGCTGACGAGACTGGCGACCGCGGCCGCGTACTCCCCGCATGAGCCCGATGACGAGCAAGCCGCCGAGGCGGGGGGCGCCGCGGACACCGCCATACGGGAGATCAGGCGCGCGGTCGGGCCCAAGAGGTGGCTGGTCGGTCTGTACCGGGGTCGCTGATCGTCAGCGAGCGGCGGACTGGCCCGTCGCCGTGTGCGCTGCGGCCGCTCGCAATGCCCGGACGAACCGTTCCCGATCGTCCTCGAACTGGCGGACCTTCGTCTCCACTCCCGTGGCGATGTCGTCGATCGCGACGAAGAACGCCATCTGCCCGTCCCGCAGGGCGTCCATCACCTCACCGTCTCGGCGGCAGATCTTGAAGATCGACTGCCCGTCGGTCACGAGCTTCACCTCGGAGAGGTGCTTGGTGAGGCCGGCCTTCTTCGTCAGGAACTCCCACGACCGACGGACCCGCTGGAGCGACATGCCGCCGTCGAGCAGCGACTTCACGACCCGAAGCGCGACGAGGTCACGGAACGAATAGAGCCGCGGCACCCCCGGTCGACCGCCCGTGCCCTGGACCGACGGCTCGACGAGTCCGATCTCGTCCCAGTAGCGGAGCTGACGCGCCGAGCAACCCGTGAACTTGCAAGCTTGATGAGCGGTGAAGCCCTCCATCCGGACGCGCGCCCTTTCGATGTTCACGTACCGAGTCGAACCATCCGGCGCGACCGCCACGGGCTCTCCTGGGAGACCCGCCCTCTGGCGACGACTCGCACCCAGGGGAAGGAATGCACGTTGTACACCCATCGGTGAACGCGTGGCAAGCGCAGTGGTCAGACGGTGTGATCGACAACGTGTTCGCGCGGAATGAACGCGCGTGTGTGTGGATCAGTCCTCGGGAGGACGACCCGGCGCCGGCCGACGGAGTCGTCTTGCGACGCGGGCGGCGATGCTACCGAAGGTCCCCGGGGCCACGTTCTCGTCGCCGAGTCGACCCGCGTAGCGGTAGGCGAGCAGTGCCGAGAGCGTCATCAACACGAAGCCACCGGCGGCGAGCCAGGGGGAGACACCGACCAGGAGGAGCAGCAACAGGCCGAGGACGAAGCCGGCGATCGCCATCTTCATCCGGGCCCAGGCGTGGGTATGCAGGTCGGTGCGACTGACCTGTTCGACGAGTCTCGGATCTTCCTCCGAGAGTCGCCGCTCGATCTCCTCCAGGATCTTCTGCTCGTTGTCGTTGAGGGGCATCTGAACCTCCGGCCGTGGGAACGACCCGTCCCCAACGATTATAGAGTCGGCTCCCGATCGAAGGAACCTACCGGCGACGGGTGCGGTCGAGGAGGCTCGCGGGCTTCGCCGAGCCGGGCCCGAAGCGGCGATCGATGCGGTCGACGGTGCGCTCCACGTCGTCCCATCGTTCGCCGTGCAGGAGCGCCAGTTGCTGGGCACCCGCCGGAACCAATCCCCCTGCCTGGACTCCCAGCAGCCGGACCCGGCGCTTCGTCCCGGGAAGACCTCGATACAGCTCGGACGTGACCCGATGGAGGTCGGCGCCGAGATCGGTGGGATCTCTCTGTGTCCGCGAGCGGGTGAGGGTCGTGAAGTTCGCGAGTCGGACCTTGAGTGTGACGGTCCTCGATCGGTAGCCGTCCTCGCGGAGACGAGCCGCCACGCGGCCCGACAACGCCAGCAACTCCCGCAGGATCTCGTCATCGTCGTCCAGATCTCGATCGAAGGTCTCCTCGTGGCCGATCGACTTCGGCGATTCGTACGGAACGACCGGCCTGTCGTCGAACCCCCGCGCCAGTCCGGCCAGATGGCTCGCCGCCGCCTCACCGAGGAGCCGCTCGAGGATCGTCACCGGTGTCCTGCCTAGGTCGCCCACGGTCCGGATCGCCAAGCGCCCCAACGCCTCCGCGGTCTTCTCCCCCACACCCCAGAGCCTCCCGACGGGAAGCGGCTCCAGGAAGCTCGCGACCTCTTCCGTAGGCACGTGGAGCAGCCCGTCGGGCTTGCATCCGTCCGAGGCGAGCTTCGCCACGAACTTGCTCGGCGCGACGCCGACCGAACAGGTGATCCCGACCTCCCGGGCGACCTCACGCCGGATCTTCATCGCGATCGCCTCGGGCGATCCGAACAGGAGGATGGCGCCACCGACATCCAGGAACGCTTCGTCCAGGGAGATCGGCTCCACCAGCGGTGTATGTGCGAGCAGGACCTCGCGGAAGCGGTTCGAGTGAACGCGATAGGCGTCGAAGTCCGGCGGGAGGAAGATCCCGTCCGGGCACAGCCGGCGCGCGCGCACCGATGGCATCGCGCTGTGGACCCCGTACTTCCTGGCCTCGTACGACGCGCTGGTGACCACCCCGCGCGAGCCGGTCCCGCCGACGATCACCGGCTTGCCCTTGAGCGACGGGTCCTTGAGGATCGCCACCGAGGCGTAGAACGCGTCGAGATCGACATGCAGGATCGGCTCGGGCGGCCGGCCGGGAGCGCTCACGGCGACATCATCCCGCGGAACGTCAGCCCGCAGGTCATCAGCCCGCAGGTCATCAGCCTGCAGACCCATCAGCCCGCAGACCCGGGGCTCGCGTGCCACAGACGGAGGTCCGGGCTGGTTGGCTGCACCGGGCCCGCCATCGTCTCGCGGAGCGTGTCGTCGGCGCGAGCCCGGTGCAGCGCCGTGAGGTCCCAGACCTCCTCGGCGACCACGCTCACGCCCCGACGACCGGTCCGGCGGACCTGCCCCCACACCACCATCGCGAACGCGTGGAATACGGTCTTGGCGACCTTCGGCTGCACCGACTCGAAGACCGTGACCTCGAGGGGGCCGGTGCCGTCGTCGAGCGTGAGGAAGATGATCCGCTGACCGCTGCGGATCGCGGGGGTCTGCGAGGAGACCTTCACACCGGCCACCATCACCCACTCGTTCGCCCGGCATCGCCAGACGTCTTCGGAGTAGGTGACGCCGAGGTCGCGCAGCAACGGTTCGTAGAAGCTCACGATGTGGCGGGTAGCGTCCAGCCCCAGGACCTCGAGCTCCGCGCGCACGACCTCGGCGTCGGTGTAGTCCCGGAAGGCGAAGCCGGTCGAACCGTCGCCGGTCGTGGTCGCAACGGGCGCGTCGAGCGACAGTCGCAGCTGGTCTCCTTCCCGGGCGGCCTCGGTGGTGATCGCCGCGAAGAGATGTCCGCGACGGTTGCTCACTCGGAGCGCGTCGAACGCTCCCGCGTGCGCGAGCGCCTCTACGACCGGCCTCGCCACCGAGGTCCGGCGCAGGAAGTCCTCGACGCTCGTGAAAGGCCGTTCCGCCCGCGCGATCATGATCGAACGGATCTCGCCGTCGGAGATCCCGTGGACGTCCTGGAGCGCGAGCCGGATGCCGTACTCCCCTCCTGATCCCTGGGGGGCTACGCTCGCGCGGAGCGCTCGCTTCTTGAGCCCCCCAGACCCCCCCACCTCTTCCGCCGTGTACTCGGGCTCGCTCACGTTCACGTCCAGAGCCAGGATCGGGATGCCGCGACGGCGCGCATCGTCCAGCAACGCCCGCCGCGGGTACATCCCAGGGTCGTGCGTGAGGATCCCGGCCAGGAACTGCGCCGGGTAGTGCGCCTTCAACCAGGCGCTGCGGTACGTGGGCACCGCGAACGCCGCCGCGTGCGCCTTGCAGAACCCGAAGGACGCGAACTGGGCCACGGCGTCCCAGGTTCGCTCCGCGGCCACCGCGTCCACTCCCCGCTCGCCGGCGCCCCGGAGGAACTCTTCGCGGAAGCCGGGCAGCAGCTCCTCGTGGTCGAGGTGACGGCGCACGTGGTCCGCGTAGGTGAGGTCCCATCCGGCGATCGCGGCGAGCGTCCGCATCACTTGCTCGTGATAGACGATCACGCCGAACGTCTCCCGCAGGGCAGGGCGTAGGTCGGGGTGGACGTAGACCGGCGACTCGAAGCTCGCGCGCCGCCGCAGGTACGGCGTGATCATGTCGGACTTCACCGGGCCGGGACGGAACAGCGAGATGTCGACGATCAGGTCCTCCCACCGGCTGGGCTGGAGCTTCTGGAGCAGCTCGCGCTGACCGGGTGACTCGATCTGGAAGCACCCGAGCGTGTCGGAGGCGCGGATCATCTCGAACGTGGCCTCGTCGTCGAGCGGGATCCGTTCGAGGTCGACCTTCTCCCCCAACGTCCGCGCGATCTCGTCCGTCGCGTGACGCATCGACGAGAGCATCCGCACGCCGAGGACGTCGAGCTTCAGGTAGCCGAGCAGCTCGACGTCGTCCTTGTCGGCCTGGATCATCCGGTGACCGTTCGCGGAACGCTCCAGCGGCACCCGGTCGACCAGGTCGTGGGAGGACAGCACGATCCCGCAGGGATGCAGCGCGATGTGACGCGGGAAGCCGTCGAGGCGCTCGGCCACGCGGAACAGCAGCTCGAGCTGAGCCATCGGGAGGTTGATCCCGTCCAGCTCCGGCAACCGGGCGAGCGCCTCCCGCAGGTTGCGCGCCGAGATGTGCGGGAAGGACTTCGCCACCATCCCGACCTCGATCTCCGGCAGACCGAGCGCCTTGCCGACCTCGCGGACCGCCGCGCGAGCTCGGTACGTGTCGATCATCGCGACGCAGCCGGTCCGTTCGTCGCCGTGGCGCGAGAGCACCATGTCGTAGATGTCCTCGCGCCGCGCGGACTCGACGTCGATATCGATGTCCGGCAGCTCGTCGCGCATCGGGTTCAGGAAGCGTTCGAACGCGAGGTCGTGACGGAGCGCGTCGACGTCGGAGATCCGGAGTAGGTAGCAGACCAAGGAGCCGGCGGCCGAACCGCGGCACGCGCAGTGGATCCCCATCGCGCGGATGTCGGCCGTGATGTCGGCGACCGTGAGGAAGTACGCCGCGTAGTCCATCTGCCGGATCATCGAGAGTTCGAGGTGGAGACGGTCGCGGAGGCGCTCGTCCTCGGTCATCCCCCGGTCGTAGACGCCGGCCCAGCAGCGCTCGGCCAAGATCGCGTCGGCGTTGCGCCCGGCCGGCGTCGGGAAGTCCGGGAAGTGCACTTGCTTCAGCCCGAGGTCGAAGCGGCACGAGTCGGTGATCGCCAGGGTCGTGTCACAGAGGTCGGGTCGTTCGGCGAACAAAAGACGCATCGCCTCGGCGGGCTTCAGCCATCCCTCCGCGTTCATGCGGGACACGTGGTTTGCCGCGATCGGCACGATCTGGCGCATGCACTCGAGCGCGTCGGCCAGGAACGCATCCTCGGGCACGAGGTAGCGGACGGGGTTGGTGGCGACGGCGCGGACCTCCGCCCGCTCGGCTAGGCGGAGCATCGAGCGGATCTCCGTGTTCGAGCCGCGTTCCATCCGGTGCTCGGCCGCGACGTAGAGACGCTCCGGTCCGAACGCCTCGCGGAACGGGTGGAGCATCTCGGCGGCGGCGTCGGTGAGGCCGCGGACGGCGAGCCGGCCCGCGTGCGAACGCGGGCCGGCGATCGCGATGAGCCCGGCGGCGTGGGCACAGACCTGGGTCGCGGTGATCGAGGGATCGCCGCGCTCCCCCAGCATGTGCGCGTCGGTGATCAGGCGGCAGAGGTTGGCGTAGCCCCGCTCGTCCTGCGCGAGCAGGACCAGCGGGGCGTCACGTCCGTCTCCTCGGATCGTGAGCGTGGCGCCGAGGATCGGTCGGACGCCTTCCCGCTCGCAGGCGGCGACGAACCGAGCGGCGCCGTAGAGCCCGTCCCGGTCGGTGAGCGCCACGGCCGGCATCCCCATCTCCGCCGCCAGCGTGGCGAGATGCTCGGGCACGAACGCCCCTTCCTTCAGAGAGAAGGCGGATCGGACGTCGAGATGGACGAACCCGGGAGAACCGAACACCTGTTCGATAGTAGGACGTTCGGAAGGATCCTGTCCAGAGACCCGTTCTCCTTTCCATCTGTGAGACTCGGTCTGACCTGAGAGGAGAGCCGCGATGGACGACCAAGACGTGATCGGCCGGATCAACGAGATCGCGCACGAGGAACACGGCCTCTGGGAGAAGGAAGGGCGCGGAGAAGCCACCGACGCCGAGCGGGAGCGGCTCCAGGAGCTCGGCGTCACCCTCGATCAGTGCTGGGACCTGCTCCATCAGCGCAGGGCTCGCCGGGCCGCCGGGCAAGACCCCGACGACACGAGCGTTCGCGATCCGAGGACCGTCGAGGGATACACGGGCTAGTCACGCCGCGGATGGCGCATCCCCGATCCGGGTAGAGATCGGCTATGGATTCCGCGGCTGAGTTCCTGCCGAAACGCAAGACGCTCCCCGCTCTTCGGAAGGCGGCCGCCGACTGCCGCGGATGCGATCTCTACAAGGACGCGACCCGAACGGTCTTCGGTGAGGGACCTGAGGACGCGCGGATCGTCATGGTCGGCGAGCAGCCCGGCGACCGGGAGGACGTTGCCGGCCGTCCGTTCGTGGGTCCTGCCGGCACCCTCCTCGATCGCGCGATCGAGGAAGCCGGTCTCGTTCGTGACGAGATCTACTTCACGAACGTCGTGAAGCACTTCAAGCATGTGACGAGGGGCAAGAGCAGGATCCACAAGAAGCCCGATCTCGAGGAGATCCGAGCGTGCATCCCTTGGCTCGAGGCCGAGCTCGCGAGGATCGAGCCTCATCTGCTGGTGCTGCTGGGCGCGACCGCGGCGCAGGCGATCCTCGGCCGGAACTTCCGGGTGACCCAGCACCGGGGCGAGTTCGTGGATCCGCCGCTCGCTCCCCTGGTCACCGCCACCGTGCATCCCTCGTCGATCCTTCGGTCGCGCTCCGACGAGGAACGACGGTCCGCGTTCGACGCGTTCGTGACGGACCTTCGCCGAGTCGCTCGGGCTGCGTAGGTCTCCCCAACCTATCGCCCCCCTATCATGAGCGCCCCCATCGGAGGAGGATGCGAACCATGAAGACCGAGAGTGGACTCCTGACGGCCGATCTGATCGCGCTGGCCGACCGGCACACCGCGCACAACTACCACCCCCTCCCCGTCGTCGTGTCCGAGGCCGAAGGCGCGTGGGTCACGGACGTCGAGGGCAAACGCTACCTCGACATGCTGTCCGCGTACTCCGCGCTGAACTTCGGACATCGCCATCCCGACCTGATCCGTGCGGCGAAGGCCCAGCTCGACCGCTTGACGCTCACGTCCCGCGCGTTTCACCACGATCGGCTCGGCCCGTTCTGCCAGGAACTGGCCGAGCTCTGCGCGATGGACATGGTGCTCCCGATGAACTCCGGCGCCGAAGCGGTCGAGACCGCCCTCAAGACCGCGCGGCGATGGGGCTACGACGTGAAAGGGCGTGCCCGAGGGGCGCGCGAAGATCATCGTGTGCGACGGGAACTTCCACGGCAGGACGATCACGATCGTCGGGTTCTCCTCCGATCCGTTGGCGACGACAGGCTTCGGTCCGTTCACGCCAGGGTTCGTGTCGGTCCCGTTCGGTGACGCCGAGGCACTGGCGACCGCGCTCGAGGATCCCGACGTCGTCGCGTTCCTCGTCGAGCCGATCCAGGGGGAGGCCGGCGTCCGGATCCCGCCCGACGGGTATCTGCGTGAGGCGAGGCGGCTCTGCACCGAACGCAACGTCCTGCTGGTGGCCGACGAGATCCAGACGGGGCTCGGGCGAACCGGCACGACGTTCGCGTGCGATCACGAGGGGGTGAAGCCCGACGTCTACATCCTGGGGAAGGCGCTCGGCGGCGGGATCCTCCCGGTCTCGGCGGTCGTCTCGCGTGCCGACGTGTTGGGCGTGTTCCGACCGGGCGAGCACGGGAGCACGTTCGGAGGGAGCCCGATCGCGTGCGCGGTGGGGTTGGAGGTGCTCGCGCTCCTTCGGACCCGCGAGTACCAGCAGCGCTCGAAGGACCTCGGGGCGTGGTTCCTCCATCGGCTGCGCGAGGAGGCACCCACCTCGGTGACTGAAGTGCGCGGGCGCGGCCTGTGGTTCGGCATCGAGCTCACGCCCGAGGCCGCGCCCGCGCGCGCGGTGTGCGAGCGTCTCCTGGAGCTGGGTGTGCTCGCGAAGGACACGCAGGAAACGACGATCCGGCTGGCGCCGCCGCTGGTGGTCTCTCGTGGAGACCTGGAGTGGTCCCTCGAGCGGATCGTGAGCGCGCTGGCCGAGCGTGCCTGACGCGGGCTCTAAGGAGCGAGCGAGCTCCGAGAGAGATCAGTCCCAGAGACGTTCCACGTGCCATCGGTCGTGCTGGCGATCGTGGTACAGGTCCCAGACCGCTCCCCCGCGCGCCTCGACCCGCCAGTACTCGCGATCCCGCCCGTCCTCCCACCACCGGCCCTCGATCCGCCAACGTCCGATCACGTCGACGACCCGATACCGGCGCCCTCGCCATTCGAACCCCGAGGGCATCCCCCCGTCCCGCTCGACCCTGACCTCCTCGTCGAACCGCTTCGTCACCGTGGGCTGCCCTCTCATCCGAACACCTGTTCGAGCGGGATGGTGACGATACGCCGCGCCGACGAGCTGCGTCAAGACACCAGGTCGGGATCTGTGGATGGTCAGCTGCCGGTCGGGGAAGGCATCCGAGACTCGCGGTACCACGAGATCGTCGCCTCGAGCCCCTCTTCGAACGGGACCCGGGCCGTCCAGCCGAACTCGTTCCGGGCGCGCGACACGTCCAGCGCACGCCGCGGCTGACCGTCCGGTCTCGTCGTGTTCCACGCGAACGACCCTTGGAAGCCGGTGAGCTCCGCGATGAGGGTCGCGAGGTCCCGGATCGATATCTCTCTCCCCGTTCCGAGATTCACCGGCTCGCCGCCCTCATAGCGTTCGGCAGCGGCGACGATGCCATCGGCAGCGTCGTCCACGTAGAGGAACTCGCGAGTGGGCTCACCCGATCCCCAGACCTCGATCACGTCCTCGTTCCGCTCGACCGCTTCCACGCATTTGCGGATCAGGGCGGGGATCACGTGTGAGCTCTCCAGGTCGAAGTTGTCCCGGGGTCCGTACAGGTTGACCGGGATCAGGTAGATGCCCCGCATCCCGAATTCCTGGCGGTACGCCTGGAGCTGGACCAGGAGCGCCTTCTTCGCGATGCCGTACGGCGCGTTCGTCTCCTCGGGGTAGCCCGACCAGAGGTCGTCCTCACGGAACGGCACGGTCGCGAACTTCGGATAGGAACAGACGGTTCCCACGCACACGAACTTCTCGAGTCCCGATCGCCGCGCGTGCTCGATGAGCAGCGCACCCATCATCAGGTTGTCGTAGAAGAACGATCCCGGCGACCGCTGGTTCGCCCCGATCCCGCCGACTCGGGCGGCCAGATGGACCACGACGTCGGGGCGCGCCTCTTCGTACATCGCCCGGACCCGATCGTCCGTCGTCAGGTCGTAGTCACGGCTGCGGGGCACGAAGACGGATGCGCCGGCGGACTCGAGACGCTTCACGACCTGCGAGCCGAGGAAGCCCGATCCCCCGGGAACCGCGACGGTCCTGCCGGACCAGGTGCCGCTCATGGTCGGGCTCGGCTCACGTGGTCCTGCTCTTTTCGGGGGCGGGACGTTCGATGCCCGCAGCTGCGAGCTCCGCATCGACCATCGAGCGGACCAGCTCCTGGAAACTCACCTTCGGCTTCCATCCGAGTTTCGTACGAGCCTTCGATGCGTCCCCGACGAGGATCGGCGGATCGACCGGACGGAAGTATCGCGGGTCTTGGCGGACGTATGGTTCCCAGTCGAGACCGACGTAGCTGAACGCCTCCTCGAGGAAGTCCTGGACGGAACGCGACTCGCCGGTGGCGATCACGTAGTCATCCGGCTCATCCGCCTGCAACATCAGCCACATCGCCTCGACGTAGTCGGCCGCGTGCCCCCAGTCCCTCTGGCTCTCGAGCTTCCCGAGATGGATCACCTCGGCGCGCCCGGCGAGTATGTCGACCAGGCCCCGGGCGATCTTCCGGGTGACGAAGGTTTCGCCGCGTCGCTCGCTCTCGTGGTTGAAGAGGATGCCGTTGGTGCAGAACATGTCGTAGGCCTCGCGATAGTTCACGGCCATCCAGTACGCGTACACCTTGGCCGCTGCGTACGGGGACGCCGGATAGAAGCGGCTCTGCTCGTTGGACGGGACATCCGGATTCGTCCCGAACATCTCCGAAGACGACGCCTGGTAGAAGCGGGCCGGGCTCCCCTCCTGCCGGATCGCCTCGAGCAAGCGGGTGGTCCCGAGGGCAGTGACGTCGCCCGTGTACTCGGGGATGTCGTACGACACCCGGACGTGCGATTGGGCGCCCAGGTGATAGACCTCGTCCGGAACCACCTCGCGGACGATCCGCGCCACGACCGTGGAATCGATCAGGTCTCCGTAGTGGAGGAACAAGCGCCCCGCCGGATCGTGTGGATCGGTGTACAGATGATCCAGCCGTCCGGTGTTGAACGAACTGGACCTTCGGATGATCCCATGGACTTCGTAGTCCTTGGAGAGCAGTAGTTCGGCCAGGTACGAACCGTCCTGACCGGTGATCCCCGTGATCAATGCTCGTTTCGAAGCCATGCGGATGTCCGCGAGATGCCTGCGGAGCGATGAGCCTATCATTCCACACCTCGTGGATAGCCGATCGTCATCGTCCCCGCCCGCGGCTTCCGACGGCGCGCGCAGCCTCGACGACCACTCACGCCGACGGGTCCGCCGTCACTTCGATCGCGTCGCGCCACAGCAGGCCTCGGAGCGAGCTCGGCACCAGCACTACTACGACGATCTCTATCGATTGATCCGCAACCAGGTGACGCCCGGGTCGACCGTGCTGGATCTGGGCTGTGGCGACGGCTCGCTGCTCGCCTCCCTTCAGCCCTCTCGCGGGGTCGGCGTCGATTTCTCTCTCCCCACCCTCGCAGAGGCGCGACGCCGCCATCCAGATCTCGACTTCGTCTGCGGCGACGTCGAGCGGCTCCCGATCTCCGGAACCTTCGACTACGTGATCGCGAGCAACGTGGTCGGCTTCCTGATCGATGTGCAAGAGCTCTTCCGCACGTTGACCCGCGTGACCCATCCCTCGTCCAGGGTGATCGTCGCTTACTACAACTTCGCTTGGGAACCCCTCCTGTGGCTCGCGGAGCAGCTGGGGATGAAGATCCGCCAACCTCTCCAGAGCTGGCTGTCCAACGACGGCTTGGCGAACCTCGTCGAGTTGGCGGACCTCGAGGTGGTGAAGTCCGGCTACCGAGCACCGCTGCCCGTGGGGCCGGCGTGGTTGAGGCGACCGCTGAACAACCTCCTGTCCGCGGTCCCCCTCGTCAATCGTCTGGGGCTGATCTCTTTCGTCACGGCGAGACCGAGGAAAGCGGAGGTCGCTCACAGGATCGCGGACCCGACGTGCACGGTCGTCGTCCCGGCACGGAACGAACGCGGGAACATCCGGGATGCCGTCGAGCGGCTCCCGCGTCTGGGGAGTCACACCGAGCTGATCTTCGTCGAAGGACACTCCACCGACGGCACCTTCGAGGAGATCGAGGCGGTGATCGCCGAGCGCCAGGAACTCGACGTGAAAGTGACACGCCAAGACGGGACGGGCAAGGGCGATGCGGTCCGGAAGGGGTTCGAGCTCGCGACCGGTGACGTGCTGATGATCCTGGACGCCGACCTCACCGTTCCTCCGGAGGATCTCACGAAGTTCTGGTCCGCCCTGGTCGACGAGCGAGGCGAATTCATCAACGGGACGAGGCTCGTCTATCCGATGGAAGACAACGCGATGCGCTTGGCCAACACGGCGGGCAACAAGGTCTTCAGCCTGATCTTCAGTTGGATCCTCGGGGAACGGGTGACCGATACCTTGTGCGGCACCAAGGTCCTGTGGGCACGCGACTACCGCCGGATCGCAGCGAACCGGAAGACGTTCGGAGACTTCGACCCGTTCGGAGACTTCGATCTGCTCTTCGGCGCGGCGAACCTCGGCTTGAAGATCCGGGAGGTGCCGGTGCGGTATCGGGAGCGTAAGTACGGAACGACCAACATCGACCGGTGGCGGCACGGGCTCCTGCTCGCGCGGATGGCTCTGATCGGGGCCAGGAAGCTGCGGTTCCGATGAACCCGGATCCGGTCGGCGATCATTTCGATCGTGTCGCGCCTGACTACGACCGCTGGAAGGCGAAGGCACATCGTTACTACGCCGCGCTGAAGACGAGTCTGCAGGAGACCGTTCCCTCGGGGAGCCGGGTCCTCGAGGTGGGATGCGCGACGGGTGACATCCTGGCGTCGCTCGCGCCGGCCGAAGGCCTGGGCCTGGACATCAGCCCGGCCATGATCGAGCTGGCCTCCCGGAAGCATCCGGACCTTCGGTTCCGGGTTCACGACCTGATGGAGGGTCCGCTCGACGAGCGCTTCGACTACGCGGTGGCCGCCGACGTGGCGGAGCATGTGCCGGACCTCGACAAGATGATGGGTTCCTTGGCGGGGATGCTCACCGAGCGGGGCGTTGCGGTCGTGGTGACCGCGAACCCGCTGTGGTCCCCCATCCTGCACGTGGCCGAGCGCCTCAACCTGAAGATGCCGGAGGGCGACCACGAGTGGCGCTCCCGGGAGGATCTCACCTCGGCGGCGCGGCGCGCGGGCCTGCGGGAGCGCTCCTTCGATCGTTCGCTGGTCATGCCGAAGGAGGTTCCCGGGCTCCGAGCCCTCGACTCGGCGCCCTGGGCGGCCGGTCTCCGGCAACGGGTGGGGCTCATCCAGCGCGCGGTCTTCGAGCTCGCCGAGGGCTGATCGGGCGACGCCCCGAACTCAGCCGAGCGAGCGGGGAAGCTCGTACACGAGCCAGTCCTTCTTGCCCGCGGGGAAACGCACCGGTTCGATCGAGCTGAGCAGCGACTTCTTCGGAGCCTCCGCGATGCGCACGACGAAGACCGCTCGCCCGCTCCTCGCGAACGCCTTGAGCTGCTCGTCCGAGGGGAGACGGTTGTCCCCCTTCGCACCCGCGCATCTAGCGGTGTATGCGATCTGCGGGTACGCGCGCTGACCCAGCACGAAGCAGGGCCGACCGTGCCGCCAGCCGCCGGATCGCCGACCCGACACGCAGAGGAAGAGCCGAACCCCTGTTCACCGTCGGCGCCCGCTGGGCGGTCACGGTCCCCTGCCAGATCGTCCAAGGGATCATGAGCAGGAGGACGACGGCGCCGATGACCCTGGAGACGCCCTCTCCTTCGCAGCAGTGAGACCAGCCCGATCGCGAACGGCACGGAGGCCATCGCGTACGCGGGCAGCAGGAACCTCGGTGCGAGGGCCGGGACGAAGACCAGGTATTCGGCGGCAAGCGCGAGCGCTGCGAGCGCGCAGAGCAACGCGGCGGCTCGATCCGACCTCGTCACGCCCCGGGCGATCGCCACCGCGGCCATCAGGACGAGCACGCCCCACCAGATCACGCCGGGGATCGCGGACGGGGCGCTCTTGTCGTCCGCGTAGGTCAGATGCCGAAGCACGTTCTCGGCGATCGGGACCACCACGAAGTGCTGGCCCTTGCCGGCCTCTCGGAGCGCACCCGCGAGCCCGCCGAACCGTATCGACATCTCGATGACCCACGGCAGCCATCCCGCGGCGAGGCCGACGCCCAACCAGACGAGATCTCGCCACGACTTCCTCCGCCACAGCAGGATGTACACGCCGATGGCGCCGGCCAGCACGGTCGCCTCGGTCGGTCGGACCAGTGCCGTCGCCGCCAGGAGGACCGAGGCGAGCACCAGATGCAACGTGCGACCGCCCGCAAGCCTCCTCGCGACCAATGCGGTCGCCGCGAGTCCCAGGAGCGCTCCCCAGTAGTTCGGCTTCACCTCGCTCGCAAGAACCTGCCCCTGCCAGGAGAAGGAGAAGACGAACGCCGCGACCGGGGCCGCCATGCCCACCAGGGGGACCCAGAGCCAGAACGTCGCCGTGATCGTGAACGACGCGCAGCACCATCAGGAACGATCGAACGTCGGCCGCGGATCCCCCCAACGAGGTGACCGGGGCGACGATGAGCGTGATGCCTCGCGCGTGCCACGGGTTGAAGAAGAGCCCCTCCATGCCGGGCGTGACCTGGGAGAGGTAGACGGACTCGTCCCAGCCCGTCGGCCAATCACGGGGGATGAACAGCAGGTGGATCGCGAGGAAGGTGAGGCCGATGGCGATCACGAGGCCGCGGGCCAGGGCCCGCTCACGGTCCGAGCGGCCCTCGGACTCGTCCTGACGCTCCGTCGGCTCTCGATCGATCGTCGTCGTCACCGGATGCTCGACGCTCCCCGTGGGCGACCGCGCCGTACGCTTGTCGGCGTGCAACGCAGGTTCCGTCCGGGCGAACCGATCACCCTGCGCGAGCTCTGGCACGGTCGCGTGTTCGAGGCACGGCCGATGATCGTCGTCCAGGACGAGCCCGACCAGGCCATGTTCTTCCTCCCCGGCGGTGTTCGGTGCGGCATCCCGATCGGAGACGACGGGCGCGAGCGGAGACTCCCCGACCGGCCCTGGCATCTGGAGATCCGGCCGCGCGGGAACCAACCGATCCTGTCGTTCGCCTGGCCCGACACGCCCTACTCCGTCCTGCTGTGGGCCGCGGAGGGCCGGCGACGGGTTTGGTACGTGAACCTCGAGAACCCGCTCGAACGCACGTCGATCGGATTCGACACGGTCGACCATGTGCTGGATGTGCTCGTCGAGCTCGACGGCTCCTCCTGGCGGTGGAAGGACGAGGAGGAGCTGACGGAGGCGGTCCGCGAGGGACTCTTCTCCGTGGAAGAGGCGGCCGATTTCCGCGCTTGGGGCGAACGAGCGGTCGAGCGCATCATCTCGAGGGAGTCCCCTTTCGAACGAGACTGGGAGGCCTGGCGGCCCGACCCCGCATGGCCGATCCCCGAGCTGCGGGACGGGTGGGACGCCGACCTCGGATGATCGAGCGACCCAGGCGCCGGTTGCCGCCGGACACCGCGTGCGGGAGCCTGTGCCCGTGATCGACCTCCGGAGCGTCCGCGCCAGGTTCCCCGCACTCGCTCGCATCGGCGAGGACGGCCGGCCCCCTGTGCTCGCGGATGCTCCCGGCGGTTCCCAGGTCCCCGACGCGGTGATCGAGGCGGTGGCGAGCCACTACCGACGAGGGATGAGCAACACGCACGGTGCGTTCGCGACGAGCCAAGAGACGGATGTCGTCATCGCGGAGGCGCGTCGCGCGGCCGCCGACATCACGGGCGCGGACCCGGGCGAGATCGTGTTCGGTCCCAACGCGACGACCCTCCTCTTCCACGTGTCCAGGTCGCTCTCGAAGATGCTGGAGCCCGGCGACGAGGTCGTCGTGACGAGGTTGGATCACGATGCGAACGTGCGCCCGTGGGTGCTGGCGGCCGCCGACGCCGGCGCGACCGTGCGATGGGTGGACGTGCGCGAGGACGACGTCACGATCGACGTCGGGTCGTTCCAAGAGGCGTTGTCCCCACGGACGAAGCTCGTGGCGTTCACACTCGCGTCCAATGCGGTCGGCACGATCCCGCCGGTCACCGACCTCGTGGCGCGCGCCAAGGAGGTCGGTGCCGTCGTCGCGGTCGACGGGGTACATCTGGCGCAGCACCGTCTCCTCGACCTGCACGGGTTCGGCGCCGACATCCTCGTCTGTTCTCCCTACAAGTTCTTCGGCCCGCATCTCGGCATCCTCGCCGCGCGCCGCCGCCTCCTGGAGACGTGGACACCGTACAAGCTCGTCCCGGCTCCCGACGAGACGCCGGAGCGCTGGGAGACCGGCACCCAGAACCACGAGGGTCTGGCCGGGCTCGTGGCGGCCGTGGAGTACCTGGCGGGCGTCGCTGGCGCCGCGGGCACCGCTCGGCGGGCGCGTCTGGCGGCCTCCTACGAAGCGATCTCCGCCCACGAGCACACGCTCGCCGATCGATTCCTCGAAGGGATCTCCTCGCTCCCCGACGTCCGGCTCTGGGGCATCGCCGATCGGGCCCGCGTGGACGAGAGAACACCCACGTTCGCGATCCGCGTCGGGGACGAGCATCCGGGGCAAACAGCGAAGCGGCTGGCCGAACGCGGCATCTTCGTGTGGGACGGCGACTACTACGCCCGAGAGATCATGACCAGGCTCGAGCTGTTCGAGTCGGGGGGCGCCGTCCGGATCGGCTTCTGCCACTATCACACGCCGGGCGAGGTCGATCGGGTGCTCGAAGCGCTCGCCGAACTCTCGTAGGGCAGCATCTCGGAACCGGTCGCGCGCATCCGACGCCAAGCGATGATCCACCCGGCCGAGCCCGCCAGTGCGACGGCTCCCAACCCGGCCGGGCCTCCGGGATCGCCACCGAGGATCGCGGTCGCGACCCCGACGAGCACGACGAGACAGAGGCCGAACGCCGGCGCGAGGCCGGTCACGTCGACGACCGAACCACGGCGGGTCCACGTCGCTGCGCTCCATCCACCGCCGAGGAGACCGAGGAGCAGCAGGGCCGCCGAGATCCGGATCGCGGCCTGCGATCGAGAGACGGCGAGCTTCTGTGGCAACGGCACGTCACCCTTCGGCATCGGCCCACGGATCACGGCGACATCGGGGGCACCCGGGACCACCCGATCGGCGATCCGCACCCAGGTCGGTGCTCGCACCCAAGGGCGGGCCGCGAGGACGATCGGGTCGTCGTCGAGCACCGACCGAACGGCCGGCCACGTCCGGTCCGATGCAGCGTTGAACGTGGCCGCATCGGACCCGCTCCGACGGGTCGGCAGGCCCTCGAGCAACGCTCGTTCGTCCCCGAGGTACGTCACGATCCGGAGGAAGATCGCCTCCGGCGCGAGCGCTCGCACGGTGTTCTGTCGGGCCTTGAGGAACCTGATCCCGCCATCGCCCACCGGATCGGACACGATCACGACGGGTCTGCGCGCATCGATCGCTCGGAGATAGCCGGCAAGGGCCGACGCGGCGCTCCGCTCGCTCGATCGCTGCGCGCTCACGTGCCGATCGAACGGCCGCAGCCCGAGCAGGGCGATACCGAGCGTGACGCTCGCCGCGATCGCGATCGCGGCCGCCCCGAGAACGGCTCGGCTCCTGGCACCCCGATCCCTCGACATCAGCAGGTGGGCGCTTCCCGCGACCGCCAGCCCTCCGAGCATCGGGGCCGGAACCCCGAGGAGGAGCGTGCGGTGGCCCGGGAGACCGGGGAACACGAGTGGCGCGAGCAGACCTATTCCCGCGAACGCGAGCCACGGGATCCCCAGCCGCGCGACGACCGCGGCGCTCCGTCCGCTCCGGAGCAGGAAGGCGACGAAGACACCGACCGCGATCGCCAGCAACGTGAGGGTGGGGTTCAGCCACTCGATCAGCGCGGCCGCACGTCCGCCGAAGTGTTCGCTGATGAGCGTGAAGTCCACGACGTCGTCGGGTCGGAGTCCGGCCCATGCGCCGAGCATGAGCGCGACCGCCGCCGCCCCAAGGACGAGCGCCAGCGTCGCCGAGACCGCCTCCGACCGGGGTTCGAGCGCCCGATCTCCGGCCGGAGGGAGAAGCGCGCACGCCAGGACCCATCCGACGACGATCGCTCCGTAGGCGGGCAGGAGCGCGGGATGCGCGAACAGCGACGAGCTGACGATGGCGACCAGGGCCGGCAACGATCGATCTCGGCCGCGAGTCAGCGCGAGCGCGAGGAAGAGGAGGAAAAGGGACAGGCTGAGGAGGTTGGCGAGGTATCCGGACGCCAGCCGAGACGTTCCGCCCCAGGCCGCGACAACCACCGCCACGATGCCCGCGCTCCAGCCGGGGAGTCCATAGGCGATCCGTATGACCACCCCCGCGGTGAGTCCCAGGCATGCGACGACCACGATCGACAGCAGGATCGGTGCGACACCCGGCGTCACGATGCCGGCTCCCGCGAAGACCGCGCCGGCGACTCCCACTCCCGGGCGCGTCCCCTGGAGATCGAGGATGCCGACGCGAGCGGCCTTGATCTGTACGACATAGCCATCGGCGTCAGCGCCGACGTTGCGGACGCTACCGGGCGGGAAGGCCCAGGTGTACAGAGCGATCACCGCAGCCGTACCCACCAGCACGACCGAGAGCGCACCCAGAAGAGGTACGTGGCCCGGATCCGAGAGACGTCCCGACCACCTCATCCCGGCGACGATAGCTCAGGCCGCAGTAGGGACAGGCTCGGATCCCTCCATGGGAGACGGCGCAACGCGCTGCCTCTCATCCGGGTGGTTGCTCTTCGCACGCAAGCCCTCCGGTAGAATCGCTCGAGCCCCAGACCTCCGACCTGATCCTCCGAAAGGAACTCACCTCATGCGCATCCTGATCCTGGGCGGCGATGGATACCTCGGGTGGCCGACCGCGATGCGGTTCTCCGACCGTGGCCACGAGGTGCACGTCGTCGACAACTACCTGCGTCGGCGGGCCCTCGAGGAGGACGGCACCGACACCCTGGTTCCCATCGCCGGCTCCCTGCCCGAACGGGCGGCCGCGTGGAAGGAGGTCTCCGGCAAGGAGATCGGCGTCACCGAAGGCGACCTCGTCGGATGGGACCTCACCACCGACCTCTTCCGTGGATTCCGTCCGGAGGCCATCGTGCACTACGGCGAGATGCCCTCGGCCCCCTATTCCATGCGCGATCGTGACCACGCCGTCTTCACCCAGCAGAACAACGTCATCAACACCCTCAACGTCTTGTGGGCGATGCGCGAGTTCGCCCCCGATTCTCATCTGGTGAAGCTCGGCACGATGGGCGAGTACGGGACGCCGAACATCGACATCGAGGAGGGATACCTCGACGTCGAACACAACGGACGGAAAGAGACCATCCTGTATCCGAAGTTGCCCGGCAGCCTGTACCACCTCTCGAAGGTCCATGACTCCCACAACATCCACTTCGCGTGCCGGATGTGGGGGACCCGCGCGACGGACCTGAACCAGGGAGTGGTGTATGGCATCGAGACAGACGAGACGAAGCGGGACGAGCGTCTCGCGACCCGCTTCGACTACGACGACGTCTTCGGGACGGCTCTCAACCGCTTCTGCGTGCAGGCGATCATCGGCCACCCGCTCACCGTCTACGGGAAGGGCGGCCAGACCCGCGGCTATCTCAACATCGTCGACACCCTCAGGTGCGTGGAGCTCGCGGTGCTCAATCCGGCCGACCGCGGCGAGTTCCGCGTCTTCAACCAGTTCACCGAGCAGTTCTCCGTGATGGAGCTGGCCGAGATCGTCCAGCGCGCGGGCAAGGAGCACGGCCTGAACGTCCGGATCGAGCCGATCGACAACCCACGCATCGAGCTCGAGGACCACTACTACAACGCGAAGCACACCAAGTTGCTCGACCTGGGTCTTGAGCCGCACTACCTGTCGGAGACGCTCGTCGAGTCGATGTTCGGCGTGATCGAAGCGCACAAGGATCGCGTGATCACCGACGCCATCCTCCCGCGGGACCGGTGGCGGCCGGGGGTCGAGGCTCCCTCGGGCTAGCGGATGCCCGCGATCAGGATCCTGGCGGGTCTCGCGACGATCGCGCTGTTCGTGATGGTCCTCCGCGGCTACGACCGCCGCCGGATCAGCCGGCTGAACCTGATCATCCTGTTCGCGCTCTGTGCGGCCGTCCTCGCCCTCGCGATCTACCCACCCCTCTTCGATCCGGTGCTGCGCACGTTCGACTTCGAACGGGGTACCGACGGCGTGATCTTCGCGCTGCTGGTTGCCGTCGGCGTGCTCTTCTTCCTGTACCTGCGCGCGCAGACGACCTCCGACACGAACGAACGGAGCATCCGACTGCTCGTGGAGGCGCTCGGGCAGGAACGGTTCGACTGGGAACGAGCGAGCACCCTGCCGGACGGCCCTCGACTGGTGACGGTCTCCCCCGCGTTCAACGAGGCGGAGAACGTCGCGGCCGTGATCAAGCAGATCCCGGCGATGATCGAAGGCCATCACGTCGTGCCGGTGGTGGTGAGCGATGCGTCGACCGATCGAACCGCCGCCGTCGCACGTGAGGCGGGCGCCCTGGTCGCCGAGCTGCCGATCCGACGTGGCGGCGGGCTGGCGCTACGCGTGGGTTACGAGGTCGCCCTCCGTCTCGGCGCGGAGGTGGTGGTGACGCTCGATGCGGACGGGCAGCACCTCCCGGAGGAGATCTCGGTCGTGATCGCGCCGATCCTCGCCGGCGAGGCCGACTACGTCAACGGGTCACGGCTGCTGGGCTCGTTCGAGCGTGAGAGCCTGATCAGGCACCTCGGGGTACACGTGTTCTCGCGGATCATCACGACCCTCACGGGACAACGGATCACCGATCCCTCGTCGGGGTATCGGGCGGCTCGCGCCGACCTCCTGGAGAAGGTGGTCCTGAAGCAGGATCAGTTCTGGACGAGCGAGATCCTGATCGAGGCCCTCCGCCACCGGGCCCGCGTGGTCGAGGTGCCGGTCACCTTCCTGGCTCGCGCAGGGGGCGAGTCCAAGAAGCCGAAGTCCTTCCGCTACGGCTGGAACTTCCTCAAAGTCATCATCCAGACTTGGCTGCGATGAGCGCCGCGCCGGAAGGCCGACACGCGGCGCGAGGGTCGGGCGACGGTCGGCGAGTCTGGATCGAACGGGTGCTGGGGGGGCTCCTGCTCGTTGTGCTGGTCGTCGTGGTGGCGCGTATCTATCTCGGGCCGTACTTGGCCGATCCGGCGCGATTCCCTCACGGCATCGACACACCGGGGTACGTCTTCCGTACGAGGGTGGTGCACGACGTCGGCTTGAACTCGCTTGAGTCATTCGGAGAGCGACCCGCCCACCCCATCGTCACCAGCATCCTCCGTGACGTCTCGGGCGCGAGTCCACTGGACTGGGCTCGCGTGAACCCGGCCGTGTTCGCGATCGCGATCGGCGCGGCGGGGGCCGCCCTCGGGGCGGCGGTTGCCGGCGAGCGTCGATGGGTCGCCGTCGCCGTGGGTGTGGGGCTGGCGGCGTCCCCCTTCGTCGCACTCACCGCGATCGGGTATGCCTCGAACCTCCTCCTCGACGTGTTCGCGGTCGCCGCGATCGCCCTCGCCGTGCGGGTGGGCACGGGCCGGAAGGGAGCCGCGGCCGTTGTCCTGCTGATCGGTGCCGCCGCGATCGCCCACTGGCTCTTCGCGATCGGGCTCGTCCTCTTGCTCGGGGTCTACGCGACCGGCGTCTTCGTGTTCGAGTGGACGAGGAGGCGATCGGCGGGGCCCCGGTCCACGCACCCGGCGCGCCTCCTCGTGGTCGTGGCGCTGGGCGCGTTGCTGGGCGTGATCGCGCTGCGCGCGGCACCGGAGCTTCCCCACAAGGTCCCTTCGACGAAGCAGGACGCGGCCGCGAAGATCGCGACCCGGCTCCCGTACATGAAGCTGGCGATCACCATCCCGCTGGCGGGAGCCGGCGCCGCGATCATGCTGCTCTCCGGGAGGTCGGCGTCGAGGCGAACCGCCGTGCCACTCGCGATGTGGGCCCTCGCGGCTCCTGTCGGACTCTACGCATGGAAAGAGTTGGACATGACGATCCCGCACCGGATCATCCCGTTCGCGCTCGGGGTGCCCGCGCTCATCGTGCTCGGGGCGGCGGCGACGCGCTCGTGGACGGATGCCAGGGCATCACGTCCGGGCGGAGCGCCCTGGGTGGTCGCGGGCGCCGTCGGGAGCGCCGTCCTGGTCCTGGCGGCGGCCGCATGGCTCGCTCGGGCAGGTATCGACACCTGGGCGGACCAGCCAGCCGGGTTCACCCAGCCACAGATGGAGCAGGCCGCGACGTTGGCCGCCTACCTCCATGCGATCCCCCCCGGAACCCGGGTCGTCGTCCCCGTGGGGCCGGGGATCTGGCGGCCTCTCCGTGCGCTCCAGGTCACGCTGCCGATCGAGCGGTACGAGACGGTCTTCATCTGGCGTGTGAACTTCTTCGGAGATACGAGGGACTTCCGGCGTCGACTCGCGGAGAAGTTCCCGGGCTCCGTCGCCGCCTACCTCGCCGGCTACAGTCAGCAGCCGCCGCTGAAGGGCACCGCGCTCGGACCCGGGGTCACGTTGCTCGCGGGCCCCGAACCTCCGCAGCGACCGTCCGTCGCACCGATCGAACCGGCCGACGCCGGCGAGCTGATTCGCTTCACCGCCATCTCGGTGGTGACGCTGCTCCTCGTGGGCCTCGGCTGGACCCTCGTCATGACCGGGCTGCCCGCGTTCGCGGCCGTCGGTCTGTCACCGGCCATCGGACTGGCGGTGTTGTCGATCGGCGGCCTCTTCGCGGGCCGGTTGGGGTTCCCCTTGGGCCGGGGGGGTGGGGTGATCGTGGCGCTCGCGATCGGGGCACTTGGGTGGGTGGCGTTCGGAGTGGGCTCCCGCCTGCGAACCGCCGCTGGCGAGAGCCTCGAGGCAACCTCACCGGCTGCGGTCGAGTTGACCGACGCCGGCAGCGGCGGACGCGACGTCGCCGGCGAGCGCGGCGTTCGAGGTCAGTAGGGCGAGATTCGCCTCCAGTGAGCGTCCGCCCGTGAGCTCGGCGATGACCGCGAGCAGGTATGGCGTGCGAGCCTTCCCACCGACACCCTCGCTCGTCGCTCGCTCCTCGGCCCGGCGCGACACGTCCATGACCTCGTCGACACCCATCGCCAGCTCGGGGGCGATCGGGTTGCAGAGAAGGATCGTCGAGCGCGTGTTCAGATCGATCGCAGCGCCGAGCACCGCCGCGGCTTCCTGTGGTGTCTCGACGCGATGCTCCAGCTCGACCGCCGCCTCCCGCGCCAAGAAGAAAGGCAGCCGGCTCACGCCATAGCCGACCAAGGTCACGCCGAGCTCCTCGAGGCGTTCCACCGTCGACACCGGGTCGATGATCGACTTGGGCCCGCTGCACACCAACACACCCGGTGTGCGCGAGAGCTCCATCAGGTCGGCGCTCACGTCGGAGGGCTCGCCCGGATGCACGCCGCCGATACCACCGGTCGCGCTCACGGTGATCCCGGCGCGCGCGGCGGCCCAGATCGTCGCGGACACGGTGGTCGCGCCGAGGCCGCCGCGCGCGCACGCCGCCGGGAGGTCGCGCCGTGCCACCTTGTCCGCCCCGCCAGGCTCGCCGAACGGACCGAGCTCCTCCTCCGAGAGCCCCACCACGACCTCTCCTCCGAGCACTCCGATCCACGCGGGGACCGCTCCCGCGCCCCGGATGGCTCCCGCCATGCGATCGATGCACTCGAGGTTGCGAGGGTGCGGCAGACCTTGGCCGATCACGCTCGTCTCCAGAGCGACCACGGGCCCCCGCTCCGCGAGCGCCGACGCGACCTCGTCGCCGACGCGGAGCCGCGGGGTCACCGCGTCACCGCCGGCCACACCGATGAGCTGGCCGCCACGCCGGCTCCGGCACGGCATGCCCTGTCGAGCGCTTCCTCCGGATCGGTCCCTCGCGCGAGCGACGCGAGCAGGACACCGTCGAAGGCATCGCCGGCTCCCGTCGGATCGCGCTCCTCGACGGCCTCGGACACCGCCTCGTAGGCCCGTCCGTCCAGCACCAGCACGGCCCCTTCGGCGCCTCGCTTGATGCACACGGCCCGATAGCGCTCGCCGAGCGTGTGGGCAGCGGGGAGCGGTCCCATCGAGGTCAATGCCTCCGCCTCGTGCTCGTTCGCGAGGATCACGGTCGCGCCCGTGGCGAGCTCGTCGAACCCTTCCGGCCCGACGGCCTCGACCAGGGGCCATGACGCCGCCTCCACCCCGATCCACTCCGCCCGGGACCGACGGATCGCCTCGAGTCCGGCCTCACGGGCGCCTCCCTGCAGGAGGAGGTAGCCGGACACGAGCACCGCTCCCGCGTCGAGAACGGTCGGAAGGTCGGCAGGAACCAGGCGGGCGTTCGCCCCACGGTCGGCCACCATCGAGCGCTCGCCCTTCTCGAACACGACGAGCATCGTGCCGGACGGGGCCTCGGGGTCTTCGACGAGTACCGCCTCGACGCCTCTGACCTCGAGCTCGGTACGGAGGAGCCTCCCCACGGTGTCGGCTCCCACACGGCCGTGCACCCGAGTCGTCGCGCCCGTCGTGGCCGCCCACACCGCCGCGTTGGCCGACGTCCCACCGGGTTGCAGTGACACCCTTCCATGGACGTCGCCTCCTCGCGCGAGCTCCCCTGCGTCCACCCGCACGTCGAGCATCACGTCGCCCACACAGATCAGGTCCATCGCCGCGACGAGGGTACCGGGAGGTTCAGGTTCCGACGGCGGTGCCCGCGGCCGCGTCCGCCGCCCAGGCCCCGAATGCGCCCCAGAAAGGGTCGAGCCCCGGATGCGTGAGCGGCTCCTCGCGACCCTCGGTCACGACCTTCCGTCCATCCTCCCGCGGCAGGATCTCTCCGACGACGGCCGCGTCGATGCCCGCCGCGGCGAGCGCCGAGACATAGGCCTCGCCGCGTCCAGGGACCACGGTGGCGATGAGGGTGCCTTCGCTGATCGCCGTATACGGATCGATCCCGATGTGTTCGCAGACCGCGACCACCTCCGGCCGGATCGGGATCGCGGCGTGGTCCACCCGGATCCCCATGTTCGACGCGATCGCGACCTCGAGCAATCCGCCGATCACGCCACCCTCCGTGGCGTCGTGCATGGACGTGACGCCCGCGTCGCGGAGCCCGAACTCGCGGGCGAGGACCGCCTCCGGGACCACGGTCATCGACTCGAACAGGGCATCGGCCGCCTTCACGGTCTCCTCGCCCACGCCACCGGCCAGACGGTCGGGAAAGGTCGCCGCGAACAGCGCGGTCGTCTCGATCGCGGCACCCTTCGTGACCACGACGGCATCGCCGGGGCGAGCCATGGTCGGCGTGACGTAGGCGTCCGCGGGCCCCAGCGCCATGCAGGTCGCGCCTCCCACCATGGGCCACTCACATCCGTCGTAGCGGCCCGTGTGTCCCGTCACGATCGCGATACCGAGATCCGCGCACGTCGCGTGGAAGGAGTCCCACAGGGCCGTGAGATCCCCATCCGAGATGCCCGGCGGCAGGTTGAGGTCGACCGCCATCCAACGCAGGGGCAGGCCGCTCGTCGAGGCGTCGGACGCCAGGATGTGCACGGCGAACCACGCCGCTCGCTCCCACCCGTACGCCGGCACGATGAAAACCGGGTCGGCAGTGAGTGCCATCGCGACTCCTCCGGCGACCCGGACGACGCCCACGTCGACTCCGTGCTGCGGACCGACCAGGACGTCCTGGTCCCTCGCCCCCAGACGGCGTCGGATGACCTGCTCGAACACTTCGGCGGTCACCTTCCCCGTCCGCTGCTGGATCCGCTCGTCGCTCATCTCGGCCGACCCGCATGGAAGGTGTCCACCAACGCCCGCAGCTCCCGCACCGCTTCGACCGGATCCTCCGCGGCCGCGACGGCGCCGATCACCGCGATGCCCGTCGCCCCCGCCGCCAGCACCTCGCGCGCGTTGCCCGCGTGAATCCCCCCGATCCCGACCACCGGGAGCGCCGTCGCGGCCGCAACGTCGCGGAGCCCCTCGAGCCCGATCGGAACGGCGTCCGGTTTGGTGTCGGTCGCCCAGACCGTGACGCCGAGATAGTCAGCACCCGCCATCTCGGCCACCCACACATCCTCCACGTTCCCCACGCTCACGCCGAGTATGCGCTCCGGCCCGAGACGTCCTCGAGCGGTGGCGGGGTCGTCGTCCTGGCCGACATGCGCGCCCGCAGCACCGGAGCCGACGGCGACCTCGATGCGATCGTTCACGAGGAGCGGGATGCCCGCCTCGGCGCACGTCTCGACCAAGGACGACGCGAGCGGCATGAGCGCGTCGTCGACGAGCTCCGGCGCCCGGAGCTGTACCGCCGTCGCACCGCCCAGGACTGCGGCGGACGCGACATCGCGGTGGCTGCGACCGGCGACGGAGCTTCCGGAGGTGACCACGTAGACGCCGAGCGTCCTCGGATCCAGTCTGGCCATCGCTCCCTCCGCCGGCATTGCCCGGTTCAGGTCCTGCGGGTCGCGGGAACGGTCCCGCCTCTCAGCCCGGCCACGCCCGAGCTCCCCGGTGCATCTCGGACGATACCCGACATACTTGCCCGCCGATGCGTGACTCCAAGGCACGGTGGCTGCCGACCCCACGAACGCTTCGCTTGATCGCCGTCGGCCTCGGATTCCTTGGACTCGCGGCCGCCTGTACCGATGCCGGCGATGGCGAGCGCCCTTCCGATGTGACCCCTTCTTCTGAGTCCCCCTCTTCGATCCCCACCCAAGGACGGCCGGTGCTCCCGATACCGGATGCGGAGGAGAGGCGGAACTTCAGCGAGGGCTTCAGCGACCGGCCGGTCGATCCGGGAGCAAGAGACCCTGGAGATCGGCCGACCTCGCCTCCCGAGAACCTGCACCTCCCCGACGACGTGCCGATCGAGCACGTCGTCTTCGTGATCAAAGAGAACCGAACCTTCGACCACTTCTTCGGGAGTTACCCGGGCGCGGACGGCGCCACGACGGGGATCACGTTCGACGGTCGAACCGTTCCTCTCACGACGGCGCCCGATGTGATGAACGAGCACATCGCTCACGGGTTCTTCTCCGGGCTGTACGCCGTGGACGGCGGGCGCATGGACGGGTTCGACCTGCTCACGGGGGGCGACACGCTCAGGGGGTACTCCCATTTCGGACGTGCCGGGATCCCGAACTATTGGAAGTACGCGGACCGATTCGTACTCGGGGACCGCTTCTTCACATCGGAGTACGGGCCCACCTTCGTCGAGCACCTGTACACGATCGCGGCGCAGTCCAACGGCATCATGGACAACAGGGCGCCGGGCGTGCCGCGGCCCGGCGGCTACTGCGACGACGAGAAGTCGTTCTCGCCGGCGTTCCCGCCCGACGTGATCGGCGGCGACCTCAGCCATCCTCGCGTCGCGCGGATCGTCGGTCTGCAGAACCAGATCGCCGACGACAGCCCGGACAACCTGTGGGCGATCACGGAATACCTGTCCGTGATCCGGAGCTGCTTCGACATCGAGACCCTGCCCGATCTGCTCGAGCGAGCCAAGATCAGCTGGCGCTACTACTCGACCGACGTCTTCCCGATCAACGAGGTGCTCCGGGCCATCAAGCACATCAGGGAAGGACCGATGTGGCGGAAGGTCCATCCGGCCGAGGAGTTCTTCCAGGATCTCGAGGACGGTGAGCTCGCCAGCGTGACGTGGTTGAAGCCGCCGGCTCCCTACAACGAGCACCCCAACATCCCCGACAAGGAAACGAGTGTCTGCGCGGGCGAGAACTGGACGGTGTCGGTGATGAACGAGCTGCAACGCAGCCCATTCTGGAAGAGCACCGCGGTCGTGATCGTCTGGGACGACTTCGGCGGCTACTACGATCACGTCGTTCCTCCTCAATACGACATCATGGGGCTCGGACCTCGCACTCCGGCGTTGATCCTCTCGCCGTACACGCGCAAGGGAGACAACCCACTCGGCGGGGCGATCGACAATCACACCTATGAGTTCGCGTCGGTCCTGAAGTTCATCGAGGAAGTCTTCGGGCTCCCGTCGCTCACCCATCGGGACGGGCAAGCAGACCCGCTGACGGGCGCGTTCGACTTCTCGCGCCCACCGGACATGCGCCGGTTGATCCTCCCGCTCCGCACGGACTGCCCGTACGGGACCTCGCCTCCGTTCCTCGATGCAGACGGGAACGCCACCGAGCGTCCGGGAGGGTGATGCTCAACCGCGGCCGGATCGTCGTGACCGCGCCACGGCGAGCTCTCTCTTGACCTTCTTCCAGTCGCTCGCCTTCGTGCTGAAGATGACGTCGGTCGCGATCTGGAAGATGCCGAGGCCGAGGAGGATCGCGACCGCCCAGCCCGGTGCGTGGGCGGCTGGCGCGAAAGCCAGGGCGATGAATGGGGCCAGCTTCGTCGCGATGGCGCCTGAGGCGTGCATCCATGCCCTGGCGATCGGCGACGCTCGCAGGTAGCTCGCGTAGTCCGTCTTGAGGCCGGGGAGCGGCGGCGGCGGGAACGCGACGAAGAGGTCCGTGAACCTGATCCCGACGGCGCGACCGACGAGATAGTGAGCCAGCGAGTGCAGCCCGGCGGCCCACGCTGCCGCGCCGACCACGAGCCCGACGCCGGCCGTGAGGTCGTCGGGTTCCGGATCGGCGCCCGCTCGCACCGCAAGGACTACCGCAACGATCCCGACGACCACCGCGATCAGCATCAGTGTGATGCCCAGCCATACCGGCACGCGGATCCGGACCCCGGCGCGGAACGCCTCCGCGTCGATGCGCCCCACCTGATCCGCGTGCCGCTCGATCAACTCGTCGTCGCGCTTGATGAGCGCGACCACTCGCCAGAACCCGAGCCTGCGCAGATCGGTGTCTCCCGCGTCGACGGCCGACTCGATGCGGTCGAGCTCAGCCCGGAGCCCTCCGGACGCTCCGGACGGAGTTTCCCCAGCTTCCACGGTTGGATCCTCCTCCGGCGGTACGATGCGCCGGACGCGCTCCGACCTGCCCCTTGAGCGCTTCCCTAGGGAGGAGAGCACCATCGCAAGGAGTATCACGCAACCGGCGCCCTCGCACGGCGGAGGGCACGCGTTCGTTACCCTCGACGGCCGTTACCACATGGTGGAACGCATCGCGGCCGGGGGCATGGGCGAAGTCTTCCGGGCACACGACGCCGTCCTCGCTCGCGAGGTCGCGATCAAGGTGCTCCATCGCTCCCTCGCAGGCGATCCCGCGTTCGTCGACCGGTTCCGGCGCGAGGCCCGCGCCGCGGCCAGCCTCGCGCATCCCAACATCGTCGCCGTGTACGACTGGGGCGCGGTCGACAGCGTCTATTACATGGTCATGGAGTACGTCCGGGGCCCGAGCGTCCGCCATCTCCTCAACGAGCAGGGTCGGATGGAGCAGGCGCAGGCCGCCGAGATCCTCCGCCAGACGCTCCTCGCGCTCGGACACGCGCACCGTGAGGGATTCGTCCATCGCGACATGAAGCCCGAGAACCTCCTCGTCACGCAGGACGGGACCGTCAAGGTGGCCGATTTCGGTTTGGCGAGGGCCTACGCGGACGGCCGTGTGACGCAGGCGGGCGCGGTCACGGGGACGGTGCAATACCTCGCCCCCGAGCAGATCCGCGGCGAGCCGGCCGACCCACGGAGCGACCTGTATTCGCTCGGGATCGTCGCGTACGAACTCTTGACGGGGAAGCTTCCGTTCACGGGCGAGACCGCCATGGCCATCGCGTACAAGCATCTTTCGGATCGCGTCCCCGCCCCGTCGACGATCCTTCCGGACCTCCCCGCCGAGCTCGACGGCTTCGTCGCGGCCGCGACCGATCGCGACCGGGAGCTTCGGCCGGAGTCCGCCGACGTGATGCGCATGGACCTCGACGTGATCTCGCGCCAGCTCCCCCCGGCCTCACGACTCTCTTCCCTCGTGCGGGACATCCCCTCGATCACCGTCGAGGGGGGCGAGACGACCGAGGTCGGCCTCAGGCTGGAGACGGCGTCCGTCCCACGGATGGAACGGCGTCTGAGGCGGCGCCGGACGCTCAAACGGATCTTGGGCGCGATCCTTCTCCTCGGACTCCTGTCCACCGCCGCGTGGGGCACGTGGACGTACGCGATCCCGCACACCGCGGTCGTACCGGCGCTGGTGGGTGAGCCCGTCGATCTCGCGCGAGACCGGTTGACGGCGCTCGGCTTCGAAGTCGTGCTCGCGGCCAGGTACGACATGCAGGTGCCCGCGGGTCACGTGCTGGCCGTGACGCCCGCGGCCGGGGCAGAACGCGACCAGGGCACCACGGTCACGATCGTGCGGTCGAAGGGACCGCCGCCGGTCGGCGTCCCCTCCGTGGCAGGCGACGCACTGAAGGGTGCCCGCCGGGCGATCGTGGGAGCCGGGCTGGAGGTAGGGAAGGTCGTGGGCCGTTACGACGACCGGGTGCCGCGTGGTCACGTGATCGCGGTGCGCCCCACCAGGGAGCTGCTTCCTCGGGGCACGGCCGTCACGCTGATCGTGAGCGACGGGCCGAGGCCCGTGCCGATCCCCGACGTCCGGGGGATGGCGGAGGCGAAAGCCGTGGATGCGCTCAGCACGAAAGGATTCGAGGTCGTGGTCGAGGGAGCCTTCTCGGGAAAGGTGGCTCCGGGTGAGGCCGTCGGCACGGATCCCGCCGCCGGCGAGAAGTTCCAGCCGGGAGGGACGATCGTGCTGACGGTCTCGCTCGGGCCCGAGTTCTTTGCCAGCCCGGACTTCGAGGGGATGACGGTGGAGGCGGCCAGGGGGCTGGCCGAGTCCCACGGTCTCGAGCTCACCGCGCTCCCCGTCCCCGGGAGCAGCGGAGGCTCCATCGTCAGCCAACTCCCTCCCGCCGGCACCCGCGTCCGCTACGGCTCCACGATCACCGTCTATTACGCGTGATCCTGGGCGCCCACGTCCGGCGCCGGCATGCTGGCATCACGGGGGCGCTGGAAGAAGCGGGGCGCCGGGGGGCGGACTGCCTCCAGATCTTCGTCTCGAACCCGCGAGCATGGGCCGGCCCTCGATACAGCGAGTCTGAGGTCGAGGAGTTCCGGACCGCTCTCGGGGCGAGCGGGCTCCGGCCCTGCGTCGCTCATCTCTCCTATGTCGGGAACGTGGCGTCGTGGGATCCGACCACGCTTCGCAGGACGCGTGAGCTCCTCGTGGAGACGGTCATCGCCTGCGACGCGCTCGGCGTGGATCTGTTGGTCGTCCACACGGGGGCGGGCGGCCCGCAGGAGCGCGGAGCGGCCCTGCGTGCCGCCGCGGAGAGCTACCGGCTGGCCGTGAAGGAAGCGGAAGGGGTCCGGGTCCTCGCCGAGCTGATGGCCGGGACCTCCGGCGCCGTGGCGTCGCTCCCCCACGAGGCGGAACAGCTCTTCGCGACGGTCGCCGACGATCGCCTCGGCCTCTGCCTCGACACCGCACACGTGTTCGCGGCCGGTGTGCCGCTCGACGATCCCTCCGGGGTCGCCGCCCTCTCGAACGAGCTCCGCGAACGAGGGCTCGCCTCCAGGCTCGCCCTCGTCCACGCCAACGACTCCGTGTTCGAGCGCGGCGCCCGCCGGGATCGCCACGCGGACGTCGGCGACGGGTTGATCGGTTCGGACGGCTGGCGGGCGCTGGTGAACGATCCACTGATCGGCGTCGGTTCCGTGGATGCTCGAAACGCCCGGCGACGCGGACCGTCAGCGGGCAGACATCGCCCTCCTCCGGAGCCTGCGCGACGACTAGGGCTCGAGCTCGGCCCTCGGACCCTCCTGGTACGAGTAGCGTTCCTCCGCGAACGGCTCCGCGTGGGTGTGGTAACCGCGAACCTCCCAGAAGCCCCGCTTGTTCTTGTCGACGAACTCCAGGCCCGTGAGCCACTTCGCACTCTTCCACGCGTAGCGCTTCGGCACGACGAGCCGGAGCGGCCACCCGTGCTCGGGCTCGAGGTCCTGCCCCCCGTTCGCCCAGGCGACAAGGACGTCGTCATCGTCCATCGCCTCCAGCGAGAGGTTCGAGGTGTACCCGTACTCGCAGTGGGTGATCACCCATTTCGCCTCGGGCAACGGCTTCGCGAGCTCCTTCAAGGACCGGAATGACACCCCATGCCACGTGTTGTCCAGGGTCGTCCAGCCCGTCACGCAGTGCATGTCCGCAGGCACGTCCACGTTCGGCAGCGACCGAAGCTCCTGGTACGAGAGCGTGACGGGGTTCTCGACCAGTCCGGTCAGCTCGACGTCCCAGTTCTGTCCGTCGAACGTCGGGATCGGTCCGTAATGCAATACGGGCCACGTCTTCACGAGCCGCTGGCCCGGGGGGATGCGAGGAGCGATCTCCGGCGGATACTTCTTCGAGAACAGCGCCATCAGTTCCTTCCTTCGTCCTTGGCCTCGGCAGCGAGGCCGCGCCAGGCGTCCAGCGCGACTCCGACCCCTGCATCATCGACATCGAGGTGCGTGACCATCCGGATCTTGCCGCCCGAGTGGGTCACGCCGACCCCGGAGGCCGCGAGACGGTCGATCGTGTCGAGCATCGGCAACCCCACGGATTCCGTGTCGACGAAGACCATGTTCGTTTCAACCTGTTCGAGGTCGACGGAGCCGGGGAGCAGGTCGGCCACGCCGTCGGCGAGGTGGCGGGCACGCTCGTGGTCCTCGCCGAGGCGCTTCGGCCCCTCCTCCAGCGCGATCAGGCCTGCGGCCGCCACGATCCCCGCCTGACGCCAGGCCCCGCCGTACAAGATCTTGAGTCGGCGGGCTTCACGCGCCATGTCCGCCGGCCCGCACAGGACCGAGCCGATCGGGGCGCCGAGCCCCTTGGAGAGGCAGAACATCACGGTGTCTGCCTCGGCGGCGATCTCCGCAGGGCCGACCTCTGCGGCGACGGCCGCGTTGAAGATCCGTGCCCCGTCGAGGTGAACCGGGACGCCGGCGTCGTCGGTCACCTTCCGCACGGCGCGGAGCTCTTCCAGCGGCATGACCCGCCCGCCGGCGCCCCCGACGGTGTTCTCGACGGAGAGGAGATCCACGACTTCGACGTCGTAGAAATCGTCCGGCTCGAGCAGTCGGGCTGCCTGCTCGGCATCGATCCAGCCCCGCGACCCGGCGTCGACCGTCCGATACGCGATCCCCGCAAGGGCCGCCGCCGTCATCACCTCGACGCTCGTGACGTGCAGCCCGGCCGCCGCTGCCACGAGATGACCCGGTCCGGAGAAATGCAGCCGCAGCCCGATCTGGTTCGCCATCGTGCCGGTGGGGACGAACGCGCCGGCCTCCTTGCCGACGACCTCAGCGCAGCGCTCCTGCAAGAGGTTCACGGTCGGGTCGTCGTCGTACCAGTCATCGCCGACCTCGGCCTCGGCCATCGCGCGACGCATCGCCTCGGACGGCTTCGTGACGGTGTCGGAACGCAGATCGACGCGGAAGGGGCTCATGGAGCGCGAGTCTAGCCCGCCTCAGTACAGGAACATCGGCTTGCCGTCGACGTGACGGATCTTCGGACGGTACTCATCCACGTCGTAGAGCGCGTCGACGTCGGCTCGCTTCACACCCTGCCGGACGACCTCGAGCGGCACGTTCACGTAGCTGCCGTTCCGGAGTGCCACCAGTCGCCCGTGCGTACCCTCGAGGAGCAGGTCGGCCGCCATGACCGCGTAGTTGATCGCCACCATCAGGTCGAGTGAGTCCGGCTGCCCCGAGCGCATCAGGTACCCGATCTGCTGGTAGATGACCCCCTCCCCGGTGATCTCCTTCAAGGCCTCGCCGGTCTGCGCGCCGATCCCGCCGAGCTTGCGGTGCCCGTACGCGTCGGCGCTCCCGCCCATCACCATCTCGCCGCCCACGAAATGAGCGCCTTCGGAGATCGTCGTCATCGCGTAGCGGGACGGGTTCTTCCGCTTGTCGTCCATCAGGAACGTCGCGAGCTTCTCGACGTCGAACGGGACCTCGCTGATGATCGCGCGGTCCATGCCCGAGAGGTAGGCCGATACCAGCGAGGTCTCACCGCTGTAACGACCGAAGACCTCGACGATCGCCAGACGCTCATGCGACCCGGCGCTCGTCCGCAGCTGGTGGATGAAGATCACGGTCCGGGTCACCGCGGTCGAGAAGCCGATGCAATAGTCGGTCCCGTGAACGTCGTTGTCCATCGTCTTCGGCACCGCGACGACGGGGACGCCCTCGTCGTGGAGTCGGAGCGCGAAGGACAGCGTGTCGTCGCCACCGATCGGGATCATCGCGTCGACCCCGAGGTGGTCGAGCACCTTCATGATGTGTGGGGTGTGGTCCCGCGCCTCGTCGGACACGCGACCGGCCTTCAGGAAGTCCGGCTCGTCGGATGCGCGAACCTTGGCGGGGTTGGTACGTGACGTGTGCAAGATCGTGCCGCCGGTCCGATCGATCGTGCGGACGGCTCGAGGGTCGAGCGGCAGGGTGTGGGTCGCGCTCGACGAGGGGTCGGATGGGTCGATCTCGAGCAAACCCGCCCACCCACGGCGGATCCCCACCACCTCGTGCCCGTCCTCGACCGCACGGTTGGTCGCGGCCTTGATACACGCGTTCAGCCCGGGGACGTCGCCGCCACCGGTGAGGATGCCGATGCGCATGGCGTCGACCCTACAACCCTCTTGGAGGGCATCCCGGAGCGGCCCGCATCGCCACCGGTGGTGCCTACCCGAAGAAGACCTCAGCTTCCCGGTACAGCTCGGGCGGGAGCAGGTTGCGCTGTGCCACGGCCTCCGCCAGCGGAACGTCCTCGACGTCCTGCGCCTTCCGAGCCACCATCCTGCCCCAGCCGCCCGCCGCAGCCAGATCCGCGGCGGCGATCCCGAAACGGGTCCCGAGGACGCGGTCGAACGCTACCGGCGAGCCTCCCCGCTGGAGGTGCCCGAGGATCGTGACGCGTGTCTGGAACCCTGTCCGCTTCTCGATCTCGGGCGCGAGGTGGTTCGCCACCCCACCGAGGCGCGGGAAGCCGTTCTCGTCGAGGGGCGGCTCGGGCAGCTCGAGCGTGCCCTCCTTGGGGACCGCGCCCTCCGCCACGACGACGATCGAGAACGAGCTCCTGCTGGCGTGACGATGGCGCAGGTGGTCGCACCCCTCGTCGAGATCGAACGGGTGCTCGGGGATCAAGATCGCGTCGGCGCCTCCGGCCATGCCGGCGTAGACGGCGATCCAGCCCGCGTGCCGCCCCATCACCTCGACGAGCATCACCCGGTCGTGACTCTCCGCGGTCGAGTGCAGGCGGTCGATGGCGTCGGTCGCCACCTGGACGGCGGTATGGAAGCCCACCGTCACGTCGGTGCCGCCGAGATCGTTGTCGATCGTCTTCGGGACCCCGACGACCCGAACCCCTTCCTCCGCGAGGCGAGCGGCAGCCCCGAGGGTGCCTTCGCCCCCGATCACGACGAGTCCGTCCAGCTGGTGACGTTCGAGCGTCGCGACGACCCTTTCCGGCCCGCCCTCGAACCGGTAGGGGTTCGCACCGGACGAACCGAGGATCGTGCCGCCGCGGGGAAGGATGCCGGTGGTCTGGGCGATCCCGAGAGGCTGAGTCGCGTCGTCGAGGAGACCGCGCCACCCGTCCTGGATGCCCACGAACTCGATCCCGTGGGCGCGGACACCGCGGCGGACGACCGCGCGGATCACCGCGTTCAGTCCGGGACAGTCTCCGCCGCCGGTCAGGACGCCGAGGCGCATGACGCCACACTATCGAACGATCAGCACGCGCCCGCTCGATAGGATGTCGGCGATGTTGGCGATCAACGGCTTCCTGGAGTGGTTCTTCATCGCGCTCCTGACGCTCCTGGTGGGGGCGGTCAGCCTCTTCGGCCTTTTCGTGGCGATCCAGTTCTTCCGGAACCCCGGCCGGGCTCCGCGTCCGCGCAGCTAGCCGCCGACCGAGAGATCGGCGACCACCATGAGGTGGTCCGATGCCGTCCCGCCGACGGTCCAGGCGCGGAGCGGCTCGAGCGCCGCGCTCACGAGGAGGAAATCGATCCGAGCGGTGGGCGTGTCGGATGGGAACGTCCACCCTTCACCGCCATCAACGTGCGTCCACGCATCCGGGTAACTCGCCGCGATCCTGGTCGGTGAAGGGTCCTCCGGATGCGCGTTCAGGTCACCGCCGATCACGACGGGCTCGTCGATGCCCCGAAGGATCTCCAGGAGCTCGGTGACCTGGCGGCCTCGTTCCGCGCTCCTCAGCCCGAGGTGGACCGAGACGCCCGTGACGTCACCGAGCTGGGCGATCAGTGCTCCCCTCGGATGGATCAACGACTGCCCGCCGAATCGGACGAGCCGGGCCGACCGCACTTCTCGAGGAGGCCGCACCAGCACCGCGTTCTGGATCCTGCGGCGTGGGAACGCCGGAGGATCACCGCACACGACCATCCCGAGGGTCGCACCGAGAGCGCGAAGGCGGCGACGCGGCCCGGACTCCTGGAGCAGAAGGACGTCCACCCGCTCGCCGCGAACAACCTTTGCCACGGTCTCCACGCCGGCGCGGAGACCGTGGACGTTCCACGTTGCGACCCGGATCTCTGAGCTCACGAGGGCACGATCGTGGTCCCGGCCTCGCCGCGGAGGATCGCGAGCGCCTCGTCCAGATCCCCGATCAGCACACTTCCCCCACCGGCCTCGAGGAAGTCGATCGCGGCTTGGATCTTCGGACCCATCGATCCGGTGCCGAACTCCCCCGCCTTCAGCAGTCCGGCCGCCTCGTCGCTCGTCAGCCGCTCGATCTCCTCGGGATAGAGGCTGCCGAAACCGCGCTGCACCTTCCGGACGTCGGTGAGGATCAGCAGGGTCGTGGCCTCGACCTCGGCGGCGAGGATCGCCGCCGCCAGGTCCTTGTCCACGACGCCTTCCTTCCCGATCAGCCGCGGACCCTTCTCGACCACCGGCACGCCACCCCCGCCGCCGGCGATGACGATCACGCCGTCGGCGACGAGCCGCTTCACGATGGGCGTCTCGACGATCGAGTAGGGCCGAGGAGACGGCACCACCCGGCGCCAGCCCCCATGCGGATCCTCCTTCATCACCCAGCCGCGTTGCTCCTCGAGGTTCTTCGCTTGGGCAGCCGTGTAGAAGGGCCCGATGAACTTGGTCGGCTTCCGGAAGGCGGGATCCTGAGGGCGTACTCGGGTCAGGGTGAGCACGGTCGCTACGGGGCGCTCCATCCCGCGCTCGAAGAAGACGTCTCCGATCGTGACCTGGAGCAGGTACCCGATCAACCCCTGGCTCTCGGCGCCGCAGACATCGAGCGGCATCGGCGAGACGATCTTGGCGGCCGCCTCCTGTTGGATCAGGATCCGACCGACCTGCGGACCGTTGCCGTGGGTGACGACGACCTCCCAGCCGTCCGCCGCGATCTCCGCGATCTGCTCCGCCGCGGCGCGCGCCGCCCGGTACATCTCCTCGAACGTGTCGTCCGCGCCGCGGCGGAGCAGCGCGTTGCCACCGAGGGCGACGACGACGCGTTCCATGGGCGGCGCCCTCCTCGCTCGGCTATCTGGAGAGCACTGGTTTCAGCACGTCGAGCAGCTGCGGGGAATCAGGGAGCACCTCGAGGTCGTAGCGCACACGGACCGCGGGCTTGCTGATCTCGATCACGTGGCGGAGATCGATCGGCGTCCCGATCACGACGAGGTCGACGTCGGCCGCGTCGATGATCTTCGCCATCTCGTCGAGCTGCCCCTGGCTGTACCCCATCGCGGGCAGGACGGCCCCGACGTCGTACTTCTCGAACGTCTCGGCGATCGTCCCGACCGCCCAGGGTCGCGGATCGACGATCTCGGCCGCGCCGGAGCGCTGCGCGGCCACCACCCCGGCACCGATCTTCATCTCGCCGTGCGTCAGGGTCGGGCCGTCCTCGATCACGAGCACGCGCTTGCCGGCGATCGCATCGGGGTCGTCCACCGTCACCCTGGAGTTCGCCCTCACGACCGTCGCCATCGGGTTCGTGTCGGCGATCGTCGCTTCGAGCTGGGCGACCTGCTCGGGCGTCGACGAATCCATCTTGTTGATCAGGACGACGTCGGCGCGGCGAAGGTTGGCCTCCCCGGGGTGGTACCTGGTCTCGTGGCCGACCCGCAGCGGGTCGACGAGCGCGATGTGCACATCCGGAAGGTAGAAGGGGAGATCGTTGTTGCCCCCGTCCCACAGGAGGACGTCGCCTTCGGTCTGCGCCTGCTCGAGGATCGCGGCGTAGTCGACGCCGGCGTAGATGACGGTCCCGCTCGCGATGTGCGGCTCGTACTCCTCACGCTCCTCGATCGTGCAGTCATGCCGATCGAGATCCTCCAGCTCCGCGAACCGCTGGACGCGCTGGGCCGTGAGGTTCCCGTACGGCATCGGGTGCCGGACGGCGACCACCTTCTTCCCGGCCTCTTTCAACGTCGCGGCGACCGCGCGGGTCGTCTGGGACTTCCCGACCCCGGTCCGCACAGCCGTCACAGCCACCGTAGGGATGTTCGGCTTCAGCATCGTGGCGTCGGGCCCCAGCAGCAGGAAGTTCGCTCCGGCCGCGAGCGCCTCGCTCGCCTTGTGCATCACGTACTCGTGCGAGACGTCGGAATAGGCGAACACCACGTCGTCCACGTCGAGCTGACGGATCAGGCGCGGGAGCTCGTCTTCCTCGTGGATCCGGATGCCCTCGGGGTAACGAGCCCCGGCCAGCGTCGCGGGATACGTCCGATCGTCGATATAGGGGATCTGCGTCGCGGTGAACGCGACGACCTCGGTCTGGGGGTCGTCGCGGAAGACGACATTGAAGTTGTGGAAGTCGCGCCCGGCGGCTCCCATGATCAGGACACGACGCGGCATGGCCGAGGTCCTTTCGAGAGAGGGTGATGTGATGCGCGGGCGGATGCGCGGAGCGCCCGCTCTTCGGTCGCGACTTTAGCCCAACACGGGCGATGCTGACCTAGACTCCTGCCCCCGTGGCGGAGGATGAACCGAGGAGCGGATCGGCGGTCAAGAGTGTGTTGGCCGACGTGCGGACGTCGCTCACGGCGCTCGGGAGCTCGTTCCGATCGCCCGACATCGCGAAGGCACTGGCCGCCTACCTCGCGTTCACGATCACGGAATGGGCGGCGTTCATCGCGCTGATCGTGTACGCCTACCACGACGGCGGCAGCGTCATGGTGGGGCTGGTGAGCCTCCTCCAGCTGATCCCCGCCGCGATCCTCGCGCCGATCGGATCCGTGCTCGGGGATCGGCATCGTCGCGAGCGGGTCCTGATCTTCGCCTATGCATCGCTCGCCGCCACGACAGCGCTGGCAGCCCTGGCACTGCTCACCGAAGCGCCGCCTCCGCTCGTCTACGCCGCGGGCACCTCGGCCGGATGGATGATCACGCTCGTCCGTCCGACGCACGCCTCCCTCCTTCCCCGACTGGCTCGCACGCCGGAAGAGCTCTCGAGCGCCTATGCCGCGACCGGTGTGTTGGAGAGCGCCAGCGCGTTGCTGGGCCCCCTTCTCGCAGGGGGACTGATGAGTCTCGCGCCCGGATCCCTTTCAGGCCCGGGGGTCGTGGACGCCGCTCTCGCCGTACTGCTCCTGCTCGGCACCGTGAGCGTCGCCACGATCCGGATCCGAACCGAACCCGCGCACGGCGGCGGAAACTCCGGGGTCCGGGTCGTCGCAACCGAGGCAGTGGTCGGGATCCGAGCCGTGGCGCGCGACCGCCGGTCGCTGCTCCTCGTCACGACGATGGGGCTCGCGATGGTCCAGCTCGGGTTCGTCGACGTGCTGATCGTGGTCTTGGCCTTCGACATCCTCGGCACAGGTGAAGCCGGTGTCGGCTTCCTGACCGCCTCGATCGGCGTCGGGGCCGTGGTGGGCGCGACGCTCGCGATCCCAGTCGCGATCCGGTGGCGGTCGTCCCGCTCCTTCCGTTGGGGGGTCTCGTGGAGCGGACTCTCCATCGCCGGGATCGCCGTCCAGCCCGCGCTCGCCGGAGTCTTCCTTGCGATGAGCGGGGCGGGTGGGGCGCTCGCCGACGTCAACGGGCGCGTGATGTTGCAGCGCCTGATCCCGGACAAGCAGCTCTCGAGGGCGTTCGGTGTCCTGGAATCGCTCTACATGGCCGGAGAAGGGATCGGGTCCTTCCTCGCGTCGCTCCTCGTGGTGGCGCTCGGGCCTCGGTGGACCCTGGTGATCGCCGGCGTGCTCCTGCCGACGGCAGCTCTGCTGGGTCGCCGTGCCCTCATCGCGCTCGACGTGGGGGTCCGGATCCCCTCGGAGGAGATCGCGCTCCTGCGCTCGACACGATTCTTCGCGCCGCTGCCGACGCCGATGCTCGAGCGTCTCGCGAGGAACCTCATCCCGATCTCGGTGCCGAACGGATCCGTCGTGATCACGCAGGGCGATGCCGGCGATCGCTTCTATGCGATCGTCGAGGGTGCCATGGACGTCCTCGAGGGCGGACGTCGCGTCACCACCCTCGGTCCGGGCGGATCGTTCGGCGAGATCGCGCTGATCAGAGACGTCCCGAGGACGGCGACCGTCGTCGCCACGACCGAGAGCAAGCTCATGGCACTCGACCGCGACGAGTTCCTCCGCGCGATCACCGGCCACGAGGCCGCAGCGGACGCCGCCTACGGAGTGGCCACGGAGCGGCTCGACGAGCTGGAGTCGCGGCGGGACGGGTAGCGCGAACGTCGTTCCCCTCTCGCGGATCCGGTCCTACACTCCCGCCATGCTGGCCTGTCTCAGCTGTGGGACCGAGAACGCGCCCGAGGCGAAGTTCTGCTCGGAATGCGGTACGCGTCTTGCCGAGGTCGCCCCGGCTCGCGAGGCCCGCAAGACCGTCACGGTCCTCTTCTGTGACCTGGCGGGTTCGACCTCCCTCGGGGAGCGACTGGACCCCGAGTCCCTCCGCCACGCGATCGAGCGCTACTTCGATCGGATGGAGGCCGTGCTCGAGTCGCATGGGGGGACGGTCGAGAAGTTCATCGGAGACGCGATCATGGCGGTGTTCGGCGTCCCGCGACTCCACGAGGACGACGCCGTCCGCGCGGTGCGCGCGGCGGTCGAGATGCGCGAAGCCCTCGCCGATCTCAACCAAGAGCTGGAACACGAACTCGGCGTTTCGATCGAGGTGCGGACCGGGATCAACACCGGCGAGGTGATGGCCGGCGATCGCACGGCCGACCAGCGTTTGGTGACCGGTGACGCCGTGAACACCGCGGCAAGGCTCGAGCAGGCGGCCGCCCCTGGGGAGATCTTCATCGGGGAGCGCACGTTCGACCTCGTCCGCGACGCGGTCGAGGCCGAGCCGGTCGATCCGCTCGCCCTGAAGGGGAAGGCAGACGCCGTGGGTGCCTACCGCCTGCTCACCGTCCAGAAGGGCGCCGCCGGTCATGAGCGGAGGCTCGATGCCCCGATGATCGGACGGGAACGACAGCTCCGGACGCTCCTCGACGCCTTCGAGGGCGCGGTCGGCGACTCCACGTGTCACCTGTTCACGGTGCTCGGCCCGGCCGGCATCGGCAAGTCTCGTCTCGTCCGGGAGTTCGGATCGCAGGTCCAGGGTCGAGCGGCGGTTCTCACGGGCCGCTGCCTCTCCTACGGTGAGGGCATCACGTTCTGGCCGGTCACCGAGATGGCGATCCAGGCGGCCGGCATCAGGGAAGGCGATCCGCCCGGCCAGGCGCGCAACGCGCTCCTTCGCGCCCTGGGCGATGCACCCGAGGCCGAGGCGATCGCCATCCAGCTGGCGGACCTGCTCGGGATCGACGGCGGAGGCCCCGTGGAGGCGTCGTGGGCGATCCGGCGGTTCCTCGAGGCCATGGCTCGCCAGCTGCCCGTCGTGGCGGTGCTCGACGACATCCACTGGGCGGAACCGACCCTCCTGGACGTGATCGAACATGTCGCCGACTGGTCCCGCGACGCGCCGATCCTGCTGCTGTGCATGGCCAGGCCGGAGCTGCTCGAGGAGCGTCCCGCATGGGGCGGCGGCAAGCGGAACGCGACGAGCGTGCACCTCGAGCCGCTTTCGGAGCCCGAGGCCGACGTCCTGATCGAGAACCTCCTCGGTCACCCCGCCCTCACGCCCGAGATCCGCGAACGGATCCGCGCCGCCGCACAGGGCAACCCCTTGTTCGTGGAGGAGATGCTCGGGATGCTGCTCGACGACAGTGTCCTCGTGCTGAAGGACGACGAGTGGGTCGCGACCGTCGATCTCACCACGGTCCAGGTCCCGCCGGCGATCTCCGCGCTGCTCGCGGCGCGCTTGGACCGCCTCACGGGCGATGAGCGGCTGGTGCTCGAGGCGGCATCGGTCGTCGGCGAGGTCTTCGAACCGGAGGCGGTTCGGGCGCTGGTACCCGACGCGATCCGTCCCCAGGTCTCGGATCTGCTCGGTGGCCTCCTGCAGAAAGACCTCGTTCGCCCGAGCCCGTCCGACGTGGGCGCGCGCGAAGCTCTGCGGTTCCGGCACATCCTCCTCCGCGATGCCGCCTACGACACGCTCCCGAAAGCGGAGCGTGCGTCCCTGCACGAATCGTTCGCCGGACACCTCGAGCAGACCCTCGGCGCAAGGAGCTCCGAGTTCGACGAATTCATCGGGTATCACCTCGAACACGCATACCGCCTGCGGTCGGCGCTGGGTCTGCGCGACAACAGGACAGCGGCCATCGGGCGGAAGGCGTTCGAGCATCTCGGTGCGGCCGGCCGGCGGGCGTTCCAGCGGGGTGACATGGGAGCGGCGTCCAACCTGCTGGGGCGGGCGGTCGAGCTCCTCCCTCCTGATGACCCCGATCGCTTGAGGATCGGCTCGGACTTGGGGCTGGCGCTGACCGAGTCGGGATCGATCGCGGCGGGGACCGCCGTGCTCCAGGCAACGCTGGATGGCGCTCGGATCGCCGGCGACGAGGTCTCGGCGGGATACGCCGAGTGCGTCCTGTGGATCGCGCGGGTCATCGCGGACCCGGAGGTGGACGTCGACGAGTGGGAGTCGGCAGCTGACCGACTGATCGACCTTTTCGAAGGGATCCGCGACCCGCGGGGCGCAGCGATGGCCTGGATGCAGAAGTCCTACGCGTTGTGGCTCCGACAACGCCTGGAAGATTCCGGTGCCGCCGCCGAGCGCGCGATCGAGCATGCGCACCGGGCGGGTGATCGCTACATCGTGATCGAGATGACAGGGCACCTGCAGGCGACGGTCGGGCTCGGACCGCGGCCCCTCGCCGAGGGCACCGAGCTCATGCAGCGAACGCTCGAAGAGGCGAGGGCGCAAGGAGACCGCCGGCTCGAACAATCCTGTCTCAAGGGCATCGGGATGCATACCGCGTGGGTCGGCAGGATCGAGGAGGGCGGCAGGCTCGTCGACGAATCGCGCGCGATCGTGCAAGAGCTCGGGCTCATGATCGAGTACTGGTCCTCCACACAGCTCACCGCGAGGCTGGCGATGCTGGCCGGTGACGAGGATCGCGCGGCCAACGAGCTGCGGCAAGGATGCGACGAACTCGAAGCCCTCGGCGAGACCGCGTTCCTTTCGACGATGGCCGGTGAGCTTGCCGAGATCGAGATGCGCCGGGGTGACCGGACGGAGGCGGAACGATGGCTGCGTATCGCCGAACAGGCCGCGGCCCCCGGCGACCTCGCGTCGCAGACCTTCATCGAGGTCGCTCGCGGCCACCTCCTCGCCGACACGGATGCAGACGATTCCGCACGGCATCTGTTGGCCGCGGTAGAGCTCGTCGACCAGTCCGACGCTCCGCTCTGGCGGACGGAGGTTCGATTGAGCGCGGCCCGAAGCCTCGATCCGACTCGCCGCGAGGAAGCGATCACTCTGACCCGTGGAGCCCGCGACCTCGCGGAGGCGAAAGGTCTCCTGGTCCTCGTGGAGCAAGCTCGCGAGCTGCTCGGGAAGCTGGGGATCTCGGACTAGCGGGTCACATCGACGTCCAGCCGTCGGCGTCCACGCGACCGAACGGCCGGCCGAAATGGGCGAAGGCCACTCGCCGGCGCTGACGTCGAGCGTCCTCGACCCACCGGATGCGTGACTCGCATGCCGCCTCGGGGTCTTCGTCGTGATCCGAGGTCCACTCCGGGTGGACGACCTGAGGCGGCACGTGGAGAAGGTCACCGGCGATGAGCAGGCCCCCCTCTTCTCCTTCTCCGTCGATGAGCACGACCCGGTGGCCGGGTGTGTGACCGGGCGCGTGAACCACGCGCACCCCGGTCACGATCTCACGGTCGTCGGGATCGAAGTCCAGCACCCCGAACTCCTCGAGCGCTGCCATGGCGAAGCGGCCCGTGAAGGCCGGCGGGGTCTGCGGTTCTCCGAAGAACGTCCAGTCGGCTGGATGCACGTGATGTCGCGAGTTCGGGAACCTCGGGCTCCCGTCCGGGAAACACGCCCCTCCCGAGTGGTCGGCGTGCAGGTGCGTGTAGACGACGTGGTCGATGTCGCTGGGCGCCACGCCCACCGCTCGGAGCTCGTCATCGATCCGGCCCGTCACGTCGTAGCGCGGAGGACCCAGATGTCCGATGCCCGTATCGACGAGGACCAAGCCGCCGGGAGAGCGCAGGAGGAACGCGTGGACATGCCACGCCCAGCCATCGGCGCCGTCGGGCGGGAAAGCCCACGGGTAGCGCCGTCGTTCGGCGTCCCAGTCCACGTCGTGGCCGGGGACTTCCTCGTTGAGCGGGAGCGCGGCCCATCCATCGCAGAGGGGCACGATCTCGAAGGACCCGAGGATCAGCGGTTCGTGCGGCACGGGTCGAGCCTATCCTCGAGTCAGCGCTCCAGGTCGGTCGGCTCGTCGACGTCGACGAGCGTTCGACGCTCCGGGTCGAGCGCGGTCCACGTCGGTTCGTCGATCACGACGGTCGTGACCGCCGCGAGCAGCTCCCGCAGACTCCGCCGCCCGGCCTCGAGGAGGGCACCTACCGCTTCGGTCGCGGGCGACGTCCGCAGCACGCACGGCAGCGGCCTCTCCGTTCCTTCGTCGGAGAGCGTGACCACGACGACTCCCGTCTCGCGGGCGGCACGGAGCATCTCCCGGAGCACCGCGGGTTGAAGATCCGGCATGTCCCCGCCCGCGAGGACAACCCACTCCGCGTTCACGACACCCAGCCCTGCGGACAACCCCCGGAGCGGCCCCTCCCCCTCGATCGCATCCCTCGCGAACTCAACCCGCATGCCCGCGGGTATCGAGGGCTCCTCGGCGTCGGGCGCGAGCACCACGATCACGTCATCGCAGACCTCGAGCAGACGCGAGACCGGACGCTGGAGCAACGGGCTTCCCTCGTACTCCTCTGCGAGCTTGTCACGCCCGAACCGGCCGGATCGCCCCCCCGCGAGGACGATGCCCGCGACCCCGCTACCGTCCCCGGCCGTCGCGTTTCCCTCGACTCTGGACGTAGGCGAAGCCGAACCGGCCCTTGATGCAGAGATGGCCGCTCGTGACCGAATGATCCTCAGGTGACGTGACCTTCACGATCTCGTTGTCTTGCACGTGCACCTCGAGCTCGCACCCCACGCCGCAGTACGGGCAGATCGTGTTCGTGACGGTCTGAGCGTCCTCATCCCACGTGCCCTCCGCGCGCATGTCGTGCTCCGACTTGAACATCAACGCGCCCGTCGGGCAAACGCCGATGCAGTTCCCGCAGTAGACGCACGCTGATTCGTCGAGCGGCACCGAGAATTCCGTGGAGATCCTCGCGTCGAAGCCGCGACCGGCGACCGCGATCGCGAAGGTGTTCTGCGCATCGACACCGCACGCCTCGACGCACTTGTAGCAGAGGACGCACCGCTCGTAGTCGCGCACATAGAGGTCGTTGTCGACCTTCACCGGCTGTGCCACGGTCTCCGCCACGGCCGGGTCGGGGTCGTGGTGATGACCCGCCCATCGCTCGTCGCGCTCCCCCTCCGCCATCGGCTCCATCTCGGCGCCGAACCGTGTGGGGTCGGCAGCGTACTCCCCCATCCACCGGTGCCAGTCCGGGCTCGCGAGCGTCGTGTCGACGCTCGAGGCGAGGAACTCCATCACGAGCTTGCGCGAGTGCCGGACCCGCTCCGTATCGGTCTTCACCTTCATCTCGGGCTCGACCAGCCGGGAGCATGCCGGGGCGAGGACGCGCGACCCCTCGACCTCGACGACACACACGCGACAGGCGTTGATCGGCGTCAGGTTGTCCGCGTAACACATCGTGGGCGTATCCACGCCCTGGGCGCGGCACGCGTCGAGGATCGTCGCGCCCTCGGGGACGCGAACCGTACGTCCGTCGATCTCGACGTCGACCAGCCGCCTCGGAACGTCGAGCGGTATCGCCTGGCTCACGCAGCACCTCCGTCGAAGACGCCGAGCCGCGAGATCGCCGACTGCACGGCGCTGGCGGCCGTTTGCCCGAGGCCGCAGATCGATGCGTCTCGCATCACCTGAGCCACCTCGTCGATCAGGGCGAGCTCGTCTTGCGCCGAGCCGATCGTCGTGCCCGAGACGAGCCTGTGGAGCGCCTCCTCCTGCCGCACCGTGCCGACCCGGCACGGGACACACTGCCCGCAGCTCTCGTCTCGGAAGAACCGAGCGATCCGGAGACACAGGTCGAGCAGGTCCGCGCTCTCGTCGAAGACCATGATCACGCCCGAGCCGAGTGTGTACCCACCTTGCCTCGCGTCCTCGAAGGTGAGCTTCGCGTCGAGCATGTCCGGTCCGACGAAGCCGCCGGCCGCGCCGCCGAGCAGCACGGCCTTGAGGGCTGCGCCCGCTCGGACACCGCCCGCCAACTCGATCAGCTCTCGAAGGGTTGCGCCGTGCTCCACCTCGTAAACGCCCGGCCGTTCCACGTGCCCCGACAGGCAGAACAACCGAGGCCCCGTGGAGCTCTCGCTTCCGATCGCGGCGTACGCATCGGCGCCGACCCGAAGCACCTCCAGCACGTTGATCAGGGTCTCGACGTTGTTGATCGCCGTGGGCTTGCCGAAAACCCCATGGGTGACCGGGAAGGGCGGCTTGTTCCGCGGTTCACCCCGCTTGCCCTCGATCGAGTTGAACAAGGCGGTCTCCTCGCCGCAGATGTACGCGCCGGCGCCCCGGCGGAGCTCGATGTCGAACGCCGTCCCTCCGCCCATGACGTCATCCCCGAGGAAGCCGTGATGACGCGCCTCGGCGATCGCATGCTCGAGGCAGTCGGTCGCCAGCGGGTACTCCCCCCGGATGTAGACGAAGCCTCGTTCCGCGCCACACGCGTAGCCCGCGATCGTCAAGGCCTCGACGACGGCGAAGGGATCCTGCTCCATCACGACCCGATCCTTGAAGGTCCCGGGTTCCGATTCGTCGGCGTTGCAGATCACGTAGTGAGGCCGGACCGGCTGCGTGGAGACGGCCTGCCATTTCACGCCGGTCGGGAACGCAGCGCCCCCACGCCCCAGAAGCTTCGCGTCCGTTACGGCCATGATCGTGGCCTCGGCGCCCATCTCGATGGCGGTGCGGAGGGCGTCGTAACCGCCGTGGGCGCGGTAGTCGTCGATCGATGTGGGATCGACGACGCCCGCTCGCTTCAGGAGACGCAGACGCTCGCGCCCGTCCGGCGCGAGCGTCTGCGGAGCCCCGATCCCGCCTGCATATACCACGGCGGAGTCCGGGGCCACGATCGCGTCCACGGTCGCGCGGGTCGCTCGTCCCATCGCCACCTCGGGCCGCCCTGCTCGTTGCGCGAAGATGGCCGGCGCCTGCTCGCACATGCCGAGACACGGGGACCGAACCCAGCTCCAGCCACCGGCATCGGCTCCTTCGGGCGCGGCGTCGCGCTCCAGCTCCTCACAGAGAGCCAGGCCGCCCGCCCCCCGGCACGCGAGGTCGTCGCAGACATGCACGACGTTGGCCGGTCGTTCCTCGACGCTGAACATCGCGTAGAACGTCGCGACGCCGTACGTCTCGGCCGGCGGCACCGACAGCCGCTGGGACACGTAGTTGAGGCCGCCCCTGCTGATCCACCCCACACCCGCCTGGAGAGCGTGCAGGGTTGGCAACAGAAGGTGGCGCTGGTCGCGAGCCTCACGGCCGCCTCGCACGACGCGCAGGTCTCGTGCGGATCGCTCGAGACCACCCTCCCAGCCCGTCTCCGGGAGCCCGAGGAACCCGTCGATCGCGGACCGTTCCGCCTCCGTCGGGGCGGCGTCCATCAGATGGAGGTCCACGCCACCCCCGTCGGCTCCCTCACTCGCGGTCCTCTGCGCCGGCCGCGACGACCGGCTCCGGGAGCTTCTCCACCTGCACGGCGGTGGCCTTGAACTCGGCGGTCCCCGACTTCGGATCCCACGCATCGATCGTGAGGTTGTTGATGTCGACCTGATCCGGGAAGTGCAACGTCATGAACAGCAGACCGGGACGCAGACCGAGCGCCAGGCGCACCGGGGCCACCACCTCACCACGACGGGAGGCGATCCGCACCCGCTCCCCTTCCTGCACCCCCAGCCGCTCGGCGTCCTCCGGCGACATGTCCAGCGTCTCCTCCCGTCGCAGTGGCGACGTGTACTCGCCCGTCTGGACCCCCGTGTTGTACGAGTCGAGCCGCCGCCCTGTCGTCAGTCGGAACGGGTAGTCCTCGTCCAACTCATCGACAGGCGGCTCGTACAGGACCACCGAGAACGGTGCCTTCATCCCCTGCTCCTCCGGGTCTTCGGACCAGAGGCGAGCGTGGAGGAACTTCGTCCCGGGGTGCGACTCATCAGGGCACGGCCACTGGATCCCGCCGAGCTCCTCGAGTCGTTGCCACGACATCCCGGCGTGCATCGGCGAGAGCCGGCGGACCTCCTCCCACACGTCTTGCGCACTCGGGTCGCCCCAGTCGTGACCCAGACGCTTCGCCAGCTCCGCGATGATCCAGATGTCGTCCTTCGCGTGGCCCGGAGGCACCAGTGCGGGGCGCACCCGTTGCACGCGGCGTTCGCTGTTCGTCACGGTCCCTTCCGACTCGAACGCCGAGTTCGCGGCGGGTAGCACCACATCGGCCATCTTCGCGGTCTGCGTCATGAGGATGTCCTGCACGATGAGGATGTCGAGGTTCGACAGGAGCTTGTGGGTCTTCTGATTATCCGCTTCGGAGGCGGCGGGATTCTCCCCGATCACGTACAGCGCCGTGAGGTCGCCCTCCTCCATCGCCTCGAACATCTGCGAGAGATGCCAGCCCCGCTTCGGGACGAGCTTCACGTCCCACGCCTGTTCGAACCGGTCGCGGGCGACGTCGTCCGTCTCGATGTCCTGGAAGCCCGTCAACTTGTTCGGGATCGCGCCCATGTCGCCGCCGCCCTGGACGTTGTTCTGACCGCGGAGCGGGTTCATCCCGGACCCATACGTCCCTACATGGCCGGTCAGCAGCCCCAGGTTGATCAGTGCGAGGACGTTATCGGCGGCGTTGTGGTGCTCGGTGATCCCGAGGGTCCAGCAGATCATCGCGCGATCCGCCTTCGCGTACGCGAGCGCCACCTCACTGATCACCTCGGCAGGGATGCCGGTGACCTCCGCGCCCCGTTCGAGCGTCCAGTCCATCACCGACGCCGCGTAGTCGTCGAAGCCGGTCGTCGCGAGCTCGATGAACGCCCGATGGTGCAGGTCGTTCACGATGATCTCCCGTGCCATCGTGTTCGAGAGGGCGATATCGGTGCCGACGTCCAGCCCCAGCCAGAGGTCTCCCCACTCGGCGGACTCGGTCCGGCGAGGGTCGACCACGATCAACCGCATCCCGTCGTGGATCCCCTTCAGGACGTGGTGGAAGAAGATGGGATGTGCCGCGCGAGCGTTCGAGCCCCACAGCAGCATGAGGTCGGTGTGCTCCGCCTCCTCGTATGAGCTGGTACCGCCTCCGGCACCGAAGACCGTGGCCAGACCGACCACGCTCGGTGCGTGTCAGGTGCGGTTGCAGCTGTCGATGTTGTTGCTGCCCAGGGCCTGGCGGATGAACTTCTGCGCCGCGAAGTTCATCTCGTTCGTGGCCTTCGAGCAGCTGAACAGGCCGACCCCCTTGCCGCCGTGCCGTTCCGTCGCGGCGCGCAGCCCTTCGGCGGCCCGGTCCAGGGCCTCCTCCCAGGTGGCGACGCGCAGCTCCCCGTCCTCGCGCACCATCGGCTCGGTCAGTCGCGTGAGCCCGTTCGGCATCGAGCGCGCTCCTTTCGTTTCCTCGGCCGTTTCCTCGGCCTCTCCTTCGATCCGGGTCGGACGATCCGACCGTGGAGCGATTCTAGGCGGCCAGGGGAAACCGGAGCTGTGTGTCGAGACGGGTCCTTGTCTACTGTTTGCGCATGACCACGGAGACGACGCCCATCGACGAGGACGCCGCTGCATCGAGCCTGATCAGCCGCGTGCGAGGGGGCCGGCGCATGAGGCCGCACCCTGGGCCGGTCCACGGGGAGCAGGACGCGTCGAGCAGCAAGTCGGGAGCTCTGCGGGCTGCGATCTTCGGGTTGAACGACGGGCTCGTGTCGAACCTCTCGCTCATCTTCGGCGTGGCAGGTTCCGGTGTCGCCGGCGAGGTGGTGGTGATCGCCGGCTTCGCAGGCCTTCTCGCCGGGGCGTTCTCGATGGGAGCCGGCGAGTACGTCTCGATGAAGGTGCAGCGCGAGGTCTTCGAGCAGCTGATCCACAAGGAAGCACACGAGATCGCGACACAGCCCGAGGAGGAGCTGCGGGAGTTGGCCCAGATCTACGAGCGGAAGGGCATCGATCCTGAGACTGCTGGGCGGATCGCTGCGGAGCTCATGAAGGATCCCGAGGTCGCCTTGGAGACCCACGCTCGGGAGGAACTCGGGATCGACATGGAGGAAGGGCTCGGCTCGCCATGGGCCGCGGCTGGATCGTCGTTCGCGATGTTCTCCCTCGGAGCGTTGGTCCCTCTCGTCCCGTTCCTGGTCACGTCCGGCGAGGCGGCGGTCGCGATCTCGGCGGGCCTCTCGGGCCTGACGCTGTTCGCGGTGGGGGGCGCCATGACGATACTCACCGGCCGTGGCGTGCTCCTCTCGGGTGCGAGGATGCTCGCGATCGGCGGAGTGGCGGCCGCGATCACCTACGGGGTGGGAAGGCTCGTCGGCGTCGCGATCTCGTGACCGTCACCCGACGACCCGCTCGGGATGGGTGTAGACGTTCAGCCGCTCGTCGCGGACGAAGCCGACCAATGTCATGCCGAATCGCTCTCCCGCCTCCACCGCAAGCGACGACGGCGCGCTCACGGCGCTCACGATCGGGATACCCGCCACCGCTGCCTTCTGCACGATCTCGAAGGAGAGCCGGCCGCTCACCTGCAGCACGTGATCGGCGAGCGGGACCCGGCCGGCCAGTACCTGCTCCCCCACGACCTTGTCGACCGCGTTGTGGCGGCCGACGTCCTCGCGGACGGACACGAGATCGCCGTCGGGAGAGAACAGGCCCGCGGCGTGGAGTCCTCCGGTCCGTTCGAAGACCTTCTGTGCCTTGCGAAGGGCGGTGGGGAGGCCGAGCAGCGTGTCGGCGGCGACACTCGTGCCCGACGGGACGGGGGCGCACCTCACCTCGATGTCATCGAGGGCCGCCTTCCCGCAGATCCCGCAGGAGGAGGTCGCATAGAAGTTCCGTTTCAGTAGGTCGAAGTCGAACGGACGGTTCATCGTCACCGACACGATGTTGTACTGCTGGTCCTCGCCCGGCAGATTGTCGCAGTAGGCGACCCGACTGACGTCCTCGGGGGCGATCAATCCCTCCGTGAAGAGGAACCCCACTGCGAGCTCGAAGTCGCCGCCGGGCGTTCGCATCGTGACGGCCACCGATCGCTGCTCCTGACCCGGCCCCTGCACCCGGATCTCGAGCGGTTCCTCCGCAGCGAGGGTGTCCGTTCGTTCCGAACGGATGCCGTCGTTCATCGCCACGACGTGCACGTTCGCGGTGTTCCGGCGGAGCGGCTGCGCTGCGGTGGCCATCACCGCCAATGATGGCACGTCCTCAGTGGGAAACGGCGGCCGCCGCGATCTCCGAGACGAGCTCCCGCTTCCAGAACCGATCCAGCGCGAAAGGGGCGATCAGATCGGGCACGAGGTTGTCGTTCACCAGGTCGGCCATCGTGACCCCCACGATCGGCGTGGCCTTGAACCCGTAGGTGCCCCAACCGCCGTCGATCAGGAATCCCTCGACGTCGGTGAGTCCCATGATCGGGGAGTAGTCGGGCGTCACGTCGCACAGGCCGCCCCACGCGCGCATCAGCTTCACCCGTCCGAGCATGGGGAGGAGCTCGAGCGTGTGCGCGGCCGTGACCTCGAGGAAGTCCAACGTGGAGTCCTGCGCGTACGACGTGTACGGTTCGATCTCCGACCCGATCAGCACCTCGCCGCGGTCCGTCTGCGAGATGTAGACGTGCAGCGTCGCCGAGACCAGGATCACGTGAAGGAAGGGTTTCAGCGCCTCGGTCACGAACGCCTGGAGAGGATGGGTGACGATGGGTGTCTCGACCCCGGCCATCCGGCAGACCTCGCTCGTCCAGCCCGCGACCGCCGAGATCACGGTCCCGGTCGCGATGTCGCCCCGGTTCGTCCGGACACCGGTCACGCGGCCGCCCCGGACGTCCACGCCGGTCACCTCGGTGCCCTGGTGCACGTGTACGCCCATGCGCTCGGCCATCCGCGCGTATGCCCAGACCACGGCGTCGTGGCGGATCACGCCTCCGGGGGGATGGTAGAGGGCAGCCATGATCGGGAAGTCGGGATGATCCGAGAGGTCGAGCTCCGGACAGAGTTTCGCGATCTCGTCGGGGTAGATCACGCCGGATTCGACGCCGAGGAGACGGTTCACCTCCGCGCGTTCGTGCGCGACGATCACGGCGCGCTCCGCGTGCGCGAGCGTCAGATGGCCCTGTTGGGAGAGCAGGAGGTTGTAGTCGAGCTCCTGCGCGAGCTGCTCGTACAGGCGGAGCGACTCCTTGTAGAAGGCGACTCCCTCGGGCGTCCGGTAGTTGGCGCGCACGATCGTGGTGTTGCGCCCGGACCCGCCCGCGCCGATGTAGCTCTTGTCGAGCACGGCCACGTCGGTGATGCCGCGCTTGGCCAGCTCGTAGGCGATCGCGAGCCCGTGGGCGCCGCCGCCGACGATCACGACGTCATACGAATCCTTGAGCTCGTGATGCCCCCACATCCGCCAGGGCCGGAAGTACCGGATCGGGTGCATCAGCTCCACCCCTCCGCGCGGAGGGCCTGCCATCCGACCGGCGTCCCGCCCAGCCCCGAGACGACGCCCGAGAGCGTCTCCCAGACGTACCGGGCGTACTCCGTGGCGACGTAGACCTCCAGCACCGGAACGGAGAGGTCTCGCCGGACCATCAGCGCTCGGACCTCCGCGATCGGCGCGCCCGTCGCCTCCCCGGGAGCGAGGGTGGTGGGATCCCACGACGTCGTCCTCTCGAGCACGTCGGGCAGGTCCGGGCCGGCGATGGCGAACCCCGCGAACAGGTGGGTCACGTCCGTCACCATCGCCCCGGGACCGGCGGCGGGTTCGATCGCCCGGATCAGCCTCGTCTCGGCGTCGGGTCCCCCCAAGACGACGGTCCACTCCGCCGAGATCCGTGCGATGACGGTCGCGGCCGGTATGGGGATCCCGGCCGGCAGGCGGCCGCGGAGGTCCACCTTGGCCCGTGCGGTGATATCCGCGATGGCGACGCGATCGCGGATGACGGCTCGCTCCGCCGCGTCGTCTCCATACGAGGCCGGGATCTCCCATCCGGCCTCCTCCATGAACACCGCTCCGCGGCGCGACGACAGTCGCGCCGCGGGAGAACGCCTGATCGCCGTCCTCACGTCCGCAGCCTCTCGCCGCGGGGGTCGTAGAACGGCGCCGTGCGCACCGTCGCCGTGGTGTGGCTGCCCCCGAACTGGATCTCGAACGTGGTGCCATCGGACGCCCACTCGGCCGGCACCCAGGCGAGGCCGATCACGCTTCCGATCGCGGCGCTCCGCCTGGCCGATGTCACCCGGCCGACCCACGCGCCGTCGTGCACGACCGAGGCTCCTTCGGGCGGCAACCACCGGTCGGGGGCCGTGAATCCCACCATACGCTCGTGGGGACCCCGTTCCTTCAGGTCACGCAGTGCTCGGAGACCGAGGAAGTCGTCCTTGTCCTCCTTGACCATCCACCCGAGGCCGACCTCGTACGGATCCGACTCGGCGTCGGTGTCCTGTCCCACGAGGATGTGCTGCTTCTCGAGACGGAGGATCCGCTGTGCCTCGAGACCGAACGCGGCGATCCCCCCGGCGCCGCCCGTCTCCATGATGGCGTCCCACATGTGCTCGCCGTACGCCGACGGGAAATGGACCTCGTAGCCCATCTCCCCCACGAACCCGATCCGAAGGACCAACGAGGGCACACCCGCGACGTCGATCCTCGTCCCGGACATGTACGGCATGTGCTCGGCGGAGATGTCGGCATCGGTGAGCGCCGCCATGACGCTCCGTGCTCGCGGCCCTGCCAGATTGACCGCGCCGAACGCGCCGGTCACGTTCAGCACGCGCGCGTCGAGCTGCCAATCGGCGTTCCACCACGTTATCCACCGCTCCAGCGCCGCGGTGTTGCCCGTCGTCACCGTCACGAAGAACTCGTCGTCCTCGAGCCGGACGACGGCGCCGTCATCGAGGATCACCCCTTCGTCGTTGAGCATCGCGCCGTACCGGATCCGCCCCACGGCGAGGTCGGAGAAACGGCACGGGTAGAGGCGTTCCAGGAGCTCGACCGACTGCGGACCCTTGACCCGGAACTTGCCCAGGCTGCTCACGTCGATCAGACCGACCCGGTTCCGAACGGCATCGACCTCGCCCTCAGGGGTCGTGTAGTGGTGCGGCCTCCGCCAGTCCCCCGCCCACATGAACTCCGCCCCGACCGCCTCGTGCCGGTCGTGCATGGTGGACTCCTTGCGGGGCGTGAGTCGAGCCCCGGCGAGCGTGCCCATCTCCACCGGGACCCAGGGTGGCCGTGCGGTCGTGGGCGTCGTCTCCGCGAACGAACGTCCCGTCTCACGGCCGCACAGCCGTTGGGAGGACAACATGCATGCCTTCCCCTGACACGGACCCATCGTGATCGTGGTGTAGCGCTTGAGGAGCTCCATCGAGTCGAACCCCTCGATCGCCGCCGTCTTCAGCTCCTTCGAGGTCACGTCCATGCACAGGCAGGCGAACTGCTTCCCCGAGGCGGACGAGACCTCGGGTGGAAGAACGACGGGATCCCCGGCGGCAGCGGCCTCCATCCTCAGCTCGTCCACCTCGGCCCGCTCGATCTCGTATCCCAGCTCGGCCGCTGCCTCGAGCCCCGCGAGCCTTCCCTGCGCGACGGCCGCGTCGGACGACCGGGTGCCGGCGACGGCGCCCACCGCGTGCATCCGTTCCGGCATCTCGACGGGCAGGAACGCCTGCATCACCTCATCGAACGCCAACCGCGCGCCCGCCTGCGCCAACAGATTCGTCGAGGGCACCTGCACGCACGCGATCACGACGAGGTCGCAGGACACCCTCTGGCCCGATACGGAGCCCGGTCGTCCGACCGTGACCGAGGTCACACGCCTGCGCCCGTGGGCGGACACGATCGTCGAGCCCGAGATGACCGGGAACCCCTCCGGCCACCCTCCCTCGGAACGAAGATCCACGACGGTGACCTCGGCGCCGGCGTCCTTCAACGCCCAGGCGATCGAGTAACCGGCGTTGTCGGCGGTGAGGACGACGGCGCGACGTCCGGGGAGCACGCTGAAACGATGGAGCAGGAGTTGCACGCCGGAGGACACCATGACCCCGGGGAGATCGTTGCCGGGGAACACGACGGATTGCTCGACGGCACCCGTCGCGAAGATCACGTGTTTCGCGCGGATCCGGTAGAGGGCGTCCTGCCCGGCGGCGACCACCAGCGCACCCCCGAAGACTCCGAAGGCCGCGGTGTCCGCGAGGAAGCGAACGCCCGACTCGAGTGCCCGTCGCACGAGTCCCGACCGCAGGCTGCCGCTCGTGTCGCCGAGCAGGTGGCCGCCGGCCTCGCGGCTCTGCTCGAGCACGACGACGGTCGCTCCGGCCTCCGCCGCCTCCGCCGCGGCCGCGAGGCCGGCTGCCCCGGCGCCGATCACGAGGACCTCGGGGTGCAGGTTGATCCGGCGCCGGCGTCGGTGATCCGGGTCGCGCGGCACCGTGCCGAGCCCGGCCTTCGACCGGATGAACGGTTCGACGAACGGCCATGCCCACCGCGGCCGCTGGAAGATCTTGTAGTAGAAGCCGGGCGGCATCATGAAGGAGAACGTGTTCAGCCATCCGTGGATGTCGCGGTCGACCGAGGGCCACGCGTTCTGGCGCTCCACCGTCATCCCCTCACGCACGGGCTCGATGCATGCTCGGACATTGGGGATCCCGTCGATCTGCATCAGGCAGTTGGGGCAGGAGCCCGTCATGCAGTGCAGGCCGCGCGGCCGGTGGTACTTGAACGAGCGGCTCGTGATCGTCACGCCTGCGGCCGACAGCGCTGATCCGACGGTATCTCCCTCGAAGGCAGAGATCGTCCGCCGCTCGAACCGGAACCTGATCGGCCGGTCGCGCCGGATCGCCTCGCCCAGGCGCTCCGGGAGCCGCTCGCTCACGCGGGCGCGGCCTCCCGATCTCCTTCTCGTTCCTCTGGCCGGTAGGTGCGCCTGATCTCGTTCGTCGTCGTGTGTCGTTCGGCGAGGAACCACGCCCGGCAGCCGCTCTGGTGCACCCACCATTCCGTCTGCCAGCCGTCGACGTTGCGACGGAAGAACAGGTAGGCGGCGAGCTCTCGATCGGTCGCCTCGGGACCGGCACGTTGCGTCGTCTCGCCGCCGAACGAGAACTCCAGGGCCTCGCGTGGCCCGCAGTTCGGACATGTGATCAGGAAGGTCACCCAGCTCCTCCGATCTCCGGCTTCCCCGAGCGCCGAGGACGCGCCGAGCCTATCCGACCATTCCGCGGCCCGGCCAATCCGGGTCGTCGGGGAGCCACACGACGCAATCGGCGTTCGCCCGGAGCGCCGAGGCCGCCTTCCGGAACCGCCGCGGCGACATCCGGTGCGGATCCGCTCCGAAGACGAGCAGCCCTGGTCCGCGCTCCCGGACGACTTCGAGCAGTGCCGTGACCGGGCGGGGCGAACGGACGCGCAGCCTCTCCACCTCCAGCCCGAACCCCGCGGCCATCTCTGCAGGCCGCCGCGTAGAGGCGGACACCTCCGGGGTGAGCTCCTCTAGCGCGTCATAGCCCATGAGCAGTGAGAGCGAGAGTGGCTCGAGCCGGGTGACGTTCACGACGATCAGGGGCTGCCCGGTCTCGACGGCGCCGTCGACCGCCACGGCGACGGCGGCTTCGACGAACGGGACGCCGAGCGTCGCGAGCATCACGGGACGGGCTCCGCTCGCCTGGACGTCGGCGTGGGAGGTCGCGCCACGCCGGGTCCGGACGTTCATCCCGACCGCAACTTCCAGGTGGGGAGGTCGCGAGCCCGAGCGCGCACCTTGCGTCGCCACCTCGGCATGTACAGGATCCACCAGCCCGACATCGCGATCAGGGCGAGTGGGAACAACGGCCGATCGCCTAGGACCGCCAGGGCCACGACGCCGATCCCGATCACACTCCCGAGCACGAACGCATCGATCCGATACCGGCGCATGTCGCGCATCACGCCCTCGTACTCCTGCGCGGGGATCTGGGCCGTGTCCCAGCGGCGTCCGCAAGACGGGCACGTCCACGCCTCGCCGTACGGGATCCGCTCCACGGTCCCGCAGTCGCACGTCACGGTGATCGGCGGGCCCTTCACGGCGCGATGGTACACACCGTCCCCGGCATGTCGTTGGGCGCAACCCGCCTGGATTGCTCGCCCGACCGAGGTCGTGCTATACCGCGCTGAGCGGTCCTCCAAGGATCCGCGAAGCGCGAGGGGAGGGTCAAGTGGCAGACGAGGTCACGGCGCAAGCGACGATCGAGGAGCGCCAGCTTCTGAAGTCGCTGAACTGGTGGGACGGGTTCGTGATCGCCCTGTGCAACCCAGGGTTCCTGATCGCGTCCCTCGGATTCACGCTCGCGACGGTCGGCGCGCTCGGGTCGGTCGTGCTCTGGGGGATCTCCGCCACGGTCGGGCTCCTCCAGAACTGGATCTACTCGGAGACCGCGGCGATGTTCCCCGACAAGCCCGGCGGGATCGCCCTGTATGCCCACGAGGGCTGGCGCTCTCGCTTCAACCTGATCGGTCCGATCTCGGCGTTCGGCTACTGGATCGGGTGGTCCGTGGTCCTCGCGATCTTCGGCAACCTGATCGGCTCTCTCGTCGTCGCGGAGTGGTTCCCGGGGTCGGCCGAAACGGTCCTGTACACATCCCCGTTCGACGTCACCATCACCCCCGCGAACATGATCGGGATCGGCATCGTGATCGCCGTATGGCTGTTCAACATCTTCGGGGTCAAGCCGTCGCTGGCCGTCGGGTACGCGACGGGAGTCCTCCTCATGATTCCCCTCGCGATCTTCATGTTCGTTCCGTACTTCACCGGAGACTGGTCCAGCTCCAACATCACGTTCGAGGACGTCGCCTCGAACGGCGAGTTCAGCCTGCTCGGCATCTCGTTGATGTGGCTGTTCATCATGTGCTGGTCGTCGTACGGGATCGAGGTGTGCGCGACCTTCGCCCCCGAGTACCACGACACGAAGCGGGACACGGCGCTCGCGCTCCGCTCGTCCGCGATCTTCTCCCTGGCGGTCTACATCCTGCTTCCCCTGGGTCTCGGCGGAGTCGTAGGAACGGCTGGGGACGCGGGCGCGTACTACGTGACGGCGTTCCAGGAGATCGTCGGGGATACGATCGGTGGGCTCGCGATCATCTCGCTGCTCGCGAGCCTGATCCTGTCGATGAACTCGGCGACAGCAGACGGCGGTAGAGCCCTCTACGGGATCGCGCGCGATGACATGACGATCAAGTGGCTGTACCACCTGAACCGGTTCCACGTTCCCGCGCGGGGCATGACCGTCGACCTGGTCGTCAACGTGAGCCTGATCCTGCTCCTGGGGGCCAGCAACCTCGCGATCCTTTACATGTCCAACATCGGCTACGTGCTGGCGCACGTGTTCGCGCTCACGGGGTTCCTCTTGCTCCGTCGCGACCGGCCCGACTGGCCCAGGCCGATCAAGGTGGGTGGCGCGTGGATCGGCATCGCCTGGCTCCTGGCCGCGTTCAACCTGTTCCTCGTGATCTGGGGCGTCACACAGAGCGATCTCGCGGCGTTCGTCGGCTTCTACGAGTTCGCAGGCGCGCCGCTGTGGATCGGTATCGGGGTGCTCGTCATGGCGGTGCTCCTATTCTTCTACCGCCGGATCGTCCAGGACCGGAAGCCGATCACGTTCCGAGACCGGGACGTCCCGACGGTCCCGAGCGAGGATCAGATGCGTCTGCTCCGCGAGGAGGTCATGCCCGACAGGTCGTCATAGGACCGGAAAGAACGAAAGGCCAGGTAGTCGGGAACGGGGCGGCCCGCCGCCCCGTTCCTCGTATCCGGCCAGGACCCGCGCATTGCCCGGTTCGCGGAGCGCGCCTAGCATGGGCTCCGACACCCGCCCAGGAGCGCAGCCCGTGGAGGAGAGATGACCGAGAAGATGTGGGGTGCCGAGCCCTTCTGGGGACTCGGCTACGAGTGGGATCCGGACTGGGTCTACACCGACAAGCAGAAGGAGCTCCGCGCGACCCTGATCGAGCTCTGCGAGAAGGAGCTCCGCGCGAACGCCAAGCGCTTCGATGACGAGCTCATGTTCCCGCGCCGCAACCTCGAGCTCCTCGGCGAGCACGGGTTCCTGGGATTGACGGTGCCGGAGGAGTACGGCGGTCTGGGCGAGGACCACGTGGCCTACTCGATGGTCTGCGAGACGATCGCCCGGTACGGCTGCGCGTCCACCGCGATGTGCTACGTGATGCACATCGGCGCCGTGAACGCGATCATGCTCCGCGCCACGCCCGAGTTGGTCGACAAGTACATCCGGCCGCTGAACTCGGGCAAGATCGGCACCCTCTCGTACTCCGACCCCGAGACCGGCTCCCACTTCTGGTACCCGATCTCGTCGGGCGCCGAGCGCTCCAACGGCGGGTTCAAGGTTCGCAAGAAGGCCTCGTGGACGACGTCCGGCGGGTTCGCCGACTTCTACGTCGTGCAGACCACGAGCCCCGACTTCACGGGGTACGACGACCTCTCCGTCTTCGTCGTCGACGGCGAGCACATCCAGGCCCATCCGTCGCTCTGGGACGCTCTCGGGCTTCGAGGGAACCAGTCGGGGCCGATCGAGATCGACAACATCGAGATCCCTGCGGAGCAGCTCGTGGGGCCTACCGGCGACGGCGCCAACTCCAACGACGAATCCGTCGACCCCTGGTTCCTGGTGGGCTCGGCGTCCGTCTGGAACGGCCTGGCGCTCGGTGCGATCGACATCGCGAAGCGCCACACGACCCGGAAGAAGCACGTGGACGTCGGTATGCGGGTCGCCGACTACCCCACGATCCAGGACTACGTCGGCGAGTCGGTCATGGACACCAACGCCTCGAGGTTGTTCACGCTCTCCGTCGCCCAGGCGATGGACGGGGCGACCGAGAACAACACCGTGAACCCCGGGCCCGGCGAGCTCGCGCGCGGGAACTTCCTCCACTGGGCCTGGCAGATCAAGTTCGAGGCCGCGAAGAACACCGCCCATGTCGTCGACAAGATGCTCCACGCGTGCGGCGGCTCGGGCTACAAGCGCGACATGGAGCTCGAGCGCTACCTGCGGGACGCCAAGGCGGGCTGGGTTATGGGACCGACCAACGAGGTGCTGCGGCAGTTCGTCGGGAAAGCCGTGCTCCTCGGCTTCGAGTCGCTGGACTACTGGAACCAGTCGTACAACCGGCGCGCCGTGGAGAACGAGGTCAAGAAGCTCGACGCAGCAGGCAAGCGCGAGCTCGCCGAGCAGCTCTTCAAGGAGGCAGACGAGCAGGTGTCGAAGGAGCCGGCCGCCAAGGGCTGACGTCGATGGCGATCTCGACCGGACGCCGGAACATCACCGTCCCGGGGCTGATCGCGTCGGACCCATTCCTGGAGAGGTACTGGGTACGGCCCGGAGGAGCCACCGTCATCGCGCTCGAAGGTGACGACCGGCTCACCGTGCGCGATCCCGACGGCGATCAGGTCGCGGAGGTCACGGCGCTCGCGCCGGATGGCTCCGACGACGCCGCGGCACTTGACGCCCGAGCCGACGGCCCCGCATCCGTGCTGCGTTCACTGATCGGATCGGACGCGGACGGCGCCGCCGACGTGATCGGGTCGCTGGCCGGTCGCGGCCTGAACCCCGCGGACGCGATGGCCATCCGGTTGTTCGGGGAGTGGTCCCCGCCCGGCTCTTCCCAGACCTTCGTCGCCGAGCGTCCCGTCGTCGTCGTGGTCGCGGCGCCCGAGGGCGCGTCCGTGCTGGAAGGCGGCGTCCCCGCGTCGGCCCTCGACGTGGAGGTCCGCCGGACGCGCCCTCGGGCGCACGACGAGTTCGAACTCCCTCCCCCGCTGGCCGAGCCGCGCCTCGACTTCCGCGTCGACCGGGCGACGGCCCTCTCCTACGAGGTCAAAGCCGGCGAGTACATCCAGATCATCGATGTCGAGGGCAAACAATGCTCGGACTTCCTCGCGTTCCACCGCCGGAAGCTGGAGGACGGCGTCGAGCGCGGCTTCGACCCGACGATCACCCGCACGCTCATGGGCAACGCGTTCCCGCAGCCCGGTCTCTACTCCAAGTTCTTCGACCTCGACATGGACGTCCTCGTCGAGGTGATCCGGGACACGGTCGGGCGGCACGACTCGTTCCTGCTCGCCTGTACCTCCAGGTACTACGAGAACCTCGGGTACTTCGGGCACACGAACTGCACCGACAACTTCAACCGCCAGCTCGAGACGTACGCGATCGCGCCGAGGAAGGGCTGGCAGGCGCTCAACTTCTTCTACAACACGATGTTCGCGACCGATAACCTGCTCGTCTTCGACGAACCGTGGTCACGGCCGGGCGACTACGTGTTGTTGCGGGCGGCCACAGATCTGGTCTGTGCCTCGAGCGCCTGTCCCGACGACGTCGACCCCGCGAACGGCTGGGACCCGACCGAGGTGCATGTCCGGGTCTACTCCCCGGAGCACACGTTCTCGGCGGCGATCGCGCACCGCGTGACGCCCGATGCGGAGCCCACCCTCACGACCGAGACCGGCTTCCACCCACGGATCTCTCAGCTGACGAGCCGGACCACGGAGTACAACGGCTACTGGCTGCCGACGAGCTTCGACAACCACGGCGCGACCGATGAGTACTGGGCCTGTCGGGAGCGAGCGGCGATCATGGACCTGTCGCCGCTCCGGAAGTTCGAGGTGCTCGGGCCCGACGCGGAAGCGCTGATGCAGGCGACCGTGACCCGCGACGTCCGGCGGCTCGCCGACGGGCAGGTCGTCTACACGGCGATGTGCAACGAGGCCGGCGGGATGATCGACGACGCGACGATCTTCCGGATCGCGGATACGAACTTCCGGTTCGTCGGCGGCAGCGAGTACGACGGTGTGTGGCTCCGCGAACAGGCCTCTCGCCTCGGCCTGAACGCGTTCGTGAAGGAATCGACCGACCACCTCCACAACGTGGCCGTCCAGGGTCCGGCGAGCCGCGATCTCCTGAAGGAGGTCGTGTGGGTCCCGCCGTCCCAGACGCCCTTCGAGTCGCTGGGGTGGTTCCGATTCTCGGTCGGGCGGATCGGCGGCCCCAAGGGCATACCCGCCGTGATCTCCAGGACCGGATACACGGGCGAGCTCGGGTACGAGATCTTCTGCCATCCGAACGACGCCGCCAGCGGTGTGGGATGCGGCGTGGGAGGCCGGCGGGGATCACGGGCTCGCGCCCCTCGGCCTGGATGCGCTGGACATCCTGCGCATCGAGGCCGGCCTGATCTTCGCTGGCTCCGAGTTCGACGACCAGGTCGATCCGTTCGAGGCGGGGGTCGGCTTCACGGTCGCGAAAGACAAGGACGAGGACTACGTCGGCCGGGAGGCGCTGATCGAGCGCCGCGAGCACCCGCAACGGACCTTGGTCGGACTCGAGCTCGAAGGCAACGAGACGGCCGGTCACGGCGACGGGGTGTACGTCGGTCGTCAGCAGGTGGGCGTCGTGACCAGCGGGACCCGCTCCCCGGTCCTCAAGACGAACATCGCGCTGGCCCGTGTCGCGATGCCGCACCGTGACCTCGGCACCGCGCTCGAGATCGGCAAGCTGGATGGGCACCAGAAGCGCATCGGCGCACACGTCGTCCGCTTCCCCTTCTACGATCCCGAGAAGTCGAGACCTCGCTCGTAACGATGGCGAAGCTGGTCGACTCCCTCTCCCCCGAGCAGGTCGAGTCGTTCCACCGAGACGGCTTCCTCCTGGTCGAGGAGGGCTTGATCTCCGACAAAGCGCTGGAGCTGCTGGAACAGCGCTACCTTCGATTGTTCGACGGCGAGTACGAGACGGGGATCAAGCCGGACGAGGTCAACTGGGTCAAGGGTCGCGATCCGGAGGATCGCACCCGGCAGCTCTGCAACGCCTGGCGCGCGGACACCGTGATCGCGGCACAGGTCCTGTCCGCGAGGATCGGTCGGCTCGCCGCCCAGCTGATGAGCTACCCAGGGGTGCGGATCCTCCAGGACAACGTGCTCTGGAAGCCGCCCGGGACGAAGGCGATCGGCTTCCACCAGGACGGGTCCTACGCCGACTACCTCGTGCCGCCGGAGATGGTCACCTGCTGGATGTCGCTACACGAGACGCAGGCCGACGCCGGGCCGATCGCCTACGTCCGCGGCTCCAACCACTGGCCGTGGACCCCGCCGGAGCGCTCGCAGTTCCACGCGCCCGAGGACTGGCTCGCCGGCGTGCGGGACGCCAAGCCCGCCGACGCCGAGATGGAGATCGTGCCGGTCGTCGTGAAGCCCGGCGGCGGCGCGTTCCACCACAACCTCACGTGGCACGGCTCCGAGCCCAACACGAGCGGCACGGTGGCCCGGATGGCCCTCGTCTCCCACATGCTTCCCACCACCGCGCGCTTCCACCATCGCAACGTCGACCTCATCTACTCGCGCTACCGGCGTCGCGGCGACACCGCGATGGACGAGTCGTTCTTCCCCGTGCTCTGGGATGAGACGGGCCATCGAACGGCGTGGCTCGACGAGCTCCCCGACATCGACTAGAGGGAACGGTCAGTCGACGCGTCGGGGCCCCAGCGATAGCCGACGCCGGGCTCGGTGATGATGAATCGAGGCATCGCTGCATCGTCGCCGAGCTTCTGCCTGAGCTGTCTGACGTACACGTGGAGATAGTGGCTCTCGTTCCCGTATCCCCGACCCCATACCTTCCTGAGGAGCCACTGGTGGGTCAGCAGCTTGCCGGGATTCGTGACCATCGCTTCGAGGATGGCGTACTCGTACGGGGTCAGATGCAAAGGATCGCCCTCGAACTGGACGAGTCGGCGGCCGAGATCCACCTGGAGATCGCCGAAGCGCAACTCGGGCTCCGCCGCGAGGTCGTCATCCGTTCGCCGAAGCGCGGCTCGCATCCTCGCCAGCAACTCTTCCACGTCGAACGGCTTCGTCACGTAGTCATCCGCGCCGGCGTCGAGCGCTTCGATCTTGTCGGACCGTCCCTCGCGCACCGACAACACGATCACCGGCACATCGGTCCACGAGCGGAGCCTACGGATCACCTCGGTGCCGTCGAGGTCCGGCAGGCCGAGATCCAGCACGACGAGATTCGGCGTGCGGGCGGCCGCCAGCGCGAGCCCTTCCTCGGCCCCCTCTGCCGTCGCGACCTCGTAGTCCTGCGCCTCGAGTGACCGACGCAGGGCTCGGCGGATCTGCGGCTCGTCATCGATCACCAGGACCCGAGTCACGTCGCCACGCTCCCGGGAACGGAAGTGGACGGAGAGCCGTGTTGGCCTTCCTTCGTGATCGGAAGCTCGAAACTCACTGCGGTTCCTCCACCCGGGGCCGCACCCACCCAGATCGTGCCGCCATGTGCGACCACCACCGCTCGCGCGATCGCCAGTCCGAGGCCGGTCCCACCCCGTCCCCTTCCCGCGTCCCGGTGGTAGAACTCCTCGAACACGCGCTCGCGGTCGGCGACGGCGATCCCCGAGCCCTGATCGGTCACGCGCACCTGGACCGCCGACCGCCAGCGAGCGGCCGAGATCTGGATCTCGCTTCCCGGAGAGGAGAAGCGGATCGCGTTCTCGATGATGTTCGAGAGGACCTGCCCGATCTGGACGGGATCGGCGTCGACGGTCGGAAGCTCAGGACGGATCGTCGTCCGGACAACGACGCTTTCCAAAGAGCGTCGCATCCGCTGGAGCACCGAGCCGATCACCTCGTCGATGAGGATCGGCTGCTTCGAGGGAACGAGCGCACCTGCGCGCATGCGGGCGAGATCCAGGAGATTGCCGACGATCAGGTTCAGGTGATCGGCTTCTTCCACCACCGTGCGAAGCACGTCGCGCCGCTCCTCGTCACTGTAGTGGGCACCCTCGGCGAGCAAGCCCGACGCGCTCGCCTTGATCGATGAGAGGGGCGTCCGGAGGTCGTGCGTGACCGAGGAGAAGAGCGCGGCCCGAAGCGCGTTCGTCTCCACCTGCATCCGGGCCTCCCGGATCTCGCCGTCCAGCGATGCCCGCTCGATCGCGATCGCCGTTTGCGCTGCAAGCGTCTTCATCAGGCCGAGCTCGGGAGGGGAGAACGCCTCCGCACCCGCGGCCCGGGTCACCGTCAGGGAACCGAACGTTCCCGACCGGGTCAAGAGTGGTATGGAAATCGTGGGACCACCTCCAACCCCGACATCATCCGCAGTCGCCCTCCCGACACCGACCAACGTCGAGATCTCACAGCTGGCGAGCCCGAAGAGCCCCACGAGCGCGTCCGCGAGACCGCTCAGGATGAGATCGAGTGAGTCGCTGGAGATGAACCGCTCGGTCGTTCGGTTAAGGAAGAGCGCCTCGGTCGCGCGCCGCTCAGCCCGGGAACGCTCCTCACGAACCTTGCTGAGGAGGGCTCCGACGATGAGCGCAGACAGGAGGAAGGCGATCAGGGCGATGACATCGGAAGCGTGCCTGACCACGAGACTGTGATGTGGCTCCGTGAAGAAGAAGTTGAGTCCGAGGAACGCGAAGAGGGAGGCGATGATCCCGCTTCCTCGGCCGGCGACGGCGGCCGAGGCGACCACCGCCAGCAAGCAAAGAGAAGTCGCCACTGCCAGGTTCCGCGAGCCGAGGATGAGCGCGATCCCCACCGCGACCGCGGGGAAGAAGGCCCCGACCGCGAGTGTGAGCGCCCGAGAGACAGGCTTGGGAGCGAGCAGCTTCCTCATCTTTCTGAGTCTCGCATACGCCCTTCTGGACGCTGATCTGAAGGCCCCGCATCTTGAGGATTTCTTGACATGGAGCTCCCGCATCTTGAGCGGACGCTGACGAGAAGCATCCGACACTGCGGGCATGAAGCAAGTGGAAAGGGTGACACCCACCTCAGGGATGCCGACGACGGCCGTCCCCGCTCGTCCCGTTCGCCTTCACCGCGCATCGCGCCTCAAGCGCAAGATCGTCGGAGCGCCACTCGCGACCGAGCGGTTGATCCACGAGCGACTCGGAAAACCGACCGCGCTCGCGGTCTTCGCGAGCGACAACTTGTCGTCGTCGGCCTACGCGACGGAGGAGATCCTGCGCGTCCTGATCGTCGCCGGCCTGGGTACGGCCGCTTTCTCGAAGGTCGTACCGATCACGATCGCGTTGCTCCTGGTACTCGGTGTCCTTCTGTTCTCGTATCGGCAGACGATCCGTGCGTACCCGCAAGCCGGCGGTGCCTACTTGGTGACGCGTGACAACTTCGGCGTCAAACCGGCCCAGGTCGCAGGGGTGGCACTCCTCACCGACTACATCCTGACCGTCTCCGTGTCGGTTTCGGCGGGAACGGCCGCGCTGACCTCCATCTACGGGGGACTCCACACATGGCGGGTGCCGATCTCGCTCGGGTTCGTCGTCATCTTGACCCTGGGGAACCTCCGAGGCGTCCGCGAATCGGGGCGGATCTTCGCGCTCCCAACGTACTTCTTCCTGTTGATGATGGGCGTTCTCCTGAGCGCCTCATTCTTCCGCCTGTTCACCGGAACGCTGGCTGAGCCCACCTCGCAGTTCCCCGTGCCGCCGACGGAGTCGATCGCGGGGTTCGCTCTGGTCTTCCTCGTGCTTCGCGCCTTCGCCTCCGGTGGGGCAGCCGTCACAGGCGTCGAGGCGATCTCCAACGGGGTTCCCGCCTTCAAGCCTCCCGAATGGAAGAACGCGATCACGACCCTCATGTGGATGGGGTCGCTCCTTGGGGCGATGTTCTTCGGCCTCTCGATCCTCGCGGCCCGGATGCACATCGTGCCCGACCCCGACGAGAAGGTCACGGTCCTCGCGCAGATCGCGAGGACGGTGTTCGGAGGCTCCGGGATCGGCGACGCGCTCTTCATCGCGGTCCAGGTGGCAACGATGTTGATCCTCGTGCTCGCGGCGAACACCAGCTACGCCGACTTCCCGCGCCTCGCGAGCTTCCACGCGGGCGACCATTTCCTCCCGAAGCAGCTGACTCGCTACGGCGATCGTCTCGTCTTCTCGAACGGGATCGTCGTCCTGTCCGCCTTCGCGGGAGTGCTCATCATCGTGTTCCAGGCGAGTGTGACGAACCTGATCCCGCTCTACGCGATCGGGGTCTTCACCTCGTTCACGTTCTCGCAGGCCGGCATGGCGAAACGTCACACCACCGTGCGGGAACCCGGCTGGAGGAATGGGCTCGCGATCAACGGCTTCGGGGCGATCGTGACCGCCGTGATGACGGTGATCATCGCCGCGACGAAGTTCGCCGACGGCGCGTGGATCATCCTGATCGCGATCCCTTTCATGCTCTTCGGGCTCCTGAAGGTGAACACGCACTACGAGGAAACCGAGGCGACCCTCCGAGATCCCGAGCGACGAGGGCCGGTCCGTGATCTGCCGCGACAACGGGTCGTGATCCCGGTTCGGGAGCCGGGTCCCGAGGATGCCTTCGCGACAGCATACGCGAGGCGCGTCTTCCCACTCGACGTTCGCATCGTGCACTTCGCTCCAACCGGGACGGGTATCGAGTACATGCGGCAGGGCTGGGGTCATCTCGGAGAGATCCTCGAGCTCCGACTGAAGACGAGGCCCATCTCGAGCGAGATCAGGAACCTCGCCCGAGAGATCCGTGCGAGCTCTGATGAGAACGCGCTCGTCAACGTCATCATCCCGGAGGCGGTTCGGCAGGCCGGCTGGCGGCACCTGCTCCCCAACCTGAATGTGCAGCGGATCAAGGCCGCTCTCGTGGCCGAGGCGGACGTCGTCGTGACCAATGTCGCCCACCACGCCGGATACGAAGCGCTGGAGCCGGTCACCCATCCGGACGATCTCCGCCGGGTGATGGAGGGCTGGCGGCACGTCGCGGTCGTACTCGTGGCCGGGGCCCACAACGCCACCGATCAGAGCCTCCGATACGCCCTTTCCCTCCGCGCCGACGAGCTCCGCTGCGTCCACGTGGAGGTCGACGACAAGGAGGGCACGGCGCTCCGAGCGGCCTGGTGGGAACGGTACCCGGAGCTGCCGCTTGAGGTTCTGGACTCCCCCTATCGCCAGATCGGCGAGCCGATCCATGCGTGGGTGCGCGACCTGCTCGACGAGCATCCGAAGACGTTCGTCACCATCGTGATCCCCGAGTTCGTCGTCCGGAAACGATGGCACCGGCTCCTGCACAACCAGACCGCCCTGACACTCAAAGGGACGTTCCTCTTCGAGCCGTCCGTGGTGGTGTCCGCTGTCCCGTATCGCCTGTGAAGCCTGAAGGTCTGTCCGGCTGTCAGTCGTCGCGGAGGCGGCCGGCGAGCACCTCCAGCATCGCCCATGCCGCTCGCGGCTCGCGCTCGATCGTGCTCCGCACGAGGTCTCGTGAGATCGCGAGGGCTCGCAACGACGACAACGCCACGACGTCGGCGCTCCGAGGTCGGCCGTCGATCACCGCGATCTCTCCGAAGAACTCGCCTTCCCCGAAGGTCGAGAGTGGGCTTCCTTTCCGTTCCACCCGAGCTTCCCCTTCGATGATCACGAAGAGCTCGTCTCCCGGCTCACCCTCTCGCACGACGAACTCCCCCCGCTCGAACGTCCGCTCGACGCCTTCCGCGGTGATCACGGCGAGGATCTCGGGCGGGAGCGACGAGAACACAGGGGCGCGCTCGAGGAGGTGCTGGTATCGCCCGCCCTGGAACAAGAGCGGCTGCCCCTCCCCGTACCTCGCGTACTCGACCTGTCCCACGAACAGCGAGTGGTCACCACCCCAGTTGGAACGCACCACTCTGGCGACCAGATGAGCGAGCGCCCCGCGGACGAGGGGCGTGTCGTGCACCAGGTCGAACTCCACCTCCTCCGTCCCCTCGCTCGTGCGGCCCGCGAACCGGTCCGACAGGGACCGCTGCTCCTCCGCGAGCACGCTGATCCCGTACCGGCGACCTTCGTGGAGGAGCGCGTGCATCTTCGCCCGGCGATCGACCGAGATCACCACGAGCGGGGGGCGAAGCGAGACGGACATGAAGGCGTTCGCCGTCATGCCGTGGACCTGGTCGCCATCCTGGGTCGTGACGACCGTGACGCCCGTCGCGAACATCCCCAGCGTGCGGCGGAACGCTGCCGCCGGATCCTGTCCCGGCTCGCCCGCGATCTCGAGCTCCTCGGCGTCCGCGGTGTCATCCGGGAACGTCTCCCCGATCCCCACCGGGGCGAAGCCGCCGTGGACCGGCAGATCGAACTCGAGCGGCGGTGCTTGCCTGCTGCCTGGGCGCTCGCCCACCGCTAGCTCCAGGGGTAGGGAGAGTGACTCACAGGGTGCAGCCGACCCTCGGCGAACCGGGAGAACCGGAAGGGCTCGAGCAGCGCCTGCGGCTCCCCCAGGAGCTCCTTCGCCACGAGCGCGCCGATCCCGATCATCTTGTAGCCGTGGTTCGAGTCGGCGATCACATACGCGTTCTCCACGAATCGGTCGAAGACCGGGAAGCTGTCGGGCGTGAAGGCACCGATGCCGCCGGTCGGTGCCTTCTTGTACAGGGGGCGCTTCCCCTCGAACCGCTTGTGACAGTGCGCGAGGGCCGCCGTCCACATCCGCTCGAACTCCTCCGTCACGACGAACTCGATGCTCTTCTCGCCGTAGGGATCGACCGCAACGTCATCCGCGGGCTGCTCGACGACCCACGGCATCGCCCCGCCCTGGACACCGCCGAAGTTGACGTCGGGCTTGTAGTAGATGCCCCAGAGCTCCTCGCTCACGACGGATCCGTCCATGTCGTCGATCAACGGTGCGTCGGTGTCGATGTGCACGACCGGCGGCATGTGTCCCTCGTTGTCGAGCAGGTAGCTCGGGTCGACGCCGAGCGTCCCCTCCTGGAGGCACCAGTACGTCCACATCGGTCGCGCGTACACGTTGCCGTCCCGCCCCTTCACGTCGATGACACCGGGAAGGTCGAGCATGTGCCAGAAGTCCCGAACCCAAGGGCCCGCCGCGACGACGACCTGCTCGCAGGCGATCGCTCCCCGGTCGGTCTCGACGGCGGACACCGCCCCGCCCTCGATCCGGAACCCGTTCACCGTGACCGGGGCATGGAGCTCGACGTCGAACGCCTCGCTCTTGCGACGGAGACCGCGCATCGACGCCATGTTCTCCGCGTAGCCGCCCTTCTTCTCGTGGAGGACCGCCGTGACGTTCTTCGCCTGCCAGTCCGAGAAGATCGACTCCATGTAGGTCCGGCAGTCGTCCTCGCCTTCGATGAGCTCCGAGGGGTAGCCGATCGACTTCTGCTCCTCGTAGATCTGCGCGACGTCGGCTCGCATCACCTCGGGTGCGATCTGGAGATAGCCGATCGGGTGGTAGTGGAACGCGTCCGGATCGGACTCCCAAACCTGCACCGAGTGCGCCATCAGCTCGCGCATCGCTGGCTGGAAGTAGTTGTTGCGGATCACGCCGCAGGCGATCCCCGACGGTCCGGCGCCGACGCCGGTCTTGTCCAGGAGCACGACGTCCTTCCCGTCCCCCTCACCCCGCGCCTCGAGCTCTCGCGCCAGGTGCCAGGCGGTGGAAAGCCCGTGCACGCCTGCGCCGATCACGACGTAGCGAGAGTGCTCCGGGAGCGTCATCGTACGAACCTACCCTTCGAGACTCGATCCGGGGGCGATTCTAGGGTCTCGAACGGCGTGCTCAGGGCACCCCGACCTGATCATGCTCCTCCATCCGCCGGCGGGCGTCGTCGACGAAGGCCTCCCAGATCCCGAGCATCCGCTCGTCGTCCTGCCACTCCTCGTGGAGCTCCCATTGGACGCCCAGGACGAACGACGACGAACCCGGCATCTCCACAGCCTCGATCGTTCCGTGCGGCGCCCAGGCGACCGCCTCCAGACCGGTCCCCAGATCCTTCACCGCCTGATGGTGGTAGCTGTCGACCTCGTGTCGCTCGCCGAGGTGTGACGCGAGGAGCGAGCCCGGCTTCACTTCGACCGGATGGGCCGGGTGCGGGGGGCGCTCGGTCCCCCCGAGTGTCGCCGCGACCAGGGCTCGCCACTCGTCCCACTTCGCGCCCGGGTGATCCGCACCACCGCCTGGGAACTCGTCGAGATCTCCGTAGAGCGTGCCCCCCAGCGCGACGTTCAGGACTTGGCAGCCTCGGCACACACCGAGGACTGGGACCTCTTCCTCCACGGCGAGCAGCGCGTAGGAGAGATCGATCTCGTCCAGATGGGGCTGGCCGGACAGGTGCTTCGGGTGAGGATCTTCACGGCCGTACCGCCACGCCTCGATGTCTCGCCCGCCGGCGAGCACGAGCCCGTCGACGCGTTCGATCAGGTCGACCCGGTCCTCTTCCCGCTCGTAGTACGGCAGGAGGACCGGAAGCGCGCCCGCTGCCAGCAGCGGGCGGCCGTACCCGAACCCGTAGTAGTCGCCGTAGTCGGCGAACCCCTCCGAGATCGCGATCAACGGGCGACGGTCCATCATGGATCAGCGCTTGGCACCGAGCTCAGTGACCGGCGGGCCGCTCCCAGCCCTCCATCACCGCCGGCTTCCAATCCGCGCCGACGATCTCCGAGTCTTCCACCCACGGGCCGAGCATCGGCTGCGGGAACTTCGCATGCTTCGTCTTCAACTGGATGCCGTAGGAGTTGCCCTCGACCAGGTGCTTCATCAGGACCTTGCGAGCGAACTCATCTTCTCGACCTGCAGGGATCTCGAAATAGATCTTCAGGAACGAGTTCGAATAGCGATCGAACACCGCGGCGACGCCGTCCTCCTGGAGCAGCGTGACGTCCTCGAGCCAGTTCAGATCCTCCCCGGGGGTCAGCGCATCAAGGTCGATGTCCTCCACGAGCGACATGTCCTCCTGGTACGGGAACCGTCGACCGGCGAGCTCCTCGGCATCGATCCCGATCTTCGTCGACAGATGCGGCTCGTCCATCCTTGCTCCTCTAGGTCGGGAACTGTCCGGTGTCGGCCATGTACTTCTGCATCAGGGTCTTGATCTCGTCCAGCGTTCCCTGCTCGGTGACGCCCGGTACGTAGTTCGTGCCGGCGAGCGGCACCTTGGCCATCGCCGCAGCTTCGACCGTGAGCGCGCAGAGGTCCTCGGGCTCGAGCGAGTGCACGTCGGTCTTCCCGCACGCCCGCGCGAGCATCTGGAGCTCCATCGTCATCGCCGTCAGCAGGTTGTAGACGCGGGTCGCGGCCGTGTCCACCTCGAGACGCTTCCGGAGCTCCGGGTCCTGCGTGGTGATCCCGACCGGGCAACGACCCGTGTGGCAGTGGTAGCACTGTCCCGCCGGCACCCCGACGGTCCCCTCGTAGTCCGTGACCCCCGGGATCTCCTTGTTGCAGTTGAGGGCCATCAGCGCTGCCGTGCCGATCGCGACGGCGTCGGCACCGAGCGCGATGCACTTCGCCACGTCGGCGCCGTTGCGGATGCCCCCGGCTACGACCAGGTCGACGTCGTCGGCGAGCCCCACGTCCTCGAGCGCCCGCCGGGCTTCGGGGATCGCCGCCATGAGCGGGATGCCGGTCTCCTCGGTGGCGATGTGCGGGCCGGCTCCCGTCGATCCTTCTGCACCGTCCAGGTAGATGATGTCCGGCCCGCACTTTGCTGCCATACGGATGTCGTCGTAGACGCGCGCGGCGCCGAGCTTCAGCTGGATCGGGATCCGGTAGTCCGTGGCCTCGCGGACCTCCTGCACCTTCAGCGAGAGGTCGTCCGGGCCGAGCCAGTCGGGATGGCGCGCCGGGGAGCGCTGGTCGATCCCGGCCGGCAGGGAGCGCATCTCCGCGACCTGCTCGGTCACCTTCTGACCCATCAGATGCCCGCCGAGGCCGACCTTGCACCCCTGGCCGATGAAGAACTCGCAGGCGTCGGCCAGCATCAGGTGGTGCGGGTTGAATCCGTACCGCGACTGGATGTTCTGGTAGTACCACTTGGTCGAGAGGTCGCGCTCCGGAGGGATCATGCCTCCCTCACCCGAGCAGGTCGCCGTCCCGGCCATCGACGCACCCTTCGCGAGCGCCATCTTCGCCTCGAGCGACAGCGCTCCGAACGACATCCCCGTGATGTAGATCGGGATCTCCAACTCGATCGGGTCTTTCGCGAAGCGAGCGCCGAGCACCGTCTTGGTCTCGCACTTCTCGCGGTAGCCCTCGATGACGAAGCGCGTCAGCGTCCCGGGCAGGAACATCAGCTGGTCCCAGTGCGGGATCGGCTTGAACATCGAGAAGCCGCGCATCCGGTATCGGCCGAGCTCCGACTTCACGTGGATGTCGTTGATGACCTCCTCCGTGAAGATCGGGCTGCGTCCGAGCACGTCCTTGCGGGACGAGACCTCTGCCATCACGTCTCCTTCGTCGATCCCCGGCCGTTCAGATGACGTACTTCTTCTCGCTCGGCTCGAGGTTGTCGTAGTTGTAGAGCAGCTTGCCGCAAACGAACTTCTGGAACGCGGGCGGGCTTCCGAACCCGTAGATCCGGAACTTCCGGTCGATCATCTCGGTGTCCGCATCCGTCCAGGCTCCCTCGACGCAGTCGATCCCGAGCGACTTGACCTTCCCAGCCACGTAGATCGAACCCTCGTACATCGAATCCCCGAGCCCGGGGCCTACGTCTCCGAGGATGATCTGCCGCCCTCGCTGCATCATGAAGGCGGTCATCGTTCCCGCGTCGCCGCCGACGATGATCGTCCCGCCCTTCTGGTCGATGCCGGTCCGAGCGCCGACACTGCCCCTGACGATGAGGTCTCCCCCCCGCATGGCCGCACCGGTCAGGGAGCCGGCGTTCTTCTCGATCACGACGACCCCGGACATCATGTTCTCGCAGGAAGACCAGCCGACGCGGCCGGTCACCGTGATCTCAGGGCCATCGTTCAACCCGAGCCCGAAGTATCCGAGGGAGCCCTCGAAACGTATCCGGCAGCGCTGCAGGATCCCGACGCCGATCGAGTGCTTCGCGCCTGGGTTCCGCACCGTGACGTCGCGGATCCCCTGCTCGTAGATCAGCCAGCGCAGCTCGAGGTTGATCTCGCGTGTGGTCAGGTCGGTTGCGTCGAAGCTGGCCGTCGCGCCGTCGATGTCCGAGACCTTGGGGATCTCCGCGTGCGGCTCCGCGAGTCCCCGGGCGTCGTAGGTGGTGCGCCTCGACCCACTCATCGTGTCCATACGAGCACCTGCCCCTCGTACGGATCTGAGGTGTCGATCTCGCGGTTGAGCACCGCCCGGATCGCGATCTCTTCCGACGCCATCGCGACCAGCCCGTCGGACTCGTACAGGACCAACGGCTTCGCGGCCATCTCGTCCTTCGCGACACCGAGGGCATCCTTCGTGACCGCCATGTACGTGAAGACACCGTCGAGGTCCTCGAGGCTCTTGTGCATCGCGTCCTCGAGGGAATCGCCCTCGGACATCTTCTCGGCGAGGTAGACGGCGATGATCTCCGAGTCGCACTCCGACTGGAATCGCTCCCCGTTGGATTCGAGCCGCCGCTTCCATTGGAAGTAGTTCGTCAGCTGCCCGTTGTGCACGACGGCCACATCGGAGAACGGATAGGCCCAGTAGGGGTGCGCTCCCGAGATGTCCACATCGGACTCCGTCGCCATGCGGACGTGACCGATCGCGTGGGTTCCCGTGAACCCACCCAGGCGATACAGATCCGAAACCTCCTGCGCGTCGCCCAGATCCTTCACGATCTCCAGGGAATGGCCCAACGAGAGGACCTCGCATCCAGGGACATCCTCGAGGTAGTCGGCGAGGGCCTTCATGTCCCCGTCGTATCGCACGGTGGCTCGATAGGCGTATTCCGTTTCACTCTCGACGCGGTCGACAGAAGCGCCGATCTTGTGCAGGCGGGATTCCACTTCCTGGCGGTTCCGGTCCAGACGCTCTTTGAAATCGAAATCCCGCGGGTCGTTCGCATCGGCCAGCTTGAAACGGATGACGACCAGGTCGGAGGGTTCCCCGAACAACGCGTAGCCGGACGAATCCGGTCCCCGATGCTTCATCGCCTGAAGCATCTGGGTCATCTCGGTCCCGACGTCGGCCGAGCCGTCCCGGTGGATGATGCCTGCGATCCCGCACATCGAGAGAAGCGCTCCTTTCCTAGGCCAGATCCTTACGGAAGGACGTCCAGGTACTCCTGAACGTCCCAGTCGCTCACGGTCCCGATGAACCGCTTCCACTCGTCGGTCTTGTAGTGCATGAAAACCCGATACATGTCCCCGGGCAATGCCGCCTTCACGACATCGTCCGCCTCGAGCGCCTCGAGCGCCTCCCCCAACGTCTCGGGGATCCGCTGGACGTCCTTGCCCTCGGCGATCGCCTCGTAGATGTTCCGCTCTTCCGGGGGGCCGGGGTCGAGGTTGCGGGCCAGCCCGTCCTTCATCGCCATCAGGAGCGCCGCGAACGACAGGTACGGGTTGACCGCCGAGTCCACGGAGCGGTACTCGTACCGCCCGGGCGCGGAGATCCGCAGCGCGGTCGTCCGGTTCTGGAATCCCCAGTCGGCGAAGATCGGCGCCCAGAACCCGGCGTCGGCGAAGCGGCGGTACGAGTTCACGGTCGGCGAGGTGATGCAGGTGAGCGCCCGGAGGTGCTCGAGCACCCCGCCGATCGCGTGCAGACCGATCTTGCCCGGCACTCTGGGATCGTCCCCGTCCGGCATGAACATGTTCTCGTCGCCCTGCCAGAGCGAGATGTTGTGGTGGCAGCCGTTGGCGGACACGCCCATGAACGGCTTCGGCATGAAGCACGCGAACGCGTTCATCTCCCGGCCGACCTGCCGACAGATCTGCCGATAGGTCGTGAGGCGGTCCGCCGTGAACTCGGCCTTGTCGAACATGAAGTTCAGCTCGAGCTGCCCGGGGGCGTCCTCGTGGTCGCCCTGGATCATGTCGAGACCCATCGCGGTGCCGTACTCCATCACCTTGTGGATGATCGGCTGGAGCTCCGAGAACTGGTCGATGTGGTAGCAGTACGGCTTGGTCTTGCCTTCGACCGAGGGTGAGCCGTCCGGATTGGTCTTCAGCCACATCATCTCGGGCTCGGTGCCCGCGCGCAGGTGCAGCCCGGTCTCCGCCGTGAACTCGTCGTGGAGCCTCCGGAGGTTGCCGCGGCAGTCCGACGTCAGGAAGGCGCCACCGTCCACCTCCTCCTCGCGGCCCCGGAACAGCGTGCAGAAGACCCTCGCCGTCTTCCGATCCCAGGGGAGCACGCAGAAGGTCTCGACGTCGGGGATGCCGACGAGCTCCCTCGCTTCGGGCCCGTACCCGATGTAGTTCCCCTCGCGGTCGACGAACAGGTTCGCGGTGGACCCGTAGACGAGCTGGAAGCCTTTCCGAGCGATCGTCTCCCAATGCTTGGCCGGGATGCCCTTGCCCATGATCCGCCCCGTGACGGAGACGAATTGGTAGTACATGTACGTCACGCCCTCGGCGTCGATCTGCCGGCGGACCTCCTTGATCGCTGCGTCCCGCTCGTCCTGTGCGACGAACTGCTCGATGTCGGTGGCCAACTCGCGCCTCCCTTCGGGCGGCCCTCCCGCGGGCCGGCTGGGCGCATCCTACGCCGACCGCCGCAAGGCGCGCCACGGCTCGCGTCACCCGAGGATGCGGGCGGCATCGGCTCTCCGGGACGGCGCGCGCCGAGGATGGAACGGGTATCCTCACGCGACCCCAGCAGCCGAGAGGCGCGACGGGAGCCGACGGGAGGCGAAGCCGTGAAGAGCGGGCTTGAGATCGCGCAGGAGGCCGTCCTTCGTCCCATCACCGACGTCTCCGCCGACGCTGGGATCCTCGATCAGGAGCTCGAGCAGTACGGCCGCTTCAAAGGGAAGATCTCGCTCTCCATCCTCGATCGCATGGCCGACCGGAAAGACGGCAAGCTCGTCATCACGACCGCGATCACGCCGACGAAAGCCGGGGAAGGGAAGACCACCACCTCGATCTCCCTCGCACAGGGCATGGGGCGGATCGGCAAGGACGTGATGCTCTGCCTGCGCGAGCCATCGATGGGGCCGGTCTTCGGGATCAAGGGCGGCGGCAACGGCGGCGGGTATGCGCAGGTCGTCCCGATGGAGGAGATCAACCTCCACTTCAACGGGGACTTCCACGCCGTCCAGGCGGCGCACAACCTCCTGGCGGCGGCGTTGGACGCCTCGATCTATCACGGCAACCCCCTCGGCATCGATCCGGTCTCGGTGACGTGGCCGCGGACGCTCGACGTGAACGACCGCGAGCTCCGGTACGGCGTGGTCGGCCTCGGCGGGAAGGTCCACGGCGTCCCGCGCGAGAACCAGTTCGTGATCGTCGCGGCATCGGAGATCATGGCGGTGCTCGCGCTGGCGAGCGACCTCGCCGATCTCCGGTCGAGGCTGGGCAGGGTCGTCGTGGCGTCCACGTACGACGGGACTCCGGTCACCGCCGAGGAACTCAAGGTCGCCGGCGCGATGGCGGTGATCATGAAGGAGGCCATCAAGCCCAACCTGGTGCAGACGCTCGAAGGTCAGCCCACGCTGATCCACGCGGGGCCGTTCGGCAACATCGCGCACGCGAACAACTCGATCATCGAGGACCGCATCGCGTTGAAGCTGGCTGACTACGTCGTGACCGAAGCCGGGTTCGCGTCCGACCTCGGGTTCCAGAAGTTCTGCGACATCGTGTGCCGGATGGGTGGCTTCGCCCCGTCGGCCGGAGTGCTCGTCACGACCGTGCGTGCCACGAAATCCCACGGAGGGATGCCGTTCGATCAGCTCGCGACCGAGGACGTGGACGCGCTTCGGAGGGGGATCGACAACCTCGCCGCGCACATCGGGATCGTCCGCACCTACGGGCTGCCGTGCGTGGTCTCGATCAACAACTTCCCGACCGACACGGAGAAGGAGGTCGAGGCGATCAAGGAGCTCGCTGCCGGTGCCGGCGCCGAGACGGTCGTCGTGAACCGGGCGTTCGCGGAGGGCGGCGCCGGCGCCGTCGAACTCGCCGAAGCGGTCGTCGCAGCATGCGAGCGACCGAGCTCGTTCCGGTTCCTTACGCCCGACGGCACCCCCCTGAAGGGGCAGATCGAAGCCATCGCCACGAAGGTCTACGGAGCGGACGGCGTGGACTACCAGCCGCAGGCCGAGAAGGACATCGCTCGGATGGAGCAGCTCGGTTTCGGCGAAGTGCCTGTCTGCATGGCCAAGACCCACCTCTCGCTCAGTCACGACCCGCTGATGCTGAATCGCCCGACCGGCTATCGGCTCCCGGTCCGTGGCGTGGTGCCGAGCGCCGGTGCTGGATTCGTGGTCGTCCTCTGCGGCGATATGCAGCGGATGCCGGGCCTCGGGAGGACACCGGCGTTCATGAACGTCGATCTCGACGAGGACGGCCGGACGGTGGGCCTGTTCTAGGCGTCCTGGGTGAACGTGAGGAGATATCCGTTGGGGTCCCGCAGCCCGAGCTCCCGAGCCCCCCAATCGCGGTCCTCCGGACCCCACGCCGGCGGCGTGTCATCCTTGATCTCCTCGTAGAGAGCGTCGACGCTCGGCGGATAGAAGTAGAGGGTCCCCGTGAACCCGGGCGCGTCAGGCCACGGCGTCTCCCCACCGAGGAACTGCAGGACCACTCCATCGCGCGAGAGCTCGCACCATGTCGGCTTCCCCTCCTCGGGGAAGACACCTCTCAGGTGGAACCCGATCCCCCGGTACCACTCGATCGTGCCGGGAACGTCCTCGGTCTTGAGGATCGCGGAAACCCTGTCATCGGGCAAGTCAGTCCTCGCCGTCCCCGTCGCCGTCGTCACCAGATGGCTGCACGACACAGAACTCGTTCCCCTGAGGATCCAGCATCACACACCACATGCTTCCGCTGTCCTCCGCCCAGTTCCGTACCTCTGCGCCCAAACCTTCCAGTCGCTGCACCTCGTCCTCGAGCGTGCCGTCGGCTGACAGATCCAGATGGACGCGGTTCTTGGCCACCTTCTCCTCCGGCACCTCGGTGAAGAACAAGACCGGGAGATCGCTGCCGCCCGGAGGCTCGACCATCACCGAGGGGTCGTCCTCGGGATCGTAGATGCCCTTCGACGCGAGACGCTCGAGCTCCTCCTCGTCGTAGGGCGCGACGGTCCAGCCGAGGGCCGCGGCCCAGAACCGCGCGAGAGGCGCGGCATCCTGGCAATCGAAGACGACCGAGTCGATCTTCACCGCTCCAGAAGCCTAGGCGAAGCGGCGCCGCGTCGCTCAGGTGGCGAGACGGAGCAGGAACGCCTCCTCGATCTGCTGCAGGAGTGTGTCGGCTCGCTCGCGGAGCACGTCGCACTCATCGACCAGCCCCTGTCCCTTCGCCTGGTCCTTGAGCCCGGCGGCGTTGATGCGGACGTTCGCCATCGCGGACAGGGCGGCCGCGAACAGGAGGGTGCCCGCCGAGTAGCCGTCCGACGCTGCATGCGGATTCCCCAAGGCGGTGGCGTCCTCGGCCAGCTCCATCAGCTGCACGGCCCGCTTCGCGAGCTCGAGTGGGACGTCGGCGGCCGCTCCGTACGCTTCCTGGATCCGGATCGTCCGCGCCGTCTTCTCCTCGTCGGTGCCCTTCGGGAGCTTGAAGGATGCCATCACGGACTCGAACGCCTGCGCGTCCTCGTCGGCGAGCGAGAGGAATGCCTCGCGCTCCCCGTCGGCTGTCTCCACCAGGGAGCGCATCCGAGCGTCGAGGTCCTCGAACCCCTCCTTGCCGATCGTGAGGCGCCCTACCATCGCGATGAGAGCCGCCCCGGTGGCGGCGGCGACGCCGGCGGCGGCTCCGCCGCCCGGTGTCGCCGCCTCCGACCCCAGGTCAGCCAGCCACGATCCGATCGGTCGGTCGGCGGTGGTCACGAACGGTCTCCTCTCTCGACCCGGGCCGGCATCAATCGGCCTCGATCAGACGTTCCAGGATCTGCTCCTCGGGCGAGAATCCCTTCAACCGGACATGCTCCTCATCCCCTTGTGGAAGCGCAGCCTCCGGTGCCAGTCCCACGATCTCCGAGTCGGAGACTTCCAGATCTCTCGACGCGGCCTCCGCCGACACGGCATCGAAGGCCTCCCGGATCCCGGTCACCTCGAAGTCGACGAGGTTCATCGAGACCGTCACGGATCCTCGCTCTGGGACGGAGAAACCGATCGCCCGGATGGCGGGAAGTCCTCCCGAGGACTCGCGAACGGCGCGAGCGATCTCCTTCGCCGCGGCCTCGTCCGTCCCGGACAGGTAGATGTTGAACGCCACGAGCGGCTTCCGGGCTCCGACCGCCGTCGCGCCCGCCCGGCCGATCTCGTGCGGGCCGAAGTCCGGGAGGCGGTCGCCGGCGGCGACGGCTTCCCGCAATCCTTCGAACTCCCCTTTCCGGACGTCGGCCAGCGATCGCCGCTCCGGCACGAGAGCGGCCTCGCCGTACAGGTACACCGGCAGGCCAAGCGTCTCCGCGAGCTCGCGTCCGACGTTCCGCGCGAGCTCGACGCACGTGTCCATGCTGACATCGCGAACCGGCATGAACGGGATCACGTCCGCGGCGCCCATCCGAGGATGCCCGCCCCGGTGCTCGAACATGTCGATCCGCTCCGCGGCAGCGGCGGCCCCGGCGAGCGCCGACCGGCGAGCCGCGTCGGCGTCACCCAGCACGGTGGTATCCAGGCGGTGATGGTCGGGGTCCGCCTCGGCGAAGACCACCCGCGCGCCCTCCACGTCCAACGCATGCACGATCGCGTCGATCACATCGCGGCGCCGCCCCTCGCTGAAGTTGGGGACCACGCCGACGAGCTCGCTCATGACGCCGAGCCTACGCGAACGGTCGCGCTCAGCTCCTGCGCTCAGCTCCGGGGACGACGCTTCTCGGGATCGTGGACCGCCAACACATCGACGGTCGCGCCGATGCTGCCGTCGCCGAGCGTGACGTCCACCTTCGTCCCCTCCGCGGCAATCTCGGATCGGAGGATCGCGAGGCCGACCGGGCCGTGGACAGGACTCGTCGCCGGAGAGGTCAGCACCCCGACCTCCTCGCCGTCCTTCACGACCGCGGCGCCGTACTCGGGAAGCTCGTCGCCTTCGAGGCGGAGGGTCTTGAAACGGTTCGGCGGTGCGGCGGCGACCCCTCGCAACGCGTCCTTCCCCATGAACGCGCCTTCGGCATCGAGCGCCACGACGCGATCGAGACCCAGGTCGAACGGCGTCCGCTGGTGCGCCTCGTAGTCGTAGTCGGTCACGATCATGCCGGCCTCGATACGCAGCGGCTCGACGACGTCGACACCGTAGGGGACCGCGCCGGTTCCCTCGATCACCGTCCAGAGGTCTTCGGCGTGCTCGGGCCGAGTGAACAGCTCGTATCCCAACTCACCGGAGAAACCGGTCCTGGACAGCCACACGGGAACACCACCGATCGCGACCTGCTCGGGGATGAAATGGAAGTAGCGAAGAGCGTCCAGATCCACCTCCGTGAGCGGCTGGAGGGCGTCGCGAGACGTGGGGCCCTGGACCTGCAGGTGCGGCAGCTCCGGCGCGATGTACTCGACGGCCACGTCGAGCCCCTTCGACGCGTCGGCGAAATACGTCTCGTGGTCGAGGCCGTTCGTGCAGACCCAGGCGTGATCGTCGGCATGCTTGAAGACCGTTCCGTCGTCGACCAGGAGACCGTCTTCGTCCAGGAAGGCGCCGTAGCGGACCTGCCCCGTCCGCATCCCGAGGATGTCGTTCGAGTGGACCCGCTGCGCCGCCTCGAGCGCGTCCGGTCCGCGGAAGTCCCACTTGTTGAGCGGCGAGACGTCCCAGACGCCGACGCCCTCACGAACCGCCTGGTACTCGGCCTGCGGGTCCCCGAAACCGGTCACCCACCACCAGCCGGCCTCCTCCATGAACCCGGCCGCCGTCTTCGACATGATCCGGTGGAACGCCGTCTGTCTGCTTTCACTCCCGTCGCGGTTCTCGTCATCGCTCATGCGCCCCTCTTATCACGAGCTTGAACGGCTGTTCAAGTCGAAGGTCGGATCGTCTCGTCCTCGGTCACGATCGCGTCGACCGGCAGGTCGAAGCTCCCGCCGGGCAGATCCTCGTGCAGCACCTGAAGCCCGAAGCCGAGGCCGACGGTGAAGGCCGACACCCCTCGCAGGAATCGATCGTAGTAGCCGCCGCCGTAGCCGATCCGGCCGCCCCGCCGATCGAACGCCACACCGGGCACGGCGACGACGTCGATCGACGAGGGATCGAGCCGCATCCCGCCCACCGGCTCCTCGGCCCCGAAGGAGGTGGCGGCCGTAGGGTCGCCGGGGACGTACCGGATGGGCAGCAGATCGGCATGCTCGATCCTCGGCAGCGCGACAGCCACAGCTCGCTCGTGGAGAAGGTCGATCAGGGGGCCGGTCGGGACCTCCGATCCGAACGACCAGAAGAGCATGACCGTCCTCGCGCGTTGGACCTCGGCGAGCGAGAGGAAACGCTCCGCCACCCGATCCCCCATCTCCTTCCGAAGGGTCGTGGGGATGGCGTCCCGCTCGTCCAGCACCCGGTGGCGTATCCGGCGTTTGGCTCGCTTCAACCCCCCGCTGTTCATCCGCGAAGTGCTCCGGCCACGACCTCCACCCGGTCGTCGCCACCCACCGGGAGCATGATGAGCCACGAGCAGCCCGCCTCCGCGAGACGGTCGGCGAATGCTCGGAGGTCCTCCGCGCTCCCCTGCCATACGTCCATCGAGAGGCCTTTGGCCCGTCGCTCGTCGCGCAGCCGTTCCAGATCGCTCGCATCGGTTCCGACGAGGGCGATCCCACCCCACGTGGGAACCACCGTGCGGCCGTCGGCGAGCCGGCCGAGCTCGCCGGCGGCCGCCTCGAAGGCCTCCGGGTCCATCGCCCATCCGTTCCAGGCGTCGGCCGACCGCGCGGCGGCGGCGATCACCTCGGGTGAGCGGCCCCCCACCCAGAGCTCCGGGTGTCCGGGCGGAAGCAGAGGCCCCGCGATCGGGGGGACATGCGTCCCTCCGCCCCAGGGCTCACCGACGAAGAGCGCACGCAGCGCGCTCACCGTTTCCTCGAGGATGGCGACCCGCTCGGCCGCAGGCGCGAACGGGATCCCGAAGGCCTCATGCTCCGGCTTGGAGACCGAATCTCCGGCGCCGACGCCGAGGATCCCTCGACCGCCGCTCATCTGATCCAGCGCTGCGGCCTGCTTCGCGAGGAGCCCGGCAGGCCGGAGCGACGCCCTCGTGACCAGGGTTCCTACATACAGGCCGGGGTGGAGCGCCGCGACGGCCGCGAGAACGGCGAAGGGCTCCAGCGCCGGCCGACCCGGTGCCCCGGGAGGAAAGAGGTGATCGGGCGCGAACACCCCGTCGTAGCCGGCGGCGGCCGCTCGCGACGCGGCCGCGAGCGGCCGCCGCACGTCCGCGGTGAACATGGGGAGGCTGAGCCCGAGCTTCATGCGGGCGCCGACTCGAGCGCGAGGAGCGCGGCGCCGATCGCGCCGGCGTCGTTCTCGAGGTGGGCCGGCACGATCGGCACCTCGGGTCGGACATCGGCTCCCTCGACCGCAGCGAGGAAGGCCTCGCGGAGGGGGAGGAACAGAAGGTCTCCCGCCTCACCAACCCCTCCCCCGACCACGACGACGTCGGGATCGAACACGTTCACGAGGCCCGCCACACCCTCGCCCAGCCGACGCGCGACCGTCGCCAGGATCGCCACGGCCACCTCGTCGCCCTCCCGGGCCGCCACCGTGACGAGCTCGCCCGTCGCGCGGCGGGGATCGCCGCCCGCGAGGCGGGCGATCGCGGACCGGGGCTCATCGGTGACGGCCTGCCTCCCCGCTCGTGAGATCGCCAGACCGCTCGCCACCTGCTCCCAGCACCCCCGGTTCCCGCATCCGCAGAGGGGCCCGCCCGGCTCCACGATGATGTGACCGATCTCCCCGGCCAGACCGTGGGCACCGCGCACGAGACGTCCGCCGGCGATGATCCCACCCCCGATCCCCGTGCCGACCCCGACGAACAGGGAATCCCGAAACCCACGCGAGGCGCCGAGTCGGCTCTCGGCCCACGCGGCGGCCGTGGCGTCGTTGTCCACGGTCACGGGGAGGCCGAAGTGGCGGCCCAGCCGGTCGGCCAGCGGCACGTTCCGCCAGACCAGGTTCGGCGTGTCCAACAGAACGCCGGAGATGACGTCAACGAGGCCCGCCATGCCGACACCGATCGCAACGACGCTCTCGTCGAGGACCGAGGCGGCGGCGGCCTCGATCGCGGGCAGCGCGGCCGCCTGGTCGGTCGCCGGTGTCGGGACCACGGTCCTCGCCGCGATCTCTCCCTCGGTGGAGATGCGCAGGGCGGCGATCTTGGTGCCGCCGATGTCGATCCCGACGGCCTGCCGGCCGCTCACTCGATGTCGATGCGCGTCAGCGTCGGCGCTTTCTCCTTGCCACCCGTCTCATCGGCGCGCGCGCCCAGGACGGCCGTCATCGCGAGGAGGAACTCCCGCCCGGCGTTCAGCAGGTGCTCGACGGCCTCCGGCTTCAGCGGCTGCACGGCGGTCACGGCGAGACAGATCGGACAGAGCCCCACCGTGCAGACCTGGCCGCCCCCCGCATGGGACTCCGTCGACGGCGGCTCCGTCTTCCCTGCTCGGCTGCGTTTCGCGGCTTCGGCCATGTCAGCTCCTTTCCGCCGGACGGGGTTCCCGCCCGAACAGGATCTCGAGATGATCGCCTGCGAAGTTCGCCTCGCGGACCGTCATCCGCTTCAGCGACTGCGGCAGGATCAAGTTCCGCTTGTAGGCACCGACCCGTACGAAGAGCTCCTCGCCGCGCCGGTGGATGTCCATGTCGTCGCGTGAGGCGAACGGAAGCCGCATCGTCATCACGTATCCCGTTCCGCGCTTCCGCACCCGGATCGGGTCGTCCCGGTAGAGGATGTCCGCGGCGACGAGCTCCCCGTACACCTCGTTGCCCATCTCCTCGAGGAGCCCCACACCCACCATCTCTCGATCGAACAGCCGCGCGGACAGGATCGGGACCGGCTCGAAGGACTCGTGCACCGTCGCGAGATGCTCGGCCTGGATGTCCTTCCACTTCCCGAAATACGGGTCGGTCACGTCGGGTGGCAGCACCCTGTTCACCACGACGGCATCCACCCGGTACCCGAACAGCCCCAGGTAGGTGTAGGTGCGCCTCGCTTCGGCGATCACCATCTTCTCCAGGTTCAAGACGAGGCGAACGGACGACGTCGTCTCATCCGTCAGGATCCTCTTCACCGCGTCGAGGTTCCTGTGGAGCCGTTCCACCGCATCGAACACGCGGTCACCCGCGATCGGGAGGGTCGTCATCCGCGACATGATCGGACGGACGGTCTTCACGATCCGCCGCTCCACAGGGAAGATCCGCTCGATGTACCACTGCATCACGTCAGGCAGCGACAGGAGCCGGAGCGTCTCCGCCGTCGGGGCACAGTCCACGATCAGCACGTCGTAGTTGCCGCTCTCGACATGGGTCTTGACGTCGATGAGGGCGAAGATCTCGTCCAGTCCCGGGAGGACGGTCAGCTCCTCGGCCTGGATCGTTTCCGTCCCCGCCCAGTTCATGAGCTGGATCATGTAGTCCTGGATCTCGCGCCAGTTGTCCTCGAGTCGATCCTGCGCGTCGATCTGCTGCGCCCAGAGAAGGTCGGAGATCTGTGTGGGATCGGATCCGATCTGCATCTCGAAGGAGTCGCCCAACGAGTGCGCGGGGTCGGTCGACATCACCAGCGTCCGCTGTCCGGCGGCGGCAGACCGTACGGCCGTGGCAGCCGCCACGGTCGTCTTGCCGACACCGCCCTTGCCGGTGAACAGGAGGACCCGCATCCGCCCAGCTTACGGGAGCCGCACCGGCACCCCGGCGGCCTAGCCCATCTCCACGCGCCGCTTGAGCCGCTCGAGGGCGTTCTCGATGACGCGTTTGGCGCCCTCCGTTCGAACGAACCCCGGCACGAGGACGCCGATCTCCACCGCGAGCCGATACGTCACCTTCGTCTCGGAGTCCGAGATCTCGTTCAGGAGGTACTCCCCCCGGATGTCACGGATCGCTCCGCGGGCTTCTCTCGTCGTCCACGACAGACCGGTGTCGCCGGGCGCGTATCGGTACGACAGCGTGTAGGTCGCCTTGCCGAGTACGGGGACATCGACCTCGAAGGCCACTTCGGTGGCGCGGCCCCCATCCCCTCGCTCGCGGATCTGCGCCGTCCGAACCTCTGCCCACTCCGGGTAGGCCTCGTAGTCCTCGAGGACCTCCATGATGTCCTCGAGCGGCGCCTCGATGACGATCGACCCCTCCGCGTGCTCCATGGTCCAGGAATCCTAGCGGCGCGGGCTCCTAGCGGCTGCTCACCGTCACCACGGCCGTCGCGAGTAACGAGACGGAGACCATGATCAGCGCGACGGTGGCCCAAAGGAGGGTCCGCGCCGACACGAAGGGAGATCCGCCGTCCGCGATCCGATACGCCTCGACCGCCGACCCCAGGTAGAGCGTGAGCGCCGAGACGAGGAGCAGGGTCACCACCGCGAAGACCGCTGCATTCGAGACGCCCGAGATCACGATCACCAGAGCGAGACTGAAGGTGAGCACGAACAGGGTGCCGCGTGCGATCCCGTCGGGGGTGCGTCCGGCCTTGGCGTGCCCGACCCCGGGGAAGGTGAGTGACCACAGGAACGCATCTCGTGGAGACACGGTGGAGCGGGGCTCCTCCTGACGCAGGAGCTGCGCGAAGGAGGTCCCGCACACGCCGCACATGTCGAGCTCGATCGGGTTCTGAGCGCCACACGTCGGGCAAGGCCAGGCCGCCGCGGAACCTCGGTCCTGAGCGTTCGCCTCGCCGGCGGGTCGTACGAGGACCGGGCCCGTCGACGGTTCGGGATCAGGGGTTCTCGTCCGGAGAGACGTGAAGCACTGACCGCACCAATCGGCGTCAGCGCTCACGAGCGCCGAGCAGTTGGGGCAACGGAGCTCTTCCACATCGGTCAGCGTACCGTCGGGCTCCGTGTGATCCGTGGAGGCCTCAACGATCCGCCGCGGCGGCCTGCAGCCAGGCGGCGAGCCGCTCGGCGACCCGAGCCCACGTGTGCTCCCGCTCGACCCGCGCCCGACCCGCCTTCCCGAGCTGCATCGCGTAGGGAGGGTCCTCGAGCAGCGTGGCGAGAGCGTCGGCAACCTCTTCGACGTCCGAGCCGTCCACGAGGAGGCCGGTCTCCCCGTGCACGAGTGCCTCACGCGACCCTCCGGAGTCGCCCACCACGACGGGGCGCCCGCAGGCGGCGGCCTCGATGAAGACGTTCCCCCAGCCCTCCACCTCGAGACCCGCCATCCGCGTGCGGCAGGGCATCGCGAAGACGTCGCCGACCGCGTAGTACCGAGGAAGGTCCTGCTCCGTGACCTCGCCCACGAAGGACACCGAACCGGGCGGTTCCCGTTCGGCGAGGCTGCGGAGCTTCGCCTCGTGCGGGCCGGATCCGACGATCAGGAGTGCGGCCTCGGGAACGCGGCGCTGGATGGCCCGCATCGACCGGATCAGCACGTCCTGCCCCTTCCGCGGCACCAAACGGCTCACACAGACGATCAGCGGGCGGTTGCCGAGCCCATGCTTCTCTCGGATGTCCGCGGTCGGGAGGTCGGGCCGGAACCGCTCCACGTCGGCGCCGGGACGCAACACGGAGACGGGCACGTGGCGAGGTACCGCCGTTCTGACACGTCGTGAGATGAACTCGCTGCACCCCGCCACTCGCGACACATGCGAGGTCATCCGCTTCATCGCGCTATGGGCAACCGGCACCGTGGACAGCCAGTAGTCGAACCCATGCACGAGAACGACGGAGGGCACGCCGTGCGAAGCAAGACGAGGGCCCAGCAGGGCCAAGGGGAACGCATCTCCGAAGAGGACGACCTCCGCGCCCGTCCGCGCGATCTCGGCGTCCAGGCGATCGCCGAACGAGGCCGTCGGCCAGATGAACCGACGTCGTTCCCTGACAACGTCGAAGGCCGCCCCTTCGTCGAAGGCTTCAGATCCATCCGAGGAAGGAGCGATCACCGAGACCTGCTCCGCCGGCAGCGCCCGACAGAGCGACTCGAGCGTCCGCTGGATGCCGCCGACCCTGGGAGGGAAGTCGTTCGTGACGACGAGGGTCCTTGGGATCTCCATCCGACCGATATCCTCTCAGAGGCAGATCTTGGCCAGAGCCGGATCTTGGCCAGAGCCGGATGTTCGCCAAACCCGCCTGGGAAGAAGGGGTGCCGGTACGGAACCGACCCGAAAGGACGTCCTGGAGCTCGAGAGCACGTTCGCCGAGCTTGCCGAGTGGCGCACGGTCTCCGTCCGGGGCAGGGACGCCCGTGGCTGGCTCCACGACCTCGTCACGGCCGACGTCCAGAGCCTCGCCGACGGACAGACGCGTCGATCGCTGCTCCTGACCCCGACCGGCCGCATCCGTGCCGACTTCCACATCGCCGGCGTCGACGGCTCCTTCCTGCTCTTCCAAGCACCGGGACAGCCGCAGGCGGTCGACGCGATCCTCGCCCCGTACGTGCTCTCCTCCGACGTCGAGATGGACGACCGCAGCGAACGATCGCTCATCGTCGCCGTCCTCGGCGGCCTCGCCGCCGCGGACGGCGAGGGAGCTCTTGTCCTCGAACCCTCGGTGCTCGGCTCGGGGCACGATCTGATCGTGCCCCGAGGCGAGCCGGCTCACCGCCTCCGTGCACACCTGCGCGGACGAGGATCGGTCGAGTTGACCGAGAGGGACCTCGAGATCCGGAGGATCCGCCGCGGGGACGTGCGCATGGGAGCCGACTTCGGGTCCGATGCCCTGCCGGCCGAGGCCGGACTCGAGGATGCGATCGATCTGACGAAGGGGTGCTTCCTGGGTCAGGAGTCCGTCGCGAAGGTGCGGAACCTGGGACACCCTCCTCGGGTCCTGCGGCACGTTCGTTCGCAGACCCCGGTCGCCCCGGGAGCTCCCGTTCTGACAGGCGGTGTGGTGGTCGGGGAAGTGACGAGCGCCGCGGAGAGCAACGGTGCGACGGACGCGATCGTTCGGGTGCGATGGGATGCGGCGCTCGGAGAACTGTCCACGGCGGTCGGACCGCTTTCCCTACGGCGCGAAGAGTAGACACTTCGGGTCATTTCGTATCCGCCACCTGGGGGTTTGCATCGACTCGACCGGCGACCCCTTCCCCACCATGGTGACTACGTGCTATTCCTTCGGTCCCGGTCGCGACGGGTCCACGGGGGGAGGAACGGAAGGGTGCGCATCGATCGTCTCCCGACACTGGATATCGAGGTGTTGCCGGAAGATCCCTCACCCCCCGACGTCTGGCAGGAGCGTTCGGCGTGCTACGGGATCGACCCCGACGTGTTCTTCCCCATCTCCGAGGAGGAAGCCGGTCCTGCGCTCGCGTTCTGCAGCGCGTGCACGATCCGCGACGAGTGCCTCGCGTGGGCGCTCAAGAACGGCGAACGGTACGGGGTGTGGGGCGGCCTCACGGAGCAGCAGCGGCGCCGGATAGCCCGTCAGGTCGCCTGATCGCCTAGGCCGAAGGTCTACACCTGCTCCAGGGCAGGCGAAACGAGCCGAAACACCCCGGAACGGGTATCCACCATATGGCCCTCGCGTCGATGCCCTCGTCATGGACTTCGGGTTTCTCGCGCAGCTGCGTCGTTTCCACGCACCCGTGCGGCGTCTCGCGGCAGGTGCCGCGGCCGCCGCCGTGCTCGTCCTCGCCGTCCCCGCCCCCGCGGCCGCGGCCCCCACCCCGACCGTGACGATCACCGACGTCACCGTGACCGAGGGCACCGGCGGCAGCGTCAACGCCAGCTTCACGATCCAGGCCGCCCCCGCACCCAAGCCGTGCTGCCAACTGCAGGTCAACTGGGCCACCGCCCCCGGATCGGCCACGTCACCCGCCGACTTCACGGCCTCGTCCGGAACCGTTTCGCTCACGAAGACCGGTGCCTCCAAGGTCGTGACCGTTCCGGTTGCCGGTGACGCGACCGACGAGACGAACGAGACGTTCGTCGTGAATCTCACCAACCTCGTCGGATCGCCGGGGCGGATCGGGGACGCACAAGGTCTCGCCACGATCACCGACGACGACGCGCCGCCGACCCTCTCGGTGAACGACGTGACGGTCACCGAAGGTAACGTCGGCACCACGACGGCCACGTTCAACGTCAACCTCTCAGCCGCGAGCGCCAAGGCCGTGACGCTCGACTGGGCGACCTCCGCCGGCTCGGCCACCGCGGGCACGGACTTCGTCTCCGCCACCGGCAGCCGCACGATCGCGGCGGGTGCCACCGCCACCACGATCGCCATCACCGTGAACGGCGACATCCTGGATGAGGTCAACGAGTCCTTCAACCTCACCCTGTCCAACCCCGGCAACGCCACGATCTCCGACGGCTCCGGGGTGGGCACGATCACCGACGACGACGCGCCGTCGACCCTCTCGGTGAACGATGTCTCCGTTGTGGAGGGCAACGCCGGAACGACGACCGCCACGTTCACCGTCACGCTCTCGAGCGCGAGTGGGAACCCCGTCACCTTCGACTGGGCGACCTCTCCCGGCTCCGCGACCGCGGGCACCGACTACGTCACCGCCACCGGCAACCGCACGATCGCGGCCGGGGCCACCGCCACCACGATCGCCATCACCGTGAACGGCGATGTCCTGGACGAGGTCAACGAGTCCTTCAACCTCACCCTGTCCAACCCCGGCAACGCCACGATCTCCGACGGCTCCGGGGTGGGCACGATCACCGACGACGACGCGCCGTCGACCCTCTCGGTGAACGATGTCTCCGTTGTGGAGGGCAACGCCGGAACGACGACCGCCACGTTCACCGTCACGCTCTCGAGCGCGAGTGGGAACCCCGTCACCTTCGACTGGGCGACCTCTCCCGGCTCCGCGACCGCGGGCACCGACTACGTCACCGCCACCGGCAACCGCACGATCGCGGCCGGGGCCACCGCCACCACGATCGCCATCACCGTGAACGGCGATGTCCTGGACGAGAACAACGAGGACTTCAACCTCACCCTGTCCAACCCCGGCAACGCCACGATCTCCGACGGCTCCGGGGTGGGCACGATCACCGACGACGATCCGCTGCCCCTGCTGTCGGTGAACGACGTGACGGTCACCGAAGGTGACGCGGGCACCACGACGGCCACGTTCAACGTCAGCCTCTCAGCGGCGAGCGCCAAGGCCGTGACGGTTGACTGGGCGACCGCCGCCGGCTCGGCCACCGCGGGCACCGACTACGTCTCCGCCACCGGCAACCGCACGATCGCGGCCGGGGCCACCGCCACCACGATCGCCATCACCGTGAACGGCGATGTCCTGGACGAGGTCAACGAGGACTTCAACCTCACCCTGTCCAACCCCGGCAACGCCACGATCTCCGACGGCTCCGGGGTGGGCACGATCACCGACGACGATCCGCTGCCCCCGCTCTCGGTGAACGACGTCACCGTCACCGAGGGCGACGCCGGCACCACGACGGCCACGTTCAACGTCAGCCTCTCAGCGGCGAGCGCCAAGGCCGTGACGGTTGACTGGGCGACCGCCGCCGGCTCCGCCACCGCGGGCACCGACTACGTCACCGCCAGCGGCAACCGCACGATCGCGGCCGGGGCCACCGCCACCACGATCGCCATCACCGTGAACGGCGATGTCCTGGACGAGGTCAACGAGGACTTCTACCTCACCCTGTCCAACCCCGGCAACGCCACGATCTCCGACGGCTCCGGGGTGGGAACCATCACGGACGACGATCTGCCTCCGACGCTCTCAGTGAACGACGTCTCCGTCACCGAGGGCGACACCGGCACCACGACGGCCACGTTCACCGTCACGCTCTCGAGCGCGAGTGGGAACCCCGTCACCTTCGACTGGGCCACCGCCGCGGGCTCGGCCACCGCAGGCACGGACTTCGTCTCCGCCACCGGCAACCGCACGATCGCGGCCGGGGCCACCGCCACCACGATCGCCATCACCGTGAACGGCGATGTCCTGGACGAGGTCAACGAGTCCTTCAACCTCACCCTGTCCAACCCCGGCAACGCCACGATCTCCGACGGCTCCGGGGTGGGCACGATCACCGACGACGATCTGCCTCCGACGCTCTCGGTGAACGACGTCTCCGTCACCGAGGGCGACACCGGCACCACGACGGCCACGTTCAACGTCAGCCTCTCCTCGGCGAGCAGTAAGACGGTCACCGTTGACTGGGGCACCGTCGATGACAGCGCCATCCAGCCCAGCGACTACACGGCCACCTCGGGCACGTTGACGTTCGTGGCCGGTGACACGACCGAAGCGGTTCTCGTGACCGTGAACGGCGATGTTCTGGACGAGGTCAACGAGTCCTTCAACCTCACCCTGTCCAACCCCGGCAACGCCACGATCTCCGACGGCTCCGGGGTGGGCACGATCACCGACGACGATCCACTCCCGAGCCTCGCGATCGCGGATGCCTCCCTCCCGGAAGGCAACGTCGGCACCGCCAACGCGCAGTTCGACGTCACGCTATCGACCGCCAGCGCCAAGACGGTAACCGTTGACTGGGCCACCGCCGATGACAGCGCCATCCAGCCCAGCGACTACACAGCCACCTCGGGCACGCTGACGTTCGCGGCCGGTGACACGACCGGATCGATCCTCGTTCCGGTGAGCGGGGACGGCATCGCCGAGCTCGATGAGTCGTTCCTCGTCTCCCTCTCGGCTCCGTCGAACGCCGGTCTCGCGGACGCCGAAGGGGTGGGCACGATCGTGGACGACGAACTTCTCCCCGTGATCGACATCGACGAGCCGACGGTCGCGGAGGGTCAGAGTGGGACGGCGCCGGTCAGCTTCTCGGTGACCCTCTCGCACCCGGCCGCGTGGCCCGTGACCGTGGACTGGAGCACCTCGGGCGGCACCGCCGCCGGCGGCAGCGACTACGTCGACGCGAGCGGCACGGTCACGTTCGCTGCGCTCGACACCTCCGAGACGGTGCAGGTCACCTTGAACGGTGACGGCACCTACGAGAGGGACGAGACGGTCGCGCTGGATCTCTCGAACGCGACAGGTGCACCGATCGGAGACGCCCAGGGGATCGCCACGATCACGAACGATGACGCCGAGCCGATCGTGTCCATCGCGAACGCGTCACTGGCCGAAGGCAACGTGGGTACCTCCGACCTCGAGTTCGTCGTTTCGCTGTCTGCCGCCTCCGGCGTCGACGCGTCGATCGACTTCGCCACCGCCGACGGGACGGCCACGGGTGGATCGGACTACGTCGCAGCGACCGGCTCGCTCACCATCCCCGCGGGCGAGACGACCGGGGTTGTCGACGTCGCCGTGAAGGGCGATCTCGCGTACGAGGGCAACGAGAGCCTTTCGGTGTCGCTCAGCACCCCGACGGACGCCGTGATCGGCGACGCCGTCGCGCAGGGCACGATCACGAACGACGACAAGGCACCCACCACGGCCACACTTCGAACGGTGAAGAAGCCGCGCACCCTGTTGGCGAAGGGGATCCTCGAGCCCGCCAAGTCCGGGGATCGCGTCACCGCGACGCTGTTCCGGAAGCGGAACGGGAGATTCGTGAGGGTCGCCGCGAAGAGGGTCCCGGTTCGGTCCTTCAGGGATCGCGACGGCGACGGCAAGACGGACGCCTCGTACACCGCGACATTCCTCCGCCCGAAGGCGGGCGGCACCTACAGGATCCTCGTGCGGTTCAAGGGCAACTCGACCGAGAAACCCTGCAAACGGGCCAAGCTCTTCAAACTCCGTCGCGCCTGAACGGGCGTTGTCGGCCCCCTTCCTCACCATGCTCGTATGCGCGAGCCGCTCCTTGACCCTCGAACATCTGTTCGATACGGTGGCTCCTCCTCTCGGCCCCACCGATCGGAGGCGCCCGTGCTGTCGGCACCCATCCAGACCACCCTGGAGGAAGGTGTTCCCCTGCGAGAGGTCACCTTCGTGGTGGTGGACCTGGAGACCACCGGCGCGTCCCCCCGTGAATCGAGGATCACCGAGATCGGCGCGGTCCGGGTCACCGGCGGCGAGCGCATCGGGACATTCCACGCACTGGTCAACCCGGGCGGGCCGATCCCGCCGTACATCTCCCACCTGACGGGGATCGACGACTTCCTCGTCAGAGAAGAGCCACCGATCGAGGCCGTCCTGCCTGCTTTCCTGGAGTTCGCACGCGGGGCGATCTTCGTGGCCCACAACGCTCGCTTCGACTTCTCCTTCCTGAACGAGAACCTCGGCAGGCTCGACTACGCCCTGCTGGAGGGGCCTCCGGTGTGTACGGCCAAGCTCGCCCGCCGGGTGGTGTGGCCCGATGTCCCCAACGTTCGCCTCCAGACGCTCGCGCAGTACTTCCGGACCCGCGTGAAACCGACCCACCGCGCGCTCGATGATGCGTTGGCCTGTGCGGAGGTCCTCGACGGACTCATCGACCTCGGGGGCCGGCTCGGGATCCTGACGCTCGGCGATCTCCGCGAAGCTGTTCGCGCCCGTGGACGGCCGCACTTCGGCAAGATCCGCCTCGCCGACGCCCTGCCCCACGAGGCGGGGGTGTATCGGTTCCTCGGCCGGGACGGACGCGTCCTCTACGTGGGGAAGGCCCGTGATCTCCGAGCCCGCGTGAAGTCCTACTTCTACGGCGATGGGCGGAAGAAGGTCGAGAACCTCCTCGGCGAAGTACGCCTGGTCGAGGGCGAGGAGACCCCGGGAGGCGAGCTCGAGGCGCTCGTCCTCGAGGCGAGACTCATACGGCAGCATGAGCCGAAGTACAACCGCCGCGGCAAGACGTGGCGCCGGTTCGCCTACCTGAAGCTCGACCCCTCCGAGGCCTACCCACGCCTGAAGGTGGTGCATCGTGCCGGCCACTTCGACGGATGTGCGTACCTGGGGCCGTTCTCGGGGAGCGGGGCTGCCCGGCTCGCGAAGGAGGCGCTGGAGGAGGTGGTGCCGCTCCGTCGTTGCACCCGCGCGATGGGCGCTCGAACCCGCTTCGCGGCGTGCGCCCTCGCCGACATCGGCCGCTGTCCGGCGCCCTGCGACGGCCGGATCGACCCCGAGCACTACGGAGAGCTCGTCCGGGACCTCCTCTCCTCCCTCGAGTCCCCGGACGGGCTCCTCGCAGCGCTCGAGGTGAGGATGGGGCGGCTCGCGGATGCCGAGCGATACGAGGAGGCCGCCTCCGTCCGCGACCGCCTCCGGGCGCTGGCGGCGGCACTTCACCGAGCACGCCAGGACGCATGGCTGCTGCGCGCGAACAGGCTCGAGCTGTTGGCCGACGGCGACCGGCGGCTGGCGTTCGTGGGGGGCACGCTCGCGCGGGCGGGGGACGCAGACGAGACGGAACCGATCCCCTTCCCCTGCCCGCGCGAGCGCGCCGACGAGCTCACCGCGGTCCGCTCCTGGCTCGCCAGGAATCCCGTTCGACTCATCGCCTGCGACGTCCCGCTCTCGGAGCCCGTCGACGGCGGTGCCCGGATCGCCGGGATCCTCCGATGGGGCCGGGACACCGGAGCCGCCCCGGGTGAGCCGGAGGTAGGCTCGACCCGTGGGCGCGGCCGTCGACCTCCTCGCGCGGGAGATGTCGGAGACCTTCCACGACATGCGCTCGCGGCTGCACGGTCTGACCGATGACGAGTTCTTCTGGGAGCCGGTCCCCGGGAGCTGGACGGTCTTCCGAGACGAACGGGGTCGCTGGGAGCATCACTACGAGGAACCCGACCCCGAGCCGGCTCCGTTCACCACGATCGCCTGGCGCCTCACGCACGTGGCGATGTGCAAGGTCATGTACCACGAGCATGCGTTCGGACCCGGCGAGCTGACATGGCTCACGATCGAGACACCGGGCGATCCCAACGATGCCGTCGAGATGCTGGATGCCGGCCACGCGCTGCTCACGGAGGATCTCGCGGAGCTGGAGGACGCCGACCTCGAGCGACCCGTGCCGACCAACTGGGGCGAGGATTGGCCGGTCTGGCGCATCTTCTGGACCATGATCCACCACGACGCACACCACGGCGGCGAGATCGGCGCGTTACGGGACCTGTACCGAGGGATGCGCGGGACCGGGTGAGATCGGTCCGCGGATAGACTGACTCGCATGGAGCGCGTGGTGATCGTCGGGGGCGCCCGAACCCCGATCGGGAGATTCCTGGGCTCCTTCGCCGAGACACCGGCCGTCGAGCTCGCGACGCTCGCCGCGAAGGAGGCGCTGCGGCGCGCCGCCGTCGCCCCGGACGCCGTCGACCACACGATCTTCGGTCACGCCCGCCAGGCGGGGAACGGCCCCAATACGGGGCGGCAGGTGAGCATCCACGCCGGTGTCCCCGATGAGGTCTCCGCGTTCAACGTCAACATCGCCTGTGGGTCGGGCATGAAGGCCGTCCAGTTGGGCGCGCAGCAGATCGCGCTCGGTGATGCCGAGGTCGTGCTCACGGGCGGGATGGAGAACATGACCCGGGTCCCGTTCCTCCTCGACCGCATGCGCAAGGGCTATGGGATGGGCAACGCCACGGCGTACGACGCGATGTACCGCGACGGACTCCTCGACCCGCTCAGCGGTGTGCTGATGGGCGAGACCGCGGAGAACCTCGTGGATCGCTACGACATCTCGCGGGAAGAGCAGGACGAGTTGGCGCTGGAGTCCCAGCGGAAAGCGGCGGCAGGCGTCGCCGCTCGTGCGGCCGAGATCGTTCCGGTCGAAGTGAGGGATCCATCCGGGAAGGGCACGGTCACGGTGAACCAGGACGAACATCCCCGGCCGGAGACCACCATCGAAGGGCTCGCGGCCCTCGCCCCGGTGTTCCGCGAGGGTGGATCCGTCACGGCGGGCAACTCGGCCGGGATCACCGACGGGGCCGCCGCGATGGTCCTGATGTCGGAGACGCGAGCGCGCGCCGAGGGCCGTGAGCCCCTCGCTCGCATCGCGGGCATGAGCTGGGCCGGGGTCCCGCCGGAGATCATGGGCATCGGCCCGGTGCCGGCGACGAGGAAGGTGCTCGAGAAGAGCGGCCTCTCGCTCACGGACATCGATCTGATCGAGATCAACGAGGCGTTCGCCGCGCAGGTGATCGCGTGCGAGCGCGAGCTGAAGTTCGAACGGGATCGGCTGAACCTCCTGGGCGGCGGCATCTCGCTCGGCCATCCGATCGGGATGAGCGGCGCGCGGATCCTCCTGTCGCTCGCCTACCAGATGCGGGAACACGAGGCCGCGCTCGGTCTTGCGACCCTCTGCATCTCCGGCGGGCAAGGGCTCGCCGTCGTCCTCGAAAGGACCTAGCGCGATGACCGTCCACGCCGTCGTCCTCATCCAGTGCGAGATCGACGAGATCGGTGAAGCTGCCCAGGCGATCGCCGAGATCGGCGGCGTGTCCGAGGTCTACTCCGTCGCCGGAGAGTTCGACCTCGTCGCGATCGTGCGCGTCGGCGAGCACGACGATCTGGCCAAGGTGATCCCGGGAGGGATCTCGAAGGTCGAGGGGGTCGAGCGGACCGAGACGCTGATCGCGTTCCAGGTGTACTCGAAGCACGACCTGGAGCGGATGTTCTCGATCGGCTTCGAAGAGAGCTAGACGGGCGAGCTCTCAGCTCCAGTCGACGGCGATCGGGAGCGAGGTGCGACCCCAATCGCTCAGGTCCCCGTCGTCGCGCGGCCGATACTTCTCGAGAACGAGCCGCCGCGCCATCTCGCCTTCGGCCGGATCGGTCACGACCCGGGCCGTGGTCGTCCGTCTCTCGTCGCCGATCTCGAGGACGACCTCCGGCGAGATCATCAGGTTCCTGACCCAGTCCGAGCGATCGCCACCGCCCGAGAGGATGTAGGCGACCCCGTCGCCGAGTGCGAACCAGATCTCGATCCGGTGCGGAGTCCCGGTGTGGCGACCGGTGGTGGTCAGGTAGCAGAAGTCGAGGTCGCCGAGCGGACGCGCATCGATCACAGCACCGCCCACAGGACGAGTCCGACGATCACGAGCAGCGCCACGCCGGCGATGATGAGGTCCGCCTTCTTGACCTTCCCCGGCTGCATCGCGTTGAAGCCCATCGTCCGTCTATCCCTCGATCCGATAGTACTCACGGAACTTCTCGGGTGAGAGCCAGTGGATGTGCTGGCGCACCGTGGACGCGTACGTCCGCGCCTCCACTCCGTCATGGCACGCCCGCTCCGCCACCACGTCGCCTTCCGGGGCGAGGATCGCGACTCGCCAAGTCCCCTCACCACCCCGGACCTCGACGCCGAAGCCGTTCTCGACCGACGACACTGCGATCACTTCTCCGTCAGCCCTGGCGGACGAGGTCGCGATGGAGCCGTCCGAGCTGGTTCTTCAGCTCCCCCAGCACACTGTCCTCGTCCAGGGTGAACGCGGGATGCAGGGACGCCACCCGCTCGAGCGCTCGCTCGAGCCCCGATCCGAGTCGCTCCGCTTCGCGCAGCGACTCCACCAACACGGCCGCGTAATCGGCATTGAACGGTTCGCCGTCCCACGGGCACTCTCCGCCCAGGTCCACGACCTGCTCCGCGAAGAACTCCCGGCCGTCCCGCTTGCAGGTCCCCTTGATCTTCACGCGCTCTCCTTCTCGGTCACGAGATCGAGCAGCCGGTCGGCCAGCTCGAACGGGTCCACGGGCTTGACGAACCACGCATCGGCGCCCGACCACTTGGCAAGCCACGAATCGTGCTTGCGCTCCAGCAGGATCACGATGACGCCGGCGTACGGCTCCGCATCGTCCCGGAGCGTCCTGGCGAGCCCGAAGGCTCCCTCGCGCGACATGATCTCATCGGCGACGATCACGTCCGGACGATCCCGGAGCGCCGCGTTGATCCCCAGCTCCCCGTCGCGGGCGGCGCGGAAGCGAAGCTCCTGACCGAGCCTGCGCTCGATGCTCCGAACGGTGAGCGCCATCAGCTGGCGTGAGCGCTCGTTCGGCGACACCAGCAGCACGTCCACGCTCGCGATGCTACTCGCTTCCGCGCCGCCGCTCGGTCTTTGAACGACCGCGCAAGGCGGGCTAGGCTCGGGCCCGCCTGGCGCGACGGCGGCCGCTTCTCTCGATGGTTTCCGAGCCGGGGACCCCGATGGCGTCGCGAGACAGCCCGGGAAGGGACGGCCAGAGGAACGGCCAGGGAGACATCGGCCAAGGAGGCGTCGGATGGAGAGTCTGGGGAAGGCCGCGGTCGCGGAGTTCGTGGCGACCTTCGCGCTGATCTTCGTGGGTGCAGGGGCGGCGATCCTCGCGACCGGGACTGGGCAGCTCGACCTCGTGGGCGTGGCGCTCGCGCACGGCCTCGTGCTCGCGATCATGGTGTCCGTGACCGGCCACATCTCCGGAGGGTTGGTGAATCCCGCGGTCACGATCGCCCTCTGGACGGCCGGGAAGATCTCCACCCAGCGCGGTGCCGTCCTGATCGTGGCGCAGCTGCTCGGCGCCGTCGTCGGCGCCCTCCTCGTTCGCTACGCGGTCGGCGGCGACCTCTTCGATGCGGGCGGAGCGGGCGCCCCTGCCCTCGGGCCGGATGTCGCGGTCGGCCGAGGCATCGTCATCGAAGCGATCCTCACGTTCTTCCTCGTGTTCGCGGTCTTCGGGACCGCCGTGGACGACCGAGGACCATGGAACAAGACCGCGGGCTTCACGATCGGGCTGGTGATCGCGTTCGACATCATGGCGTTCGGACCGTTCACCGGCGCCGCGATGAACCCGGCGCGGTGGTTCGGCCCGGCGCTCGTCGGTGGGCTCTGGGACGATGCCGTCGTCTGGATCGTCGGTCCGATCGCCGGAGGGATCATCGCCGGCGTCCTGTACACCTCGGTGTTCCTCCGCGGGAAGGAGCCGGCGACACCGTAGTCCGGGGTGACCGACGGGTACGCTGAGGCGGCGATGGTAGCCGACATCTACCTCGATTCCGCTTCGGGCACTCCCCTGGTCCCCGAGGCGCGTGAGGCGATCGTCGCGTCCCTCGAGTTGTACGGCGACCCGCTCCACATCCACGAACCGGGAAGGTCGGCCCGCGCGCTGCTGGATGAGGCTCGCGAGCAGGTGGCCGGCGCGATCGGCGCCCAGCCCGACGAGATCGTCTTCACCTCCGGCGGCACCGAGTCGATCGCGCTCGCGATCTGGGGCGGCGTGCGAGCCATCCGCGAGCTCGGCACCAGGATCGTCCTCGGGGCCGTCGAGCACCCCGCGGTCGGCGGCGTGGCCCACGCCCTGGAGTCCGACGGATTCGAGGTCGTGACGATCCCCGTCGACCCGTACGGACGGGTCGATCTGGACCGGTTCGGAGTGGAAATGAGGACACCGGGCACGCTCATCGCCTCCGTCCAGCACGCGAACCACGAGATCGGAACGATCCAGCAGGTCGCCGAGGCCGCCCGCCTCGCGCACGAGGCAGGCGTCCGCTTCCACACGGACGCGTGCCAGACCGTGGGGCGGCTCCCCGTCGACGCGCCGGCGCTGGGCGTCGATCTCCTGTCGCTCTCGGCCCACAAGTTCGGAGGACCACCCGGCGTCGGAGCCCTCTACGTGCGCCGGGGCCTGGCGATCACCGCCTACCCGTGCGGCGACGACCGCGAGCGGAAGCGCCGCTCGGGGATGGAGAACACCCCCGGGATCGCGGGGATGGCGGCGGCCCTCACCGCGTCCCTCCCCACGATGGCCGACCGGGCGGCTGCACGATGGTCGCTCACCGCCGCGCTCAGGGATCGCATCGCGACCGAGGTCCCGGGCGCCACGGTCCACGGGCACCCCACCCACCGTACGCCGCACCTTGTGGGCTTCAGCGTCGCCGGACTCGATCCGGCGACGCTGATGATGACGCTCGACGACCGCGGCTTCCGGCTGGGCGCAGGTTCGCTCTGTAGCGGTCGGCCGGAAGACCCTTCTCCGGTCCTCGAGCAGATCGGTTTCCCGGGAACCACCGGGTTCCGGGTGAGCCTCGGAGAGGGCGTGACCATGGATCACCTCGAAGCGCTGCTGGATGTGCTCTCGGACACGGTGCGCGAGCTCCAACGGATGGAGACCGTGTCCTCCGATGCGCTGGCGCGGTACAGCCCTCCGGGCGACGCTTGAGATCCGCGCGCCTCCGCCGACCGGGCCGGCGGGCTACTCCACCGTCCAGGTATCGCCGGAGCGAAGGAGCTTCCCCAGGTCGCCTCCGCCCAGGCGTTCGGTCGCGGCCTGCAGCTGGTGCTGGATCGCCTGGCCGTACACCGGACGCTCGACCTCGTGGAAGACGCCGATGCACGATGGCTCGTCGGGCCCTTTCGCGAGGTGTGCGAGTGCGAACGGAAGCGACGGACGTCCGTGCGCGTCGTGCACGACGATGCGCTCCGGGTCCGTCTCCGCCGTGGCTGCGATCTCGTAGCGGCCGTTCTCTCCGACGCGCACGCACCGGTTGCCCTCGTCGAACGTGATCGGCTCGCCGTGCTCCAACCGGATCTGGTTGTGCTTCCCCTGCGCCTTCTCGCGCAAGAGATCGAACGCTCCGTCGTTGAACACGTTGCAGTTCTGATAGATCTCGATGAACGCGGTCCCCTTGTGCTGGGCGGCTCGGCGGAGGACCTCGGTCAGGTGCTGGCGGTCGTTATCGAGCGTCCGGGCGACGAAGGTCGCCTCCACGCCGAGGGCGAGCGCGATCGGGTTGAACGGGTGATCGACCGACCCGAACGGGGTCGACTTCGTCACCTTGCCCTCCTCCGACGTCGGCGAGTACTGGCCCTTCGTCAGCCCGTAGATCTGGTTGTTGAACAGCAGGATCTTGATGTCCACGTTCCGCCGAAGCGCATGGATCAGATGGTTGCCACCGATCGAGAGCCCGTCGCCGTCGCCGGTGACCACCCACACGGAAAGCTCGGGATTCGCGACCGCGATCCCGGTCGCGAGGGCCGGCGCGCGGCCGTGGATCCCGTGCATCCCGTACGTGTCCATGTAGTAGGTGAACCGGCCGCTGCACCCGATGCCGGAGACGAACACGGTCTTGTGCGGTTCGATGCCGAGCTCCGGCATGAACCCCTGGACGGCCGACAGGATCGCGTAGTCCCCACAGCCGGGGCACCAGCGCGGCTCCTGGTCGGAGGTGAAGTCCTTCTTCGTGAGGGTCGTCTCCCCGGGCGCGGCACCCCCGCTCGCCATCACGTCACTCATCGAGCATCCTCGTGATCTCGCGTTCGAGCTCCTCCGCGAAGATCGGCAAGCCCTGCACCTTCGTGTAGGACTGCGCGTCCACCAGGTACTTGGCTCGGATGAGAGATGCGAGCTGGCCCATGTTCATCTCGGGGATCAGCACCTTCGGGTAGGACCGGACCACGTCGCCGGTGTTCGCCGGGAACGGGTTCAGGTGGCGCATATGGGCCGTCGCGACCTTGCGTCCATCGGCCCGGACCCGACCCACGGATGCGGTGATGGTCCCCAGCGAGGAACCCCACCCCAGCACCAGGAGCTCCGCGTCCCCGTCCGGATCGTCGACGTCGAGCGGCGGGATGTCGTCGGCGATCCCGTCCACCTTCGCCTGTCGGAGCCTGGTCATCAGCTCATGGTTGGCGGCGTCGTAGCTGATGTTCCCGGTGCCGTCCTGCCGTTCGAGCCCGCCGATCCGATGGACGAGACCCGGGGTCCCGGGGGTCGCCCAGGGACGCGCGAGCTTCTCGTCGCGCGAGTAGGGAAGGAAGTCGGGCCCGTTCGGCGACGCGAACGCGGGGTCGATCTCCGGCAGGCTCTCGACGTCGGGGATCGACCACGGCTCCGAGGAGTTCGCGATGAACGTGTCGGAAAGGAGGATCACGGGCGTCCGGTACCGCACGGCGATGCGAGCGGCCTCGAGCGCGGCCGTGAAGCACTCGGACGGCGTGGACGCGGCCACGATCGGGAGTGGCGATTCCCCGTGGCGTCCGTACATCGCGAGCAACAGGTCAGCCTGCTCCGTCTTGGTCGGCATCCCTGTCGATGGACCGGCGCGCTGCACGTCGACGATGATCATCGGCAGCTCCATGATCACCGCCAGCCCCATCGTCTCGGACTTCAGGTCGACGCCGGGGCCGCTCGTGCCCGTCACCGCGAGCTGGCCGCTGAACGACGCGCCCAGCGCGATGTTTGCCGCGGCGATCTCGTCCTCCGCCTGGATCGTGATCACGCCGAAGTTCTTGTGCCGGGAGAGCTCATGGAGGAGCTCGGAGGCCGGCGTGATCGGGTAGCTCGCGTAGAACAGCGGCAGCCCGCTCCGCTCGGATGCCGCGATGAGCCCCCAGGCGAGCGCGGTCGCGCCGGCGACGTTCCGGTAGGTCCCCGGCTCCTGCGGCGCCGCCTCCACCTTGTAGGACTCGGCGAACAGCTCCGTCGTCTCGCCGAAGTGATAGCCGGCCTTGAAGGCCGCCACGTTCGCATCGAAGATCTCCTGGCGGGATCCGAACTTCTTCTCCAGCCAGTTGAGCGTGGTCTCCGTGGGACGTCCGAACATCCACGACACGAGGCCGAGGGCGAACATGTTCTTGGCCCGCTCGGCCTCCTTCTTCCCGATCCCGATGTCTTCCGTCGCCCGGACGGTGATCGAGGTCATCGGCACCTTGTAGACCTGGTAGCCGTCGAGCGTTCCGTCCTCCGTCGGGTCGGAGGTGTAGCCGGCCTTCTCGATGTTGCGAGGGGTGAACGAGTCCTCGTTCAGCACGAGCACCCCGCCCTTCGCCACCGTATGCAGGTCGGCCTTGAGGGCCGCGGGGTTCATCGCGATCAGCACGTCCGCGTGGTCGCCGGGCGTGGTGATGTCGCTGGAGGCGAACTGGATCTGGAAGGCCGAGACCCCGTGCACCGTGCCGGCGGGAGCCCGGATCTCGGCCGGGAAGTCCGGCAGTGTCGCGAGGTCGTTCCCGAGCACCGCCGTCGCGCTGGTGAAACGGTCGCCGGTCAGCTGCATGCCGTCTCCCGAGTCGCCGGCGAAGCGCACGACGATCCGTTCGCGTTCCTTGACGGCTTTGCTCATCTCGTCAAACACACTACTGCGCAGGTCCGGCTGTGACGGCTCCTCGATTGATAGTTTCTCCCGCGTGCGGAGACGGAAGCTCGGAGCACGTGGTCCGGAGATCTCGGTCGTCGGCTACGGCGCCTGGGAGGCGGGCGGCGCCGCGTGGGGGCCCAACGAGTCGGAAGAGGTGGTGATCGACGCCATCCGGAGCGGCATCGACGCCGGGATCGATTGGATCGATACCGCGGAGGTGTACGGCGACGGCGTGTCGGAGGTGCTCGTCGGCCGCGCGATCTCGGGTCGCCGAGACGATGTCGTCGTCGCGAGCAAGGTTGCACCGCAACCAGAAGGGAGCGGCTTCGCGCCAGCTCAGGTGCGGCAGGCTTGTGAGAAGAGTCTCGGCCGACTCGGGACCGATCGTATCGACGTCTACCAACTCCATTGGCCGGATACCTCCGGGACACCACTCGAGGACACGTGGGGGGCGATGATCGAGCTCCAGGACGCCGGCCTGGTTCGATCCATCGGCGTCTCGAACTTCGATCGCGAGCAGATCGAGCGCTGTCTCGCGATCGGCCACGTGGACTCGCTACAGCCAGAGTTCTCGATGCTGGTGCGCGACCATGCCGAGCTGATCCGATGGTGCGGCGAGCAGGGGATCGGGGTCGTCACCTACGGCCCTCTGGCGTTCGGGCTCTTGACCGGTGCGATCACGGCCGAGACGCGGTTCCCCCCTGGCGACTGGCGCGGCGAGAAGCAGGACGACGGACCTTTCGTGGACCTGGCTCGGTCGCTCGAGGTCGTCGATCGGCTCCGCCCGGTCGCGGAGCGGATCGGATGCACGTTGTCGCAGCTCGCGCTCGCCTGGAACGTTCACCAGCCCGGCGTCACCGCCGCGATCGCCGGGAGTCGGAACCCCTCGCACGTGCGCGCGAACGCCGCCGCGGGCGACATCGAGCTGGACCACGCCACCCTCGCGGAGCTGGACGCCCTCCTCGATTGATCAGCCGACCGGCACGCCGGGCTGCACCTGTCGGAGCCTGCGTGCAAGGCCTTCGAGCAGCCCCATCGCGAGGGTCGGCTCTTCCTCGACCATCTTCCGGAGGGTGTGGCGGTAGAGCCGGAGGACCTCCATGGAGGTGTCGGAGACGACCGAAGCCGTCCTCGGGCCGCCGTCGAGAGCCGAGAGCTCGCCGAAGAAGTCACCGGGGATCAGGGCGCCCACCTTCCGACCCCCCCGGACGACGCGGGCCGTGCCGCTGAGGACCACGAACATCGCCTCGCCGGCCTGACCCTCCTCCACGATCGCCCGACCGGGCTCGAGATCGACCGCGTCGGTCTCCGCCGCGAGACGACGCAGATGCCTCTTCGAGAACCCGTCGAACAGCGGCACCGCCTTGAGGGCCGCGACGGATCGACGGAGCACCGCATTCGGTTGCTGCCGCTTCGATCCGCGGAGCCGACGCCTGTACGACGGCTGGGTCGTGTCTGGCGTCGGGACGGCCCGCATCGTCGGAGCGTACTCCTGTCTACCTCCGCCGTGCAGGGCGTCTGCGCAAGCGGCGGTAGTGTTTAGGGATGGACGCACGGAGCAGGCTCGAGGCCCTGATGGCCGAACGGATCCTGGTGCTCGAGGGTCCCAAGGGCACTGCCATCCAGGCGCTGGGTCTGTCCGAAGAGGACTTCCGTGGTGACCTCTTGAAGGACCATCCCAGAGATGTCCGGGGGGACAACGACCTGCTCGGCCTCACAAGGCCCGACATCGTCGAGGCGATCCATCGCGACTACGTGGCCGCCGGGGCCTGGATCGTCAGCACCAACACGTTCAACGCGAGCCCCGTCTCTCAGTCCGAGTACGGCCTGGAGGATCTCGTCTACGAGATGAACAAGGCGGCAGCCGAGACGGCCCGGCGAGCGCTCGACGGAGCCGACGACCGCTTCGTCGTCGGCTCCGTCGGCCCCACCAACCGCACGCTCTCGATCTCCCCCAAGGTGGAGGACCCAGCCTTCCGCACGATCACGTTCGACGAGCTCACGGCGGCCTACGCCGAGCAGGTCCGCGGGTTGGTGGACGGGGGCGTCGACGTGCTCCAGATCGAGACGATCTTCGACACGCTGAACGCCAAGGCGGCGATCGCCGCCGCAGAGGACGTCGCCCCGAACACGCCGCTGTGGCTCTCCTTCACCGCCGTCGACCAGAGCGGCAGGAACCTGTCGGGACAGACCGCGGAAGCGTTCTGGCTCTCGATCGAGCACGCGGAGCCCATGATCGTCGGCGTGAACTGTTCGCTCGGAGCGGCGCAGATGCGCCCGTACCTCGAGGCGCTCTCCCGCATCGCTCCCACGTACACGGCGTGCTACCCCAACGCAGGGTTGCCGAACGCTTTCGGCCTTCACGACGAGGACCCGGAGATCACCAGCGGCTACGTGGGCGAGTTCGCGCGGGCCGGGCTGGCCAACGTCCTCGGGGGTTGTTGCGGGACGACTCCGGAGCACATCCGGCAGATCGCGGACGCCGTCCGCGATCTGCCGCCGCGGCGGGTCCCCGCACCCACGGAGACCTTCACCTCGTTCAGCGGACTCGAGCCGTTCATCGTCCGCTCCGACACCGGGTTCGTGATGGTGGGCGAACGCCAGAACATCACGGGCTCGAAGAAGTTCCGGCGTCTGATCGAGAGCGGCGACTTCCAGGCCGCCGTCGACATCGCACGCGAGCAGGTGCAGAACGGCGCGAACCTGCTGGACGTGAACATGGACACCGACCTTCTGGACGGGCCGCAGGCGATGACGACGTACCTGAACCTGTTGGCGACGGAGCCGGAGGTCGCCCGGGTGCCCATCATGGTGGACTCGTCCAGCTGGGACGTGATCGAGGCCGGCCTGAAGTGCGTCCAGGGCAAGGGTGTCGTGAACTCGATCAGCATGAAGGAGGGCGAGGAGGACTTCCTCGACAAGGCCAGGCGCGTCAAGCGCTACGGCGCGGCCGTCGTGGTGATGGCGTTCGACGAGCAAGGCCAGGCCGACACCGTCAAGCGCAAGGTCGAGATCTGCGAGCGGGCCTTCGGGCTGCTCACGGAGCGGGCCGGGTACGACCCGTCCGACATCATCTTCGACCCCAACATCCTGGCGATCGCAACCGGGATGGAGGAGCACGCGGACTACGCGAGGGCGTTCATCGACGCGACCCGGATCATCAAGCGGCGCCTCCCCGGCGTGAAGATCTCCGGCGGCGTCTCCAACCTCTCCTTCGCTTTCCGCGGGAACGACGTCGTCCGCGAGGCGATGCATTCGGCCTTCCTGTACCACGCGCGCCAGGCCGGACTCGACATGGCGATCGTGAACGCGGGGCAGCTCCCGGTCTACGACGACATCCCGAAGGACCTCAAGGAGCACGTCGAGGACCTGATCTTCAACCGCCGGCCCGACGCGACCGAGCGGATGCTCACCTTCGCGCAGACCGTGAAGGGCGAGGCGATGCGGACCGAGCACGACCTGACGTGGCGCGAAGGCTCGGTCGAGGAGCGACTCTCGCATGCCCTCGTCCACGGGATCGACGCCTTCATCGAGGAGGACGCCGAGGAGGCGAGGCAGCACTTCGACCGACCGCTCGAGGTGATCGAGGGGCCGCTGATGGACGGGATGCAGATCGTCGGGGATCTGTTCGGCGCCGGGAAGATGTTCCTTCCGCAGGTCGTGAAGTCCGCGCGCGCGATGAAGAAGGCGGTCGCCTACCTCGAGCCCTTCATGGAAGAGGAGAAGGAGCGGTTGGGGCTGGTCGGCTCCGCCCAGGGCACGATCGTGACCGCGACGGTCAAGGGAGACGTCCACGACATCGGCAAGAACATCGTGGGTGTGGTCCTCGGCTGCAACAACTACCGCGTCGTCGACCTCGGCGTGATGGCGCCCGCGGAGACGATACTCGATACGGCCGCGCGCGAGAAGGCGGACGTGATCGGGCTCTCCGGACTGATCACGCCGTCGTTGACCGAGATGGTGAACGTAGCGACGGAGATGGAACGGCGTGGACTCGATCTCCCGCTGCTCATCGGCGGCGCCACCACGTCGAAGCAACATACCGCCGTGAAGATCGCGCCCGCCTACTCGCAGCCGGTCGTGCACGTCGTCGACGCCTCACGCGTGGTCGGGGTGATGAGCGCCCTGCTCGACGAGCCCCGCAAAGCGAAGCTCGACGCCGACAACCGGAAGGATCAGGAGCGGCTCCGGAAGCTCCACGAAGAGAAGCTCAAGACCCCGCTGCTGCCCTATCGCAAGGCACTCGAGAACCGCCTCCAGTTGGACTGGCGGCAGGAGGATGCCCCGGCACCCCCGTTCGTCGGCACCAAGACCGTCGAGCCGGATCTCGCGGTCCTCCGCGACTACATCGACTGGACGTTCTTCTTCACCGCGTGGGAGCTCAAGGGAAGCTACCCGCAGATCCTCGAACACCCCCAGATGGGCGAGACAGCACGCGAGCTGTTCCAGGTCGGGCAGGAGGTGCTCGACCGGATCGTGTCGGAGCGACTGCTCGAAGCGCGGGGTGTCTACGGGTACTTCCCGGCCCACGCCGACGGCGACGACCTCGTCCTCGAGGGGGGATGGGTCTTCCATTGTCTCCGGCAACAGGCCGATCGCGGTGAAGGGGAGCCGAACAAGTCGATCGCCGACCTGGTCGCGCCCTCTGAGTCCGACATCCAGGATCACGTCGGCGCCTTCGCCGTCTCCGCCGGATTCGGCGCCGACGAGCTCGCCAAGGCCTATGAGGCCGAGCACGACGACTACCGAGCGATCGTGGCGAAGGCCCTCGCCGACCGGCTCGCCGAGGCGTTCGCCGAGCAGCTCCACGAGCAGGTCCGCCACGAGTGGTACGCGCCCGACGAGCAGCTTTCCAGCGAGGAGCTGATCAAGGAGCGCTACCGCGGCACCCGCCCGGCGTTCGGGTACCCCGCGTGCCCAGACCACAGCGAGAAGCGAACGCTGTTCGAGCTCCTCAACACGAGCGAGGCCGCGGGCATCGACCTCACGACCTCGTGCGCGATGATGCCCGCCGCGAGCGTCAGCGGCCTCTATCTGGCCCACCCGGCCGCCCGGTACTTCCATGTCGGGCGGATCGCGAAGGACCAGGTCGAGGACTACGCGCGGCGCAAGGGCGAGTCGCTCATGGAGGCCGAGCGCTGGCTGGCTCCGAACCTCGCCTACGAGCCCGGGTAGGCACGACCAGGGTCCACGCGGCCGGCATCCCTGCTGATAGCGTCCCCGCCGTGACCCAGACGTACTGGCATCCGTTCGCGGACATGGCCGCCATCGTGTCCGTCGGCGAGCTCGTCCTCGACCGAGGTGACGGGTGCTACGTCTGGGACGTCGACGGGAGGCGCTACCTCGACGCCACCGCTTCGCTGTGGTACTGCAACGTCGGCTGGGGCCGACGGGAGATCGGCGAGGCCGCCGCGGCCCAGATGGCGAAGCTGCCGACCTACTCCAACTTCGGCGACATCGTGGTCCCCGTGACGCTCGAGCTCGCCGATCGCGTGGCCGGTCTCGCGCCTGTTCCCGGCTCCAAGGTCTTCCTGACCAGCGGTGGCTCCGACTCGATCGACACCGCGACCAAGATGGCCCGCCACTACTGGCAGCTCGTCGGGGAGCCGGACCGCACGATCCTGGTCCGTAGGGAGAAGGCCTATCACGGGATGCACACCGCGGGGACGTCGCTCGCGGGGATCCCTGCCAACGCCGCCGGCCACGGCTCGCTGATCGAGGACGTCGTCGAGGTGCCCTGGGACGACCCTGACTCGCTGCGGGCCGCGATCGAGGACGTGGGGCAAGACCGTGTGGCCGCCTTCTTCTGCGAGCCGGTGATCGGCGCGGGAGGCGTGTTCCCGCCGCCGGACGGCTATCTCGAGGCCATTCGCCAGGTCTGTCGTGACACCGACGTCCTGTTCGTCGCCGACGAGGTGATCACGGGGTTCGGCCGCTGCGGCGACTGGTTCGCCTCCACGCGGTTCGAACTGGACCCCGACATCCTCGTGTGCGCGAAGGGCATCACGAGCGGCTACCTCCCGCTCGGCGCGGTGCTCGCGGCGCCCCGCGTCGCCGAGCCCTTCTGGGCCGAGGGCGCCGGGATGTGGCGGCATGGCTACACGTACAGCGGCCACGCGGCCGTCGCCGCGGCGGCGCTGGTCAACATCGACATCCTCGAGAACGAGGGCCTCCCTGCGAGATCGAAGGCGATGGAGGGCACGCTCCTCGACGCACTCAAAGAGCTCACCGACCATGACCTCGTCGAGGACGTCCGCGGCGGTGTCGGGATGCTCGCGGCGGTCGGCCTCCGACAGGATCTGGTCGCAGCCGACCCCGCCCTGGGAGCTCGCGTGGGCGCCGCGACGCGGGGGGCCGGCGTGCTCATCCGTCCGCTGGTGGGTGGTGCGCTCGCGGTGAGTCCGCCATTGATCCTGGAGGAGTCACAGCTCCAAGAGATCGTGGACGGCCTGCGCGCCGGCCTCGACGCCGTCGTCTAGGGCGCTAGTGGAACGAGTGGCCGCACGCGCACGAGCTCTGCGCCGCCGGATTGTCGATCGTGAACCCTGAGGCCTCCAGCGAATCCACCCAGTCGATCGTGGCCTGGGTGAGGTAGGGAACGCTCATCTTGTCCACGACCACCTTGACGCCGAACTGCTCCTCGAGCAGGTCCTTCTCCGAAACCTGATCGTCGAGGTACATCGCGTAACGGAGCCCCGAGCAGCCACCGGGCTGCACGGCGATCCGGAGCGCGATCTCGGGACGGCCCTCCTCGGTGATGAGCTTCTGGACCTCACCAGCGGCAGTCTCCGTGAGCTTGATCGTCTTCTGGGTCGTCTCCGTCGTACCTTCGGCCGTCTGGGCCATCGCTCCGGTTGTCTCGGTCTCAGCGGTCGATGTCATGCCCCAGATTCTACCCTCCGTCGCCGTCAAGTCTCGATGAAGTCGACGGGTTCGGCGCCGGTGGCCCGCCGGAGCTCCGACGGGGGCAGCGGGAACACCGAGTCCGGTGTTCCCGCTGCGGCCCAGACCTCTTGGAAGGCAAACAGAGACGGATCGACGTAGGCGGGCAGCGATGCCGGATGCCCGAAGGGCGGCGTGCCGCCGACCGCGAAGCCGGTGGCGGCGCGCGCCTCCTCGGGGGAGGCTCTTCGCGCCTCGGACGCCCCCGACACCGCGGCCAGCTTCGAAGTGTCCACCCGGTTCGCCCCCGAAGTGAAGGCGATCACGGGCCGCCCGTCCGCCATGAAGACCAGCGTCTTCACGATCTGCGCCACGTCGCAGCCGATCGCCCTGGCGGCATCCGCGGCCGTCTTCGTTCCCTCGGGGAACCGACGGATCCGCGGCTCGATCCCGAGAAGGAGCGCGGAGTCGGTGAATCGGTCGATCGCAGCCATCAGAGCCGGGGGTCCAGAACGACCAGCACGAGCTCCAGGGCAAGCACGGCCCGTACTGTACGATTCCGCGCCGTGAGCCTGGACCGCACCACGCTGCTCGGCGTCGCGCATGCCGAGCGCCAGCGGCTCGGCCGGACCATCCAGTACTCGGATCCGCAGACGTGGGAGCAGCCGAGCGCGCTGCCCGGTTGGTGGAACCGAGACGTGATGGCCCACCTCGCGTCGCACGACACGGCAGCGGCACACCTGGTCAAGGGAGACCCCGCCGAGGAGGTCGAGGAATACCGTGCACGCCTGAACGGGAAGCCCTTCTCCGTCGAGGAGTTCAACGAGTGGGTGGTGGAACGGAGGGCCGGGCTCCCCACGCGCGATGTCCTGGTGACGTGGGGGAAGGCGGCCGATGCGTTCCTCGTCTACGTCGGGCTGCTCTCGGAGGAGGAGTGGGAGAAGCGACGCTTCCCCTGGCTCGCGGGCGAGATCGCCGCGCGTTACCTGGTCCAGTCACGGATGGTCGAGTGGTGGATCCACGGCGAGGACATGCGAGCCACCAACGGGCTCGGTCCCGAGTACCAGCACTGGCCCATCTACATGACGATCGATATGGGGGTCCGGATGCTGCCGTGGGCCCTCGGACGAGCCGGCCTGGACCTGACCGGCTACAGCGTCCAGATCGACGTCGACGGGGCCGGCGAGGGCTCGTGGCACTGGGGCCTGGGAGCCGGCGAGGTACCGCCCGCCGACAAGGAGCCCGACGCGACGATCGTCGGGCGCGCGCCCCAGCTCGGACTCGTGGCGGCCCGACGCGTATCCGCCGTGGACGCACTCGCATCCGGGAACCTCGTCGTGGGGCTCGATATCGAGCTGGGCGTCGCGGTCCTTCGGCATATCCGCTCCTTCGTCTGAGGGAACCGCCCAGGTCGTTCGCTCGTACCTCTTGCGTGTGGGAAACATCTGTAGGTTCTTGGCTCAGAGATGGCGAGGGAACTCGACGCCGACCAACACCTGATGCGGTCCTTCGCCGCGCGGGACCCGGTGGCGGCGGACACGCTCTTCCGGCGGTTCGCCGGACGTATCTACGGCCTCGGGCTCGTGATGCTCGGCAGCGACGCCGCGGCGCAGGACCTCGTGCAGGACACGTTCGTGAAGCTCTGGCGAAGCGCCGATCGCTACGACCGCTCTCGGGGGAAGCTCGAGACGTGGGTCTTGCTGATGGCCCGATCGCTCGCGATCGACGCGATCAGGCGGCGTGTGCTGGAGGTGCGCACCCTGGAGCACGTCGACCTTCCGCCCGAAGCCGACCAGGGACCCGGGCCGGACGACCAGGTGGTCACCCTCGATCTCACGGAACGAGCCCGCCGGGCGATGTCGTCGCTTCCCTCGGAGCAGCGAGCCGCCCTCGAGCTCGCGTATCTCGGCGGGAAGACGAGTGCCGAGATCTCCGATCTCGAAGGGATCCCCGTGGGCACCGCGAAGACGCGGATCCGGGCTGCGCTCCTCCGGCTGCGGGAGCTGATGTCTTCGGAGGATCGATCGGAAGATCTGCCGAGGAAACAGGAAGGGGTCGAGCGTGACGACGTGTGACGGGGTGCGCACCCTGCTCCCCGACTTCGTCCTGGGCTCACCGGAGGAACGGACCGATCTGGATGTACGACGGCACCTGCGGGGATGCGGCGCATGCCGCCGCGAGCTGGAGGCGCTCCGAGAGGGACTGGGGGTGTTCGCATCGACGCTCGAGCGCCCGGCTCCGCCCGAGCTCCGGGACCGCGTGATGAACGTCCTCTCGCAGGAATGGTCGGAGGCGAGTGAGCCGCTCCGGTCGCGCGAGCCGGCCCCTCGCGGCTGGCGCATCGCGTTCGCGGCCTCGCTCACCCTCGCGGTGATCGCCGGCATGTTCGGGCTGATCCAGCTTGGTCGTGCCCGCGAGGCCGCGAACGACGCGACCAGCTACGACACGGTCCTTGCCACGCTGGGCGGCACGGGGTTCAAGGTGGGCACGCTCGAAGCGGCGAGTGCCTCGCCGGTGGAGGGCAGCGTCGTCGCCTACGAATCCAGCAACGACCAATCGTTCGTCGTCGTCTTCGTCCGAACCCCGGAGCTCACGGGCGACGGCTCCCTCCTCGTATCCAGATCGGACGGAACCACGTGGGACCCGGGACCGATCGAGTTCGACGGGAACGGAGACGCCGCCATGTGGTGGGTCACCGATCGCAGCATCTCCTCGATGACTGGGCTGACCGTCAGGGCCCCGGACGGCTCCGTGCTGGCCACCGCCGGCCTGCGCCACGCTTAGACGCGAGAGACCGCCAGGCGCTTGACAAGCCGCTTGCGCGCGCCGAACCGGTACTTGTACGCGTAGTCCCCCTTCAGGAAGTCGAAGACGGAGCAACCCTCCTCGATCGCCTGCCCGATGTCCTCGGCCACCAGCACCATGCCCGGGGCGAGCTGCTGCCATCGCCGGTCGAACGCTGAGTTGTAGAGCGAGTAGGTGCCTTCGAAGCTGAAACCGATCGTGCCGGCGGCGAGCTCCTCGCGCACGCGGATGAAGGTCAGGCGGAAGACGCCGCGCTCGCAGAAGGCCTGCCCCAGCCGCCGGAAGAAGATCTCCATCCCCGGGACCATGAACACGCCCTTGGGCCCCTCACTCATCCGATGCAGCTCCACGAACCGGTCGAGCAGCGGGATCAGCGTCTCGTCGGTGGCGGTCTCGACGTGGAACGGCCCGGTCTCGGCTTCGAGCTTCTTGGCTTTCCGACGGATCTCGTGCCGGAGCTTCGAGGGGATCTGCGCCAGGTACTGGTCCCAGGTCGGCGGGAGCTCGAGGAACGGAGCCACGCCGTTCTGGTCCTCGGTCTCCTCCACCGCGAGCCCGTGGCCGGCAGCCGCCTCCCGCAGTTCCGAGAGCCACCACGAGTCCTGGGGCAGGCCACGGAGATCAGCCTGCTGCCAGTCGCCCCTGTCGAGCACCCCCGCCCAGAGCTCCTTCGCGAATCCTTCCCGAGCCTCCGGCAGTCCCACGGGGCCCATGTAGTCGGTGACCTCGGTCCCTCCCAGGAACCGAAGCGTGTCTCCGATGAGTTCGAAAGCGGCCGCTGCCACCTGCGCCCCGTTATCCTCCTCGCCGAACGCGAGGAGGAGGTGCTCGGGCCCCTCGCCGAACTCCTCCCAGTAGAGCTTGAGGAAGTCCGGTGTATGGAAGATCGTCCCGGCGGGATCGGCTCGCACGAGGTCGCTCCAGTCGCGGCGCTGGAAGTCGCGAGGATCCTCGGAGAAGACGACCTTGAGCCCCGTCACCAGGAGCCGCCGCCCCCGCCGCCCCCGCCGCCGCCAGAGAACCCTCCGCCGCCGAAACCGCTCGAGCCCGACGACGCGGGTGTGGAAGCGAGGGTGCCCCCGGTGGTCACGGCGAACCCGTCGATCGAGTCCGCGAACGCCATCGCCGTGAACGCGTGTGGGCCCACGTACCAGCTCGAGGTGTCGGGTTGCATCCCCAGATCTTCGAAGGCTTTGGCCCACTTCTTCGTGAGACCGAAGACGATCGCATACGGCAGGTAGCGTGTGAACACGTTCTCTTCCTCCGCCCAGCGCGACATGTGGGTCTCGGCGGTCGCGATCACGCGACGGAAACCGCGGATCCGCCGGAGCATCGCCGTGCCTTTGGCCGTCCGCGCCGGCATCCGCCGCGCCATCAGCGCGAGCGCGACGCCCGCGATGATCACGGGGATCCCGACGAGCCCCCAATGGGTCCACCGGGCCAGGACGAAGGTCAGGGCACCGCCGCCGACCGCCAGCAGCGCGCCGCGCCCGGCCCACCTCGTACGGACCTGGTCGGGTCGAGCGCGGAACCACTTCTCTCGCATCGCATCCTCGTACAGGGACTGCTCGACGCCGTGGAGTCGTTCGGAGAACGTGGTCTTGAGCTCCGAGACCTTGGCCTCGTTCCCGTCCCGGAAGAGACCCTCGAGGAGCTTCTTCTCGTACGGAAGCAACTCGGTCTCGTCCTTCTCCAGGCGGATGAGGTTCCAATCGGGCTTCGAGAACAATCCCCGGTCGGGGATCTCCTGGATCAGCAGGAACCCTCGCCCCGCCAGGTCCACGATCGTCGCGGTGACGTCGATCACGTTGGCGCGTTCGTCGATCAGCGTGCCGATCTGCCCCGGTCGGACGCCCTCGGGCGGAGCGAACTCGACGGGAGCCTCCGCATCGCCTTCGCCCAGGGGAACGACCTCGTCCTCGCCGGTCTTCGTGCCCAACACCTGATCGATCGGCGATCCGAGGAAACGACGATCGCGCCCCTCTCGGGACCACATGCGGTAGAGGCCACCGCCGAGGATGGCCAGCACCGCAAGCGATGCGGTGACGGTGCCCGGGTTCACACTGAACGCCCGGGCCGCCGACCAGCGTTCCTCCAGGATCGGCTCGGGCTCTGGAACGGCGCCCTTCGGGATCGCGACGACCACCGTCATCCCCTCGTACGGAGCCAGGGAACGGCCGGGCGAGAACCGTGCGTTCAACCCCTCGGATCCGGCGAGGTCGCACGGCTCCGTCGAGCCCTCGTACCCCTGGAAGCACGCGACGCGCTGGATGGCGCCCGGAGCCTGCACGGTGACCTGCGCCCGCGCGATGGACGCCTGCCACTCGTCCCCGATCGCGTTCCAGAACAGCTCGTCGTGATCCTGGAACGCGTTCAGCGCTCCCTCGACCCGGTAGGTCAGCGTGTAGGTGTGACGGCCGGAGATCTCCACATCCGGGTCGCCGACCCGGATCGTGGTGAGCGAACCTTCTTCCGAGATCTCGATGTCCTCGGGCGCGTCACTCTGGACCTTCACGTCCTCGATGGGGAACACACGATCGTTCACGTCGTCGTACGGGAAGCGCGTGGGGATCGTGCGGAAGATCCCATGGCGGAGCTGGGAACCGAAGTCGTAGTCGATCGTCTCCGTGATCCTCAGGTCACCGTCGGGCAGGATCTGGATCTTGACCCTGTAGTCGTGGATGACCTCCTCCGCCGACTGCGCCCCGGCTGGGCTGGCCAACAACAGCAGGAGCGGAACGGCGACGAGGAGCGCGCGAACGAGTCGTCCCGCCATCACTGCACGAAGTAGAAGGAGATCGCCATGATCCCGTAGGCACCCATCAGCTGCGCTCCTTCCAGCCAGTTCGACCGGCCGTCGACCGAGATCATGAATACGAGGAACGTCGACAGTGCCACGGCCGCGACCTCGAACGTGCTGAACACGAAGTCCATCGGGTGGCCCACGAGCAGCGAGATGAACACGAGGGCAGGCGCGACGAACAGGGCTATCTGCGTCGAGGAACCGATCGCGATCTCGAGCGTCACGTCGACCTTGTTGCGAAGGGCGAACATCACCGCGGAGGAGTGCTCGGCCGCGTTCCCGATGATCGGGATGAGGATCAAGCCGACGAATGCCTCGGACAGTCCGAGGGACTCGATCGCGGTATCGAGGGAGCCGACGAGGAACTCCGACATCAGGGCGACGAGAGCGGTCGATCCGAGCAGGTAGCCGATCGCGCTGCCGCGAGACCAGGAGGGCTCCTCGTGCGCCTCCGGAGTGTGGAACAGATGCTCATGCGTGACCAGGGTGAAGGCGAGCGCGGCGAGGTAGAGCGCGATCAGCACCGCGGCCACGGTGCCGGAGACGACCTCCCGTTGGATCAGGCTGTGGTTGCCGCCGTGCGCGAACAGCGCCGGCATCAGGAGGCCGGTGACGGCCAGGACGAGGGAAGTGGCGTGGACCGATGCGGAGCGCGCGCTGTACTCCTGCTCCTCGTGCTTCAGCCCACCGAGGAAGAACGACAGACCGAGGACGAGCAGGAGGTTCCCCAGGATCGAACCCGTGAGCGACGCCTTCACGATCTCGATCCGCCCTTCGAGGAGCAAGAAGATCGCGAGGATCAGCTCCGTGACATTGCCGAAGGTGGCGTTGATCAGGCCGCCGAGGCGCGGTCCGACGTGCAGCGCGAGCTGCTCGGTGGACCGCCCGATCAATCCGGCGAGCGGCAGGATCGCCCCGGCGGACGTGAGGAAGATCGCGAGATCGGGCCCGCCCGCCACCTCCAGGACTATCGCGATCGGAACGAGGACGAGGAGCCAGTCGAGCGAGGGCTTCAGAGAGAGGGTTCGCGTCGGCGTCGTCGTCGGCACGGACGCCAGGGTAGACGGTCGGCGGACGCCGAGCGGCTAGTGGGCGGCGGCGCCGCTCGCGGCGCCGCCGCCCGAGACCGCCTCCTGCAACACGTCCCACGCCAGCACGGCGCACTTGATCCGGATCGGGTACTTCACGACCCCCTTCAGAGCGACGAGGTCGCCGAACGCGTCCTCGTCGGGATCGACCTCACCGGCCAGCATCCCCCGCACGTCGGTCGCGAGCGCCATCGCGTCCTCGACCCTCTTGCCCCCGACGGACTCGGTCATCATCGATGCGCTGGACTGACTGATCGAGCAGCCTGCGCCTTGGAAGGTGACCTCCAGGAGCTTCCCGTCCTCGAGGTTGGCCGAGACGGTGATCTCGTCCCCGCAGAGCGGGTTGTTCTTGGTGCACGTCACGACCGCCCCCGGGAGCTCCCGCTTGTTCCGCGGGTTCTTGTAGTGGTCGAGGATCGTTTCCTTGTAGATGTCGTCGAGCGCCACGTCTCCTCCGAACGCTAGATCCTGAAGAAGTCGTCCGCCTTGGCGAGCGCCTCCACCAACACGTCGACCTCCTCCCGTGTGTTGTACACGTAGAAGGAAGCCCGCGCGGTAGCGGGGGTGCCGAACCTGCGCATCACGAGCTGCGCGCAATGGTGGCCGGCACGGATCGCCACACCCTCTTCGTCCAGGACCGTCGCCAGGTCGTGGGGATGGACGTCGCGGTACCAGAAGCTGACGGCGCCACCCCGGGCGGTGGCGTCCTTCGGCCCGTAGACGGTGGCGCCGACGGAGAGCAGTCGGTCGAGGGCGTACCGGGTGATCTCTTCCTCGTGTGCGCGGACGGCGTCCATCCCGAGGGCCTGGAGATAGTCGACGGCGACGCCGAGACCCACCTGTTGGGCGATCTGCATCGTCCCTGCCTCGAACTTGTACGGGATCTCCTTCCAGCTCGAGTGGTCGTGGAAGACCTCGTGGATCATCTCCCCACCGCCGAACATGGGATCCATCGCTTCGAGGAGCTCCGCCTTCGCGTAGAGCCCGCCGCTCGCCGTCGGGCCGAGCATCTTGTGGCCGCTGAACGCGAGGAAGTCGCAGTCCACCTCGGAGACCGAGACGGTGTGATGCGGGACGAGTTGCGCCGCGTCGACCGCGACGACCGCACCCACCGCGTGTGCGGACTCGATCAGCTGGCCGAGCGGTGTGATCGTCCCGAGAGCGTTGGACATGCCGGTCACGGACAGGATCTTCGTCCGTTCGTTCAGCAACGATCCCAGCTCCGAGAGATCGAGCTGCCCGTCGTCGGTGAGCGGGATGTACCGCAGCACCGCGCCTGTCACCTGCGCTGTGAGCTGCCACGGCACGATGTTCGAGTGGTGTTCCATGTCGGTGAGGAGGATCTCGATCACCTTCCCGGAGGAACTTCCGTCCCCACCCCTGCGCGACGAGGTTCATCGACTCGGTCGTGCCCCTCGTGAAGACGATCGTGCGGGGATCCGGTGCGCCGAAGAAGCGGGCCAGCTTGGCCCGGGCGCCTTCGAACGCCTCGGTCGACTCCTCCCCCAGCGTGTAGATCCCGCGGTGGGCGTTCGCGTTGTGGTTGGTGTAGAAGTCGGAGACGGCGTCGATCACCTGACGGGGCTTCTGGGAGGTGGCGGCCGAGTCGAGGTAGACGAGCGGATGGCCGTTGATGACGCGCTCGAGGATCGGGAAGTCCCTGCGGATCCGCTCGACATCGATCATGTTGTCGCTCATGTCGTCGCCTCCTCCTCCCCGTCCTCGATCCCGAGCTCCTCGCGGATGCCCTCGTAGCCCTTCTCCTCGAGCTCATGCGCGAGCTCTGGTCCACCCGACCTCACGATACGACCCTGCATCATCACGTGTACCCGGTCCGCCGTGATGTAGTTGAGGATGCGCTGGTAGTGGGTGATCAGCAGCACACCAAGCTCGGGACCGACCAGCTCCGCGACACCCCCGGCGACCAGCTTCAGCGAGTCGATGTCGAGGCCCGAGTCCGTCTCGTCGAGGATCGCGATCTCGGGTTGCAGGACCGCGAGCTGGAGGATCTCGTTCCGCTTCTTCTCGCCCCCGGAGAACCCCTGGTTCACGTAGCGCTGGACCATCGCGTCCTCGATGCCGAGGCGGTCCATCTGCCCTTTCATGTGCTTGCGGAACGCGAGGGCGCTGATCTGCTCCCCCTTGACGGCCTGATACGCGGTCCGCAGGAAGTTCACGACGCTGACGCCCGGGACCTCGGTCGGGTACTGCAGCGCGAGGAAGAGCCCCCGCTTGGCCCTCTGGTCGGCGGTGAGACCGGAGATCTTCTCCCCCTTGAAGATCACGTCGCCGCCGGTCACCACGTATCCGGGCCGGCCCATGATGATATTGGAGAGGGTGGACTTGCCGGAGCCGTTGGGGCCCATCAGCGCGTGTGTCTCCCCTTGCGTCACGGTGAGGTCGATCCCCTTGAGGATCTCCTTGCCCTCGACCTCCGCTCGGAGATCTCGGATCTCGAGCGTCGCGCGACCGTTCTCTTCGCTCATATCTGTCACACCTCGATATAGATGTCGTCGTCCTCGGTGATGATCGGGAACACATCGATCGGCTCGGTGGCCGGCAAGCTCCGTGGCTTCCCACTGTTCAGGTCGAAGCTGGATCCGTGCTGCGGACACTCGATCGTCTCGAAGTCGGGGTCGACCTCCCCTTCATCGAGGTAGTACTTCGCGTGGCTGCAGATCGCGTCGATCGCACGGAGCCCCTCGTCACCGAGGTTCACCACCGCGACGAGGCGGCCGTCGACGGGGAAACGCTTCACCTCACCGGGCGGCGGCACGTCGGCGGCCTCGCAGACCTTCTTCCGGGCCATCACGCCGTCCTCTTCCGGTCGCCTCGGGCCAGCTCGTCCTGGATCGCCTTCTCGGCGCCTTCCCTGACCTCGTCGATCTTCACGCGGTCGAGGACCTCCTGGAAGAAGCCCGAGACGATGAGCCGCTCCGCCTCCGCCCGAGGGATGCCGCGGCTGGTCAGGTAGAAGATCGCGTCTTCGTCGACCGGACCGACGCTCGCCGCGTGGCCACAGCGGACGTCGTTCGCCTCTATCTCGAGGTTCGGGATCGCGTCGGCCTTCGCGTGCTCGGACAGGACGATGTTGCGCGAGGTCTGCATCGCGTTCGTCTTCTGCGCCTCCGGACGGACATGAACCCAGCCGCTGTAGACGGCTCTGGAGTGGTCCCTGAGGGCGCCCTTGAAGAGGAGGTCGCTGGTGCAGTTCGGCGCGACGTGATCCTGTATCGAGCGGTGGTCGAAGTGCTGGTCCTCATCGGCGAAGAAGACTCCCAGCATCTCCGAGAATCCGCCGGGCTCGGCGAGGACCGTCTCGGCTTCGGCGCGCGCGAGCGACGCGCCGAAGCCGATGTTCAGCGTCCGCAGGGTGGCGTCGCGCCCGACCGTGGCGCGCTGGATACCGAGGTGCGTCACGCCGCCCCCCCACTCCTGGATCGAGACGTATCGCACGTGGGCGCCGTCACCGACGTAGATCTCGGTGACCGCGTTGCTGAAGGCGCGCGAGAGGTCGGGTGACACGTACCGGTCGATGAACGTCACCTCCGCCCCCGCGTCCACGATGAGCAACGTGTGGGGGAAGATCGCGGCACCGGCGGCGTCGAGGTACGTGAGGGTCTGGAGTGGCAGCTCGATCGCCGTGTCCTTCGGCACGTAGACGAACGTGCCTCCGGTGCGGAACGCGGCGTGAAGCGCGGTGAACTTCGTCCTGTCGAACGGCACGAGCGTGTGGAGGTAGGGCTCGACCAGCTCCGGATGGTCGGCCACCGCGGCGTCGATGCTCTCGAAATGGACGCCGTCACGCATCGCGGGATCGAGGTGGGCGATCGTGGTGGTGGAGTTGTGCTGGACAAGGAGTCCCGCGCGAGCGCTCACATCGCCTGCGGCGGCGAGGAGATGGGCCGGCACGTCGTCGAGCCGGGTGGCGCTACCTCCCCCCACGTGGGGGGTGAAATCGAGCTCGAAGGTCGAAAGGTCGGTGTAGCGCCACTCCTCCGTCTCCTGAGAGGGAACGGGCAGACCCCCGAACCCCTCGAAGGCCTGCGAGCGCAACTTCGACGTGAACCCAGGCGCCTCGGGCAATGAATCGAGAGCCCGTTCGTCGAAGGTGGTCGTGCTCACCGCGGTCATAGACGAATCCTACTGGAGAGGTCGGATTCGGCCCAACCTGCGGGAATCAGGAGCTATCGCCAACCGATAACGGTTGGAGTACAGCCCGTTAGCCGACCGAGCCCTCCATCTGCAGCTCGATCAGGCGGTTCAGCTCCACCGCGTACTCCATCGGGAGCTCGCGGGTGATCGGCTCGATGAACCCGTTCACGATCATCGCGGTGGCTTCGGCCTCGGAGAGCCCCCGGCTCATCAGGTAGAAGAGCTGGTCGTCTCCCACCTTCGAGACGGTCGCCTCGTGCCCGAGCGCCGCCGTCTCGTCCTCGACCTCGATGTACGGGTAGGTGTCGGAGCGCGACTCGTCGTCCAGGATCAGCGCGTCGCATCGCACGGTGGACTTCGCGTGATGGGCGTCGGGCTCCACCCGGACGAGCCCGCGGTACCCGGTCCGCCCGCCATCCTTCGAGACCGATTTGGAGTTGATCACGCTGGTCGTGTACGGCGCCGCGTGGATCGCTTTGCCGCCCGCATCCGTGTGCATCCCCTTGCCGGCGAACGCCACCGACAGCACCTCACCGCGCGCGCCCTTGCCGAGCAGGTAGATCGACGGGTACTTCATCGTCACCTTGGAGCCGATGTTGCCGTCGATCCACTCCATCACGGCATCCTCGTAGGCCGCGGCGCGCTTGGTCACCAGGTTGTAGACGTTGGTCGACCAGTTCTGGATCGTCGTGTAGCGAACCCGGGCGCCCTTCTTCGCGACGATCTCCACGACCGCGGAGTGCAGGGAGTCGCTCGTGTAGATCGGCGCCGAGCAACCCTCGACGTAGTGCACGTAGGAGCCCTCGTCGGCGATGATCAGCGTCCGCTCGAACTGGCCCATGTTCTCGGCGTTGATGCGGAAGTAGGCCTGCAGCGGGATGTCGACGGCAACGCCCGGCGGCACGTAGATGAACGAGCCACCGGACCAGACGGCGGTGTTCAGCGCGGCGAACTTGTTGTCGTTCGGCGGGATGATCGTACCGAAGTACTCCTTGACCAGGTCGGGGTGATCGCGGAGAGCCGAGTCCATGTCGGTGAAGAGCACACCGATGTCGTCCAGTTCCTTCTTGATCTTGTGGTAGACGACCTCGGACTCGTATTGGGCCGACACGCCGCCCAGGTACTTCTTCTCCGCCTCGGGGATCCCGAGCTTGTCCCAGGTGCCTCGGATGTCCTCGGGGAGGTCTTCCCAGTTCTGCGCCTGCTTCTCGGTCGAGCGGATGAAGTAGTAGATGTTCTCGAAGTCGATGTCGGACAGGTCGGCGCCCCACCAAGGCATCGGGCGGTTCTGGAAGTGCTTCAAGGCCTTCAGCCGGTACTTTCGCATCCAGTCGGGCTCGGACTTGAGGTCACTGATCTCCTCGACGACCTGCGTCGACAAGCCCCGCTTCGGCTCGAACACCGAGTGCGAAGGGTCCTTCCAGTCGAAACGGTATCCCTTGGAAAGCTCCTTGAGGTGCTCTTCCTGGCTGACTGCCATCTCACTCCCTCGGGTCGGTATCGGCGGTCATCTACAGGGTACCCGTCTCCGCCTAAGTCTATCTGGCAGGTCGGATTCGTTACAGGGCCGCTGGGGTGTCGGACTGGACCTCGAACGACTCGAGGATCTGCTCCCCCACCAGGCGATCGATCATCGAGTGCGTGCCACCCAGATGGGTGCTCGATCCATCGATCTCCGTGTGGACGAACCAGGCGCGGTCCTCGGGCCACCAGAGAGCCGGAGACTGAAACCCGTAGCCGAGATCGAACCGCGCAGCGTCCTCGACGGCTCCCTCGAACAGCAGGTACGAGCGCCCGCCACCGAGGGCCGAGAACGTCCTGAAGCGAGCCGCCTCCCTTCGTGCTCGCTCGCCTTCCAGCCGCGTTCGCCGCCGCATCTTCAGCTCGTTGATCGGTCCGCCTACCGGGTAGAGGGAAACGGTACCGCCGGAGAGTTCGCCCCACCCCGACCACATGGCGAACCAGCACGCCGTCGGATCGGACGTATGAGCCGCCAGGAACGAGCTCAGCGCCGACGCCTCCGGGACGGAGAGAGACCCTTCCTTCAACGACCAGCGGTCGTCCGCCAACAGGAGGGGTCGATGGAGGATCCGTGCGTACGCCTCGAAGATGGGAGGGACCAAGTCGCGGACGATGAATCGTCTGCCGGATGGCCAGTCCTTCAGAGCCTCCTGCACCCAGACCGATTCGCTCAGATCCTCGACGGGCTCGAGACCAGGTGGGAATGGGCTCATCCGTGGCGAGCGGCGGCGTCCGAGGGGTCCCAGCGGTCGACCCTCCTCGCCAGCACCTTGGTCACGACCGACCCCACCACGACGGTGAGGATGACGTAGGCGACCGTGACCGGGCCGAGGTCGTCCTCGATGGCGGCGGCCGTCGCGAGCCCGGCGATCGCGATCGAGAACTCTCCTCGCGGGATCAGGGCGGCGCCGACCACCCCGCGCGCTCGCACCTCCGAGCCGAGGCGCCGCGCCGACCACCATCCCGTCGCGTACTTCGTCGCCGAGGTCACCAGACCCAGGAGCACGGCGATCCCGAGGACCGGAGGGATCGTGGACGGATCGACCGAGAGGCCGATGAAGGCGAAGAAGATCGCCGCGAACAGGTCTCGGAGCGGACGCACGAGCGTCTGCGCCCCTTCTGCGGCAGGCCCGGAGAGCATGATGCCCGCAAGCAACGCCCCCACCGCGGCCGAGAACCTCGCCACTTCGGCGACGCCCGCGATGAGGATCGCGAACCCGAGGATGGACAGCAGGAGCGCCTCGTCGGAGCGGCTGAAGAGCATCTGGCTGAGACCGGCCTCGACTCGGAGCGCGACCGCGAGCAGGAGCGCGACCGCGACGATGGCCACTCCCGCGGCGACGAGGGAGATCTCAGCGCCGTCGCCGATCAGCAGGGCAGCGAGCACCGGGAGGTAGATCGCCATCACGAGATCCTCGATGACGGCGATCGTCACCACGAACCTGCTCGCGCCGCGCGCGTGCGGACCCGCATGCTCGAGCAGCTTCGCCGCGACACCGGACGAAGAGACATACGTGATCCCGCCGAGGAACGCGGCCGCCAACGGGCCCCATCCCAACAGGAGACCGACCAGCACGCCGGGAGTGACGTTCAGGACGAGGTCGACGACGCCGGGCATCGCGGACGCCCTCGCAGTCGCGAGCAGATCCCGGGATGAGTGCTCGAGACCGAGGACGAACAGGACGAGGATCAGGCCGATCTCAGCGCCCGTCTCGACGAATCCTCTCGTCGTGACCAACGGGAGGATGCCGCCTTCGCCGAACGCAAGACCCGCGAGGAGATAGAGAGGAACCGTGGGCAGATCGAAGCGCGCCGCCAGGCGCGCCAGGACGGCGAGCCCGAGGATCACCGCACCCAGCTCCAGGAGTCTCACGAGCTCCGTCCAAGGGTCGTGATGCCCATCGACGGAGTCTAGGGATGCCGCTCTGCTCCCGGTGCCCCTTACGAGTCAGAGCACGAACGCTGTGACTTCCCTCAAGCCCAGAACTTCCACCAGGGCTTCGACTTGGGGGCTTCGCCCCGCTCTGCTGCCTCCTCGGCGTGGATGCGCTCGGCCTCGTGCGCGAGGCGGTCCTGCCGCGCACCTTTGTCGATCTGCTCCTGCTCGGCGCCCCAGCGTTGGGCCCCCGGATCGCGCCCTCCGGCCCCTCCCGGTCCAGTCATCGACATGTCGTTTCCTTTCGCCAGTCTTCCCTCGCTACCGTACTCCTTCGGCTCGGTAGAGGAGTGGCGCACAGGCGTTCGGCTCAAGCCATGGTCAGAGGTTGCCGTTCCGCTTGAGCGAACGCATCGCGAGCACGCCCCACGCCGGTGGAAGGTAGAAGGAAATGATCCTGAACATGAGTGTCGCGGCGAGTGCAGGGGACTGCGGGATGCCCATCGCGACGAGCAATGTGGTCGTGGTTGCTTCCGTCACACCGATACCGCCTGGGACGGGGACGATGCCGGACAGCAGGCTCGTCAACGTGTTCGCGACGAGCAACTCGGCCATCGTCGCCTCCTGCCCGAACGCTCGGAGACACAGTCCAAGCAGAGCCGCGAGCAACACCTGCGCTGCGAAGTTCCCGCCGAACAGCTGGACAAGCTTCATCGGCTCGCGCAGAACACGAACGGCCGTCCGGGCCTCCGTCAGGTGAGGTGCGATCAACCGTCGGATCCTCGGCACGAACATCGCCGCAACCACGAGGATCACGACGACAACCGCGCCGAGGATCAGCAGCTCGCCACTGAAGTCCACCGGGATGTCTTTGGTCGAGAGATCCAAGGTGACGAGGTTCGCGAGTGCGACGATGGCGAGGATGAAGGCCTGGATGACGAATCCGGAGACGCTGTCGATCGCGCCGATGGCGATCGCCTCGGAGGTCGGGGCACCGGATCGTTGGAAGAAGCGAACGCTGAGCGCGATGCGCGCCGCGGAGGATGGAACCGCGAGCGCGATGAACCGGATCGCGAACTGCAACAGCAAGACCGGGCCGAAGCGAAGGGGGCGGAGCGAGGCCCCCAACGTCGAGAATGCCTCGGCGACCTGAACGCTCGGCGAGATGACGAACGCGAGGATCACCCACGGCCACTCAGCGCCGCTCAGCTCGTCAACGAGGGTGTCTACTCCGACGTTCGCGAGAGCGGAGATCACGACCCAGGCCCCGAACCCGATCAACGCGATCTGGATCAGGGATCCCCAGGTCACGCGGCGAAGCGGAACCAGCTCGGGCTCTTCAGCTCCGGCTGCGACCGCCGCTACCTTTCGAAGCGCATCCAGATCGACCTGGTCGGACTTCACGCGTTCGCGGGTAGCAGGTGTGAGCGCGGCAGCCTGGAGGTACGCGAGCAAGCCGGTCAAGGCGTCGCCTCCGAGCTCGCGGGAAGCCACCGCGACTGCCCGGTCGATCCCAACGACCAGTGCGGTGGTGGCGAGCAGCTGCGCTCGGTCGGCGTGCACGTCGGCATCGGTCGCGACGGCCGTTGCCCGCCCGAAGTCGCCGATCGCGATCCGCTCGTTCGAACCACCGCTTTGGACCACGAGCCGGTTGGCGTCGATCGCACCGTGTGCGATCCCCGCTCGATGCATGCGGTCGACGCCGCCCCACAGGTCGGCCAGCATCTCGTCGGTCGTGCCCTCGGAATGACGACAACGGCTCTCCCTCGAGGGCCACGACCAACAGTGCGTCGTTCGCAACGGGACCGGCTGCCACGACGGGCAGTACCGGTACGCGGGCCCGTTCTGCCAACAGGGTCACGAAGGCCTCGTGTTCCACCTGCTGGAGCCGGCTCAGCGTGAGCGTGGGGGTCTCATCTCGATACCAGAGGAACGACCAGATGCTCGAGAGGAGCTGGCCATCCCAGGCGTCCCGGCCGTAGACCTTGACCAGGAGGGTGTCGCCACCGGGCGTGACGGCCCACATCATCCCCACGCCCCGGGGCTGGAGACTGGCGTGCTCGACTCGCTCCGTTTCGAAGCCGAGGTTGCCGAGCGCCTCGGCAACCTGGTCCGGCGTCGGCCGTCCACCGGGTGAGCCGAAGAGCAGATGGATCAGCGTCGCTGCCGCCGTCCCCAAGGAGAGCCCGGCGATCACACCGACGGGCTGCACCGCGCCGAGCGCGATCGACGCGAGGATCCCGAGCGCCAGGAACAGCCTGCCCGCTCGTCGTGATGGCATCCCTAGATGGGGAGACGTCGTCACGAGGATCGCGGTGATGAGCGCGATACGGACGGCCGGGAACACCGGAGGAGGCCCCGACGAAGTGAGTCCGTCCAGCATCGTGCTCCAGTCGCCGGCCAGGAGGAGACTGCCCACCGAGGCCACGATGAGGGCGAGCCACTGGTCTCGTGCGAGTCGGAGTCGCCCGCGGCTCACCAGCGGTGCACCCAAGAGGATCGCCGCCCACACGAAGACGAGCACGTACGCGATCTCCCAGAACCATCCGAAGAGGCCGGGAAGCGATCGGAGGAACGTGGTGGTCGTCGAACCTGAGTCCCCCGGGTCCGGAGCAAGCACGAGAGCGATCCCGATGCCGATGACCGAGGTGATCAGCAGGACCAGGTCCGTCGGCCGACGAGCGCGTGGGGCAGCGGCAGCGGAGGAGAAGAACCGGATCGGCCTCATCGCCTTGGAGAGCAGGCGCCTGCTGCTCCATCGAGATGCCTGGTCTTCGCTCGTACCGACCCCTTGATCGCGTTCCGCCATCAGACCTCGCCATCATGACGCCGGCGGTGATGATTGGACCCACTGGTAGAGGAGCGAGCATCACCCCTTCCGCATGAAAGGCCGGTCAGAGCTCCCTAGCGGGTTCTCATCCCATCAGGGTGATGTCCTGGAGGCAGCGTGGGTGCACGATGACGTCCCGTCGCCGGTATCGTGCCTGCATACGTCCAGGACGAAGGAGGCAGAGCCACGAGCACGCCCCGAGATCCCGACGCTCCAGACACGCCCTCCCAACCGACCGGCGGCCGTGCCGACGACGCCGCTCGCCTCTCGGAGGAGAATGCCCGGCTGCAGGCCGAGCTCGAAGCGGTCCGCGAGTCGAAGGCGATGAGCAAGGGCACCGGTCGGCGACGGGTCCGACAGGTCCTGGCTGGCGTCCTCGTCGTGCTCACGAGCCTCTGCATCGTGGCTGCGACGATCGGGATCTGGACCCAGCGCACCCTCTCGGATACCGACCGGTTCGTGGCGCTCGTTGCGCCCCTTGCCGACGACCCGGCCGTGACAAACCCACTCGCCGCCAGGCTCTCGGAAGAGGTGTTCATCGCCTTGGACGTAGAGGCCCGGATCGAGGAGGCGCTTTCATCCATCCCGAACCTCCCACCGCAGGCGAGCTTCCTCGTCGGTCCCCTCACGGCCGGCGCGCAGAGCCTGGTCCAGCAGAGGGTAGAGGGTTTCCTGGCTTCGCCGGCGTTCGCCGAGCTGTGGGTGAATCTCAATCGTCAGGTCCACGGGAAGGTGCAAGCCCTCCTGAACGAGGACTACGAGGAACTGCCGAACGTCGCGGTCACTGGTGGGGAGGTTCAGCTCAATCTCGTCTCGGTGGTTGCCGTGATCATCCAACGATTGGCGCAGGGTGGTGTCGATCTCCTCGGCATCGATGTGACGGTGCCGAGCATCCCCACCTCGCTCGGATCGTCCGAGGCGATCGATCGGTTGAGCTCTGCCCTCGACGTGACGCTGCCGGCGGACTTCGGCCAGGTCACGATCATGAGCGCCGATCAGTTGTCGGGGTACCAGGATGCCGTTCGAACGATGAAGCGGCTCGTTGTAGCCACGTTCCTGTTGAGCCTGATCCTGCTCGCCCTCACGATCGTGGTGACGCCCAACCACCGTCGCGCGGTGATCTGGCTGGGAGTCGGCGTGACCGCCGGGCTGTTCCTGGCCGGCGTCTTCCTGCGTCGTGTCGAGGCCAGCATCGTGGACGCGATCGAAGGCCCTGGGGCGAAGGCCGCAGCACAGGATGTGTTCGATCAGGTCAGCTCCAGCCTCCGCCAAGCGGGTCTGGTCGTGCTCATGATCGGGGTCATCGCCGCACTACTCGCGTACCTGTTGGGACGGCCACCTTGGTTCCAGCGAACCGCCGGCTGGTTGGAGCGGGTGACGGCGTCGCGGCCCGGTGGAAGTGAGCTCGATGTCTGGGTCGCCGACCACGCGGATCCCGTGCGCTTCGGAGGTGGCGTCATCGCGGCGCTCGTGCTGTTCTTGACAGGGATCGACTGGATCCCCGTCGCGATCGTGGGAGTCCTGTTCGGCCTGTTCCTGTGGGGAGTCGCGAACGCAGAACACCGGGTGCAACCACCGGAGCTCGTGGCATCGAAGTAGGGCTCGATCACTCGAGCAGCGGGGGTGGGATCCCCCCACCTGACGCAACGGGTGCGACCTAACCAACCCCCGAACCGGGTGACCCGTCGTTCGGCAGGCCGTGCGTGTCCTTACGGAGTTGAGGCTGCCAAACGTTGACTGCCTTCGCCACCGCTGTCACGAGGAATAGCTGCCCGATGAGCATCTCCAGGACCGCGAACGATTGCCCTGGATTTCCTGCCGGGATGAGGTTGCCGTAGCCGGTCGTGGTGAGCGTCGTGAACGAGAAGAACAGGTCCTGCGGGAACGTCCCGTCGCCTGAAGCACCGAAGAATGGACCCGCCTGGAACCCTCCCAGAGCCCTATACACGAAAGCGAAGAACATCCCCATCATGAGATAGGCGGCGATCGCTCCGAGCACTGTCTCCCGATCTGTCGTTCGCCGCATCACCAGGTGACGGACGATGCTGAATGGAAAGCCGAGATAGAGCAGGGCGCTCACCAGAGCCATGAACCCGTTGTCACCCACTTGATCGGGGATGAAGAGGTTCAAGACCGCGACGATCGCAGAGATGGCGGCGAGTAGGCTCACGAAGACCCGGAGGCGACGACGAGCCTCCGACGCTCGAATGACCACCCAGATCGTCGCGATCTGCACGGCCACCACGATGGAAACAGCCCGGCCCTCCGTGAGCGTGACCGAGAGCACGTACGTGAGCAGTATGAGCAGCAGCACCAACCCATAGCTGTTCGGGGAGTAGAAGGCCTCGATCAACGGCCGCGGCCGGCGTCGCCGAGGCGACTCGGGTTTGGGTCCCGACATGTCGGCCATCAGAACATCAACGGGATGCAGAAGCCAAGGACGGTGCCAACGCCGGCCAGCTGCCCGCCGCGTTCGAACGCGAACGGCATCAAGGAGTTCGTGAGCATCGCTAGGAGCCCGCCGGCGGCGAGCGCTGCCATGCGGTCCCCGGCCACGCCCGAGAACGAGTCGGCGAGGAGGTATCCGAGGCCAGACGCGACGCCACAGGAGACGAGCACGAGTGCCCACATGCCCACCAGTCGACCGATCTTCCATCCCTGCTTCGCGAGATCGGCGGACGGCGCGATCGCCTGCGGGAAGTTGGAGACGAACACCGCTGCGAAGAAACCGACGCTGATCGGGAACCCCGTCGCGACCTGGATCCCGAAGATCGCGGACTCGGGGACGCCGTCCACCATGGAGCCGACCACGATCCCCATCGCCCCTCCGCCGCCGAAACGTCGATCGACGATGGCGTCTCCGATGAGCAGGATCGCGGCGCCGACCAACATCCAGACGGCGAACTGGAGGCTATCGAGTGCCTGTGCTTCCGCGACCAGATCGAAGGCGACCGCCTCGATCAGAGCGCCCGCGCCGAAGCCGGCGAGGACCCCCACGAACTTCGGAGGGAAGTTGATCCAGTACACGAGAAGACCGCTCAGCAGCAGTGCAGACTGTGCAAGCGTCCCGAGCGCGATCGCCTTCAGCATCGAAGAAGGCTCTCAGGCGATGTCGTCCCTCGCGCCCCCCACTCCCCCACGGCCTAGAGCCTTTCGAGCGCGGACTCGATGTCGTAGCCGAGCGCGCCGGCGAGTGACGGTGCCGCGGCGACGACCCGGGCGAAGCCGACGACGGGCGCAACCGCGCACAGCATGCCGACGATCTCGTCGACCGTCGCACCGGCCGCGAGAGCGGCGTCAACGCTCGACCCGTACGATGCGGGGGCGGCGTCGATGGCGATGAGCACGCCGAGCCGAACGAGTGCTTGGGTTCGCGGATCGAGCGCGCACCCCGACCCTGGTTCCAACTCGCCCATCAAGGCGGACCGTACGGAAGACTCGTCATTGAGGGCCAGCGAAAGCAGCGTGCGCTCGCTTTCCATGGCGGTCGACTCCTCTCAAAGGGTCCGCCCGGAGGGATCCCCTCCACGTCCATCACACCGGAAAGCGTCCACGTCTTCATCATCCTCACGGGATGAAACCTGCCCGGGTCGAGCGGAGCCGCGGATCGGCTAGGCGTCCAAGAGACCCAGGGCGATGGCGCGCTCGATCGCTTCGCCGCGTGATGTCACGCCGAGCTTCCGGTAGACGGAGATCGCCTGCGTCTTCACGGTGTGCGGCGACAGGTGCATCTGCTCCCCGATCTGGCGGAACGAGAAGTACGTCGGCAGGAACGGCAGGAGTTTCAGTTCCGCCGTAGTGAGGGTCGACGCACCCGGGGTCCCTCCGCTGACGGCTCGTAGCTGCGTCCGCAGGTCCTCGGCCTCTTGAGCGAGCACACCCAGATCCGGTCGTCTCCGCATGAGGTCGCCCACCTCCCTGAGGAGCAACCGGGCGGCTGCCGGGTCCGCGAGCGTGAGGTGGGCTCGGGCGAGCTCGAGCCGAGCCTGGATCGCAAGGTGAGGGACCGCTCGCGAGGCGAGGGGCCGCAGCCGATGAGCACGGGCGAGGTCACGCTTCGCGCGGGCGACGTCGCCCTCATGCAGAGCGACCCGGGCGGCGGTCGCGTAGGCGAGGATGCTCGTCATGTAGTCCTGCAAGCCGCCGTCCTCGACCACCTTTCGCGCTTCTTGGGTGTATGTCCGGGCGTCCGCCCAGTCGCCTCGCTCCATGGCGAGCACCGAGCGTTCGGCCAAGGCGGCCGAGACGGTGGGGGCCGCCCCGTATCGATCTCCCAGCTCTGCCGCGTCCTCCATCGAAGCATCGGCTGCTTCTGCATCGCCGGCGAGCCTCTGTGAGATGCCGAGCAGGAACACGGCCGTCGCTCGTAACTGGCTCCCGTTGGACAGGCCTTCCAGGGCGATCCTCGCGTCGTCGGCCATCTGGTCGATCCCATCGCGACACAGCAGGGAACGGAGCAACGCGAGCCAGGAAGCGATCGAGGAGCTCCCATCAGGCAAGGTCTCATCGAATGACGCTCGATCGGCTGCGTCCGCCCAGCGCTCCGCATCGGCCGGGTGTCCCGTCAGCGCCCGGATCCACGACCACTGGACCGCGGCCGGTGGGTAGGGATCTGGCGGTCCGTGGGCATCGAGCCAATCGAACCATCGCTCGACCGTGACTGCGCGACCCGCCGCCCACATCGGCGAGGCGATGTCGGTGAGTCGCCTGGCGACTCGCTCGGCATCGCCGGCGGCGAGCGCGTAGCCGACCGACTCCTCGAGGAGGTCGTTGTCTTGGCACCAGTCCGACGCTCGCCGTCGCAGTTCGATCACGAGCTCGGGGTCACGATGCTGCAACCGGTTCAGGAGCGCTTCTCGGAACAATCCGTGATACCGGAACCACTCCCGACGCCGATCCAAGGGTGACAGAAGCAGATCCGCCGACTCGAGGGATCGAAGGACATCGGCCGATCCCTCTCGTTCGAGAACCGCATCGCAGAGCGGCCCCGACATCCGATCCAGGACCGCGGTCTCTTCGAGGAACCGCAGATCCTCCGGCGACCGCTGTGAGAGGAACTCCGACCAGAAGTACTCCATCATGAAGTGGTCGTCGCCGGAGAACTTCGCCGCCACGAGAGGGTCGTCCGCGTCCTCTCCCCAGGACAGAGCCGCGAGGTATACACCGACGGGCCAGCCCTCCGTCGCGAGCGTGAGCGCCGCGACGGTTGGTTGGGTGACGTCCAACCCCATGCCGCTCAGGATCTGGGCGGTCTCCCGATCGTTCATCGTGAGATCCTTCGGCCCCACTTCGAGGACCGAACCGTCAGAACGCATGCGAGCGAGGGAGTGCGCCGGCCAGCTTCGCCCTGCAAGTGCCACCTGCATCTTGTCGGGCACGTCGGCGGTCAACACATCGATCGCCTTGACGCACTGCCGGTTGTGGAGCACGTTCACGTTGTCGAGCACGAGGACCGTCGGTCGCGACATCGAGCTGAGCAGGTCTCTCAGTTTGTGGATCGCTGCGGGGATCATCGCTATGCGGATGGACGCCAGTATGTCGAAGACCGTCGGGTCGACCGGTCCGATGCGATCGATCGCAGCCGCGATCGAGCTCAGGAGGACCGTCAGGTCGTTGTCACGTTCATCGAGCGTGACCCAGGCGAACGGCCGGCGATCCTTCGCCGCCCACTGTGCCAACAGTGTGGTCTTGCCGTACCCCGTGGGAGCCATGACCGAAACCAACGGGGTGGCCCGTGCCGCCTGGAGCCGAGCCACCAACTCTTTCCTCGGGATGAGGCCTTTGCGACGGACGGACCGTCGTTGGAACTTCGTCTGTGCGAGCCCGGAACGGCTCCAGGCGAGCAGGGGCGACTCGGGAAGGCTGACGACGGTTGGGGCACTACGCGGCCGAGGTATCGACGTGGGGCGAATGTCGACCCCGCCTTTGCCTCTTTCCGTCGTCTTCAAGGTCCCGTCCTCCGGTCGCTCGTCCGCCTGTCGATGGGCTGGTGCGGACCGGCCGCGTGCTCGGGGCCGGCCCGCACCAGCGACCTGTCAGCCCTCGCGAGCCGGCTGTGGCTTCCACTCCCAGATCGCAGTGACTTGAGGCCGTTCGGAAGTGCTCATGCATGCGCGACCGCGCTCCGACGCAGCGCCTCACCGGAATCTTCCCGAGCACCGAACAAGCCGTCTCCACCCGGGCATGCGTTTCACCCGGGTGAGATCTCGGCAGCCGGAGTGCCTAGAGGAGTCCCTGTTCCCTCGCTCCCGCGATGGCTTCCGCACGCGAGGATGCCTCGAGCTTCCGGTAGATCGACCTGGTGTGGGAGTGGATCGTGTTGTACGAGAGGAAGAGGGTGCTTGCGATCTCCCGTTTCGAGAGCCCCTTCTCCAGCAGATGCAGTACTTCGATCTCTCGGTGGGTGAGGTTGTCCGAGCCCGAGGATCTCCGGGAGACGAGCAGCATGCTCGAGATCTCCTCGAGACGCTCCGCCAGGATCCCCGGATCGACACAGTCCAGGATCATCGCTCTCGCCTCCGCGAGGATCGCGCGTGCGTCCCCGGAGGCGCCCAGCGCCCGGCGGACGGGCGCGAGTCCGAGGAGCGCCTGGATCAAGAGGAGAGGTTGGGCCCCTGAGCGGAGCTGGTCCACTCCCTTGCTCAGCAGTCGTTCGCCTTCGACCGTCCGGCCGTCTCGTGCGAGGACATCGCCCAGCGTCGAATATGCCCAGCCGCCGGGAGCGGTCTCGGACAGGCCGTGATCCTCCGCCACGTCCAGCGCCTCTCGAGCCCATCGCTCGGCCTCGTCGAGCTCGTCGGCCTGCAGGCACACCGACGAGAGTAGGCACACGGCACCGAACGCGTTCAACCACTGACCCGTGACGGGGGCGACGCGCGCGGCATGGAGCAGGTACGGACGGGCGGCCTCGAAGTCGCCCGAGAGCACGAGCGCCCATCCGAGCTGGACATGGACGGTCACGCTCCACATCGAATCGTGACGTCCCTCGAGCTCGAAGGCGCGCCGCGCGGCGACCAGCATCCGTCCGACGTCGCCCCAGGGGAACCCGGCGCGCAGCAGCACCGCGCTCGCCTCGACCGAACTCGCCATATCGGGGAGAGGCCCCTCGTAGTTCGAATTCGCCGCGTTCCGAAGCGCCAGCTCTGCCTCGTCGCGACGGTTGAGGAAGCTCATCACCCAGGCCTCGACGATGGAAAGGCGCGCGTCGCCGACGACTGCCTCCCGGGGGAACGATTCGAGCCAACCCGCCACCGTGCCGAAACCGCCCCACTCGATCGTCATCAGGTAATGCTCGGAGACCAACCGACTGGCCACCTCGAGCTCCCCACCGGCGATCGCATGAAGGATGGCCGATCCGACGTGGCCGGCGGATGCCAGCCACTGGGAGGCTCGTTGGTGGAGCTCGGGCAGTCGGTCGGGTGCCCGACGACGCAGCTCGTCGTGGAGGAGATCCGCGAAGAGCCGGTGGTACCGGTACCACTCACGTCGATCGTCCAGCGGGATGAGGAAATGATTGGCGCGCTCGAGTTCCGCCAAGACGTCCGTCGAGTCCTCACGGCCCGTGACCGCGTCGCAGAGCGGGCCGGACATCCGTTCCAGGATCGAGGTCTCGAGCAGGAAATCACGCAACCGTCCGTCGAGCGTGTCCAGCACCACCTCCGTCAGGTAGTCCACGACGTGACGGCTGGAACCACGGAAGTCCGCAACGAAACCCTCCGGGTCGGTTGCGTCGCGCATCGAGAGGAACGCGAGGTACAGACCGGCGGGCCACCCTTCGGTCCGTTCCTGTAGTGCGGTCAACGCCGCGTCGCTGAGATGGAGGCCCATCTCATCATTGAGGAACCGCTCCGTCTCCCGCCGTGTGAAGGTGAGCTCGGAGGCCCGCAGCTCCAGGAGCTCGCCCCCCGCCCGCAGCCGACCAAGCGGGAAGGGCGGGTCGGCACGGGTCGCGATCACGAGGGTGACGTTGCTCGGCCGCCGCTCCAGGAGCAACTCGACCGATCCGTGACACGTGGGGTCGGTGATCGACTGGTAGTCGTCCAAGACGAGAACGATCTGAGCGTCGATCGCTCCCAGCTCGTTCAAGAGCTGGGGGACGATCCCTTCGAGGAGGTCGGTACCTGGGACCCGGAACGCCGGCTCGACCTTGGCTGCGAATCGGGGAGCGATGGCACGAACCGCTTCAGTGAGATAGCTCCACAGGACGATCGGGTCGTTGTCACCGGCGTCCAGCGAAAGCCAGGCGAAGGGACGGTCATCGTGCTGACCCCACTCCGCCAGGAGAGTGGACTTCCCGAAACCGGGCGGCGCGACGAAGAGAACCGGCCCGCGGTGGGAGCTGAGTTGCCCAAGCAGAGCGGCACGATCCACCGTCCCGGGACGGTGCGATGGCGCGCGTAGCTTCGACCCGACGAGCACCGGCTCTCTCGGGCGACCGATCTCGCGGGCCGACTCTGCTTGTGTCAGAAGGAAAAGTGTTGCACGAGGTGGCAGCGGTCGCAAACGAACGGGGTGTGAACGCTCGCCGGCCGTGCCCTTTCAGTCTGCCGCGGGATGGAGACGAACGATCGCGATCCCCCGCTCGTGAAGGGCGCGCAGCACGCAGTGGAGATGAGACTGGTCGAGGATGTCGATACCCATGGTCGGCTCAGGTCCGCCGCGTTCCTTCACCATCCCCTCGAGGGGACCGACGAGCGAGGAGTCGATCTCACCTCGGACGACGACGTGGTAGCGGACGGAGTCCCGTTCCTCCGGTCCCTCCAGCCCTGCGGATCGCTCCGGCATCATCTGTAATCCTCATACCCGATAGCCACGCCGCGCATCCCCCGAACAGCCGTTTCACCCGGGTGATGGATGATGTGGCCCGGATCTGATCACCAACATGGAGGGCGACCTCGGGTTCACGACGCGCGGACCGCCGGCGGAACGGACTGCCCGCCGAGGGCCCGCGCTCTCGCCTCCTCTAGACCTCGACGAGCGCTCGTGCCTTCAGCCGCTCGTACTCCTCGGCCGAGATCTCGCCCGAGTCGCGCAGCTTCGAGAGCTTCTCGATCTCCTCGGCGGCCGAGTAACCGGATACCCGTCGCTGCACTTCCTGCATGCGCTGGATGTCCTCCTTATCCTGCTCGGTCATCTTTGGACGAGCGATCAGGTAGATCAGGGCGCCCAGGAATGGGAGGACGAACAGCAAGAGGATCCACCCAGCCTTTGCCGCTCCGGACAGATCCCGTCGGTGGAAGATGTCCGCGAAGATCTGGATGAAGATCCAGATCGCCATGAACCAGAAGAAGAAGACGAGCATGGCCCACAACAATTCACCGAGATTCAACTCCTCTACCCCCTTTTCCGGATGCATCATCCGGCGTCGGTGTTCCCTGCGTCCGTGTCATTTAGGCATGACCACCGCTCCGGGCATCATCCTGTTGGGATGAATCCGCCGTCCCTCTCCGGCTCGACCGCTGCCATGCGACGCGAAGCGGACCACCGGGTGGGGCGAGGCGGCTCCGTTCCCACCTGAGATGGTTACCCTAGCCAGACTGGCTTTCATCGGTGTGCGTCGGAAGAGGGGGAACGCGTGATCGACGGAGACGTCGAACTGGGCCCCATCGACTACCTCGTGGTCGAGTGGCCTGCAGGGAAGCAGCCGACCGGCGAAGGGTTGCCCCTGCTCGCTGATCTGGTCGACCGAGGCCTCATCCGCGTGCTCGATCTCGCCTTCGTCCACAAGGATGAGGATGGGTCGGTGGTGGGCCTCGACCTGGATGCGCTCGGCGCTGATGGAGCACCGGAGCTCACCCTGTTCGAGGGAGCTTCGTCAGGGTTGCTCGGCGACGACGACTACATGGAGGCCGGGACCGCGATCGAGCCTGGCTGCTCGGCGGCGGTCCTGGTGTATGAGAACACGTGGGCTGCGCCATTCGCGACTGCGCTGCGTCGAAGCGGCGCGCAGCTCGTTGCGAATGGGCGGATCCCCGTGAACGCGATCATCGCGGCGCTGGACGAGCTCGAAGAGAAGGAGTGAACAAGGATGCCAGGACTGCTCCGCGGAGTGGCGCGAACGGCGGTCGTCGCCGGAACGGCGACGGCTGTGTCGAATCGAGTTTCGCGCCGTCAGGCGAACAGGTGGGCTCAGCAGGACACGACGTCGTATGAGGACACGACGTCATATGCCGAGCCGCCCCCCCCACCCCCAGGCGCCGCGCCCTCGAGCCAGGACACCCTTGCGCAGCTCAAGGAGCTTGGGGAACTGAAGGCGGCCGGAGTCCTTACCCAAGAGGAGTTCGACGCCCAGAAGGCGAAGATCCTCAGCACGTAGGCCGGGAGGGCTGCCCTCCCGGCCTACGTGACGATGCGCATCCGTCATCCCCTCTTCAGATGGCTGTTCGCGAGCTGGGACCCACCGTTTGTTGGGAGCCCGTCGCCGCCAGCTGTGGGGCTACTCGGCGACGATGTCCCTCCCGTGTGCCGTCAACGCCCAGATCACCGTCACGTCAACCGAGATCACGACGATCGACCAGATCGGATAGAGCGGGATGAAGGCGAAGCTGATGAGCATGCTTCCAGCCGCGGCGATGACTCCCAGAGTCCGCCCCCAGAGCGATCCTGAGAGGAGGCCCAATCCCCCGATGAGCACGAGCACGCCCCAGATCAGATGGACCCATCCCCAAGCGGAGGCGTCGAGCTCCAGGAAGTAGTTCGGCGTGGTGACGTAGAACTCGTTCTCGAAGATCCCCGTGAGCCCGGCGATGATCTGGAACGATCCGTTGATCATCAGCATGATCGCCGCGAACATCGTGAAGCCGATCGCCATACCGCTCTTTCGCTCCATCCCCTGCTCCTTCCTAGCCTTCAAACCGAGGTCTTTCCTACCACGCTTTCCACTTGAGTCCTGCTTCACACCGGTGCGATGCCCGATGCCCGTCCATGACCGTAGGCTCAGGCGAAACGCGTACGCATCACCCTCTTTGGATGAATCGCCAAGGGCGCGAGGCCCGCGAAGGCAGGGCCAGAAGCTCCGGAAATCGCGCTCGGCTCAAGGGGATGACTTCATCCCAACCGGGTGATGCGGGAGCACGGATACCACCCCACCGTGAGCACATCTGCTCAGCTCACGCGCCGAGCGTCGGCGCACCATCGCCCAGAGGAGACCCCGGATGGATCGGTACCCGCTCATCTCCGAGCACGGATTGATCGGCGACCTGCAGACCACAGCCCTCGTCACAACCGACGGGACGATCGATTGGTTCTGCTGCCCCCGCTTCGACTCGCCCAGCGTGTTCGCCTCTCTGCTCGATCGGGACAAGGGCGGGCGATTCCGGATCGCTCCCGACGCCGAGGAGTACGTGACGAAGCAGTTGTACTTCCCCGACACCGCCGTCTTGATCACGCGGTTCATGACACCGGACGGGGTGGGCGAAGTGGTCGACTTCATGCCGATCGATGAACCCCAGGTCGCTACCGATCGGCACCTGTTGGTCCGTTTGGTGAGGGTCGTACGCGGAGAGATGAGGTTCGCTCTGGAATGCGCACCCCGCTTCGACTACGGAAGAGCCGAGCATGAGCTCGAGACCACCGACAATGGCTGGGCCTTCAGTTCCAACAGCCAGCACCTGACACTGCAGGCAACGATGGATCTCGACCGAGACGCGAACGACGTTCGCGGGTCGTGGAGCCTCCGCGCCGGACAGGTGAGTGGGGTTGTTCTGGAGACCGGAGCCAAGGCCGAGTCTCGGAAGCTCGATGCGCAAGACGTCCTCGACATGTTCAACCGGACGGTGCGGTTCTGGCGCGACTGGGTCGGGAAATCGAGCTACGACGGTCGGTGGCGTGAGATCGTCGACCGCTCGGCGATCACCCTCAAGCTCATGACGTACGCGCCGACCGGCGCGCTCGTCGCGGCGCCCACGACCAGCCTCCCCGAGCAGATCGGCGGTGAGCGCAACTGGGACTACCGCTTCACGTGGATCCGCGATGCCTCGTTCTCGGTGTACGCACTCCTGGGCCTCGGCTACGTGGAAGAGGCGGAGGCCTTCGGGCGCTGGCTTCGCGATCGAGTGAGCGAACAGGCCGGGGGTGCCTCCGGGCCACTCCAGATCATGTACCGGATCGATGGGTCGCCGGACCTCGAGGAAGAGGCGCTCGATCACTTCGAGGGCTACCGCGGATCGAGACCCGTGCACATCGGGAATGGAGCCTCGGACCAACTTCAGCTGGACATCTATGGGGAGGCGGTCGACTCGGTCTACCTGGCGACCCTCCGAGGCATGACGCCGGGACACCAAGCGTGGACGGAGCTCTCCGGCATCTTCGACTGGCTCTGTGAGAACTGGGATCAGCCGGAGGAGGGGATCTGGGAGACCCGCGGCGGCCGCAAGGACTTCACCTATGGCCGGTTGATGTCCTGGGTCGCGCTGGATCGCGCCGTGCGGATGGCTCGCAACCTTGGCCGACCCGGCGATCTCGAGCGATGGATGACCGAGCGCGACCGGATCTACGAACAGATCATGGAGAAGGGGTGGAGCAAGGAGCGGTCGGCGTTCGTGCAGGCCTACGACTCGCAGGTGCTCGACGCCTCGAACCTACTCATGCCGCTGGTCGGGTTCATCGCCCCGCGCGACCCGATGTGGCTGTCGACGCTCGACGCGATGCGGGACGAACTGGTTTCCGACAGCCTCGTGTACCGATACGACCCCAGTGCCTCACCCGATGGGTTGCAAGGCTCTGAGGGAACGTTCTCGATCTGCACGTTCTGGTACGTCGACGCGCTAACCCGGGCTGGTCGGCTGGAGGAGGCGAGGCTCACATTCGAGAAGATGCTCACCTACGCGAACCACCTTGGCCTCTTCTCCGAGGAGATCGGCTTGACGGGCGAGCAGCTCGGAAACTTCCCCCAAGCGTTCACACACCTATCGCTGATCAATGCTGCGATGAATCTGGACTCCCAACTCGACCAACGACCGCGGTGGGTGGACATGGTTGCCGGCAGCCTGAGTCCACCCGAAGGAGGAGATCGGCAACCTAGCGCGCGACCGTAGACAGTGGGACCGATCCAGCTCCGGCGGTACGGGATCGCGCTTCTCGCGATCGTGACCGTTACGAGCTCGGGTTTCTGCAACGGATCTTCACGACCGTGTCGCTCAGCTTCTCGCAATGGTGGATCTGCATCGGCATCGGCATCGCGTCGAGCCTCGTGCTCGTCGAGGAGCTGACCAAGGTCTTCGTCCGCCGACGGGCGCGGCGCGAAGCACCGGCTGATGCCGCGAAGGCGATGGCAGCCGTGTAAGGAAGAGGGCCGACATGCCGGGCGGACCAGGAACGACGAAGGAGGAGCAAGCGATGGCGCGACGTGAACGCATCCTGAAGCGGCTGCTCGTCGAACCGGGCACGCCGGCCGGGTTGGCGGAACGAGACCCCGCCTGGAAGGGCGGCGGCGAGTTCGAGCAGCTCTCGGAGGAGAAGCTGAAGGGCACCGCGAAGGCGATCCTGACGCAGGGGGTGAAGGAGCTCTCGGACGCGCAGGAGCTCTTGTGGGCGAGCGATAGGTATGCGCTCCTCGTCGTGTTCCAGGCGCTCGATGCCGCCGGAAAGGATTCAACGATCGAGCACGTGATGTCGGGCGTCAACCCGCAAGGGGTGCAGGTCGTATCCTTCAGGCAACCGTCGAGCGAAGACCTGGACCACGACTTCCTCTGGCGCATCAACAAGGCGCTCCCCGAGCGGGGCCGGATCGGGATCTTCAACCGCTCGCACTACGAGGAGGTCGTGGCACTCCGGGTGCACCCGGAGTGGCTCGAGGGCCAGAAACTGCCACCCGGGCCGCGTGGGAGGCGGTTCTGGAGGGGACGTTACGAAGACATCAACGCGTTCGAGCGGCACCTGGAGCGGAGCGGCACGAAGATCGTGAAGTTCTTCCTGCACGTCTCCAAAGCTGAGCAGAAGCGTCGGTTCCTTGCCCGCCTGGACACGCCCGGTAAGGAGTGGAAGTTCAAGGCATCCGACGTTGCCGAGCGTGCTTACTGGGACGAGAACATGCGGGCGTTCGAGGACGCGATCACGGCGACCTCGAAGGCCTGGGCCCCCTGGTACGTGGTCCCCGCCGACCACAAGCAGGTCATGCAGGCTATGGTGGCGCGGATCCTCGTTGAGTCCGTCCGGTCGCTCGACCTGTCATGGCCCGAGGTATCCGACAAGGACCGCGCCAAGCACGCCGAGGCCCGCCGGCAGCTCAAGGCCGAGTGAGCAGCGTCTCCGGGTGGTCTTCGTGGGAACATCGACGCTCGAGGTTCGGTGGATCCTCCCTGGCCCGCTCGAGGCCGCGACCATCGAATGGTTCCGCCGTCTTCCATCGTCGACCGAAACGCGGGAAGACACCTATCTCCTCTCGCCCTGGCTCGATGGTCTGTCCGTGAAGATCCGCGCGGACGCGGAGCTCGACGTGAAGGCGTACCGGGGAAGCCTTGGGGTCCTCGAGGCTCCGGGACGCGCACGCGGTCGCCTGGACACCTGGCAGAAATGGTCCTTTCCGCTCGGACCGAAGAGCGAACACACCGGCGACACGGGGGCGTGGAGGCGGGTGCGGAAGGTCCGCATCATCAGCTGGCTCGCCATGCCCGGAGATTGGCTGGCGAAACCGGCGGGCATCGACGACAGCGCGAGGTGCGCCGTCGAACTGACCGCGATCGTCCTGGGCCCAACGGCCTCGTGGACCTTGGGGTTCGAGGCGAGCGGCCCGCCCGAGGGGAGGAGGGACGCGCTCGAAGCCGCCTCGGCGTTCGTGTTCGCCGAGCCCATGCCGGGCGGGATCCAGCTTCGCGTCGAGGACTCGGGGCCCTACTCCGCATGGCTTCGCAGTATCGTCACGGCGGATCCGGATGAGCACGTGACCCGCCTGGGAGAGGATGACTCCCCTCCAGCGGGAGCATAGGAACAGAGGCGGGCCGATTGGCGAATGGGCTTACGTCAGCCCGAGACCATGCCTTCGCTGGTCTCCGATAGCGCTGGATCGGGGAGTCGGATCATCCGGAACCGCACGTTGGAGGCGCTGTGCGCTGCAACGACATCATCCAGGTTCCCCACGCCCTCGAGTTGCTCGAGGAGACGCAAGCGGGCGAGCCGCCAGGAGATCGTGCACACGTAGAGACGCACCTTCGCTCGGTCGAACAGAGACCACTCCTCCATCGCCACGCGATGGATCGTTCGTGGGTCGACCTCGAGACCGAACTCGTCGGTCAGCCAATTGATCACGAGGAGCAGCTCCTCCTCCCTCTCTGTGTGCTGCTCGTTCGCCATCGCTTCCCCCCGGTGGGCACGAACACGGCTCTTGGAGCGGCGGTCCAGCCCAGCTTGCTCAGGAACCGTGGCCTTGATCGCTTGCCACGGCCCCCGCGAAGAACTCGAGCGCCGTCTTCGTCTTCGTCTGCTGCTTCCCCTCGAGATCGACGCCGAGGCCTGTGAGGAACCCCCTCGCCTCGGCAGCGACCTGGAACGCTTCGGAGGGCGCGGCTTTCGTGGACAGTTCGACGATCTGAGTACCGTCCGGATACAGCCACAGCTCCCCCACCAGCCGGCGCCCGAAGCCCTTCGGCTTGATCTTCAGCTTGAGGATCGGGATTGGCCCGAGGACGGAGAGCTGGTCGAGCTCGAGTCCGTCAGGTGCGTGGGTGGCATAGAACCCCCGCTGGGCCTTCGAGAAGAGCTTGCTGATCGGGCGTTTGCCCCCGGCAACCTCACGGATCGCGTCGTTGGTCGCCGTTCCCTTGAACGACGCCGAGCACACGAAAGCACCGCCCGGCATCGCGTCGACCTCGACGTTGAAGGTCTTGGAGCGGCGGAGCTCTTTGGGAAGCTCGGCGGGCACGACCGGCCGGAGTTTGATGACCGTATCGGCTTCCTCGCCCTGCCGACGCCGGGCTCGGACGACGACCCCCGCTTCGTTCAGAGCGAGTTCGGGAGTATCGAAGAAGAACACCTGGCGCATCTGCGCCTCAAGGGGATCGACGCCGAGCGCCGCCCCGGTGCTCGCCCGGGCGCTCTCATGGAGGGTGAGCTTGAGCTCGACACTGTCGGCATCGCGTATGAGGTCAAGTAGTCGCTGGAGCTCGGTCCCTGAGATCTGTGCGCGACCAGCCATCCCTTCCTCCCTCTGCGCGCTTCGTGCGTAGCCGAGGCACGCGTAGGACCTACCCGACACTCGTCATGTTCGGGTCCCTGCGACAGCCAGGCATCATCCGATGTGGATGATTCATGCTCCTCTTCGATTCACTGAGCGACGCTCCTACGCCGGATGCGCGGCTCGGGCGCCTCGGCCAGCTCCGGTATGGCCCCGGCCCCGCGCAAGCGCCGGCCGTACGCCCCTGCCAGGGGGCCGGCCGAGAGCCCGTGGGCGATCACCGACAGCAGGATCGTCCAGGTCGCCAGCTCCACGAGGGGCTCGACAGAGGGGCCGGCGCCGTGGAGGTCCTCGACCGCGATCAGGGTGAACACGACGGACGCGAGACCACGGGGGCCGAACCATCCCATGAAGGCGACGGTGTCTCGGCGCAGTCCGGCGCCGGTCAGCGCAGCGGCGACCGGCGCCATCCGTACGATCGTGAGGCTGATCACCGCGTAGAGGATCGCGATCGGCTCGATGTCGCCCGAGAGCACGGGGCCGACGAAGAGCGCTCCGAACACCGTCCAGACGAAGAACGAGGCGAAGAGCCCCACCGTCTCGGTGAATTCGACGGGCTCGTGCAGCCGCGAAGAGGTGGAGGCGCCGAACAGAAGACCGCCGACGAACGCGGCCACGAAACCATTGCCACCCATCGCGACAGCGCCCATGTACGCGAGGAGCGAAAGGGACAGAACCACGAGCTGCTCCGAGATCGCAGATGTCCAACCCAGCCGACGCGCGACCACGAGCAGCCTGCCTCCCAGGACGCCGACCGCGACCGCAGCCACGAGCGCGAGGCCGATCTCCTTCGCGGCTTCGGCTGCCCAGTGCCCGGATCCGAGACCCTCCTCCGCGATCAACAGGGTGAGGAACAGGGTGACGAACGGGGTGGCGATCCCGTCGTTGAGACCGCTCTCGACGTTCAGTGCTCGCCGGATCCTGGCCGGCACGACGGGGTTCGTCACGACCGCCAGCCCGAGGGCGGCGTCGGTGGGGGCCAGGATCGACGCGATGAGCGCGGCCGCAGCCCATCCGGCCTCGGGGAAGAGCAGCCTCGCGGCCAGGGTCCCGAGGGCGATCGTGAGCGGCAAGCCAACGAGGAGCAGCCGAACCGGCAAGCGCGCATCACCCTCCACCTCTCGCAGCCGAACGGTGGCGGCGTCCGCGAAGAGCAATACGCCGAGCGTGAGCTCCGTGATGAGGAGAGTCGTCTCGCTTTCAAGGCCCGGTAGGACGCCCACGCCACTCGGACCGAGAACGAGGCCGGTCGCGACGAAGAAGATCGGCGCCGTGATGAGCCACCGGTCTAGGCGCGAGGCGATGAGCCCGTACGCGACGAACACGGCCACCAGAGCCGTGGCGCCGCTCATCGCTGTCCCTCCGTCGGTTTGGCCAGCGGTGGAAGATCTGGGGCGGCGCGTGCGAGGAGGCCGTTGACGCGCCGGCGAGCGCGGACCGCCTCCGCGATGAGGAGCGTGCCGCTCGCCAGTGCCCACACACCGATGGTGATCATCACTCCTTGGGACACCGCGTCGGTCACGACCATGAGGATGCCGGTGCCCACCTCCATGACACCGAGGATCAGCCCGCCGATCGACCATCGATGGCCCGTGTGTCGTTCGATCTCGAACGCCCCCACAAGTCGGAGCGTGCCCATCGCAACAGCGGCGAGCCCAAGGATGTTGATCGTCGTCACCGGAGAGATGGCCCCGGCGAGGAACTCGCGCAGGACGACCAACAGCGCGGCGGAGATCGCGACGAAGCCTGCGACGGCCGCGAGTCGGAATCCGACAGAAGGGCGGACCGCCCACGCGAGCCGCAGCGTCGCGACACCACCCACGAGCCAGTAGAGGGCGAGGAACGTCGCGATTCGTTCGGGAGCGTTGCTCACGAGGAGCGCGGACAGCCCCAGCAGAAGTGCGATCGCCCCCCGGAGGACCCCGATCCACCAGAACCGCGCAACGTGATGCGCGAGCTCGAGCTGACGGTCACGCTTCAGCTCCCGATCGGGATCACCGTCGGTCATGTGCTCACTCGGCATCTTCTCGGGGCCACCCACCCACGCCGCCCACCGGATAAGAGATCCCGTACCCTTGGGCGTCGCGCGTGAACGGTAGCCCAGACCACCCCCTGCCCGCCTCATCCCACGTGTGTGAAGTTCTGGAGGGGCGCCGACTTCATCCCTTCTGGATGACGCCTCGGATCGAACCGCGCACTAGGTTAGGAACGCGGCGCCGGGCGCCGGCGCCCGCCGGCGCCGATGAGCGTGCCCGAGGTCACGGAGAAGGGTGAAGACATGGACGATGAAACCGATGTCGATGAGCTCGGTCCGGTCGACTGGATCGTGGTCGAGTTCCCGGGAAGCAAGTTCAACGGGGAGATCGCACCTGCGTTAGCGGACCTCGTCGAGCGTGATCTCATCCGCGTGCTCGACCTCCTCATCCTGAAGAAGGAGTCCGACGGCACCCTCGAGGCGTTCGAGCTCTCCGATCTCGACGAGGCCGAGATCGGTGGGCTCCGGTCGCATGAGGCGGAGCTGGCGATGCTCCTCAGTGAGGAGGACGTGACCGCTGTTGCCGCGGCGATCGAGCCGGGAAGCTCCGCCGCGGTGTTGGTGTGGGAGAACACGTGGGCCGCTCCATTCGGTTCGGCCGTGCGTCGCGCAGGTGGCCAGCTCGTGGCCAGCGGTCGGATCCCCATCCAGGCGCTTCTGGCCGCGATCGAGGCCGACGACGAAGAAGACGACGACCAAGAGGAGGCTTGACATGGGTCTCGCACGACGACGGGTGCGGCGTGCGGCCGTGATCGGTCCCGCGCCGGTTGCAAGGACCGCGACCACGGTCGCCACAGCTGCCGTGGTGACGAGCGGCGTCCGGCGCCGAAGCCGCCGCCGCCGGCGCTGATCGCAGGTCGAACAGTCTGACGATTGCTGGAGGTCAGGAACCTCTGCTGAGCGACAAGGAGCCATGAGATGGCGCAGGAGAGCACCGTCAGCCGTGAGGTCCTCCCCATCCCCGACGGTCAATACGTGGGGCTCACCACCTATGACGCGAAGGACCCCGAGACTTCTTTCCCGCCGATCGAGCCGCTGCGGCCGCCCAAGGGCGCACCCAATGTGCTCGTCATCCTGATCGACGACTGTGGTTTCGGCGCCTCGAGCGCCTTCGGCGGCCCCATCAGCACGCCGAACGCCGAGAAGCTGGCGACGACCGGCCTGAAGTTCAACCGCTTCCACACCACGGCGCTCTGCTCCCCGACGCGCCAGGCCCTGCTCACCGGGCGCAACCACCATTCGGTCAACATGGGCGGAATCTGCGAGATCGCGACGTCGGCGCCCGGCTACACCTCGGTGCTGCCGAAGGATAAGGCGCCGCTCGCCATGACCCTCAAGCTCAATGGCTACTCCACCGCACAGTTCGGCAAGTGCCACGAGGTTCCTGTCTGGGAGACGAGCCCGTTGGGGCCGTTCAGCCAGTGGCCTAGCGGGGGCGGCGGGTTCGAGTATTTCTACGGCTTCATCGGCGGCGAGACCAACCAGTGGTACCCGGCCATCTACGAGGGCACCATCCCGATGGAACAGGCCAAGACTCCGGAGGAGGGCTACCACTTCACCGAGGACATGACGGACAAGGCAACGGGGTGGGTGCGCCAACAGAAGGCGCTGATGCCCGACAAGCCGTTCTTCATGTATTTCGCGCCGGGTGCGACCCACGCGCCGCATCACGTGCCGAAGGAATGGATCGACAAGTACAAGGGCAAGTTCGACCAGGGCTGGGACAAGCTGCGCGAGGAGACGTTCGCTCGCCAGAAGGAGCTGGGCGTCATACCGGCCGACGCGGTCCTGACCGAGCGGCCCGAGGAGATCCCGGCGTGGGACGACATGCCGTCCGAGTTGAAGCCGATCCTGCTTCGGGAGATGGAGGTCTACGCCGGGTTCCTCGAGCACACCGACCACCACGTCGGCCGACTGCTCGACACGCTCAAGGAGCTGGAGATCCTCGACGACACGCTCGTGTACTACATCTTCGGCGACAACGGCGCCTCCGCGGAAGGCACACCGAACGGTTGCTTCAACGAGGTCGCCGTGTTGAACGGCATGGCCGGCCTCGAAACCCCCGAATTCCTGATGAGCAAGATCGATGACTTCGGGGGGCCGGAGGCCTACAACCACTACGCGGTCGGCTGGGCCCATGCGATGGACACGCCGTATCAGTGGACCAAGCAGGTGGCATCACACTGGGGCGGCACCCGCAACGGAACGATCGTGCACTGGCCGAACGGCATCAAGGCGAAGGGTGAGATCCGTTCCCAGTTCAGTCACGTGATCGATATCGCGCCAACCGTGCTGGAAGCGGCGGGACTGCCCGCACCGACGGTCGTGAACAGCGTGCAGCAGGCGCCGTACGAGGGCGCCAGCATGTTGTATGCGTTCAACGACGCCAAGGCTGCTGAGCGGCGCGAGACCCAGTACTTCGAGATGTTCTGCAACCGCGGCATCTACCACAAGGGCTGGACGGCGGTGACCCGGCACGGGGTCCCCTGGACCGGTGCCTACAAGCGCACGTTCGACGAGGATGTCTGGGAGCTCTACGACACCAACACCGACTGGACCCAGTCGAAGGACCTCGCCAAGGAGGAGCCGGAGAAGCTCGCCGAACTCCAGCGGCTCTTCCTGATCGAGGCGACCAAGTACAGCGTCCTCCCGCTGGACGATCGCACGTTCGAGCGCTTCAACGCGGACATGGCGGGACGGCCGCAGCTCATCGTGGGCGATACCCAGCTTCTATTCGGTGGCATGTCCCGACTGAGCGAAGGCTCGATGGTCATCACGCACAACAAGTCGTATTCGCTGACCGCGGAGATCGAGGTGCCGGAATCCGGCGCCAACGGCGTCATCGTCGCGATCGGCGGCAGCATCGGCGGCTGGAGCCTCTACGCCCTGAACGGCAAGCTGAAGCACTGTTACAACTTCTTCGGGATCCAGCGATTCTTCGCGGAAGGCACGCAGGCCATTCCTGCCGGCACCCATCAGGTTCGCATGGAGTTCAAGTACGAAGGCGGCGGCCTGGCGAAGGGCGGCGCCGTATCGCTCTTCGTGGACGGCAAGGAAGACGGCGAGGGCCGTGTGGACATGACGGTGCCGATGGTGTTCTCCGCCGACGAGACCTGCGACGTCGGCAAGGAAACCGGCTCGCCCGTCTCTCCGGACTACGGTCCGACCGGCAACGAGTTCAGTGGGAAGGTCAACTGGGTCCAGATCGACCTGGAGAAGGATGATCACGATCACCTGATCTCGCCCGATGAACGGTTCCGGATCGCGATGGCCCGCCAATGACGACGGGATGTCCCGGGGGAAGGATCACGTAGCCATCTGCCAACGCTCGGTTCCCTCGACATCATCGTGAGCCGAGACGGCAGGACGTCAGCATGAGGTGGGCCCTCGGAGCGCTGATCGTCTTCGGCGCCAGCGCGGGGATGATCGCGGCGATCCTCCGCGTGCGACGTCGCGCTCCCGAGGGCGGGTACTTCGACGACGGCGACCGGGCGGCCGGCGTGTTCGGCGTCCTCGCGACGGGATTCGCGCTCCTGCTTGGGTTCGTCATCTTCCTCGCGTTCACCAAGTACGACGGATCGCGGGCGGGCGCCGAGGCCGAGGCGCTGGCGGTCGTCCAGCTCTTCGAGACCTCCCAGCTGATGCCACCGGACGCCCGCCCACGGCTCGCGGGCGAGGTCGAGTGCTACGCGCGATCGGTGGTGCACCTCGAGTGGCCGGCGATGCAAGCGGGGCATGGATCCGAGACGATCAATCCGTGGTCGCTCGCGATGTTCCGGTCGCTCCAGGCGATCGAGCCGGCGACCGCCGCCGAGCAGAGCGCGTACGACGCCTGGCTCGCCCAGACCAGCGCACGGGAGGAGGCGCGGCGTGACCGACTCCATGCAGCGGAAGGGGTCGTTCCCCAGCCGCTGTGGATCGTGCTGCTCCTGTCCGCGTTGCTGGTCCTCGTCTACGTGCTCTTCTTCGCAGACAGCGGCGAGCGCGCTGTGGTCCAGGGGTTGATGGCAGGCTCCGTGACCGCGGTGGTCGTCGCGTCCCTGCTCGTGCTGTCGTCGCTGAACCGACCCTACGACACGGACGTCGGGGGGATCCGGCCGGTCGCGATGCAGCGATCCTTGGAGATCATCGGGTCGGCGCGTGTCGCGCTCGACCTCGACGAGCCGCCCCCCTGCGATGCGGCCGGGCAGCCGCTGTGAGCGTTCCGCGACAGGAACGCTCGACGGCAGATCGACGGATCGACACGATGGCGGCCGTCCTGCTCGCGGTGGCGGCGGTCGCGACGGCCTGGAGCAGCTACCAGGCGAGCCGCTGGACGGGCGAGCAAGCGAAGGCGTTCGCCACGGCCAGCGCCTCGCGGGTCGAGTCCACCCGGTCATCGAACCTCGCGAACACCCAGACGCAGATCGACGTAGCGGTGTTCATCCAATGGGTCGATGCCCGGCTCCAAGGCGGGGCCGATCTCGCTGCGTTCTACGAGGAACGGTTCCGCGACGAGTTCAAACCCGCCTTCCAAGCATGGCTCCGCACCGACCCGTTCGAGGATCCCTCGGCACCTCCGTCTCCGTTCGCGATGGACGAGTACCAGCTGGCCGCGACCCAGGAGGCGAACGACCTCTCGGCGACCGCTGAGGCGTCGGCCGAGCTGGCCAGGATGTACATCCAGCGCGCGACCAACTACGTGCTGGGGGTGGTGCTGTTCGCGACATCGCTGTTCTTCGCCGGGATCAGCACGAAGCTCAACAGCACCAGGCTCCGGGGGGTCATCCTCGGCGTCGGCTGCGTCGTGTTCGTTTCGGCTTCCTCGTGGATCGCCACGTTCCCGATCAGCCTGTCGATCTGACTGAATGGGATCGGGCCCCGGCAGCGAACACGTCTCGGACCGTCTCGCCATGGACGCACCTGGAGGGGTCGGGCCGTCGGCCCCGACCCCTCGCGTTGACCTTCCGTCAGCTCTCGGCCTTCAGCTGCTTGGCGAGCTCGTCCGCGTCCGCGTCGATCGCGTCGGATATGTAGCGGTTCTCCGCCTTGATGCTGGCGGCCACCTGGTCGGCCATGTTCGCCGCGTAGATGACGATCAATCCGGCCTCCCCGTTCTCGAGGACGGTACCGAGCTCCTTGAGATCGTCGTTGCTCATCCCACCCTTGATGTGCCCGGTGACGGCGCCGATCCCGGCGCCGACCGCGGCTGCCACGCCGAGGCCGACCCCCGGCAGGACTGCGGTCAAGGCTCCGATGGCTAGACCCTTCCAGGCGCCGTGACGCGTCGACTCCTCGTGCTTCTTGGCCACCTTCACCTTGCCGTCTTCCCCGCGCTCGACGATCGCGGCATCGAAGTCGTGCCCGACGCCCGCGTTGTTGTACATCGCCTTGACGGCCTCGAAATCGACCTCGGCGTCAGACACGCTGTCGTAGGACGCTCCGAGGACCACCAACATGTCGTTCTGGCTCATCTGGTACCTCCTTGGGTTAATGGATCCTGTCGTCACTTCCGAAACCTACGGTCCTCACCTCCCCTTGGGTCGCCCCTCCGATCTACCGGTGGATGTGAGCTACTCCATCGCGATATCGCGTCCGTGCACGGTCAGTGCCCAGATGATGGTCACGTCGATCGCGATCAAGACGAACGACCAGACCGGATACAAAGGGATCCACGCGAAGCTCACCAGCGCACTCACGGCCGCGAGGATCACGCCGACCGTCCGCGCCCACACGGCGCCGCTGAATACGCCGAAGCCCGCGAGCACGATGACGATGCCACCGATGAGGTGGATCCATCCCCACGTGGTGACATCGAACTTCAACACGTAGTTGGGCAGGACCGCGTAGAAGTCGTCCTTGATGATGCCGGACAGGCCTGCGAGCCCATGGAAGAACCCGATCAGCATCATCATGATCCCGGCGAACATGGTCCAACCCACCGCAGCGCTACTGCGCTGTTGTTGCGCCATACCCTAGCCTCCTCCCTCTCTCTGTGGTTATCGAACCCCTTCGTCGTCGATGCGACATCATCCAGAGAGGGTGAAACCCGAGTCGCCATATCACGCGATATGGATGACGACACTGCGGGCGTCGCGACATGCTCTGCGGGGAAGACCAACCGACTCAATGAGGGCCGAAGTCGGGCCGCTGTCACGGAGATCTGAAGGAGGCCGGGATGGGATCTGCGTTCGGTTGGGGCACGGTGGCGGCGTCATCGCTCGTGATCGGCGCCATCATCGCGCTCCTCTTCCGCATCGGCCTGCGGACGATCGGGCTGATCATGGCCTTCGGTGCAGGCGTGCTGATCAGCGCGGTCGCCTTCGATCTGATCGCAGAGGCGTTCGAGATGTCGTCCGGCAGTGGATGGGTCATCGGGGGCCTCTTCGCCGGCTGCGCGGTCTTCTTCGGCGGTGACGTGCTGATCGACCGTCTCGGGGGGGGCGAACGGAAGGATGCCGACGGCAGTCAAGAGGGTGGATCCTCGCTCGCGATCGTGCTCGGAACCGTGCTCGACGGGGTCCCGGAGTCGATGGTGATCGGCCTGACGATCTTCCAAGGCGGGGCGGTGGGCGCCGCGTATCTGATCGCGGTGTTCCTTTCCAACCTCCCCGAATCGATCTCGTCGACGAGCGGGCTGATCGCGGGCGGCTGGAAGAAGGCGCGGGTCCTCTGGATGTGGGTCGGAATCGCGATCGTCTCGGGGCTCGCATCGCTCGCCGGCTACGCTCTGTTCCAGCATTCGTCTCCGGACGTCGTCGCCTTCGTGCTCACGTTCGCGGCCGGGGCGATCCTCACCATGCTCGCGAACACGATGATGCCCGAGGCATACGAGCACGGCGGCAAGCTGGTCGGGGTCGCGACGACGATCGGTTTCGCCGTCGCGTTCATGATCCACGTCCTCGACTGACACCCGCTCGCGAGCACCGATCTTCATGCGTTGTGGATGATGACCGCCTAAAGTCGTCGCTCGAAGATCTCACGAGGATGGACCGCGGACAGGAGAATCGATGGATCTGACCAAGGCTGACGGATCCGATACTCGGGTCATACCCGATCCGGATGACGAGAGCGACGCGAGGTCGATTGTCCCGCCCTCACCTGGGGGCTCGTTCCCCAAGATCGGGGTCTGGTCGTGGACCTTCGTGGGGTTCGTGGTGGCAACGATCATCGTGGTCACCGCGTTCGGCGCCGTGAGCGAGATCCTGCTCCCACTCCTCTTCGCGGCCGTTCTGGCCGTGATCTTCAAACCGTTGGTCGGGAGGCTCGTACGCCATCGGTTCAAACCTTCTCTGGCCGCCGGTTTGATCGTCCTCGGACTCCTCCTCCTGATGACCGTCGCCGTGGTCGCAACCGTGAGGGGGGTCGTCGACCAGGCGGATGAGATCGGTGCCTCGGTCGACGCCGCGATCGACAACGCGTCCGGCGATCTCGGCGTCGATCCGGAGTCCTTGAACGATGCCAAGGCCGCCACCGAGGAGGCCGGCCCCATGATCGCCGAAGGCGTGGTCACGGCGTTGGTGTCAGGGGTGAATTCCCTGCTCGGCCTGGTCAGCGGCCTGATCCTTGGCTCGCTCATCATGTTCTACCTGCTCAAGGACGGCGCCGCGCTGCGCCGCAACGTCGTTTCGAAGATCGACCCCTCGATCCAGGGCGAGGTCGACGATTTCATCGGGGATGCGATCCAGATCCTTCGCGACTACGGGCGGGGTCGCACTGCGATGTCAGCCGTCGTCGCGGTGGTCGTCGGTCTCGCGAGCTTCCTGCTCGGCCTCCCACTCGTGCTCACCATCGTCGTGGTGAACTTCATCGGCGGCTACATCCCCTACATCGGCGCCTTCCTGGGTGGCGGGCTGGCCGTGATCGTCGCCTGGGGCGACGGGGGGCTCGGCGTGGCCGCTCTGATGCTCGTGATCGTGCTCGCCTCGAACCTGCTGCTAGAGAACCTCGTGGAGCCCAAGGTGATGGGCCGCACCCTCGACATCCACCCGGTGGTCGTGCTAATCGTCACGGCGTTGGGCGGGTTCCTCGCCGGCATCGTCGGCCTCATCTTGGCGGTGCCGTTCACGGTGATCGCCGGCAATGCGATCGGACGTCTCCGATCGAGAGGCTTCTTCGGGGTGGTGGCCGCCCGAGCGGAGCCGACCGTGAAAGGCATGCTCGATTGAGCTGACGGCGGAGAGCTTGGATGCACGAGGGGACGACGATGACGGGCCGCTCAGGCACTAGCGATGGTCGCGACGAACGCGTCGGCCGTCTCCGGACCTGGTTGGAACGACTCCTCATCTGGCGTGTGTGGGAACGCATGCTCGAGATCGAGTTCCTCGACCGAAGCGTGGCCCTCGCCGGGAAAGCGTTCGTGTCGTTCTTCCCGCTCGTGATCGTCGTGGCCGCCTTCGTTCCGGCCGGCACACGAGCTTCCATCCTTTCCGCCATGGCCGCACGGCTCGGCCTGCAAGGAGACGCCCTCTCGCTCGTCCAATCGTCATTCGCGTCAACGGACGACGTCCGGAGGGCCACCGGAGTGCTCGGCCTCGTGTTGACGATCTTCTTCGCGACGTCGTTCACGACGGCATTGCGGCGTGCCTACGCCCACGCATGGCGACGACCGCCGCACTCCGGGGTGGACAACTACTGGCGGGGATTGACCTGGCTGTTCGCGGTGCTGGCGTCCTTAGCACTCCTCGGCAGCTTGCGCGGCGTTGCCGACGAAGGCGCGTGGGTCGTGGTGTGGGCGGTTGTGGCGCTGGCCGTCTTCGTCGGGCTCTGGTGGTTCACGTCGTGGTGGCTGCTGCTCGGCGACGTCCGCGTGCGGGTGCTGGCCCCGACCGGCGTGATCACAGGCATCGCGATGGCAGCTTTCGGCCTGTCCGCCTCGATCTGGATGCCCGAGGTGGTGACGAGCAACGAAGCACAGTTCGGCTTCTTCGGGGTCGCCCTAGCGTTGGTGACGTGGTTCTCTGGCGCCGCGATCTGCATCCTGGTCGGTGCCTGCGCCGGCCCCGTCCTGGCGGAGGACACCGGTCGCCTCGGCCGGTTCATCCGCGGGGGCGAGCCTGGGATCCTGAACGCCGGCGCCCCACCGGAGCTCCCGCCCCCGACGCGCGATCTCAGCTTCCGCGACGCGCTCCGGACCAGCGATGACGCATGATCGTGAGGCAGATCTGACATCAGCCTCGGAGGGACCCATGCCTCAGCCATCGATCGGCGAGATGGAACCACGACAGCGCCGCAGGGTCCTGGCGCTCGCGCTGATGCGGGCGCTCCTCTATGCGATCGTCCTCGTGGCTCTCTACTACTTCCTACCGTTTGACGACGAGTGGCGCCTCTCTTCTGGGCTGCGGATCGTCCTGGGGATAGCCTTCTTCGTCGCGGTGTTGATCTGGCAGATCCGGAAGGTCCTGACGTCGAGACATCCGGGGGTCCGAGCGATCGAGGCACTCGCCGTGACGCTGCCGCTCTTCCTGCTGTTATTCGCGACGACGTACTTCCTGATGTCGGCCCATGCACCGGGAACCTTCAGCCAAGAGCATCTGTCGCGCACGGATGCGTTGTACTTCACCATCACCATGTTCGCTACGGTGGGGTTCGGCGACATAAGCCCTGTCAGCCAGAGCGCCCGTGTGTTGGTGATGTTCCAGATGCTCCTCGATCTGGTGATCCTCGGTGTTGGGGTCAACGCGTTCGTCAGCGCGGCAAAGCTGGGTCGGAAGCGTCAGTCCGCGACTGTAGAGGGCGGATCCGCCTCACCCTGACCAGCGATCGGAGGCATGCTTGCGAGCATCGAGCGGAATCATCCGATTCGGGTGAAGCCCCGTGATTGACCCATCCGCGACACTGAGCGGCGCAACGGACGGAGGGAGCGCATGACGTTCGAGGAGTGGATGGAGGGAGTCGTCCACGGCTTCGAGATCGCCGGCGTGGCGATCCTCGTCGTCGGGGCGATCGTCGCGCTCGCCGGTTACGTGCTCGCGCTCGCGCGCGGACGGCGCGAGGGAGCGTTCGAACAGGTTCGTCAGGGGGTGGGACGGGCGATCTTGCTCGGGTTGGAGGTCCTGATCATCGCGGACATCGTGCAGACGATCACGGTCGAAGCGACACTGGAGAGTGCCCTGTCGCTCGGACTGGTCGTTCTGGTCCGAACGTTCCTCAGCTTCTCCCTCGAGATCGAGCTCGAGGGGACTCTCCCCTGGCGGCGTGGCCGGAAGGGTGCCGATCGACCGCTGGATGAGGACGATCCGGGCCGCCGCGTGCCCGTTTGAGGTATCTCAAGTCGAATGCGGATGTTCTCGAGCCCTCGTCACGCCCTCCGATTCGGATTCGGCAGCGCCCTGTTCCTGGTCAGCTTCCTGGAGGCGAAGGGTGGACGGCTCCCCGCGTACGAAGAGCGGATATTCCGTGGCGTGAACGGGGCCAGCGATCAGCTTCGCATCCCCGTCCGCGCCATCATGCAGGCCGGGACGTTCGCGGCGGTCCCGGCCGTCTCTGCCGTCGCGGTCCTGGCGGGTCGCCGTCGTCTGGCGGCCTCGCTCCTCGCCTCAGGGACCGCCGCCTGGCTCGGCGCGAAGGCGGTGAAGCCGCTCGCCGGAAGGGCCCGACCCAATGCCGTGCTCGACGACGTGCGGGTTCGCGAAGGGATCACGGGCGACCTGGGTTGGGCCTCGGGGCACATGGCGGTCGCAACCACCTTGGTCTGCGTCGGTAGCGAAGCGGTGCCGCGTTGGGCTCGACCGCTGTTGCTCGCGGTCGCCGGGATCACCGGATCCGGGCGGATGTACGTCGGTGCCCACCTTCCTCACGATGTGGTCGGCGGTGCGGGGCTCGGCATGATGATCTCCGCGCTCGTGCCGGCTCAGGGGTACCGTGCCCGTGATGGCTGAGGACGGCATGCTCTCGGGGGTGGCCGAAGAGACACGTCGCCGCCGTCGCCCTTCCGGTGAGCCGCCGCCGCTCGTGCGCGGGATCGGCTGGCAGCGGTGGGCATGGGGCCTGCTCGGCGTCGTGCTCCTTGGGGTCATCCTGACGATCGGCGAGGCGACGGATGCCGTGACCGGCCTCGATCGAGCGGTCACCGACGCCGCGGCCGATCTGCGAACGCCGACGCTCGTCGACGTCGCGAAGGTCGTGGACCTCCTCATCGCCGTCCCGTTGATCATGGTCTTGCGATGGGGAACGGTCCTCGCGCTCGCGGTCCTCGGGCGCTTCCGGCACCTCGTGGTGTTCCTCGCGACTTTCGTGGTCACGGACTGGGTTGTGGCCCGGGCGCTCCACGTGGCGCTGGAGTCCCCTGACGTGACCGTGCTCGCCGAAGCAGGAACGTACGCGTTCCCGTCCCTGTCGATCGCGGCACTCGCGATCACGTTGGTCGGTATCTCGCTCGTGCTCGTCCCACGAGGAGCCGCTCGGCGAACGGCGTCGTGGATCGTCCATGGGGCGCTCCTCCTGGTCGTGTTTGCCGAGCTGATCCTGGCGACCGACTACTTCATCCCCATGGCCTTCTCGTGGTTGTTCGCCACCGTCCTCGCCGGGGCGGCGTTCCGGGCGTTCGTGCCGGAGGACGTGTTCCCAGTGACGCTGCAGCGTGGGGGGAACGCCGCTCATCTCGACCTCGGCGGCGAGCGCGGGGAGGCGATCGTTCGGGCGATGCGAGACCAGCTTGGGTTGACCGTGACGAACGTCGAACCGTTCGGCCTCGAGGGCTCCGGCGGCTCCTCACCGCTACGGATGACCCTGGACGACGGTACGCGGGTGTTCGCCAAGGTGTATTCGACCAGCCACGCGCGCGCCGACCGCTGGTATCGCGTGGTCCGGGAGGTCCTGTACGGCCAGCTGGAGGACGAGACGCCGATGGGCTCGGTGCGGCGCCTGGTGACCTACGAGGACTACGCGCTTCGTTCGCTCCGCGACGCGGGGGTCGGCGTCGCGCGAACCTACGGAGTCGTCGAGCTGACCCCGAACCGCGAGTACATGCTCGTCACGCAGTTCTTCGAGGGAGGCCGGAACCTCAGCGACTCCGACGTGGATGACACAGTGATCGACGGGGGCCTCGAACTCGTTCGGCGTCTCTGGCACGCGGGGTTCGCCCACCGGGATCTGAAGCCCGCGAACCTCCTGGTGGTCGGGGGTCACCTGCAGCTCGTGGATGTCTCGGCTCTGGAGGTGCGGCCGTCGCCGTGGCGCCAGGCCGTCGATCTGGCGAACATGATGCTCTGCCTCGCGTTGCGCACCGATGCGGACCGGGTGTACGTGCGAGCGACGTCGGTCTTCACTCCCGACGAGATCGCCGAGGGATTCGCAAGCGCGGTGGGGCTCGCGATCCCGACGGAGCTGTCGGAGAAGCTGAAGGCCGACGGGCGTCCACTGATCGACCGGTTCAAAGAGCTGGCGCCCGCTCGCGAGCCGGTCTCGATCCAGCGATGGAGCCCACGCCGAGCCGCGCTCACAGCGGCCGTCGGCACGGGAGTGCTCGTGCTGGCCGCGATGCTCGTGGACTCCGTGCGGGCAGGTCTGACCTAAGACTCCGCGGGCACCCGGATCACGCAGCGGAAGCCGATGTGACCCGTGGAGGTGTCCACGGCTTCCCCCTGGCGCGCTGCCGGCCGGTAGCGCAGGCAGTAGTTCGGAGCGCACAGGTGCGATCCACCCTTGGTCACCCGGCGCGGGATGCTCGCGCCCGCCTCGTCGGACATATGGCTCCCGTCGGGCGACGTCACCCTCGGGTTCCGCGGCGCGCAACATGGGGACTCCACCTCGTCCGGGTGCGTGGAGTAGAAGTCGCTGGTCCATTCCCAGACGTTGCCGGCCATGTCGTAGAGGCCGTAGCCGTTCGGCGGGAACGTCCCGACCGGCGACGTTCCCTCGTACCTGTCGAGGAGGAGGTTCTGCCAGGGGAACTCCCCCTGCCACGTGTTGGCCATCATCTTGTCCTTGGGAGCGAACTCGTCCCCCCACACGAACGTCTTCCCCTCGAGCCCGCCGCGCGCCGCGAACTCCCATTCGGCTTCGGTCGGCAGGTCCTTGCCGACCCACGTGGCGTACGCCTCGGCGTCCTCGTAGGCGACCTGGCTCACCGGATGCCGATCGCGCCCATGCAGGGTGCTGCCCGGACCTTCCGGGTGCATCCACGTGGCACCCGGCACGTACTCCCACCAGTTGCGGTAGTCGCGCAGATCGACCGGTGCCGTCGCCTTCCGGAATACCAGCGCGCCCGGTATCAGCAACGCGGGGTCGGCATCCGGATACTGCTGGGCGTCGAGCGGTCGCTCTGCGAGCGTCGCGTATCCCGTTGCCTTCACGAACCGCCGGAACTCGGCGACCGTCACGGTGTGCTCATCGATCCAGAATCCGTCGACACCGACCTCGTGCACCGGACGCTCCTCCGGGTAGAAGTGCTCGGACCCCATCCGGAACATGCCACCGGGGATCCACCTCATGTCCTTCGCGGGTAACGCATCAGATCGCCGCTCGTTGCCGGCATCCGTGGTCGCGTCGCTCGTGCTACCGCTCATCGTCGAAATCCTCCGTGCACTCCTCGCGACATGCGAGTCTATTCACGGGCGAAGATCGCCACGGCCTCCCGTTCGAGGTCGACGAACGGGGCTCCGGACACGTCGACGATAACCTCCTCGATCGTCCCCCCGGAGAACGCGAACGGCCTCTCTCCCGAGTAGTCCTCGGTCACCGCCTCCCCCGGGTCCTTGCCCACGTTGAGGCCCTCCCCGACCAGCGAGAAGTTCCCGGGCTGCGTCATGATCCTGCCCTCGCCAACCTTCTCGTCGCCGATGAAGAGCGAGAGCGTTCCCGTCGTCGGCATGGCGTCGCCTTCGCGTTCGAACGCCGCGGACAGGATCACCTTGCCGGTCGGGATCTCTTTGGTCGACTCGATCATCTGCTCGTTGTCCCCGACGAAGTTGTACACGTACTTCAGCTTCCCGTCCTTCACGTACAGGGAGTGACCACCGAAGCGCGCACCGTGCGAGAACAACACCCCTTGGGCGTCCGGGGACTCCACGTTGACCTCTGCGGCGATGCTGTAACTACGGTTGCGGACATTGACGGCCGCGGACTCCGGCACCTCCGCCACTCCCGGGTAGTAGATGTAATGGTCCCTCGGAGGCGCAACCTGCGGCCGATCGGGATCGGCGAGGACTTCCACAGCCGTCTTATCCAGGAGCGGGAGGCCGTTGTACATGCCCGCCAAGTGGAACCAATGGTTGATCATCTCCTGGAGCTTCACCGGTTCCTGCGCCGCGAGGTCCCGGCTCTCGGTCGGATCCTCCTCGGTGTTGTAGAGCTCCCAGCGATCCCTGTCGAAGTGACCCCAACCGCTGATCGTCGGGTGGACGCTCACCGCCTTCCATCCCTTGTGCCAGACCGCCCGCGAACCGAGCATCGAGAAGAAGCCGGACCCTTTCGGTGTCGGGACGTCGTCGCTCTCGAACGTGGACCGGAAGCTCACGCCCTCGAGAGGGATCTGCGGGTAGCCCTTGACGACCTCGGGCATCTCGATCCCGAGCAGGTCGTACATGGTCGGCACGATGTCCGTGGCATGCAGGAATTGGTGCCGGAGCTCGCCTTTGGCATTGATGCCCTTGCGCCACGAAACGACCATGGGGTCGGCGACGCCGCCCTCGAAGTTGTAGCGCTTCCACATCTTGAACGGCGTGTTGAACGCCCAGGCCCATCCGACCGGATAGTGGTTGTACGTGGCCGGCGACCCGAGATCGTCGAGGTACTTCATGTTGTCTTCGATCCTGTCGGGGATCCCATTGAAGAACTTGTTCTCGTTGACTGAACCGTTCGGTCCGCCCTCGCCACTGGCCCCGTTGTCGGAGACGAGTACGACGATCGTGTTCTCCAGTTGACCGGACTGCTCGAGGAAGTCGAGCAACCGACCGATCTCGTGATCCGCGTGACTGAGGAACCCCGCGTAGACCTCCGCCATGCGCGAGAAGAGGCGCTTCTCGTCGTCGGAGAGCGCGTCCCAAGGTCGGACGACGTCGACGGGATTCCACGGCTTCCCGTCAACGCTCGTCTCTTCCGCGTACGGGTTCAGAGGTGTGAGCTCGGCATCGGGGGGAAAGATCCCTAGTTGCTTCTGCCGCTCGAACACGAGCTCGCGGTACTTCTCGTAGCCCATGTCGAACTTGCCCTCATACTTCTCGATCCACTCCTTGGGGGCGTGATGCGGAGCGTGACAGGCGCCGGGACAGAAGTACATGAAGAAGGGCTTATCCGGGGTGATCGCCTTCGTGTCCTTGATGAACTCGATCGCCTTGTCGGTGAGATCGGTGGTGAGGTGATAGCCATCTTCGGGCCACGACGGCTGCTCGACTGGGTGATTGTCGTAGATCAAATCCGGATACCACTGGTTCGTCTCGCCGCCGAGGAACCCGTAGTAACGCTCGAAGCCTCGTCCGATCGGCCAGTTGCGCTTGGTCGAGGCCAAGTTCATCTCGTCGGCCGCGACGAGATGCCACTTGCCGAGCATGTAGGTGTTCCAGCCGCGCTCGCCGAGCACCTCACCGATCGTGGCGCACTCGAAAGGGATGTGGCCGTTCGAATTCGGGAACCCACTGGTGGCTTCCGCGATGCAAGCCATGCCGTTGGTGGTGTGGTTCCGACCGGTGAGCAAGGAGGATCGCGTCGGCGAGCACAACGCCGTCGTGTGCCAGTTCGTGTACGTGAGCCCGGACGCTGCCAGCTCCTTGATGTTCGGGGTCTCGATCAGCCCGCCCCACGGCTCCATCGCCGAGAAGCCCACATCGTCCAACACGATGTACAGGACGCTGGGCGCGCCCTCGGGTGCCACCGGCTGAAGATAGGGCTCCCAGTCCGGGGTCGAGTCCCGATCATCGACGTTGATCGTCCCCTTGAACGGCTTCGTCATCCTTCGTCCCCTCCCCTTCTACTGCGGCCGTCAGCGAAGCCACCTCCTCGAGAGGCTAGCCGCGCTTGATGCAAGCAGCGTTGCGTCGCGATGACCTCATCCGGTTCGGATGAATCCCTGTCGTGTGGGGTGCGCTAGCCTCCGCCCGTGCCGATCGCCGGCTGGCTCCGTGGCTATCGCCCCGCCTGGCTTCGCCCCGACCTGCTCGCGGGGGCGGCGACGGCCGCGGTCGTGATCCCCCAGGCCATGGCCTACGCGGGGGTCGCCGGGCTTCCGGTCCAAGCCGGCCTCTACTGCGCGCTCGTGCCGATGGCGCTCTACGCGCTCCTGGGGACGTCCCGCCCCCTGAGCGTGAGCACCACCTCGACGATCTCTCTGCTCACCGCCACGGCGATCGCATCGGCTCCGAAGGGCAGCGATCCGGGCTTGGTCGCGAGTCTGCTCGCTCTCGAGGTCGGGGGGCTCCTCGTCGTGGCCGGCGTGCTCCGACTCGGTTTCGTCTCCGACTTCATCTCCCGTCCGGTGCTGGTTGGGTTCAAGATCGGGATGGGGCTCTCGATCGCAGCCAGCCAGCTCGGCAAGGTGCTCGGCGTGGACGTCCAGGGCGACACGTTCTTCCCGAAGGTGTTCTCGGCCTTGCAGCAACTCGGTGACATCAGTGTCCCGACCCTCGCGTTGGCGACCGGTGTGGTCGTCGCGCTCATCGTGATCCGACGAGTCGCGCCTGCGCTTCCCGGCCCGCTCCTCGTCCTCGTCGGCGCCACGCTGCTGATCGGACTCACGAACCTCGCGGCACGCGGCGTCGCGACCGTCGCGCCGGTCCCGGCTGGGTTGCCGGCGCCAGAGTTGCCGACGCTGGACCTCGCAGGACCGCTCCTGCCGGCGGCCGCCGGCGTCGCGCTGATCGCGTTCGTCGAGTCGATCGCGTCCGCGCGAGCGTTCCGGCGGGGCGACGACCCGCCGGTCGATCCCGACCGTGAGTTGATCGCCCTCGGAGCAGCCAATGTGGGTGGCGGGTTCTTCGGCGCCTTCCCCGCAGGAGGAGGGCTTTCGCAGACCGCGGTCAACGACGGAGCCGGCGCTCGCACCCAATTGGCGGAGCTTGCGACCGCCGGAGTGGTGGCGCTCGTTCTGATCGCGCTCGCGCCGCTGATCCGGTACATCCCCGAGGCGGCTCTCGGAGGGATCGTGCTGGTCGCGGCGGCCGGCCTCCTGTCCAGGGACGAGGCCCGGGCGGTCCGTCGCCTTCGAGTTGAGGATTGGGTGTTCGCTCTCGTGACGCTCGCCGCCGTCCTCGTCTTGGGCACGCTCCAGGGGATCCTCGTCGGGGTCGTGGTCTCGCTCCTCACCCTGCTCTGGGACCTGAACCATCCTTCTATCGTCGTCCTCTCGAGACAGCCGGGCACCGATGTGTTCCGCAACGAAGCCGATCACCCGAACGACGAACGGATACCGGGCTTGTTGATCTTGCGGATCGAGTCTCCGTTGTACTTCGGGAACGCGCAGCGGGTCATCGACCGGCTCGCGCTTCATGTGCACGACGCAGATCCGCGGCCTCGGGTCTTGCTGCTCGATTGTTCGGCTATCTCGGACGCGGACACGACTGCGGCTTCAGTGCTCGCCGAGCGAATCGACCGCCTCGAGACCTCCGGAGTAGAGCTGTGGATGGCGGCCCTGACGGAGCGCGTGCTGGGACTCGCCCGTCGGTCGGAGCGATGGGACAGCGCCGTGGAGCGAGGGCGTGTGCATCCCACTATCGCGGCTGCGGTGGACGCCTTCCTCAAGAATGTGTGAGGCGCCAGATCTGAACCTGAAGGAGGCGTGATGGGAGAAGCGATCGGGCAGATGCTGCCGGCGGCGGTCGGCGTCGCGATCAGCCCAATGCCGATCGTGGCGGTCGTCCTGATGCTGGTCACCGCCCGCGGTCGGACGAACGGCGTGGCGTTCCTGCTCGGATGGCTCGTGGGTGTCGGGCTCGTGGGAACGATCGTCCTGCTCGTCGCAGGTGGGGCCGACGCGACGGAGGGCGGTGAGCCCGCCACCTGGGTGAGCTGGCTCGAGCTCGTTCTGGGTGCGTTGCTCCTCACCGGAGCGATCAAACAGTGGCGATCCCGTCCGCGTGGAGACGAGGAAGCACCCACACCGCGGTGGATGCAGGCCCTGGATCGATTCACACCAGCGAAAGCCGCTGGTGTCGGGATCCTCCTGTCGGCGGCCAACCCGAAGAACCTGCTCCTGACCGTCGCGGGAGCCACGGCGATCGCCGCCACCGGCATCCCGAGTGGCGAGGAGGCGATCGTGCTGCTGATCTTCGTCGTGATCGCATCCCTCGGGGTGGGGACCCCCGTCGTCTTGTCGCTCGCGCTCGGCGAGCGTTCACGCGAGATGCTCGACCACACGAAGACCTGGATGTCGCACAACAACGCAGCGATCATGGCCGTCCTGTTCCTCGTGTTCGCAGCCAAGCTGATCGGCGACGCGATCGCCGGCCTCTCAGCCTGACGAACTGGACCTCTTCGAGGGGTCACGATGCAAGGCCTGTCAGTCGCGGGCCCTCGCCGCCGCCAGGTGCCGCTCGACGTCGGCGTACGGGATACCTCCGGGGACACGCGAAGCCCGGGCCGCTCGGTGGTTGCAGCGGTGGGGCCACACCACCATCATGGTCCCGCGATGGCCGAAGGAGCGAGCTCCGCTTCGCACGTGGACACGGGAGGCGGCAGTCAGCGCCTCGCCCTCCTCTTGGCGATGGCGATGTTCGTGCTCGTCGTCGACACGTCGCTGATGAATGTCTCGATCTCCGCCGTCGTCCGTGATCTGGACACGACGGTCAGCGGGGTTCAGTCGACGATCGCGCTGGAGGCGCTGGTGTCCGCCGCGTTCATCCTGATCGGCAGCAAGGTCGGCGACCTGATCGGGCGCAAAAAGGCGTACGTGCTCGGGCTGCTCGGTTACGCGATCGGCGCCCTGGCGATGACGCTCGCCCAGGGCCTGACGGCGGTCGTCATCTTCTGGGCCGTGATCGGGGGGATCGGGGCCTCGCTGCTGCTCCCGTCGATGCAGTCGCTGATCCACGGCAACTTCGAAGGGGCGGCGCAGCGGAGGGCGTACGCGCTGGTCGGGGCATCTGCCGCGATCGCCGCCGCCGTCGGACCGCTGATCGGGGGCTTCATCACCACGTACCTGTCGTGGCGCGTGGGGTTCGCCCTCGAGGTCCTGATCATCGCGGTCGTGTTGTCCCAGATCAGACTCGTCCGCGACGCACCGTACACCGGGGATCGCCGCGTCGACGTGGTCGGCGCGATCTTCTCGGTCTTCGCGATGGGCGGCATCGTGCTCAGCATCCTCGTGTGGCAGGAGGGCGGCGAGGCGGTGGGCGCGCTCCTCGTGGTCGGCGCGGTCGCGATGTCGCTGCTGATCTGGTGGCTCGCGCGACGCAAACGAGAAGGGAAGCCGGCCCTGATCGACGCGGGACTGTTCGCCTCCAAGATCTTCCGGCTGGGGATCTCCGGGCAGATGGTGCAGCAGATCTCGCTGGGTGGATTGATGATCGCCCTCCCGATCTTCCTCCAGATGGTGCTTGAGTACAGCGCGATGGGCTCGGGGCTCTCGATCGCGCCACTCTCGTTGAGCATGTTCGCCGTCGCGCTGCTGGCCGGCAAACGAGCGGGAGCCAGGCGCCCGAGCAGCATCATCCGAGCGGGGTTCTTCCTCCTCACGGTGGGGGTCGCCGCGTTGCTCCCGGTCGTGCCGCGCGCCGACTCGGGCTGGGCTCTCCTGATCCCGCTGGTCATCGCGGGGTGCGGCCTGGGGCTCTTGGTGTCGCAGCTCAACAACTACACGCTGTCCCCGATCTCGGAGGAGCGCGTGAGCGAGGCCGCGGGCGTCAACTCGGCCGCGGGCTCGTTCGGACTCTCGTTCGGGCTCGCGTTCGCAGGCGCGATGATGCTCGCGACACTCTCACTCAGGTTCACCGACCTGGCGGAGTCGAGCACCGTGCTCGCGCCGGCCGAGCAGCAGCAGGTCGCCACGGCCCTGGAGGACGACGCCGAGCTGATGAGCAACGCGCAGCTGGAGGAGGTCCTGGCCGGCCAGCCTGAGGTGATCCAGGACGAGATCATCCGCATCAACACCGAGGCGCGACCCTTCGCTCTCCAGGTGGCGCTGATGATCCCCCTCCTCGCGGCGCTGATCGGGTTGATCAACTCGTTCCGCATGTCGCGGCTTCCGGATCCAGAACCCTCGGGCTCGGCTGAAGGGATGGGCCTGGGCTGAACTGGCGTCGGGGTCAGCCGGCACTGCTCACAGCGGGGCGCCGTCCCCTCGCCCACTTCCACCAGAGGTCGAGGCCGACCGAGAGCGCGATGATCACGAGCAACGCGGCGGTGGCTGCCGGCTCCTCCACCAACGTCGTCGTCGCGAAGACGACGAGCGTGATCGTCGTGGACGCGAGCGCCACGATCAGGACGAAGGGGTTGGCACCCGTCTCGCGACGGATCCGGAGGTGGGCGATCGTGACCAACGAGAAGATCAGCAATGCGATGGCGCTCCCGATCGACGCGATCGCGTCGAGGTTGAACCCGATCGCGAGCACGATGGTCGCCCCGACCATGACCAGCATCCCGACCGGGGCGCGACCGATCGAGCGACCCATCGCGGGAGGGAACTGCCCGGTGGACGCGAGCTGGATCGACAAACCACCGGCCGGGTAGATCCCCGCGTTCGTCGCGCCGGCGGTGGCGAACAGCCCCGTCACGCTCATCAACCAGTAGCCGAGCCGACCGAGGGTCGGCTCGGCGGCCACCGCGATCGCCGTTCCGCCCGACGCGATCACCTCGTCCACCGTCAGCGTCCCGAACACACCGAGGGCCACCGCGACGTAGGTCAGGGTCGCGATCGCCAGCGCGAGGTACATCGCGCGCGGGAGCTGACGGGACGGGTCCGCGAGATCCTTCGCGGTGAACGTGATCACGCCGAACCCCAGGAACGCGAAGAACGTCAGGGCCACGCTGGAGACGATGTCGCGCGCGGGTGGATACGCGGACGGGTCCAGCAGCGAGGGATCCATGTTCACGATCGTGACCACGGCGAACGCGAGCAGGATGCCTACGACGATCGTCACGGTCACGGTCTGGACCTTCGCCACGGTCTGCGAGCCAGCGACGTTCACCCACAGCATCGCGAGCAGGATCACTGCGGAGAAGACCTTGATCCACACGGCGGCCGCGTCGTCGCCGATGAACAGCGACGCCCCGTAGCTCCCGAACGAGACGGCCACCATCGCGGTGATAACGATGTTGGCCGCGTAGGTCAGCCAGCAGGTCGCGCCGGTCAGGTGACCCTCCCCGAACCCCCGAGCCACGTACTCGAGCAGGCCTCCGGCCGATGGGAACCGCGCGCCGAACTTCCCGAACGAGTACCCCTGCAGGCCCGCGATCGCGCCCGCGATCACGAAGGAAAGCCAGACCGCGGCTCCGGCTACGGCGCCTGCCGTCCCGAGCAGCGCGAAGATCCCGGCTCCCACCATCGCGCCCACGCCGATGAAAGCGGCCTGTCGAACGGTCATCGATCCGGGCGACGTACTCATCGCTCCTCCTCCACGTCGGGGCCTTCGGCCGGCGACCTCTCGTTGGGACGCGCCTGTGTCGGCGTCATCGTCTCCCCGGGCTCACGCCAGGGCCGCCCCGACGGCGAGCACGATCACCGTGACCACCGCGAGGGCAAGCAGCAGCGGCCACACCCAGCGGAGGTATCGCCCGTACGGGACCCGGGCGATCGCAAGCCCGCCCATCACGACCGCCGACGTCGGGATGAACAGGTTCATCAGCCCGCTCGCGCTCTGGTACGAGGTGACCACGAGGGCTTCGGACACGCCCACGAAGACAGCGAGCGGCGCCATGATCGGCATCGCGACCGTCGCCAGCCCCGACGACGACGGGATCAGGAACGAGAGCGGGAGGAACACCAGGAACATCACGATCGCGAACACCGCGACCCCGACGTCGCCTAGCGCGACCTCGGCCCAGTGCAGGACTGTGTCGGTGATCTCCCCGTTGTTCATGATCACCGTGATCCCGCGCGCGATCCCGATGATCAGCGCCACGCCCAGCAGCTCGCCGGCCCCCGAGACGAACGTCGAGGTCAGGTCGCCCTCCTTCATCCTCCCGATCAGACCGATCGCCACGGAGAACAGCAGGAAGGACGCCGTCATCTCCGGGAACCACCACCACAGTGTCGGGAGCCCGATCCCGAGGTCCTCCCACGGGATCACGCCGTACATCATCACCCCGAACGCGAGACCGAAGAAGGCGAGGATCAGCTTGTGCTGCCCGGTGAGCGGGCCGATCTCACCGGCCTGTTCGTCGGCCTTGAAGTGCGCCTCGTTCTCGGCCTTCATGTCGACGACGAGTGAACGCGCCGGGTCGGCTTTCACACGGTCGGCGTAGCGCATCACGAAGAAGATCCCGATCGCGAGCCCCACCAGAAGGATCACCAACCGACCCGCGAGACCGTCGCTCAACGGGACACCCGCGAACCCGGAAGCGATCCCGGTCGCGAACGGGTTGATCGTGGAGCCCAGCGTCCCGATCCCGCAGCCCAGGAGCACGATCGCGGCGCCGGTGACCGAGTCGTACCCAGCGGCGATCATCACGGTGATCACGAGGGAGTAGAACGCCAAGCTCTCCTCCGCCATCCCGTACGTCGTGCCGCCGAGGGCGAAGACAGCCATCAGGAGCGGGATCATCCATCGCTCCTTGCCTCGGAGCCGTTGGACGAGCCGCCCGATCCCCGCCTGGATCGCGCCGGTACGCATCGTCACGCCGAGGAACCCACCGATCACGATGATGAACAGCGCGACGTCGATCGCACCGAACAGCGTGCCGGAGTTGTAGTAGTTGATGTTCCCCTTCTTGTTCTCGATCCCGTAGAGCCCGTTGATCGGCGCCGTGAGCGAGTCCACGACGATCCTCGCGGGGTGCGATTCCACCTCGTGGTACGTGCCAGGGACCGGCTCCCCGTCCTCGTTCAGCTCGTATGTGCCGGCCGGGACGAACAACGTGGCGAGCGCGGCGAGGACGATCAGGAAGAAGAGGATCGTGTACGCGGACGGGAGCGTGAAGCGTCGCTTCTTCTCGGTCGCCGGGGCGGATCCGCCCGCATCACTGGTGGGTACCGCATCGTCCCCTCTGCCAGCCATGGGACCTCTACACCTCGACCCGGGCCGCGGCGACGCGTGCGCCGAGTGCGCCCTCTTCGTCGCCATGATGATGCTCGCGGCCGCGAGCGAACGCGAGTAGCCCGACGAGTACCAGCACGATGAGCACGACGACGACCCACCTGATCCCGCTCATCCGACCCCCTTAGATCGGGTCGCGGACCAGCGGACACGTCATGCAGTGTCCGCCGCCGCGACCCTTACCGAGCTCGAAGCCCTCGATCGTGATCACCTCGACCCCGGCCTCCCGCATCTTCGAGATCGTGTACGTGTTCCGCTCGTACGCGACGACGACGCCGGGCTCCAGCGCGACGACGTTGTTGCCGTCGTCCCACTGCTCCCGCTCCTGCTGGTACTCGTTGCCTCCTGTCTCGACCACCGTGAGGTCGGAGACGCCGAGGGCATCGGCGACCGCAGAGATGAAGCCCTCTTCTTCCGTCACATGGAACGTGCCCTCCGACGATCCCGGGCGGAGGCTGATCGCCCGGACCTGGTCGATCACCTTCGGGTACGCCGTGACCTTGTCCCGGTCGAGCAGGGTGAACACGGTGTCCAGGTGCATGTGCGCCCGGTCCTTGGTCATCACGGCCGCGATCACGCGCTCGGCCGCGCCCTTCGCGAACAGTGCCCTCGCGATCTGCTCGATCATCCGGGCCTGGGTCCGCTCGGAGAGACCGATCAGCACCGTGCCGTTCCCGATCGGCTGCACGTCCCCGCCCTCCATCGAGGCTCGACCGAAATCCGCCGCCTGGAACCGACCGTCGTCCCCGAGCGGCGGGTACCAGTACTCGAAGTCATCGTCCTGGAACATCGGGTGGTAGCGATAGATCGCCGCGACGTTGTAGGCCTCGAGGCGACGCGCCGGCCAGTACATCGGGTTGATCGAGACGCCGCCGTAGATCCAGCACGACGAGTCGCGCGTGAACAACGTGTTCGGGAGCGGTGGCAGGATGAAGGCGCTCGTGTCGTCGAGCGCCGCCGCCGGCAACGAGAACTCTCGGAACTTCCCGAGGTCGACGCCCGCCTCTGCCACGGTGAGGCCGCCGATCAGGTGCTTGGCGAGCTCGTCGGGCTTCATGTTCCCGAGGGTGCTCCGGACCTCGTCCACCAGCGACAAGCCCACCGTGTACTCGGTGACCGCGACCTCGATCAGTCGCTTCCGGGCCTCCTCGCTCGCGGCCAGCGCCTCGGCCAGCAGATCCCGGAACAGGAAGACCTCCACCCCTCGCCCGCGCATCTTCTCGACGAACTGGTCGTGCTCGTACTGCGCTCGTTCGACCCACAGCACGTCGTCGAACAGCAGCTCGTCGTGGTTGGTCGGGGTCAGCCGCTGGAGGCTGAGCTCCGGACGATGGACCATCACCTTGTGCAGCTTGCCCACCTCGGAGTGGACACCGAACTCCGTCATGTCGACGCCTCCGTTCCCTGTGCGTGGATCACCCGGGCACCACCTGGGTGCCGCCGGACCCCTCCACGATCGTCTCGATATCCGCCAGGCCACCGATCGCGGCCCGCTTCCCGGTCCGCTCAACGAACCGGATCGCCGCCCCGACCTTGGGACCCATCGATCCGGCAGCGAACTCGCCCGCCCGGAGCTCGTCGACCGTGACCTCGTCCAAGCGCCGCTGATCCGGCGTTCCCCAGTCGGCGTAGACACCGTCCACGTCGGTGGCCATCACGAAGAGTTCGGCGTCGACTTCGCGAGCGAGGAGCTCGCTCGCGAGGTCCTTGTCGATCACGGCCTCGACACCGATCAGGGTCCGTTCGGCCTCCTTCGAGAACATCGTTGGGACCCCGCCGCCGCCGGCGCAGATCACCACGGCGTTCTTCTCCAGCAGCCAGCGGATCGGTCGGATCTCGAAGATGCGCTTGGGCTCGGGAGACGGCACGACCCGGCGCCACTTCTCACCGTCCTGCTTGAAGACCCAGCCCTTCTGGTCGGCGAGCTCGTCCGTCTCGGCCTTCTCGTAGACCGGCCCGACGAACTTCGTGGGATCGCCGAACGCCGGATCGTCGGGGTCGACCTCGACCATCGTCAGGATCGTCGCGAACGGAACCTCGGCCGGCAACAGGTTGCCGAGCTCCTGCTCGAGCATGTAGCCGATCATCCCCTCGGTCTGCGCGCCGAGGACGTCGAGAGGGTAGGCCTCGACCTCCTCGTACGAGGCCGCCTGGAGCGCGAGGAGTCCGACCTGGGGACCGTTGCCGTGGGACAGGACGAGCTGGTGCTCCTTCGCGACAGCGGCGAGCGGTGGGGCCGCCGTGCGGACGTTCGCCCGCTGGACGTCGGCCGTCATCGGTTCCCCCCGCTTCAGGAGGGCGTTCCCTCCCAGCGCCACCACGACCCGCAAAGCTCAGCTCCCCAGCGTGGCCACCATCACGGCCTTGATCGTGTGCATCCTGTTCTCGGCCTGGTCGAAGACGATCGAGTGCTCCGACTCGAACACCTCGTCGGTCACCTCCATGCCCTCGAGTCCGTACTTCTCGAAGATCTCCTGCCCCACCTTCGTCTCCCGATTGTGGAACGCGGGGAGACAGTGCAGGAACTTGACCCCGGGGTTCCCGGTCTTCTTCAGCACGTCGCCGTTGATCTGGTAGGGCTTCAAGAGCTTGATCCGCTCCTCCCACACGCCCGGGTCCTCGCCCATCGAGACCCACACATCTGTGTACAGGTAGTCCGCGTCCTTCACGCCCTCGTCGACGTCTGCCGTGAGCGTGAGCCGAGCGCCGGTCTCCTCCGCGATCCCGCGGGCAGTCTTGACCAGCTCCTCCTCGGGCCAAAGGTGCTCCGGCGCGCAGAGCCGGACGTCCATCCCGAACTTGCACCCGGCGACCATCAGGGAGTTCCCCATGTTGTTCCGCGCGTCGCCCAGGTAGCAGTACGCGATCTCGCCGAGGTGCTTGTCGCTGTGCTCGGTCATCGTGAGCACGTCGGCCAGGGTCTGCGTGGGATGGAACTCGTTCGTCAGGCCGTTCCACACGGGGACGCCCGCGTACTCCGCCAGGATCTCGACCGTCTCTTGCGCGAACCCGCGATATTCGATCCCGTCGAACGTGCGACCCAACACGCGGGCCGTGTCCTTCATCGATTCCTTGTGCCCGATCTGGGAGCCGGTCGGTTCGAGGTAGGTGACCTGGGCGCCCTGATCATGAGCGGCCACCTCGAACGCAGTCCTGGTCCGCGTTGAGGTCTTCTCGAAGATCAGGGCGATGTTCTTGCCGACCAGCCTCGGCTGCTCGTACCCGCCGTACTTCGCCGCCTTCAGCTCGGCGGAGAGCTTCAGCAGGAACTTCAGCTCGTCGGGTGTGAAATCGAGCTCCTTCACGTAGCTGCGATTGCGAAGGTTGTATCCCATGTCCGTTCCCCTTCCTTACGCCACGGCCGGCACCCGGTCGACGCCTGCAGGCACGCCCGCCCGGGAGCGACGGCGGATGAAGACCTTGATCAGCTCCTCGACCACCACCAGGCTCGATGCCAGCCCGAGGCAGATCCACCACTGCTCGAGGCTCAGGTCGACCATCGAGAAGATGCGTTGCAGGAATCCGATCTTCGTCACGAGGATGATCGCCGCCAGGGACAACGCGTACCGGCGGAGCTGCGTGGCTCCCGGCACCAGCCTCCGATCGAAGATCGTGTGCATCTGCTCCCGGGCGAGGAAACCGGCTGCGAGGTGGAACAGTGACAAAGTGGTCAGGAGCATCGTGGAGGCGACCGCCGCGTCGTAGTTGGACTCGCCGATCTGGTACGCGAGCAACGTGCCCACCGTCATCACGAACCCCTGCACGCACAGCCGCACCCAATTCGACGCCGAGAGGACGGGAGCTCCCACCGGGCGCGGAGCACGTTCCATCAGGCCCGGGGTGGGATCGTCGAAACCGAGCGCGATCGCGATCGGGATGTCGATCACCATGTTGAGCCACAGGATCTGGAGCGGATCCAGCGGGATGCCACCCGCGATGGCGAAGATGCCGGCCCCGATGAAGATCGCGATGTAGGCGACGAGCGTCGACATCTGGAACCGCAGGTACTTCAACAGGTTGTCGTAGAGGCCCCGCCCGTACTCGACGGCACCCACGATCGTGGCGAAGTTGTCGTCGGTGAGGATCATCACCGCGGCTTCCTTCGAGACCTCGGTGCCTGTGATCCCCATCGCGACGCCGATGTTGGCCGACTTGAGCGCAGGGGCGTCGTTCACGCCGTCCCCGGTCATCGCGACGATGTTCTCCATCCGCTGGAGCATCCGGACGAGCCGGACCTTGTCCTCGGGAGCGACCCGGGCGATCACCCCGATGTCGGGCAGCTCCCGGAGCAGCTGGTCGTCGCTCATCGCCGCGAACTCGGCGCCGGTGATCGCGCGCCCCTCGATCCCGAGCTCGCGGCCGATCGCCCCGGCGGTCGTGGCGTGGTCGCCCGTGATCATCCGCACGCGGATCCCTGCGCTCTTGCACCGCGCGATCGCATCCCTCGCTTCCGGCCTGGGCGGGTCGACGATCCCAACCATCGCGAGGAGCGTGATGTCGTCGACGAGGCTCAGCAGGTCGCCGTCTCGATCGAACGTGGCGGGGTCGAAGTCACGCTGCGCGACGACCATCACACGCTCGCCGCCCTCCGCCATACGGTCGTTCGCCTCGAGGGCCAGGTGCCGATTGTCGTCGGTGATCGGGACGAGCGCCCCGTCGGGGCTCCGGAACGAGCCACCGCGCGAGATGAGCACGTCGGGCGCGCCCTTCACGTAGCAGCGGATGACTGGCCCCCGGCCCGGTTCGGTCATCTCGTGGAACGTCGCCATGAACTTGTACTCGGAGTCGAACGGGACCTCGGCGATCCGCGGGTACGTCGCGCGGGTCTCGTCCACGTCCAGCCCGCCCTTGGCGCCGAGCACGATCAGGGCGCCTTCGGTGGGGTCCCCGATCAGCCCGTCGCCCTCAAGGACGGCGTCGGCGCACAGGATCATCGGGAGCAGATAGGGGTCGAGGTCGATCCGTGATCCCCCGACGTGCTGGATCTCACCCTGGGTGGAATAGCCCTCGCCGGTGACCGTGAACCGGTTCTGCCCCGGGATCGCCATCTCGCGGGCGGTCATCTTGTTGAGCGTGAGGGTCCCGGTCTTGTCCGAACAGATCGCGGACGTGGAGCCCAGCGTCTCGACGGCCGGGAGCCGCTTCACGATCGCGTTCCGGCGCGCGATCTCCTGCGTCCCGAGCGACAGGAGGGCCGTGACCACCGCGGGCAAGCCCGTCGGGATCGCGGCGACCGCGAGCGTCACGCCGGTGACGAACAGCGTGTCGAACGACTCGTCGCGCAGCAGCCCGAGCCCGATCACGAGCGCGAGCGCGATACCGGCGATGATCGCGATGATCTTGGACAGGCTGTCGAGCTGCTTCTGGAGCGGCGTCTTCTCGGACTCCGTGTTCGCGAGCATGTCGGCGATGTGGCCGATCTCGGTCCCCATGCCGGTATCGGTGACCACGAACTCACCTCGCCCCCGCGTGACGGACGTGTTCATGAACGCCATGCAGATCCGGTCACCGAGCGGGACGTTCTCTCCCGTGACCGGCGCGACCTCCTTCCCGACGGGGAGGCTCTCGCCCGTGAGCGCTGCCTCCTCGATCTCGAGCGTCGCTGCGACGCAGATCCTCCCGTCGGCGGGGATGCGGTTGCCGGCCTCCACCAGCACGACGTCGCCAGGGACCAGCTCCTCGGCGTCGATCTCGATCGCCTGGCCGCCACGGCGAACACGCGCGATCGTCTTCATCATCTTGGATAGCGCCTCGACGCTCGCCTCCGCCTTCGACTCTTGGCGCAGCCCGATCACCGCGTTGAACACCGTGAGCCCCGCCAGCAGGACCGTCGTCCCGATGTCGTCCGTGACGAGCGCGTTGATCACCGCGGCCGCCAACAGGATGATCTGCATGAAATCCTGGTACTGGCGCAGGAAGGCGCGGAACCCGGACTCCTTCTTGGCACCCGCGAGTCGGTTGGGACCGGTGGTTTCGAGCCGCGAACGAGCTTCGTCGGCGCTCAGACCTCGCTCGGGATCGACCGCCAGCTCGCGCGCAACATCGGCCGTATCGAGCGAGTACCAGTCCTCTCGGACACCTATCGTGGTGCTCGCGGCAGCCGCCATCGAACCACCCTCCCTCTCGGAGAGCCAACGCTTCCGGACAACTCTTGCGACGACGCTAGGCGCGCCGCGAGGGCGCAAGCATCACCCCTTTCGG
>CAWJFY010000003.1:0-31556 GCA_963842295.1 uncultured Actinomycetota bacterium | reverse complement strand
TCGGGTACTCGATCTCCTCCCCCGGAAGGTTGCCCGACAGCACCAGCGGGACGAGTGCGAGTCCCGTCGTCAGCGCCGTCATCAGGATCGGCGCGAGCCGTTCTCGGGAACCGCGCGCGACAAGCTCGGGACCGAAGACCATCCCCTCGTGATCCTCGAGGTGCTTGTAGTGGCTCACCATCATGATCCCGTTCCGAGCGACGATCCCCAGGACCGTGAAGAAGCCGACCAGCGAGCCGATCGAGATGACCCCTCCGCCGATCAGGTAGGCCGCAAGCACCCCACCGACCAATGCCATCGGGAGTGTCACGAACGCGAGCGTCGCCAGACGCCAGCTCCCGAACGATGCGAGGAGGATCAGGAAGATCCCGATGACGGCGACGGCCGCGAACAGGGCGAGGCGCGACTGTGCCGCCTGCCGCTCCGTGAACTCACCCAGCACTTCGGCATGGACGCCAAGGGGGAACTCGACCGACTCGAGGCGTCGTTCCAGCTCCTGGACGATCGAGCCGAGGTCCCTGCCTTCGGCATTGGCGCCGACGGTGATCGTCCTCGAGAAGGACTCCCGCTGGATCGCGTTCGGCATCGGGATCAAGCGGACGTCGGCCACATCTTGGAGCTGCACGAACCCGCCGTCCGGCGTATCGACCTGCATCTCGCTGACGTCGTTCACGCTGTCGCGCGAGGCGGGCGTGCTGAACACATGGACGTCGTAGGCCTTCCCGTCCCGGAAGATGTCACCGACCTCCTCGCTCGCGAGCATGGTCGCCGCCGCCCTTCGCACATCCCCCGGCTTCAGCCCGTACCGCTCCGCCTTCTCGAGGTCGACCTCGATCTGGATCTGGGGGATGTCGGCCTGGAGCTCGACGTGCTGATCCACCACGCCGTCGATCGATCCGAGGATCTCGCCGACCTCGTTCGCCTTCGTCCGGATCACCTCGAGATCGTCGCCGAAGATGCGCACCACGATCGCGTCGCTCGATCCTGCGAGCACCTCGTCGATCCGCTCGTTCAGGTAGGTCTCTCGATTGCGGAAGAGGCCCGGGTATCCTTCGACGACCTCATCGATCGCGGCGACGGTCTCGTCGAACGGCGCCGACGGATCGAGGCTGATCCAGTTTTCGCCGAAGTTGACTCCGGCGATCTCCTCGGACAGGAACGCCTGCCCGATGTGCGAGCCGAAGCTGCGGACTCCCGGGATGGCCCGCAATTCGCGGCTCGCTTGGGTGACGATCCTCCGCTCCTCCCCCACCGACGTTCCCGGCGCCGAGATCCAGTGCATCAAGAAATCCCGCTCTTGGAACGTGGGTAGGAGGGACTGCCCCAGCAACGGCACCGTGACCGCGCCGGCCACCATCATCGCGCCCACCGTTGCATACGCGGGCCGCGGGCTGCGGATGATCGGCGCCAGTAACCGGTCGTATCCCCGCTGCAACCATCCAACGAGCGGGGACTCCCGGCGCTCGAGGGGCGCCTTTCGCAGGAGGATCATCGCCGTCGCCGGCGTCACGATCAGCGCGACGAGCGTGGAGACCGCGACGGCCAGCGCGTACCCCGTGGCCAGCGGTCGGAAGAACGAGCCGATCAGGCTCTGCAGGAAGAAGATCGGCAACAACGCGAGTCCCTCGATCATCGACGCATAGACGACCGCGCCGCGGACCTCCAGAGAGGCGTCGAAGATGATCCTCGCCGTCGTCGCGATCGACCGGTCGTCGCTCGACTTTCGATGCAGGCGGAGACGACGCACGATGTTCTCGCAATCGACGATCGCGTCGTCGACGACGGCCCCCAGGGCGATGACGAACCCCGCCAGGATCATCGTGTTGATCGTGACGCCGCGAAGGTGCAACACGAGGCCCGCCGCCGTCAGTGAGAGCGGGATCGTCACGGCACTGATCAGGGCGCTGCGCCAGTCGTAGAGGAACACGATCAACACCAACACCATGAGAAGGACGCCGACCACGAGCGAGTGGGAGAGGTTGTGGATCGCGTCGTCGACGAAGTCGCCGGCGCGGAAGATCTGCGAGTCGATCTCGATCCCGGGAAGACCCGGTCGCATCTCGTCGAGTGCGGCCTCGACCCCGGCGGTGACCTCGAGTGTGTTCCCCCACGGGAACTTCTCAACGACGAGCAGGAGGCCGGGGCCGTTGTTGACGACCGCGTCCCCACCGAGAGGCTGATGGTCGATCAGCAGCCTCGCGACATCACCCAGCAGGATCGTCCTGCCCCCGCGTTCCGCCACGACCACCTTCGACAGGTCCTCGGGGGAGAGGATGGGCAGGATGTGGCGGATGGCGAGCTGCTGGGTGGGGGTCTCCAGCGCACCTCCGGTGCCGATCACAGCGCCGTCCGAGTACTTCAGCAAGCCGGCATCCAGCGAATCGGCGGTCGCCCGCATCACCTCGTCGAGGGAAACGTGGAGCCGTCGGAGTCGCTCCGGGATGACTCGCACGTGCTGCTGCTGCAGTTGCTCGCCCCAGATCGCGACGTTGGCGACTCCGGGCACACGAAGCAGCCGGGCCCGGATCTTCCAGTATGCGGTGGTCGACATCTCGATCTGGGACACGGAATCGGACGACAACCCGATGTGCATCACGCGACGCGTCGCCGACACGGGCGGCATCATCACCGGGGGCGCGGCCCACGTCGGCAAGCTGGGCGTGACGATCCGAACGCGCTCCGAGACGAGCTGACGAGCTTCGAGGAGGTCGGTCCCCGGCTTGAACAGCAGCTGGATGGACGATAGATCCGACACCGACCTGGACCGGATCGTCTCGAGACCGGGGACACCGTTCAACGCTTCCTCGAGCGGGACGGTGACGAGCGATTCCACGTCCGTCGAGGAAAGACCCAGGCTGATCGTCTGGATCTCCACCTGCGGCGGCGCGAACTCCGGGAACACGTCGAGCGGCGTGTTGGGCAGCTGGGTGAACCCGTACAGCATCATGCCGGCCGCCATCGCCACGACGACGAAGCGGAGCTTGATGCTCGACGCCACGATCCAGCGCATCATGGTCGAGGCGATCCCTTCATGGTCACTCCTCCACGCCTGTCTCGGTCCCGTAGAGCTCCGCGGAGCCCTGGGTCACGACCTCCATCCCGGAAGGCGGACCCTCCGACAAGAAGACCCGATCTCCACGGATGCGGTCGACGACGATCGGTACGCGAACGAACGTCAGGGGCTCGGGATTCGTATACGTCCAGGTGTCTCCATTGGCTGTGTAGTAGACGGCTGCATAGGGGATCACGGTGGCGGACCCGGTGTCGAGGACGGGTGCTGCCTCGATATCCAGTCGGGTGGCGGCTTCCTGCGTGAGTGTCACCCGCGACACGTCCGATCCGGCGATCGGCTCGAGCGTGGCGGGGTCGTGCAGCGCCTCCTCCCCCTCCTCGACCGCGGAGCAGCCTGAGAGGAGCGGACCTGAGACGATCAGGAGCGCTGCGATCCATCGACGACCGTTCGACATCTCTCTCTCCTTGCCTATGAGCTGGTGAGCTCTGATCCCTCGAGAGGGTTCAGGTCGACCATCGGTTCGGCGAACACCATGGACAGATCGGGTTCCGAGTAGGAGCCGAAACGCCGGTATAGGGCGGGCGTCACGAAAAGCGTGACCAGCGCGGTCGAGACGAGGCCGCCGAGGACCACCGCGGCCATCGGTTGCACGATCTCGAGACCAGCGACCGTCCCGGCGATCGCGAGTGGGACGAACACCAGCGCGGTCGTCAGCATCGAGGTCAGGAACGGTCCCAGGCGCTCACCGGCGCCACGGATGACGAGCTCGTCCCCGAACGCGAGCCCTTGCGCTCGCTCGAGGTGCTGTGCGTACCGGATCTGGATGACGGCGTGACGAGCCGCGAGTCCGAGGATCGCCAGGAACCCGGCGACCGATCCGATAGAGACCACCCGGCCGTCCAGCAGCGCGCCGACCGCGCCCCCGGCGAGGCTGAGTGGCAACGTCAAGAACACCGAGGCCGCGAGGCGCCAATTTCCGATCGCCGCCTGGACGAGCAGGAGAAGGGCGATCGCCGCGGCGATCGCGAAACCGAGCGCCTGTCGATCGATCGACAGACCCGCGTCGTAGTCCCCGACGAGTGCCGCGTGGTACTCCATCGGGAACTCGACGGCCTTCAGTCCGGCTCGTACCTCGTCGGCGACGGCTCCGACGCTTCGGCCGGACACTCCGGCCGTCACGTCGATGCTCCGTGAGACGTCCACGTGCCGGATCACGGTGGGAGAGGACCCGACCCGCACGTCCGCCACGTCGCCCAAGCGCACCTGCCCTCCTGCGGGGGTATCGATCGACAGCTCCTCGACGCTGGAAAGGTCGTGTCGAACCTCCGGTGTTCCCCACACCACCACGTCGAACACCTTCTGGTCGTCGAAGAGGCTTCCGACCTGGATGCCCGAGAGGAGAGTGGTCGCGGCACGTCGAACGTCGCCCGGCACGATCTCGTACCGCTCGGCGGCCTCGAGGTCGACTTCGATCTCGACGGTCGGCTCGTCGGAGTGGGTGGTGATCCGCGGGCCCACGATCTCGTCGATCCCGGACAGGATCTGCTTCACCTCTTGGGCCTTCTGGCGAAGGACCCCCAGATCCTGCCCGAAGATCCGAACCGTGATGGGATCGTTCGGGCCCGACAGGACCTCGTCGATCCGTTTGGAGGAGAAGGTCACCACGCTGCGATCGAGCCCGGGGTAACCCTGGACGATCTTCTCGATCGAGCTGCGTGTCGCGTCGTAGTCCGCCTGAGGATCGATCGTGATCCACAGCTCACTCCCCTCGGTGCCCACCACCTGATCCGACAAGAGCGCACGACCGGTGTGTCCCCCGACGTTCAGGATCCCTGGGATCTCACTGATCTCGTTGCTCATGCGCGAGGCGATCCGGTCCATCTCCGGGAGGGAGGTGCCCGGCGCGCCGGCGAGCCGGACCAGCAGGTTCGTGTCGTCGAGCTCGGGGGTGAACGAGCGCCCGAGGAACGGCGTCGTGACGAGTCCGACCAGCAGCATCACGCCCGCCAGGACGAACACCGGTCGGGTCGACCCCATCATGCGAGGAAGACCACGCTCGTAGCGAGGTCGCAACCAGCGGACCAGCGGCGACTCTTGGTTCCCGAGGGGTGCTTTCGCCAGTAGCGTCAGGCCAACGGCCGGGGTCACCGCGAGCGCCACCAGCATGGATGCCGCCACGGCGACCGCGTAGGCCGTCGCGATCGAGGGGAAGAACGCCCCGAACGCGCCCCGCGTGAAGAAGACGGGCACCAACACGACCAGAGAGATCAAGGTCGCGTACAAGCCCGCCCCTCGCATCTCGAGCATCGCATCGCGAACGATGCGAGCGGCCGAACCCGGTGCTCCGGCGCTCTCCTCGCGCCGCTCCCGGAGGCGTCGTGCGATGCGCTCGGCGTCGCCCACCGCATCATCGATCACGACGACGAGCGCAAGGACCAGCCCGGCCGCGATCATCGAATTGAACGTGGCCTGGGACCAGGAGAGCACGAGCACCGCGACGAGCAGCGACGTCGCCATCGCGATGAGCGAGAGCAAGGCGGTCCTCCACGGCAAGAGGAACGCGCCGAGCGCCAGCACGAGTAGGAGCACGCCGACGACGAGGGCGATGGTCAGGCTCCGGCTCGAGGTCTCGATGTAGGTCCCCGGCCGGAACAGGGACGTGTCGATCCTGATCCCCGAGAGGCCGGGGCGCAGGTCGTCCAACGCAGCTTCGATCCCGTGCGTCACCTCCAAGGGGTTCGCTCCGGGAAGCCTCTCGATCACGAGCAACAGGCCAGGACCGTCCGGGAACACAGCGTCACCGATCAGGGGTTGGTGGTCGACCACCACGTCGGTGACGTCCCCGAGTCGCAGTGGGGCGCCTCCCCTGTCCTGAACGATCACCTTCGCGAGATCGGCCGGTGAGGCGAACGGGACGCCGTGCTGGATCCCGAGTCGTTGGCTGGGCGTCTCGATGATGCCCCCGGTGCCCGGCGTGGACGCTTCCACGAAGGTCAGGTTCGACACGAACTGGGCGTTCGCCGTCGTCTCGACGATCTGTTGCAGTGACACGTGGTGGGCTCGGAGGCGCGCGGGATCCACCAGGACCTGGAGCTGCCGCTCCCGCTGACCCCAGACCGATACGTTCGCCACACCGGGAACGCCCATCAGGCGAGGCCTGATGTTCCAACGAGCCAGCAAGGACATGTCGATCAACGAGACTTCGTCCGACGAGAGGCCGACCATCATCACCCGGCCCGTCGAGGAGACGGGTTGGAGCATCTGCGGCGGTTTGGAGACCTGCGGAAGCGCGTGCGCCTGGGTCAGCCGCTCCTCCACGACCTGCCGTGCATCGAGGATGTCGGTCCCCGGCTCGAAAACCATCTCGATCGATGAGAGTCCGGGGAGCGACGCCGAGCGGATCGTGTGGAGGAACGCCACCCCGTTGAGCAGGTCCTGCTCGAGCGGGACGGTGATCAGCTCCTCGACCTCGATGGCCGACAGTCCCAATGCCTCCGTCTGAACCTCGACGGTCGGCGGCGAGAACTCGAGCAGGGCGTCTCTCGGAACGTTCCCGAGCTGTACGATGCCCAGTACGATCATCACGCCCGCGAGGAGGAGCACGAACCCTCGCGCCTTGAGACTCGATCCGATGATCCACCGCATCATGGTGCGTACCCTCCCGAACGATCCGTGTCCTGGGGACACTAGGAACGAGGGGGACAGCGGTCATCGTCAGGGGCGATGAACCTCGTCATCGCGGGAGACGACCTGGGTCTACCGCAATCGCATTACGGGGCGGCCGGCTTCACCAGACCGATGCGGTAGGCAAGGACGACCGCCTGCACCCGGTCGCGCAACCCGAGCTTCTCGAAGATGTGCCGCACGTGGGTGCGGACGGTCGTGTCGGCGATGAACAGCGTTGCTCCGATCTCTCCGTTCGAGTAGCCCTGTCCGATCAGCGTGAGGACCGTGCGTTCGGTTGGTGTAAGCGCGTCGAGCTCGCTCGCCTGCTCCGGATCGGGCGGGCGTGGCGAGATGAACGTCTCCAGCAGACGGCGGGTGACCGAGGGCGCGAGGAGCGTGTCGCCGGCGGCGATGACACGGATCGCCTTCACGAGCTCATCCGCGCGGATGTCTTTGAGCAAGAAACCGCTCGCGCCCGCCTGGAGCGCCTCCATCACGTACTCGTCGATGTCGAACGTCGTGAGGATAAGGACCTTGGGACTTTCCCCGTCGCCTGCGAGGATCCGGGTCGCCTCGACGCCGTCGAGCTCGGGCATACGGATGTCCATCAGGATCACGTCCGGATGCAAGGAGCGGGCCTTCGCGATCGCCTCCCGCCCGTCGGCCGCCTCGCCCACGACCTCGATGTCGTCCTCCGGCCGCAGGGTCATCTCGAACGCAGCTCGCATCAGTGGCTGATCGTCGGCGATCAGCACGCGGATCGTCACGACGGATCTGCGTCGAGCGGCAACGAAGCAACGACTTCGTAGCCACCGCCGGACCTGTGTCCCACCCGCAGGTCCCCGCTGAAGAGCCCGACGCGCTCTCGCATCCCGAGGTGTCCGTACCTCGCATGGAGAGGGTCCGGGTCCTCGGTGTTCGGGCCCGGCCCGTCGTCGCAGACGGTCAGGCGCAGATTCGATTCCCCGTAGCGGATCGTGACTCTCGCACTGGCCGGCCCCGCGTGCTTCAACACATTGGTGAGCGCCTCCTGGACGATCCGGAACGCCGAAAGGTCCAGTCCCGCGGGCAGGGGCCGAGGGCGACCCTCGACCGAGAGCGTGACGGGAAGGCCTGCCTCGCGCACCTGTGACAAGAGGGTCCCGAGATCGTTGAGTCCCTGCTGCGGCGCCCGCACATCGGCCCGATCATGGTTCGTCCTCAAGAGTCCGAGGAGCCTGCGCATCTCAACGAGCGCCTCCCGACCCGACTCCTCGATCGTGCGCAAAGCGACGCGTCCCTCTTCCGGGTCCTCATCCAGCACGCGTTGTGCGGCGGCCGACTGTGCCACGATCACGCTGACGTTGTGCGCGACCATGTCGTGCAGCTCGCGGGCGATGACCCGACGCTCCTCGGTCACCGCCTCCTGCGCCGCCCTCTCGCGATCTCGTTCGAGTTGCGATGCGCGGTCCTCGAGACTGCTCACTTCACCTCGCTTGGTCCGAAGACCGTCACCGATGAACCATACGGCGCCGACGACCAAACCTTCAGCGAAGATCGCGTCCAGCTCGAGCGGCTCCCGAGAACCGATCATGATCAGGAGAACGACGGCCGCGCTGGCGATGGCAGCGGGGATCGAAATCGTGCGGTCACGGTGCGCCGCCACCGTGTACAGGGCGAGGAGGAACCCGAACGAAGCGAACGAGGGGAGGTACCCCATGTAGAAGAACAGGAACATGGCGCTGCTGCAGACCGCGAGGACGAGCACCGGGGCTATTCGACGCCACACCAGCGGAACCGTTTGCAGGAGCGCCAGCACGATCCCCATCGTGTCGAGGCTGCGGTTCACGGGGTCGGCCGCGCCCTCGGGAAGATCGACGTGCAGATGTACTAGCAAGCCGACGAGCGAGGCCGTCGTCAGCAGCGACGCGATGAGCAAGTCCTGTCCGAGCGGGCCAGAGCGTAGGCGCCGGATGACAGGACGGGCGCTCCGCCAAGGCCCGCGAGCGCGGGGCACGCGTCCACGGCGGGATCCCGCGGATCCGCGACTCAGCCGCGCTTGATGAGCCGTCTGTCGATCCCGTTCCGCGACCTTCATCCGATCATCGTCTCCTGTCGAGGCGACCGCAGCAGGCGACCGCGCGCTGACGTGCGCGAACCGTAATCCCTCGGCACTATGCAACTCAAGGGTCAGAAGTCTGCCTTCTGATTGACATCTGTCTCGGCGGCTGATCCGGGCAACCGATCCCGTTGTCGACAACTCCTGTGCCAAACGCTCAGGCGTGGCCACATTCCCGTGCTAGAAGCGCTCTCTCTGACCTGGGGTTTTCCTGGCGCGAGGATCTGAACCTCCGACCTCTTCCGTGTCGAGGAGGGCCCGCGCACCCGGCTGACCAGCACTTTCACAGCCCAGGGGCAGCGACGTGTCTCAGGAGTACCGTCGAGTTCCGCCTGTTTCGGTCGGCTCCTTGACCTGGTGTTGACTGGGATCGCGATCGAGGAGCGAGGGCCGTCTCACGGCAGCCGGTCGACCGTCGCGGGCCCGGCCCGGGACGGTCGGGGTGTCCGGCGTCGAACGTCAGGGCGACCCGAGGCCGGATCTCATCCACGGATCGAGCCATCGAGAGGGGCGCTGGTTCTCGTTCTCTGGTGGCCCGAATCCTGCCATCGGCGCGCTGTCCATTCGTTGCGAACTCGGCCGCTGTCGATACGATCGGGCGACCGTCAGGATGAGCGGGGGAATCGATGGGAGCGCATGCCATCACGATGCTGGGGACCGGATTCATCGGCGACTTCTACGCGAGGACGCTGAAGACCGGTCGGACCCTCGACGAGGTTCGGGTCGCCTACTCTCGAACACCCGAACGCGGCATGGCGTTCTGCGAGCGCTGGGGGATCCACGAGAGCAGTACCGACCTCAAGCAGGCCATCGAGCACCCGGAGACCGACGTCATCGTGGTCGGACTCCCCAACCACCTCCACGAGGAGGCGGTGACCCTATCCGCCGAGGCCGGGAAGGCCGTCCTGTGCACGAAGCCGTTGGCGCGCAATGCGGACGAAGCGAATCGGATCCTCCAGGCCGTGGAGAGGGCTGGCGTGTTCGCGGGCTACCTCGAGGACCTGTGCTACTCGCCGAAGACGCTTACCTCGCTCGCAGCCGTCCGCGCAGGGGCGATCGGTGACGTGACCTGGGTTCGATCCCGCGAGACTCACCCCGGCCCCCACTCGGCGTGGTTCTGGGACGGTCGGCTCACGGGCGGCGGCGCCATCGTCGACCTCGGCTGCCACTGCATCGAGATCATCCGCAACTTCGTCGGCAAAGGGAACCGGCCGGTGGAGGTGATGTGCTGGACGGACACGTTCGTCCATCCCATCGAGGACGAGGACAACGCGATCGCTTTGATCCGCTTCGAGTCCGGAGCGATCGGACAGTTCGAGGTGAGCTGGACTTTCCGCGGCGGGATGGACCTTCGCGACGAGGTCGCCGGCACGGAGGGCACGATCTGGCTCAACCACTTCCTGCGGACCGGCCTCGAGATGTTCACCGCGGTGGGAAGCGGCGGCTACGTGGCGGAGAAGGCAGAGTCCGAGAAGGGCTGGCTCTTCCCGGTCGGTGACGAGATCGGGGAACTCGGGTTCACGGACATGTTCGCGGATATGTTCGACGCGATAGACGAAGGCCGGCCCCCCCAGGAGACGTTGTACGACGGGTACGTCGTCAATGCCGTCATGGACGCCTGCTATCGATCCGCGGGATCGAAGAGATGGGAGCCGGTCGAGCTCGAGTGGCGCGGCAGCGCGACGCCACGGATCGGGCGAACCCCCGAGACGTACGACGGGCACGACGTGATCAAGTCCGAGATCCTTCCCGACGGCCGCCGCAAGCTGATCCTCAAGGACAAGGAGACCGGAGAATTCGTTGATCGGATCGTCGCCGGCGCCTGAGCTCGCCGTGCCCGCGACCGTCACTTCACGTAGGGAGCCAGCACATCTCTCGCGAGCAGGAAGCCACGCTTGATCAGCTCGTCGGTGTCTTCGAAGCCACGGTCCTCGTGCTCGATCGAGATCGGACCGTCGTAACCCACCCGGTAGAGCGCGGAGAACACCCTGCTCCAGTCCACGTCGCCCAGACCGGGCAGACGCGGGACCTGCCAGCCGATCCCGACGGACATCACGCCGTGTTCGTACAACCCGCGTCGGTCGATCATCACGTCCTTGGCTTGGAAGAAGTAGAAGCGCGGACCGAACTCCACGATCGCCGACTCGATGTCGATCATCAGCCACACGAGGTGCGACGGATCGAAGCAGAGTCCGATCGTCTCGCCGAACTCCTCGAAGATCGAGCGCCAGATCGACGGCGAGTAGGCGAGGTTCTTCCCGGAGGGCCACTCGTCCATCGAGAAGATCATCGGGCAGTTCTCGAGCGCGATCCGCACGCCGGAGTCCCGCGCGTGGCTCACGATCTCCGGCCAGATCCGCCTGGCATCGTCCCAATTCTCCGACTGCGATTTCGCCGGGTCGGCACCCATGAACGTGTTCACCACCGGCACGCCCATCAGCGAGGCTGCGGTGATGACCTTCTTGAGGTGTTCGATCACCTGACGGCGGTGCTCCGGGTCCGGGTCGAGCGGGTTGGGATAGTAGCCGAGCCCCGGGATATCGATCCCCCGCCCGGCCATGTCGTCGACGATCTCTTTCGCTCGAGCAGCGGACAGCCCGTCCACGTCGATGTGGGAAGTCCCCGCGTACCGTCGGGCGTCGCTCGCGCCGCCGGGCCAGCAGCACACCTCCAGGAAGTCGAACCCGACTCCGGCGGCCCAGTCGGCCACCTCCTCGAGCGGGGTTTCCGGGAACGGTGCCGTGATGAATCCGAGCTTCACGTTGCCTCCTCCCTCAGCGTTCGACTTTGACCCAGCGCGCCTCGGCGTCGCTACGCTGCACCGCCTCGAGCACGCACAGGGCGTCGTGGCCGTCGGCGAACGTCGGGTACGCCGGCTCCGGCGACGGGGCGCCCCGCTCCACGTCTGCGTACACCTTGGCGAACAGCGCGCGGAAGGTGTCCGGGTATCCCTCCGCATGTCCGCCGGGGTAGGCGATCACGCTTCGGACGTCCGGATCCACGAGGGCGGGATCGCGGTGCAGGATCTCGTTCGCACGGCCCCGGTGCCCGATCCACAGTCGGTCGGAGTCCTCGGAGGACCACGCGATGGCGGACTCGGATCCAGCGACCTCGATGCTCACCGAGTTCTTCCGCCCCGCCGACACTTGGGACACGGTCAGCACTCCTTTCGCGTCGTCGTCGAAGCGCAGCAAGATCCCGGCGCCGTCATCCGAGGTCATGGGTTCCTCGATCAGGTCCTGGTCGGAGGAGGTCGACGCGAACGTCTCGACCGGGCCGGGTGGATGACGCCGCACCGGCACGAGCGTGTAGAGATCCGCCATCACCTGGACGACGCGCCGCCCCATGACGAAGCGAGCCAGGTCGAACCAATGTGATCCGATGTCTGCGATCGCTCGGAGGACGCCCGCCTTCTCCGGCTCGAGCCGCCAGTTCCAGTCCGTCGGTAGCAGAAGCCAGTCCTGCAGATACGAGCCCGACACCAGACGCGGCTCCCCGATCGCTCCGGAGGCGACCATCGCACGCATCTGATGGCACAGGGGATAGAAGCGGATGTTGTAGCAGACGGCGTGGACGAGTCCGGAGGTCTCGGCCCGCAGGAGCAGGTCGGCCGTCTCTTCTGTCGTCAAAGCGAGGGGCTTCTCGCACACGATGTGTTTGCCTGCAGCGAGCACGGTGCGAACCTGCTCGGCGTGTGCGTGATTCGGGCTCGCCACGTGCACGACGTCAACCGCCGGATCGGCGAGGAGCGCCTCGAGGCTCTCGTAGACGCGCGGCAGGTTCGCCGCCCGGGCTCTCGCCTCGGCGCGCTCAGGCGTTGACCCGACGACACCGATCACGTTGACCCCGATCCGTCGGAGCGCCTCCACGTGCGCCACGCCGACGAATCCGACGCCCACGACAGCCGCGTTGATCTTGGCGAACGACATCGCGGTCACTCCGCCCTGGTGACGGCTGCGTAGAGCCAGGCGAGCCCGAGGACGATCAACCCGTACACGACCTGCTTCTCGGCCTGGCCAGCGTCCAGGAATGTCAACAGGGCGTTCAGTACGCTGAGGATCAGCGCCCCCAGGATCGTCCCCGAGTACGATCCGACGCCGCCGAAGATGGACGTCCCGCCGATCACCGAGGCCGCCACCGACGGCAGAAGGAAATTCTGGGCTAGCCGAAGGTCGACCGCGCCGGTCTGTCCGGCCAGCAGGATCCCACCCATCGCCGCGAAGAACCCGCTGATGGTGTAGACGGCGAGCAGCACCTGCCAGGTCCGGACGCCCGCCAACCGGACCGCGACCGGGTTGTCGCCGACGCCGTAGATCATGCGACCGAGGCCGGTTCGCCGAAGTCCCCAGATGACCGCGAACCCTATGGAAGCCCAGATCAGGACGTTCCACGGTATCCGGTTGTCGAGGAACGACCCGGCGCCGAGCGTTCTGATGAACGGCGCGACCGAGGTCGAACCCTGCAGGAACGTCGTGGCCCACTGGGTGAAGAGTCCGAGCAGGATCCCCGCCATCGCCAGCGTCATGATGAGCGGGTTCACCTGGAAGATCCCGACGCCAGTCCCGTTGATCGCGCCCGCGACACACCCGACGACGAGGCCCAGGACGATCGCGATCCCAGCGCCGTTCGGCGACTGGTTGCCGGCCACATACGCGGCCGCCGTCGCGACCATCGCCACGGACAGGTCGATCCCGCGGGTCAGCATCAGCAGCGTCTGTCCGGCCGCGATGATGCCGAGCGGGGCAGCAAGCAGGAGTGTGTTGCGAAGGCCGCGGAGGCTGAGGTAGCCGGGCTGGATGACCCCTGTGACGAGCACCAAGACAGCCAGGACGGCGCCGAGCACGATGAGCGGTCGCTCCGAAAGGAACCGCATCCAGGCCCGTTGCGCGGGTGGCTCGACCCCGAGACCGGCCTCAGGTCCCGGCTCGGTCCCCCGGAACACGGTGCTCATTCTCTCCTCCGGCGTCGGAGCTCGAGCAGGCCCGCCAACATCATCACGGCGACGATGAGCAGTCCCTGGATCACCTGCGCGGTGTTCGGGTCGATCGACATCGTCGTCAGGATCGGGTAGAGGATGAACAGGATCACCCCTGCAGCCACCGCTCCGACCACCGATCCGACCCCGCCGGCCAACGCGATCCCTCCGAGGACGACTGCGGCGACGCTGTTCAGCGTGCCGTTGGCGGCGTTCGTGAATCGCGGGTCGCCTGTGGCCGTGATCGCGGTGATCGCGAGGCCGGCGAGGCCGGCGAACGCGCCGGCGATGGCGTACGCCGTGATCTTGGCCCTCCCGATGTCCACGCCGGACAGGTACGCCGCATCGTGATCGCTTCCGACCGCGTAGAGGGAGAGCCCTCGCCGCGATCGCCGCAGCCAGATGCCGACGAGGGCCACCGGCAGCGCCAGCGCGAACAGCGAGGGTACGAAGTTGGTGCCGACCCCCGAGTCCGAGCCCGTGAAGATCCAGCGGAAGCCGCCGCTCGTCCCTCCTCCGGGCGTCGGCAAGACCATGAGCGCGACGCCGGAGAAGATGAACAGGGTCGAGAGTGTGACGATGATGTCCGGGACGCGTGATCGGACGATGACCCATCCCACGAGGCCGTTCAGGATCGCGGCTCCCGCGATGACGGCGAAGCCGATGACGCCGGTCATCCAGAACGGCTGCCCGTCCATCAGTCGCGCCGAGACCGAGTTGGCGAGCACCATCATGGCCCCCGCGCCGAGATCGATGCCGCCCGCGATGACGGCGACGGACTGCGCGACCGCCAGGTACACGGTGGGCAGGCTGTTCTTCGCGATCGACGCCATCGTGAAGCTGCCGAACGCCGGGATCAGCGTGGCGTACCACCCGATGAGCAACAGAAGGAGGAGCCAGACCCCAGCTGTCCAACCGTACCGCCGGAGGACCCGACGGTGTGCGTTCGTCGAGGTACCCGAGTCGAGCCTCCCCGCTGCGGCGCTCACGCCGTGGCCTCCTGTAGGCCGTGGGCGGCACTCAGCAGCCTGGCCTCATCGGCCGTCGCGCCGTCGTGCTCGTGAACGATCTCCCCGTCGTACATCACCAGGACCCGATCACAGACCAGCGGGATCTCCGCTAGCTCGCTCGTGTAGTAAAGGATCGCGAGGCCCTCGTCGGCGAGCTCCCGGAGCAGCTCGTAGATCTGCTCCTTCGTCCTGATGTCGATGCCCCTGGTCGGGTCGAAACACAGCAACGTTCGGAAGCCGGCCGCGAGCCATCGACCGACGACGAGCTTCTGCTGGTTTCCGCCGGACAGACGCTTGGCCTGCCGGTGCGCCCGGGTATCGATCGCGAGGCGTTCGATCACTCCCTCCACTCGCTGTTCCTCGTCTTTGACGAGCCGGAGCCAGCGCCCCACGCGGTTGTACAGCGCCGACGCGAGGTTCTCCCGCACCGATCGCTGCGGCAGCAGGGCCTGGAGCCGATCCGATGGGATGAGAACGACGCCGTTTCGGATCGCATCGAACGGTGACCTCGGGCGGATCGGTCGACCGCTCACGATCATCTCTCCGCCGTCGGACGGCCGGTCGCCTGAGAGCACGTCGAAGAGCCGGTCTTGACCTTGGCCTTCGAGCGCGACCAGGCCGAGGATCTCGCCGGCGCGGAGCTCGAAGGAGACTCCCCGGAGGTAGTCGCGTGACGTCAGCGCTCGGGCCTCGAGCGCCACGGGTGCATCAGCCGATCGCGCCGACCGAGCGGTCGGCTCCACCAAACTGGCGGCGACCTCGCCGCCGAGCATCGCCTCGACCAGACGGGCCTCGCCGCCCTCGCCGGGGACGAGCGCGGCCACGTCGCGACCGTCGCGCAGGATCGTCGCCCGATCGCAGACGCGAAGGACCTCGCCGAGCCTGTGCGTGATGAATAGGACGGATCGCCCCCGCTCCCGTCGTTCCCTCATGCGGTCGACCACGCGCGCCGCGAGGTCGGCGGGCAGCGCCGCCGTGATCTCGTCGAGCACGAGCAGCTGGGGGTCGTGCACGAGCGCCCGCGTGAGGTCGAGAACCCGAAGCACGGGAAGGGGCACCTCCTTGACGATCGCGTCGACGTCGAGATCGCGTACGCCCATCCGCTCGAGGCCCTCCCGAACGGGGCCGGGGTCGATGCCGGTGAGGCGGAGGTTCTGCTCGATGGTCAGATCGGGGATCAGCGCCGGGTCCTGGAACACGGTCGCCACGCCCGCTGCCAGGGCGTCCGAGGGACGACGGAGACGGGCGAGGTTCCCGTTCACCTCGACTGACCCGGCGTCGGCATGGATCACGCCCGCGAGGATCTTGACGAAGGTGCTCTTGCCCGCCCCGTTGGCGCCGAGCAACGCATGGATCTCGCCCGGCTGGACGGTCAGGTCCGCCGAGTTGAGCGCAACGATGCTGCCGTATCGCTTCGCGAGACCTCGGACGAACAGAAGAGGTGGTCTGTCGCTCACGAACGCTCCACGCTTGAGCGCGGAGGCCGGGCGTTCGAACAGACGCCCGACCTCCGCTCGACGACGATCAGTTCTCTACTCGCCTGGGCCCTTGCAGTCCAAGACGTCCTGCTGCGTGTAGGTGGTATACGGCTCGATCTCCATCGTCGACACGAAGCCCTGCGGCAGGTCCGGAAGGAAGAGATCCTCCAGCGCAGCCGTGTCGCTGACGTTGTCGTAGACCGTCGGCGTGAGCAGTGTGTCGCGGGGATGGTCCTTGGCCCCGGTCAGCAGGTCGATCGCGATGGCGGTTGCGACGCCCCCGACCGGCGGCGGGTTCGTCACGATGGCGCCGACGAGTCCATCACCCTTCAGGTCGATCAACTGCTCGATGAAGCCGTTGTTGTCTGCCCCGACGATCGGCACGTAGGGCTCGTCCGCGTTCGCGAACTGCTCTACGACCGGGTAGTCGATCCCGGACGTCCAGATACCGTCGACCTGTTCCGTCGTGATGATCTCGAGCGCCTGCTGAGCACCGGTCGACGGATCCCAGCCCGTGAACACCTCGCTCACGATCTCGATGTCGGGATAGTCGGCCAGCGCCGCCTGGAATCCCTCGTCCCGGTCGGTATCGGCCGGGACGCCCTCGAAGCCGCGCATGTACGCGACGCTCCCCGACCCGCCGAGCTGATCGAAGAGCCACCTTGCGCCGAGCTCAGCGTAGGCGACCTGATCGTTGGTCACGTTGTACGCGTCCTCCGCCGTCACGGCCTGGTCGACCGACACGACGATGATCCCTTGCTCTGCCGCCTGGGCGATCACATCGTCCAGCGCCGTGGCATCGGCCGGGTTGACGATGATCGCGTCGACCCCTTGGGAGATCAGGCCTTCGATGTCGGCGATCTGACCCGTCGCATCGGTGTCGCGGTTCGCCAGGACGACCTCATCGACGACTTCGCTGACGCGAGCTTGCGCCTTGATGGCGCAGACCATCTGCTCGCGCCACTGGTTCCCGACCAGCGTGTTGCTGACACCGATCGTGAACGGACCTTCTTCGCCGCCGCCTCCGCCGCCTCCGCCGCCACCGCCGCCACCGCCGTCGTCGCCACACGACGCCGCGATCAGCCCGGCGATAGCGAGGGCCGCGACCCACCGCACTCCTGTCTTCTTCTGCATATACCTACCCCTTCCCCTCGCCCTTCGTCAGAGCCGGTCGATCGCGCTATGAACCGGTGGAACTGACCGGATGCCCCCTCGAAAGGTAGGCGTGCTCACGCCGCTCCGCAATCCAATCAGCGCCTACTCTCACCTCCCTCGCGGCCGGCATCGAATGCCAGCGCTCCATCCACGACCTCGGGCGAGACCAGGCGCTCGCTGATCATGATCGCCGCCCCGACCATCCCTGCCCGGTCACCGAGGACGCTCTTCTCGATCTTCAGAGCCCGTGTCGCGAGCGGAGTGGAACGCCCGTACACCGCCTCCCTGATACCGGCGAGCAGATGCTGGTCGGCCTCGGCCACGTCGCCTCCGATCACGATGATCGCCGGGTTCAGCAGGTTGACCGCGGCCGCGAGCACTCCACCTATGATCCGCCCCGCATCGCGCACGAGACGCAATGCGTTCCGGTTGCCGGACTTGGCGAGGCGGACCACATCGCGTCCGTCCTTCGCCTCGGTGCCCAGGGCGGTGAGCTGCCGAGCAAGCGCCCTGCCTGAGGCGACCGACTCGAGGCAGCCATGATTCCCGCACTCGCAGAGGATCTCCTCGTACCCTGCGACGCGGACGTGGCCGATGTCGCCGGCGGCTCCCTGCGCTCCGCGATGGATCCGCCAACCGGTGATGAGGCCGCATCCGATGCCGGTGCCGATCTTGATGAAGAGGAGGCTCTCCTGGTCGGCCCAGCTCGACCAATGCTCGCCCACCGCCATGATGTTCACGTCGTTGTCGACGAGAACCGGCACGTCGAGCCGCTCCCCGAACCACTCGGGGATCCCGAAGTTGTCCCATCCAGGCATGATCGGCGGGTGGACCGGCCGTCCGGTGCCGAACTCCACCGGCGTAGGGACTCCCATCCCGATCCCACGGACGTCGGAGTCCGCTCGGCCCACCTCGGCAAGAAGCGCCTGGAAACGGTCGTAAACCCACTCGAGCACCTTGTGGGGACCTGAGGCGACGTTCATGTCCCCACGCGACTCGGCGAGCGGCGTCCCGGCTAGGTCCGCGACGGCGATCCGAGAGTGGGTGGCACCGACGTCGGCCACGAGGATATTCCCCCCGTCCCGATTGAACGCGAGGACGGTTGGCCTGCGGCCCCCGGTGGACGGGGCCTCCCCCGCCTCGACGAGCCAACCCCGTTGGACCAGCGCGTCCACGCGCTGTGAGACCGTCGAGCGCGCAAGACCGGTGATCAGTGCGAGTTCCGCCCGCGTCTTGGCTTTTCCGGCCACGATGAGCCGCAACAGGTCTCCGGAGGAACCGATGGAGACGCCTGCTTCGGGCGGCCTCGCCATGCCCGGAGTTTAGGAGGACGAACTTCGACCTGTCAATGTCGAAAGATTGGCGTTTCATGAACGAAGTTGACTTACTAAGGGCGACGACTCGAGACCGTTCGGCGTATCTCCTCGCGAGTTCGCGATAGGCGGCCTCAGACAGAGCCTGGGACCGGACCCGCGGATATCAAGGTCGGCCCGCACCTTGACCCCGGGAGAGTCTTGACCCTGAGGGGCCGTTCGGGGCCGACCTCAGTGGCTGATCGCTCAGGCGCCGGTTCGCGAACGGTACTCGTCGAGGATCGCGGCGGTCTGGGTGGCGCCGATGCGGTCGACTCCGACGGAGATGACCTCCAGGAGAGCGTCGAGCGTGCGCACGCCGCCGGCGGCCTTCACGCGGACCCGCGGCGAAACAGCCTCCCTCATCAGCCGGAGATCCTCCATCGTCGCGCCTCCCGGCGCGAAGCCGGTCGAGGTCTTCACGAAGTCGGCCCCCGCCGATTCGGCGATCTGGCAACCCCGCAGCTTCTCGTCGTCGCTCAGGTATGCGTTCTCGAGGATCACCTTGACGAGCGCAGCGCCGCCGGCCAAGCGCACCACGGCCTCGATGTCATCGGCGACTCGCGCGTCCTCACCGGATCGCAGCCAGCCGATGTTGATGACCATGTCCAGCTCGGACGCCCCGGCGGCCAATGCACGCTCGGCCTCGAAGGCTTTCGTCGCCGTCGTATGTGCGCCGTGGGGGAAACCAACGACCGTCCCCACAGCCACCGAACTACCGGGGAGAAGCTCGGCCGCGAGTTCGACGTCTGCGGGACGAACGCAGACCGACGCGACGTCGTACCTCGCGGCAAGCTCGCACCCCTCCTGCACCTCACTCAGCATGAGCTCCGGTCTCAAGAGGGAGTGGTCGATCGTCTTGGCCAGTTGCTCGTACGAGACGTCGTCGACGGTAAGAGCGAGTTCCATGCGGTCATCTTGGACGACGCCCGCCGAAACGTCTTGACACCGCCCGGTGGCCCTCTAGCTGTTGCTGGTGGGCGCTGGAGGATCTGAACCCCCGACCTCTTCCGCGTCAAGGAAAGCACGGGTAACCCGCTGACCAGCGAATCCGCAGCTTCGGGCATCTGCAGGATTCACAGGAGTACCGTCGAGTACCGTCCGCATCGGTCGGCTCCTTCACCTGGTGTTGACCAAGGCACGGGCACTCCGCCGACTGTCGGGTGAACCTGCGCCGGAGGTCGTCGAGCCGCAGCGCGTCCGCTACTAGCCTGCCTCGTCCTGCAGTATGGACAGCTGATCACCCGGCGAAGAGCCGCGGGCCAGCATCGAGCATCGCCCCCATCTGGGGGTCGTCAAACGAACGTCGAGGGGGCGTCGACGGAGCTGTCGGCGTCTCCGGATCGCTGGCTGCGCAGAAGGCTCTCGAGATCGTCTGGAGGCATCGGCCTTCCGAAAAGGTAGCCCTGCCCGCGGGTGCAGTTCGCTCGCCGCAGGGCCGTGACCTGATCGGGCGACTCGATGCCCTCGGCGACGCTCCCGAGCCGAAGCGTCCGGGCCAGCTCGACGATCGCCCGGACGAGCACGGACTCGTCGCTGTCCTCATGCACTACCCCGTCGACGAACGACTTGTCGATCTTGAGCACGTCGATCGGGAACTGGCGCAGGTGCCCGAGCGAGGACGATCCGGTGCCGAAGTCGTCGAGCGCCAGTCCGATCCCGAGGTCCTTCAACGCCCCAAGCTTGGCCGCCGTCAGTTCGAGATCCTGCATCAGGCTTCCCTCGGTCATCTCGAGCGTCAGGGCCGCCGGGTCGAGCCCCGACTCGCGGAGGACCTCGGCGACCCGGGGCACCAGGTCGGGTTCGAGGAGCTGACGCGTCGACAGGTTCACGTTCATGGTGAGACCCGACGCGCCCGGCACGGACGCGCGCCACGCGACCGCCTGGCGGCAGGCCTCCCCAAGGACCCACACCCCCAGGGGGACGATCATCCCGGTCTCCTCCGCGATGAGGATGAACGACATCGGCATGACGAGACCACGCGTCGGATGTTGCCAGCGGATGAGGGCCTCGACCCCGTGTATCTCGCCGGTTTCCAGGTCCACGATGGGCTGGTAGTGGAGCAGGAGCTCGCCGCGGACGAGCGCGTGCTTCAGATCCGCCTGGATCTCGAAGAACTCGACGGTGCGTTCGTGCATCTCTGGCTGGAAGACCTCGTACCGGTCCTTCCCGGCGGTCTTGGCCGCATACATCGCCGTGTCCGCGTTACGGATGAGGTCGTCCGGTCCCGCGTTCGACTCGGCCGCCAGCGCAACGCCGGTGCTCGCCCCGATGAAGACCTCGCGACCACGGATCTCGAACATCGCAGCGAGCGACTCCCGGAGCCGCGCCGCCAGCTGGACCGCGGCGACCTCGGAGACCGCATCCTCGAGCAGGACCGCGAACTCGTCGCCGCCCAGGCGCGCGACCGTATCGCTCGCGCGACAGCAGGCGGCGATGCGGCGTCCGACCTCGAAGAGGAGCTCGTCGCCGGCGTCGTGACCCATACTGTCGTTCACCATCTTGAAGCCGTCCAGGTCCAGCAGCAGGACCGCGATCCCGTCGCTGTTGCGCTCCGCCCGCGCGAGGGCATGCTGGAGCCGATCGCGAAACACGGCGCGGTTCGGCAGGCCCGTCAGCGAGTCGAAGAAGGCCTGATGCTCGAGCTGCTCCTCGAGACGGCGCCGATCCGTAACGTCCCGCGTGTTGAAGACGAGGCCGGCGACCGCGGGGTCGCTGGTGAGGTTGCTGACGATCGCATGGACGTGCCGCATCGAGCCGTCGGCGTGCCGTAGCCGGAACTGAGCATCCACCACACCGTTCGGCTGGCCGCTCGCGTTCAGGACGAGCGCGTCGTAGTACGTCCGGTCGTCGGCATGCACGAGGTCGCGGAACGCGGTCCCGATCAGCTTCTCCGCGCCGACGCCGACGAGGCGCTCGGACGATGGGCTCTGGTACGCGATCGCCCCGCCCGCGTCGACGACCGTGATGAGGTCGGAGGTGTTGTGGACGAGCGATCGGAACGTCGACGAGCGCCGGATCCCGGCCCGTCGCATCGACAGGCCCATCCAGAGCGCGCAGAGCCCACCGAGAACACCGAGAGCGAGCGCGACCGTCACGAGGCGACGGAACCTGCCTTCCGTGTCTCCCGTCATCTTGCCGACGGCGTCGTTCGACACGGTGGTGACGAGCGCGCCGGCGACGCGCAGGTCCAACACCATGTCGTCGAACCGCGGATCGCCGGGCTCGAGGGCCAGCAGGTCTTCGCCGATGCCGATGAGCTTCTCGATGAGGCGCTGATCCTGCTGGAGCTTGGCGACGACTCGGGGGTCGCTCGCCGGATCGACGTCGATCTCGAGGTCGGCGCCGTGCACCGAGACGCCGGTCCCGCCGCCGAGGAGCAGCGCGGCGTTCTCGCGGAGATCCTCGGCGGCATCCCTGGGATCGGCCGCGAACCCGTTCGTCACGAGGAGGATGTCGCTGACGTAGCGATCGGCGAGCGCCCGCTGCCGGGCCGCGATGTTGACGACGAGCGCCGACCCTTGTTCCTCCGCGATGGAAGTCGACGTGTAGGCCACGATCGCCGTGACCACAACGAGGTAGACGGCGAGGATCGCAAGCACCCTGCGGTCGGTCCGAAGATCGCCTGGCAGCGCCGATCCTCGCTTCCTTCTGCGGGGCTGGACTAGGGTCTCGCCGTCGGACTCAGGCATCGTCGGTCACCTCGACGCCGGCGTTCATCCCGGCGAGGTAGTGCCCCTCAAAGTTGCAGAAGAACACGTAGCGTCCTGGCTCGAGCCGGACGGTCACCTGCCCGGACGTCCCGTCCTCGATGCCCTCGATCTCGTCGACCGGCTCCAGGCCGTCCTCGTCGACGCTGAGGCCGTCGACCCCGATCGGCAGATCGTCGTCCGGGAGATCGGTTCGCACGACGACGAACTCGTGCATGGTGGGTCCCATGTTCGACACGCTGAGCGTCACCAGGCCGGCGGGCGCCGAGTCGCTCGACGGAAGGATCTTGAAATCCTTGATCCTGACGTCGAAGACCGGCCCGGAGGGACCCGTGGTGGAAGGGGAACAGGCCGCGAGGACGAGGGCCACGCCCGCGTAGGCACAGGCGTGCCTGGCGATCGCGCTCGAGCCCATTCGGTTCCCTACGCTCCCGGGTCTGAAGTCCTTCTGTATGGAGTCGGTCGCTTCCTATCCGCGCTTGAGCATCTGAGAGAGTCCCCGAGGCTGTTCCTGGGCGAGACTCCGGGACAGCGAGAGGCCTTCTGAGCTGGGCTTTTGCTGGTGGGCGCTAGAGGATCTGAACCTCTGACCTCTTCCGGTGTCAGGGAAGGGATGCACAACGCCCTGACCAGGACTTCTGCAGCTCAGAGCATCCGTGAGGTGTCACAGGAGTACCGTCGGCTACCGCCTGTTTCGGTCGGCTCCTTGACCTGGTTGACTGGTTCTCCACGCCGATCTCGCGGAACCTCCGGCCACCGGGCCCCCTGCGACTCATCGGTCGCGTCGATATATCGAACCCTGAGGGACTCGAACCCGGGGATTCCTTCGAGTCGTTTGTGCGAGGGTTCGTAGGAGGTCGCTCATGGACGAAGATGCCAACACCTTCCCGCTGGACTTCTATCTTGACGACCCCTCGCCTCATCCGTGGAAGTTCCGACCCGAGGGCTACCTCGTCGTGATCCTGTCCGATGCCGAGGAGGCTCGACGAGCCGAGGCTGAGCTTCTCACCGCCGGGTTCGCACAGCGCGACATCAAGGTCTACGCAGGCAAACAGATACTGGAGAACTATGAGGTCTACGTGTCGCGGCGGACCGTCACAGACAAGGTGGTCGGCTCCATCGTGGACGACTCCGAGGGTCGAGACCTTTACCTCGAATACGCACGTGAGGATCGATCCGCGTTGTGGTTGCGCATGCCTGAGGATGACGACGCACGCAAGGCCTTGCGAGTCCTCGCCGATCGCAACTACCTACACGCCCGCTACTACGGCGCCGAGAAGCAGACAGACTTTCACGTCTCTGATCCAGAGATTCGCTAGAAGTCGCTGGAGGACTTGAACCTCACGCTTCCCTTGCGTCAGCGTGCACGTCTCCACGATGGAATCGGACAGCTCTTCGGCCACGACTTTGACCCCTACCGTTCTCCCGGAATCACTCCTGGGATCCGCGAAAGGCCTGGTAGAACTCCACCCACCAGGGTTCACGAGATGAGGACGGGGATAGGGGCACTCGCGAGCTGCGCGGCCGTGCTTCCGAGGATTGCCTTGCTCGCTCCGCGGCCACGACGGCCCACGACTACGAGTTGATACCCGTCTCGCAGCGCATACTCCGGGAGCGCTTCCGCTGGTTTGCCCGAGAGGATCGTGATCCCGATGTTTGCCACGCTCGCTGAAGCGGCCATCCCTCGCAGGGTTTCGAGGGCGCGCTTGGTGTCGGCCTCCACTTGCGGGTTGCCGTAGTCGAACTCGGTAACGCCCGCTAAGGTCAGTCGGCCGATCCGCGCCCCGAGGATCTCGACCGCCGTGCGGAGCGCTGTGTCCGATTCTGGGGACCCGTCGATCCCGATGAGCACGTCGACGGGTCCGGTGCCGAGCCCGGGGACAGCATCGACGATCTCGCGGTTCGGGGCAGCCGGTTCGGAACTGATCCGGCCCCAGGCCAGTGGCAAGGCAATCGGCCCGAGGACCGCTCCGATGAGGAACCACTCGAATGGGCTATGGCCACGCCTGCCCATCAGGACCGCAAGGGTGATTCCGACCGTGAGCCACACGGCCAGCCCGATAAGCAGGACTTCGGTGGTGGTGAGCACCAGGCCGAGCATCGTTGTGATTCTAGGTTCCCGGGCTCAAGCTCGACTCACCTCACGCTCCCCGACAGGAAGCGAGGATGGGAAGGACGCGCTCACCACGCTAGCTCGCTGACCCACTCCCGGAGCCGCGGCAGGTGCTCCGCGTAGTGATCCGGCCCGGCCTTGCGGATCCATCGGTCCGCCTCCGGCGAATCCTCCGGCAGCGAACGCCATGCTCGGAGCATCCTGTTGCGAGCGGCCACCCCTTGTGCCCGTACGACCGCCAAAGGAACATCGTGCATCGCCTCGTAGAACGCCTGGTTCATCGCGTCGATGTCGACCTCCTCCGGGCGGTACGTGCCGAACCGGATCCGCTCGAGGGACGACTCCGGCCTCCGCCAGCCAGCTCCCGATATGGGCGATCAGGTTCTTCGCCGACCACCCCTCCTGGAAGTAGCCCGGCTGATCGACCTTGTCCTCGGGCAACGAACCCACGAGGCGTGAAGCTCCTTCCACGCGCGATCCTCCTCAACGAACAACGCGCGCTTCGACGCGGCCCCGCCCACGACGACAGTATGACCGCCCCTAGATCGCTCGTGCCTGGAGTCGCGCGCTCTCGAAGTGGAAAGACCGTGCCCTGACGACGTCGTCGGCGCGATCGGCTCGTCGTGTGTAGACGGACCCATCCGGGAAACGGGTGGAAGGCTGGGCTCGCGAGTCCCACGAGCTGGCGTCGATGGGAATCTGTCCGTCGGCAAAGGGGCAACGACCATGTCCCAGCACGCGTGTTCGAGCCAACCCTCGGTGCCCGGAAACCTCGAACTCTCAGGTGGTAGCCCCACACCCTGTACCGATAACCTCGATATCAGGGAGGAAGGATGCGTCCTGAGGAGCTCTTCGTCGCACCACCGGGGCCGGACCTTCTGATCGAGCCGAAGCATCGACTGATCGCTCGATTGCCCGACGTTGATCAAGCGGCCTCCGCCATCCGCGCCCTGAAGGACGCCGGCATGCCGACCGATCACGTGTACACGATCTGTGGAGAGGAGGGGATCCGGCGTCTCGATCCAACAGGTCGACATCACGGGTTGAAGGGCCGACTGGTACGGGCAGCGCAGTTCGTTGCCTCATACGGCGAGCTGATCGAGGACGACGCTTCGCACCTGGAAGGGGGCGGTGTGATCCTCTCACTGCCGGCGGCAGACCCGAAGGAACGCCAGCAGGCGCTAGAGATCTTGCGTGCTCACGATGCCTCGCGCATGCGCTACTTCGCGGACACGACCTACGAGGACTTGGTGTAAGGGGCGCGTTTCGCAACTCGTGATGGCTCGGCATCCTCATGCGCCACCGCCCGCGATTCGATTGATGCGAAGTTGCCATCGTTGGCCTCGTTCACTGGGCCGAGCCACGGTGGGTCGTCCCCGGCCGATCCCGTCACCGGATCAAGGATGCGTATGCCTGGAGGGTGGTGACAACGACCCTCGCTCCGGCATCCAGGAGGGCGTCGGCCAGGTAGGTGCCGGTGGTGACTCCGATCGGCACCGCACCAACGGCGGCCGCGGCCTCCATATCCCGAGGCGTGTCCCCGAGGACGTGGACACGCTCAGGCGGCAACTCACGTCGGATCAGCGTGGCGCCGCGTTCGATCGCTCGTCGCGTGAGTTCCACCCTGTCCGCTGAATCCGAGCCGAAGCCTCCGAATGGCAAGTAGCGATTCAGATTCCCGCGCGCGAGCTTGATCCGGGCAGCGTCTTCCAAGGCGCCGGTGACGATCCCGGTCACGCGACCGGTACCGTGCAGGTATCGGAGCACGTCCTCAGCCCCAGGGAACACCCGGTACCCGTCCGACGTCCGTACCTCGGTCGGGAGACGTTCGAGGTATGCGGCGAGCAGCGACCGCATCTCCGCTTCCGTGGGATCTCGATGAAGGACGTTCCTGAACGTACTTCTGCCAACGACGGGATCGGTCATACCCGCTTCGGAGTGCTCGCCGATGTCCGCAGGGACGCCGTGCAGTTCCTCGAATGCCCATCGCCAACTCCGAGTGCCAGCTCCTCCGGTCGAGATGAGAGTGCCGTCCACGTCGAACAGGATCGCGATAGGGTCCGGCAACGACCCATCCCCGGGCTGGCGTTCGGCGACTCGGCTCGTGGTAAGCGGTCTGTCCCTCATCGGCGGGCGAGCCTCTTCCCCCTCACACCTCGGATGCGATCGCAGGCTTGGAGCCCCGATCTGGCTGGGAGATGCGCACCAGCGTAGACCCGATGACGACGGTGTCGTCCGAGGTCTCGGGAACGACACGGTACGCGTCGTTTTCGACCCCGGTACCGGGAGAATGCTGCGTCCGGGTGGAGCCTCCGCGCCCCTCGGATGAGCCGAGCTCGCCGATCCGTAGAGACAGGCTGGCATCCAAAGCGGGCTCCGAGAGTCAAGAAGCCGCTCCCGAGTACGCTGAGGAACGTGACTGCTTCAGAGCGTCGTCCACGTCTTCGCGGACGAGTTCCGCGACCACGTCGGCACTCCGTGTCCGCTGCCACGGGATCTCCCGTTCCACAAGATCGTCGGATGGGATCAAACGATGGGATAGATTCGAGTACGACCTCTCCTACGCGAGCATGTGTCTGGACTGGACTGTCGATCCTTGACCGGGAACTATCCTTGCCCGGGGAGCCGAGGAGCCTCTATGGATGTCCGCCTGAAGCGTGTCTACGAGCGGGCGCAGCCATCCGACGGCTACCGGATCCTAATCGACCGGCTATGGCCGCGTGGAATCTCACACGACCGCGCGAAGCTAGATGCCTGGGAGAAGGACCTCGCGCCCAGCGCCGACCTTAGAACGTGGTTCGGGCACCAGCCAGATCTCTTCGGCGAATTCCGCAAACGGTACGTGGCGGAGCTTCGCGAACATCGGTCTCTGCTCTCCGAACTCCGTCAGCGAGCTCGCCAAGGCACCCTAACCCTCATTTACTCCGCCCGCGACACGGAGCACAACGACGCGGTCGTTCTCGCCGAGGTCATACGCCGCGGCCTCCCGAGGGCGAACGATGGAGCCTGATCGACTCGTGGTAAGGGCCGCCTGACGTGGGACTTTCTGGTGGGCGCTAGAGGATTTGAACCTCCGACCTCTTCCGTGTCAAGGAAGGCCTGCGCACCGCCCTGACCAGCACCTTCGCAGCTCAGCCCGCATTCGAGGTGTCTCAGGAGTTCCGTCTAGTACCCCTTGGTTCGGTCGGCTCCTTGACCTGGTGTTGACCATGAGTCGGAGACGACTCACGCCTCTCGCCGTGAGCGGAACCAGGCGACCGTTGCGCGACAGCGTCCTGCAGAGCGGTGGCACGCCATCCGCACGCGCGCTCGAACTTGACGCTTTCTACCTGCCACGGCCGCTCGGCTGATACAGCTGCTCCTTCACGGCACGCATGGTCGGACTGAAAAGCGACGCCGCGATTCCCCAGCGGGGGCGGACCGGAGTCGAGGCGAGGAGCCGGCTTCCTCGAAAGACGATTCGACGAACCGGCGCATCGTGACCGCAGGTGCATGTGGCACATACCAAACCGGACCGGCCACCGTCATCGGGTGCTCCGAATGGCGAAGGCCCGAAAGTCGCCCCGCGCTCTCCTTCCCCCGTGCGGCTGAAGGCTGCGCGAGGCGGCTTAGGCGTCGCGACGGGTGATCATCAGGACGGAGGCGCCCAGGGTGACGGCGACCCAGGCGGCGAGGACCAGGGCTCCGGCGGTGGCGCCGAGAACTTCGTCGCCCGCCCCCCTCACGGTGGTGAACGCGGCCGCGGCGGAGCTCGGCAGGAACTTCAATACCGGGTCCAGGCTTGCGGGCAGCAGGGCCCCGGCGAGGGTCGGCAGCACGATGACGCCACCGATAAGGACGCCGATGCTGCTGGCCGCGCTGCGCAGCAGGATCCCCAGACCGAGGCCCATCAGCGCGATCGCGGTGAGGTAGCCGGCCATCCCGAGCACCGAGCGCAGGACGCCGTCGTCGGTGAGCGCCACGGTCGCGCCGTCACCGGCCGAGAGGATGCCCATGCCCACGCCGAAGGCGGCCACGACACCGATCAGTGCCGTGGGAAGCACGACAACGGTGAGCACGATGACCTTGGAGACCACGACCTGCCAACGCCGCGGCACGGCCGCGATGGTGGCCATGATCATGCGCGAGCCGTACTCGCGGGCGCCAGCGAGGGCGCCCAGGACCCCGACCAGGAGCACCGCGAAGTCGGCGCCGAGCAAGACGGTCGAGAGCGGGTCGCCGTTGCCGAAGCCGCCCCCCTCCTCCGGAGTCGTGACGGAGCCGGTGGACACGGCGGCCGCGATCGCGCCCAGGCCGACCAGCAGGAGGACGACGGCGCCCATGCCGATCCAGGTGCTGCGCAGGGTGCGGAGCTTGACCCATTCCGAGCGGATCGCCCGGCCCAGGGTCTGACGGTGGGTGGTTGTCGTCGGTTCGGTGCGGCGAGACGTCGACTCGACCGCGGTGGTGGTCGCCTCATCAGTCATGCGGCTGCCCTCCTGGGAAGTCGGTTGCTAGGCGGCGGCGAACTCGACGCTGTCCCGGGTGAGCTCGAGGTAGGCGGATTCGAGTGAGGCCGCACGCGGGGCCAGCTGGTGGAGGCGGAGTCCGTGTCCGGCGGCGATGTCGCCGATCACGTCCGCCGTGAGGCCACCGACCTCGAACCGGCCGGCTTCTGCGGACGTCAGGGTCACGCCGTCTGCGGCGAGCAGGGGCGCCAGCGCGCCGGCGTCCGGAGACGCCACGACGACGACGCCGCCTGAGGCGTGCTCGATGAAGTCGTTCATCGAGGTGTCGGCGAGGATGCGGCCCTGGCCGATGATCAGCAGGTGATCGGCGACCAGCTGCATCTCGCTCATCAGGTGCGAGGACAGGAGCACCGTGCGTCCCTCCTGGGCGAGTTCGGTGACCAGGGCACGGATCCACTGGATGCCGTCGAGGTCGAGGCCGTTGACGGGCTCGTCGAGGATCAGGACAGCCGGGTCGGCCAGCAGCGCCGCGGCGATGCCCAGGCGCTGGCCCATCCCCAGCGAGAACGAGCCGGCGGACTTGTGGGCCACTTCGGTCAGGCCGACCGATGCGAGCACGTCGTCCACGCGTCGCGGCCCGATGCCGACCGTGGCACCGAGGGCGAGCAGGTGGTTGCGGGCGCTGCGGCTACTATCAACGGCCCCGGCGTCGAGCAGCGCGCCGACCTCAGCCAGTGGGGCGGGCGAGTCGATGTACGGTCGGCCGTTGACCAGCGCGGCTCCGGAAGTCGGCCGGTCCAGGCCGAGGATCATCCGCATCGTCGTCGACTTTCCGGCCCCGTTGGGACCAAGGAAGCCGGTGACGACACCCGGTCGGATGGTGGCGCTGATGCCGTCGACGGCGAGCTTGCGGCTCGGCGGTGCGCAGAGGTTGCCGTATCCCTTGGTGAGCTCCTGCAGTTCGATCATGGTCTCCCTCGCACTTCGTTCGGCGCTTCGTGCTTGATGAACCGATTCCCTGTTCATCGGCCGGGCCCGGCCGAGCGGACGACCCCCATCGGGCGCTCGACGGAGCCGAGCCCGTCTGGCCTTGGCGTGCACTCCTCGCAGATCCGAGGTGAACTGCGAAGCCCCGGTGCCACGCCCCGGGCGCGAACGCTACCGGTGGCGGTATCAGGCATCCCGGCAACCTCTTGTTCGGTCGTCTATGAGATCCCGAGCCGCTCCTTCAGCTTTCCGACCCGCTCGCTGAACTTCTCGGAGACCTCCGCCTTGCGTTGTGCACGCATCTTCTGCCGCGCTTCCTTCGCAGCAGCTTCGGTGGCCGCCTCGGCCGCCTCGAGCTCCGCCATCACGTCATCCACCGGACGGCGGGTCACCTCGCCCGACAGTTTGGCCATCTCCCCGTCGACCACTTCGACGCGGGCTCGGCGACATCGGCGATGACAGCGGTCGAGCCGGTGAGATCGCGCTGCCGAGCATGCTCAGCGCGTCTTCGCCCTTCTCTGCCCTCATGAGGTCGACGACGCCGCCCCCCCTCCCCCCCAACATCCCAGCCCGCCATCCACCTCCCATCCCGAGGCCGTCCCCTCGAGTCCGACGTTGTCGGCACCCTCGGGGATCCGAAGTTGACCCTCACGGGTGCGCTCGACGACGGCCGCGGCGCGGAGCTCGATCCGCCCCTCGGCGTCGGCCTGCTTGAGCACGCTCAACGCCTGGTACGCGTTGCTCAGCTCCGGAAAGCGGATCGCCACCACATCCTTCACGTCAGCTATCGTTGCCTCCCCATCGATCTGACGGCGCCCTGCGTGAGCGACTCGCGATCGCCCATCAGCTCGTTGCCAGGTCGTCAGCGTTCATCTGCGCAAGGGTTGCGTCCAGGACCGCGTATTCGGCCTCTTCGACTGCCGCGAACGCGAAGTCGATCGCCGCCTCGGCATCGGCCTCGGCGATGTCCGCGTCGAGCTGAGCCGACTTGGCGTCGACCTTCGCCTTCTTGGCCGCGATGTGCTCTCGCGTGGTCTCGATGTGCCTGGCCCAATCAGACTGGACCTCCGTCCACCAGTCCGAGGCCTTGGCCTGTGCGGCCTGGCCACGCTGCTGGAGCTCATCAGCCTTGTGCTGTGCTGCCTTCGACGCCTGCTCGACCTCGGATCGCAACTCTTCCCTGGCAGCGCTCTTGGCAGCGCGGGCACGATCCTCGGCCTCCTTGGCCCGTTGCGCCAGATCCGCCAAACGGTCTGATAGCGCCATCATGGCAACTCCTTCCTCCAAGCATCGATTGATCGGCTACCTTGGCGAGTTGCACGCATCCATAGGCACCACCACCCAGCGATCAAGCCCACAGGCACGATCGCCTCTGCGATCGCGGCTTGCCTGATGTCATCCTTGCCAGTCCGAGGTCTATTGGGTGAGGGCCCGCTGGGAAGGGCCGATCGGACCCGTTCCACCGGACCCTCTCCGACGACACGCACATGCCCATGCGCAGGCGTTCGGAGCAATCGTGCGCCGTCCTCAACTGAACCCCATCTGGCTCCC
>CAWJFY010000002.1:0-70509 GCA_963842295.1 uncultured Actinomycetota bacterium | reverse complement strand
GCCGGGCATCGTCGTGTGGCGGGCGAGGTACGCCGCCGCTTCCGCCCGTCGCGCCACCTCGAGCTTCGAGAGGATCGATGAGACGTAGTTCTTCACGGTCTTCTCCGCCAGGCTGAGCTCGTCTCCGATCTCCTTGTTCGTCCTGCCGTCGGCGATGAGGGTCAGGATCCGTTCCTCTTGGGGAGAGAGACGCGCGAGCTTCTCATCCCTCATCAGGTGCTTCCCCTTGCGGAGCCGGTCGAGGACGGCGGTCGTCACAGACGGATCCAGGAGGCTGTCGCCGGCTCCGACCGCGCGGATCGCACGGACGAGCTCGCCGGAGCGAACCTGCTTCAGCACGTAGCCCGAGGCGCCCGCCATGATCGAGGCGAACAGCGCTTCGTCGTCAGCGAACGAGGTGAGCATGAGCACGCGGGTTTCCGGATGCTTGGCGCGGATCTCACGGGTCGCCTCGATCCCGCTCCCATCGGCGAGGCGGACATCCATCACGACGACATCGGGTCTCGTCCGGTCGGCCTCATCGATAGCTTCACGAACGGTGCCGGCTTCGGTGGTCACGTGGATGTCATCCTCGGCCGCGAGCATCGACCGGATCCCATCCCGCACGACCTCGTGGTCGTCGACGAGCATGACCCGGAGCGGAGGACTCTTCGGCTCGGGCATCGAGGGATGTTAGCCCCGCTTCGATCAGGCGGGCGCCGGCTCAACGAGGCCCAGGACGGAAGGGCTCGGTGCATCCCGCGAACCCATGATCGCGTCGGCGACCCGGTCGAGGAAGTCCTTGAGTGTCACCTCGGCCACCCTCGAGAGGACCGCACGATCGATGACCCGGCCGAGCGTGCCGAAAGGAGGAACGTACCGGGCGCTCATCGCGAGCTGGGTGCGTCCGGGTCGGATGGGTGCCACCTCGAGATCGGCGTCGAGCGATGGGAAGAGATCCGCACCCCCGGAGGCCGCCCATCGCAAGGGCAACACGAACTTGGATCCGGCGCGAAAGGATCGTCCGAGCTCAACGGCGACCGTTCTCTTGATCCGGACGGCTTCGCCGAAACCCACCTCGGCGAGGAGCCGGTCCCCTCGATGGTGGGCTCGCTCGGCCAACCGGGGAAGCCACAGGCGCGGGTCTTGAGACAGGGCTCGCTCGACCTCCTCCGGGGAGATCGGCAGCTCGACGAAATACCTTGCGAACATATGGACAAGGATGCGCGTCTCCGGGTGGCGGGGGAGGGGTCGATGGTCCCCACCCCGACAGGACCCTGTCAGGACGGGAACGTCGCTCGGACCGTCGTCCCTTCTCCAGGCGAGCTCTCGACCTCGAGCAGTCCACCGAGGGACTCGACCCGTTCCCGAAGGTTCTGGAGGCCCATCCCCCAGGAAGTCACGTCGGCGTCGAACCCGCGGCCGTCATCGTCGATCTCGAGGGAAAGGCCTGAATCTCCTCGTCGGAGCGAGACGCGGCAGGTCGTGGCTGCCCCGTGCCGCCCGACGTTCGAGAGGGCCTCACGCGCGAGCTGCACCACATCGCCGGCGCGCGAGGCGAGCTCGGCCGCAGCCGCTTCGTCGACATCGACCACCGTCACCACACCGGTGCGGGAGCCGAACTCGCCGGCCATCTCCTTGAGGGCCTCATCGAGCTGGCGGTCGGCCAGGATGCCCGGGCGGAGACCGAAGATGTAGTTGCGCAGGTCCCGGATCGCGTGATCCACGTCCTCGACCGCCCCTTCCAGGCGGCGAGCCATCTCCGGATCGCTGGATGCCGCCGCCAGTCCTTGCAGGCTCATCCCGACCGCGAAGAGCGACTGGATGACGCCATCGTGGAGCTCCTTCCCGATCCGCTCACGCTCCTCAACCACCTGGAGCCTCTGCAGCTCCCTCCCTTTGCGCTCGGTTTCGTCGCGGAGGCGAGCGTTCTCGACGGCGATGGCCGCCTGAGTCGCGAGGACCACGAGGACGCGTTCGTCCTCCTCGTCGAACGTCTGGGCGCCCTGCTTTTCGGTGAGGTAGATGTTCCCGAACACCTTCCCTCGCCCCGCAACGGGAGCTCCCAGGAGAGACTTCATCGGAGGATGGTTCGGCGGAAACCCGAACGACCGCGGGTCGTCGTTGATGTCCGGGATCCGAAGGGGCTGGGCCTCGGTGATGAGGGCCCCCAGGAGGCCGTGGCCGGTTGGAGGGTCGCCGAGGATGGCTCGTTCCTCCGGCGTGATCCCCACGGTGATGAATTCTTCGATCAACCGCCCGTCGGGCGTGAGCACGCCCAGCGCCCCGTAGCGAGCGTCGGTGAGGTCGACGGCGAGTTCGACGATGCGCAGGAGCACCGCGTCGAGCGAGAGCTCCGAGGCGAGGATCATCCCGGCCTCGATCAGCTGCCGGTCCCCGTCACCTTGGGCATCTCGTCCGGACACCGCCCGAGCGTAGCCCAAGGGGATCCATGCCTTTCGGCCCTGCTTCGTCTCCCCACAGTCGCGCAGGGTGAGAGTCGAGGGAAGGAGAAAGTGATGTCAGAGGACCTGGTCGTTCTCACGAATGGGCCGTACCTACGAGTCGTGCTACCCGATTTCGAGCCGGACTGGGCCGAAGTGTGGAGCGCTATCGATTTCGAGCTCGAGGATGGAGTCGAGCGCGCCGAGGTGATCGCTCCTTCTTATCCCGACGAGCACAGGCTTGGGGTCGTTCGCGAGGTGGTCGAGCGACTGGAGCGATGTCATGTGGAGACGGTCGTCGAGTGGCAGGGACAGCCTCCGGCAGAGGCCGGCGAGAGCGTAGTCAGGTCCCGGCGGTCCTGGGCAGGTCCCAGCCACTGTCGGGACGAACGACCCGTGGATGGGTGGGCCGTGTGAACGAACATCTAGCTATCGAGCGCCGAGGGACGGCGTCAGAGAAGAGGAGGATCGACATGGATAGGAGCAATTGGGACAAGATCGTGAGCGGCGCAGGTGCCGTGATCGCGGTTGTGCTCATCGCGCTCGGCGCGATGGCGATCTTCGGAGGCAACTTCGGGCAGCAGAACGTGCGGGACCGCTTGGTGCCGCAGAACATCTCGTTCCCGCCGGCCGACGCGATGTCGCCGGAAGAGAAGGCCGAGATCGGCGAGTTCGCCGGTCAGAAGGTCGAGACCGGCGTTCAGGCCGAGGCGTTCTCCCGATACATCGGTGGACACCTCGAAGCCATCAACGAGGGGGCGACCTACTCGGAGACGAGCTCGGCTGCACGCGAAGAGGGCCTCGACCCGAAGACCGCTGCGGACCTCCAGGAGAAGGCCGACACCCTGTTCAAGGGTGAGTCGCTCAGGGCCATGCTGCTGAACGCCTACGGCTGGTGGACCGTCGCGACGATCGCCATGTGGGCCGGCATCGCGATGGTGATCGCGGGTCTGGGGCTCGGGATCCTCTCGATCCTTGGGTTCCGGCACGCGAGGAAGGTCGTCGTGACGACCGCCGAGTATCCGGTGGACGACATGAAGACCCTCGTCGGTTCCACGGTCTAGGGAGCACGCACCACGAAGGCTCACGGGAGGGGCTCGCCAGAAGGCGAGCCCTTCCCACCTATTTTGACCCCGACTGGTCACCGCAAGAGTTCGGGTTCGGATCCGTGCAGCTGCATGGTTCACGGGCCGTCGTAGATAGAGTTAGCTATCAACGTTGGGTCTGAAACCTGTAGGCTACGCCGACGGTGGCGGATACCTATCGGATCGGCGAGGCGGCGGCGATGCTTGGTGTGCGGGTCGAGACCCTCCGTCGTTGGGAGCGCGAGGGCAAGCTCAAGACCACGCGCACGTCGGGCCGCCAGCGTCTCGTGCCGGCGACAGAGGTCGCGCGCCTCCTCGGCGACCAACGAGTTCGCACGAAGGTCACCGCTGGGAGTGTCCGCAACCGGTTCCCCGGCATCGTGACTGAGATCAAGCGCGACAAACTCGCCGCGACGGTCGAGATCCTCGCCGGGCCCTATCGGGTCCTCGCCTTCATCACTCGCGAGGCAGTGGATGAGATGGGCCTGAAGCCGGGGATGCACGCAGTCGCGACCGTGAAGGCGACCAACGTCATGGTGGAAGTGGATCCGTGAAGAGGTTCCTGGTTCTCGCGATGTCATCGGCATCGCTCCTCGCCGCGTGCGGCGACTCGGGCGACGGCGGCGGGGGTCCTTCGAGCTCTCCCGCATCGGTCGGATTCACCGTCTCCGCGGCGGCTTCGCTTACCGAAGCGTTCGGCGAGATCGGGGGCGCGTTCGAGGCAGCGAACCCCGGCGCCACGGTGACCTTCAACTTCGGCCCTTCGGATGGGCTTGCGGGTCAGATCAACGAAGGCGCCCCGGTCGATGTCTTCGCCTCGGCGAGTCCGACCTGGATGGATTCGGTGCAGGACGATGGTCCCGGCGTCACCGGGCGCCTCGACTTCGCTCGGAACAAGCTCGCGATCGTCGTGCCGGCGGATAACCCCGCAGGGATCGAGAACCTCGACGATCTCACCGAGGACGGCGTCCAGCTCGTCCTGGCCGCCGAAGGCGTCCCGGTCGGCGACTATGCTCGGGAGGTCTTCGCGAACGCAGGGATCTCCGAGGCGGCTCTCGCGAACGTCGTCTCGAACGAGGAGGACGTGAAGGCCGTCATCACGAAGGTGCAGTCGGGGGACGCGGACGCCGGCATCGCGTACGTCACCGACGTCACGCCCGACGTCGCGGACCAGATCACACCCATCCCGATCCCCGATGACGTGAACGTCATCGCGACCTATCCGATCGCGGTCGTGAACGGATCCCAGGAGGCCGATCTCGCGCAGAGCTTCGTCGACTACGTCCTTGGCGACGGGCAGCAGGTCCTCGCCGGGTACGGCTTCCTCCCCCCACCGTAAGGGGCGGATCCCGGCCGGTTTCGTCGTCTTGGCGGCGCTGGGCGTCGCCTTCGTCGCGTTGCCCCTCTTGGGTCTGGTGCTGCGGACGCCGTGGTCCCGCATCGTCGAGATCCTCACGAGCGAGACTGCGCTCACGGCGCTCAGGCTCTCGCTGGTCGTCGCAACCACGGCAGCGGGGATCTCGTTCGTCCTGGGGTTCCCGCTCGCGTGGGTGCTCGTGCGCAGCACCTTCCCCGGAAAGACCCTCGTGCGTGCGATCGTCGTCCTCCCGCTGGTGATGCCCCCGGTGGTTGCGGGGGTGGGTCTGCTCGCAGCGTTCGGGCGGCGGAACGGGCTCCTCGGATCGTGGTTGTACGAGTGGTTCGGCATCCAACTCACCTTCACGACCGGCGCGGCGGTGCTCGCCGCGACGTTCGTTTCGTTCCCGCTCGCCGTGCTCGCTCTCGAGGCCGGACTGCGTGGCCTCGACGAGCGGCTCGAGGACGCAGCGTCGACGCTTGGGGCCTCGCGCTGGTACGTCCTGCGTCGGGTCACGCTCCCGCTCATGGCGCCGCAGATCGCAGCCGCGCTCGTCCTGTCGTGGGCGCGTGCGCTCGGCGAGTTCGGCGCGACGATCACGTTCGCCGGGAACCTGCAGGGACGCACCCAGACGCTTCCGCTCGCGGTCTTCGAGCAGCTGCAGTCCGATACCGACGCCGCATTCGCCGTCTCGATGCTCCTGATCCTCCTCGCGTTCGCGGTGATCCTCGCGCTTCGAGGGCGGTTCCTGCGGTGACGTTCGTCGTCGACGTCTCGGCCCGGCGCGGCACGTTCGAGGTCAGGGCGGCGTTCGGGGCCGCGGCGGGCCAAACGGTCGCGTTGCTCGGGCCCAACGGTTCGGGGAAGTCGACGCTTGTCGCGTGTGTCGCTGGCTTGCTGCCACCGACCCGAGGCACTATCGAACTCGACGGCGACGTCCTGGACGACACCGCGGGCGGTGCTCACGTCCCACCTGAGCGGCGGCCTATCGGCGTGGTCTTTCAGGACCTCTTGTTGTTCCCACATCTGTCGGCCACGGAGAACGTCACGTTCCCGCTCCGCGCTCGCGGCGTCGTGAAGGCGGACGCGCGTGAGCGCGCCGCGAGGCTGCTCGAGCGGCTGGGCCTCGGCGCCCGCGCTGACGCGCGTCCGCGCGATCTCTCGGGCGGCGAAGCGCAGCGGGTGGCACTCGCACGAGCGCTGATCACGGAGCCGGCGCTGCTGCTCCTTGATGAGCCGCTGTCGGCGCTCGATGTCGGGGCCCGCGTGCGTGTTCGGGAGCTCGTCCGCGACGAGCTCGCTCGCTTCCCCGGAGTGCGGATCATCGTGACGCACGACCCCGTCGAGGCCTCGACGCTCGCCGACCGTCTCGTCCTCTTCGAGGAGGGCCACGTGACGCAGATCGGGTCGCCCGAGGAGATCCGGTCTGCCCCACGATCGCGGTATGCGGCGGATCTGGTGGGCATGAACTCATTCCGCGGCCGACTCGAGCCCCTCGAGGAGGGCGTCGGGCGGCTCGCGACAGGTGAAGGCGACGTCGTGGCCCCGTGGCCCGAGGGCTTCGAGGGTGGTGACGTGATCGGGCTGCTCCGCCCAGCGGACGTCACGCTCTCGCTCGAACCGCCGGTAGGATCGGCCAGGAACCTTCTCCGAGGGCATGTGACGTCGATCGCGGTCGACGGCGACCGCGCCCGGGTGCGGATCGCGACCGCACCGCTGCTGGTGGCCGAGGTCACGCTGGGTTCGGTCGAGCGCCTCGGCCTGCGTGACGGCACTACTGTGTGGGCGTCGTTCAAAGCCGTGGAAGTGCAGGTTCTGCCGGCATGACGCCCGGACCAACTACGAAAGGAGCGAAGCATGGAGATCAGTGCTCGGAATCAGCTCGATGGGACGGTTCGATCGGTGACGCTCGGCACGATCATGTCCGAAGTGTCGGTCGATATCGGCGGTCAGGAGATCGTGGCTGCGATCACGCGCGGTTCCACGGAGCGCTTGGGCCTTCAAGAGGGCGCAGCGGTGACGGTGATCATCAAGGCAACAGAGGTGATGATAGCGACCGGTTCGTAGGTCAGAGGATGTCGGCATCTCGCGGTTCGGAGGCTGAAGGTTTCGGCCACTTCATCGAGCGCGCCGATGTGGCGGGTTACCCTCTCTGGGAGTGAGCCCAGCCGAGCACCGCCGGTCGCCGATCCGTTCTCTCGTACGCCGAAGGTCGAGCGGCCAAAGTCACGAGGCCGACCGCGACGACGGCCTGTCGGTACCCGAGGCCCCGCCGCGGGACGGTCGGAGTTCGCGGCTGGTCGACAGTGCGATCTACGTTGACGGCGAACGAGTAGCCTCCCCCGCTTCGCTGCCGGAGACCTTCGAGAGCCTGCGCCGGCACCACGACGGGATGGCCTGGATCGGGCTGTACCGACCGGAGGAGCAGGAGGTCCAGTCGCTGGCCTCCGAGTTCCAGCTCCATCCTCTCGCCGTCGAGGACGCGATCAACGCTCACCAGCGGCCGAAGATCGAACGTCACGACGACACCCTCTTCGTGGTGCTTCGGCCCGCCCGCTACCTGGACGACATCGAGGAGGTCGAGTTCGGCGAGGTCCACGTGTTCGTCGGTCCTCGCTTCGTCCTGACCGTTCGTCACAGCGAAGCGCCGGAGTTCGGTTCGGTGCGAGACCGACTGGAGAGGGAGCCGGACGTCCTGCGTCGCGGGCCCGAGGCCGTGCTCTACGCGATCCTCGACAAGGTCGTCGACGGCTATTACCCGGTCGTCGCCGGGGTCCATCACGACATCGACGAGATCGAGGTCGAGGTGTTCAGCGGCGATCCGAAGGTGTCCCGCCGCATCTACGAGCTGTCCAGGGAAGTGGCCGACTTCCTGCGCGCCACTCGCCCCTTGATCGATGTCATCACGGCGCTCCGTGGAGGATTCGCCAAGTACCACGTCGATGAGCGACTCCAGGACCATCTCCGCGATGTCGAGGACCACCTGATCCAGATCATCGAGCGCGTCGACGAGTTCCGGGTGGCCCTGCGCGACATGCTCACGGTGAATGCCACGCTCGTCGCTCAACGGCAGAACGAGGAGATGCGCAATCTGGCGGAAGCTTCGAATTCCCAGAACGAGGAGGTCAAGAAGATCTCCGCGTGGGCCGCGATCCTGTTCGCACCCACCCTCATCGGGACCATCTACGGGATGAACTTCGTTCACGTGCCCGAGCTCGACTGGATCCTCGGCTACCCGTTCGCGCTCTTGCTCATGGCCGTGACGTGCGCCGGCCTCTACGTTCTGTTCAAGCGGAGGCGTTGGCTGTGACCGTGATGGTCGGACGAGACGGAACAGTGTTCACGCTGCTCAGGGCTCTGACTACTTCGAGGCCCTCGCGGACCTACCCTCCGCGACCTGGTCGAGCACGTCATTGATGACCTGGGCCACTTCGGTCACGTTCGTACGCTGCGTCTGGAAGCCTGTCCTGAATCTCTTCAGGCCGGCGCGATGACGGGCGAGCGGGGAGACTTCAGCCAGCCATCGCTGATAGGCCCGATCCCATCTGAAGATCATCACGACCGCCGCGACGGAGATGATGACCGTCGCAGCCAGGACGACTCGTCCGGCACTGTCGTTGTCTCGGTCCTCGATCATCCACTCCTCACCCCCAGCCGCGACCCTTCCAGGCTTGTATGCATCTCGACTTCGCGTGGCACCTGTGATCGGACACTAGTCCATCATGCACTGAAGATCGGATCCCGTGGATCTGCGGGACTAGGTGCCGGGGGACAAGCCGATAGGGAGTTGCGCCACTCTTGGGCCACGATACGCACGCACTGTCCGGTACTCACAGGTACCCAGCGTCAGAGCGTTCCCGCTGTTCAGGCCACTGACCTGCACGTATCGGTCGCCCTTACTTTGCACCGCCCTTCGGGCACACACAGCCCGCTCACAGGCTAGGCTTCCGCTACAACGTCGGAAAGGGGATCCTGCATGAGTGACGTCCCCGGCGGGCCAACGCCGCCGCCCCCACCTCCGCCCATGATGGGCGGGCCCCAGGGCGGTATCCCACCGAAGACCCTGGGTGAGATCCTGTCCGCGGCCTTCAACATCTACAAGGCGAACGCGTCGAAGCTGATCTTGGTGATCGCGCTCGTGGTCGTCCCGCTGTCGCTCATCGGCGCCCTGTTCTTCGGGGTCGTGTTCGCTCCCGAGCGCATCGAGGTGGGGAGCACGGGAAGTGGGGTGGTCGTCGACTACGCCAGCCGCAGCTGGGGTGCCAATCTGCTGGTCGGGTCGATCGGAGCGCTTATCGCGATCATCATCTCCGCGATCTTGCAGGCTGCCATCCTCCGGGCCGCCGCCCAGGCCACGATCGGCGACCCGGTCGATGTCGAGGCGAGCTACCGGTACGGCTTCAAGCGGCTGGGAAGCGTCATCCTGCTCTCGCTGCTGGTGGGGCTGATCGTCGCGGTCGGGTTCATCCTGCTGATCATCCCCGGGATCATCTTCCTCGTGTTCCTCTCGGCATCGATCCCGGTGCTGATCGTCGAGAACCGGCGCGGCACCGAGGCGATGAGCCGGTCGTGGAACCTGGTGAAGGGACACTTCTGGCATGCCCTCGTCGTGATCCTGGTGGCGGCACTGATCGTAGGGGTCGTCTCGGGGATCATCGGCGCGATCGGCGGGCACAACTGGTTCGTCCGATGGATCTTTACCTCCATCGCACAGATCGTGACGGCCCCGTTCGCGGCGCTCGTCTCGGTCCTCCTCTACCTGGACCTCCGCGCGCGGAGCGAGACGCTGACCGCGGAGACCTTGCGCCGCGAGCTGGCCTCGGGCACGTAACGTTCGGGAGATCCGCCCATCCGAGGAGCCAACCGAAGCGCATTTCGATAGGACTCGCGTCACGGCACGATCTGCGAACCGAGACCGCCACGCCACCACAGAACGTGTCTACTGAGAACCTATGTCGTCACTCTCGATCGAAGAACTCGCGAACCAGGCTGAAGTGAGCCCCGACTTCGTGGTGCGGCTCATCGATATTGGAGCACTCGAACCGAGGGACGGCGATGCGGCGCATGTCTCGGCAGATTCGGGTCGCGTCCGACTCCTCTATGCATGGCAGGAAGCGGGTCTCGCGCCCGAAGACATCATGGAGCTCGTACGAGAAGGAGAACTCTCCATCTCCTGGCTCGATGCGCCCGTCATAGCCAGAGCCATGCGCCTGGATATGACCTTCGAGCAGCTCTGCTCCGAGGAAGATGTGCCGGTCGCGATGGTCCAGGCCCTGTACGAGGCGATCGGGTTCGCTCCGCCTGAACCTTCCGAGCGCATCAGGACCGGTGACCGCGAACTGGTGGAGTTGGTGAAGGAGTTCTTGTCAGCAGGAGCTCGGGAGGGGCCGACGCTTCGATTGCTGCGTGTCTATGCAGACAGCACGCGCCGGATCGCCAAGGCGGAGGCGGAGCTGTTCGAGTCCGAGATCGAGGAACCGCTTCGGCGCTCTGGGCGGAGCGAGAGGGAGTTGCTCGAGTTCGGGTTGCGATTCGGAGGTCGCGTCAACTCTCACCTCGAGCGGACCATCATGGACATCTACCATCGTCACCGTGAGCACATCTGGATCGAGCATTCGATCAATCACGCCGAGATCGCGTTGGAGCGTGCCGGCCTCTTCGAGAAGGTAGCCAAGCCGCCCGCGATCTGCTTCGTCGATCTCACGGGCTACACGCGACTGACCGAGGAGCGAGGAGATGAGTTCGCCGCCGAACTCGCCTCGAACCTCGCCTCCCTCGTGGAAGACATCTCCCGCCGCCGCGGCGGACGCCCCATCCGCTGGCTGGGGGACGGAGGCATGTTCCACTTCAAGGAGCCGCGGGCCGCGGTTCTCGCCGGGCTGGACATGGTTGAGAGCGCCCCCCGTGCCGAGCTTCCTCCGATGCACATCGGCATCCATGCCGGTCCTGTTGTCTTCCAGGATGGCGACGTGTACGGCAGGACGGTGAACCTCGCATCAAGGATCGCGTCTCACGCAGCAGGCGGCGAGGTCCTGGCGAGCGAAGAAACCGCACGACGGGCGTCCGGGGAAGGTGTCCGCCTCGAGCCCGTCGGCCCAGTGAGACTGAAGGGTGTGGCTCAGCCCGTGAGTCTCTATCAGGCGTTCCGGTCAGGGTGATGTCCGAGGACCTTGGTCGTTGGCCCTGGCTTCGGGATCGGTTCTCACTCGAAATCACCGTACCTGGGCGCTGATCGCAGCTGTCCTGGCGGCGTCCATCGTGGCGCGGCGGGCAACCGCGCCGCCCTTGAAACAGCCATCCTCAGATCGATCTCTCACGGCTACGACATCGAGCGTCGCATCATGGGCCCTGGGCTCGTGCGAACTGGTCGCGTGTCTGGGTCGTGAGCTCGACCGCCACCTCCACGGCCTGCCCGCCGGTGTAGTAGGCCTCTTCGAGCAAGCCGTTCGCTGTGTCTTCGATCTCCGGCCACGTCGAGATGACCGGAACCGCTCGAAGGCGCGGGATCTGATCGAGGAAGACCTGCCCGTTCGCGGGGTCAGCGGCCGGATCGAGGAAGGCGTCGGTCTCGGCGACCGAGCGGAGCGATGGCACTGTCCGGCCAGCCTCGGCGGTGATCCGTTGACCCTCCGGCCCGAGCGCGAACTCCATGAACCGCCAGGCGGCGTCCTTCCCGTCCGACCCGGCGGTCATGCAGTAGGCGTCGGAATGAAGGATCGACACGGGATCGTCCGGCGCCGGGATGCTCGCCACGTCCCACTCGAAGTCGGTGATGGTCCGGAGCGTCGGGACGACCCTCCGGGACTCCATCAGCATCCCGAGGCCGCCGTTCAGGAAGCGGCTCTCGAAGTCCTCCGCCTCGGCCTCTTCGTCCGTCGGGGTGACGCCGTGCACGGACCGGAGGTCGAAGAACAGTTGCATGGCCGCCAGTCCAGCTCCGTCGAACGCGAACTGCGTGGGCGACGCTTCATCATCGACCAACTCCCCACCGTTCGACCAGATGAAGGGAGCGACACGGATGATCTCGGGATCCACGCCGAGCCCGTAGACGTCCGTCGCGCCGTCCCCGTCCTCATCTCGAGTGAGTGCCTTGGCTGCCTTCACCATGTCGTCCCACGTCCAGCCTTCCTTCGGAGGGTCGAGCCCAGCGTCCTCGAAGAGATCGCGGTTGTAGTACACGACGAGGCTCGAGACGTTCTGCGGGAGGCAGACCTGTTCGCCGTCCCACTGGAAGGGTGTCATCGCGGTCTCGAAGAAGTCCTCCGCTGCGAACACGTCCGAGTCCTCCAGGTACGGATCGACGGGTTCGAGAGCGCCGCGGGCTGCGTATTGCCCGTAGAAGCGGTAGTTCATCAAGAAGAGGTCCGGTGGGTTGCCCCCGGCGATGGATGTGGAGAGCCGCAGGATCAGGTCGTCGCGCTCGGCGAACGGGATGAGCTCCGAGTCGACCTGTCCTTGTGAATCGTTGAACGCATCCACGACGGCCCGGTAGGCGTCGATCTCCTCCGGATCCCCGGAGACCATCACGGTGATCCGCGTGGGGCGATCCTCTGAACTCTCTCCTTCACATCCGACGGCGATCGCGAGAAGCGTCACGACCATCACAAGTTGGGGCCACGGGGTCCGCCTCATCACCACCTCCAGAAAAGGGACAGCGCATCAGCATGAGGTCCTGATCGGTCGGCGGCAACTCTGAGGGGAAGCGGGGGCAACGGCCTCACCACCGTTCGTTCAGTTTGTTGACTGCGGCGATGCCGCTCGCTAGCGTGCGCAGATGCGTTGGCGAGCAACCGGCACCGTCGTTGTTGTCTCCTTCCTGACGATCGCTCAATCCAGCGGCCAATCGCTCGCGTCCGGCGACCCGCGGGATCGCGGAGACGCGTTGCAGGATCAGAGCGCGACGGACACGGGATCCAAGCGGCTACCTCTCTTCGTTGCCACCGCGGAAGCGGACGCGTTGGCTCGTGCCCTCGACACGGGGCTGATCACCTCCGCACAGTTCGCCTTGGAGCGCGTGCGCGCGTTGTTCGACCTGGAGGGAGTGCGGGCCAGGTTCGGGTCCGTCGAGCGGCCGGATCCTCGGTCGGCAACGTTGCTGTTGCGCGACCTCGCGATCCGTGTCGATCAGCTCGCTCCGATGGAACGAGCGACTGCACGCAGGATCCTCGCTCGTCCTACCGACGGGGCGGGTGATCCGTTCGGGGATGGATACACGGTTCCCGAAGCGCCGCCGTTCTGTGCCGCTCACACGTGCATCCACTACGTCACCACGACGCCCGACGCGCCGCCGCCTGGGGACGCGGGTGGATCTCCCGGCGTCCCCGACTGGGTCGAGACGGTCTCGAGCGTCGCTGAAGCGGTCTGGTCAGCCGAGGTCGGGACCCTCGGCTACCGGGCCCCCAAGTCCGACATGGCCTCTCCGAACAACGGCGGGAACGCACGCCTCGACATCTACCTGTCAGACATCGGCGGGTTCGGACTGTTCGGTTATTGCGCCACGGATGATCCGAACGCCACCAACGCGTACGCTTTCTTCGACGTCTCCGCATATTGCGTCTTCGACGATGACTACGCACCGTCCCAGTACGGCTTCCCCGACCCTTCGGGATCCATTAAAGGTGACGGCCGCGCACGAGCTCTTCCACGCTGTCCAGTTCGCCTATGACGTCTCTGAGGATGGCTGGCTGATGGAAGGCACCGCCGCTTGGGTGGAAGACGAACTCTACGACGGCGTCAACGACAACCGCGCGTTCCTGGGATCCAGCGCGCTCTCACATCCTCTCATCCCCCTCGATAAGAATGTGGCTCCGCGTTGGTATGGGACATGGCTGTTCTGGCGGTTCCTCGTCGAGTACTTCGGCGGCGCCTCGCCGGATCCATCGATCGTGCGCGCAGTCTGGAAGCGAGCTGACGGCAGTCCCGTTGGCCCGGACATGTACTCAACCAGGGCAACCGCCAAAGCTGTGGCCGCCCGGGCGATAGGCGGCACCCCTTGGCGATTCCGCTGGGCATTCGCAGACTTCGCAGCCTGGAACGCGCGTCCCGGGAAGTACTACGAGGAGGGCAAGGCCTATCCGACGGCGAAGATCACGAAGACCGTGACCCTCAGCAGAGCTGTCCGATCCACGCGGTCGAGCGTCAGGCTCGACCACCTCTCGAACTGGTATGGGGTCGTCCGGCGACGATCGGGCCTGAGCGCCACGGCGAAGCTCCGGGTGACGATCGACGGCCCGGCGTACGGGACTGGCCCCGAGGCGAGCGTCGTCGTGATACGCAGGTCCGGCGCGGCCGGATACAAGGTAGTGAGACTGAACAGGTTGGGCAACGGTTCGATCACCGTCGCCTTCGGGTCGACGGTCGCTCGGGTCGTCGTGGTCATGACGAACGCAAGCACCCGGTACAGAGATTGCTATTCGGGCCGGACGACCTTTGCCTGCAACGGCGGGACACCCCTGGATCAAGACCGCGTCTATACGGCCCGGGCTACCGTCGTCTAGGCGCCCATCCAGGGCGGTCAACCCTGACCGGGGAGTGACGCGGGCGCCACGGGAAGGTCATGGGGTGAGGGACAGAGAACGCTATCGAGGAAATCTCGAACAGCTTCCGCCACTTCGTCCGCGTGGACGACAGTCAGTGTTGACCGGAAGCCTGAGGCGACATCATCCGCGACCTTGATCTCTGCCCGAAGCGGGTGCTGCGACCCTTCCTCGCACCAGACCCGGATCGTGAGCAGTGCGGTCCGCGTCGTCTCGAGCATGCCCCCATGATGTGGGGTCGCCCGTCACGGGTGCGTGACGGGCCAGAGGTCGGCCACCAGCGCACGAAGCCGTTCGGTGGGCTCGACGCCGAGTTCGAGCATCAACAGCTCTCCGTACCTGGTGAACTCCCGGAGCGCCTCGGTGGGATTGCCTTCTGCGATGTGCACCCGTAGCAACGCAGCCCGAGGGCTTTCCCTCAGCGGCTCGGCCCGAACCGCGGCGAGGGCCGCCGCCGCAGCATCGCCGTATCTCCCCGAGGCCGTGAGGCGGTCAGCGAGCGCCTCGAGAGCGTGAAGGCGGAGCTGCCGCCAGTCTTCGGCCTCGACGAGCGCCCAGTCGTCATACCAGTCCGGCAGAAGTTCCGCCGAAAGAGCCGGGATCGCTTCGGGTCCCGGATCCGTCGACCGTAACCCCTCTGAGGGAGCGAGCAGCTGGCGGGCGAGCGCCCGTGATTCCCAGAGATCGACCGTGACATCGTCGGACAATCCGAGATCTCGAGCGGTAGCTGCGACCGAAGCTCGAGCTCGTCCTCGCAGTCGCGCGAGGGCCGATCGGAGGCTGGATGAGGCGTGGTCCTCAGTCGCGACCGGCCACAGCGTGCCTGCCACCGTTTGTCGCTGGATCAACCTGCCTTTCAACGCGAGGAAGGCCAGGAGCCGCTGGGAGCCTTCTGGGAGGATCACGGCGGGCCCTTCCATCTCCAACTGGAACCCACCGAGGAGGGAGATCCGAAGACCCGAGCTTCCCTCGCTCGAGACAGCGTCTGGTCCGGGCTCGCCTCGGCTATCCAGGATCGACCTCCCCCTTCGAGCGCAACCCTAGTCACTATCTTCCCTCGCAGCCGACCGGCATGTCTGCGACGGGGGAGGGATGGGCACCCTGGAACCCTGCTCGCATCGTCTTCGGATGCGGAGCTGTCACGGCGCGGTCACGGCCGGGGATCAGGCTGCCTTGATATCGGAGCAACGAGCTCGAGAAAAAGGGGAGGAAGCTTATCCATGGCTGAGATGGTCACGATCGACGGACAGCAGTACATGAAGCGCAACCCGCTCGGAGTCCTCGGGCTCACGTTCCTCACACTGGGTGTGTACTTCTTGGTGTGGTACTTCAAGATCAACGACGAGCTCCGGCGGGCGCTGCACGACGAGAGCATCAGCCCGACGCGCTCACTGATGGCCATGATCTTCGGCTGGCTGCTGATCGTGCCGCCTTTCATCGCCATGTACAACACCGCGAAGCACGTGCAAGATCTTGAGACCCGACGCGGCGTCGTTCAGACGGTGGAGCCTGCCCTCACGGTCGTGCTGATGCTCCTGATCTCGTTCGCAAACGGGATCTACATCCAGGAACACTTGAACCGTGCGTGGGGCGCCACGGCGGCTCCGGCACGCGTTCCCAACGACCCCGGCCTCGTGCCGACGGGCTCCTAGACGGGGAAGCCAAGCGGCACGTTCGCGTGCTGACGTTCATCGGACCGGAAGGAGCGACATGAGCGTGACAACCGTCCCAACACAAAAGGGAAGCAGATCCATGGACAGGCCCGGCGACCCGAAGGGTACGGCGCGTCGGATCTGGCTCTGGCCGGTGGCGATCCTGGTCAGCCTCCCCATCGGGGGGTACATCGCAGACCTCGCCGTGGACGGGGTCGATTCCGTCGGAGCAGCGCTCGCCGCGGGCCTCATCGTGGGAGCGATCATCGGAGCGGCAGAGTGGTTCGCTCTGCGGCAGTGGGTGTCGTGGATGTGGATCCCGGCGACGATCGTGGGTATGGCAGTCGGCCTGACAGCCGGAGCGGCCCTGGTCGACTACGGGATCGATCGAGGAGACCTCGCCATCATGGGTGCGGTGAACGGCCTCGGCGTCGGGGTGATGCAGGCGCTGGTCCTCGCACGACATCGGATCCCGGGCGCGTTCTGGTGGGCCGTGGCGAACCCCCCGGCATGGGCGCTCGGCTGGTTCGTCAGCTCATACGTGATCTCGAGGAACATCGATGAGCGCTTCCCGATCTTCGGCGCGAGCGGAGCGATCGTGTTCGGACTGCTGACCTGGCTCCTCCTCTCGGTCCTGTTCCGAGCGGCACCTGAGGTCCGCGGGACGGCAGCCACAGCTGCTCCGTGAACGTCGAAGTCGCAGCGGGGATCCTCCTCATCATCGCGCCGCTGTGGTTCAACGCGACGTTCGCGCTGCTCGGGAAGCGATTCGACTATCCCGACATCCTCCGCCGCCCGGCGGGTGAGATCCTCGAGTCCTTCCGGGCTGGCGGGTCGTCGCTGATCCTCCTCTGGTGGACGTTCATGCTGTCGGGCCTACTACTGATCGCCGGGGCCGTACTGCTCGGGCAGGCGCTGAAGTTCAGAGGCATCGTGCCCGTGGCGACGACCTTTGGTGTCCTTGCCGGTCTGGTTCAGATGCTCGGGCTCCTGCGGTGGGTCTACGTCGTCCCGGCGCTCGCTCGCGCCTACACGGACCCGACACTCGATGGCGAGCAGCGCGAGGTACACGCAACAGTGTTCAGTGCGTTCCATCGATACCTGGGAGTCGGTGTCGGCGAGCACCTCGGCTACCTCCTCACCGGTATCTGGTCCCTGTCGATCGGTGTGGGCGTCATCCAAGGGAGCGCGATCCCTGCCTGGCTCGGCTGGCTCGGGATCGTCGTCGGCGCCGGGCTGGCGGTCGGCTCGGCAGAGTTCCTCGGTCCCAACGAGGAGCGGGGTTGGGCTCTCGCCGGCTCGGCGATCCCGGTCCTCTACATCGCGTGGTCCATCTGGCTCCTGGCGATGGGCATCGCGTTGCTTCTCTGACTGCTCCTCGACGAGGAGATCCGCGTGCTCGCAGCGAACCCCTAGGTGGGAGATGGCATCCGAGCCATCCGAATCTCAGCTGATGCGGGGAACGATCGAACCGACTGGACGCCGTGGCAGCACGTTATCGGCCCGCATCGATGGTCTCCGCCTGGAACGTCCGAGCAAAGTGTGGGAGGCGGGCTCTACCTGACATCATCGACCCCGTGAGTGCGTCCTCCGGCTCCGCTCTTCCTTGGCCCTCGGTGACGATCGGCGACCCTCGGCGACATCGAACGAGGGACCAAGGCATCGACGAGGACCTCGTTCTTGCGATGCCTCGGAAGGTGATCGCCTCTGGCACCGTGAACGAGATCCCCTGGACGATCCAGGGCTACGTGACCGCACCGGGCCCGAACGCGAAGTGGTGGCACCATGGCCCGCTCGGCCCTGAGCTGGAGCTCCTCCTCGGCAAGGACGGGTCGTTCGGTGGCTTGGGAGGCATCGCGCGGATCCCCGAGGGCACCGACTTCACGAGCTCGGTCGGCTTCACGGGCACGCTCCCCGAGATCGTCGCGTGGGTGGGCGTTGCCTCTGCACGGACGGACCATCTCGAGGTTCGGTTGGACGACGGTTCGACGCGTCGTGTCGAACTGAACGAGGGACCCGAGGGCTTCCCTCGCTTCTTCTGGTTCTTCCCTCCCCGCGGAGCCAAAGGGCAGGTCGTGGCCATCGATGTCGGTGGGGCGGAGCTTCAGAGGGAACGCCTGATCGACCGCGAAGTCTCGCCCGATGCGAACACCGGAACGAGCGTGAACCCGTTCAGTTGGCCGGGCAGCTCGCCACCCCCTGGCTGGCCGGAGGACTCGGCCGAGTACGCGCCGGGTGAAGGCCCGAGGTGGGAGGAGGACTTCTATCTCCACGTCGCGGGGTTCCCGATCTTCGTCTTGCCGCCCGAGGATTGGGAAGGCTACGCGATGTTGAGCGGGATGGGATCGTCAGGCGCACATGAGGTCACACAGGTCCGTTTCGCTTATCTCGACGCGATCCCCGATCCAGATCAGGGCCTGGGCGTGCACTGTCGGCATCCCGACGAGCGCTCGAGCCGTCGGCGCGTGTCACGGGAGGAGGACATCGGCATCTGGCTCCCAGGTGCTTCTATCGATGAGGACGAGATCGACTTCCTCGGCAGGTTCCTGCCTCGTGCCGAGGTCGATCGCCTGTTCCTTCGTCCTGTCGTCGACCTCGGGCCTCGCCGATACCTCGGCCGAGCCGCCATCCAGCTCCTTGACGGGGAAACGTCGGCGGAGCGCTGGGAGTACAGGGACTTTCCGCACCTCCGCTTGGTTCGGATGTCGCTCCCGAAGGTCGAGGTCACCCTGCTTGGGTGGGCTATCTCCGAAGAACTGCTGCTGTCGTTCGCGTCGCATCTCGAACGACTCGAACTCGGCAGCGACCTGCTTCAGCGCATGGGCTCGGCGATCGAGGAGAGCAACGCCGCATTCCGCCGGGCCTACCCTCATCTGGGATGAGGTCACTCGAGGTCGAAACGAGAAGAGATCTCGTCCAGATGTGAGGTACGTCACTGCACATGGCGGGATTCCCTCCTAGTCTCGAACACATGTACGGGTCCTTCGCGAGCGCCGATCTCGACGACGACGGGCTGATCCGCGTCGCGGATGCGCTCAACCGCCATATCGCCGCGGCGCAGGTGGCGCTGCTCCGCGTCGTCGCCGAAGTCGAGCGACGGAGCGCATGGCAGGACTCGGGCGCTCGGGACCTGGCGCATTGGCTCTCCATCCGCTACGGCATGTCGTGGTGGAAGGCGGACCGATGGATCAAGGCAGCGGCTGCGCTGGACAACTTGCCGGCCATCACCGATGCGCTCGAGGCCGGCGTGCTGGGCATAGACAAGGTTGTCGAGCTGTGCCGGTTCGCCACCGCGGAGACCGAGGGTGAGCTCATCGGATGGGCGAGCGACGCCACGTGTGCCACGATCCGGCGTCGAGCGGATCTCGAGGTGAGGGCGGCCCTGGACGAGACCACGGAGATCGAGCGGGACAGGTCCCTGCGGTATTGGTACGAAGAGGGCGGTCGTCGGTTCGGCCTCGAGGCTCGCATGCCTTCGGCCCAGGGAGCGATCGTCGCGAAGGCTCTCGAGAGGGTCGTCGATCAGATCCCCGCCATGCCGGCCCGAACCGAGGCGGTCGTCATCGAGGCACGCCGCGCCGACGCCCTGCTGGCCTTGTGTTCGCAGCGCATCGCCGCCGACGCCGACGCCGATCGGGCGACCGTGGTGGTCCATGCCTCACTCGAGGCCTTGTCGGGACGACGGAACGCGGAGACCGAGCACGGCGCGGTCATGCCGCCCGAAGCACTCCAGCGCCTCGCGTGTGACGCTCGGATCCAAGTCGTCGCCGAGAACGATGCCAGTGACGCGATCTCTTTGGGGCGTACGAAGCGAGAGCCCTCCGCATCGATGATGCGGCAGCTCCGCCATCGGGACCGAGGGTGCCGGTTCCCGGGATGCGGGTCTACGGCGTTCGCCAACGCGCACCACATCGTGTGGTGGTCACGGGGAGGCGCCACCGACCTCAACAACCTGCTGCTCATCTGCGGGTTCCACCATCGGCTCGTCCATGAGCACGGATGGACGGTCGAGCGTGCCGACGACGGACGGCTTCGCTGGTTCAGGGCTGACGGCTCCCGCTACCGAGGTGGACCCGAACTCCGGGCGACGGACGTGGATCACGACGCGTTCCTCGATACGGGCTGAGACTCGGATCCGCCCCCGGCCAAGGGGCGCCGGCTCACGTTCCGAAGGTCTGCTCGAAGAACACCTCGAACTCGTCACCGTCGCGGGTGAGGATCGAGATATCGAATGAGGACTTCCCGGGATCGACCTTGACGTTCGCGGCGAAGTGCCCGGGCGAAAGTTGCATCAGCTTCGGTCGGTAGGCCTTGCCGTCCGACCGGCGTGATCTTCAGGGCAGCGTGGTGAAGCGGCAGCTCCGCGCCGGTCGCGTCGAACGCAGTGATGTGCACCTGGTTCATCGTGGCCGGCCGGCCGGGGTCGACGTACGCCTGGATCGACACGCCGCCCTCCAGATGGATCGTGTAGATGTCGGGCTGGCCCTCCACGCGTGAGACCTCGACTCGCTGCCCGGCGGTCTTCGGTGTCACCTCGAGCGGTACGTCGACCGATCCCGATCCTTCCTCGACCAAGACCGTGACGGCCCACGTCCCGCGGACGGACAGCGCCGTTCCGTCGGCCTGCCACGTCCCGTCCTCGCCCCGGTCGAGTTCGAGCTCCGAGCTCACCTCCGGTTGGTCCGTCAACGCGAACGTCAGCGTGACGCGGTCCGCGTCGAGCGGGTCTCCCGTGTCGAAGTCGGTCACGTCCGCCACGAACGCGTTCGCCCCGACGATCCCTGGCGAGATCTGCAGCCGGACGGTCGTCGTCGTGGCGAAGTCCGAGCCGCTGACCACGAGCGATTCCAGCCTCTGCGGCGTCGGTTCTGTCCGGACCCCTTGCGGCGGGATCCCCGTCAGGAGGCCGGTCATCGCGAACACCCCGGCCGCGAGCACGAGCTCCCCGCTCACCGTCCGCAGGAGCGGTCGTGTCCCGAGCTCCCGGATGCGCCGGACGTTCCGGAAGCGGTTGAGCGCGCCGAGGCCGACCAGCGGGACGACGATCGCCAGTTTCGCGACGAGCGCTGTCCCGTAGTCGGTATCGAATGCATGCAGCCACCACGTGAGACCTCCGAGTTCGTCGGAGGCGCGGAGGACGCCGGTGACGACCAACACCGCCAGCCCGATCCCGGCGAGGTTCGAATAGGCGCGCACCCTGTCCGCGTCCGCGCCCCGGCGGAGGCCTGCGACGAGCCACGTGAGACCCCCGATCCAGGCTCCGACGGCGGCGAGATGTGTGCCCTGCAGCAGTACGTCGACCGTCGAAGGTCCGGCATGCCCGCCTTCCGCGCGCACCAGGATCACGGCACCCGCGGACACGGCGAGGAGCAGCAGCGTGATCCTGCCGGGTCTGAACGCCGCGAGTATCGCCGCGAGGCCCATGACGCCGATCGCGATCGCGAGCCTGACGAACGCGCCGCCCGAGTCCGATCGGAGCAACGTCCCGAGCGGGACTCCGACGTCCGCTCGCTCCGCGAGCGTCATCGCCACCACGCCCACGCCGGCCAGCGCCCACGCGGAGGCGAGGAGCCATGGACGTGCGAGCGACCTCGGGCCGAACACGAGCAACCCGGTGATCGCTCCGCCGAACAGCACGGCGACCCCCACGTACAGCCCCCACCGACCGGCGACCGCCAGGGGGGATGGCGCCGACGACTGCGCCTCGTTCTCCTGCGGGGTGGGCACGACCTCGCCGGGTGTGACTCCGACGCCGAAGGTGAACGCGCCAGACGTCACATGGCCGTCGACGCTCGAGACCGTCCGCCACGTCACCGTGTAGACGCCATCGGGCACGTCCTTCAGGCCGACTCGGATCTGGCGATCCGCGCCTGGGACCGGCTCCACGGGACCCGTCGGGACGGGCGCACCGGATCGGTCCACCACGCCGATCGTCGTGAGCGACAGGTCCGGGGGTTCCGTGAAGGCGAATCGGATCTCCTTCGGTGCGGTATCGAGCAGCGCCCCGTTCGCCGGGTCCGTCTCCTTGAGCGCCGCGTGTGCGGACGCAGGGGTCGCGAGCGCCGTCGTCCATATCGTGGCGAACGCGAGCCCCAGGAACGCCGAAAGTGCGAGACGTCTCACGAGCCCTCCGTCACGAAGGTGACGGTGGCCACCACTCGAGGGTTGAAGGGCGCGTGGTCTGCGGCGACGAACTCCGCCCGCAGCCGGTGCGCGCCCGGGGCGAGATCGGCGACCGGCACTTCCTGCTCCATGCCGTACGTCATCGAGACGATCTCGCCGTCGACGTACAGATGGATGTGGCCGGTGTCCGGCGACACGTTCGTCGAGGTGGCCTCGACGACGCGTCCGTCGCTGAGGTCGAGGCGCACTCGAAGCACGTCGCCCGTGATGGCTTCATCCGGTGTCGGTTCGACGAAAGCGATGGACGCCGTCGATGCCGGTCGTGGACCGCTCGTCGACGGCTGCGGCCAGATCCGTTGCGGCAGGATGAGCGAGGCGACGAGGACCACGGGTGCAAGGCCCAGGAACCCCCAGGCGCCCCATCGAGGCAGGCGAGGGAAACCCCGCTCCCGTACACGGCTGAACCCCACCCAGCCCAAACCAAGCCGCCGCCATGACGAGCAGCGACGATGCGAATTCATCTCCACCTCCCGCGTGGGCGAGCATCGTCAACTCCTCTCGCGCATCCTCCTTAGGATTCCTTCCGTCTCGCGAGCACCAACGCCATGACGGCGACGATCAGACCGATGCCGCCGACGACGAGCCCGATCACCGCGAACATGCGGGCGCTCGATACGTCCGACGCCAGGTTCGCCTGCGCGGCTGCCTCGACACCGGCGTCCTCGATAGCGGAGGCGAGGCGCGGGACCTCCCGATCGATCCGCTCCGCGAGCTCGCCGTTCGTCGGATCCTGGACGGGGAACTGGATATCTGCCGGGTTCTCCACGTCGCCGAACGTCTTCGGGCCAGACGTGAAGGTCTGGTCCACTTCCTCGCCGTCGATGGTCCCCGAGAAGTGGAACTCGTACTGGCCCGGTCGCGTGGGGATGAACCACGCACGGTAATCGCCCGGCTCGCCGAACTCGCCGACGGCGAAGAACGGCTCGATCTCGAGCGGCATCGTCTCGTCGCCGAACGACACCTCGACGTCGAGCGTGTTGCCCAGGTCGACGACCGGCTTGCCGTCGTGGACCAGGATGAGCTGCACGCTGTTCGGCTGGCCGGCGTACGCGGGCTCCGTGCCGAAGCCGACCACCATCTCGAGGTCGCCCTGCGTACGCGGTTCGTGTGCGAGGGCTACAGGCGCGAGTAGCACCGCGAGGAGACCCGTGAGCGTCGCGGCCACCAGCGGCCGGGCGAGGTGCTTGATCATGTTCGTCCCTCCATGGAGACATCTCCGAGCGCGACGAAAGCCGCGCGGTTCGATCAGAGAGGCGTCAACGCGGAGGGGGTGCTCGGACGTTCCGAGCGGACGCGACGACCCGACGGCGCGGGTGGTCGGGTGTCGCGGGGAAGGTGTCGAGGTGGATCGGCCGGGGGAGCGCGACCGATCTGCCGATCGCGGCGCCGACGATCCGTGCCGACGTGCGGGCGAACCAAACGAGAAGGGCGGCTCCGACGAGTGAAACGGCGACCTGCACGACGAGGCCGATCACGAGCAGATGGTCGCGCACGAGGTCGCCGAGCGGTGCGCCGGTCGCGACCCGTTCGAGGATCTCCAGGGCGACGAACGCCCCGATCTGCACGATCGCGAGCGTGCCGGCGATCGAGGTGAACCGTTCAGGCCCGCCCCGGGCGACGCGGTTGGAGAACGCCCGCGCGAAGATCGCGGCCGCAACCGCGAGGACGAGGATCATCGCGGTCTGACTCGCCGCGGGGAGGTAGCCGTGGCCCGTTCGGCTCAGGACGAAGTCACGGTGATACGGGTCGGGGATCGCGAGCATGTACGACAGCGCGTGCCCAAGCAGGAGCCCGGCCGCGGCGGATCCGAACACGGGCAGGCCATGAAGCCGGGGTGTCCCGCTCGCCGTACGCGATGTGTCCATCGGTTCGATCATCGAGAGCCCGCCGATTCTACGCGGGTCGTTACTGACAGTCCTTCCTGCTTCACGACCCTCGCAGGATCGGGCCTACTCGCTTCATCCCGCGTAGATCCGGATAGTGCCCGGCCGAGATAGTCAGGCCGGACGAACGCCACACCTGATCCTGTGATCACGACATGACACCGGTTTCGCTGGTGAGGTATGCTTGAGTTTCACGTGCGCGAAATGGCGCAGAGCAGCGCACATCCCCTGCAGGCATCCTGAGGTTTCGTTGTGTGCTGGATCATTTCGCCCGTTCGCGCAATCGGTTGGAGCCTTGGCTCGTAGACCGTCGTGGGTGGGAAGGGAGGAACGGGGTCCACGACCACACGAGATGGCTTCTCTCGCAACGAAGAGTATCGCTCGACCGGCAAGTGGACCGGTCGAGAGAAGCCGTGAGATCGAGCTGGCCAAGAGCTTCGGTCGTTCGACATCCACTTGATCGCAACGGGAGTCGGCATCTCGGCCTGCCCCGTCACCGAAACGAGGAGGAGTTGCATGAAGAGGTTAATAGGAGTTTCTCTGGCGCTCACCGCCAGTCTCATGATGATCGGGACCGCCCCGGCCCGCGCGGCCGTCACGCAGGTGGTCGACAACGACGGGATGGCGTCACTCACCAACTGCAACGCGGCCACCCCAACTCACAGCACGATCCAGGCCGGCGTGAACGCCGCGGTGGCAGGGGATACCGTCAAGGTCTGCCCCGGCACGTACACCGAGAACGTGACGGTGGACAAGGCTCTCATCCTGAACGGGGCGAAGCGGGGAGTGAACGGCACCCGCGCCATCAATCCCGCCAACGAGTCGATCGTGCATTCGGCCGACGCCAACCTGCCGATCTTCATGCTGGCGGCGAACGGGATCACATTGAACGGATTCCTCGTTGAGGGGAACTCGAACAACGCGGGCATCCAGACATCCCCCACGTTCTCGGGCTACCAGATCCTCAACAACATCGTGCGCGACAACGTGTTCGGGATCTACCTGCACGGGAACGGTGCCGCGACGACGCTGGCTCGGCGCAACCTGCTGGACGGCAACAACCGGCCGGGGTCGGCGTCGGGCAACGGGATCTACTCCGACCAGGGAGCCGTCGGGATCACCATCCAGGCGAACAGTTTCAGGAACCACATCAACACCGGCGTCATCTTCGCGGCGGCGGGCATACAGCAAGAGAGCATCACCATCCAGAACAACCGCAGCCTGAATGACAACACGTTCGTTGCGCTCTTCGACGTGCAGAACGCGCAGGTCGTGGCGAACCAGACGAACGACAACGTCGATGGCGACGATTTCGGGTCCACGATCTTCGTGGGCGGTGACTCCGCCGGCATCCTGATCCAGAGGAACGTCCTGACGAACCCGGGGTTCGCGGGGATCGCTGTCCGGGACACGCTGGCTGGTACTGGTTCCACCGCGAACGTGAACGTGGTGGGCAACACCGTCACCGGCGCGGAGGGTAGCGGGATCGATGTCACGGCAGAGGACTTCGCTGCTGTCTCAGCCCGGAACAACACGCTGAGGAACAACGGCGTCGGAGCATTCGCGCCGAGGGATGGCATCTTCTTCGGGTCGTTGACCAAGGGGAACCAGATCCGTAGCAACACGGCCTCCGGGAACGGCAACCTCGACTGCGAGGACGACTCGACGGGCTCGGGCACGTCGGGTACCGCCAACACCTGGACCAGCAACAACGGTGTGACGGACGACCCCAACGGGATCTGCCCGTAGGTCCATCAGATCGCAGAAAGGCCGAGGAGGGCCGCGGGCCGAAGGCCCGCGGCCTTCCTCATGCCGCGGCAACTATCCTCGGGCGGCGTGAGTTCGTATCCGGACCGTCCAACGACGGGCGATCGCGCTTCGACGCTGCAAGTGGCGCCGCGCCCACGGGCTCGCGGGTGGATCCACAGGGTCTCGTTCCTGGTGGCAGGCCCCGCGGGAGTGTTCCTGCTGGCCATCGCGCCCACCTGGGAAGCGCGGATCGCGGTTGCCGTCTACGTGGTCTCGCTCATCACCGTGTTCTGGGTGAGCTCGACGTATCACCGAGGCTCGTGGTCCGTCGAGGAGTTCGCTCGATGGCAGCGGAGAGACCACGCGGCGATCTTCCTGCTGATCGCGGGCTCCTACACGCCGTACTGCGTGCTGCTCCTGGACGGCGCGTGGAGACGGTGGCTGCTCGTTGCGATCTGGGTCGTCGCTGCCGTCGGTGTCCTCGTGAAGCTCTACCGGGTCGACCTCCATGTGCTCTCGGGCGTGATGTACCTCGGGCTGGGGTGGGCGGGAGTCATCGTCTTCCCGCGATTCGTCCGTGCGCTGAGTCCGGCCGCGCTGGTGCTCACCATCACAGGCGGCCTCCTGTACTCGATGGGAGCTCTCGTCCTGGCCCTGCACCGGCCGAAGTTGTTCCCGCGGACGTTCGGCTACCACGAGCTGTGGCACGCCGCCACGGCGGCCGCCGCGGCGTGCCACTACATTGCCGTGGTGTTGATCCTGATCGACGCCTAGGTCGCGAAAGCTCAGACCGGGAGAAGCGCCGGAAGTACCAGGATCGTCCCCTCGCCGTACGTCTCGTCGAGCGAGCGCTCCGCCTCGGCGGTCGTCACGACGACACCGATCTCGACCTGGTTCGACATCACGTTCACGCTCGACGAGAGGAGCTCGAGGCCGGCCTCCTCGGCGCCGCCCTCGGACAGGTCGTCCTGCGTTCGCCGGAGCTCCCGGTAGGTGTGTTCGAAGGAGACCACGCAGAGGGGCCCGTCCCACGCGTCACGGAGCATCTGTTCATAGCTCTCCGGGTCTCCCGTGAACGCCACGTTCAGCACCACAGGGCCAGGCTCCGCGAACTCAACCGGCTCTTGGGAGTCGATCCAGAGGCCTGCGTAGGCGGGGATGCCCTCCGCCACGCGCATCGCGGCGTTCAGATCCTTCTCGGTCGTTGCCGGACCGGAGTTCGTCCATCCGTTGGCGGGTTCGGGACACGGCGTGGCGAATGGGTCCCCGTCATCGGGCGGCACGGCTTCGGGCTGCCCGGCCCCCTCGACCGTGAACGACGTGCCGTCGTAGGTGCCGACGACGTGGAAGTCGCCCCACGTCACGCCGCTCGCCGTTTGTTCACCGTCGACGGCATCCCAGCTCCAATCGTGGAGAGGGATGCCGTCGCACTGTGGCGGCAATGATTCGGCAACACCTCCGAGACAGAGCACCGGCCCGGTGCCGTCGTCCAGAACGGTCGCGTTCGTTTCGTAACGTGTTGCATCGGGCGATGATCCGGGCGGATCGGACGAGGCGTTCGCGCACGCCGCGGCAGAGGAGAGAGCGGTGAGGCATGCGAGCATCGTGGGGACCCTGATCGACATCTCATGATGCTATGGCGCGAACGCCCCAGCGTGTGACAGCCCGACCTGACCGACCTCAACCGATCGGCTGAGCCAAGGTCTCCGCCGACTCCTCGGAGATGCCGAGACGCTTCGCGAGGTCTGGCGTCTTCTGGTCCAAGAGCCTCCTGATCGAGTCCTTGGACAGCCCGAGCTCGTTCCGGATCGTCTCCGGCGTGATGCCGGCCTGGGTGGCTTCGTCCAGCCGTTGCTCGATCAACTGCTGGCGGCGCTCGGCGACCTGTTCCAGCAGAACGAGCTTCTCGATCTCCTCGCGGAGCGCATCGATGTCGAGCGCGGCGCCTTCCATCGATCAGCCCGACTCGTACTTGAACGAGATGTTCACGCGCGCTCGGTAGCTGGTGACCTTGCCGTTCTCGATCGAGACGTCGAACTTCACGACCTCGCCGACGCGAAGGTCACGGAGGGTCTTGGCCGCGGTCTCGACGGCGTTCTTGGCGGCCTCCTCCCACGAGGTGGCGCTGGTCCCGATCACCTCGGTGACCCGATACACGCTGTCGGTCATACCCGCCTCCTTCTACCTTCGGCGATGCCTTGGGCCCACCCCATGGCGTGGCCCGCACAGGCTATCGTGCCTTCGTGGTCCGCGTGGTGCCCCCGCTGGTGCTGACGCTCCTCGCGTTCGCGCTTCTCGCCGGGGGCGCGACGTGGATCCGGGCGGCGGCGGCCCGGTGGCCAGGCCGTCGGGGCAGCGTTCGCACCGGAAGCTATGAGTTCGACGCCCGCCGTGACCAGGCGAAACGAAGGCTCAGGGGTGTTGCCGTATGCGCCGGCGCCCGGGACCTGCGGGCTAGATCCTCAGCTCGAACCAGGCCAGGCGATGCAGACCGCCTCGGATCCGCAGGAGTGCCTGCCCCAGGTAGAGGTCCTCGTCGATCCGAACGAGCTCGTCGAGGATGTCGCGGACGAGCCAGGGGCTCTGCGGGTGCTCGTAGTCGATCTTCAGGACGTCGGCTCCGCCGGGGGTGTAGGTGCTCGGCCCCTCCCACGTGGTAAACGGGAAGGTCGCGAATCGTCCGTTCCCCTGCGGGCGATCGAGGTCGTAGCCGGGCCAGAGCACCCGCTGGACGGGCCGGAAGCCGTTCGTGAAGAGGTTCCGGCCTTCCTTCGCCTCTGGGTCGAACGTCTTGCCCATCCAAGGCATCCACAGGCGGGCGAGGCCACCCGTGATCGCGTCCAGCCCGTACCCGAGCGTCGTGGTGAGCACCCGGCCGCTCGTGGGGCCGTCGATGGATCCGGGGGTCTCGGCTGCGCGGAAGCAAGCCTCCAGCTCGGAGAGGGCTGCGCTCCGATCGTGCGGGAGATCGGCGAGAGCCCGAAGGTACCGGAGGGTGAGCTCGGAGCCCATGCAGCGAGTATCGCACGGCACCTCCCGCCCCACTCCGGGCGTACGCTTCGAGGATGAGGGTGCGTCGACGCGCTGCGCTGATCGCGATGCTCGCTCTCGTGGCCGCGTGCACCGGCAGCCGCCCCGGACGGGCCGTCCGGGGCGCTGCCGTCTCTGGGTACCTTCCCCGACCCGGGCGCGGGCGATCGACTGCTCGTGCTGATGGACGATGGGAGCCTGCTCACGGTGGACCGCGACGGCGGGGCGGCCACCCCGCTGCGCGGCGAAGAGGATCCGGACTTCGAGACTCGCCAGCCGGTGTGGTCGCCGGACGGTGCGGCCGTCGCGTGGGTGGAGATCGGAACGGCGGCGCCGCCGGGCTCCTCGACCGTGGTGACGAGTCGTCCCGACGGATCCGGGCGGCGCGAGGTCCTCGTCGACACGGGCGCCTTCTTCCTCCAGTGGGATCCCACCTCTTCGAGGCTGGCCTACCTGGGGAGCTTCCGCGGAACGGTCGGGATGGGCGTCGCGGACACCGGCGCCGACGGGGGACCGATCGCGACGACGCTCGGTGTCGGGCAACCCTTCTACCTCTCGTGGGGACCCGAGGGCGACCGGCTCTTGATCCACGTCGGCACGGACACGCTCGGGACGCTCGACCTCAAGGAAGGGCCTCTCGAGCCGATCGAGGAACGGCCCGGTGTGTTCCACGCGCCCGTATGGCTGGAGGACGGGCGGTTCGTGTACGCCGCGCACGACGGCGAAGATCAGCGGTTGGTCGTTCGCGAAGGCGACCGGCCGAGAGAGCTCGTCCGATTCCGGGGTGCGATCGAGTTCGTGGTCAGTCCGGATGGCAGGCGGGTCGCCTATCGTGTCGACGCAGGCGAAGGCTTCGGCACGGTCTCGGTGATCGGCATCGATGCCGCACGATCACGCGCCGTCTCCGACCTTCCGGCCTCCGCGTTCCACTGGAGTCCCGACGGGCGACGACTGCTGTTGATGACACCGGCGCAAGGGGGACGACCCCACCACCCATCGCTGGCATGTCTGGGACGGGAAGCAGACGAACCCGATCGGGCCGACCTTCGTCCCCAGCCCCACCTACCTGCGCGACTACCTACCGTTCTTCGGACAGTTCGCCCAGACGATGACCCTCTGGTCGCCGGACGGGCGATCGTTCGCGTTCCCCGGGTCGATCGGCGATCGGGCGGGGATCTGGGTGCAGGATCTGGACGCCGCGGAGCCGACGTTCGTCGTTGCAGACGGGTCCGTCGTCGCCTGGTCGCCCGTGACCTCTCCGTAGACTCGCGGGATGCGCGAGGAGATCACCCTCTACGACGCGGTCGGGGGTATGGCGTTCTTCGAAGGACTGGTCGCGCACTTCTACAGGGGTGTCGCGGACGACCGGGAGTTGCGTCCGCTCTACCCTGAGGATCTCGAGTTCCCGACGCGTCATCTGACCCTGTTCCTCGCGCAGTACTGGGGCGGGCCCACCACGTACGACGCTGAACGCGGGCACCCTCGGCTCCGGATGCGGCACGCGCCGTTCGCCGTCGGCCCGCGGGAGCGGGATCGGTGGCTGTTCCACATGCGGGCGGCGGTGGACGCGATGGAGCCGCCCGAACCCGCTCGTCGGGCACTGATCGAGTACTTCGAGTCGGCGGCCGAGGCGATGCGCAACCGCGACTGACCGCTACGCCAAGAGATAGCGACGCGACAATGGCACCTCGGTGACCGGGTCGCTCCGCAGCACCCGCCCTTCGAGTGTCACGGTCCCGTCCTCGGGTGAGACGTCGATCGGCGGGACCGTCCGGTTGCGAGCCAGGTCCTCGCGGCGGATCGCGCGGGTGCCTCGCACCGCGACCAGCCGCCTCCGTGTGCCGAGCGTTCCGGCGATGCCGGCGTCCAGCGCCGCCGCGGAGACGAACGTGGTGGACACCGCGGCCGCGGCGACGCCCGTCGCGCCCCAGTCGGGTCCGTATCGGGTCGGCTGCGCCCCGTGGACGCTGGCGTTGCCCTCACCGATCGCGCTCCAGGCGACCACGCCTCCTTTGAAGACGATCGCCGGCTTCACCCCGAAGGAGGATGCTTCCCACAGCACGAGGTCGGCGAGTCGGCCCGGGGCGAGCGAGCCGACCTCCTCCGAGATGCCGTGTACCCGAGAGGGTTCCTCGGTCACCTTCGCCAGGTACCGAAGGACCCGCTCGTTGTCGTCACCGGTCTCCGCCGCCTGCGCCACCTTCATCGTGTGTGCGAGCTGGAACGTCCGCCTGACGGTCTCGCCGATCCGCCCCATCCCCTGCGAGTCCGAGTTCACGATCGAGATCGCCCCGAGGTCGTGCAGCGGCCCCTCCGCCTCCATCGTCGCGGGATGGACGAGCTCTCGAGCCGCGACCACGTCGTCCGGAAGGCTCGGGTTCCCTTCGTGGACGATCAGCTTCATATCGGGCTGCTCGGCGGCCGTCGAGGGTCCGTAGGGGATCGTCGGCGTGGTGGAGGAACAGAAGACGTTCGGCTCGCGGACGATCCCGATCAGATCGGGGATATGGCCACCTCCCGAGCCTTCCACGTGGTACGCGTGGATCGCCCGCCCCGCGATCGCCTCGACGGTGTCCCGCAGCTCGCACGATTCGTTCAGGCCGTCGGTATGCAGGCAGACCTGGATGTCGTGGGCGTCGGCGGTACGGAGCACCTCGTCGATCACCTCGGGGTAGGCGCCCCAGTCCTCGTGGATCTTCAGACCGACGGCGCCGGCCTCGATCGCCGCCTCGAGCTGCCCGGGCACGCCCGTCCGGGCGGACGGCTGGAGCCCGATGTTCACGGGCAGTCCCTCGAAGGCCTCGAGGGTCCTGAGCATCCGCCACGGCGGTTCCTCGAAGCCCGCCGTGATCAGGGTGGTCACGCCGGCAGAGAGTGCGACGGGGATGAGACGCGGCGAGAGCAGATGCACGTGGGAGTCGACGGCGCCCGCCGTCGCGATCAACCCGTGACAGGGAACGGGCCACGTGTTCGGCCCGATCGTGAGGTCCACACCGTCGGTGATGTCGGGGTTGCCGGCTCGCCCGATCCCGGCGATCCGTCCGTCCTTGATCCCGATGTCGGCCTTCACGATGCCGAGCATCGGATCCAGCACGACCGCGCTCGCGACGATCGTGTCGAGCTCGCTCGCGGTGGTCGCGCGGTCGTGCTGGGCCATCCCCGAGCGCCAATTCTTCGCGTAGCCCCACAACGCCTGGTCGGCGGGATCGGTGAGGTCGCGTTCGATCCGGATCCAGAGGTCGGTGTCGCCCAGCCGGATCCGGTCGCCGGCCGTCGGACCATGGCGCGTCGCGTGCTCGGCGCGCGAGTACCGCTCGGGCACCCGGTTAGGCCCCCGTCCCCCCGTACCGGACGAGGTCCACCTCGTGGGTCTCGCCGGGTGCCCATCGCAGGGAGTCACCGGAGGGCAGGTCCAGCCGGAACCCGTCGGCGGAGGTCCGATCGAACTCGAGGTGCTCGTTGGAGCGCCAGAACGGGAAGTGCGACGACACCCGGATCGGGTGATCGCCGCGGTTGGTCACGCGCAGGCGGAGCCGGTCGCGGCCCGGGGCGAGTTCGATGTCGCCCTCACCGAAGCGGATCGCGCCGGGACCTTCGCCGTCCGACGGGCCGAACGGTTCCCGGAGCACGAGGAGCCGGGTGCCTTCGTCGAGGAGGACCTCCACCCGGATCTCGGGCACGATCTCGGCGATGCCCTCCATCACCTGATCGGGGCTCACGGCGGCGCGGCCAGCAGCGGCGACCTCCTCGAACGACGCACCGCCGCGGCCGGCCGCGTGCATCTCGTCGCAGACCAGCGCGACCGCCTCGGGCGCGTTCAGGCGAACCCCCTTCGCGAGCGTCGCCCGCGCGAGCTGCGCGGCGTTGAAGACCCGGAGGCGCTCCTCCTCGGTGGGGGTCAGATGCACTGGGCGAGCGTACCCTCGGTCGCGATGACGCGCTCCCCCGACGAAGCCGGGCCAGAGATGCCGCGAGGGGCCGAGGCACCCGAGGTTCCGACCTTCCGCGAGGCCAGCCGCTTCTGGATCTGGCTCGGCTTCGTGAACTTCGGCGGACCCGCCGGGCAGATCGCGCTGATGCATCAGGAGCTCGTCGAACGCCGCCGCTGGATCGACGAGGGCCGGTTCCTCCACGCGCTGAGCTACTGCATGCTCCTCCCCGGACCGGAGGCGACCCAGCTGGCCGTGTACGTCGGCTGGCTCTTCCATCGGCTCCGAGGAGGGCTCGTCGCGGGGATCGCCTTCGTCCTGCCGAGCTTCTTCCTGCTCATGGGGCTCTCATGGGTCTTCGTGACGCACGGTGATCTGCGGTGGGTGGCGGGGGCCTTCGCGGGAGTGGCAGCGGCCGTGGTCGCGATCGTCGCCCAGGCGACCCTCCGCCTCGGCCGCACGGCGCTCGCGAACGGCCTGATGGTCGGCGTCGCGGTCGTCTCGTTCGTCGGGATCTTCTTCTTCGACGTGCCGTTCCCGATCGTGGTCGCCGGCGCGGCCGCCCTGGGGCTGATCGGCGGGAGCATCCGACCTTCTTCGTTCCAGGTCGGCATGGGACGCGAGGTGGAGGATCGCGCGGCGGCCCCCGTCATGGGGCGCTTGGAGACACCCACGCCCACCTGGCGCAGGAACCTCGTGGTGCTGGTCGTGGGCCTCGCCGTCTGGTTGGTGCCGATCGCGACGGTCGCGCTCTGGAGACGGGACGCCGGCACGCTCACCGACATGGGGTGGTTCTTCTCGAAGGCCGCGCTGGTCACCTTCGGCGGCGCCTACGCCGTTCTCGCCTACGTCGATCAGGCGGCGGTCGGTACCTTCGGCTGGCTCCGGCCCGGCCAGATGGCGGTGGGCCTGGGGCTCGCGGAGTCCACGCCCGGTCCGTTGATCATGGTCCTCGAGTTCGTCGGCTTCGTCGGGGCCTACCAGCATCCCGGCGGACTCCCTCCGCTCGTCGCGGGCATCCTCGGCGCGACCGTCGTCGTGTGGGCGACCTTCGTGCCGTGCTTCCTCTGGATCTTCCTCGGCGCTCCGTACCTCGAAAGGCTCCGCGGCAACGTTCGGCTCGCCTCGGCCCTGCAGACGGTGACGGCGGCGGTCGTCGGCGTCATCGCGAACCTCGCGGTCACCTTCGGCGTCGTGACGCTGTTCCGGGAGGTGCGGATCGTCTCGTTCCTCGGCGGGCAGTTCCCGGTGCCGGTCTGGACGGAGATCGATCCCTTCGCGGTCGCCGTCGCCGGCGTGGCGTTCGTCGGCGTGTGGCGCTACCGGTGGCGTGTCGTGGCCGTGATCGTCGGCAGCGCGGCGGCCGGCCTCGTGATCAAGGGCCTTCTGTAGAGGAGCGCCGATCGAGACGGAGGAGGATGACGGCGCCGGCGACGGCGACGGCGGCGAAGGAGAACCACTGGATCGCGTAGGACAGATGCGGGCCCTCGGAGAGCTCGGGCAGGGGGACCGGTATCGGGAGCGACCCAGCCTGGGGCGGGACCTGCTCGGTCAGGAGGAGGGGCAGAGGGAACACGTCGTAGGGGAGCGCCGATGCGATGCCCGCCACATCGAGCACGCGGACGACGCCGTTGGCTCCCGGCGCGGTGGATCCGTCGCCCTCATCGGGAACGAGGGAGCCAGACACTTCGACCTCGTCCACCGGCGGCGCGGCCTCTCGGACCGGCGCCGTCTGCATCGCGAAGGGCACCCAGCCCCGAACGACGAGGATCGCGCCTCCGTCCGCGAGGACGAGCGGCGTGACGACGTGATGGCCGGCTTCGCCCTCGAGGCTCCGGCCGTACAGGAGCACTTCGTGCCTCACGTCATACGCGCCCTGGACGGTGGCCGACCGGTACGGATCCGCATCCGACCCCGCCGAGACGTCCTCGATCGTGATGGGCGCGTCGGATCGCCGGTCAAGGATCTCGGCGTTCAGGGTCCGGCGTTCGTCCAGCCGGCGAAGCTGCCAGAGCCCGAGGCCGACGCAGGTCGTCGCCAGAACCACGGCCAGGGCCACCACGGAGATGCGTCGAGAACGTGAACCGGGCATAGTCAGCCGGGCGTCGGGCGGACGCTAGGGCCCCTTCGCCTCCTGGATCACATTCCCTCCGTCGACGACGACGGCCTGCCCCGTCACGTACCTGGCGCGATCGGATGCGAGGAACGCGATCACCTCGCCGATCTCCTCCGGCGTGCCCGAGCGTCCCACCGGCGTGTGGAGCCCAGCCCGACGTTCCTCCTCGGTCTGCGAGCCGGTCGCGACCCATCCCGGGAGCACGCTGTTCACGGTGACGCCGTTGCCTGCCAGCTCGATCGCTAGGCCGCGCATCAGACCGTCCATCCCGGCCTTCGCCGCCGCGTACCCGGTGGAACCGGTCGTGGTCGCCACGGGCCCGGTGACCGAGGAGACCATGACGACTCGCCCCCAGCCTCGCTCGACCATCCCTGGCACGACGGCCTTCGTGGCGTTGTAGGCCGTTCCGAGGTTCATCGCGAGATCGAGATCCCAGCCCGCGTCGTCCAGATCGAGGAACTCGCGCTCCTCCATCCCGTCCATGCCCACCGTCACCATGCCGGCGTTGTTCACCAGGATGTCGATCCTGCCGAAGAGCTCCACGATCCCCTCGACCATGCGGCGCACCTGGTCACGGTCCGTGAGATCCGCGACGAACCCTCCGGTCTCGACACCGACCGCGTTCAGCTCCGCCGACCGCTCATGGATCCGATCGGTCGTCGAGGCGATCGCGAGTGTCGCCCCCTCCCGTCCGAGGACCTTCGCCGTCGCGAATCCGATCCCCGTCGGACTTCCGGCGCCCGTTACGAGCGCCACCCGTCCGTCCGCCTCACCTCGCACGTTCCGAGCGTAGCCGCTCGTCATGCCCCGGCAACCCGCATCGGCTACGCTTCCCCGCCCATGGACCCCGCCCGCCCGCTGCTCGACATCCAGGAGATCGACACCGCGATCGATCGACTGACGACGCGGATGCGAGCCCTCGAGGCAGGGAAGGACGTCGAGGTCGCACTCGCCGAAGCGAACGAGGCGGAACGGCTCCTGGGGGAGCTCCGCCTCCGGTTGGACGAGCTCTCACGTGACCAGATGCGCTTCGAGCACGAGATCGATTCGATCTCGCAGAAGGCGGCTGCTGAGGAGAGGCGCATGTACGACGGCTCGGTCGCGAACGCGAAAGAGCTCGACTCGATCCGCCACGAAGTGGACAACCTCAAGAAACGCCGCGGTGATCGGGAGGACGAGCTGCTCGGCCTGATGGAGGCTCGAGAGGAGCGCGAGGCACAGGAACGCGCCGCAGCCGAGCGCTGGGGCAGCCTGCGGGCACAGGTGGAGACCGTCGAGGGCACGGCCGTCGAGGAGCTCGGACGACTGACCACAGAACGGAAGGAGCGCTCTGAGGCGCGTGCCGCCTTGGCGGCGACGATCGACACCGAGCTGCTCGAGCTGTACGAGGACCTCCGTCCTCAGAAGAAGGGTGTCGCCGCGGTCGCCCTCATCGACGGCGTGTGTCAGGGATGCCACGAGCAGCTCTCGTCTGTCGAGATCGACCGGCTGAAGAAGACCAAGGACACGAAGAGGTGCGAGCACTGCCGGCGGATCCTGGTCATCTGATCGTCGCCTGCGACGGGGCGTCGCGCGGGAACCCTGGCCCGGCGGGCATCGGGGTGGAGATCACGACGGTGGACGGCACGGTCGTCGCAGAGATCGCTCGCGGCATCGGCGAGACGACGAACAACGTCGCCGAGTACACGGCGGTGATCGAGGGCATCGCGCGGGCGAAGGAGCTCGGCGCCCGATCCGTCACGCTTCGCTCGGACAGTCTGCTTCTGATCAACCAGCTCACCGGTCGCTTCCGGGTGAAGAGCCCACACCTGCAGCCGCTCCACCGCCGCGCGCGGAGCATCGCCGCCGGGTTCGACCACATCTCGTTCGAACATGTGCCACGGGAGCAGAACGTCGAGGCCGACCGCTTGGCGAACGAGGGCGTCGACCGATGGTTGGCGGGGGAGCGCTAGGGCGCGGGCGTGGGCGTGGGCGTCGTCGTGCCCGCCGCAGGGATGCCGAACACGAATCCCTTCGCCTCGCCGTCCGGCCCGGCGACGGCGACACGGAGCTCCAGGTCCTCCGCCGTTGTCGGCGGCGGAAAGCTCACGATGCCCTCGGCCGACTCTCCCGGCCCGATCGGGACCGGGAACGTGACCAGGGGTCGTTCCGAACTCGCCACCTCGTCCCCCGGCGGGAGCAACGAGGTGAGGGTGCGGAGTATCCGCAGCGGACGGTCGGTGTCGTTGGTGATCTCGATCCCGAACTGCCAGCGCTCCAGCTGAACGAGGTTCCGGATCTCCACGGTGACGCCGTCACGTTGCTCGGTCGCCCCGTCGAACACCTGGAAGAACTCGTCCAGGCGACGGCCGTCGCGAACGAAGTTGATCACGCGGAACGCCCCATCGGATCCCTGGATCATCACGACGAGTCCATCCATCAGCCGCTGGAGAGGCGGTATCGGCTCGTCGGCCTCATCGGTGAACGAGAAGGTGACCGTCGCGCGGACGACGACCCCGTAGGCCACGAGGTCGTCGAGCGACCCGTCCTCGGCCCTGACCGGTGTGGCGGGCCCGAGATGTCCCAGCTGCACGCTGCCCTCGATCGAGCCGGGGAAGCCGGCGTTCTGGATCGCGACCCAATGGGCCCACTCCCGGGCGAGGGCGCCTTCGACCAGCGGTGCGAGGGCTCGCCCGCCGTCGGTTGGTGAGCCCGCGTACGCGCGCAGGAACGCGAAGGCGACCGAGCGGGCCTGACCGGCGATGCGGAGGTCGTCGAGAGCGAGGATCTGCTGGCTCGCGGGCTGTTCGGGTCCGTGCGGCTCGGGCGTCCGGGAGCACGCGGCCGCGGCCGCGACGGCGATCACGAGGCAAGCTGCGATCCGGCGCATCGAGAAGAGCCCATCGTACGCAGTACCCTTGTGATGGAGGAGCCGGCCGGGCGGCCGCGGCCGCGCCTCGTGCGCGGTCGAGGAAAGTCCGGACTCCACAGGGCAGGGTGCTGGGGGCGACCCAGGCGGGGGTGACCTCGCGAAGGCGCCACAGAGAACAGACCGCCTCCCCACGATTCTTCGGGGGGCAAGGGTGAAACGGTGCGGTAAGAGCGCACCAGCGGCGCGGGCGACCGTGCCGGCTCGGCAAGCCCCACCCGGAGCAAGGCCAAGCAGGCAGCGTTCGAGGACGGCCCGTCCGAGCTGCCGGGTAGGCCGCACGGCGCGGATGAACCGCGACGCGGCGGCGCGGCGGAGCGATCCGCCCGCGTGCCGAGAGAGATGGCCGCCACCGGGACCTCGGTCCCGGCACAGGATCCGGCTTACAGGCCGGCTCCTCCATTCCCGGTCTGTTTCGAGACAGACGCCGGCGAAACTCGGATGAGCGCCGGACACTGGTGACAAACTGATGCCGTGCGGTTGGATCGTGTCTCGGTGGCGGAGAGGCTCATCGAGGCGGGCTGCATCGCTGCCGGCGAGGAGGCCGACGAGCTCATCCAGGCTGCTGCCGGCGACCCTGATGTGCTCGATGATTTGATCTCTCGTCGCACCACAGGCGAGCCGATCGCATGGCTGACGGGTACGGTCGTCTTCTGCGGCATCCGGTTGTTCGTGGCACCGGGCGTCTACGTACCCCGGTGGCAGACCGAACCGTTGGCGCGACGAGCGATGACGCTCCTCCCGTTCGCGGGAGTGGCCGTGGATCTCTGCACGGGCGCAGGAGCGATCGCGGCCGTGCTGGCGGCGGCCGTGCCAACGGCGCAGGTACTTGCGACCGAACTCGACCAGAACGCGGTGCGATGTGCCCGGCGGAACGGGGTCGAGGTGTTCGAGGGCTTCCTCGATGATCCGCTCCCGCGAGAGTTCGAGCACCGCGTCGACGTGTTGACGGCGGTCGTGCCGTACGTGCCGACGGACTCGCTCCGCTTCCTCCCGCGCGACGTCCAGGCGTTCGAGCCACGGCTCGCGCTCGATGGCGGGGTCGACGGCACGGATCTCCTGGAGGAGGTCGTGCGACGAAGCGCACGTTGGCTGAGTCCCGATGGCTGGTTACTGCTGGAGTTGGGAGGTGAGCAGGCCGAGCCGATAGGGCAGCTGCTCCTTGAGTTCGGATTCAAGGGAGTCGACGTCATGGCCGACGAGGACGGCGATCCTCGCGCGATCTGTGCGCATCTCGGCTGAACAGTCGGCGCTTCAGGGCACGCGGGGTTCCTGTGAGCTCGACACTCCGGATCGGTGGTGTACCGTCGCCGGCGCGATGGAAATCGAGAAGCTCAGGTCGATCCCTCTGTTCGCTGAGCTTTCGGATCACGGGCTCGAGCGCGTGGCCGAACTCTCAACCGAGTTCGAGTGTCCGGCCGGCTGGGTGCTCGTCGAGGTCGGTCAGCCGGGCTCCGGGATGTTCGTCCTCGAGGAGGGGACCGTCGAGGTGCAGACGCCGGACGGCCGCGAGTGGGAGCTCGGACCGGGGGAGTTCTTCGGCGAGCTCGCGCTCCTCACCGACCACCCGCGCAACGCCCGGATCAGGGCCAAGACCCCTGTCCGCTGCCTCGCGATCTCCCGGACGGACTTCTCGAAGCTCCTCAAGGAGGAACCTGAGATCGCCGTGGCGATGCTGCCGACGCTCGCCCAGCGGATCGATTCGCCGCACTGATCCTGCGCTGGCCGGAATCGAACGTATGTTCTATCCTGTCGACCGTGGACCAGCTCTTCGAGATCGCCCGGAAGACCTTCGATACCCCTGAGTTCCGCGGCATCACCTTCATCGAGACCGAAGCCAAGTCGGTCATCAACCGAGTCCCGGGTGGCGCGCTGCCCTTCGACTGGACGATCAACCCGTACCGAGGATGCAGCCATGCCTGCGTCTACTGCTTCGCGAGGCCGACCCACACCTACCTCGACATGAACGCGGGCCGTGACTTCGAGACGAAGATCGTCGTCAAGGTGAACGCGCCCCAGGTTCTGCGGCGTGAGCTCGCCGCGAGGCGCTGGAAGGGCGAGCACATCGCGATGGGGACGGGCACCGACCCGTACCAGCGAGCGGAAGGCCGCTACCGGCTGATGCGCGGCATCATGGAGGCCCTGATCGATCATCGGAACCCCTTCTCGATACTCACGAAGGGGACATTGATCCTCCGCGATCTCGATCTCCTTCAGAAGGCGGCCGAGGTCGCGCCTGTGTCGGCCGCGTTCTCCATCGGCACGCTCGACGAACAGGTGTGGCGGGAGACGGAACCGGGCACTCCTCATCCCAAAGCGAGGATGGAAGCGGTGCGCACGCTGACCGACGCGGGGATCCCGACCGGCATCCTGATGGCGCCGATCCTGCCCGGGATCTCCGACCGCCCGGACCAGCTCCGAGACGTGGTCGCGGCCGCGATCGACGCCGGCGCCACCCACGTCTCGCCGATCATGCTGCACCTCCGCCCCGGCGTTCGTGAGGAGTTCCTCCCGTGGCTGGAGAACGAGCATCCCGACCTCGTCGAGCGCTACCTGCAGATGTACCGGAAGCCGTACGGGCCGAAGGCGATGCGCGAGGCGTTGGGCCGGCAGGTGTCGTCGCTCGTCGCGGACGCCGGAGGTGTGCGCCGCGCGGTGGAACCGGCGCGCAGGTTCTTCCGGCGCGACCGTTCACGCGGCGAGGATGAGCGCGCCTCGGAGCAGCTGCGTCTGCTCTGATGCCTACGCCGGTGCGGCGACCCCGGCTTCGACCGCGCGCCTCAGCTGTTTCCCGGCGTGGTAGCTGGACCTGACGAGCGGTCCGGCCTCGACGTGGGCGATACCCATCTCCTCACCCGCACGCTTGTGTTCCGCGAACTCGTCGGGGTGTACCCAGCGGTCGACGGGCAGGTGATACGTGGTCGGCTGGAGGTACTGACCCATCGTGAGGATGTCGATCCCGGCGTCGCGAAGATCGGCCATCGCCGCCGGGATCTCGTGCGCCCGCTCGCCCATCCCGAGGATCAGGTTCGACTTCGTGACCTGGCCGGGGCGCCGCCGTTTGGCGAGCCGAAGCACGTCCAGCGTGCGGTCGTAGCCGAACGCCGGGCGGATCCGATCGTGCAGCCGCCGGACGGTCTCGAGGTTATGTGCGAACACGTCGGGATCCGCATCGAGGACGGTCGCGATGTCGCGCTCGCCGCCCTTGAAGTCCGAGGGGAGGATCTCGACGCCGATCCCCGGGACCGCCTCGCGAACGGCGCGGATCGCCGAGGCCCAGATGCGGGCCCCACCGTCCTCCAGGTCGTCCCGAGCGACACCTGTCAGCACGACGTAGCGCAATCCCATCTCGCGCACCGCCTCGGCGATCCGCGCCGGCTCGTCCTCGTCCACGGAGTCGGGTTTCGCGGTCATCACGTCGCAGAACCCGCACCGCCGGGTGCACTTGGCGCCGAGGATGAGGAAGGTCGCCTCCCGCTCCTCCCAGCACTCGCGGATGTTCGGGCACATCGCCTCCTCGCACACCGTGTGCAGGGATCGGTCGCGCATGATCCCCTTGAGGTCCTCGTAGTTCGGGCCGGAGACGAGACGCACCTTCAGCCAAGGAGGCTTCCTGCCGGCGACCGCGTCCACGGCCGGACCGTTCGTCACCCCGACGATCGGGAGGTGGAGGCGGCGCTTCTGCGGGTTGTGGTCGGCTTTCGCATCGACTCGCGCCATCCGTTCGAGTCTAGCCCGCGTCTCCGCTTTCGACGGATGCCAGCGCGGGCATCCCCGCGGATGTCGCGCGCGGAAGGAACACTCGGAACGACGCGCCGCCCCCGGGCCGGTCTTCCACCCAGGCACGCCCACCGTGGAGCTCGGCGAAGCGGGCAACGAGGGAGAGGCCGATCCCCGTGCCCGGCGCGTGCGACGGGGCAGCCGGCCCCTGCCGGAAGGGCTCGAAGATCGTCGTGCGAAGCTCATCCTCCACGCCGGGTCCGTCGTCCTCTACGACGATCATCACACCGTCAGTCCGTCCTTCGACGCGCAACCAGATCGTGCCGTCGGTCGGCGTGTGTCGGACGGCGTTCGTGAGGAGGTTCTCCACGATCCGCTCGATCTTCGCGGCGTCGACCTCGAGTTCGACGTCTTCGGCTTCGAGGACCACGTGCCGCCCCGACAGGGTCTCCAAGGTCGCAAGCGTTCCCTTCGCGAGCGCCCCCACGTCGCAGGTTCGCCGTTGCGGCTCCACGATCCCACGGTTCAGCCGGTCGAGGTCGAGCAGGTCCTTGAGGAGGCGGTCGAGCTTCTGTGCGTTCGCGGACAAGCGGGCGACGAGGTCGTTCCGATCCTCCTCGTCGAGGCCGCTCGTCCGCTCGAGGGTGAGCGACAGCCCCAGGATCGAGGTCAGCGGCGAGCGCAGCTCATGTGAGACGGCGGCGAGGAACGTGTTCTTCATGTCGTCGAGCGCGCGGAGTCGCTCCGCAGCCGCATGTTCACGGCGCTCGGAGTCGCGGAGGGTTTCCTCTGCTCGCTTGCGCGGGGTGACGTCGTAGAGAACCCCGAGGAGGAAGAGTGGCTCGCCGTCGACATCCGTGATGAATGTCGTCTCGTCGTGGATCCAGGCGAGTTTCCCGTCCGGTTTGCGGATCCGATACTCGTCTTCCCACGACCTGCCCGACTCCACCGCGTCGAGGTAATGCCGCTCGCATCGGAGGCGGTCCTCGTCGTCCATCATCTGCAACCAGAGATCCGGCTCGTCGATGTAGTGCTCCACGGTGACACCCATCACGGTCTCGACCTGTGGACTCACGTACACGCTCTGCATGCTGCCGTCTGGCATGTCGAGGTAGACGGCGGCGGGGATGTGCTCCACGATCGCTCGGAATCGCTCCTCGGCCGCGCGCACCTGGTCCCAGGCCTCCTTCTGCTCCGTGAGGTCCGTGCACACCCCCACCCACTCGAGTGGCTTCCCGCTGTCGTCGCGGATCAGCACGGACTCGTTGTGCACCCACACCGTCCGGCCGTCCGGGCGGAGCATGCGGTAGTCGACGCTCCACGAGTCACCGCCGCCGGCCTCGTGCTCGCCGAGGACCCGTTCGCGATCGTCGGGATGAAGGGCCTTCGCCCAGAGGTCCGGATCGTCGATCCACTTCTGCACGGGGTAGCCGGTCAGCTCCTCGATCTGTGGGCTGAGGTACCGGTACCGCGCGGTCCCCGCGTCCTCGACGTAGGTGACCGCGGGGAGGCGTTCCACCAGCGCCTGGAACCGTCGCTGCGTCTCCTGTTGCTGCTCCTCTGCCGCCTTCGTCCGGGTGATGTCGACCATCACGCCCTGCACCAGCGACGGCGTGTCGGCGTCCCTCCGTTCCACAGGGTGAGCTTCGTCGTGGATCCATACGAGATGCCCTTCGTGGTGCAAGGCCCGGTACTCCATCTGGAATCCGCCGCCGGTCCGGTCCGCCTCATCGGAGCGCGCGACCACCTCGTCGCGATCGTCGGGATGGATCCTTCGGATCCAGAGTGAGGGGTCCGCCATCCATTCCTCTGCCGGATAGCCCAGGAGCGCTTCGATCTGGGGACTCACGAACAAGGGGGAGATCTCACCCCTCGGCTTGGTGGGGTGCCAGGCGTAGGTCACGACGGGCGCCTGTTCGACCAGCAGGCGATACCTTCGTTCGGCCTCCATCCTCTTCCGGGTCTCGACGGCCGCCTGCCGCCATCGGAGCGCGGAGAACACGGCCGCTCCGACGGCGACGAGCGTCAGCAGAGCGAACGCCCCACCGCGTTGCTCCCTGGTCAGGAGCCAGTCGCTGAGGTGCTCGAGCACGCCGAGGGCTGCTGCGATCGCGAAGAGCGCGACGAGGACGCCACCGATGATCAGGAGGTCGCGCAGGCTTCGCGGTGCCACCTCGGGTGGACGGGAACGGTCGCTCACTCCGTGGGTATCGACCGGCAGGGAGGTCACCTGAACGGGCCCAGACGCGAGGCTCAGGTGCGAGCGAGCTCTCGCATCCGCGCGTAGATCTGGTCCGGTTCCGGCTCCATGAAGAAGTGCTCGAGCGGGGCGGCGAAGGGCATCGCAGGGATATCGGGGCCGCCGATGCGAACGATCGGCGCGTCCAGGTCGAACAGAGCCTGTTCGGCGATCGTCGAGGCGATCTCGGCCCCGGCACCATACGTCCTGTTGTCTTCGTAGACGACCATCGCCTTCGAGGTCTTGCGGACCGACCCCACGATCGTGTCGACGTCGAGCGGCGCGAGCGTTCGCACATCTACGACCTCGACGGAGACATCCTCGTCCTCCTCGAGCCTCTGGGCGGCGTCGAGGCAGAGGTGGAGCGAGTACCCGTAGCTGACGCAGGTCAGGTCGTCGCCTTCGCGCTTGACGTCGGCGACGCCGATGGGGGTGAGGTAGGCATCATCGGCCACGTCGCCCTTGATCGCGCGGTAGGTCTTCTTGTGTTCGAGGAACAGGACCGGGTCGGGATCCTTGATCGCGCTCCGCAGCAGTCCGGCAGCATCGGCCGGCGTCGACGGCATCACGACCTTGATCCCGGGGATGTGCGCGTAGAAGGCCTCGATCGATTGGGAGTGGTACAGGGCGCCGTGGATACCGCCCCCGCACGGTGTGCGGATCACCATCGGTACCCCGAAGTCGCCGTTCGACCGATAGCGCAGGCGGGCCGCCTCGGAAACCACCTGATCGAACGCGGGATGGATGAAGTCGGCGAACTGGATCTCGGCCACCGGGATGAGTCCGTGGAGCGCCATCCCGATCGCGATCCCGACGATGCCGGACTCCGCCAGAGGGGTGTCGATCACGCGCTGCTCGCCGAACTCCTCCATCCATCCTTGCGAGATGCGGAACACGCCGCCACGCGCACCCACGTCCTCACCTAGAAGGACGATGCGCTCGTCGTTCGCCATCTCGTCGTGGAGGGCGTCGCGGATCGCCGTGACCACGTTCTTCTCCGTCACGCCTGATCCTCCCGGAATACATGCAGGAGCGCTGAGTCGGGATCCGGATCGGGTGCATCCCATGCGGCCTTGATCGCTTCCTCGATCTCCTCCTTCGTCTCCGCGCGCAGCGTCTCGTCCTTCGGATCATCGAGGAGTTCGTGCGTTCGGAGGTACGAGCCGAACTGGACGAGCGGATCCTTCGCACGCGCCTGCTCGACCTCCTCGCGTGTCCGATACGACTTGTCGTCGTCGTCGGAGGTGTGCGGCATGAACCGGTAGGTCTTGCACTCGATCAGCGTGGGGCCCTCGCCGGCGCGCGCTCGCTCGTGCGCCCTCTTCATCGCCCCGTAGCAGGCGAGCACGTCGTTCCCGTCGACCACGACCCCGGGGAAGCCGTAGCCCTCGGCGCGCGAGGCGACGTCCTTGATGGCCATCTGCATCGACTGCGGCACGCTGATCGCGTACTGGTTGTTCTCGCACACGAAGATCACCGGGAGCCGGTGGATCCCGCTGAAGTTGAGTCCCTCGTGCCAGTCGCCCTCGCTGGTGGCTCCGTCGCCGAACCAGCAACCGACGACGGTGTCCTCGCCCCGGTACCTCGCCGCCCACGCGATGCCGGCCGCGTGCGGCACCTGGGTGGCGATCGGGGACGACCCGCTGATGATGCTCAGGCGACGCGAGCCCCAGTGCGCCGGCATCTGTCGTCCCCCCGACGAGGGGTCCTCCGCTTTCGCGAAGACCCCGAGGAAGACCTCGTACGGCGTCATCCCGGCGGTGAGGACGACCCCGAGGTCACGGTAGTAGGGGAGCCAGACGTCGGTGCCCGGGGCGCATCGCCCACGCGGTACCGATCTGACAGCCCTCGTGCCCCGCTGCCGGGACGACGAATGGCGCGCGGCCCATGCGGTTCTGGCGGAGCGCGGCCTCGTCCAAGAGCCGCGACATGAGGAGCACGCGGTACATCGCGAGGAGATCGTCGGCGGATAGGCCGAGCGCGCTGTGTGGGGTCTCGGCTACCCGGGTGGCCACGCCGTGTCTCCTCGCACCGTACTCGCAGGATATCAGCGGCATTCCGCGCCAGTCCGGTTCCGGGCGCAGCGGAACACACGGGGCGCGCCGCGCGTTGTCACTCAGGAGGTCGTCGTCGAGACTGACTGAGAGAAGAGACCTGACTGAGAGACCGACGGAGCGACGAGGAGCAGGAAGGCACGCATGGGAACGTCCGCCAACGTGATCGAGGTGACCGACCAGACCTTCGAGCAGGTCGTGGTCGAGGGCTCGAAGGACCGTCCGGTCGTGGTCGACATGTGGGCGGAGTGGTGCGGCCCCTGCCGCCAGCTGACCCCGACGCTCGAGAAGGTCGCGGACGAGCGCGATGGTGCCTTCCTCCTGGCGAAGCTGGACACCGACGCGAACCCGATGACGGCGTCCGCCTTCAGAGTGCAGAGCATCCCCACCGTGATCGCGTTCAAGGACGGCCAGGCCGTGACCGGGTTCATCGGGGCCTACCCGGAGCCGGAGGTGAACAAGTTCATCGACTCGATCCTGCCGACGGAGGCCGACAAGCGCGCTGAGGAGGCTCGCTCGGTCGAGGAGGCCGGCGACCTCGAGACCGCCGAGGAGCGCTACCGGCAGGTGCTCCGGGACGATCCCGACAACCGCGAAGCGGCGGTCGGCCTCGCTCGCATCCTGGTGGAGCGGAACGAGCTGGACGAGGCGGAGGGGTTGCTCGGGAAGCACCGCCCGGATCCCGAGGCGGAGAAGATCCTCGCGGCGATCACGCTGAGGAGATGGGCGGACGCTCCGGAGGACGGGACCGTAGGCCAAGCGAAGCGTCTCGTCGCCTCCGGCGACGTGATCGGCGGCCTCGCCGGGCTGATGCAGGGGCTCGCCGAGGATCGCGACGCGGCGAGGGACGCGATGATCACGGTTTTCACCGCGGTGGGTGACGAGGATCCGCTCGTGCAGGAGTACCGGCGGCTCCTGTCTGCAGCTCTGTTCTGACTCAGCGATCCAGCCTCAGGAGCAGTTCCTCGACGCCGTCGCCGTCCGCCGTCGCCGGTCCATCATCGGTCCGCTCGAAGCCGCACTTCTCGAGCACCCGGATCGAGCCGACGTTGTGGGCGGCGACGTGTGCGTACAGGGGCCGAGTGTCCAACTCTTCGAGGAACGCGGATAACGCCGCCGTGGCGACGCCCTTGCCCCAATGATCCCGGCCGATCCAGTACCCGACGTCTCGCTCGTCGTCGTGCGTCCAGCTGACGACGTTGCCGACGATCGCGCCCCCATGCACCACGGTCCTCGCCAGGAGGGTCTCGTCCGCCAGGATCTTGGCCCAGTGGGCCATGAAGGCGTCGCGATCCCTCGCGTCGAAGTTCGCCATCCGATTGGCCTCGGGATCCATCTGGTGCTCGAACAGCGTCGGGAGGTCGTCGTCCCGGACGTCGCGCAGCTGTACACGCAGTGGCATCGGCGCTGAGGCTACCGCGAGTCGCGTTCCCGTGGCGTTCCGGTCGTATCTCCGTGGCGGCACTGGCATCGCGTTACCGAGCACCCCATCATCGACGCATGGAAGAGACGTGGGTCACGCTCGGTGTCGTCTGCATGGGGCTCGGCGGGGTCGTCGCCGGGCTGGTGGGGGTGGTGCTCCCGGAGGGTCGACGGCTCGGAGCGCTCTTCGGGCTGATCGCCGGGGCCGGCGTCGGGGTGGCCGCCATCGGTCTGGGTGCACTGCTGAACGAGCCCAAGGAGCCGTCGGAGCTCACCTTCTTCGTCGCGTCGCTCCTCGGCCTCCTCGCCGTCAGCGGGTCGTCCTGGCTGGTCTGGAAGCGAGCGACCGAGGCGCGATCCGAGACGGGGGAGCCCGGCTAGAGCGAGACCGCGACCGGCCGGAGCTCGCGCGCGATCGCCTCGGGCGCCGGGCCGAGGTCGAGGCCGAAGACGTCGGCGAGGTGCCGCTCGAGCGGTGGCGCGACCTCTGCCGCGCCGATGGAGCGACCGGCGAGGCGACTGAGCGAGGTGACCCCCTGGCCGGGGAGCCCGCACGCGACGATCCCGTCGAACCAGGACAGGTCGGGATCGCAGTTCAGCGCGAATCCGTGGATCGTGACGCGGGCGCGCAGCAACCGCACCCCGATCGCGCAGACCTTGTCCTCGCCGTGCCAGACCCCCGTCTGTACGTCCTCACGCCGATGGAGCGCGAGGCCGAGGTCCGCGCCGGTGCGGATCACCGCCTCCTCCATCCGTCGCAGGTGCGCCGCTGCGTCGGGCTTCGGGCCGAGATCGAGGATCGGGTAGCCCACGATCTGGCCGGGCCCGTGGAACGTGAACGCTCCCCCGCGGTCGATCCGATGGACCTCGGCGCCGCGCGCGGCCAGTTCGTCCGGTGACCACAGGAGCTCGTCGGGCCGTGCGCGGCGCCCCGCCGTGAACACTGGTGCGTGCTCGAGCAGGATCACGGTGTCGGGGATCTCGCCGGCCAGCCTGCGCTCCGCGAGCCGATGCATCGCCTCGTTCGCCGGCCCGTAGGGGACCGGCCCCTCGGGCCGGATCAGTTGCGCTTCCCGGGTCATCGCGTCCCGTTCAGACGGCGACGTCCTCGGCGAAGTCCCAGCTCTCGAGGTTCTGCTTCACCCGCGCGAGGAACCTGGTGGCGATCTCGCCGTCGATCGTGCGGTGGTCCCACGACATCGAGATGTTCACCATCGAGCGGATCGCGATGGTGTCGTCGATCACGACCGGCCGCTTCTGGATGGCGTCGAGGGACAGGATCCCGGCGTTGGGCTGGTTGATGATCGGAAGGCTCGCGATCGAGCCGTACGGGCCGGGGTTGGTGATCGTGAACGTCGAGCCCTGCACCTCATCGGGCTTGAGCTGGTGGGCTCTCGCCCGCGCCGCCAGGTCGGCGATCGCCCGCGCGAGGCCGACGGTGTTCATCGCGTCCGCGCCCTTGATCACCGGGACGATGAGCCCGGCGTCGTAGGAGACCGCGATGCCCATGTTCACGTAGCGGTGCATCACGACCTGGTCGCCACGCAGCTCCGCGTTCACCTCGGGATGGGTGAGGAGCGCGTCGCAGGTCGCCCGGATCACGAACGGCAGATACGTGAGGTTGACGCCGTGCTTCGCCTGGAACGGTTCCTTCGCTCGCTCTCGGAGCTTCACGAGGTGATCGATGTTGACCTCGACCATCGTCCAGGCACGTGCGGAGGTCTGGAGCGAGGCGATCATGTGCTGCCCGATGGCCTTGCGGATGTGCGTGATGGGCACGACCTCGTCGCCGGGGCCCCCGGCAGCGGGTTGGACGGAGGCGACGGCCGGCGCGGGTGCGGCCGGCGCTTGTGCGGGGGCGGGCGCCGGTACCTCGGTGGGGGCGGGCTCGGTGGCCGGCGCCGCTCCCGTGGCGACAGCGACCGCGGCGCCGCCGGAGTCGATCGCGGCCATCACGTCCTGCTTGGTGATGCGCCCCCCGGTCCCCGAGCCCTCGATCCGCGAGAGGTCGAGGCCGTGCTCGTCCGCGAGTCTGCGCACGAGAGGGGAGAGGATCCGCGACCTCGGACCGCGGTCTGGCATGTCTCCCGATCCCGTGCGTGAGGGTGTGGGCGCCGGCGAGGTCGCGCTCGCCGCGGTGGCCTCGGCTCCTTGCGGCGTCGCAGGCTCGACGGCAGGCATCTCGGCCGCCGAGCCCTCCGCGACGGCCGACGCGCTCTCCGCAGCAGCCGGCGCCTCGGATGTCGCTGCCGAGGGCGCTGCAGCTGTCGAAGGCGCCGAGGCCGCCTCGGAGGGGGGCTCGGTGCCCGCCGATGTCCCGGAAGAGGCCTCCTCAGGAGCGGGCGCTGGCCCCCCGACTGGGGCGGCCTCGGCGCCATCCCCGTCACTCGCAGCGGCGCCTTCCTCGGCGATCTCCGCGAGGTCGGTACCGACGGGGACGGTCTGGCCTTCTTCGACCAGGATCTTGGAGACGGTGCCGTTCACGGGCGAAGGCACCTCGGTGTCGACCTTGTCCGTGGAGATCTCGAAGAGCGGCTCATCGCGCTCGATGGTCTCGCCCTCCCCCTTCAGCCACTTCAGGATCGTTCCTTCGATGATGGTCTCGCCGAGCTGGGGCATCTTGATCGTGGTCATCGGGGTCTCCTCACCAGGCTGAGAGCTTCTGCACCTCTCGGATGATGTCGTCGACCCCCGGCAGGAACGCGTCCTCGAGGGTCGGGGAGAAGGGGACGGGCACGTTCGGGGGCGAGAGACGCACGACCGGAGCGTCGAGGTGCTCGAAGGCCTTCTCGGCGATCGTCGAGGCAACCTCGGCCCCGATCCCGACGAACCGGTACGACTCGGAGAGCACCAGCGCCCGGGAGGTCTTCTCGATCGAGCGCAGGACCGTCTCCTCGTCCATCGGATAGACGGTCCGGAGATCCACGATCTCCACCGAGACCCCTTCCGCCTCCAGCGCCTGTGCGGCTTCGAGCGCCCGGTGCACCATCGCTCCGTACGTGACGATCGAGACGTCGTCGCCCTCCCGCTTGACGTCGGCCACGCTGATCGGGATCAGGAAATCCGGATCCTCCGGCACTTGCTCGCGTATCCGCCGGTAGATCCACTTGTGCTCCAGGAACATCACGGGGTTGTCGTCGCGGATCGCCGACTTCATCAAGCCCTTCGCGTCGGCGGGGAACGACGGGCAGATCACCTTGATCCCACCCGCGTGCGAGAACCACGGCTCGGGGTTGATCGAGTGGAACGACGACGCGCGGACCATGCCGCCGGAGGGCCCACGGAGCACCACCGGCAGAGGGACGCCGCTGCGGTAGTGGACCCGCGCCAGCGCGGTCGAGATCTCGTCGAACCCGCTCGACATGAAGTCGGCGTACTGGAACTCCGCGACGGGGCGGAAGCCTTCCATCGCGGAGCCGATCGCCATCCCGACCACCGTCTCTTCCGCGATGGGCGTGTCCATCACGCGCTCGGCACCGAACCGTTCGAAGAACCCCTCGGTGACCTTGAACGCGCCGCCGTAGGCGCCGATGTCTTCGCCGAGCATGTAGACACGATCGTCGCGCTCCATCTCCTCCCAGAGCGCCTCGGCGATCGCCACGAGGTAGGTCGCCTGGCCATCCTCGGTGCGCTTGCCGCGAGGTTCCGCGCCGTGGCCGGCAGCTCCTGCTTCGACGGTCGTGGACGCCGTCACGAGGCCTCCGTGCCGCCGCCGCGGCCGGGTTCACTCGTCCAGTAGCCGTCCTCGACCCACAGGCCCTTCGCATGGTCCTCCGGCTCGGGGAACGGCGACGCCTGCGCGAACTCGTAGCCCTCGTCGAACTCCTTCTCGATCCGTGCCTGGAGGTCGGCGACGTCCTGCTCGTTGACGACGCCTTCCGACAGGAGGCGTTCCTCGAAGTTCTTGACCGGATCCTTGTCCCGCATGTATTCCTCGAGAAGCTCCTTGGGCACGTACTTCGCCGGGTCGTGACCGGCGTGTCCTTTCCAGCGGAGCGAAACCGACTCGATCAGTGTCGGGCCTCCGCCGGAGCGGGCTCGCTCGACCGCCTCGCGCGCGGCCGCCTCCACCGCCAAGACGTCGGCCCCGTCCACGCGGATCCCGGGCATCGCGTAGGCGGCGGCACGCTCGGCGATCGTCGGAACCGGGAACTCGAGCTCGTTGGGCGTCGAGTACGCATAGAGGTTGTTGTTGACGACCCAGACGACGGGCAGCTTCGCGATCGCCGACATGTTGAGCGATTCGTGCCATCGCCCGTTCGATGTGGAGCCGTCGCCGCAGATCGCCATGGCGACGTGCGGCTCGCCGCGACGCTTGTACGCGAGCGCCGCGCCGCACGCCACCGGGTACGCGATCGGCAGGTGGGACATCACGGTCCACGTCTTGTTCCCGGACCAATCCCCGATGTGACTGTTGCCGTCGCGTCCCCGTGTGTAGCCGTCGATGCGTCCCCAGAACTGCGCCATGATCCGCTTGAGGTCGAGCCCCTTGGCGATCTGCGCGGACAGGTCGCGATGCGTGGGGAAGAGCGAGTCCTCGGGACCGAGAGGGAGGACGACGCCGATGTGCGTGCCCTCCTGCCCGCGTCCGGAATAGATCGCGCCCGGGAGCTTCCCTTGCCGGTACAGGGTCTCCATCCGCTCGTCGAAGTAGCGGCAGAGCTTCAACAGGTACAAGGCACGCTTCAGCTCGTCGTCGGGGAGTCGCCCGTCCGTCTTCTGCATGTTGTCCTGGCGAGTTTCGGTCGTCGCCACGCGGCTCCTCAGGCTGTGTGCAGCGGCTTGCCGGCGAGGGCCAGATGCGCCTCGCCGATCGCCTCCGACAGGGACGGGTGGGGGTGGAACAGCGCGGCGACCTCGGCCGGCACGGCCTCCCAGTTGGTGATGAGCATCGCCTCGGCGATCAGGTCGGTCACGTGGGGCCCGATCATGTGGACACCGAGGACGGGCCCGCCGTCCTGCTCGCTCACGACCTTCACGAAGCCTCCTTCGCCGAGGATGTTCGCCTTGCCGATCCCCCTGAAGTCGAGGTGCTCCGTCGCCAGCTTGTGTCCGCGGTCCTTCGCCTGGGCGGCCGTGAGGCCGACGCTCGCGATCTCGGGTGTGCAATACGTGACGCGTGGGATGTTGAGGTAGTCGATGTCCGGCACGGTCTCGCCGGCGATCCGTTCCGCGACGGCGTAGCCCTCGGTGAAGGCGACATGCGCGAGCTGGAGCGGGGTGGCCGCCACGTCACCGACCGCGTATACGTGCTCGACGTTCGTGCGCAGCTGGCCGTCGACGTTCACGAACCCCTTCTCGTGGACAGACACCCCGGCCTCCTCGAGGCCGAGACCCTCGGTGACCGGCCCGCGACCGATCGCGATGAGGCAGATGTCCGCGGTCACCTTGTCCGCTCCGCCCTCCGTCTCGAAGAGGATGTCGACCGCCTCACCGGTGTCTGTGACGCCTTTCACCGATGCGCCCGCCGCGGTCTTGATCCCGCGCCGGCGGAACGCCCGGGCGATCTCGGCCGAGACGTCTTCGTCCTCGAGGGGCGCCAAGGTGGGGAGCGCCTCCAGGAGGGTGACCTCCGCGCCGAGCGACCGGTAGAGCGATGCGAACTCGAGGCCCACCGCACCGGCCCCGATCACGACCGCGGAGCTGGGGATCTTGTCGTACCGGAGGGCCTCGTCGCTCGTGATGATCCGCTGGGTCACCTCGACCCCCGGGAGCAGTCGTGGACGCGACCCGGTCGCGATCACCACGTCCCCGGCATCGATCCTGGTGCCGTCGACCTCCACGGCCGGCCCGGCGACCAGCTTCGCCGTCCCCTTGAGAACAGCGATCCCGCGGGTCTTGATGCAGCCCGGTGACGCCCTTCACCAGCTTGTCGACGATCTTGTCCTCGAAGGCACGCACCGCCGACCAATCGGGGTCGCCGGAGGCCTTGATGCCCCACTCCTCTGCGCGGTTGACGGTGTCCATCACCGCAGCGGACTGCAGCAATGCCTTGGTCGGGATGCAACCACGGAGGAGGCACGTGCCACCCAGTCGATCGTCTCGCTCGACGATGGCAACGCGCTTGCCGAGTTGTGCCGCCCTGAGGGCCGTGGAATAGCCGCCGGTGCCGGCGCCGACCACGACAACGTCGTACGCGTCCGCCATCGAACGCCGAGTCTACTCGGCATCTCCCGTACGGCATCCCACGCTCCGCGGCGAGGCCGTTAGCATCCCAACCGATGTCCACCGACCCGACGGCCAACGACACGGATCGCCCGTCGGAGCTCAAGCGAACGCCGCTCGAGGAAGAACATCTCCGTCTGGGCGCGAAGATGGCCCCCTTCGCGGGTTGGCAGATGCCGATCGAGTACGAGGGCGCCCTCGCGGAGCACCGAAGCGTGCGCACGCACGTCGGGCTGTTCGACCTCACCCATCTGGGGAAGGTCGAGGTGGTCGGACCGGGAGCCCTCGGGATGTTGCAGGGGCTGGTCACCAACGACCTGTCGAGGGCCGGCGTGGGCGAAGCTCTCTACAACCTCGTGTTGAATGAGGGCGGCGGTGTGATCGAGGACCTCATCGTGTATCGGCTCGGCGAGGAGCGATTCTTCGTGGTGCCGAACGCTTCCAATGCACCTCGTGTGCTTCGCATGCTCGAGGAAGAGGAGGCTGACGGACCGCTCCACCTGATGTACCACCAGGACTGGTGCTTCCTCGCGGTCCAGGGATCCGATTCGATGCGCGTCATGGCGGGATTGTTTCCCGAAGCCACGGAACTCGCGTTCATGCGCTGCTACGAGGCCGAGTACCGTCGCCGGCCCGTCATCGTGACGCGGTCCGGATACACGGGCGAAGTGGGGTTCGAGCTCTTCACCTACCAGGACATCGCGCGGGAGCTCTGGGGCGAGCTGCTCGAGTCCGTGCGCTCGTTCGACGGCGGACCGGCCGGGCTCGCCGCCAGGGACGTGCTCCGGCTCGAGATGGGGTATCCGCTCTACGGCCAGGATCTCTTCGAGGCGTCGACGGCGTTCGAGGCGGGCCTCGGGTGGGCGGTCGCGATGGACAAGGGCGAGTTCCGGGGACGCCCCGCACTGGTCCGTCAGCAGGAGGAAGGGCTCCCGAGTCTCCTGCGGGGGCTGCGGATGCACGAGCGCCGGCACATCCCACGCGCGCACTACCCGGTGTTCGACGGCGATCAGCTCGTCGGCGAGGTGACCAGCGGCACCTTCTCGCCGATGCTCGGCACGGGCATCGCGCTCGCGTATGTGTGGCCGGGAGATGTCGTGGAGCTGGGGCAGGAGGTCGAGGTCGACATCAGAGGCCGACGCGGCGCCGCGACCGTGGTGAAGCCGCCGTTCGTCGACAGGAGCCCGCGCTGACGAGCGTGCCCTGAACGCTCAGGCCGTCTGGGCCGGGTGCGCGACCGCTACGAAGTCACGGATACGGTCGTCGCCGAAGCGCGTGCGGCCGATCAGCTGGTGCAACAGTGTCCGAGCCCCGCGCTCGGCGGGGACGACGGCGACCACGACGTACAGGCCGCTGCTGGGGATCCCCATCTCGTGGACGGGACCGAAGCCGGGTGCGGCGACGAAGTACGCGTAGCGCGTGGCGTGGGAACCGCGCCTGCAGACACCGGCTCCCCTCGCCATGAAGTGACCGGGCGATCGACGGTGCACGTCGAACGTGGGACGGCGATCGAGGTAGACGCGGTGCGACTGCTCGAGGCAGTTCGCGGAGGTGGTCAGCCGGGAGAGCAGTGGGCCGTTCGCCGCCAGGTAGTAGAAGTCGGAGGGAACGCCGACCCGGGTGGCGTCGACCCATGTGGCCGACATCCCGACGAGGGTCCCATCGACGTGGGGCCAGCCTCCGATCCGCGGCGAGGCGACGAAGCCGCCCCGGATCCCGAGCTCGGGATCCGCCAGGGCCGCGTGCCAGCCGTCCGGCACGGCGCCCTGGACCTCACCCGCCGTCACCAGGGTGAACGCTGTCGGTGAAGGAGAGAGCAGGAGCTCGTTGGCGGATGCGGGCTCGGACGAGGCGGGGGCGCAGCCAGCCACAGTGAAGACGGCCACGATCCCGAGTAGGAACCTTCGAAGACGCACCAATGATCCTCAGGGTGAGGATACGTCCAGGGCTTCCGTAGGTCCAACGGGGGATTCGAGCTCAAGCGACGCTGGCGGGGGGACTCTCGAGCCGCTCGCCCCGGCGGTGCGGGATGCAGAAGGACGCTCGGGTGCCGCCGCCCGGCAGAGGATCGATCCACATGACCCCCCCGTGCTCGACCACCAGCTGACGCGCCAGATGGAGGCCGGTGCCCACGCCGGACTTCTCCTTGTTGAGCACCCCTTCTCCGGTGGAGAAGGGCTGCTCGAACGCCCTCGTCGCCACCGCCCGGTCAAGCCCTTCGCCACGGTCCGTCACCATCACGGTCACGCCCTCGGCCAGGTCCCTGGCGACCAGCTCCACGGCGCGGCCGAACGGGGAGTAGCGGCATGCGTTGTCGAGCAGCTCGCGAACGACGGATCCGAGCCTGGGCGCGTCGGCGATGCAGACCAGACCGTCGGGCACCTCAGCTGCGATCGGGATCCCCGGGTAGCGCATCCGGATCTCGTCCAGCGCGTGGCGGACGAGAGGGGCGAGGTCCGTCTCCACGAGGCTCAGCTCGAACGTGCCGCGCTCGAGCTCGGACAGGGTGATGAGCTCGTCCACGATCCCCATCAGCTTGTCGAGAGAGCTGGTCAGCTGACCGAGGAACTCGGTCTTCTCCTCGTCGGGGACCACCGGGTTCTTCAACACGTACGCGATCCCCTTGGCCACGGTGACCGGCGTCCGAAGCTCGTGGGAGATGTTGGAGAGGAAGTCTGCCTTCGCGGTCGAGCCCTTCGCGACGTCATCGCGAAGGGTCTGGAGCTCGATGTCGAGCTCGCGCGAGCGGTTCACCGCGCGCCCGATCTCACTCGAGAGCAGCCCGGCCACCTGACCGGAGAGCGTCACCGCGCCGGTGGTTGCTGCCCGGATCGCTCGGAGGAAGTCCTCGATCGGATCTTCCTTGAGCACGTAACCCGACGCGCCGGCGGCCAGAACCTCGGTCATCCTCACGGGGTCGCGGACCACGGTGAGGGCCACGAACCGCGAGGTCGGGGAGGAAGCGAGGAACCGCTTCACCAGCTCGGCGCCGCCCAGGCCTTCGAGCGTCAGCTCTGACACGATCACGTTCGGCCGGGACCTGACGGCCGCCTCGACGCCTCGGAAGGCATCGGTCGTGACCTCGACCTCGAGATCGTGCTCCCGGAGAAGGTGGTACTGGAAGCGGGCAACCTCGTCGGCCGTGTCGCAGAGCAACACGGAGGTAGGCATCTTCAAGGGTATCGGCGCTTCGAGGGGGCGGTTGAGGTCAGCCTGTCAGTGGACGATCCCCAGCCGGATGGCGATGGCCACCGCCTGTGCCCGGTCCTTCGCGGCGAGCTTCTCGAAGATCCGTTCGAGGTGTGTCTTCACCGTGTGGGGGGAGATGCCCAGATCGGAGGCGACCTGTCGCGTGGTCGAACCATCGGCGACCTTCTGCAGGATCTCGCGTTCACGCTTCGACAGCGGCGCGGCGGTCGACCCCTCCGTGTCGGCGCGCTGCACCTCCTCGATGAATTGCTTGGTGAGGTGCGGCGCGATGACGGCGTTGCCTTCGATCGCGTTCTTGGCCGCGTCGACGAGCGCGTCCGGCGAGGAATCCTTCAGCAGGTATCCGGAGACCCCCGCGTGGATGGCCTCGGAGATCGCTCCTCGCGACTCGTCGATCGTGATCAGGATGACCCGTGTCTCGGGGGAGGCCTCCCGGATGCGGCGTGTGGCTTCGATCCCGTCCATCCCCGGCATCCGGACGTCCATGAAGACGACATCGGGGGAGAGATCCTTGGCCGCGTCGACGGCCTCTTCGCCGCTCGACGCCTCGCCGATGACCTCCACGACGTCGTCGGACATCCCGAGCGCCGTCCGCAGGCCTTCCCGCGTGACGGGGTGGTCGTCCACGATCAGTGCTCGGATCGGAGCCATGGCCGGGAAGCGCTCCTCCTCAGGTGCCTTCGGGTCGAGGGCGGTAGTCTGGTGGTAAGGATAGTTCGGATCTGGAGCGAGGGATGCATGCCTGAGAGCGAAACAGCGACACCGCACGTGCATGAGGCCCCCACGCAGACGGAACGCGTGCCCTCGGACACGGGTTCACCCTCGGAGGACGTGGTGCTCGAGGCCCTGAAGAGCGTCATCGACCCCGAGCTGGGCATCAACATCGTCGACCTGGGTCTGGTGTACGAGGTCGACATCGCCGAGGACGGCGATGTGGACATCCAATACACCCTCACCACGATGGGATGTCCGATCGGGCCGCTCATCGAGGACCAGATGCGCGCGTTCCTCGCCCCGGTGCCTGGGATCGGTGACGTTCGGCCCGAGATGGTGCTGCGCCCGGCCTGGACCCCCGAGATGATGTCGGAGGAGGCCAAGGCCGCCCTCGGGATGTTCTAGGGCGATCGTTCGGCTCTCCCCAAAGCCTCGAGGAGCCGGTCGATCGACGGCGAATCCGCGAAGTTCCGATTCCGGTGCGCCATCCGGACCGTGCCGCCACGAGCTCGCACCAGGCCACCGGTGTCCACGACGAAGGTGCCGGGCATCTGCAGGAAGTCGCCGCCCTTGAGACCCCGCTGGCGCGTCTCTGAGGAAAGCTCTGCCCTGATCCATGGGAGAGCGACCCGCGGACTCAGAACCTGCATCGCTTTCCCCTGCACGAGCCCGTACGCGCGGTAGGTGCCCCGGTCCCGATCCAACAGGAGCGGGAAGGGCAACCCCTTCGATGACGCGAACTCGATCGCCGCTTCCGGATCGCCGTGCCCAACGAGCCCGACGTCGGCTCCGGAGCGCCGGATCCGTTCGTGTTCGTTCCGGAGGGTCACGACCTGCGTCTGGCAGAAAGGGCACCCGAAGTAGCGGAGGAAGACCACCACGGCGGGCCGCTCCTTCCAGAGCGAGGAGAGTCGAACCTCCCGGCGTTCGAGGTCGGTCAGGAGCGCGTCGGGGGCGAGGTCGCCGACCTCAGGCCCGGCCATGGTGGGGAGCGTAGGCGCCCGGGCTCGCCGCGTCGTGGGAGGGCGATCCGGACGGGTCCGTTGCCTGGGGAAGCGAGAACGAGAACCTGGCACCCCCGTCGGCCGCGTTCTCGACGACGAGCGTGCTCCCGTGGAGATCAAGGATGCCAAGCGCGAGGGCGAGCCCGAGCCCCAGGCCCTTCGGCCTGGCGTTCACGTCCCCGGCTCGGAAGAACCGTTCACCCAAGAAGGGGAGATCGCCTTCCGCGATGCCGGGGCCGTCGTCCGTGATCTCGACCACGACCTCACCGTCCTGGCGGTAGCTCGAAACGGTGATCGTGGTGCCTGCCGGAGTGTGTGCGGCCGCGTTCCCGAGGAGGTGAGAGACGATGCGGCGGATCAGCACGGTGTCGCCGCTCACGAGCAGGTCGTCCTCGATCTCGGTCCTGAGGTGACGGTCACCGACCATGCCCTCGCTCCGCTCACAGGCCGCTCGCAGCATCACCGACATGTCGAAGGGCTCGAAGCTCACCCAGAGCTCGCCCGCCTCGAGCCGCGCGTAGTCGAGCAGGTTGGTGAGCATGCCGTCGAGGATGCGGACGTTGGTGTTCATCCCCGCGAGCAGCTCGAGCCGGCTCTCCTCGTCGAGCTCGCTCCATGATTGCTCCAGCATGAGCCCATTCCCCATCAAGACGGTGAGGGGGGTCCGCATCTCGTGGGAGATCGTCGTGAGGAACTCGGTCTTGAGCCGGTCGCCTTGCTCGAGACGCCCGGCCGTCTGCCGTCCTTCCTCGATGCGCTGCGCATTGTCCAGGGTGAGGCCGGCCTGCGATGCGAGGAGCCCGAACGCAGCGACCGTGTCCGGTGTCAACCGCGGATGGGCTCTCACGACCCCGACGAGCACGGCGGCGATCCACCCCTCGATCCAGATCGGGCTTGCGAGCCCGGCGACGAAGTCGCCGCTCGGAGAGGGAAGAGGAACCTCTCCTTCCTGCGGGATCGAGCGCGCGACGATGGTCTCGCCCCGTTGCAGCACGAGGTCCGCCATCGCGGAAGAAAGCGAGGAAGGATCTCCGAGATCCTCGGCGAGGCCGGCGGACTCGAGTGTTCGATGGATGACCTGCCGGTCGTCCAGGACCCGGAACGAGACGCCGTCGCAGCCGAGCTCCATCGCCGCCCGAACTGCGATCGCGGGGACGCGGTCCGGTTCGCGTGCCATGTCGGCCCCGGCCGTGGCTACGACGGAGAGCTGGTTGCTTTTCTTCTCACGCGGTCGGAACACGGAGCTCCTCCCCGGATGGTCTCTTCAAGGTCAATCGGCGACCTCGGCGGGGCCCTGAAGCGCACTTGACGCTTCCTCCACGGTGCGATACTCGTTGCACCTGCATCATCCGACCTGAGGGGTGGGATTTCGAGGATGGTACGGACGCGCGAGCTCGGGCTCGTGGCCGCCATGATCCCCGCGAGGCTCTGCTGTACGCGTGCGGGATCCCTGCGCCGGCGGCCCGCGTAGGCTCATCCCTCGAGGCATCCGAGCGGCCGCCGGGCGGCCGCTTCATGTGTTTTCCAGGGCGCCCCCGAGCACCGAGAGAGACCAGGAGAGAGGCCAAGAGAGAGAGGAAGGAGTGACCGATGGCTGAGTTCGCGAAGCCCGACGTGCTCGTGAGCACTGATTGGTTGGAGGAGCACCTCGAGGACCCCGCGGTACGCGCGATCGAGGTGGACGAGGACACGGAGGCCTACGAGAAGGGGCACGTCCGAGGCGCCGTGGGGTGGAACTGGACGACCGATCTGCACTCGAAGATCGGACGGGACTACCTGGATCGGGCCGGCTTCTCGGAGCTGCTGTCGGCGGCCGGCGTGGGGCCGGACACGACGGTCGTGCTCTACGGCGGGAACAACAACTGGTTCGCGACGTACGCCTACTGGCTCCTGAAGCTGCGCGGTTTCGAGAACGTGAAGCTGCTGGACGGCGGTCGCAAGAAGTGGGAGCTCGAGAGCCGCGAGCTCACGCAGGACACGCCGTCGCATGCTGCGACCGGGTTCTCGATCTCGGGACCGGAGCGGCCCGAGATCCGAGCGCTCCGGGACGAGGTCCTTTCGAAGGTGGAGTCGGACACGGGCTTCGTCGATGTCCGCTCACCTGAGGAGTTCCGAGGGGAGAAGCTGGCGCCAGATCACCTCCCGCAGGAGCAGGCGCAGGTGCCGGGTCACATCAAGGGCGCAGCCAACATCCCCTGGGCGAAGGCAGCGAACGACGACGGGACGTTCAAGTCCGCGGACGAGCTGCGCGAGCTGTATGCCGCCGAAGGGATCACCGGCGATGGCGAGGTGATCGCGTACTGTCGGATCGGCGAGCGCTCGTCCCACACGTGGTTCGCGCTGCAAGAGCTGCTCGGGTTCGAGAACGTGAAGAACTACGACGGCTCGTGGACCGAGTACGGCTCGCTCGTGGGGGCGCCGGTGGAGCTGGGGTAGTCGCCCTCGGCATCCGTCCGGAATCTCATCGCGCTTTGTCCGCTCGGTGGGTTTGCACGGGCGGACCACCGGTTCGATGATGTAGCCACGCTCGCGTCGACGTGGGTGGCCGGTGACATCGGAAGGAGGCACCATGGAGCAGGACGAACGAACAGCCCTCGGCGCGTTCACGGGGATCTGGTGGGTGTTCCTGGTCGTCGGGATCGCCTGGTTGCTCGTAGCGTTGGTGCTGTTCCGGTTCGATCTCTCATCAGTCGCCGCGGTCGGTGCCCTGCTCGGGGTGCTCTTCTTCGCCGCGGGCGTGAACGAATTCGCTTTGATGGCGGTCCGTCGCGACTGGCGGTGGTTCCACGGCGTGATGGGAGCCCTGTTCGTGATCGGCGGATTCTGGGCCTTCATCCATCCGGTCGGGACGGCGATCGAGCTCGCCTCGATCTTTGGGTTCCTGATGATCTTCAAGGGCAGTTTCGATCTGATCACGTCGGTGATGTCGAGGGACGTGAGTGAGCTCTGGTGGCTCGGAGTGATCGTGGGCATCCTCGAGATCCTGCTGGGCTTCTGGGCCTCGCAGTCCTTCGTTGCTCCCGTGCTCCAACTGATCATCCTGTGGGCCGGATTCATGGCGATCTTCCGGGGTATCAGCGAGATCGTGATGGCGTTCAGCCTTCGGCGCGTCCGAAAGGAGCTCGCCGTCGCCTCGTAGGAGGGTCGCTGGGGTTGAGCTCGTCTCACTCGAGCGCCAACGCTCCGGTTCACCTGCTGAAGCGCGCAACCGGAGCGCCGGAAGGCATATAGTGCACCGAGATTTCGGGAAGGGGAAGACGGATGGGTTGCTTGCTCGCACTCTTGGGGGCGTTCGCCCCGCGGCTCTTGTTCCTGATCATCTGGATCGCGCGTCCGGCGTATGTGGATGCCGTGTTCGATACGTTCATCCTGCCGTTGCTCGGACTGATCTTCCTTCCCTTCACGACGTTGCTGTGGGTGCTGCTCAAGCCTGGGGGCATCGAGGGGTTCGACATAGTCTGGATCGTCCTGGCCGTGCTGATGGACCTGAGTCATTACGTGGGCGCGTACGGACAGCGAGGGCAGTTCCCGGGGCGGACCGCGACGGCTTGACCATCCCGCTCGGGTCGGATCACCCGGGTGAGAGTGGACGTGCGTCATGGGTGCCTGCGGTCGCAGGCACCCAGTCGTACGCGACCCTCGAACGGACCAGGAGATCGTGGAGAGCTCGGCTCCGGCGATCGATCGCGCACCACAAGAGGCCGATCGGGAACGTGGCGCAGACGAGGGCCCGGACGAGCGCTCGGCCTCCCCGGAGCCGGCTACCCACCTCGTCCGTGACACGGAGGCCCATCACCTGCTTGCCCATCGTCCGGCCGCTGGTCGTCCAGCTGAACGTGAGGTAGACGACCAGCAGCGCCCACCAGATCCCCCCGAGGCTCCAGACCCCAGGGTCGGGCCATCGGAACGATCGGGGCCGAACGACGAAGGCGATCGCACCGATCCCCAGGTAGAAGAGCAGCACCGCACCGACGGTCGCCGCCAGATCGATGGACGCGGCGAGGACGCGAGAAACCAGTCCGGCCGGATGCCCCTGAACCACTCGGCCGTCCGGTGCGGGACGACTCAGAGCGGGTCCTCGGTCGAGCCTGCGTCGATCCCCGACGCGGGCGGACGTTCGCCGCTCCCGCGCTGGAGTGCCCGGTCGACGAGATGGGACACGAACTGGTCCGCCCGCATGCCCTGGACGCGGACACCATCCCGGGTCTCGGCCGCCATCGTCTCGGTCGACCCCCGGATGATCTCGGGCAGATCGAGCTCGTCGATCACGCCTGCGCGCGATCGCAACGAGATCGAGCCGATCGATGATCCGCTCGACGTCGATACGGGCAGCGACCTCGTCGACGTCCAGTCGGTCGACGATCGCGTCCACGATCCACGCGGCCCGACGATCGAGTCGATGTCCATGCTCGCGACCACGTCGTCGAGGTCGACCCGCTCGAGCACCAGCTTCGGTGAGGTCGAGGCGATCGATCACGGCATCGATGAGGTGCGGCACGAGCGCGTCCGCGAACGCATCCGCTGAACTCGCTGCTCTCCGGCGTTCGTCGCGCCAGCCCGCGTTCATCTGGTGGCGGATCTCCTCGAGACGCCGAGCCGCGCGATCGACCGGCGGGATCATCGCCACGAGGGTGAGCGGGCGTATCGCTTGTTCGATGCCGGCAACCATCCGCATCGCGAGTCCTCTGCCGCTCCGAATGCGACGTTGAGCCCGGCCGCGATCATGGACCACTGTTTCGGCCCGGTGTCCGCGGCGGGCTCCCGTCGTCGGGCCCTCGACCGGGCCCGCCCGTCCATCTGACCGATGGGCCGGATGCGTGTTCGCCGAGACGCGGCGACGATCGCACGAGCGACACCCTCCACCACCAGTGTCGAGAGGCCGATAGCAACGAGCAAGCCACCTTCGATGACATCCGTGCTGACCGTCGGAATCGGAGCTCCGAGTGGTGGCGAGATCCTCGTCGCGCGGAGGGCACGAGATCGATCACCATGACCACCGCTCTCGTTCCCTCGCCATGTGCGCCTCTCCCTCCTCGCGACTCAGCGCATCGGCGGGGGAGCGGCCCCCGGGGGGTGCGCCACCTGACGACCATGGAAGAACGCTGTGACTCGCCTGCCTGCACCGTGGTCAATCCGTGGATGATCAGGACGTCCAGGGCGATCACGATGATCGACCAGGTCGGGGTACGCCCCGATCGATGTGAACGAGATCACCGCGGAGAGGGCGGCGAGGATGATCCCCAGCACCCGCCCCTGCCCAGCCAGCAGCATCATCGCCGCGATCACCTGTACGACGCCGACGATCAGCCAGGCCCAGCCCCAGAACTGGAGGTTGTCGTAGACGAGTGTTCCACCGGCGAAGTACTCCTTCTTCATGATCGGCGGAAAGTCCCTGGATGGCTGTTGAAGGCGCCGGCGATTCCGAACATCGCGCCGGCGAAGTCGTACCAGCGTCGCCCCTCCGCTCTTCCATAACACCCCCCCGGAAAAACACGTCGCGCTATGGCTTCGGAGCGTAACCTTTCCCTCCCGACGTTGCACATCGCGAGACACCCGCCGCAGGATGGCGTCCTCACCGGGCTGGCTGAGACGCCACCGGACAGGCAACCCGTTCGTGAGAGGAGAGGAGCAGGTAATGAGAGAGATCCGATGCTGATCCTTGCGATGATCGTCCTCGGTCTCGCCGCCGGCTGGGTCGCACAACTCGTGCTCGGCACGGGCCGTCAGGTCGATTGGCAACTGGCCCTGGTGACAGGTCTCATCGGATCGTTCGTCGGCGGGCTCCTCGCGAGCCTGGTGGCAGGCGACGGTCTGCGCATCCGCCCGAGCGGGCTGATCGGATCGATCGTGGGAGCGATCGTGGTGCTCGCGATCGTCCGGGGTGTTCGCGGGGGCCGAACCTCCCAGCCGGTAGTGTGGCTGCATGTCGGGCGAGCCTCCTCGGCCGGCCCCGAACGACCCTCCCGAGCAGCCGGATGCGGCCACGGGAGCGCAGTCGGAGTCGAACCTCGCTTCGCGAACGCGCCGCCGCCGCGAAGCGACGAGCCGACGGCGCGAGGCGATCCATCGAAGCCCGGGCGGAGTCGCTCCGAGCCCGCCACGCGAGCGTGCGACTCGCCTACGCGGCGTTCGAGAGTGATCGGAGACAGGCGGGTGCTCTGCTCGCAGGGGGGATCGCCTATCGCCTGTTCCTCTGGTTGCTGCCTACGGCGTTGTCGCTCGTCGGGCTGGTCGGTCTCGTCGCGGACCTCTCGTCCACGTCACCGGAACGGGTGGCGCACGACGCGGGCTTCGGCGCCGCCCTCGCAGTGACGGTGGCGCAATCGGCGAGCAGGTCGGGGAGCGGGTCGCTCTACCTGTTCCTGCTCGGAGCCGTGCTCACGCTGTGGGCCGGCAGATCGGTGGTGAAGGCCCTTCGCCTCACGTCCGCAGTCGCGTGGCGCGTGCCGCCCTCTCCGCTGAAGAGGTCGATCGTCGCGTCCGTCACGTACACGGCCGTCGCGATCGGGCTGATGCTTCTCCCCAGCGTGCTGCCGTTGCTCCACCGCGGTCCCTTCGGTCTCGATGTGATCGTCGAGCTCGTCGCTCCTGACGGGTCTGGTCGCGCTGAGTGTCTGGATGCAATCGATCCTGCCGCACCCGGAAGGCGCGCGATGGAAGGCGTTCATGCCGGGCGCGATCGTGCTCGCCGTTGGCGCCGTTCTGCTTCGGATCGTCACCCAGGTGTACTTCGCAGGTCGGCTCGGTCGTGTCGACGACCTCTATGGGGCGCTCGGCCTGGCCGCCGTCTTCATGGCGTGGCTGTACCTCGCGGGCCGTCTGATCGTCGCCTCCTTCGCGGTGAGCGCCACGAGGTGGCGCGCCGACGAGATCGACAGCGGAACGACCGAAGCGACGTAGCCGCATCGGCTTCCCGGATCGACGTCATCAGCTCCAAGCCAGCGTTTGCGCACCGGCGAGGTTCCATGATTCCATGCCGCGGCCGATTTCCGGCGACGACGAGGGGGACTCCTTGGATCTGGGTGAGTGGTTGTGGGCGATGGTCGCGTTCTTCTTCTGGTTCATGGCGATCTGGATCTTCATCCAGATCTTCGCCGACATCTTCCATCGGCGTGACCTGTCGGGAGCCGCGAAGGCAGGGTGGATCATCCTGTTGATCGTGCTCCCCTTCCTCGGTGCCCTGATCTACATGATCGCGCGGCCGAAGATGACGGAGCAGGATCGCGAGGACATCCAGAAGATGCAGGAGGCACAACGGCGCGTCACCGGCTATTCGCCAGCTGCGGAGATCGAGAAGCTCTCGAAACTCCGGGACGCAGGCGAGATCTCGGCCGAGGAGTACAAGCGGCTCAAGGAGCGCGCCCTGACCGAGATCTGACGGAACGAAGCGGGACCGGCGCCGATCCGGTCCATGGCGCGACGTCGGCGTTCACCGCCGACCGCTCGGCCACAGACGATGCGAACGCGAACGCGGGATCGAGCGTCGTCGACTGCTACGGTCCGCCCGACATGAGCGATGGTGAGCGGATCCGCCGAGAGCACTTCGCCGCCGGTGCGATCTACGGCACCGTGGCATACCTCACCATCCTGGTGCTCCTGGAAGAGGACCGAACCGATCCGGAAGACGCCGCCGCGATCCTGGTGGGCACGGCTCTCGTGTTCTGGCTGGCCCACGTCTACGCGCACCTGGTCCCTCGGATCGCGGCGGAAGGTCGCCTGCGTACCGGTCGCTTCGTGGAGACGGCGCAAGACCAAGTCGGGATCCTTCTGTCGGCTGCGGTCCCGCTCATCCCTCTCGTCCTGGCCATGATGGGTCTGCTGGAGGATCGAACAGGGTTGCGAGCGGCGATCGCGGCGGGCGTCTTGTCGCTAGGCGCGTTCGCGGTCAGGGAAGCACGGGTGGCGGGACTCGGCTGGGCTCGCTCCCTTCGGATCGCAACGGGTCTCGTGGTGGCGGGCGTCGGACTCTTGTGGCTGGAGGTCTCGCTGCACTGACCAGTGAACCCTGCGAGGGTCACGTGACGCGTCCGCTCCGGATGCTCCACCGGCCCAGAGTGGACCAAGGGGCAAGCTGTCGACGTGCTCCGAGCGACGCTTCGCGGATCCGGCACGGGCTGGGAGTGGTTCGGCTGTATGTAGCATCCACCGTCATGACCGCGATCGTCCCTCGCTGGGAGTGGCGTACGTTTGGCTCCAGCTTCGGCGCGGCCGACGACGCGCTCGCGGAGCTCGCGTCGAGCGGCGACCCGAAGGAGAGCGACGAGCTCTACCTGCTCTCGACGGAGGACGGCAACGTCAAGGTCCGCGACGGCCTGATGGACATCAAGGTGCTGCGCGAGGCCGACCACGCGGGCTTGGAACGATGGGAGCCGGTGATGAAGCACTCGTTCCCGCTCGCGGCCGAAGATGTCTCCCTGGTCCTCGAGGTCCTCCGGGTGCCGCAGCCACGGCTGACTCGGTCCGCGTACGACTTGGACGAGCTCCTCGATGAGCTCGTTCGACCGATCGGCGCGGTGCGCGAGGCGGAGATCCACAAACGGCGGACCCGCTTCACGGTCGGCGGCTGTATGGCGGAGCTCACCGATGTGATCGCCGACGGCCGATCGACGCGCACCGTGGCGGTCGAGTCCGAGGACGCGGGGGCCGTTCTCGAGGCCGTGCGGAGCGTTGGGCTCGACAACTACCTGAACGTCAGCTATCAGCGCGGGTTGACCGCGCTCCTGGATGAGGTGCCACCGCGATACGCCGTCATCGACGTGGGGACGAACTCGGTGAAGTTCCACGTGGGCGAACGTGGTCCCGATGGATCGTGGCGGTCCGTGGTCGATCGCCTCGAGATGACGCGTCTCGGCGAGACGCTCCAGGAGACGGGCGGGATCTCGGATGCCGCGATCGAGCGGACCGCCGACGCGATCGCGGACATGGTGGACGAGGCTCGACGCATCGGCGCGCGTGCGATCGCTGCGGTCGGCACAGCTGGGATGCGGATCGCCCGGAACAGGGACGACGTCGTCCGCGCGGTCCGTGGGCGAACCGGCGTCACGATCGAAGTGATCGCGGGAGATGAGGAGGCCAGGCTCGCGTACCAGGCCGTCAGGACGGGACTTGGCCCGATCGACGGCTCGGTCGTGGTCTTCGACACCGGGGGCGGGAGCTCTCAGTTCACGTTCGGTGAGGGGCCCAAGGTGCTCGAGCGCTTCAGCGTCGACGTGGGAGCCGTTCGCTATACGGAGCGGTTCGGTCTCGATCGGAAGGTGGTCACGCCCGGCTCATTGCAAGAGGCGATCGGCGCGATCTCTGAGGATCTCTCGCTCCTCGACCAGCACCCGTCGCCGGACGCGCTCGTCGGGATGGGCGGTGCAGTCACGAACTTGACCGCGGTGATGTTGCAGCTCGCGACGTACGATCCCGGCCGAGTCCAGGGTACGACCCTGGACCGAGGCGAGGTCGACCGGCAGATCGAGCTCTATCGATCGCTCGACGCGGACGCGCGTCGCGCGATCGTCGGCCTTCAGCCCAAGCGCGCGGAGGTGATCCTCGCTGGCGCCTGCATCGTTCGCACGATCATGGAGAAGATCGAGATGGGCTCGCTGACCGTCAGCGATCGAGGCGTGCGCCACGGGCTCCTTGTGGATCGGTTCGGCACGTAGCGCGATCGCTCTACAACATCAGACGCATCAGCCGCTTCGTCATGGTCTGGACCACGTCGGTGCAGAAGCGCTCGGCGGTCTACGCGCTCGGAGCCACGGATACCTGCACGGGATAGCCTCGCCGCGTCGTCACGGTGACGGTCCGGCCCGCGTCGCCGGCTCGTTGCGTCGCGGCGACGCGAGCGATCGAGGCAGAATGCGGGGTCTCTGCGGTTCCCGGTCTCCGAGGCCGGATCGTCGTCCGCTGGAGACCGACCGATGAGACCGGCGCGTAGAGTGGTCATCCCACCGGAGTGGAGGCATCTGATCGGGTGTGCTCGCGGAACATCGCGGAGGGGGACAGGATGAGCATGGGACCTCGTCCGGCCGCCCGTCTGAACGGAGTGGGCGTTCCGCGGCTCGTTCCTCGATCCCGAGTCGTTCCTGCGAGCCGAGCGCTCGTGATCGCGGTAGCCGGGATCTCCATGCTTCTCGCCTCCTGTGAAGGCGGAGCGAACCTGCCCGAACCCTCACGGTCGCTGTCCATCCCGACCCCGTCACGGACGGTCACGGTCCCCTCTCCCTCGCGGACGAGGACACCCGCCCCCACCGCATCGGACGTGCCCGCCTCTCCTACGAGTCCCTCGGAGACGGCGCTCACGACGAGCAGCTCGGCGCCGAGCCCCACGGGAACCTCCCCGACGACACGGAGACGGAAACGACGTCGACGACGTCACCGCCCGCGACCGCCTCGGCGTCGACCGTTCCGGCGGCGAGCTCCTCGACGCCCGTCTGGCCCTGGGTCCTTCTCGGTCTCGTGGTGCTCGGCGCAGGGGTTGCCTACGTGATCCGATCGAGAAGTACGGCCGCGGCCGACGTCCGCCGCCGAGCCCTCCAGGTGTACGGGGAGGCGATGGCGCTCCGTGACCAGGCCGCCGTCCTTCCCATGAGCACGGAGGCGGATCGGGCGAGGTTGACGAGCGAGGTGTTCGCCGGCATCGACCTCGCCGTGTCGCGGTTCGACGCCCTCGCGACCGAGCCGGCGATGGGTGAGGCGGCGGCCGAGCTCAGCGATGTCCAGCTCGCGCTCGGGGCCCTGCGCGGCGCCCTGCTGGCACAGGCTGCCGCCGGAGGTCTCGATCCCGAGCTGCTCCGGCAACGAACGTCGGCGCTGGACGACAGCCTGCAGGCGTTCCGCCGCCGCCTTTCCGCTCCCCCCTTCTGAGAGGCGCCCGGGGCGCCGACCTGTCTGCGGGGACGGTCGTGGGCACCTTCCTGTTCCTGTTCACGCCCGCGACACCGGAGAGCCTTGCCGAGGACGTCGCGCAGACCGTGCGGGAAACCACCCCGGATGGCTCGTCATCTTCGTGATCGTGGCATGGCTGGGCATCGTGTTCCGGTTCACGGCAGGACGTGCGAGATCGAGCGGTACAACCCGGTGGGACGGGGTCACCGTCACGGCCGGTCCGTCCACGCCCAGCTCGATGTGACCCGACCTCTCGTTCGGCCGCGAATCTCGGCGCGATGAGCGCCGCGGTATGATGCGCATCGGTTCCTGACGGTTCGCTGGATCCGACGCACCGCCGCCGGCAGCGTGCGTCCGAAGGGAGGCAGTCGTGAGCGATACGGACGTTGAGCTCGGCCCCATCGACTACGTCGTCGTCGAATGGCCCGCCGACAAGCAGCCCACGGGCGAGGCGTTCCCCTACCTCGTGGATCTCGTCGACCGCGGGCTGATCCGGGTCCTCGACCTGGCCTTCGTGAAGAAGGGGACGGACGGCACGATCGTCGGCCTCGATCTCCAGGACTTCGCCGTCGACGGGGATCCGCAACTCACGATCTTCGAAGGGGCTTCGTCTGGGTTGCTCGGCGACGACGACCGTGAGGAGGCCGGGAACGCGATCGAGCCCGGTTGCTCGGCGGCGTTGATCGTGTACGAGAACACGTGGGCGGCGCCGTTCGCGACCGCGCTGCGGCACAGTGGCGCGCAGCTCGTCGCGACAGGGAGGATCCCCGTGAACGCGCTCATCTCCGCCCTCGACGAGCTCGAGGGCGCTGGGGCGTAGCTCGAACGACCGGAAGGAAGGAGAGACCACATGCCCGGGTTGCTCAGAGGAGTCGCGAGAACCGCCGTGGTCGCCGGAACCGCGACGGCCGTGTCCAACCGCGTGTCGCGTCGCCAGGCGAGGCGCTGGGGGGACCAGGGTGCCACCGATCAGTACTACGCGGACCAGGCGCAAGCGCCCGCCGCACCGGCGCAAGACGACACGCTCGAGCGTCTGAAGGACCTGGGGGAGCTGAAGGCGTCTGGCGTGCTGACGGAGGCTGAGTTCGAGGCGCAGAAGGCCAAGATCCTCGCCGGCCTCTGATCCGGCCTCGCAGCAGCGGCAACTTCGGCCGGGCGGATCGGTTCCGGAGACGGCCGCAGCACTCCGAGCTGCCCGGTCGCGACCTCCTCAGCGGTCGTGCCTCTGGCTTCGCGACTCTCGCGACTTGCGGAT
>CAWJFY010000001.1:0-62755 GCA_963842295.1 uncultured Actinomycetota bacterium | reverse complement strand
GGTAATCGCGATAGAAGCGCGCGAGCTCGCGCCAACCGGTGAGTCCGCGTGCCTCGGCCCTGGCCTCGATCTCCTCCGGCGCGAGACGAGCTTCCTGCGCGCGCAGGAGGAATTGACGGATCTGATCGGCGAACCCGCGGAGGGTGAGGAGATGCCCGTAGGCGGGCCAATCCCCCGGGTCCTGGCCCTGGAGCAGGTCCTGCACGAGCGCGAATTGGTCCGCCGCCGACAAGACCTCGGGAGGCTCCGCGTAGCCCAGGGCCGAGAACCGTTCGCGCAGGATCAGGTGGCCGAGACCGTGGAACGTCAGCACGTTGAGGCTGGGCAGCGACGAAGGCAGTCGCGCGATGAGCGCGTCGCGAGCGGCTTGCCGGGCGCGACGCGACCCGACCACCAGCGCCACCCGTTCCGGGTCCGCTCCGTTCTCAACGAGGAGGGCGAACCGTTCGCGGAGCGCCGAAGATTTCCCCGTGCCCGCTGCTCCGGTAACCAGTAGCGCACCGTCCCGATGTCCGAGGACGGCTTCCTGACCGGCGTCGGAGGAGAAGGGGGGGTTCACGGAGCGGATGCTACCGCCAGTCGCCGACACCCCCGAGGTCGGGCCGGGGTGGGACGCCGCCGGATCCGTCCGGCACCGCGGCCCCCAAGATCCGCTGTCGGTACCAGCGGTCGACGCCGTCCGACGTGAGCCGACCGAGTAGTCGTTCGCCGTCGATGACGATCGCTTGCCCGCTGCCGGCGATCCATTCGATGGCGCGATCGAGGGGGAGGTCCGGCGGTACCGTTCGCATCCGCTCGAGGGGGGTCATGGCCTCTCGGACGCCCCTGGTGGGATCGCTCCCCCCGACCTTCGCCGCCGTCGTGAAGGACAGTGAGCCGACCACCCTCCCGGATCCGTCCACGACTGGGAACTCCGTGGAGCGATCCTGCCGGAGATGTGTCTCGAGCGCGTGGAGCAAGGTGGTGGCCTCCGGGATCGGTGGCGGGGGTGGGCTCATCGCCTCTGAGACCTGCCCTGTGGAAAGGTCTTGGAGGATCGGAGCTTGCTTGCTCACCTGCAGACCCTGGGTGATCATCATCCACCCGACGAACGCGAAGAAGAGCCAGTCATCCTTCCCCACCCTGAGCCGCTGCAAGCCCACGAGCCCCAGGGCGGCGCCGACGACCACTCCCCCCCATCCGGCAACCTTGAGGGCGACGAAGCGATCCTTGGTGATGCCCCAGACCACCGCCAGCAACATGCGTCCGCCGTCGACAGGGAACCCCGGGAGCGCGTTCAGCCCGGCGAAGAGAACACTGAGGAACGCGAGGTTGCGGAGGATCGCCGAGAGCACACCGGACGTGGTCTCGGCAGCCAGCCAGAAGGCACCCGCGAGAGCCAGCGTGCTGAAGGGACCGGCCGCTGCGATGAGGAACGAGGCGAACGGGCCACGTTCGCCCGAGTGGGTCTCGGTGTAGCCACCCCAGAAGACGAGAGTGATCCCGTGCACGGGCAGGCGGAACGCGCGAGCGGTCGCCGCGTGCGCCAACTCATGCAGGACGATGCTCCCGTAGAACAAAGCAGCGTTCGCGATGGACCATGCGAGCGCCTGCTGCTCCGTGAGGACCGGGGAAGCATTGAGGTTGAGGTAAGTCGCCCACACGATGAATGCGGCGAAGAAGAGCCACGGGATCGTGATGAAGATCGGGATCCCGCCGATCGATGCCACTTTCCAGCGCTTCTCCACGCACCGCAGCCTACCCGGCCCACGTTCCTAGGCAGGGCGTCACGGCGGCCGCGAACGGACCTACTCGGGGAGATCGAGGTCGAGCATCGCGCCCAGGTCCCTCGCGTTGCGCACCGCGAAGTCCCGGTAGCAGTTGTTCATGAGGACGTGCGTCTCGCGCGTCTCGTCCGCGAGACCTTCGATCTTGGGGACCCATTCCTGGAGCTCGTTCTTCTCGTAGTCGTACCGGAAGCGCTCGCTGGCGCTGTCGCTCTTCGTCTGCCACGCCTTCGGATCACGACCGTGGAAGCGGACCATCGCAAGATCGTCCGCGGTCGCCGCCGCGATCGGAGGCATCGACGAGTCGAAGCCCTGCGGCATGTCCACGCACACGAGAGGCAGGTTGCGCTCCTGGAGGAAAGACAACGTCTCTCCGACGTTCCGGTCCTCGAGCCAGGACTTGTGCCGGAACTCCACCGCGATCCTGTAGTCGGGCAGTCGAGTCACGGCCTCCTCGATGTACGCCTTGTTCTTCCTCGAGATCGTGAAGTACTGGGGGAACTGGAACAGGATCGCCCCGAGCTTGCCCGCGGAGTGCAGCGGATAGAGCGCGAGACGGAACCGCTCCCACACCTCGTCGACCGCATCAGCGGGGAGCTTGTCCCGATAGAGGCGTCGCTTCTCGAGCTGTTCCTTCGGAAGCTCGTCCCTGATGTCCCCGTAGAGCGACTCCGGTTTGGTCGGGTGGTTGGTGAGGAGGGAATACGCCTTGATGTTGAACGTGAAGTCGGATGGAGTCCGTTCGATCCAGAGCTCGGCGTTCCGCTCCGACGGCGGGAAGTAGTACGTGGAGTCGACCTCGACCAGTGGGAACTTCGAGGCGTAGAACTTCAGTCGCCCCTCTGCCGTCTTGGTGCCGGGCGGATAGAAGTTCCCGTCTTTGATCAGCGTGGGGTCGGTCCACGAGGACGTGCCGATCAGGATGGCGCCGCGGCTCACGGCGTGGTTCCCTCGCCTCCCTCGGCTTCCTTCTTCTTCCGCAGGATCGCGTCCTTGGCCTGATTCGCTTTCTCCTTGGCGATCTTCAGCAGGCGCTGCGCCCAGACGTACTCCGTGGCGAGGATCGCGAGTCCACCGATGATCACGATGATGCCCGGACCTGGAAGGACCAGCATCGCGGCCCCAGCGAGGACCACGACGAAGCCGGCGACGGTCACCGCGACGCGCTTGCTGTTACGGGCGATGAATCGGGCCACGATCTTGAACGGGACGATCGTCGGGTGGTCGTGCCACCGACGAGCGAGCCTAGGGCGAGACGTCTCCAGCTCTTCGACGAATTCAGAGGCGTCGAGCTCTTGAGGCTCGTCACCCCAAGCCTCGTCTCGGAAAGGGGATCGGCGCTTCTCGGGGTCCTGTTCCGGGTCAGCTGTCATGTCGCATCGAGTTTCGCATGAGGGGCCGAGAGTGGCCCGCGGACGAGTTTGTCAGTCTTGCTCGACGTAGAGCAGATGGGCTACAACCTTCGGGCGTTCTTGGGCCGCGGTGGCCGGGGAGACCGCATCGTTCCGAGGGAGGGGAAAGATGTCGGTCTTTGCCGCAGACCGCTCCAGTCATTCTGCCCGTAGGCTCCGCAGGGGAGAGACGACACAGTTCCGAGCATTCGCTATTGCCGTCATCGTGTCGAACTGCCTTCTCTTAGGGATGGCCGCAATCCTGGCCGAAGAGAGGCCGCAAATTCAGCCTCTCGAGTTGCTCGCTTGGACCGTGCTCGTTGCGCTTGCTGGACTTGTTCCTCTGAGCTCTGGCAGAGGCCCCTCTCTCGCCATGGATCTCCCTCTCCTGCTGGCAGCGGCCTTCGCCTTCGGTCCGTTTGCTTCAGGGCTGATAGCCCTACTTGGAGCTGTTGACATCCGGGAGCTAAGGCGGGAAATCAGCTGGTCGAGAGCTGTCTGGAATCGATCGCAGACGTCCCTCAGCGTCATGTGTGCAAGCGTGATTTTCGCACGGTTCGGCGAGCTGGGGGACTGGCCTCTCACGCCACTGGTTGCCTTACTCGCGCTCGCTGCGGACGCCATCGTGAACTACGTCATCGTGGGGTATGGAACTTCATTGCGGAGTGGACTTTCCTTGAAGGAGTCCCTCGGTTCAATGAGAATCGGATCTCCGAGCGCCTTCCTGCTGAGCTACATCTGTTTCGGATTTCTTGGGGTTCTGATCGCTGAAGCCTATGAGGCCTTCGGCCTGTCGGGTGTTGTCGCTTCCGTCGCGCCAATCATCTTGGGTCGGCAGGCCTTCGTGCATCGATCCCGCCTTGAGACTGTGGAGCACAGTCTCGCCGAGAGCACATCCGCTCTTCGCCACGTCGACGAACGAATCGCGGCGGAACGACGAGACGAGAGAGCCCGGATTGCAGCGGCCCTTCATGACGAGGTCCTTCAGGACCTCTACAACGTGACGATTCGGGCCCAGGTTCTGCGCCAGGACTTGTTGAGTGGACGCCTGCTCGACCTAGAGGATGACTTACCCGCTGTGATCCGGGCGGCCGAAGCTGCCGTCGAGGATCTTCGGGAAGTGATTCAAGGGCTGCGGTCCGCCAATGTAGGTCATGCAGGGCTCGTGGAGACACTCAGCCTTTTCGCGCGCCACATTGAACAAGATTCAGGTGTCCAGGTCGTCCTGTCTCTAGACTCGTCCATTCGTTCAACGCCTGAACGCGAGTTGATTGTCTATCAGATTGCACGTGAGGCTCTATCCAATTCTGCCCGCCACTCGCAGGCTAAGACGGTGTGGCTTTCCCTTAGTTCGACACCGGACTCATGTGAGGCAGTGGTTGAGGATGATGGATGCGGGTTCGACCTGGATAGGTTTTCCGGCCACCTGCACTTTGGGCTGCAGTTGATGAAGGAGCGCGCCGCATCGATAGACGCCGAACTTCAAGATCCGATCGAGCCCCGGATCCGGCACGGTTGTCAGATTGGTGTTCCGGCCCTAGTCCCGCGAAGAGGACAACGTCGAGACCCCGGCTAATGCCAGGGCCTCGGAGAATGATGGATTGGAGACTCTCAGGAGCGAACGGTGGAAGCCTATGCCTTCCAGTGTGCGGCGCCACCCGCCAGTGCGATGGCGAGCAGAGAACTCAGAGCGATCGCGACGCGCCTCACGAGCTTCATGCTGTGTCCTCCTCCCACACTCCGCCCCCACCCCCAGGTGGGGGACACGGAGGACTATCGGGGGTCACCCGTCAGGGGGACAAGCCCCGCAATCGGGTTACGCCAATGGACGTATACCGCTAGCCCTTCTGCCACCTGCTTTCCTGAGAGACTCGGGCGCGACAAGATGTCACTCGTGAGCGGGAAAGCGTCCGAGCGAAGGCTCCTTGTGTTGGAGCTGGCTGTAATCCTTCCCACGCTCGTCGGCGGGGCACTCCTAGTTCTAACGGATCTCGAGACGTTCACCTGGGACCTGGTCGGGCAGCTATTGCTATGGGCTGGCGCTGTCTCTTTGGTGGAGCTGATCCCGGTTCCGGCTTGGAGAGGAATCCACCTGAGCCTGGGATTCCCTCTTCTTATGGCTCTTGCAATCGTGCATCCGCCTGCGGCAGCCGGTGTTACAGCATTCGTAGGGTCCACCGATCCTCGCGAGTTCCGACACGAGGTGACGCTTCTTCGAGCAATCTTCAATCGATCGCAGGTGGCGCTCTCGGTCTTCGCCGCAAGTGCAGTGTTCCATGCGCTCGCATCCATCGGAACGGACACCACTCCAGGCTCTCCTGCGTGGCTGCTCATTATTGCTGCCATGTTGGCGGCTATCGCCGACTATCTCGTGAACAGCACGATGGTCACACTCTTCACGAGTTTGAGGGTGGGCCTGCCTCCCCTTCAGGTACTCAAGGAACTACGGATAGGCAGTGTCACCGAATTCCTCATCAGCTACCTCGGCCTAAGTCTCCTCGGATTGACGATGGCGAAGTTCGCGGTAAGCGATGTTGGCGTCTGGGCTTTGCCCGCTTTCTTGGCACCGCTGCTCTTGGCGCGCCAGATGTTCTTCCGATCGCAGGCGCTCGAAGAGGCCCACAAGGAACTTCAGGTCCGCGAGCAAGTCCTCCGTTCGCTTTCGAACGCCATGGCTGAGGAGCGGGCCGACGAACGGCTCCAGATCGCTGGGTACCTCCATGACGATCTGGCTCAGGTGTTGTTCCGGCTATCCATCCAGGTCGATGTCGCGCGGAAGCTCCTTGAGAAGGGTCAGACGGATGACGTGGGCACACAGCTCGACAAGATCCGCCAGTCGAAGCAAGAGACGTCGGATCGGATCCGCGCACTCATCCGAGACCTGCATCGATCCCCGCTGGGAGCGAAGGGACTCGCGGAGGCGCTCGAATCGTTCACCGATGAGGTCGGTCGCGATTCCTCGATCCGGTTCCATCGCGACGTGGAGGACATCGAACTCCCGGCCCCGATCGCCCTGCTCGTGTATCACATCGCTCGCGAAGGAGTGATGAACGCCCTCAAGCACGCTCAGCCGAGGGACGTGTGGATCTCGGTCCGCGAAGAGGACGACGACATCGTGCTCAGCCTGAAGGACAACGGCGTCGGCTTCGATACGAGCGCTCCCGGCCCCGAGGGGCACTTCGGCATGGCGATGATGCGCGAGCGAGCACAGGTCGGTGGTGGTCGTTTCGAGGTCGAGAGCGCGCCGGGTGAAGGAGCGACGATCACCGTCAGGTTCCCGACATCGCTCCTCCAGCCGGAGCCTCCGACTGAGCCCCTAGACGGGAGAAGCGGCGTTCCGGGGGCAGGTGCTTCCCCCGATACCCCGGGAACAGCCGAGCCGGCGGCCGGCGATTCTCGCCGAATCGTCCGAGCATGACGGCGACCACCAGGGCCGCGATCCCGGCGTAGAGCAGAACGTCGCCGATCGAGATCACGGCGCCGATAGGCGGCGGGATCCCGATCACATCGGCCAGCGGCCTCAACGTGTCGCCGGGACCCATGAGGTGGTGCTTCGCGGTTTCCGCGCCGAGGAGGTCCTCGGCGCGGGCACCCGCGGTCTCGAGGGCGCTCGCGCTCACCGGCATCCCCGCGTTCACGGCGATGACGAGGATGTTCAGAAGCAGTCCTCCGATCACGAGCCACAGCGCCGGCAGACGGCGGTTCACCCAAGCGAACGCGACGAGGAGCCCGTAGGAGCCCACGAGCACGGCTGACCCCACCGGGCGGCCGACGCCGTTGGAAAGCGGGACCGCCTGGAGCGCCAGGCCCACGAGAGCGATCCCCCACCAGTGCACGTTGAGGCGCTCGAAGGGTCGGAGGCTGCCACCGGCGATGAACCCGATGCAGATGGCCAAGCCGATCACGATCAGGATCAAAATCACGTGGGGAAGTCTCCGACTCGGGCAGGTGATCCGACAGCATCGTTCCACGGCCCCTCGTAAGAATCCAGCTTCGAGGCGGCGCTACCCTTGTCGGGTGAGCGACGAGGGTTACTTCGGACCGACGAGCGTCTCATGGCAGGTCCACCGCGAGGTCACGGTCCTGTTCGGTGGCGCGAGGGCGATGCTGATGCACGCGGCCCACCCACTGGTGATCGCAGGCGCCAACCAGACCGGGATGTACGAGCGCAACCCATGGAAGCGGCTGCAACGGACGCTCATGCTGCAGTACACCCTCACCTTCGGCACGAAGAACGAGGCGCATGCAGCGGCCGAGAGGATCAACGGGGTCCACGAGCGCATCAACGGCGTCGACGCTGTCACCGGACGTACGTACGACGCCCTCGATCCCGACCTGCTGCTGTGGGTCCATGCCTGCCTCGTCGAGAGCGCTCTGCTGTTCGAACGGCTGACGATCGGGCGGCTGGACGCTGCCGGTCGTCAGCGCTTTCACGAGGAGCAGATGCTCGCGGCCGAACTCGTGCGTCTCCCCCGGGATCGGGTTCCCGCGACGATCCTAGGCCTCGATGCCTACGTCGCGGACACCGTCGCATCGGGCGAACTCTTCGTGACGGACGCCGCGCGTAGCGTCGCCGAGTTGTTCTTCGATCCGCCGCGAGATGCGGAGTGGCGGCCCGTCCTCAGGGCGGTCGCCCGGCTCGCGTTCGGGACGCTTCCTCCGGAGGTCCGCGACGGGTACGGCTTCCCTTTCCGGACGAAGAGTGGGCACGCGATGCGGGCGATGTTCGCTGCCATGCGAGCAGTCAGACCGTTGCTCCCACCGAAGTATCGCTTCATCGCTCCCTACCAACGGTGGCGCCTCGGCAGGGGAGGGCCCGACGACACTGGGATCGATGCCACCCGTCGTTCGCTCGGGATCCGCCTGTGATGACACACTTCTGATCGTGGCGATCGACGGGCTGCTCCTCGATATCGACGGTGTGCTCGCCGTGTCCTGGGAGGCGCTTCCGGGCGCGGTCGACGCGATGAGGCGGCTCCGGGACCGGGGCGTCCCGTTTCGCCTGATCACGAACACCACGACGAAGACTCGCGCCGATCTCGCCGGCACGCTCACGGAGGCAGGGTTCGACGTCGTGGGTGAGGACATCGTGACCGCGGTCGTCGCGACGGCCGCGTATCTGTCGACGGCGCACCCGGGAGCGAAGGTCTTCGTCCTCTCCGACGGGGACGCGAGCGAGGACCTTGCCGGCATCGAGCTCGTCGCCGCCGACGACGCCGACGTGATCGTCATCGGAGGGGCCTGCGACGACTTCACCTACGGAACGATGAACCGCATCTTCCGTCGCCTGATGGACGGGGCTTCGCTCGTCGGGATGCACAGGAATCTCTTCTGGAAGACGAGCGAAGGCTGGGAGTTGGACGGCGGCGCATACATCGCCGGGCTCGAAGAAGCCGCAGACACGAAGGCGACGATCTGCGGGAAACCGGAGAAGGCGTACTTCGACTCGGCGCTCGCCATGCTCGGTGTGACGGCCGATCGAGCGGCGATGGTCGGCGACGACATCGTCAACGACATCCTTGGAGCGCAGGTCGCGGGACTGACCGGGATCCTCGTCCGCACCGGGAAGTACCGGGCGGGCGACGAAGACCGTGACGATGGCCGGCCCGATCACGTCGTCCCTTCCTTCGCCGACGTACCCGAGCTCCTCGGATCGCCATAGGACCCGAAGGACCGTCCATGGCGCCCGACCGGAACCTCTTCGCGCGGCGGCTCTTCGCGGGGATCGCGCCACAGTACGAGCGAATGGGCGCACTCCTTTCCTTGGGTCAGGACGAGCGATGGAGGCGGTTCCTCGTGTCGAAGACGAACGCGGTGCCGGGGGCGAGGGTCCTCGACACGGCGTCCGGCACGCAGCTGGTCGCTCGTGCGCTCGCGGCTCGGAAGAACGTCCGGGTCGTGGCCCTGGACCAGAGTGAGGAGATGCTTCGAGCGGGTCGCGAGCCGAACCGGATCGCCGGTCTCGACGGCCGCATCGCGCCAGTCCTCGCCGGCGCGGAGCACCTCCCCTTCGAGGAGGAGGCGTTCGATTCGGTGACCCTCACCTATCTCCTGCGATACGTGGACGATCCCGCGGCCACGGTGCGAGAGCTCGCTCGGGTGCTCCGCCCCGGGGGTTCGATCGCGATGCTGGAGTTCCATGTGCCGACGTCGCCGATCGCTCGCGCCGGCTGGTGGATCCATACGAGGGTGCTGATGCGGGTCATCGGGAGCGCCGCGTCGCCCGAATGGGCGCGCACGGTCGCCTTCCTCGGGCCGAACATCTCGCGCTTCGTCGCCTCGCATCCCCTCGAGGACTGGGTGCGCTGGTTCCAGCATTCCGGCATCCATCACGTGCGGACCCGAACGTTCTTGTTCGGCTCCGCCGTCGTGCTCTGGGGTGTGAAAACGGGGTGAGCGAGGACCGGCCCGCGTTCTACGCGCTCCCTCCCGGCGGCTGGAGGGACTGGTGGACGTTGCTGCATCCGCCCTACACGCTGTGGCACCTCTCCTACGTCGCGCTCGGGGCGGCGACCGCAGCCGAGGTGGATCTCTACCGACTGGGGATGAGTCTGTTGGGGTTCTTCCTGGGTTTGGGTCTCGCTGCGCACGCCTTGGATGAGCTGCGGGGGCGACCGCTCGGCACCTCCATCCCGGATCTGGTGCTGCAGGGACTGGCGATCGCCTCGCTCCTGGGGGCTGGGGCGGTCGGGATCGTCGGGATCGTCCAGGTCACGCCGTGGCTGGCGGCGTTCATCGCCGTCGGTACATTCCTCGTCGTCGCGTACAACCTCGAGCTCTTCGATGGCGCGTTCCACTCTGATCTGTGGTTCGCGCTGGCGTGGGGCGGGTTCCCCGCGCTGACCGGAGCCTTCGCACAGGAGGGGAAGCTGCACCCTGCGGCCGTCCTCGTCGCCGGCGCGTGTGTGGCGATCAGCGCGGCTCAGCGCGTCTTGTCGACACCCGTGCGCCGCCTCCGGCGCCGGGTGGCGACCGTCGAGGGGACGATCACGCTGCGCGATGGCACCAAGGAGCCGATGGGGGCCGAGGTCATCAAGTCGGCGCCGGAGGCGGCGCTGAAGTTCCTGTCGGTCGCGATGCCGGTGCTCGCGACCGCGTTCGTGATCTCGAGGCTTTAAGCGAACGGAGGTATCGCGGCCGCGGGTTCTCATGGTCCTCCGCTTCTCGCGGGTCCGTAGTATCCGCGCCGTGTCGGCACTGCATCGAGTCATCGGGTTCGCGGTCGTCGCTACCTTCGCGCTCGGGTGGATCTGGGGACTGGGAGCCAAGGTCGCGCGGCGCGAACCGGGTGACGGCTACTGGACGTGGCTCGCGGTCGCGCAGGTGGTCGCCGGCGCGCAGGCTCTCCTCGGCACGATCCTGCTTCTCCTCGGGCGTCGTCTCGAGGCGGAAGGGGTCCTGGGGGGTACCCTGCACTACGTCTACGGGTACCTTCCCCTGCTGCTCTTCGTCTTCGCTCACGTGGTCGCGAGGGCGGGGGACGCGCGCGCGATCGGGATCGACCGGCCGGTGCGGCCGTGGGTGCCATTCGCCTGGGCCTCGTTCATCAGCTTCGGCCTCACGCTCAGGGCGTTGATGACAGGACTCGGTCTGTAGCGGCGAGCCGACTCCGCTACGAGATGATGGCGACAGTGCGCGGATGGGGGAAGACGCTCGTGTGGATCGTGATCCTGGTGGGCTGCGCAGGCGTCGGCGCGTTCATCGCGTATCGGTTCCCGCCGAACCCGTTCCCTCCGGGAGTCCGTGACCCGGGGGTCCTCCCCAGCGTGACTCCAAGTCCGTCGACGGCCGAACTCGTCAGTTGGTCGCTCAGCATGTCCAGCCGGACGACGCACACCTACCGTGTCGGAGGCTCCTGCACGAGCGACTGGCGCATGTCGGGTCAGATCCGGCTCACGGATCCGGGTCGCGTTCGCGGGCGGGGAGTCGCACGGCTCCAGCCGGGCGCGCGGTGCGATTTCCCGTCGGCACAGGTTCAGGCCGAACGCGTGATCGTCCGGATCCTCGGACGACGCGACGGCGACGAGCTCGACCTCCGGTTCCAGGACGTGAGCCGGTACCCGGTGGGATCGCAGGACCTCGGCGGCTTCGTGAAGACGCTGGGGACGTTCAGGTTCTCGGTACCCGAACGGGCGGGCGCCGAGGCAAGGAAGCAGAAGCGGATCGAGGATCCCGAAGGCGAGATCCACGTGTCCGTCACGAGGATCCGGCTCCGGCGCTAGCCGTCGAACCAGATCGTCGCGAGCGTCTGGTCGGCGGGCCCCGCGCTCCAGAGCCCCCGGCGTCGCTCGAGCAGAGAGCCGAGGGCATCGATGACCTCGTCATCCCGGTCGGGGGAAAGACACAGACGCCGTCGGATGAGCGCGACGGCGTCGGCCCTCCGGCGGGCTCCGCCCGCTGCCGGCGGCGTGGCCCAATGATCCATGTGAGGGTCGAGGCCGAGCTCCGCGAGCGCATCGAAGGCGTCCTCCGCCGCCGGTCCCTCGGGACGTTCGACGCCGTGGAACCGGAGCCAGAGGCCGTTCATCCAGTGGAGGGGATGCCGCTCCGTGAGCTCCAAGACGACCCGGCGCCGAGCGACCGCCGCGAGACCGCGAGCGAACGGTTCGAGATCGCCGACGTTATAGAGGACGTGCCCCGCGAGTGCCAGGTCAACCTGGCCGACCCTGCCGGCGACGTCGGGCCATCGTCCGTGCACCGTCTCGGCCTCGACGCCGGCCGTGCGGGCGTTCGCCAGGAACCCATCGAGCATGTCCTCTTGCGAGTCGACGCCGACCACGACGCCCGCGCGGCCGGCGAGGGGAAGCGAGGTGGCCCCTCCTCCGCAGCCGACGTCAAGCACTCGGCCTCCGTCGGGAAGTCCTTCGAGCGCTCGAACGGTGGTCGGGGTAGGGTCCTCGGGGCCAGGCGTCCGCTCACCTCTCGTTCGGAAGAGCTCGGCCGGGAACCAGTACGGTGACTCAGGAGCCGCGGCGAGGATCTCGGGTGGGATCGCCCACTGGCTGAGCTGCTCCCGCCAGCGCTCGATCGCCGTCACGTCTCGCGCAAGATCTCGTCGGTGTGCTCGCCGAGGAGCGGAGGGGCCCGACGCGTGTCCAGCACCCGGCCGTCGAACCGGATCGGATTGCGCACGAGTCGGAGGGTCGTTCCCCGTCTGCGGTCGGTCACCGATTCGACGAGCGCGGCTCCCTCGGGAGCCGCGAAGACCTCGTCCATCGCTCGGATCGGTGCGCATGGCACGGACGCCGACCCCAGCGCTTCGATCCACTCGCCCGCCCGCTTGGTTGCGAACGCTTCCCCGAGGAGCGGGATCAGCTCGTCGCGATGGCGCACGCGCTCCTCGTTCGTGACGAAGCGTGGGTCGTCGGCCCAGTCTGAGTGCCCCACCACTTCGCACGCTCGACGGAACAGCCGGTCGTTCCCGGCGGCCAGGATGAACGGTCGATCGGACGCGTGGAAGGCCTGGTAGGGGCAGATGTTGGGGTGGGCCGTCCCCATCGGCCCCGCCACGATGCCCCCCAAGAGAAGGTTGGCGGCCTGGTTCACCATGGCGGCCACGCTGGCATCGAACAGGGACACGCTCACGTGCCGTCCACGACCGGTGCGCTCTCGCTCGTGGAAAGCGGCGAGGATGCCGATGGCGGCTTGGAGGCCGGCGATGACGTCCAGAAGCGCGACGCCGGCCTTCACGGGTTCGCCACCCGGCTCTCCGGTAACACTCATCAGGCCCGATAACGCCTGGACCATGATGTCGTAGCCAGGACGTTGTGCCGCTGCGGAGGTGTCGTCGTTGAACGCCGTCAGCGAACATGTGATCAACGCGGGGATCTCTCGACGGAGGTCGTCGGGAGCAAGTCCGAGCTCGGCCATGAGACCGGGCCGGAAGTTCTCGATCAGGACATCGGAGCCGGTGGCGAGCCGGCGCACGGCGTCGACGCCGTCGCTCGTCTTGAGGTCGACCGTCACGGAGCGCTTGTTCCTGTTGAGCGATAGGTAGTAAGCGGCATCGCTTCCCACGAAAGGTGGTCCCCAGTGGCGGGTGTCGTCGCCGTCCCCGGGGCGCTCGACCTTGATCACGTCGGCGCCCAGGTCACCCAGGATCTGAGTCGCGAGCGGACCGGCGAGCACCCGGGAGAGGTCCAGGACGCGACTGCCCGACAGAGGGAGGGGGTCCACGGAGCCGAGCCTATCGGGCGCCCTGGATGCCCTTCCGCACAACTGGCGCAATGGGCTGATTATCGTGGAGAATCTGGCCGTGAACGAGCAGAGCCTCGAGCGCGTCAATGCTTTCCTCGCCGCTGTCGCCGGCCGCACCGAGAAGGGCGAACTACTAGAAGCGACGCCAGCCGAGCTTGGCAGGGAATTGGGCTTCCCCGATCCATTGTCGATCGCCCGCGCAGTCAGAGCGCTTGTCGCGCGGCGCCGACTGGAGCCCTCAGGCGGCTCCTATCGTCTCCTTGACGAAACGCCGGTTGCTGCGGGCGAGCGAGAGACGATCGAGCGCAAGGGCAGACGCTCCCGGAAGCGGCAGGAGGACACGGGCCCCGGTCGCCGTGGAGGCCTCGCCTACTCGGATCTGGGCAGGGCCACGGTGGATCGGCTCGTGGAGCTCGGGCAGGAGGTTTCCCTGCTCCGGGCCCAGCTGAAGACCTCCCGAGAGGAGGCCCGCCAGAACCGGGAGATGCGAGCGGAGGCTGAGCGGCGCGCGCGCACGCTCGCCGAACGCGCTCGTGAACTGGAGCACCGCGTCGAGATGGCCGAGTCCAACCTTCGGACGCTGCTCGCGTCCGCGCGCGCGACGGGCATGCATCCGGACCAACGGCTCCCCGACTCCGAGATGGAGGCGATCCTCGGCGTCTTGAAGGGCAACGGAGAGCAGCACTCGGAGGAGGAGCCCCTGCAAGCGCAAGCCTATGGGGGACCGGCTCCCGGAGGAGCATCGCTCGACAACGGCTCCTGCCGAAGAGGCGTGACAGAACCTCGCCGCAGCGAAGCCTCGTAGCAGGCGGCGAGATGGCCGGGGCCGAGCTCCTCCAGCGCGAGATCTTCCCCTCGGCACCTCTCCTCGATACCGAGGCTCGCCGCCTCTCCCGACGCGACCACCGGGCACCGCGGGTGGAACCGGCACCCTTCCGGGATACGCGTGGGGTCGGGAGGCTCGCCCTGCAGGATCGGGCGGTCGATCCCGCCGGCCTCGGGCACGACGTCCAGCAGAGCCTTGCGTGTACGGGTGGCGGGGCCGCAGCAACACCTCTTCGGCGGGGCCGATCTCCACGATCCTCCCGAGATACATCACTGCGACGCGGTCCGCCACGGTCCAGGCGAGGCCCAGATCGTGCGTGACGATCAGGATCGACAATCGAAGCTCGTCGCGGAGCTTCAGGAGGAGCTGGAGGATCTCGCCGCGAACGGACGCGTCGAGGTTCGACACGGGCTCGTCCGCCACGATCACCTTCGGGTCGAGCACCAACGCGCCGGCGATCACGACTCGCTGGCGCTGGCCCCCGGAAAGCTCGTGAGGGATACAACAGGTAGAAGCGTTCCGGCGGGCGCAAGCCGGCTCGTGACAACGCGCGCGCCACCAGCTCCTCCTCGGACTCTCCGTCCGGCCCCTGGTGGATGCCGTGGATCCGGAGGCCCTCCGCGACGCTCTCGTAGATCGTCTGGCGTGGATTGAGAGATGCCGTCGGGTCCTGGAACACCATCTGGACCTCTCGGCGGTACTCGCGCAGCTTCCGCCCGAGGGGCTTGCCCCGGAACGAGATCTGGCCACCGTTCGGGCTTGATGAGCCCCATCACCGCGCGAGCGATCGTCGTCTTCCCGCAGCCCGACTCCCCCGCGAGGGCGAGCACCTCTCCCTCGATGGAGCGTGAGGTCGACGCCGTCGACCGCGGTCGCCACCGATCCCTTGTTCCGCCCGAACCCCGGATGAGCGACACGCGCCCGGCGAAGGTGACTTCGAGATCCCGGATCTCGATGATCGGTGTCAGCCGGGTCTCGGAGCGTCCTGCGGCTGCGAGCGTGGTATCGCTCACGTCGGTCGCCTCCGACAGCGTCGGAGCGCCCGAGGACGTGGATGCAGGCAGCACGCCTTCCGTCACCGGCTGCCCAGAGGTCGCCACGAGGCTCGGACAGACGTCGATGCTACCGGACACCGCGGATGGAACGGGCAGCCGGTCGGGATGTGTTGGGGATCCGGCGGGTCTCCTCCGAACCCGGAGGGCTGGCCGCGGAACCGCGCGTCACCGATCTCCGGGAACGCGTCCGCGAGCGCGCTGGTGTAGGGATGTGCAGGTTCGTGGAACACGCCGTCAGCGCCGGTCCTTCCTCGACGATCCTCCCGGCGTACATGATCGCGAGCCGATCGGCGACCTCGACCAGGACGGAGAGATCGTGGGTGATGAACAGCATCGCGAGGCCCAGCTCCCGCTGGAGGCCCTTCAGGAGCTGGAGCACCTGAGCCTGGACCATCACGTCCAGCGCGGTGGTCGGCTCGTCGGCGATCACGAGCGTAGGGTTGCAGGCCAGAGCCATCGCGATCATCACCCGCTGCTTCTGACCGCCGGAGAGCTCGTGGGGATAGTCGTTGATCCGTCGGGCCGGGAGGCCCACCTCCTCGAGGAGCTCCGCCGTTCGAACCCGCGCCTCTCGTTCTCGGGCCAGCTTGTGGATCGTCGATCGCTTCGACCATCTGGTCTCCGACCCGCCGCACCGGATTGAGGGCGTGCAGCGCGCCCTGGAAGATGATCGATGCGCCGGTCCAACGAACTGCTCGCAGCTTGCCGGGCTTCAGCGCCAGGACGTCCTCCCCGTTCGAGCAGTATCTTCCCCTCGATCGAGGTCTCGTCGCGGAATGCAGCCGCAGGATCGCCGCCGGCGATCGTCGACTTGCCACATCCCGACTCGCCCGCGAGCCCGAGGACATGTCCCTTGTCGATGTCGAGGTCCACGCCGCGGACGGCCGGCACGTCACCACCCTGCGTCCGGTACGTGACTTGCAGGTCGCGCACGGACAGGACGCTCATCGTTCGCGCAGTCCTCGGGTTGATGACTTCGTCGAGTGCGAACCCGCACATCGTGAATGACGAGCGTCGACGAGCAGATGCAGAGCCCGGGAGCGCCCAGCCACCACCAGTCTCCCTGCGCCGCAGCGCCTCCGGCCGAAGGCTCGTTGATGATGAGCCCCAGGACTGCTGAGAGGGTCACCCAGCCCGAGCAATGAGAGCGCCGTCTCCGAGAGGATCGCGATCGCCACCGTCAGGACAGTGTTGGCCATGATCACCGGCATCACGTTCGGCAGGATGTGCCGGGTCACGAGATGCCAGTTGGAGGCCCCCAACGCCCGCGCCCGTTCCAAGTAGGGGCGCTCCTTCACCGAGAGCGTGTCCGCGAGCGGACGAGTCGCGCGGTACTTGGCCACGTGGTGAGCCCGATCACCAGGATGGTCATGTACAACGACTGCCCGAAGATCGAGGCGAGCGAGATCGCAAGCATCAGCCAGGGGATCACGAGCCCCCAGTCTGTGATCCGCATCAGGAGCTGGTCGATCCACCCACCTCGGAACCCGGCGATCAGACCGACGGCAGCGCCGATCACCATGGTGATGACCGTCGCCGAGAGGCCGACCAGGAGCGAGATCTTCGAGCCGTGGACCGTGAGGGTGAGCACCGACCGACCCTGATCGTCGGTGCCGAACGGGTACTCGAGGCTCGGCGGATCTAGCCGGGGTCCGGTGGCCTCCGTGATGCTGAGGCCGGTCGGATCGGCGAAGATCGCGTAGATCGCGACACCGATGAAGAACACGAGGATGGTCACCCCGGCGACGCCCATCTTGTCGTTCCGGAAGGTGACCCAGAAGCGATGGAGAGCGGCCCGCCGGCGTGCCCGCGTGATCTGGCGCGGCGACCCTGGTGCTGGCGGCGGTTCGTCATCTTCCAGGCTCGGCATGAAAGACGGTTCGCCGCCGACGCGAAGCGGTGGTGGTTGCATAGTCAGGCCTCCCGGACCCTGGGATCGAGATACGCGTACACGAGATCCGCCGCGAGATTGAAGCCGATCACGACGATGCTGAAGACGAGGAACAGCCCCTGGAGCAACCAGTAGTCCTTCGCCAGGATCGCGGTGTAGGTCAACAGACCGAGCCCCTGGTAGGAGAACACTACCTCCACGGTAATCGCTCCTCCGATCACGTACCCGAACGACAGTGCGATCAGGGTGACGGTCGGGAGCAAGGCGTTGCGAACGGCATGGCGGTTCAGGACGTTCCGCTCGAGCAGCCCCTTCGCCCTGGCGGTCGTGATGTAGTCCTCCCCTAGGACATCGAGCAACGACGATCGCATCAGGAGGTAGAACTCGCCGAGATAACCCAGCGCGAGTGTCAGCACGGGCAGGAAGAGATGCTCGGCGACATCGATGATGTATTCGAGCGTGCCCATCGAGCTCACGCTCGTGGAGACGCGGCCGCCGACCGGGAACCATCCGAGGGCGGTGGAGAACAGCAGTAGCAGCAGCATGCCCAGCCAGAACTCCGGCATCGAGTACAGGATCAGAGAGACGAACATCGAGGACCGGTCGAAGGAGCCTCCCCGTCGCCATCCGGACCGGATCCCCAGCCAGATGCCGACCACCATGGAGATGGTGGTCGAGATCCCGACGAGCAACAGGGTCGCGGGGAGGAACCGCCAGAAAACAGACGTGACGGATTCCCCCTGGTAGAAGCTGGACACGCCCAGCTTGCCCGTGACCGTGTCCTTCAGGTATTCGGTGAACTGCCCCCAGGTCGACTTGTCGAGCCCGTACTCATGGATCAGCGCGGCGCGTTCCTCGAGCGAGATGTTGGCGCCCTGGCCGCGGGTGAGGAAGCTGATCGGGTCCCCGGGCGACCACACCCGGAAGAGGAAGAAGTTGAAGACCAAGATCGCGGCCAGCGTGATGAGGGCCTGCACGATCTTCCGTATGACGTACTGACGCGTCCCCACCCCGGTTGTCGGATCCCTTCCCTCTCCTTCTCGGACCCCCTTCGGGCGCTCTTACTCAGGCTTCCTCGTTGGCGCCTCGCCTTCTGGTGACCACCACGCCGACGATCACGATCAAGACCGCGGCGATGGCGATCCAGATGAGGGGGGACACACCGCCGTCCCCATCGGCCGCGTCGGTACCCGCGCCCTCGGAGGCCGGCTGGATGTTCAGCAGGGAGTAGTAGCCGTATTGGAAGAGGATCGTGCCCTCCTCGGTCGGCTGTTTCACGAACCCGGTCCACTTGTCGCTGCGGTACGCCTGGAGATAGTTCTCGTACCACAAGACGATCTCCGGCCGGTCGTTGTAGAGGATCTCCTGCATCTCACCCACGAGGCTCTCGCGCTCCTCCAGGGATGGCGCGCGCTGCTGTTCCTGGAACAGCTGGTCGTACTCCTGGTTCGAGTAGCACGTGTCGCTCCAGACGCCGCATTGCGAGGTCGTATACGTGGAGAGTTGGAAGTTCGGATCCGGCTCGACGCCCCAGCCCCAGATGTACATGTCGTAGTCATTCGAGTACCAGGTGTCGGTGAGCTTGTTGTCGTTGACTGCCTGGGTCTCGAGTGAGACCCCGATCTCGCGGAGCCACTCCACGATGAACTCACCGGCATCGATCGTCTCCGGAGACTCCGTTCGGACGATGAACCGTAACTCCATCGGCTCGCCGTCCGGGGTTTCCCGGATCCCGTCGTTGTCGGTGTCGGCGTAGCCGGCCTCGTCGAGGATCCGGTTGGCCTCGTCCGGATCGTGCGTGATTACCTCGGAAGGGTCTCTATGCCACTTGGGTTGCATGATGACCGTCGCGCCAGGTGTCCCGTAACCGAGCTTGACCCGGTCGACGAGCACTTCACGATCGATCGCGTACTCGACGGCGCGTCGGAAGTCCGGGTCCAGGGTCGCCGGGTGGTGGTTGAAGCCGGTGTCCTTGCAGTACGCCACCTCGTTGGTGCACTGGTTGAAGCTCATCTGGATGAAGTACGAAGGACTCCCTACGTTCGCCGTGATGGTCGGCTCGTCAGTGACCGAGTCGAAGAGGTTGGCGCTGAGCTCGTCCGCGAAGTCGATCTCGCCTTGCTTCAGGGCCTCGATCACCGCGTCCTCGTTCTGGAAGACCCGGAACACGAACTCGTCGATCTTCGGGGCGCCTCCCCAGTAGTCGGGGTTCGCCTCCAGGCGCCAGAAGTCGCCGCGGCGCCACTCGACGAGCCTGAACGGTCCCGACCCGATCGGATCCGGGAACCCTTTCCACTTCTTGAAGTCGGCCTTCGTCTCGTACTGGCTGAGGACGTGCTCCGGCATGATGTAGACGTACGGGGGGTAGATGGGTGCGCCCGTCGGGATCGTGGTCTTCCACTCGAGGGTCGTGTCGTTCGGCGCCGTGATCTCGTCGGTGAACGGGAGGTAGTCGATGAAGTTGCCGACCTTGTTGTCCAGGATCCAGTTGAACGTGGCGGCGATGTCGCCCGCCGTGAGCGGCTGCCCGTCGTGCCAAGTCACGTCATCGCGGACGTTGAACGTCCACGTCAGTCCATCCTCGCTTTGCTCCCAGTCGGTCGCGAGGTGTCCCGTGGTGTCGAAGTCCTCCTGCTCCCAGCCGAGGAAGGTTTCCCACATCAGGTCGGCTGTGGCGTACTCGGGCGTCTCGAGCATGAACATCGGGTTGAAGGTGATCGCGTCGTTGGTGGTACCAACGGTGAAACTCACCTTCTCGTCCGCCGCCGACGGACTCGCGTCCTGACCGATGGCTGCCGTTTGAAGGACCATCCCCAGGAGGATCGCCAGCACCAGCGAAGCAGCAGCTTTCTGACGCTTCTTCACCATCTCGCCCACACCTTTCCATATCCTCGTCCAGGGAAAGGACGATCTCCGCGTCGGAGACCGTCAGCCCCTGGGCCGGTCAGTCTTTGAACCTCCGGTCAGTCGAGAAGGTCTGTATAGCACCGGGGCCACGATGGCGCTAGACAGGTCATGGCCCTCTTGGGCCATTCCACCTGGTCCGGGGTCCGGCGCGGTCCTCCGATGGCAGCCCTTCCGGCTTGTTCGGCATCTGCCCGTTCTGCTTAGCTCCTAGGCCATGCGGGTTCTCTTCGCCGACGTCATCGACCCTTCCACCGCCGAAGCACTGGCGGACCTCGGTCATGAGCTCGTCTCGGCCCCGAAGCTCTCAGCGGGTGACCTTCCGGGCCGGATCCCGGGCTTCGAGGCGCTCGTCGTGAGGAGCACGAAGGTGACAGCGGCGACGATCGAGGCGGCCGACGCCCTCGAGCTGATCGTGCGAGCGGGGGCGGGCACGAACACGATCGACGTGGATGCCGCCTCCGAGGTCGGCATCTACGTGACGAACGTCCCCGGCCGCAACGCGGTCGCGGTGGCGGAGCTCACCATGGGCCTGCTCCTGGCGATCGACAGGCGGATCGCGGACAACGTGGCCGACCTTCGGGCCGGGTCGTGGAACAAGACCGCCTACTCCCAGGCCGACGGACTGCTCGGGAAGGTGATGGGCATCGTCGGGCTCGGCGAGATCGGGTTCGCGGTCGCGGAGCGTGCGGCTGCGTTCGGGCTCCAGGTGCGAGCGATCCGCAAGGATCGGGACGAGGCCGCGGAGGAGCGCATCAGGACGCTCGGCATCGAGCTCGTCGACTCGCTCGAGGACCTCGTGGCCACATCCGACATCGTCACGATCCATGTGCCCGCCACGAGCGAGACCGAGTCGATGATCGACACTCGGCTGCTCGGTGGGATGAAGGAGGGCGCGATCCTCCTGAACACATCTCGAGGAGACATCGTGGACGAAGCTGCGCTCATGGATGCGATCGAGACCCGCGGGCTTCGCGTGGGGCTCGACGTGTATCCCGACGAGCCGGGATCCGGCGCGACCGAGTGGTCGTCGAAGCTCGCCCAGCATCCCAACGTCGTGGGGACGCACCACATCGGCGCGTCGACGGCCCAGGCGCAGAAGGCGGTGGCCGACGGCGTCGTCGAGATCATCGATGCGTTCGTCCATGGCGAGATCCTCAACTGCGTGAATCTCGCGCCGACGCGGCTCGGGACCCATACCCTCCATGTCCGCCATCTCGACCGCGTCGGTGTGCTGGCGGGCGTGTTCGACATCCTGCGTCGTCGAGACCTGAACGTCGAGCAGATGGAGAACCGTGTCTTCGAGGGAAGGAACGCTGCGGTCGCGACGATCGACGTCGTCGGCGACGTCGGCCCGGATCTGATCGGCGCCCTCGAGGGACTCGACGACGTGATCCATGTCTCGGCCGTGCCGACGGAGCGAGGCGGGCCGTGAGGGTCCACAACTTCTGCGCGGGTCCCTGCACCCTCCCGGTGTCCGTGTTGGAGGAGGTCCAGTCCGAGCTTTTGGACTTCCGTGGCTCCGGTATGTCGGTGATCGAGATGAGCCATCGGAGCGCCGACTACGAGGAGGTCCAGGAAGAGGCGCTCGCCCTCTTCCGCGAGAACTATGCGGTGCCCGACGACTTCTCGATCCTGTTCCTGCAGGGAGGTGCGACGCTGCAGTTCGCGATCGTTCCGATGAACCTGCTCCTCGAGGGTGAGCGGGCGGGCTACGTGCGCTCGGGGACGTGGGCGAAGGGGGCGTTGAAGGATGCGGCCGCATGGGGAGATGCGTACGCCGCGTGGGACGGCGAGCCTTTCTCCTTCATGCGGATGCCCTCTGACGACGAGCTCGAGATCCAGCCAGGCACGAGGTACCTGCACATCACCTCGAACGAAACGATCGAGGGGATCCGCATGGCCCGGTTCCCGGATGCGGAGATGCCGCTGGTCGCAGACATGTCGTCGGACTACCTCAGCCGGGCGATCCCGTGGGATCGCTTCGACCTCGTGTACGGCGGGGCGCAGAAGAATCTCGGGCCGGCGGGCCTCGCGGTGGTGGTGGTGCGAACCGCGCTCCTGGAAGAGATGGACCCGGATCTCCCGAGCTACCTGCGACTCAAGGCGCATGCCGCCAAGAACAGCCTGATGAACACCCCGCCGATGTTCGCGATCTACGTGATGGGGAAGATGCTCCGCTGGATGCGCGACATCGGAGGCGTGGCGGCGATGGAGGAGCGCGCCGCCCGGCGCTCGGGATCCGTCTACGACGCGATCGCGGCGAGTGACGGCTTCTACCGCTCGCCGGTCGAGCCCGCCCACCGTTCCCACATGAACGTCGTGTTCCGCTCACCATCCGACGAGCTGGACGCCGCGTTCCTCAAGAGCGCCGAGCAGGAAGGGCTCGTCAACCTCAAGGGACATCGGAGCGTCGGTGGGATCCGGGCGAGCATCTACAACGCGATGACCGATGAGGGGGTCGATGCGCTCGTCGGGTTCATGACCGCGTTCCGAGCTGCGAACGGATGAGCACCCTCGATCCCTTCCCCGCCCGGATCGTTCGCGCCGAGTGGGCAGAGCACGTCGTCTCCCCGATGCACGACGCGCTCTCGCGCGAGGAAAGGGCCGCGATCCTGGCTGCGCGCCCGTATTCGTGGTTGCACGTGTCGCGGACGCCGGACGATGCTTCTGAAGGCCAAGACGTCGACCCCGAGGCGCTCGACGAGGCGAACGCGGCGGCCCTGGCTCGGTTGCTCGACGCCGGGCTCTTCGAGGAGTTCCCGGAACCCGCCCTCTACGTGTACCGGTTGCGATCCGACGAGCACGAGCAGACCGGGATCGTGGGGGAGGTGCCGCCGCAGGCCTTCGTCGACGGCCGGGTCCTCGGGCATGAGGGGGTGCAGCCGGAACGCGTCGACGCGCTCGGGCTTGCACCTCGCGCGTCTGGGTGCCCGATCCACGCTGGTGGCCCTGATGTTCCGCGCGGACGACGACATCCGGAAGATCGTCGAGACGACCACCGACGGAACACCGCTGCGGCGATTCGGGACCGGCGAGCTCGCACAGACCGTCTGGCGGATCGAGGATCCCGAGTCCATCGCACGGATCCGGGAGCGGCTCGATCATCAGCCGCTGTACATCACCGACGGACACCATCGGGCCATGGCATCCGTGGACCTTTGGGAGCGTTCAGGCCGACCCGACGGCGCCGGCGTCCCAGCCGTCTTGTTCTCGGATGACGAGCTGAGGATGCTCGGGTTCCACCGGCGCGTCATCGGCCCGCTCCAGATGGGCGTGGATGACCTGCTTTCTCTGCTGCGCGAACGGTTGACCGTGGTCGAAGGGGGGACCCAGCCCATCGAGCGCGGCGTCTTCGGCCTGTACGTGGGCGGGCGCTGGTATCGGCTCGTCCCTGGACCGGACGAGGCTTCCGTCGGGGTCGAATCGCTCGATGTCTCGCGACTCCACCGCGAAGTCTTGGAGCCGATCTTCGGCTTCGGTGAAGCCGGCGACCCCGGTCTCGAATTCGTTTCGGACGCGGTCCCTCTCGAGGAGCTGACGGGACGTGTGGACGAGGACGGCGGGGCGGCCTTCACGCTCATGCCGCCGACCTTCGATCAGTTCGTGGAGGTGGCGAACCGCCACGAGCAGATGCCGGCGAAGGCCACGTACTTCGATCCGAAGCCACAGTCCGGTCTCTTCCTGAGGATCGAAGACGGAGATCCGATCTCCGAAGGTGTGTCCCTCAAGCCGTGACGGCTCGAGCCTCGATCTCGCGGATGAACGCAGTCTTCGCGTCCGCGTAGGTGTAGATGTCGCGTGGATGCCGCTCGGCGAGGTCTCGCTTCAATCGCTCGTAGGCGGTGGCATCCTCCGGGTGACTCCGGAGCCAGTCGCGGAAAGCCAGGTGCCGCCGCTCCCACTCGCTCCCGGCGCCGCAGATGTGGACGTGGAAGGCTCGCTCGCCGTCTTCGTCCTTGCTGAAGAAATCGTGCTCGTCGGTCCACGGGTCGATGCCCAACCGATAGCCGGATCCGACGAGCGGATCCGCGTACGCGCCCCTCGGCACCATCGATCGGACGGAAGCCTGGATGTCGACGACCGGCTTGGCCGCGAGGCCCGGCACGGCCGTCGACCCGACATGCTCGAGTCGAACCACTTGTTCGCCGAGCACCGTGCGGATCCTCGCAGCCTCTGCTTCGAAGCGGACCGGCCACGCATCGTCGTACGGGCCGATCGCATATGAGCGGGTCCTTCCCTCGGCCTGCTCCCCCTTCGCGCTCGAGCCGTGGAGGCGGGCGAGCAGGGCGAGAGCGTCGAAGAGCGACTGCTGGGCCGGGTCGTGTTCGGCGGTCTCCTCCGGGTGCCATTGGACCCCGACCATCCACGTCGCTCGAGGGTCTTGCTGATCCGGCACGATCAGCTCGATCGCCTCGATCGAGCCCGTCCACGGTCCGCCCGGTCGCGGCGAGCCCGTCCCCCAGCCGATCAACGCCCTGGTGGTGGTGCGAGGCGGCGGGGAGCGAGCCGGACTTGGTGACGGCTGCGAGGCGACTGCCGGGTTCGGGGGTGACATCGTGGATCGTCTGGGTCCCTTCGACGGGAACGCCGTGCTGGATCAGGCCGGGGACATCCGGGAGATGCTGATGCAGCGTGCCGCCGAACGCGACGTTCATCACCTGCATCCCTCGACAGATACAGAGGGTGGGCAAGGCGATCCGGTTGGCGGCCCGGAGCAGCTGGATCTCGGACTCGTCCCGGTCCGGCTCGATCCCGTAGAGGTGTTCGTTCGATCCCCCGCCGTATCGGGCGGGGTCGATATCGCCTCCACCGACAAGCAGCAAGCCGTCGAAGGCGTCGAGGATCTCCTCGGGAGTTCCTTCGTCCCCGGGAGCAATGATCGCGGTCCGAGCCCCCGCTCTCCGGAGCGAATCGAGGTAGAGCTTCGGGACGCCGTAGCCGCCCTCCGGCCAGCGCGCCACCCGGTCCTCGGCGAGGTGGTAGGCGACGACCGCGATCAGCGGTCGATAGCGATCATCCGTCACCGACGGATTCTATCCGCGGTCGTCTCGGGACTAGGATCCGGCGGCCAGCAGCGTGAATCGAGTGATGATCTCGCGGCCGCGGTCCTCGTGTTCCTTCATGTGCCGAACGCTCTCCTCGCGCACCCGCTGCGGACTCTTGCCCCACTCGGTCTCCAGGTCGCCCAGGTACCTGAATTCCTCGAGCCAGTACTCGATCTCGGGACCGTTCACCTCGAGGTGGAACTGGGTCCCCCACGCGAGGTCGCCGACGCGGAACGCCTGGTTGGTGACCTGATCCCCCGTCATGAGGAGCTTCGCATCCTGGGGTAGCGCGAACGTGTCCAGGTGCCACTGGAACGCCATGTCGCCGTCCATCAGATGGGAGAAGAGCACGTCGTCGACGGCATCTTGCGTCGGGTGGATCGGCTCGAAGCCCACTTCGCGGACGGGGCTTCGGCCCACCTCGGCATCCAGCGTCCACGCGAGGAGCTGTCCTCCGAAACACACACCGAGGAGAGGGATCCGGCGACCCATCGCCTCGCGCATGAGGTCCGAAGTCTCCTTGATGAACGGCTGCTCGTCCGCATGCTCCATGTTGAACGTGGAGCCGAAGACCACGACGCCGTCCACGTCGTCGAGTGTCGGGCGGAGCCCGTTCTCAACGATGGCATCCCACACGCGGAGGATCGCGCCTGTCGCTTCCACGGCCGCGGGCGCGACCCCGAAGCTGTCGGCCTTGTCGCAGCGAACGAACAGGATCACGGTCATACGCGGAAAGTCTAGCCGCGGCCCTCAGGGCTCCAAGGCTCCTCCCTCAAGCGCCGGTGAGGGAGCCCGTCGCGGAAGAGTGCCGCCTCTGGCACACTTCGGTCGCGCCTACGAGCCACGATGGGTCGGCGACCGAAGCCAGGGGACAGGGGGACGCATGACGGGCAAGGCGATGCGGCTGAAGCGGGTGATCGACCCCGCAGGAGTGTCGGTGATCTGCGCGCTGGACCACGGGATGACATCTCCCTCGTTCCTGGAGCCCTTGGCGGACATCACGACTCGGGCGGCGGAGACCGTGGCCGGGGGAGCGAACGTCATCATGATGAGCAAGGGCATGATCCGGATCGCCGAACCGGCATTCTCGCCGACGACGTCGCTCGCCTTGTTGCTCTCGGCGTCCGCGAGCCCGGACGGAGACCGGCCCGAGATCGTGCAGATCGCGGAGGTCGAGGAGGCGCTCGTCCTCGGGGCCGACGCCGTCGTTCTCTTCACCGCCCTCGGTGGGGACACCGAGTCCTCGATGATCGAGATCCTGGCCGGGGTCGGGCGTGAGTGCGCCGCGCTGGGGATGCCGTTCATCGCCGAGGCAGAGTTCCCGACGACCTATGCAAGCGTCGAGGAGCTGAAGGACCAGTACGGGTTCGAGTACCTGCGCCGCAACGTTCGTCTCTGCGCCGAACTCGGCGCGGACATCGTGAAGACGAATTGGCCGGGAGACGCCGAAGCGTTCTCGAAGCTGATCGGGGCGGCGAACGGGATCCCCGTGGTCCTGGCCGGCGGCTCCCGTCTGCAGGACGCGGAACTCTTGACGCGGATGGAGCTGGCGGTCGCCGCCGGCGCGATCGGATGCTCGGTGGGCAGGAACATCTTCATGCATCGATCCCCGGAGGCGATCACGCGCGCGCTCGCGCGCGTGATCCGGGAGAAGTGGAGCGCGGACAAGGCCGGCGCCGCACTGCAGGAGGAGATCGGGAGCTGATGCGCGCCGCGTTCATGACCGCTGTGAACACGGTCGAGGTCCGCGAGGACGCCGAGGAGCCTGCGCATCGACCCGCGAGGAGCCATCCTTCGCGTCGAGGCGTGCGGGATCTGCGGCACCGACGCGCGGACGTTCTTCAACGGGGACCCGAAGGCACCGGTGCCATGGCAGCTCGGCCATGAGCCCGTCGGTGTCCTGGAGGAGGTCGGTGCACAGGCGGACCTGCCTCCCGGCGTCTCCAAGGGCGACCGTATCTTCCTGGGCTCGATCCTCACGTGCGGCGAGTGCCGGTGGTGCATGGAAGGGTTCCAGAACCTCTGCGAAGACCATCTCCTATACGGCTACGACCCATTCCCCGGGGCATACGCGGAGCGAGCGAGCGTGCCCCCGATCGCGACGAAGAACCTGATCCCGCTGCCTCCTGAGCTCCCGAGCGATCTCGCGACGGTCGCCGACCCGTTCGCGTGCGCGCTGAACGGCATCGAGCAGCTGGACATCCGGCTCGGGGACACCGTGGTGATCCTCGGTACCGGGCCGATCGGCTGCTGGCAGGCGGTGATGGCGCGCGACCGAGGCGCCTCGAAGGTCTTCATGTCGGATGTGTCCGCGGAACGCCTCGAGATCGCCTTGGACGCGATCGGCCAGGCGGTCGACGACGCGTGGGTGGCCGGTGACAACGGCGTCGAGGAGGTCCTTTCGCGGACCGGAGGCGTCGGCGCCGAGCGGATCAGCGTCGCCGCGCCCGCGAAACCGGCGCAGCAGGCCGCGCTCGAGATGGCGGCCAAGCGCGCGAAGGTCGTGTACTTCGCGGGCTTGCCGAAGCACGACCCGGTCAGCCCGCTCGACATGAACCAGCTTCACTACAAGGAGTTGTCGGTGCTGGGCGCGTACGGAGCCACGCATCGCCAGTATCGGATCACGATGGATTACCTCGATCGCAAGCAGGACGAGTTGGCGAAGGTGGTCACCCACCGGTGGCCGCTCGAGAAGATCGCCGAGGCCTTCGAGACGATCCGCGCGGGTACCGGTCTCAAGATGGTGATCCTCCCGTGAGCGGTCCGTACGTGATCGGCTGCGACGTCGGCAGCCAAGGGACGAACGCGGCCCTCTACGCTGCCGATGGCGAGCTCGTGGCCTCCGCCTACGAGGCGTACGACCTCTCGTTCCCGCACCCGGGGTGGGCGGAGCAGGACCCGGACCTGTGGACGGCGGCCGTGGAGACGTCGTGCGGTCGCCTGGTCGCGGAGTGTCCGGACGGACCCTCGGCGATCCGAGGGCTGTCCTTCGGATCGCAGCTCGACGGCATGGTGGTGTGCGGCTCGGAAGGACGCCGCCTGCGCCCCGCCTTGATCTGGATGGACCGACGGGCGGAGGCGCAGGCGGCGGCCCTCGCCGAGCGGATCTCGCGCAGGGACTTCTATCGTGCCGTGGGAGCGAACCTGGATTCGTCCCACGCCGTGTTCAAGGCGCTGTGGGTCCGCGACGAGGAGCCCGACGTCTGGAAGGAGGCCTCCATGCTCATGTCGCCGGGTTCGTACGTTCTCCGTCACGCGGCGGGTGTCGTGGCCTCGGATCACTCCAACGCCTCATCCCTTGCGCTGCTGGATCCTCGGACGAAGACGTGGTCGGCGGAAGCATTGGACGCGACGGGGATCGATCCGGCGATGCTTCCCGAGCTGGGTGACGCCACCCAGGCGGCCGGGACCGTGACGGCCGGCTTCGCCGAGGCGAGCGGTCTGTCCCCGGACACGGTCGTCGCGATCGGATGCGGCGACGAGATGGCGGCCACGCTCGGCGCCGGCGTCTTCGAGCCGGGGGAGGTCTGCGACGTGGTCGGGACGGCGGAGCCGGTTTGCGCCGCGAGTGCCGAGCCTCGCGAGGATCCGACGATGCTCGTGGAGTGTCATCCCCACGCCGATCCGGACGCCTGGCTGTTGGAGAATCCGGGGTTCGTGTCGGGCGGCAACCTCCGCTGGTGGCGAGATCAGTTCGCGGTCGACGAGCGGCGGAACGAGGAGCAGGGGCTCGGCGATGCGTACGACCAGCTGAGCGAGGAGGCGTCGCGGATCCCTGCGGGGAGCGACGGTGTCGTCTTCCTCCCCGCGATGCAGGGGGCCATGGCTCCCGAGTGGAACGGCGCCGCGCGCGGCGTCTTCTTCGGGCTGACGCTCGCGCACACACGCGACCACATGACCCGGGCGATCCTCGAGGGGAGCGCCTTCGCCCTCCGCGACATCCTCGAGGCGATGAAAGCGGCGGGACTCGGCGTCCGCAGGCTGACGATCGTCGGCGGTGGCGCGAAAGGCCCCCTCTGGCGTCAGATCAAGGCCGATGTGACCGGTTTCCCCGTGCGCGTCCCGGAGAGCGTGGAGACCACCGCCACGGGCGCCGCGATCCTCGCCGCGGTCGGCTCAGGCGTGCACGCGAACGTCGCCGAAGCGGTCAAGTCGTTCGTGTCCTTCCGCCCCGATGAGCACGAACCGGACCCGGTCGCACGCGAGGCGTACGACGACGCCTACCGCCGCTACCGCGAGCTCTACTTCGCGCTCGTTCCGATCTTCGAAGGCGAGTCTTAACTCCCGGGGACCGGACGGTCTAGGAGCTGTCGAGCTCACTCTGGATGCGGAGGCGCAACTCCGTCAGGGACTCGAGCGCCTGGCGGAGAGCTGACCGAACGCCCTCCGGGGCCTGGTCGACCAGTCCCTCGAGCTCTGTCGACGCGTCGTCCAGGCGCCGTTTCGCCGCCCGTAAGGCGCTTCGGGTCTCCGTCGACGGATCCTCGCGGAACTCATCGGCCGCCTGCCGTGCCTCTTCGGCCGCATCCAACGCGCGGTCTGCGGCTTCGCGCAGCGGCCCTTCGGCCAGTCCTGCCAGCTCGCCCAGCGCATCGCCGGCATCCCGCAGAGCCTCCTCGGTTCCTCGGGTCAGCTCCCGCAGGTCCCCTTCGCTGCATCCGGTGAGCAGCGCGGCGACGACCGTCACCGCGATGAGCCCAGTCTTCGTCACGGATGACCCTTACCCCGCGTCCCAGCGCCGCATGCCTCAGCCCCGTTCGAAGTACCGGATCAACTCCCAATCGGTGACGGTCTGGTTGTCGAAGATGATCTGTTCCTGTCGCGCCATGTTCAGGAGGTGCCCGAACACGAAGTCGCCGAACGCCTCTCGCATCACCTCGGAGCGCTCCATCTCGGCGATCGCCTCGTGCAGCGAAGGCGGCACCCGCTCGGCATCCTTCGACTCGTACGCGTTGCCTACGAAGAGGGGAGGGCATTCCACTTGATTCTGGATCCCGTGCAGGCCGGCAGCGACCGTCGCCGCATAGCCGAGGTAGGGATTCACGTCGCCACCCGGCAGCCGCGATTCCACGCGATTGCCCTGGTGCTCGCCGACCACCCGGAAGCCACACGTCCTGTTGTCGTGGCTCCAGAGGATCGCGGTCGGCGCCCACGAGCCGAGCTGGTAGCGCTTGTAGGAGTTCACGAACGGCGCGTACATCCACGCCATCTCTCGGGATGTCGACATCAACCCACCGAGCATGTGTTTGAAGGTCGGGCTCATGTGGTTCGGGTCGTCGTCGTCCCACATCAGCGATGTGGAGCCGTCCTCGTTCCAGACGCTCGAGTGCATGTGACACGAGGAGCCGGCTTCGTCCATGGTCCACTTCGCCATGAACGTGATCGCGGCCCCGTTCATGGCGGCGATCTCTTTCGTCCCGTGCTTGTACAGCGCGTGGTAGTCGGCGGTCGTCAGTGCATCCGCATAGGTGATGTTGATCTCGTGTTGGCCCCGACCGAACTCGCCCTTCGAGAACTCGATCGGGATGCCCGCGCCCAACATCCCGTTGCGGATCTGGCGGATGAGCCACTCGTCCTTGGTGGTCGCGAGCATGTGGTAATCCATGATGTAGGGGGATGATGGCTGCATGCCCTGGTAGCGCTTCGCGGCGGCCTCCTCGTAGGACTCCTTGAAGAGGTAGAACTCCAGCTCGGACCCGGTCTTGAACGTGTAGCCGGCCGCGTTCGCGCGCTCGACCTGCCGGCGGAGGATCGTTCGTGGCGCCACCTCGACGAGCTCGCTCGTGTGCTCGTCGGCGACGTCGCAGATCACCATCGCCGTCTTCTCGAGCCATGGCACGAGCCGCAGCGTCGACATGTCGGGGATCATCTTGAAGTCGCCGTACCCCGTCTCCCAGCTCGCGTACTCGAAGCCGGGCAGCGGCTCCATCTCCATGTCGATCGCGATCAGATACAGGCAGGCATGCAGCCCTTCCTCGCCCATCACGTCCTCGAGGAAGAAGTGAGGGAGGATGCGCTTGCCGACGAACCGCCCTTGGAAGTCCGTGAACATGCAGAGGACGGTGTCGATCTCGCCCGCGTCGGCGAGCTCCTCCAGCTGCTTCGCGTCGATCATGCCCTGCGGCTGCACGGATTCCTCCTCGAAGACGGGCGGGGCGGTGGGCGTTCGCCCACCGCCCCGCGGTCGATCTTGGACTTGAAAGGAACGCCGCCTACTCGTGCACCTCCCCGACGTGGGTCTTGCCGTACCCCTCGCTCTCCGGGTGTCCGTGCTCGCCCTGGGTCAAGGCGAACTCTTCCTCCGGTGAGAGGACCAGGCGGTTGCGGCCGGTGACGGCGAAGTAGATCAGGCCGAGGACGAACCAGATCGCGGTGCCGATCACGCCGAACCGATAGTCCCTGATCGTGAACAGTGAGATCAACGCGACCACCGCGATGATGCCCGCGACCGCGGCGCCTCCTTGACCGAGCGGGCTCCGATACGGTCGGTTGATGTTCGGCAGCTTCCGTCGGAGGACGATGAACGACAGGCACTGCATCGCGTAGGAGATGACCGCGCCGAACACCGCCATCGTAAGGAGGGCCGCGCCGAGTCCAGTAGTGGCGCCCGCGTCGTCGTAACCGAACTTGTAGATCACGTACGCGAGGGCGTAGCCGACGACGGCTCCCAGGAGCAAAGCAACATGCGGAGTCTTCCGCTTCGGGCTCGTCACCGACATCCACTGCGGGAAGTACCCGGCCCGCGACAGCGAGAAGATGTTTCGGCCGTAGGCGAAGATGATCGTGAAGAAGCTGGCCACCAATCCGACGACCGCGATCAACGCCAAGAGTGCGGCGATGTCGGAGTTCGGGAAGATGTCGGAGAAGCCGAGGAACAGGGGCTCGAGGGTGGCGCCCGTCTCGTTGGCTCCTGAGACACCCGGGTTCAGGATCAGCACGAGCACGCCGGTGATGACCAGGGTGGTCATCCCCCAGATCGTGGCCTTGGGGATGTCTTTCGCCGGGTCCATCGACTCTTCCGCGGCAAGGGGCAGCTCCTCGATCGCGAGGTAGAACCAGATCGCGAACGGCAACGCCTTGAAGATCCCCGAGATCCCGAACGGCAGGAAGGGCCCGCCTCCGTTCGGCAGGGACTCACCCCCGCCTTCCGGGATGTTGAAGAGAAGGTTGGCATCGAACTTCGGGATCGCTGTGATGAAGAAGAAGGCCAGTATCAGGAGCGCCAAGATGTTGATGATGATCGTGAAGCGCATGGTCGCCTCGATGCCGACGATGTTCAGGCCCACGAACACCAGGTAGAACACCGCCCACCAGAATGGCGGCGTGTTCCAGATCGGTGTCGTGGTGAGATCGAAGAGCTCGGTCATGATCACGCCCATGTAGGCGCCGATCGAGACCACGACCACAGCAGGAGTGATGACGTACTCCATGTTCTCGGCGAGGCCGGTGATGAAGCCTCCCCACGGTCCCATCGCCGAGCGAGCGAACGAGTAGGCGCCGCCGGTGTGCGGGAGCGCGGGCGACATCTCGGCGATCGAGTAGCAGAGGCCGTAATACATGACGGTGATGACGACCGTGGCGATGATCAGACCTCCGAAGCCTCCAACTCCGAGGCCGAAGTTCCATCCGAAGAAATCGCCGGAGATAACGGCGGCCACGCCCAGTGACCAGAGCGCGAACACGCCGGCATGCCGCTTCAGCCCCCGTTGGTCGAAGTAGTCCTGGCCGACCTCTCGGTAGCTGACCGAGCCGACCTTGCGTCGTTCAGACACGGGTCACGACCCCCCTCCCTGCCCGCGGACGCGGGCCCACCGGAGGGTATTGAGCCCCAGCCCCGCGCCGCTGTCAATCTGAGGGGTTACGTCCGAGTGCATGTCGTCTCCTGCCGGAGACGATGAGCGCGCCCACGATCCAAGTGGAGGTCGTCATGGTCACGCCCCACGTCTCCGCGCCGATCGCGAACAGAGTTCCGAGAAGCACGGACGTGCCAAATGTCAACGGCGAGAGACGAAGCCTGAGAACCGATCGTGCGAGCACGAGGGTCAGGAGGAGGCCGGCCACCGGGGTCCACGTGATCGGCCCGCCGCCGCCGCTCCATGTGTGGCCCGTGGCGAGGAGCTCGACCATGCGTTGATCGTATCCCCCGATGTCTTCGGGTGATCAGTCCTCCGGAGTGACGTAGGCCGCCGTGATCCCGCCGTCAACGACCAGCGATGCCCCCGTCATGTAACTGGAGTCGTCGCTCGCGAGGAAGAGCGCGGCCTTGGCGAGCTCCTCCGCTTGCCCGAGGCGACCCATAGGGATATGGACGAATCGACGCTGGCGCCGATCGGGATCGGAAAGCAGCTCGGCCAGCAGCGGTGTGTCGATCGGGCCGGGGCACAGGGCATTGCAACGCACGCCCTTCCGCGCGTACTCGACGGCGATCTCGCGGGTCATCGCGAGCACCGCTCCCTTGGACGCGGTGTAGGCGGTCTGCGACGTGGCGGCACCCATCCACGCGACGAACGAGGCGACGTTGATGACGGAGCCGCCTCCCGACTCGATCATGGCGGGGATCCCGTACTTGCAGCCGTGCGCGACGCCCTTCACGTTGATGGCGAGCGTCGTATCCCAGACGGATCCATCGGTGGAGTGCACCGATCCGTCGTCGTCGAGCATCACGCCGGCGTTGTTGTAGAGGACCGTGAGCCCGCCGTAGGTCCCGACCGCCCTGTCCACCATGGCCTTCGCGTCCGTCTCGGCAGACACGTCGGCGTGCACGTAGGTCGCCTCTCCTCCGCCGGCGCGGATCTCCTCGGCGACCCGCTCCCCGGCGTCGTCGCTGACGTCGGTCAGCACGACCTTCGCTCCTTCGGACGCGAACAGGTGCGATGCGACCATCCCCATGCCGCTCGCGCCGCCGGTGATCAGCGCCACCTTGCCGTCGAGCCGCCGCCCCATCGCTCACCTCTTCGTCCGGATGCGGGCGAAGGATAGCCCCTGTCGACGGGGTTTGAGTCTGTCTCGTCGTCGTCTCCATCCGAGGCCGAGGACGAGCTGATCCGGACGCGAACGATTCCCCGCAGACCGCTTCAGTAGACTCGAACGCATGCCCGAACTGCCTGACGAGATCAAAGCCCGCCCCAAGCGCAAACCCGGCCAGGAGCCCACCGCGTCGCTCACGCTGGAGGCGTATAGCCGGCTCAAGGCCGAACTCGAAGAGCTCGTAACCGTCGGAAGGGAGCGGATCGCGGAGCGCCTCAAGGTGGCTCGCGAGCACGGCGACATCCGCGAGAACGCCGAGTACGACGCGGCCAAGGATGCCCAGGGTCTGATGGAGGCCCAGATCCGGCGGTTGCAGGAGGCGCTCCGCGATCCGGAGATCATCGAGGCCCCGATCGCAGCGGACAGGATCGTGCCCCACATGCTCGTGACGGTCCGCTCGGTGGACGACGATGACGACGAGGAGACCTACCTGCTGGCCGAGCACGGCGAAGAGAAGGCGCCGGGCGCTCGGACCGTGACGACGTCGTCTCCACTGGGGAAGGTGCTGGTGGGAGCGTCCAAGGACGAGCAGATCGTGGTCCGGGCTCCAGGCGGGAGCTTCAAGTACATCGTCGTCGGCTTCGAGCCCTTCGTGGGTTGATGAGCGAGAGCTGATGGGTCGGCGCGCGGCCACCGGGCATCGGTCGAGGCCGCACGTCGCGCGCGAGGCTCCGAAGGTCCGCGACCTCCCGAAGCCTCGGAAGAACGAGTCGGCCGCCGGTGGCGCCATCCAGTGGATCTTCCAGTGGCCGTATCGGGCGATCCTCGCGTTCCTGATCTGGGCTCGGGTACGACCGTGGCACCTCACGATCCTGGCCTTGGCCCTGAACGTGGTGACCGGGGTGCTGATCATCGCGGGGGACTGGTTCGTCGCCGGCTGGACGCTGCTCGCGGCCGGTCTCTGCGACGTTTTCGACGGGTCGGTCGCGAGGCACTATGGGCAGCAGAAACGATCGGGCGCCTTCATGGATTCGGTGCTCGACCGGGTCTCGGACGCGATCTTGTTCGCGTGCCTGTTCTGGGCACTGGCGGAGGACGGGCGGCGCCTGGACGCGGCGCTCGCGTTGTTCACGCTCGTCGTGAGCCTCTCGGTGAGTCACATCCGGGCAGAGGCCGAAGCGGTCGGCGTGCAACTCACCGAAGGATTCTTCCAACGGCTCGAGCGCTTCCTCGCGCTGATCATCGGGCTCGTCGTCCCGGGGGCGATGACCCCGATCCTCGTGATCCTCGCGGTGCTCGGAGCGGTGACCGCGCTGCAGCGGGGCTGGTCGGCCCTGGTGCGGGCATAGTCCGTGGAGTTCGTGCGGGTCGCGTCGCTCGCGGAGATCCCGGAGGGGGAGATCCGCGCGTTCGACCTCCCGACGGGCCGTGTGGCGGTCGCCCACGTGGAGGCGAGGCTGTTCGCGTTCGCCGACGGATGCACGCACTCGGGGTGCGCGCTTTCCGAAGGGGAGTTCGACGACCGCGAGTCAACCGTCGAGTGCCCATGTCACGGGAGCGTCTTCGACGTCGAGACGGGTGAGCCACTCGAAGGACCCGCACAGGATCCCGTGCCCGTCCACCAGGCGCGCCTGGTGGACGGGTGGGTCGAAGTCGCCGAGCAGCCGGTCCATTAGGAGCGGCTGTCGGATTGGCTGCCCGGCAGCACCCCGGGTAGGCTCGCGCTCTTCCGGAGCAACGAGGAGGCTTCCCCGGTGACCGACGCGCCGACCAGATTCGATCTCTCACAGGACCAGTTGCCCACGGCATGGCTGAACATCATGCCCTCGATCGCGCAGGCCGGGATCCAGCCGCTCCCTCCGCTGCACCCGGGTACCCACGAACCGGTGACACCGGATCTGCTCGCCCCCTTGTTCCCGGAGGCCCTGATCCTCCAGGAGGTCTCGACCGACCCGTGGATCGACATCCCGGGTGGGGTGCTCGATGTCTATCGCCTCTGGCGGCCGTCTCCGTTGCATCGCGCGGTGCGGCTGGAGAAGGCGCTCCAGACGAACGCGCGCATCTACTTCAAGTACGAAGGGGTCTCGCCCGCGGGCAGTCACAAGCCGAACACGGCGATCGCACAGGCCTTCTACAACAAGGAGGCGGGGACGAAGCGCTTGGCGACCGAGACGGGGGCCGGGCAATGGGGCTCCGCCCTCGCCATGGCGGCGAAGTTCTTCGGGATCGACTGCCAGGTGTTCATGGTGAAGGCCTCGTTCGAGCAGAAGCCATACCGCCGCATCTTCATGGAAACGTTCGGCGCGGAGGTGGTGCCCTCCCCGTCGCCGACCACGCAGGCCGGGAAGGCGATCCTCGACGCGGAGCCGGATTCGACCGGATCCCTCGGCATCGCGATCAGCGAGGCGGTCGAGGTCGCCGCCACGTCGGGCGGCGCGATCAAGTACTCCCTCGGGTCGGTGTTGAACCACGTCCTGCTGCACCAGACCGTGATCGGCCTCGAGGCGAAGGCGCAGATGGAGCTGGCGGGCGATCGACCCGACGTCGTGATCGGCTGTGTCGGGGGCGGTTCGAACTACGCGGGACTGGCGTACCCGTTCATGGTGGACCGGTTGTCGGGCTCCACGCCGGATCTCCGCTTCCTCGCCACCGAGCCGGCAGCGTGTCCCACGCTGACCAAGGGTCGGTTCGCGTACGACTTCGCCGACACCGGCCAGATGACTCCGCTGGTGCCGATGTACACGCTCGGACACACCTTCGTGCCCGCTCCGGTCCACGCGGGAGGCTTGCGCTATCACGGTGACTCCCCGTCGCTCTCGTTGCTCGTCAAGCACGGCCACATGGACGCGGTCGCCTTCACCCAGAACGCCGTGTTCGACGCAGCCGTGCAGTTCGCCCACACGGAGGGGATCGTCCCGGCCCCCGAGTCCGCACATGCCGTCCGCGGGGCGATCGACGAGGCGATCGCCGCTCGCGAGGCGGGCGAGGAGCGCGTGATCCTCTTCGGCCTGTCGGGTCACGGGGCATTCGACATGCAGGCCTACGACGACTATCTGAACGGGCGCCTGCCGGAGGTGGAATACCGACAGGAAGACGTCGTGGCGTCGATGGCGCAGGTCCCCGACGTGCCGATCCCCGGCGAGAGCGAGGCTTCTTAGAGCGCGGTTTCGTACGTCCTCGGCGAGAGACCGAACTCCTCCGTGGCGAGCCTCGCGATCTCTCGCGCGACGATCGTGTAGCCGATCGCGTTGAAGTGCAGCCCGTCGCGCTCCCGGACGAGGATCACGCGGCGGCCCTCCCGGAGGTACGCCGTGTACCCGCCCATGGGATCGCGGAAGCGCTCCCATGTGTCGAAGAATGTGACGTCGTGCGAGATGCCCGCGGCGAACTCGAAGATGTCGTTCTGCCGTTGCGAGTGCTCGCGCGTCCAGAGATCGGCGGAGATGGGAAGCCCGGCCCACACGACTTTCGCGCCCCGTGAGGTCGCGATCCGCATCATCGCGATCACTCGGTCACGGTAGGCGGACGGCCACGCGGGCGTCCCGACCTGCGCCTCACGCTGGCCGTGAACAGTCTGCAGGGACTGATGGTCGTTCTCGCCCAACATCACGATCACGAGGTCGGGATCGAACCTGTCGACGATCCGGCGCATCGTGAACGGCCAGTTGAAGTAGTCGGGCCTCGCGAGGCCGGTCGAGATCCGGCCCTGACCCGAGACCTTGACGAGCCGTGGGAGGAAGACACGCTCGGCGAAGTAGCCGAGCCCGGCGGCGAGGGAGTCGCCGACGATCGCGACGCGAAGCTTCCGCATGGCTGTCGGGGCGCGGATGGAATCCGCCTCGGCCGTGGCGCCGGTCCCGACTCCGCCGTTCCCCGCATCGCCTGGGCTGGGATCGTCGCCCCCGTCGTCGGGCGCGACCGGGATGTCCTCGGGTGGCGGGACGAACGCACCTCCCGATCTGCCCTGGTCCCGTCCGGTGGCGCGCTCGATGCTCGCCGCGAGTTCGTTTATCCCGATCCACTCGCTCACGGCAGCGATCGGCTTGAGGACGGCGAGCGACACCGAGCGACGTGCACCGATCGGGGACGCTTCCGCGGCTCTCTTCATCGCGGGCGCGTACAGCACCGTCCACGTGAGGAGGGTCACGAAGATGATGACGAGGGCGCGGCCGGCGGGCATCAGACGCCGCCCATAGAGCACTTTCGCGGCGCTCAGCGTGGGGGTGACGTCGCGCGCTCGCGGCTCATCCATCTCGCCTTGCCTATCAGAACTGGAAGTAGATGAAGGGAGCGACGCCGGACGGGCCCAGGATCACGATCACCAGCAGCGCCAGCGCGAAGACGATCCCGAGCGGCGCGGGCTTCAATCGAGAGAGCCCGGACTGGAGCCACAAGCCGAACTCGCGAGGCCAGAACTGCAGGACGAGCATCCCTGCGACCATCAAGACGACGAGCGGCGTCACGAACTCGCTCGGCGTCCACCATCCGGTGATGAGTCGTCGAAGAAGTGAGAACGCGGTATCCATCGAGTCGGCGCGGAAGAAGACCCATCCCACGCAGACCAACGCGAACGTCGCGGCGCGCCGGCGGATCACGTCGATCCGGCTGACCGGCCGTTCCGCGTCGCCATGTCGCACGCGCCACTGATGGGTCGCGAGCAGTACACCGTGGTACGCGCCCCAGAAGACGAAGGTCCACGCAGCGCCGTGCCAGAGCCCGCCCAGGACCATCGTGGCCATGATGTTCACGTAGGTGCGGCGCTCACCACGCCGGTTGCCGCCGAGCGGGATGTAGAGATAGTCGCGGAGCCAGCGGGACAGGGTCATGTGCCAGCGTCGCCAGAAATCCTGGATCGACACTGCCGCATATGGCCGATCGAAGTTCCTCGGGAATCGGAACCCCAAGAGCTTCGCGATGCCGATCGCGATATCCGTGTACCCGCTGAAGTCCGCGTAGATCACGATCGCATAGCCGAGGATCCCGAAGAGTGCGTCGGGGGCGCTGCGCGGAGACGGATCGCCGAACACGGGATCCACGATCTGCGCCGCCAGGTAGCTCGAGATCACCACCTTCTTGAAGAGACCGCCGAGGATCAGCCAGGCGGCACCGGCGACGTCGACGTGCCGCTCGTCCCGGCGCTCCCGTATCTGGGGGATCAGCTCGTGAGGACGCACGATCGGTCCTGCGACGAGGTGAGGGAAGAAGGAGAGGTACAGGAACGTGTCGGTCCAGCTCGCGACCTCGAAGTCGCCTCGATACACGTCCACCACGTAGGCGATCGCCATGAACGTGAAGAACGAGATCCCCACCGGGAGCACCACCTGGATCAGCGGGATCGACGACCCGATCCCCACCGAAGCGAGCGTGTTCGTCACGTTCACCGCGAAGAACCCGTAGTACTTGAAGAAGGCGAGCGGGAGGAGGAGCAGCGCGACGGCGATCCCGTTGACGACGAGCCTCGCCCGGCGCGGGTTCGTCCGTGCGACCGCGATGGCTCCCAGCTGCGCCAGCGAAGAGATGCCAACCAACAGCAGGACGAACCGCCAATCCCACCACGCATAGAAGAGGTAGCTCGCCCCGATCATGAACCACTTCCACGGCTGGAGCAGGTGGTTCAGGAGCCAGTGACCGGTGAAGACCAGGACGAAGAAGATCGCGAAGTCCACCGTGGGGAAGAGCATGTGGGACGGATGCTAGCCGAGGTCAGACAGCGGTTGTCGTTCGGGTCAAGTCCCCTCGACGAGTGGCCGGACCTCGATCGTGCCGCCTTCCGCGGCGGGGATAGCGGCCGCGTATGCGATCGCCGTCTCTTCGTCGCAGTCCACGAGGAAGTAGCCCCCGAGCTGCTCCTCGGACTCCGAGAACGGTCCGTCTGAAACGATCGTCTCTCCGTTCCGGACGCGGACGAGCTTTGCCGACGAGGCCACGTCGATCTCGTCGCCGCCCACGTAGTGCCCGTGCTCCCCCATCTCGCGCTGGAGCTTGCCGTACCGCTCGTACTGCGCGGCGCGCTCCGCCTCCGACAAGCTGTCCCAGCCGCTCTCCCCGCCGTGGATCAGGAGCATGTATCGCATCCGGGCCTCCTTCGGCGACCGACGGCCCACCCTAACGACGATCGGAGGCAGCGGGCATCGACGGGAGATCGGGAAGCTCTTGTGAAGTCTCTGAGCCCGACAAGGCCCCGATGTAGACACCCGCAAGGACGAGCGGCGCACCGAACAGGAGCGAGGAAGTCACGTCTTCGCCGAGCAGGAGCGCGCCCCCGATGACCGAAACGATCGGGAACAGGACGAACTGATAGCTGGCACCGGTGGCGGTCCATCGCTGGATCACGTAGACGACGAGCATGAACAGGAACGGCGAGGCGATCGTCAGGTAGATGATCGCGGCGCGGACGCTCGGGCTCACCGGCATCTCCCAGGATTCTCCCGCGACGGATGAAAGCACCAGGAGGAGCACCGCCCCGACCGACATCCCGATCGCGTTCGTGACGACCGGGTGCGCCGAGGGAAGCAGCTTCAGGACGATGCCCGACTCAGCGGCCGCCCCAGCTGCAACCAAGACCGCGAGCACGGAGACCAGCGAGACATCCCCCGCGAGCGCGCCGGAGGACATCAGGGCGATGCCCGCCAGCGCGACCATCGCTCCGAGCACTCCGCGGAGCCGGAGCCGCTCCAGCCTGTGTGCGGCGGCGAGCATCACCGTCAGCAGCGGAACCGAGGCCATGATCGTGCCCCCGAGGCCGGCTGGCACCTCCTGCGACCCCCAGTAGAAGAAGGCGTAGGCGACGAGGAAGCTGAGGATCCCGTAGACGAAGGCGCCACCGAGCGCCCGACCCCTCGGGAGCGGGTGGTGTCCTCGGGCGACCAGCGCCCAGAGGATCAGCGAAGCCCCCAGGAAGCGGATGCCGGCCCCCCAGAACGGGTCCAATTCGCGGTTGCTGAACCGGACGGCAACGATGTTCGAGCCGGCGAGGAGCACGACGCCCGCGAAGGCGAAGAGGATCCGTCTGTCGATGACCCCGCCCCTCATCGCCGGATGATAGGCCCCAGATGTGAGGCAGAGGTAGCCTGTGGCCCCACCGAACCGGGAGGACCGATGTCACGCGATATCGACTGGCACGTGTTCGACAAGGCCGCGGACGTCACCGCTTCGGCGGTACGTGGCGCGATGGGTTCGCAAGGAAGCCAACCCGCGTCCTACGTGGCGGAGGTTTTCCGAGAGATCTACTCGGCTCTGCGGGAAGTGACGGACGAGATGCCGTCGAAGGATCAGAACACGGGGTTCTGATCGCGTGAGTCTCGAGCAGCTCCGCTCGGCGGTCCTCGAGTGGTACCGGCCACGGCGCCACGCGTACGCGTGGCGACGTGGCCCGCGCAGTGCCTATCGAACCCTCGTCTCGGAGGTGATGCTCCAGCAGACCCAGGCCGCCCGAGTGGAGCCCATCTTCGAGGCGTTCATCGCGAGGTTCCCCGACGTCGGCACGCTCGCCGGTGCCTCGAGCGCCGACGTCATCCGTGCGTGGGCGGGTCTCGGGTACAACCGCCGCGCGGTCGCCCTCCACGAGGCCGCCCGCTCGGTCGTCCGCGACCACGGAGGGCGCGTGCCGCGGGAACGGGAAGCGCTCCGCCGGCTCCCCGGCGTCGGCCCGTACACGGCCGCCGCCGTGGCGTCGATCGGTCACGGAGAGCCTGTGGCCGCTGTGGACACCAACGTCCGGAGGATCTCCGCTCGGGCCATCCACGGAGCCGAGCCCGACGAGGTGACGGCCGATCGGCTCACCCACGACGCGCAGGCTTGGCTCGACCCATCGGCACCGGGCGAGTGGAATCAGGCCCTGATGGACCTGGGTCGCGTCTATTGCCGACCAGCGCCACGCTGCGAAGCGTGCCCGCTTGAGGATCACTGCCGGTTCCGGGCCGCCGCGCGCACGGGTAGGCCGTCCGGCCGGCGGCAGTCTCCGTTCGAGGGAAGCGCTCGCCAGGTCCGCGGCGCTGTGGTGGAGGTTCTCCGTGGCCGTCGCTCGGCGAGCGCCGAGGCGCTCGGCGAGCAGACGGGCCATCGTGCTCGCGCGATCGCTGCGGCCTTGGAGACGCTCGTGGCGGACGGCATCCTCGAGCGGACTCGAGCAGGCGTGGTCCGCCTCGCCGAGCGTTGACGCCACCGTAAGCATCTGCTTACATCCTGCTCATGGAGGCTGCGCTCAAGGCCATCGCAGAGCCTCGTCGGCGCCAGATCCTCCGTCTCGTCTGGGACGCCGAGCGCTCGGCGGGCGACATCGCCTCGCATTTCGATGTCAGCCGGCCGGCGATCTCCCAGCATCTCACCGTGCTGCGGACGGCCGGGCTCGTGACCGAGCGGCGGGACGGCGCCAGGCGGCTGTACCGAGCGGACCGTGATGCGCTGGCCGAGCTGCAAGCCTCACTCCAGGCCTTCTGGAGCGGAAGCCTCGCAACCCTGAAGGAAGAAGTGGAAGCCGAGGAAGGGAGACGACGTGGCCGCGGGCGCGTTCACCGTCAACAGTGAGATCCGGATCGAGGCGCCGCCCGAGGCGGTGTTCCCGTTCCTCACGGACCCAGAGAAGATCGTGAGGTGGAAGGGGGTGGACGCCATAGTGGAGGCCGTTCCCGGTGGGGTGTACCGCGTCAACGTGACGGGAAGGAACTATGCGGTCGGTGAGTACGCGGAGATCGACCCGCCCCGGCGAGTCGTCTTCACCTGGGGCTGGGAGGGCGACGAGCAACTCCCACCCGGCTCGTCGACCGTGACGATCGAGCTGATCCCCGATGGCGACGACACGATCGTCCGACTGACGCACTCCGGATTGCCGGAGGGCGCCGACGCGGCGCAGCTCGAGGGGTGGAAGCACTTCCTCCCGCGTCTCGCGACCGTCGCGGCCGGGGGCGATCCCGGGCCCGACCCTTGGGTCCAGCGAGGCGAGGAAAGGCCGTCGCCTCCTCCTGACCCGCTCGGCGATTGACGCCATACCCGCCGACTCGATACCGTGCGGCGTATCGTGCGATTGGGAATGATTCTCACTCCCGCTTCGAGGAACGCTGATGTAGCGAGCCCGGATGGGTGCTGAGCCCGCTCCGCACGTGGCGGCACGGGCGCCTCAGGATGCCGAGGTGTTGGTTCATGCCGATGACCTCTCGTTCAGCTTCGGGCACGAGCCCGTGCTCCTGGAAGTCACGCTCGAAGTCCGCGCAGGCGAGTTCGTGGCGTTGGTCGGCCCGAATGGGTCCGGGAAGTCCACGCTCCTCAAGGTCATCCTGGGCGCCCTCGAGCCTGGATCAGGTCGCGTCGAGCTGCTGGGTCGCCCTCCGGGCGACGTGCGCGATCGCTGGCGAGTTGGCTACGTCCCGCAGCGGCCCTCGCTGCTGTCCGAGGTGCCGGCGACCGTCGAGGAGATCGTTGCCGCGGGGCGCCTCCGCCAGCGCGGGTGGTGGCGCGGGCTCACGACCTCCGATCATGCGGCCGTTCGCCATGCGATCGAGTCCGTTGGCCTTGCGGAACTGGCCCTTCGTCCCCTCAACGAGCTCTCCATCGGGCAGCAGCAACGTGCCTTCATCGCAAGGGCGTTCGCCGGCGAACCGAAGCTGCTGGTCCTCGACGAGCCCATCGCTGGCGTGGACGCCGAGTCCCAGCGTCGCTTCCGCGATTCGCTCGTCCACCTGATCCGGCAGCACGGAGCCGGTGTGTTGCTCGTGTCACACGAGCTCGCCGCCGTGGCCGATGTGATCGACCGGGTGGTCGTACTCAAACGGCGGGTGGTGTTCGACGGGAGTCCTTCGGAACTCGCATCACGAGGCGTCTCGCTCGGTGTCCACCGCGAGGATCTGCCGCTCTGGCTCGAGGATCTCCGATGATCGCCGCCTTGCCACTGCCGTATCCGTTCGAAACAGGCGATGCGCAACGCGCGTTGATCGCGTGCTTGGCCGTCGGGGTGTTCGCCCCGATGATCGGCGCGTTCCTGGTGCAGAAGAGGCTTTCGCTCGTTGGCGACGGGATCGCCCACGTGGCGTTCGCCGGTGTCGGCGCGGGCCTCCTGGTACAGATCTGGCCGGTGTGGACAGCACTCGCGTTCGCGGTGATCGGTGCCGTAGGCGTGGAGATGCTCCGGCTGAAACGGAAGGCCGCGGGCGACCTGGCGCTGGCGCTCTTCTTCTACGTGGGCATCGCGATGGGTGCGGTCTTCGCCAGCAGGGCGGGTGAACGTGGAGCTCGAGACACTGTCCTACCTCTTCGGGGATCCCTACGCCGTCACGTGGGTGGGGGTCGTGACGATCGCGGTGCTGGGGGCAGCCGTCGTCGCCGCGATGGGTTTCGCCGGTCGAGCGCTGTTCGCGGTCGTCACCGACGAGGACTGGTCTCGCGTCGCCGGCCTGCCGGTCGGCCCGCTCAGCGTGGCGCTCGCTGCCCTCACGGCGGGCGTCATCGTCGCGGGGATGAAGATCGTCGGGATCCTGCTGATCGCGGCGATGATGGTGCTCCCGGTGGCATCGGCGCAGCTGATGGCGCGATCGTTCCGAGGAACATTGCGGCTCGCCGTCGCGATCGGCGCCGTATCGTCGCTCGTCGGTCTGACGTTCGCGCGGCCGCTCGATATCGCGCCCGGCGGTGCGATCGTGTTCGTCGCGGCCGGTGTCTTCGCGGCCGTCGCGCTCGCGAAGCGAACGGCGCCGACGGGCACTCCAGCAAGAGGCCCATTGATGGAGCTCCACCAGGAGGTTGCGTCGAGGCTGGCGACGTCGGGCCAGCGCTACACGCGAACCCGGCGTAGGCTCGTCGACATCCTCGCGAGGGCGGGGATGCCGCTCGCACTGCCCGACATCGTCCGTGGCCGGAAGGATCTTCCGCAGAGCTCCGCCTATCGGAACCTGGCGGAGCTGGAGGCGGCAGGGCTCATCCGCCGGGTTGCTTCGGAGGACGGCTTCGCTCGCTACGAGCTCGCTGAGGAGCTGACGGGTCACCACCATCACCTGATGTGTTCGGCGTGCGGCCGAGTGCAAGATCTCCACATCCCGACCGCGGTGGAGCGCCAGCTCGACCGGACGCTGGACGTGCTCGCCCGGGAAGCTCGGTTCGCAAGCGTCAGCCACCGCCTCGACCTGATCGGTCTGTGTCGAGACTGCGGAGCCTGACCCGAAGCAGCCGACCCGGTCCTCTATCCTGTCGGCCTGCCGCAGCCCGGCGCGCTGCGCCCACGGGAGGATCGTGACGCTCACCCGAACATCACAAGCCGACGAGCATGCCGTGCCGCCTCTCTCCACGCCTCCGAGCCGCCTCGGCTCGTGGTGGGTGATCGTTGGCTTCGCGCTGATCCTCCTGCTCGCGCTCGGGTGGCGGTTCATCGCCGACCCTTCGCTCTCGGCCCCCACCCGGGATCCAGCCTGGTACACGTGGCGCGCCGGCGTGATCCTGGAGGACGACCCGGGTTCGATCGCGGACGACTGGGGGCCCGACAACCTCTTCTCGGGGGGTTATCGGGTGACGGTGCCGCTGGCCGGTGCGCTGCTGCAGCGGGTCGCGGGTATCAGCAACTACAGCTTCAGCGCGTTCCTGATGCTCGGGATCCCCATCCTCACGGGGCTCGCCCTCGGGGCGGGTGCGTTCCGCAGCACGCGCGATCCGCTCGTGGTCCTCCTGACGATGCTCGCGACGGCCGGCCTGTTCCTCACCACCCCGTACGTCGGCTACCTCGACAACATCACGGTCCTGTTCCTGCTCTGCCTGATCGTGGCGTTCGCGGACGCCGCTCGGACCTCGTGGGGCGCTCGGGTCGCGATCTTCCTGATCGCGATGGCGGCGGCGTTCACGCACCCCACCACCTGCGTCCTGTTCGGCGCATCCCTGATGGCCGTCTGGGGAACGCACGTCGTCACGAGCCGGTTCCGGCTCGGCTCCGCGATGCGATCGGACGGACCGCTCCTGCTATCGACCGGCTTCGGGATGATCACGGGTCTCGCGCTCTGGGTCGTCGGGATCTGGGGTCCCGGCGGTCCCGAGCTTCTGAAGGACGCCGCGCTCCCACCCCCCTACACGGCTGAGTTCTTCCGACAGCGGTTGGATCGAATGGGTCGACGTCCATGCAGCCGGCGATCACGTTCCCGCTGATCCTGTTCGCGATCGTCGCCACGATCGTGGTCGCGAGGCGGACCCGCACGCCCGCCGGCCAGTACGAGCAGGTCTCGATCTGGTGGATGTTGCCGTTCGCGGGTGTCTTGACGTTCCTGCTCGGGCAGGAGATCCCGTACTACCGATTCATGAACGCGACCGCCGCCCCGATGGCGCTCGTGGGTCTCGGCGCGTTCGTGGCGGTGCGTTGGCTCTACCGCGGCCAGGGCATCAGGAGGATCGCGGGGGCGATCGGTGCGCTCCTCGTCGTCGGTGCGCTCGCGTGGTTCTTCATCGATCCCGTGATGAACCGTTGGGCGCAGCAGGACAACCAATGGGCGCCGCAGAGCGTGCGAACCTCGCTGGCGGCCGCGCGCGAGGTGGTCGTGAGCGCCGGCGAGCGCCCGAGCGTCCTGATCGTGAACTACGGGAACACGGACGACGCGACCGGCTCCAACACCACGTACGGATGGGCGAAGACCTATACGAACGTGTTCCGGACCGGGCTGCCCGGCACGTTCGCGAAGCATCAACGTGACGTACGTCGGGACGGTGGAGGACTTCAGGCGGGGCGTCCCGTCCGACGGGCCGAGCGAGAACTACCGGGAGACGTCGCGGAGCCATTGGAGGGAGTTGGGGGAGCGTCTCAGGACGTACCCGGAGCCCCCGATCGTGTTCCTGATCGGCGAGTACTACGCGGGGAGGTGCAACGGCGTCCCGCAGGGTGAGTGCAACAAGGAGGTGGAGGACGCCGCGTTCGAGCGCGCGATCGCCAACGCGATCGAGATAGGCCCGGGCACCTACGTGTTGGCTGAGGCAGGGTTCTATGAACCGCCGGCTGACGTGGTCGAACGCGCGCGCGCGGCGGCCGAGTCGGCCGAGGCGCGTTTCGCCGACCCACCCGGCCCGCTCGACGATCTCCCGCATCAGGCGCGCGTCCTCGCCGGACTGTTCGTCTTGGCCGTGTTGCCCGGTCTGCTGGCCGCGCCGTTCTTCGGACTGAGGGACACCCCCAGCCGTGTCGCGCTCATCCCCGGCACCTCGATCGTGATGTCCTTGATCGCCGGCATCGCCGTGTTGGGCGTGTGGCGGGGCCCGCTCACCGAGGCCAAGGCGTGGGTCGCGGTCGCGGTCGCGGTCGGTGCGGGAGCGGTCCTGCGCGTGAGCGGGGCGACGATCCTCCGCGGGCTCGGCGCGTTCGGGGGGTTCTTCAACCGCCTGTTCTCGCAGTTCTCGAACCGCGACTTCGCGACCCTGATGAGCGTGCAGTTCCTGACCCAAGCCGGACAAGGTGTGGTCCAAGGCGCGATCGGGAAGTCGATCGCCTTCGGTGGGCAGAAGGGCTTCGACGTGCAGAACGTGCCCTCTGCCGACTACCTGCTGCAGGTGATCCTGCTGCTGTACGTCCCCTACACCTTGCTGTCGCCGTTCATCGGGGTCGTCATCGACCGGTTCGAGCGACGCCGCGTCGTGTGGTGGTCGAACCTGATCACGGCGGGGGTCGTGGCGGCGGTGGCGCTCGCGTTCTTGCTTCCGCTCGGCGAGGGCACCAGCGAGGGGAGCGTGGGCGCCACCGCCGCGCTGGTCGTGGGGCTGCTCGCCGCTCAGGCGGTGATCCGCGTGACGCTCGCCGTGAAGTCCGCGGCGATCCCCGACGTGCTCTCGGGCCGCGACCTGCTGCAGGGCAACGCGCTCTCGCAGGCGGGCGGAGCTCTCTTCCAGATCGTGGGCATCGCGTTCGCGCTCGGGTTCGGTGCCGCGGTACCTGCATGGCTCGTGGTGCTCGCCGGCGCAGTCGTCCTCGCTATCGGGGCCTTCGTCGCCACCCGGCTGCGGCACGTCGAGACCGAGCCGCACGTCACGACGTTCTCGCAGGAGGCTCGACGGGTGATCCTCAGCATCACCGACGGCGATCCGTGAGGTGGCCTCCCGTCCCGCGGCGGCCATCGGTCTCACCGGCTTCCAGATGCTCCGCTACCAGTTCTGGGGGTTCGGGCTGTTCGTGTTCGCGCTGTACGCGAAGAACCTCATCGAAGGGGGTTCCGACAGCCAGGTCCCAACCCTCCTCTCGGGTGCGGTCGGCCTGATCGGCGGCGTGCTCGGCCTGATCGTCGGCGCAGGCGTGGAAGGACCGCATACCGCCCGTCCGGCTGCTCCTTGTCTCGATGGCGCTCCTCGGCGCCGGGACCCTGGTCTTCGGAGGGCTCGTCTCGGTCGCGGGCTTCGCCGGGCATGCTGTTCGTCGGCTTCTTCGCTTTCTTCGTCGGGAAGATCTCCGCGGACACGATCGTGCAGCAAGCGATGCCCGACGGGTTCCGCGGCCGGGCTTTCGCGCTGTTCGACATCGCCTACAACCTCGGATTCATCGTCCCGGCGCTGATCCTGTCGTTCGTATGGGTCGAGAACGACCCCGGCCGGACGAGGGTGATCCTTATCGCGTCCGGTGCCGTGTTCCTCCTTCTGACCGCTGCGATCGCGGCGTGGGCGAGTCGGGTCCGCGACCGGTTCGCTCCGCAGGACGACCTCATCGAAGCCTGAGAGTCTGTGGGGCCATGCCCGAAGTCTCCAACGGCGACGTCACGCTGCATGTCGAGGTCGACGGCGCCGGAGAGCCGGTCACGGTGTTCGCCCACGGATTGACCAACTCGTGCCGCGAACTGGCACCGTTCACGCCATCGCTCGCCGGCACCGCGGTGCGGTTCTGCTTCCGGGGTCACGGGCATTCGAGTGCGCCCGAGCGCGGCTACCGGTTCGAGGACCTCGCGTCCGATCTCGACGGCGTTGCGCGCGCCTACGGCGCGCGCAACGCCGTCGGCACTTCGCTCGGAGCCGGGGCGATCATGTCGCTGCTGGAACACGATCCGGCCCGATTCGACCGGATCGTGATGCTGCTCCCGGCGTCGCTCGACCTTCCGTTCCGGAACCCCGAGCGGTTCGACGAGATCGCCGACCTCCTCGAGTCGTACCCGAAGGACGAGGCGATCGAGCGGGTCCTCGAGATGAGCCGCGAGCGGTACCAGCACGCGCCGTGGCTCCGGGAGCTGGATCTGTTGCTCTGGCAGGACATGAACCCGGTCGGGGTCGCTCGGGCGATCCGGGAGGTCACACGTGACATCTCGATCACCGATCGGGAGATGTTGAGGAAGGTCGAGGCACCCGTCTTGCTCATCTGCCGGGAGGGCGACTCGATCCATCCCGCCGAGCTCGGCCGGATCCTGGACGACCTGCTCCCGAACTCTGAGCTGTTGACGCTCCCATCGGAGGAGGAGCTGATCGCTTCGATCCCGCTGCTGGTCGAGCGCGTCCGTGCGTTCCTGGAGGGAGCGTGAGCGAGGCTCCGGCAGGCGACCGCCGGGCGCGAACCCGCCGCGAGGAGCTCCTCGGTTCGACCCTCTCCGCTCTCATGGCGTTGCAGTTCGCGGTCGTCGTGATGTTCGGCAAGGAGGTTGCGGCCGGAGAGCTGCCGTTTCCGATGCTCGCGATCCGGTTCGCCGGACAGTCGCTGCTGCTGTTCACCGTCTTGCTCCTGCTCCGCAAGCCCCTGCTTCCGACGCAGGGTGAGCGACTGCCGCTGATCCTGGCGGCGACGATCGGCTACGGCACGGAGGCGGCGTTGTTCTTCTCCGCCTTGAACCACGGCAAGGCCGGTGCGGTGACGCTGCTGTTCTACCTCTACCCGGTCTGGGTGATGCTCGCGACGATCGCGCTGGATCGGAGGCCGCCGGGCTGGGGGTTGTTCGTCGCGCTGTTGCTCGCCCTGGGCGGGAGCGCGGTCGTGATCGTGGGGGGTGGCGAAGTCGAGGTGGCCCCGATGGGGATCCTGCTCGCCCTCGCCACGTCGCTCGTCTACACGGCGTACCTGATCACCGCCGACCGGACGATCAAGACGACGGACCCGGTGACGGCGGCGGCCTGGCTGGGCGCAGGTGCCGCGACCTCCAATGTCGTTTTCGCCCTCGTGTTCGACGCCAGCGACCTTCCCGACGCGTCGTCGTGGCCGTTCCTTCTCGGCATGGCTGTCTTCTCGGCCGGTGCGTTCGCCGCGATGCTCGGCGGGCTCCAGCTCGTGGGCGCGGTCCGCAACGCGATCATCGGTGTGATGGAGCCGCTCGGTGTCGCGGTGCTCGCCGCGTTCTTCCTCGACGAGCCGATCACCGCGCCGACCGCGATCGGCGGCGTCCTCATCCTCGGCGGTGCGATCATCGCGACCCTCGTCCGGACCACTCGCGTCCGGGAACCGGACGTCTAGTACCTTCGGGACCATGACCGAGCAGCTCTTCGCCGAAGACGCGTACCTGACCAGCTGTGAGGCCACCGTCGTCGACGTTCGCGACGAGGGTGTGATCCTCGACAAGACCGTGTTCTACGCGCGCGGCGGCGGGCAGCCAGGCGACACCGGGACCCTCCGGTGGGAGAGCGGTTTCGCCCGTGTCACCGACACGGTGAAGGTCGGAGGAGACATCGTCCATCAGGTGGAGGGAGACGCGCCCCTCGTCGGTCACTCGGTCACCGCCGAGATCGATTGGAGCCGCCGCCACCGGCTGATGCGCACGCATACGGCGCTGCACTCGCTCTCCGGCGTGATCTTCCGCGACTACGGAGCGAAGGTGACCGGCGGGAACATGGACGACACCGGCTCGGCCCGGATGGACTTCGAGCTCGACGAGATGAGTCAGGAGCTCGGCAAGGAGGTCGAGGCGAAGCTCAACGAGGAGCTCAACAGGAACCGCCCGGTGCACGTCAGCTTCCTTCCCCGCGCTGAAGCGCTGGCGGACCCCGACCTGATCCGAACGAAGGTGAGCCTGATCCCGGAGTTCGTCGATCCCATCCGCGTGATCGACATCGAAGGGATCGACAAGCAGGCGGACGGCGGGACGCACGTGAAGGCTACCGGTGAGGTGGGTCACGTCACCGTCGTCAAGACGGAGTCGAAGGGAAAAGCCTTCAAGCGGATGCGGATCCAGCTCGAGGACTGATCAGCCGGTCGTCCACGGTCGCGTCCGGGCCTTCACGAGCGCCGATGGCCGGTGGCGAGGCGGCGCATCGCGCCGGACCCTAGCATGGGTACATGCCTGCGGAGCGATTGACGGCGCTCGACGCGAGCTTCCTCTACATGGAGAAACCCGGTGTGCACATGCATGTCGCCGGGTTGTCCATCTTCGGGCCCCGTGAGGACGGTTCCCGCCTCACCTACGACGACGTGGAGCGCGTCGTGGATGCTCGGCTCCAGCTGGCACCACGGCTCCGACGGAAGCTGCTTGCGGTGCCCGGCAACATCTCGAGGCCCGTGTGGATCGACGACGACCGGTTCGATCTGGATTTCCATCTCCGGCGCGCCTCCGTGCCATCGCCGGGCGGACGTTTCGAGCTGGAACGCGCGGTCGGGCGGGTTCTGTCCCGGCCCCTCGATCGCACGAAGCCCCTGTGGGAGCTCTATGTCTTCGAGGACCTGGCGTCAGACCGAACGGCGATCCTTCTGAAGCTCCACCACGCCATGGCGGATGGGATCGGTGGGATGCTGATCGCGTCGGCGTTGTTCGACCTCGCGCCGGACGTACCGCCAGGTGCACCCGACGGGGCCTGGTCACCTGAGGACGCGCCAGCCACGCAAGACCTGATCCGAGACGCCGTCGAGGAGGTGGTCCTGCACCCGCTCCAGGGCCTCACCCACGTCGCCCGGCAGCCGCGGCTCCTCGCGCAGACCCTCACCGCCACCGCCGACGCTTTTCGCACCGTGGCGGGGATGGGCACGCCGCCTCGCGGGCCCTTCGACGGGAAGGTCGGCCCCAACCGCCGCTTCGCGACCGCCGAACGGCCATTCGGGGTCTTCCGGGCGATCAAGCACGAGCTCGGAGGAACCGTGAACGACGTCGTGTTGACCGCGGTCGCGGGGGGCGTGCACGCGCTGTTGGAGGAGCGAGGTGAGCCGTCGAAGGGCAGGACGCTGCGCGCGATGGTGCCGGTGTCGGTCCGGTCGCCGGGCGACAGCGGCGACATCGGGAACCGAGTCGCGCCCGTCTTCGTGGACGTGCCGGTGGGGAGGATGGCGGCGCGGACACGCCTGCGGCGCGTCCGCGCCGCCACCGCCAGGATCAAAGACTCGGGCATGGCGGTCGGCGCGGACACGATCATCGGTCTCGGCGCCTACGCGCCGCCGGCGCTCCACGCGACGGCGGCGCGCCTGGTCGCCCAAGCACGCTGGTACAACCTCGTCGTCTCGAACATCCCGGCGCCGCAGGTGCCGCTCTACCTGGCCGGTGCGCCTCTGGAGGCGAGCTACCCGGCCATGAACCTGAAGGAGGATTGCGGGCTCTCAGTAGCGTGCACGTCGGCCGCCGGCACGATGGCGTTCGGCCTCACGGCCGACTGGGATCGCGTCCCCGATATCGACGTGCTGGCCCGAGGGATCGAGTCTGCGGTCGACGACCTGGCGAGCGCTGCGGGAACCTAGTCGAACGTGTCGGCGAACCAATCGGCGACCTCGGCCAGCCATCTCCCGGGCGCCTCCATCTGCGGGATGTGACCGAGATCTTGGAAGAACCTCCCTCGCCATCGGGGGTGCCGAGCCAATTCCGCCTCCGCGAACCTCACGGGAACCAGCCGGTCCCGACCACCGTGCAACACCAGGACCGGACACGTGACGTTCTCGAGCGCTCTTCGGGAAACCTCGGGGCGTCGCCCGAGCCGCATCATCGAGCGCGCCGCTTCGAGGAACGACGTCGCCAGGTCGGGATCGTCCTTCCGCTCTCGCGCGAGGTCGACCAACAGTCCCACGACGTCTTCGGGGATCGACGAGGGATCCGCGGTGAGGACCCGCAGGCTGATGCGCAGCATCTGCTCGGGATCCATCTCGCGAAGTCGCCACGACACGAGACGCTCACCCAGCCCTGGGGTCGCGTAGATCCCGAACGACGCCAGGATCAGCGGATGGGGGATCCCGCCGAACCTCCACGGGAAGACGCTGCTCGTGAGCACGATCCCATCCACGGAGGAGGGCTCGACCGCGGCCTGCAGGATCGAAAGGGCGCCCCCCATCGAGCTTCCACCGAGCACCACCCTGTCGACGCCGATCCAGTCGATGAACCGAGACACCGTCCGGCGCTGATCCATCAGGCCTGCGCCTCGTCCGGCGAGGGCGGATGCCCCGAACCCCGGGAGGTCGATCGCGAACACGCGTCCCAACCCGGAGAGCCCATCGGCCACCTGGATCCAGGAGAGATGGGATGCGCCGAGTCCGTGGATGAGCACGAAGGCCGTGTCGGAGGGCCCTTCCCACCCCCGGTAGGCGACCGGCCCATCCAGGTCGGCCGTCCTGAGGTCCGGGAGGTCCACGGGCGAAGCGTAGTCCCCTGCGATGATTCGCCTCATGGACGCCGCGGGCGATCTCCGACTGCTGCTCGTTTCCCGGCATCCCTTGATCCTTGCGAGGGTGGACGACGAGGCGCGGTTCATGACCTATCTCAGAGAGGCAGCCGGGACCGATCTCCCTCTGTGGACGTGGTCGTCCACTCGGGGGCTCTCGCGCGACGGCCTTGGACCGCAGGCGAACACGCAGACGGTTGCCACCGCGATGGGCTTCATCGCGGAGATCCGTGGTCCGGGCGTCTTCGTGTTCCACGACGCCGAGCCCGTGCTCGAGGAACACACGAGCGTCCGCGCGATCAAGGAACGGGCGCTCGAGGCGACACCGGAGCAGACCGTCGTGCTCACGGGGCCGACGATCTCGGTCCCCGACGAACTGAAGGGACTGGCGCTCCTGTGGAAACTCGCGCCGCCGTCGCGCGCGGAGTTGCAGCGACTCGTAGCCGAGACGATGGAGGAGCTCCGGGTTCGGGACTTCGCGAAGGTCGATCTTCCCGCCGAACGGGTCAGAGAGCTGGAGGAAGGTCTCCGGGGTCTTTCGCTGCTGGAAGCGCAGCGACTGATCCTTCGGGCGGCGCTCGATGACGGCCGCCTGGACGTCGATGACTTGCCCCAGATGCGGGAGGCGAAAGCGAGTCTTCTCGCCGAAGACGGGATCCTCTCGCTGGTGCCGACGGAAGAGGGCGGTCTCGACCGGGTGGGAGGGCTCGACCGACTGAAGGACTGGCTCGCGGTGCGGGGCCGTGGGTTCAGCGTCGAGGCGAAGGAGTACGGGCTGGACGCTCCGCGGGGAGTGCTCTTGCTCGGCGTTCCGGGCTGCGGGAAGTCGCTGGTCGCCAGGACGCTCGCCCGATCCTGGGGGATGCCGCTGGTGTCCCTGGACCCAGGGGCGATCTTCGGGTCGTTCGTCGGGGAGTCCGAGGAGCGGCTCCGCCGGGCTCTCCTCGCGATCGGATCGATGGCCCCGGTCGTGGTCTGGGTGGATGAGATCGAGAAGGGGTTCGCGGCGTCCGCGTCGGCGAGGGACGGAGGAGTGGGGCAGCGAGTGCTGGGGGGCTTCCTCCGCTGGCTGCAGGAGCGACATGGTCAGGTGTTCCTGGTCGCCACCTGCAATGACGTCGAGAGCTTGCCGCCGGAGCTCCTGCGGCGAGGCCGGTTCGACGAGGTCTTCTTCGTCGACCTCCCTGATCCGGTCGAACGGGAGGCGATCCTGCGCTTGCATCTCGAGCGCCGCCGTCGCGATCCCGCGTCCTTCGATCTCGCCGAGCTGGTGACCCGGACGGGCGGTTTCTCCGGGGCCGAGTTGGAAGGGGTCGTCGTCGGAGCCCTCTACCGGGCCTTCGCCGCCGAGGAAGAGTTGGACGACGCGTTCCTCCAGGACGAGGCCGAGCACACCGCACCCCTGTCTCGCACGAGAGCCGAGGACATCGCGCGTCTGCGGACCTGGAGCGAGGGCCGGGCCGTGCCAGCAGCAACGAGATCGCTCGCAGGAGACTGACCACGGGTCAGGGCGAGGCCGAAAGTCGGAAATGCCCGGAGGGTGTTTGTTGTTTCCACATGCGGGTATCCACGTCTGGATGGCGTGGCAATCTGTGCGCGGCAGTCTTTTTTCACAGGACCGCCACACGGGTTCGGCTTTACAGAGATGGAAGGTGCCCCTACCATGGGATCGAGCGACCAGGGGAAACGCCTAGTTAGGTTTGCCTACGTGGTCGTGCGGTCGGACAACCGAGAGCCCGGGTACGGCCCCTGCGGAGCGGGCGGCACCTGGGGAGGAGCGTGATACGAAGTGCCTGAGCCGGCGCGTCCCCTTGGGACCGACGACGCTGACGACCTGCGCCTCTACCTCGAGGCGGCGGCTCGAGAGCCGCTGCTCACCAAGGAGGAAGAGGTCGAGCTCGCCATGACGATCGAGGCGGGCAAGGAGGCGGAGGACCGCCTCCGTGCCGGCCGTCTCCGGTCGGAGAAGAGCATCGCGAAGGCCCGCCGCGACATGCGGACGGCGGAGGCCGCGCGGCAGCGTTTCATCATGGCGAACCTCCGGCTGGTGGTCTCCGTGGCACGGAAGTACCAGGGCCAGGGGCTGCCTCTCCTCGACCTGATCCAGGAGGGGAACATCGGCCTCATGCGAGCCGTCGAGCTGTTCGACTGGCGCCGGGGGTTCAAGTTCTCGACCTACGCGACATGGTGGATCCGCCAGGGCATCACCCGGGCGATCGCCGACCGCTCACGTTCGATCCGGCTGCCGGTCCACATCCACGACCGGCTGCGGAAGCTCAACCGCACGCGGTTCCAGTTCGCGCAGTCGATGGGCCGTGAGCCCTCGCGCGAGGAGCTGGCGAAGGCTCTCGACACCACGGTCGACGAGATCGACGACCTCACGGAGATGGGCCGGCGCGAGCCGCTGTCCCTCCAGTCGCCGGTGGGCGAGGACACCGAGCTCGGAGACCTGATCGAGGAGATCGATTCCGAGGCGGGCTTCGCAGAGGTCGAGGACCAGCTGCTCCGCGAGGAGATCGGCGGAGCGGTCGACAAGGTGCTCGACGAGCGCGAGCGGCACGTGGTGGCGCTCCGTTACGGACTCGAGAACGGGCAGCCGCTCTCGCTGCGGGAGACCGGGAAGGTGCTGGGACTCTCGGGCGAGCGGGTTCGCCTGATCGAGCGTGAGGCGCTGCGGAAGCTCCGCGACTCGAACCTGATCACCGGCGTCGCACTGGGCGGCTAGGCCGCCTGGGGCTGGTTCGGAAGTAGGACAAGGGCGGGCCCCCTCGGGAGCCCGCCCTTCGTCTTGGAGCGCAGTCCGGTCGTCAGGCGACCGGGACTGCGCTCTTGACCTGGATCTGGTTGCTCACGTCCGTGACGCCACGCGTGTCCCAAGCGTCGTCGCCGGCGGCCCGCTTGGCCACCGTGGTCTTCGCCGTGCCGGTGAGGATCACGACGCCTTTCTTCACGTCGACCTCGATGTCGTATTGATCCTCGTACGGACCCGTTCTGATCTGGTCGAGGAGATCCTGCTTGATCTCGCCGTCCGATCTCTCGTGGGTCTGCTCATCGGCGTACCACTCGTAGTAGTAGCGATTCTCCGGGTATGCCCAGGGACTCATCATCGATGACCACCTCCGTCATCTTCGTGAGTACCCGCGACGCGTGAGGCCTAACCGGGCTGGGGATCGCCCGCCAATATGCGCGCCGCTGAGAGCTGCCGCTCCAGCCCTTCCGATACGCGCTCGAGGAAGGAGTCGATGTCCTCCGGCCGGGAAACGTCGCCCGTCGGCTCGATCGGCTCTCCGAAGGCCAGGCCGAGACGCGGGCGCCACGGACGACCCCAGTGACGACCCGACTTGGACCAGCGACCGTGCGTGCCCCAGATCCCGACCGGGATCACCGGGGCGCCGGTCGGCAAGGCGATGCGGGCGATCCCGCTTCGGATCCGCTGGAGCTCGCCCGGGCTCGGGTTCACGGCTCCTTCCGGCGCGATCGCAGCGAGCGCCCCGCGTCGGATCGTCGCGGTCGCCTCGTCCAGAGCACCGGCATCGCCTCGTCCACGACGGATGGGGATCTGGCGGAACCTGCGGAGGAACCATCCGTTCACCGGATGATCGAACGCCTCGGCAGCGACGAGGAAGCGCACCGCCCGCCGGCGGCGCCATGCGACTTCGATGGCCAGGCACGGCCCGTCCAGCACGCTGATGTGAACGAACGCGAGGATCGCCGGCCCCGCCAAGGGAACGTGGTGGATCCCCCCGACCCGGACGCGGAAAAGCGCCCGCTCGATCGGAAGCACGAGTGGGATCCCGAAGCGCCACCAGCTGTTCAGGTCGCCGCGGACAACGCTCGTGATCGTCTCGGTCATGCGTCGAACACCACGACGGAGCGGATCACCTCGCCGGCGAGCATGGCGCGGAAGGCTTCGTCGAGATCGTCGAGGCCGACCTCCCTGCTGACCATGCCATCGAGGTCCAGTCGTCCGTCGAGTGCCCATCCCGCCATCTCGGGGAAGTCCTCCGAGGGGATCGGATCGCCACCATCGGTGATGAGCAGCGACGTCTTGCGCGGGTAGGCGGCGTCCTCGGTCCCGTTCCACTCGAGGGTGACGTGTGCGGGGATCGGCGGGACCCCGATCGCGACAGCGATCCCAGCGTAGTCGAGCATCGCGACGGCCTGCGACACGACCTCCGGCACGCCGGTGGCCTCGAAGGCGAAGTCGACGCCGTCGCCCTTCGTGAGCTCGCGAACCGCCGCGACGGCGTCGACGCCCGAGGCATCGACGGTGTCCGTCGCTCCGAATCGCTTCGCCCACTCGAGCTTGGGAGCGGCGAGGTCCACGGCGATCAGCCGCTCGGCGCCGGCGATCCGCGCCCCCTGGAGCGCGGCCAGGCCGATCCCGCCGAGCCCGATCACCGCCACGCGGGAGCCGGGCCACACCTTCGCCGTCTGGGTCGCCGCGCCCACCCCGGTGGAGACGCCGCAGCCGAGGAGGCATCCGCTCCGCAGCGGCAGGTCGTCCGGCATCGGGATCGCTTGCGCGGCGTGCACGACGGTGTGCGTCGCGAGGGTGCCGAGCGAGAGCGTTCCCGCGAGTGGCGCGGCATCCCGCGCCCGGTGGACGCGCGGAGGCTGCACCCACGCATGGGAGCATCGTCGCGGGACGCCGCGCCGGCAGGGAGCACATGATCCGCACGGCACCGCCCAGGCCAGCACGACCGGATCGCCGACGGCGGGGGACCGAACCCCGTCGCCCACCTCCTCGACGATGCCCGCTCCCTCGTGACCAAGCAGCATCGGGAACGGAGCGCCCCAGTTCCCGTGCTCGATCGCCCAGAGATCCGAGTGGCAGACGCCGCTCGCCACCATTCGAACCAGCACCTCATCGCGACCTGGAGGATCGATCCGCAGCTCCTCGATGTGGACGCCGGACCCGGCCTCGTCCACCACCGCCCCGGTCCCCTTCCGCGACACACTCTCTCCCTTCGGCTGCGAGCGGCTCATGCTAGCGTCGGCTTCACCGATGGATGCCCAGGCCCTTCGCGACCGCACAGAAGCCCGCTACCCCGAGTTCCTCGAAACGCTCGAGACGATGGTCAACGTCGACTGCGGTTCCTACTCGCCCCAAGGCGTGAATACGATCGCCGACATGTGCGAGCGCCGCTTCCTGGATCACGGGTGGGAGGTCGAGCGGCGCCCTCACGACGGCGAACCGAGGCTCGGTGACCTCCTCATCGGCAGGCTCCGAGGGGCGGGCGGACCGAACGTCCTGCTGGTTGGGCACATGGATACCGTCTTCGACGACGGCACGGCGGCCGAGCGCCCGTTCATCGTCGACGGCGACATCGCGCGCGGCCCCGGCGTGTCCGACATGAAGGCGGGTCTCCTCGGAGGCTTCTTCGCGACGCACGTCCTGCAGGACGTGGGTTTCGACGGCTTCGGCACGATCACGTACGTCTGCAACCCTGACGAGGAGATCGGGTCGCCGTACTCCGGACCGATCATCCGGGAGCTCGCGACGGCGCACGATGCCGCGTTGGTGCTCGAGGGCGCCCGGGAGAACGGCGACATCGTCTCGTCGCGGAAAGGGATCACGGACTTCACGATCGAGATCGCGGGTCGAGCCGCACACGCCGGTGTGGAGCCCGAGAAGGGGCGCAACGCCGTCCTGCAAGCGGCACACACGATCCTCGCCCTGCAGGGTCTCAACGGTCGCTGGCCGGGCGTGACATCCAACGTCGGGGTGGTTCGGGGAGGTACTCGTTCGAACGTCGTTGCCGAACGGTGTGAGCTCCAGGTCGACCTCCGCTCGCCCGAGCTGGTCACGTTGGAGGAGGCCGAGGCAGAGGTGGCCCGGATCTGCGCCGACGTCACTGTTCCGGACGTGAGGATCACGATCGATACGCACGGCTGGCATCGTCCGATGGAGAAACGTGAAGGAGCGCGGCGACTGGTGGACATCGCCGTCGGCGCCGCCTCGGAGCTCGGGTTCGAGCTGCGGGACGCTGCGACCGGCGGCGCCTCCGACGCGAACACCACGAGCTCGGCCGGGACGCCGACGATCGACGGCCTCGGGCCCGTCGGGGGCGACGATCACGGGCCGGCCGAGTGGGTGGATCTCACGAGCATCGTCCCGCGCATCGCGCTGCTCGCGACGATCATCTCGCGGGTGTGACCGATGAAGGGATGGCCCGGCCAGGAGCTGCACCCGGACGCCTACCGCGCGCTCGTCGAGGGCGCGCCGGCGATCCTCTACATCGATCGGCCGGACGAGCTCTCCACCAACCTCTACACGAGTCCGCAGATCGTCGGGCTGCTCGGCTACAGCGTCGAGGAATGGATGCGCGACGCGGAGCTATGGGTCCGCTCCCTCCACCCGGGCGATCGGGAGCGCGTGGTCCGAGAGCACAGAGCCTCCAACGTCAAGGGAGAACGATTCCTGAGCGACTATCGGATCCGCGCGAAAGACGGGCGGGAGGTATGGATCCGCGACGAGGCCGTTCCCGTCCCGGCCGAGGACGGCACCGTCCTGTACTGGCGAGGTGTGATGGTGGACATCACCGCGCAGAAGCAGGCCGAGGACAAGCTCCGAGCGAGTCTCGAGGACGTGCAGCGGATGGTGGCGCAGCGACGCGACCTGGCGCAGCTGCTCGAGACCGCCCAGGAGGAGGAGCGTCGAAGGATCGCCGCCGACATCCACGACGACCCGATCCAGGTCATGAGCGCCGTGGACATGCGTCTCCAGCTGCTGCTCGATCGTCCCGAACGCGTCGACGCGTTCGAGCTCAGGGAGCTCGCAGAGGAGCTCCGTTCCGCGATCGACCGGCTCAGGAACCTCCTCTTCGAGCTGCGACCCGTGACGCTCGATCTCGAGGGGCTTACCCCGGCGATCGGGATGTACCTGGAGCATGCCGCCACGGAAACCGGCTGGACGTGGGAAGTGATCGACGAGCTCGACCATGAGCCCGTCCCCGAAGCTCGTGTCGCGTTCTATCGGATCGCCCAGGAGGCGGTGGCCAACGTCCGGAAGCACGCGAACGCCACCCACGTCGAGGTCCGGCTGTCGTCCGTGGAGGGGGGGCTTCTCCTGAGGATCGTGGATGACGGCGAAGGCTTCGATCCGGCCGAGACGCCTCTCCCCGGTCACCTCGGGCTCGCCACCGTCACCGAACGGGCCGAGCTCGCCGGCGGCTGGTGCCGCATCGAGAGCCGACCCAGCGAAGGTTCGGTCCTCGAATGCTGGATGCCCCTGGGTGCTCCCGTGGAGGCGCCCTGATCCACCATGGCCCGCTGGCGAGCGGGGACCATCTGGCGGCTCGCCATGTGGTCGGCTCTATCTCCGTGCGATCCGGCGTGGCACGGTCGGGACGGTGCCTCCGGACGCGATGGATCGAGAGGTCGACCTGGCGGAGGAGTAGCTAGGCCGGCCGCGGCGGGATCGCGGCAACCGGGATCGTGTGCGCATGCGACATCGGAGTGCGGCGCGCCCCTTTGTCGCGGATGCTGCATTCCACCCTATGAACGCCTTTCGTCTTCTGGGCGATCGAGGCGACGAGGTCGTGCAGCTCGGGCGCGAGGTACCCCTCCAGGAACGCAGTCCCGTTCGCCACACGGACGGCGAGCGAGGGGACGCCCCGGGTTCGGGGATCCTTCGCCAGCGCCGCCCGGAGGCGGCCCTCCGCCAGCACGTCGTCGCGGCCGGCCGTGGACGGCGGCACGGCACGCCATACGAAGCCGGCCCAACGGCCGAGTTCTCGGCGGTTCTTCCATGCCCACCAAGCCGCGGTCGCTCGGCCGATCGGAAGGATCTTCCACGGTCCGGCCATCGACTCGAGACACCCTCCTTCCCAGCGTCCCTCATCTCGTACCCGAAGCAGCATGCTCCGAACCCGCCCGGTCCAGGTTTCGCTCGATGGCGTCCCGGGTAGCGGCGAAGTAACGGCCGATCGCAACCGACGGCCGTGCATCCCAGGGAGGTGGACCCATGTTGGAGATGTGGACGTATCGCACCACGGTGGTGCTCGAACCGGCCGTCGACCTCACCGGCTTCAAGGTCGAAGCGGTTGACGGAAGCATCGGGAAGGTCGATGAGTCGACCGCCGATGCCGGCAAGAGTCACATCGTGGTGGACACGGGCCCGTGGATCTTCGGTCGGAAGGTCATCCTGCCGGCCCAGACGATCGAGCGGATCGACCTCGACAACCGGGTCGTGTACGTCGATCGAACCAAGGAGGAGATCAAGAACGCTCCCGAGTTCGACCCCGAGCGTGGGATCGATCCCACGTATCAGGATGAGCTCGGTGGGTACTACGGGCGGTACTACCGCTAGTCAGGAGTGATCGCGGTCGGACCCGGAGGGCGGAACGGCCCTCCGGGTCCGACCGCATCCTCGCGCCTCCCCTTTGCCATCAGTCTGGCGATCGGCTCGCGCCTCGCGTCGCCCAGAGCATCACGTCATCGGCCTCGCGGGGCACCGGGTCCGCAGGCGACCTCCAACGGAGCCTCGCGAACATCCGCTGGTACGCAGCGTGGAAGGGAAAGATCAACGTTTGGACGAAGGCCGTCGATAGCCGACGGTTCGACCTGAGAGCACGCGCCCTGATCCTCGTGAGCCGTCGAGGGCCGGCAGGAGCCCACGTGAAACCGCCGATCTCGAAGCCGGCATCGCGGACCTTCCGGAACAGGACCTCGGGCTCGTCGCGGCGGACGTGATGGCACGCGTCGTCGAGCGGAGACCACATGGACGCGTGGATGGGTGTCGACAAGATCAGCATGCCACCGGCGCGGGTGACACGGGCGATCTCGCCGAGGAGGCCGGTGTCGTCTTCGACGTGTTCGACGACCTCGAAGGCGAGGACGGCGTCGAAGGATCCGTCGGGGAAGGGGAGCTTCTCGTCCGCGGGAACGACACGGCCGCCGTGCGCAGCCAGACGACTGAGAGCGTGGGTCGATGCATCGACGAAGGTCGAGGTGCCCACGGGGGCGGTGGGTCGGAGCCCGGGTCCGATCTCGAGAACGGAGCCGCCGCCGACCCGGGGCGCGAGCCAGTTCCATACGTGGGGCCGTACCTGCACCACGTGCCGGGACCCGCTCCAATGATCGGTCGTCGCGCGGTCCGCACCGGCCGGATCGTGCCGTTCGTCAGGCGTCTCGAGTTCTCGCACCCATGCTCCATCGTTGCTCTTGACGCCGGCTCTGGGCGTCCATCGGGGGTGGGTGGTCTGGTGAAGCGGGAGCATACCCGGC